>CAWFBW010000008.1:0-597683 GCA_963814165.1 uncultured Acidobacteriaceae bacterium | reverse complement strand
CGTCCGAACGCAGGCAGCCGCTTTCCAACCAGGCAGCGAACTGGCTCAGCGTGCCACGAACGTTGTGCGCATGCCGGCAGTACATTGCGGCGACCGCATCGGGCGGCGAGTACACAGCAGTACATCAGGCCCAAAAGTTGAGACGGGACCCAGTCCCGCACAGAATTCATTCAGGAGCAGTCCAATGGCGGAAATTACCGACAAGACCACGACCGCAGCAGCGGCAACCAGCACCCCGCAGCATCTAATAAGAAGAAGGCAGCAGTGGGACTCTCTTTCCAACGCTATTTCACCAAGGCCGGCGTCTCGCCCTATGACGAGATCGAGTGGGAACTCCGCCTCGCCCAGATCACCGACGCCCAGGGCGGCGTGATCTTCGAGCAGAAGGACGTCGAGACGCCCAAAGACTGGTCGATGACCGCCACCAACATCGTGGCCAGCAAGTACCTGCACGGCACCATGGACACGCCCGAGCGCGAAACCGGCGTCCGCCAGCTCGTCTCGCGCGTGGCCGAGACCATCCGCGACTGGGGTATCAAGGGCGGATACTTCAAGACCGCCGACGACGCCTCCATCTTCCACGACGAGCTCGCGCATCTGCTCCTGCAGCAGAAGGCCGCCTTCAACTCGCCGGTATGGTTCAACGTCGGCTGCGACCGCATCGAGCCCGACTCCCAGGCCCAGAACTGGCACTGGAACGCCGCCGAGCAGAAGGTCGAATTCAGCGCGGTCGGCTACACCAAGCCGCAGTGCTCCGCCTGCTTCATCAACTCGGTGCTACGATTCGCTCGACAGCATCCTGACGCTGGCCAAGACCGAGGGCATGCTCTTCAAGTGGGGCTCGGGCACCGGCACCAACCTCTCGCCGCTGCGCTCCTCCACCGAATCCCTCTCCGGCGGCGGAACCGCCTCCGGCCCGCTCAGCTTCATGAAGGGCTTCGACGCCTTCGCCGGCGTCATCAAGTCCGGAGGCAAGACCCGCCGCGCCGCCAAGATGGTCATCCTCAACGTTGACCACCCTGACATCGTCGAGTTCGTCGAGTGCAAGCAGAAAGAAGAAGCCAAAGCCTGGGCGCTGGTCGAGCACGGATACGACGGCTCCGGCCCCGACTCCGAAGCCTACGCGTCGGTCTTCTTCCAGAACGCCAACAACTCCGTGCGCGTGACCGACGACTTCATGTACGCCGTCGTGCGCGACAGCGAATTCAGCACCAAGGCCGTGAAAGACGGACGCCCCGTCCAGACCTTCAAGGCCCGCGACCTGCTGCGCAAGATCTCCGACGCCACCTGGCACTGCGGCGATCCCGGCATGCAGTACGACACCACCACCAATCGCTGGCACACCTCGAAGAACACGGCGCGCATCAACGCCAGCAATCCTTGCAGCGAGTACATGTTCCTCGACGACTCCGCCTGCAACCTGGCGTCGCTGAACCTGATGAAGTTCGCGCCCAACGGAACCTTCGACGTCGAAGCCTACCGCCACGCCTGCGCCATCATCATCACCGCGCAGGAAATCCTGGTGGACAACTCCGGCTATCCCGACCGAAGCCATCTCGCGCAACTCGCACGACTACCGTCCGCTGGGCCTCGGCTACGCCAACCTGGGCGCGCTGCTCATGGCCTCGGGCCTGCCCTACGACTCCGACGCCGGACGCGACTACGCTGCCTGCGTCACCGCCATCATGTGCGGCGAGGCGTACTTGCAGTCGTCGAAGATCGCCGAGCTCTGCCCGCCGCTCGAGCCGGCCACGCCGCTCACGCACACCGTCGAAATCACCGGCGGAGCCTGCCCCGGCTGGTACGTCAACCGCGAGCCGTTCCTCGACGTCATCCGCATGCACCGCGCCTCGGTGAACAACATCAACCAGAACAACGTGCCCGCAGCGCTCTACGCGGCCAGCGCCGCCACCTGGGACGAAGCTCTCGCCCACGGCGAGAAGTTCGGATACCGCAACGCGCAGGTCACCGTGCTCGCGCCCACCGGCACCATCGGCTTCATGATGGACTGCGACACCACCGGCATCGAGCCCGACCTCGCGCTGGTGAAGTACAAGAAGCTGGTTGGCGGCGGCATGATCAAGATCGTCAACAACACCGTGCCGGCGGCGCTGTTCAAACTCGGCTACTCCAGCGACCAGACCAACGCCATCGTCAGCTACATCGACGCCACCGGAACCATCGAAGGCGCGCCCGCCGTCAAAGACGAGCACCTGGCGGTCTTCGACTGCTCCTTCAAGCCGACCAAGGGCACGCGCACCATTCACTACACCGGACACCTGCGCATGATGGCCGCCGCGCAGCCGTTCATCTCGGGCGCAATCTCCAAGACCATCAACATGCCCGAGAACGCCGCGGTTGACGACATCATGGAAGCCTACATCTCGGCCTGGAAGCTCGGCCTGAAGGCAGTCGCCATCTACCGCGACGGCTCCAAGAAGGCGCAGCCTCTCAGCTCCATGGGCTCAGCCACGCACAAGTCGGAAAACCGGGTGCCCAATCCTTCGTCCGGCGTTGACGCACAAGGTGGGATCGAGGAACCCGTCGACGAGTCCGCCGAGCCGCCGCGCGCCGTGCGTCATCGTCTGCCCGACGAGCGTCTCTCCATCACCCACAAGTTCAAGGTCGGAGGCCACGAAGGCTACCTCACCGTCGGCCTCTACAAAAACGGCATGCCCGGCGAGTTGTTCATCACCATGGCCAAGGAAGGCTCCACCGTCAGCGGCCTGATGGACAGCTTCGCCTGCGCCACCTCCATCGCCTTGCAGCACGGCGTTCCGCTTGAAGCTGCTGTGCGAGAAGTTCGCGCACACCCGCTTCGAGCCCAGCGGCTGGAGCAACAATCCCGACATCGGCTACGCCAAGTCGATCATGGACTACATCTTCCGCTGGCTCCAGTTGCGCTTCCTCACCGGACAGCAACAGGCGCTCTTCGACGGCCTCCGTCCCAAGTACGTGGGCGGCATCGCCCCCGTCACCGGTCCGGATGACAACGGCTACGGCGCATCGTCATCCGCCTCCGATTTGTCATCACGAGGCGCAGCCGAGGGATCTGCTTCCACGGGTGTCATCCCGAGCGAGCGAAGCGAGTCGAGGGACCCCTTTGGCACGCATGAACCTTCTTGTACGGCCAGACTCCCGGCGGCACCGTCACCGGACACATCCACGCCGCCGACGCCCTGAAAGAACTGATCGACATGGGCGACGCCCCCAGCTGCCACGTCTGCGGAGCCATCATGACCCGCAACGGAAGCTGCTACCGCTGCATGAGCTGCGGCAGCACGAGCGGGTGCTCGTAGGTGGGTAGTGCGGCGCTTCAGCGCCGCGTGAGGGGCAGTTAATAACGGTGGAAGAGCGGGGCTTCAGCCCCGCGTGCAAGCGATTTTTTGATTTGTCATCCTGAGCGAGGACGCGCTGAACAGCGCGCGTCCGGGTCGAAGGATCTGCTGTAAACTTCAACACAGAGGAATAGAGTAGGGCACAGAGAGATCCGTGCCCAATTTCGGTTACCTAGGTCGCCCGACATTTGCCAACGGAAGGCGAGTGGGGGCAACCCGTCACCTGCGGCTCGACTGGTCATCCTATGTACGGCACGTATCTAATCTTCTTCAAGGTCGCATCTTACGCCCTTACTGCTATGTCCGGAATCTTCGGGCTATTGACTGAATTCAAGGATAAAGACAAGAAGATAACTATATCAGGCAAGATAGCTCTCGCAGGCATTGTTCTCGGATTTATGTTATCGGGAGTGATCACAGTTTTGGAGGTACGAAATTCGAATGCGGAGGCGGATAAAAATGCTCAGGAGGTCAGACGATTACAGCGTCCCTTGGAAGATCCAATGACGGTGTTGTTCGCTGTTTCGATCCGCAAGGACTCCAAGCTTGCGGAGCATTTCCGGCCGCAGCTAACACAGTATTTTCGCGGCTTGATTCAACATAAGGTGCGCCCCGATCCTTCCTTGCCGATTTTCACTAGCGCAGGAACAGCAAACCAGGCGGTGTTCGTGATGGAACAGACAAAGCTACCTCTGGCCTTTCGGAGCAGCCAATCGCCACTCGCCGGGATTCTTGCAGACTCAGTCATACCATCGCCCGTCTTTACGCGTTGCGCAACCGCAACAAGCTCCTCCGTAACCTGGCCTCGGTTCGCACAGATGCGTTTATTGCGCGTGTTAGTTTTGAATAAGTTAGAAACGCTACGACACGATTACGACACACTAAATTGACGCGCCATCCGGCTCCTTAAGGAAGTCGATCCAATGGGTGTTTTCTGCGCCATTTATCGTGCAATTCTGAAAATAGTACCATCTGCAAAACCTGTTGCTTGACCGGTCCGGGAAACTCGGGTGCATAACGCAGGATCTTGTTCTGGTCAAGTCGGTGCAGATCCAGTTCGTCGGTGTGGATTGTGCTGCCGGTGTGTCGCCCGAGATAAACCCAATCCAATGACGCCTTTTCCTGATCGGCGGCATTGTACTTGCCATATAGCGTTCGTTCTTCGTGAAAGCTAGGGACTTCGTTCGAAACTCTCCTGTTCGCCCTTTTGTAACGCAAGTCAAGACCCTCGGGATTTGCGTCTAAACACCTTAATCTCTCAACACGGTTTCAAGCGACAGGTGGGCTTCGGGTCTCGACACATTGATCAACTCTTCGTCCGGAGAAATCGCTGGCCAGTGGGTTGATGAATATCTTCTCGCCGACATGTTCGACGAAACCGCGCCCCTCCTGGCGACGGAGCGAACTGCGAATCGCAGCCTCGGAGAGGTCTAACTCTCGAGCCAGTTCTTCCACCCGGAGCAATCCTTATTGAGACTCAGATTTCAGCGCGTGCCGAACGCCGGTGGCAAGTGCGATCACTTCCGGCTCGGCCACGAGATCACCTTCAAAGTACATCCTTCCGTCGCGGCCCCACTCCTCGAGCCGCAAGTCCCAGTGCTTCGCGCGGGGTAACCAAATCCTGATTACTAAAGTTTGGAATTGCTAGATTAATTTGGTGACGGCCGCGTGACCCAATGGCATGCTGATTTCAAGCTTAAGGCTCTAGGATTCTCTATCGATGCAAAATTCTCTAATAGATCCCTCGGACGTATATGATCGCGGAACGCACCTTTTTCTCCGGGGACCTGCGGTTCCGGCATACGGAAATTTCTGCACGGCTTTGTGCGATATCAAAGTGCCAAGAGACGGCCTTTTTATAACTGAAATTGCCTGGGCACAAACAGGTAACCCTACAAATACCCGCGAGAGGATGGATCTCCTCGTGGTATTCAAGAAATGCATCACGTATCTCTCATCGGTCCTCGTCTTGCTTGTTCAGCTCTCTCTCGCTGGCGTTGCTGTGGCGGGGTTTGTCCACGCCCAAACTCCAGTCGGTAATTGGACGTTTGACGACGGCTCTGGAGCCACGGCAGCCGACTCGATCAGCAGCGACCACGGTGCGACCTTGGTTAATGGAGCCAAGTGGGTACCAGGACAAATCGGGGATGCCGTTTCTGTCAACGCGCTTGAAAATCAGTACGTCAGCATTCCACCGATTGACCTCAGCAACACTCAGGCAGTTACCGTAGCGCTTTGGGTGAATAGAACCTATTCGACAGATGGCGGCCACGCTCTATTTGAGGCCACCGACAATTTCAATAATTCTCAAACCGGTTTCGGACTCTTCCCCGACGATTCCAGCTGCAAGGGCATTAAGGTAGCCCTACGTGGGGATGTAGGATACACGGCGAACTGTTACGGTCAACCTTCTTCGGGAGTCTGGCACCACCTCGGGGTTGTCTTCGACAAGAGCCAAACTGGAGGGAACGAAATACGGTTTTATGTAGATGGCGCACTACAAAACACCAACTGGAGTCTGAACGCCTCCACTAATACGAACAATTTTGGCAACAACCGCATTTTTCTCTTCTCGCGTGCCGGCGCCACAGAGTTTGACTCCGGCACCGTTGATGACCTACGAATTTACAAGAGCGCGCTGACAACCGCACAAATCCAACATATCTACAACAGCGGGATCTTGGTGTCGCTGGCCGTGACGCCGACCGGTCCTACAATTGCAGTCGGAGTACAGCAGCAGTTCACTGCGATTGGCGCATACAAAGATGGCAGCAGAAAAGACGTGAGCAGTTCCGTCAACTGGACGCCGAGCGTATCTTCCATCGCGACCGTAAGTGGCAGCGGCATGGCCACCGCGCAGGCTGTGGGCAGCAGCACGATTCAGGCTAGCTTGGGCAACATCAAGAACAGCGCCGCCCTCACAGTTACGCCGGCACTACTGGTCTCCTTAGCGGTCACGCCGGCCAGTGCCTCGATCGGAGTCGGACAGAAACAGCAATTCACCGCGACCGGCACCTACAGTGACGGCAGCCATCAGAACTTGACCGGAATCGCCACTTGGACCTCGAGCACCCCTTCTGTCGCCACCATCGCCGGCGGCCGTGCAATATCCTTGAACACTCCTGGTGTGGCCACCGGAATAGCTGCCGGCACGACCACGATCAGTGCCACTTCCGGCTCCGTCAGCGGCTCTACCACCTTAACGGTGACCGCGGCAACACTGGTCTCGATCGCCGTGACCCCGGCCAACCCGACGATCGCCGCAGGCCAGCAGCTGCAGTTCACCGCCACCGGCACCTACACCGACGGCAGCCATCAGAACCTGACCAGCACTGCTGTCTGGAGTTCGAGCGCTCCCTCCGTTGCCACCGTCAGCGCCGGTCTGGCTACCGCTCTCGCTGCCGGCACGACCACGATCAGTGCCACTTCAGGTTCGATCAGCGGCTCTACCACCTTAACCGTGACCGCGGCAACACTGGTCTCGATCGCCGTGACCCCGGCCAACCCGACGATCGCCGCAGGCCAGCAGATGCAGTTCACCGCCACCGGCACCTACACCGACGGCAGCCATCAGAACCTGACCAGCACTGCTGTCTGGAGTTCGAGCGCTCCTTCCGTTGCCACCGTCAGCGCCGGTCTGGCTACCGCACTCGCTGCCGGGAGCACCACGATTAAGGCCACTTCCGGCTCCGTCAGCGGCTCTACCACCTTAACCGTGACCGCGGCAACACTGGTCTCGATCGCCGTGACCCCGGCCAACCCGACGATCGCCGCAGGCCAGCAGTTGCAGTTCACCGCCACCGGCACCTACACCGACGGCAGCCATCAGAACCTGACCAGCACTGCTGTCTGGAGTTCGAGCGCTCCCTCCGTTGCCACCGTCAGCGCCGGTCTGGCTACCGCTCTCGCTGCCGGCACGACCACGATCAGTGCCACTTCAGGTTCGATCAGCGGCTCTACCACCTTAACCGTGACCGCGGCAACACTGGTCTCGATCGCCGTGACCCCGGCCAACCCGACGATCGCCGCAGGCCAGCAGATGCAGTTCACCGCCACCGGCACCTACACCGACGGCAGCCATCAGAACCTGACCAGCACTGCTGTCTGGAGTTCGAGCGCTCCTTCCGTTGCCACCGTCAGCGCCGGTCTGGCTACCGCACTCGCTGCCGGGAGCACCACGATTAAGGCCACTTCCGGCTCCGTCAGCGGCTCTACCACCTTAACCGTGACCGCGGCAACACTGGTCTCGATCGCCGTGACCCCGGCCAACCCGACGATCGCCGCAGGCCAGCAGCTGCAGTTCACCGCCACCGGCACCTACACCGACGGCAGCCATCAGAACCTGACCAGCACTGCTGTCTGGAGTTCGAGCGCTCCCTCCGTTGCCACCGTCAGCGCCGGTCTGGCTACCGCTCTCGCTGCCGGCACGACCACGATCAGTGCCACTTCAGGTTCGATCAGCGGCTCTACCACCTTAACCGTGACCGCGGCAACACTGGTCTCGATCGCCGTGACCCCGGCCAACCCGACGATCGCCGCAGGCCAGCAGATGCAGTTCACCGCCACCGGCACCTACACCGACGGCAGCCATCAGAACCTGACCAGCACTGCTGTCTGGAGTTCGAGCGCTCCTTCCGTTGCCACCGTCAGCGCCGGTCTGGCTACCGCACTCGCTGCCGGGAGCACCACGATTAAGGCCACTTCCGGCTCCGTCAGCGGCTCTACTGCCCTGACGGTTACCGCACAACCGATTGTCTCCCTGGTATGGACTGCCAGTACGTCCCAGAACGTTGTTGGCTACATTGCCTACCGCTCGCTGACTTCAGGCGGACCTTATACGAAGCTCAATGCCAACTTGATTGCTAATACCAGTTACATCGACCAGACGGTGCAGAGCGGAACTACGTACTACTACGTAACCACAGCGATCGACTCGCAGGGTCTGGAAAGTGTTTACTCCAATGAAGCTGGTGCCGCGGTGCCATAGACCGCAGCGTCCCTAACGCGTAAGGCGGAAAGAACGAAAGAACGAGCTGGTCAACGGACTTGCAGGGCGCCCTCATCGGTAGTACCTACTCTCACCAAACACAAAACCCACCGGCCTACGTGGCGGGTGGGTTTTCGATGCACTTCGTCGCTTGAATCTCGACAGACGGCTATTTGGGTTGCACAGATACTGCTCCGTTAGGCAGTCTATCCAGGGCCATGTTGCACGCTTCACGACCCTGAGAATGCGTACGTCCTTTCATTACAAAAAGGTGTCGGATGTCGCCCTGGGCAGTGCCATTGGATTCGTCAACTTAGTGAGCGTGGGCGGAGCCAACAGTTCGTCTTCCGCCCACTGCATGAGTCGGAGCACGGCGAACAAGCCCGCCACAAAAACCACGAAGAACGCGATCCCCCCTGGTGATGCGGCCATCCACGCAAGAAAATAGGGTCGACATGAACTGCAAGCATCGACAGCGTGAAGATTCGAAAACCGTTCTTGGCAACGGCAAGAGGAATTGCCGACACAATGACAAGGCCTTTGGCCCAAGGAGAACGAAGCAAGAGGCGGGAGAGCACCATACTGACGATCAACAACATTAGGCTGGAGCGAATACTGCTGCATTCCGTGGCGACCTCGAGCGTCAAACCGGGGATCGACAGTTGGAGACCATCTCTTGTCACAGGCACACCAGCGACTACGAAAAACAGATTGGCGACGTCCGCAGAGCCCCGTTGCAGGAAGCTAACGATTTGGTTTACCGCAGTCCCAGGAAGAGGTACCAACCAGAACAGCAGGCACAGAGAAAAAAGGCACACCCGGAAAATGCGGGTGCCAAAGCAACAGAGGAATGATCCAATCCACCAGGTCGCGAGGGCCAGCATGCTTAGGGAAAGTTTCTCGTCCGGAGGTAAGTTAGCTGCCCAAGACCCCTTGTATTCGATCACGCTGATTAGAACGGCCAGAAGCAACAGCGTCGGCCCGGCAACGAAACTCAGGACAGGTTGAGGGTTTCGCGACCTCCATTCCGAAAGGATCAAAGCAATGCTAATGGGGAGAATCAGCAATATGTGGGTGTACGCATCATTTCGCAGCGCCAACCCAAACGTCGCAACGAGGGTATGCCACCAGAAAAGTACCGAGGCCGCCAGCAGCAGAACAAATCGACGATAGAGAGTGGGCAAGTTCAATTTGTGTTTTCGCTTTTATCGCCGAGGTGCCCGCCGCGGTGTCTCCGCCGCGTTTACTGTGTGGCAACGTTTCCTTACGAGAACGGTTCTGGCGACAAGAGTTGCCGATAGTGCGATAGTGCTGGACAGAAGTGGCGCGGTGGGTCAGAATCTGAGCAGCGAGATTGACTCAGTCGCTTTGCTACGATATTCGCGCGCTTCAAGGGACTGTGGACCGGCACTCAACAACGACTCCGCGATTCAGCATCATTATAGGCGCCTATAACGACTGGGAAGCGCTTGGTCAATGCCTGCGATCCGTAGCGCAACAAACGAGTGGACCAAGCTTCGAAGTTATCGTTGTCGATGACGGAAGCAGAGCGGATGCGCCTGAATTTATCCGAGATTGGGGCCGTTCTTATCCGCTAACACTCGTCAGGCAGTCTCATGCGGGGGTTTCCGCGGCACGAAATCGAGGGATTCAGATTTCTGCCGGCTCGGTACTAGTATTCGTGGACGCTGACTGCAAATTGCAGCCAGACTGCCTCCTGATCCTCGATGAGACTATCGAGCAGTCCCCGCAGCACAATTGTTTTCAACTCCACCTGATTGGAGATAGCACCGGAATCGTCGGCAGGGCAGAACAACTGCGACTAGTAACGCTTCAGAATTACCTGCGCGAGCCGAATGGTCGTATTCGATACCTGAATACCGCCGGGTTCGCCATTCGACGTGAAAGAGTAGACGTTGCGAGCGGCCTGTTTGATCCCGTTGCGATCAGGGGCGAGGATACTCTCTTGTTGGCCAATTTGATCCAGGACGGAGATCTGCCCTTGTTCGTGCCGAACGCCATCGTTCAACATGCGATTCCATTATCGCTTTTGGAGTGTTTGCGCAAGGATCTCAGGGTGGCGCGGCTGGACGCAAGAACGTACGACTTCATTGCAGCCAAGGGAGTGCGATTCCGCGTGGGTCAGCAAGAGCGTATGCGTATGCTGTTGTCTATGTGGAAGGCCTCCCGGCAGGATTCGATCGGGAGGTCTGCTTGGTTCGTAGCAGTGGTCAGGCAAGCGCCGCGTTTGATTATTCTATTCCTGCGGAAGGTGGCTCCATGGGGTTTCAAGCGGGTGTCCAGGCTCGATCGCACACAATCTGAAATTCATAACAAGACAAGCTCATCGTGATCTTTCGCGGAGGAAACTCATGAAGGACTGCCGACAGTTCTATATCGATGGGAAATGGGTTGGTCCAATCATAGAGAATAACTTCCCAGTCATTAACCCTACCAGCGAGGAGCCCATCGCTACGATCTCAATGGGCACTGCGGCGGACGTCGACAAAGCTGTGGCTGCGGCTAAAGCGGGGTTTGAGTCCTATTCAGAAACATCTACGGAGGATCGTCTGGCATTACTGCAACGCATCATCGAGGTTTACCAGTCTAAGAATGATGAGATGGCTGAGACTATTTCCGGGGAAATGGGTGCTCCGCTATCGCTTTCACTCGCGGCGCAGGTTCCGGCGGGATTACGACATTTTTCAGAGATCGTACAGGTGCTGGGCGACTTTAAGTTCGAGGAAGTCAAGGGTTCGACGCTCATGCGGAAGGAACCGATTGGAGTATGCGGGCTCATCACGCCTTGGAATTGGCCCATGAACCAAATTGTGTGCAAAGTCGCGCCCGCGCTCGCGACTGGGTGCACCATGGTCCTCAAGCCCAGTGAGATTGCGCCACTCTCAGCTTATCTGTTCACGCAGATTCTCGATGAAGCTGGCCTCCCGCCCGGCGTGTTCAATATGGTGAATGGCGACGGACCTACCGTAGGTGCCGCGATCGCTTCGCACCCTGACGTGGCAATGGTTTCTATCACAGGGTCCACTCGTGCGGGTGTAGCAGTCGCGTCGGCCGCGGCTCCATCGGTCAAGCGGGTCACGCAAGAACTCGGGGGCAAGTCCGCCAACATTATCCTGGACGATGCCGATCTCCAGCGCGCCGTCACAGATGGAGCGCAGGCCTGTTTTCGCAACACCGGCCAGTCCTGCAATGCACCCACTCGAATGCTGGTTCCTCGCTCCTTGATGAATGAGGCGGTAGCGGCAGCGAAGCAGACGGCCGAAGCCACCAAAGTTGGTGATCCGTTCATGGAAGGCACCAGCATTGGCCCGCTCGCCAGCAGGGCCCAATTTGAAAAAGTACAGCACCTCATTAAGAAAGGCGTAGCGGAGGGCGCAAAGCTCGTAACGGGCGGGCCTGGTCGTCCAGACGGTATCAGCAAAGGTTTCTTCGTGAAGCCGACTGTGTTCGCACCTGTTCGCAACGACATGACTATCGCACGCGAGGAGATTTTTGGGCCCGTTCTGTGCATGATTGGGTACGAGAACGAAGATGATGCTGTTCGCATTGCGAACGATACTCCTTACGGACTGTCAGGCTATGTGACATCGGGAAACATCGAGCGCGCTCGCCGCGTCGCGAGGAAAATTCGGGCCGGCAACGTACACATCAACGGCGCACGACTCGACTTCGGTGGCTGTTTTGGTGGCTACAAACAGTCGGGCAACGGCAGAGAATGGGGTGAAGCCGGGCTCGAAGAGTACCTCGAACTCAAGGCTGTCTTTGGTTACGCGGCCGCCGGAAAATAAGACGCGCGCCCGAGTGCCGTTCAGAACTTTCTGCTCTCCAGCCTCCTCCACGAGGAGTGCGGCCGCCGTCCCTGGCTCACTTCACTAACGATCTACTTACCGCGGATCTGACTCCTGGGGCCGCAGGTGCGGCCCCAGAATGAATACGGCCGGCTTACGAGTCGCGTGCATCACACCTCGATCAACATCGGTCCTTCGCTCTCAAAGCCATCTCGCAAAGCTTTTGCGAAAGTATCGAGCGAAGTAGCACATGTGCCGGGGACTCCCATGCTCTTTGCCAAATGCACCCAGTCAAGATCGGGACGCCCAATGTCGAACAAATCTGCGGCTCGGGGACCCGGTTCGCCGTCACCGAGTCCAGCAAACTCGCGTTTCAGGACCGCGTAGGCGCGGTTAGCAAAGACCACGGTCGTAACTTTGAGACTTTCGCGTGCCATGGTCCACAGTGCTTGCAAGGTATACATGCCGCTGCCGTCAGCCGTTAGGCACAATACTCGGCGATCGGGGCACGCCACTGCGGCGCCTACCGCCAGCGGCATTGCGATTCCGATCGAACCGCCGGTGTTACCTAAAAAGTCGTGGCGAGGGGCTCCCCTTGTAGCCGCCATCATGCCTCGACCCGAGGTCATGGATTCGTCGACCACGATGGTATTTTCCGGCAGAAGCGCTGCAACTGTGGCTGCAAGGCCAGGTAGCGTGATTTCTCCGAACGGTAACGAAGGACGCTCGGCCTTTTCTGCCTGAAAATTCATACCGTGCAACGACAGTGATGCGGCCAACGCTTCCAACGCACCAACGTAGTCCTCGCCCGGCCGGGCCAGCGTGTGAATCTCACAGTCTGGCGATGTCAGTACGCTGTTCTTGTCAGGGTAGGCAAAATACGAGACGGGAGGGGATGCTCCCACCAGGATAAGTTGCCGAAATTCCTTGAGTTGCTCTACAGCCATCTCAAGGACATATTGAAGTCGTTCTACTGGAGCAGCCCCAGCACCACGTTCCATACGGGTGAAGGGATAGGGTGAAAACAATTTCGCGCCCGTCGCAGTAGCGATGCGCCCTGCCATCGCTAGTCCGTTGCCGTAGAGCGCGTTACCGGCTATCAGCAGGCCGGTTCTCAGCCCCGAGCGCAGTATTGCGGCGGCTTGCTCAACGGTCTCGCTAGCGGGTACTGGAGCTTTCGGAAGGGCCGGGAACCCGGCAGCCAATCTGCTCTCATCCGGAACGAAATTAGACCAAGCGACATCGCTGGGGACAATCAGCGTCGCGATGCGGCCTGGTGCCGTGCGTGCAGCAATGATCGCGTCAATCGCATCGTGCCCAATCTCAGACGCTGCGCGGGAGGTCCGCAGCCAGTTGGAATAAGGCCGAGCAATCGCTTCAATGTCGGAAGTGAGCGGAGCGTCGTGGCGCAGGTGATAGGTTGCATGCTGGCCCACGATGTTGACGATCGGTACCCGGGCTCGACTGGCATTGTGCAGATTGGCGAGACCGTTGGCAAGACCGGGGCCGAGATGAAGGAGAGTACACGCTGGTTTCCCTGCCATCCGCGCATATCCGTCAGCTGCTCCTGTTACTACACCTTCGAAGAGGCCGAGCACACAGCGCACCTCGGTTCGTCGATCGAGCGCTGCGACAATGTGCAATTCCGATGTGCCAGGGTTAGTGAAGCAAACATCAATCCCGCCGGCGACCAGCGTGCGAACCAGACTCCCGGCTCCGTTCATGAGACCAGATCCTCGGGAGGCCTGCGCAGGAAGAGCGAAGCGGAGTTTGATACCCAGCCGCCTGGGTACGCCGTCCAGGGAACGGATCGGCACGCTACATTGTTGGCTCTATCCCTGACGGCATGCCTCCTCCAGATATTTAGAGAGCACGTTCGCGAGGCTCTCATAGTGTGTCGTGATAATTCCCAGGTGATCGCCCGGCACAGTCTCGACTTCAAAGTCTATTGCAAACTTAGCCCATACCGCAGCTGCGTCATGGGGGAAAACGGAGGTAGTCGCCGCCCTTACAAATTTTACTTTGCCACGGTACAACCTAGGCTGATAACGAGTCAAAGCCAAGTAGGCGCTATTTCGCACGCGCTGCATCGTCGGGCTGAAGGACACACCGGCCGGCGGTTTGTAGGACGCGCTTCCACCGAGATCTCCCACAAATTGCAGGCCACGCCTCGCCTGGCGCGCCCGAATACGCAAGCGTTGTCCCAGTGATATGTGACTTATGTGCGGGTAGGCGTCCAGCATGCCAAGTAATCCAACCTTCTCTCCCATCGCTGACAGGCGCTGGGCCATTTCCATTGCTACCAGGCCACCCAATGAATATCCAATAAGAAGGTACGGCCCTTGCGGTTGCAAATCCCGGATGGCATCGAGATGGAACTGAGCCATATCCTCGATGTGCTCAAACGGCTCGTCGAGCCCGTCGATGCCCCTAGCTTGCAGCCCGTAGATTGGATGCCCAGTCTGGATATACTTGACGGGCTGAAAGAAGTCCATGGCGCTACCACCCAGACCATGCGCAAGATACACCGGTGGTTTCTCGGTACCGGATTTCATGAGCACAAGTGGCGGAAACCGCGCTGTAGCGGGTTGCTCAAGCAGCGCGGCGAGAGCTCTGATTGTAGGCGCCTGGTAGATGGTAACTGGCGGCAATTCTCGACCGCAAGTCTTCGCGATTTCATTAAACAGCTGAAGAGCTAACGAAGAATCGCCACCCAGATCAAAGAAATTATCTTCGGCATGGACGGACGGCAGTTGCAGCACCCGCCCCCAAATCGGGGTAAGTACCTCCTGCAACGAGATAGCAGTCTCAGTTTCCACAGTTTATTCGACCGAGGGTGAAGACCAACCGGCCTTCCTGGGGCATGAGTTTGACGTCCATTCGAGAAAGGATGGCCTACCGCAAAATCGCCGATTTTGCGTGCGCGAACTCCCAATAAAGTTCTCTGGCCTTGGTATAGAGCGGGCCGAATTGCAGTGGCCGGTCGCCGATTCGTGTCGCGGGCACCACCTTGGAATAGTTTCCAGTCGCAAAAATCTCGTCCGCCGTCTCGAACTCGTTGTAGGACATCGTTTTCTCGACTACTGTGACTCCGCTGTCGCGCAGCAATCCTATCACGCGTTGGCGCGTGATCCCGGCAAGAAAAGTCCCATTCGCGACCGGCGTAAACACCACGCCATCCTTCGCCATGAAGATATTAGAGGTAGCCAGTTCGGCAACATTTCCCAACATGTCGCAGACGATCGCGTTATCAAAGCCTCGAGCGTGGGCCTCAAAGAGCGAGCGAGCATTGTTGGGATAGAGACAACCGGCCTTGGCATCGACCGGCATCGTGTCCTGCGTGGGCCTTCGATAGGGAGACAACGTAATCGAGAAGCCTTTAGGCTGGCGCATTGGCGCCTCGTAGATCGAGAGACACCACCGAGTGGACTCGGGGTCATGGGCTTGAACCCAGGGCCCTTCTTTTTCTGCCCAATACATAGGCCTGATGTATAGCGCGGCATCCTTATCGAAACGGGCGATCCCTTCGTGCGCGAGTTTTACCCAGGTTTCGGTTGAGACTACCGGCTTCAAATAGAGCTTGACCGCAGAATCATTGACGCGAGCGCAATGAAGCTCAAGATCAGGCGTAACTCCTTCGAACGCACGGGCACCATCAAATACCAAGGAGCAAAGCCACGCAGCGTGGGTGCGCGGGCCCATGATGGGCACATTGCCGTCGTGCCAATCTCCCTCGACAAATGTCCAGGTTTTAGACCAACCGCTTCCGACTCCCAATTTGCTTCCTCCTTGACTACAGGACCTTGAGCAAAACTCTTCTTGGTGGGTCGCTTGGCCGCCGCTTCCATGCATACCAACGCGGCTGGAAGAGCGCGACTGGTTGTTGCCGCCATGTTTCAGGCGAACTGGAAGTCAGCGCTTTGTGGCGATCGACTCACACTCGGACAGCTTCCCAGAAGCACGGCAGAGTTGGACATTCCCGAAGTCTTTGGGCGTCTAGAGGGGTTCCCGGATCCTCGTGAGTTTGCCGAGGGTATTCAACTTTCTGGCTCTTCGGGGCCCACCAGCCCGAAACAGGAAGAATTGCCTATTGAAGAGCAATACTGCCTTGCTCGGCGTCGGTGTTCTCGGTCAGAGCGAGCACCGCATAAGCCGTCGCCGCATCGCTCATGAATCGCCCGATATTAGAAGAGGCATTACGGCGTCTGTTTAGAGAATACGCAGGCCAGAGGCCCTCCTCCTTGTTCTGGTTACGCACTAACCAAGAAAGTCCCCGCTTCAACTGCGAATTGTCTCTGGGAACGCCCGCTTGTTGCAGAGCGAAAGTGACCAGGCCCGTAGCGTATCCGTCGCTCTTCTGTTGCAGCGGCGTTCCATCCGCTCGTAACCACATGGTGATAAGTGAAGATAGACTCCAGCCTTTCCACGTCCAGGCGAGTGAAGATAGACTCCAGCCTCCGTCTGCCAGCTGTTTCCTTAGAACTTCGTCGATGATCAGCTTCTGCTGTTCTGGCGCGAGGAGACCGGGCAGCTTCGCCGAAGCCCACAGCAGGACAATATGACTGATCGCGGGCTGCCTTCCATACTCTCGGTTGAGATATTCGCGCAACAGCTTGAGGTTGCTTCGGATTTCGGGAGCCGAGCGGTAATTCTCGGGAGCTACGCCTACTGCCACCGCCGCAAGAGTGGCGCCATAATACTGTGAGTCGCTTGCTTCCCAGGGTTCCAAATCGAATTGAAGCCACAACCACGCACCCTTGCTAGCCCCCGTTGTCTGCTGCAGGGCCCACATGTCGTCGAATGCTGCACGCGTATCGTCGCTAAAATGTCCATTCTGAGCGTCATAGCTGGCAAGAATCAACGCATTAAGGACGGATTCAGTTCCCCGGGATTCGCTAGTCTTGTGAATGCCGAATCCCTGGTCGCTGTAGAATGGCCCAACATCCTTCCAAAGTCGTACGCGCTTTCTGACGTTGTCCAGGAGTCTGCGTTCGTTGTCTGAGAGAGTTTCTTCAGCTAGCGTCTTGCGAAGAACAGGCCGCGAAAGGGCATAAGGGACCGCAGTATGGCATGACACACAGAAAGTCCCGTGATCGCGGGCGGCCGTCGTCCATTCCATCCACCGGCCTTCTCTTTGGTCGAGGTAGGTGGCAGCAGCCTTCGGGTCCCAGGAGTCGTCCGTTTGAGTTTCAGTGTGTGAGCAGGCCGTCAGCATAAATGCCATTACGAGGCACATCACGGGGACAGTTGCGCCCCGTATGCTCGCTTTCATTAGGGATCGCATCTCTTTACAATTCCGACGATGGCTACAACCACGTTTCAATTACATACACACTGGCACCGATCGTGTCGCCCAGGGCAACGTCGGTAATGTAGGACACAACTTTCGCATCGTAACACTTCCTGGCGCAGACGATGAGCTGATGCCGAGGAGGTTATGCAAATGCGAACCATTTCTCCTGCGCTGCAATCTACCGTAGCCATGATCTGGGCTGTCGAGCGTCCGTTCCTCACGGGCGCGCAACTACTTTCTATTTTTGCGCTGGACTTCACTCCTGATCCATCGTTCCCCTGAACCCTGCGATTTGTAATAGCCGCTCACCGGGCGTATTTTGTAGCTCATGGTTAGTCCTCGATGGGCGTGATTAAGGCAATTGATAGACTACTTCGAAGCCTACCCAAGCTGCTGGCTCTGTGCAACCGCTTCCGTGGACGAACCAGCTTCACAACGCTGCATCGCAGAGTCGATGGATCGCCTCAATGCAATAGCCAAGTGCTTAACGAATGGGTCGACAAGCATGGCCGGTGGATTTACTGGCAAAACCACAATCTCCTGTCCCCGCAGCGCTAACCGATCCCATTTCATATCTGGCATACTAAGCATCCGATACTGCGTTGCCGGGCGAAAGTCTGTAACCGAACCAAGATATGGTTGCGGCATGTAATTCGCACATGCACAGAAATTCGCGCGCCAGATCTGCCCCAAAACACGAGACTCTGACATCGATGTGCGCGAATTCTTGTTGAGCTTCGCGAACAACATGCTTCCCCACACTGGTGCCCGGCTTCTAAGTGAGTTGACCTTATCTCGAATAAACTTAGTCTTAGCAGTGGCATCAAGCGAAAAAAAATTGCTCGTATGGAATATCAATCGCTGGGTATTGTAGTAGCTCTTGTCCCAGAACGAAGGTAGGGTTATCTGCGACCATTCCACGGTGTCGAACAATGCCAATAGGCCAGTAGGTTCACCCTCG
Organism: uncultured Acidobacteriaceae bacterium; assembly: GCA_963814165.1. Classification (GTDB taxonomy): domain Bacteria; phylum Acidobacteriota; class Terriglobia; order Terriglobales; family Acidobacteriaceae; genus DASRAA01. The sequence continues at coordinate 579,295 of CAWFBW010000008.1, read as the reverse complement.
GCGTGGAGCTGCTGCGCTACCTCGAAAGCAATGGTTCCCCCCATGCAATAGCCGCCCAGAAAATACGGGCCGTGCGGTTGCACCCTTGTATCTCCCTTACGTACAAGAGCCGCCATCTCCTCGATTCGTGTGAGCGGTGGTCAGGTCCCGTCCAAACCTTGGCATTGAAGCCATAAAACGGCTGGTCAGAGCCCAGATGTCTCGACAGATCGCGATAAATCAAAACGTTTCCGCCGGCTGTGCATGCAGAAAAACGGAGGCCGTGAACCTTCCGGCTGAATTGCCACCAGGGGGGACCAACCGGCAGCTGGATCCTCGCAGCGGAGAATGCACGCAAGCTCTCCGATTGTCGGAGCGTCGTAAAGCGTAGCCAGCGGCAGCTTAATGTGAAATAGCTTTTCGACTCGCGCGAACATGTGGACGTGCCAGCGACGAATCGCCACCCAGGTCAAAGTAATTGTCGTCCGGACCAATCGACTCGACGCCGAGAAGATCTTGCCAAATGCAGGTCAACTGTTTCGCCGTGGCATCCTCACTACCAATGATTTGGGCTGCCGAAGGGTCAGTCACACCAAGGCTCCACTTTCGCGATTTGTTCCCGGTACCAAACCATGCTCGTCGTCTACCGTGCTAGATCTCGGCGCTTCACTTCGGACATCGTGTCGCACTTGACTAGATATTGTTATAGTTCGTATCTAGTGGAGTAGCCGCTGTCGCATCGTCAGTGTGCGTGTGCACTGAGTTCGACAGTCTTTGCCAGCTCGTCTTTCAAGACCTTTCCGGTCAGGGTCAACGGCATTGTAGGGACGATCAGAATTTGTGACGGTCGCTTATACGGGGCAAGATGCCGTGCGGCATGTTCCGACAATTCAAGAGCAGTAAGCGGCGAACCCGAAGACAGTTGCACAAAAGCAATGACCTCCTCATCTCCTTCGGCGCCTTCGACCGCCCGCCCAAGGGCTGCAGATCGGACTACAGCCGGATGAGCATTCAGCACAGCTTCGATCTCGGCCGGGTAGACGTTGAACCCGAAACGGACGATCAATTCCTTCGTACGCCCGACGATGAAAAGGTTATCACCCTCCAACCTGGCGAGGTCGCGCGTGTTAAACCATCCGTCCGCATCGATGGCGGCTGCCGTCTCCTCCGGAGCGCGATAGTAACCCTTCATGACGTTCGGCCCTCGCACGCGTAATTCGCCGACGTCCTCGTTGGCAGCCAGGTTGCCGTCGCGCCGGACCAACTTGATTTCAACTCCCGGAAATGCTGGCCCGACGGAGATATCATCGCGGGGCGATTCTATCCTGGTCTGAGCAATCGTCGGAGAGCACTCCGTCACACCATATCCATTGTGCAGCACCTGGCCAAACAGGCTCTCGACCGCTAATTTAAGGGGGGCATAGAGCGGTGCGCTGGCGGACGCGATGATTCGAAGCTCCGGAAACCGCAGTGACTTCAGTCCTTTCAGCTTTGCGTATTCGACCAACAGCGAGAACATTGCCGGCGCGCCCAGCATGACTGTCAAGCGGTCTCGCTCCAGAGTGGCGAGTGTAGCCACGGGATCGAAGCGCGGCGATAAATAAAGCGTTGCACCTCTCAGCAAAGTTCCCAGTAACGCGACAGAGAGTCCTACCGCATGAGACATCGGCAGAACACCATAAAAGCGATCCTCAGTAGTCAGTGCGCGTATTCTTGCCGATCCATCCGCGAGGAACAGCAGGTTCCTGTGCGATAGCATCACGCCTTTGGGCTGGCCAGTGGTGCCAGAGGTATAGATCAATGCGGCAACGCGATTTGCCCTGTCGGGATCGATCTGCTCGGGTTCGACTTCGTCGTTTAGGGGACCAATTCCGACCGGGCCTAAACCCGCTGCCTCTTCGACCAGAGCGCCATGCCGCCGGGCGTGCTCCCTCGCTTGTGGCGACACAGTCGTGGTGTAGATAACGCGACGGGCACCACAATGGTCACGAATCTCGTCTATCTCTCGCGCCGAGAGGCGTGCGTTCACTAGCACCGGCCACGCGTCAAGAGCAGCCACGGCTAGCAGAACTGCTACAAAGGCGCGGCAGTTCTCGCACACGATCATGACCCGATCGCCGGGGCGCACGCCCGAGGCGAGGAGCCAGCGCTCAGCAGCGGAAACGGCGGATGCGAGCTGCGGATACGTCCAGGTTCCGGACCCTTCCACAAGAGCCGCTCGCTCCGGAGAACGCTCGGCCCAAGGCTTGATGACGTCGCAAATGCGCGCAGGCAGGTCTATCAATTGCTCAGGATTGCGATCGTGATTCATTTCAGGTGCTGCTATTTGGGAGGCGTTGAGCCATTTCAGGAATCAAGACTGGTTGCTCTTCCGCGGCCACGGGCCGCTCGCAGCCGGGTTCCACCGTGACCGGCGCCCTACGAAGCCAAATCTCCCTCCAATAAGAAAATTCGCCTCGCGGGCACCCGCCAAGTGCATAGACACATCCGCAGAGCGAGCCTTCCAAATATACGGTATTGTGGAGCCGCCGCATCTCCCCCGTCCCGTCCACGATTATCTTCTCGATTCGTTTCTCCACCCGTTGCCGGCTGCCGCACAATAGACGCATATCTGGCGTGAAGTACAATCCGCGATTATGTCCTCTTTCGTTCAAGGTCCCTGCAATGCTCTTCACTGATCTGACTTCGATCCACTCTCGCGGCTGCAAGTTCAGACTTGCAATCGGTGTGGACTTGTTACTTCCACGCGCGTACTCTCCAAGCAGCACGCGCCGGATTCTCCAGAACAGCCACGTCCCAATGCGCCGTACCATTTGAAAGGCGCTGCAGTTGCCCGCTCGGACTTCATTGAAACAATTTCCGAATCGTTCCCAACGCGACAAGTCGCTGGTCGCGTTTAGTATCTCGCTGGCCTGACAAAAGTAGGTCTCCGGACCAGTCGAAGTCTTGAGCCGGGCTCGCAGGCGCTCGCTGCTATGCGGGTCCGCAATCGATTGAACCGTGGTCGGCCCCTCAACTTTGCGCACCCAAGCTTCGCGCCAGAAGATCGTGCAAGCTTTCTGGCAACCATCGTGCGCTGCGCCTGAACAACGCAATCCCTCCAGGAGAACGACATCTTCCCGGGGGAACTTCCGCATACCCGAGCTGGTTCCGTAGTAACAGGTTTTCACAACTCTCTTGGCGACCTTATATCTTCTTCCGCAGAAGTCCCCCATTTCCGGCATGAATGGCAGCTTGTCCAAAGTGCCATCGGCGTCCAGTGTCTGCAGAATCTCCGCTGGAGACTTTACTTCAACAAGATCACCAGGACGAAGCTTGTCGATTACTGCTCTCATGTCTGTTCTGGCAGATCCAATCGGGCCTTAAAGATCGACGCCAGGTATCTTTCCTCCGCGTCAATGGTGGCCGCGACCCAAGTATCAGACTCTGAATTGAGGTGCAAAGCCGTGCGGCCGGGGTACCCAGTTCAGCTGGTAGATTAACATCATCGAATGCCCGATAGCGTCCACAACGCCACGGCTAACATTAAGGGCGATTTACCGGCTAACCCAACCGTTCGGAGCAGCTTTGCGCCACACTTTCAAGCCGAGACCCAGGGGTCGCCACATACCTTCCCGAAGGATTCCGACCTTACGCAGAGTCTGCGTGACACGCCACGAGCACGACGACCCCGCAGGGAAGAATGCCAGGTCTCCAGGGCCAAACCGGCGCTCCTCGCCATTGTCATTACTCATGAAGGCCTCACCCGATATTATGACGATGGTCTCGTCCATTGAGTAAGTCCACTTAAAACTACCCGGAGTACAGTCCCACACTACGAGGTGGGAGGTCCAGTCACGGCTTCTCACTAATTTCTTACACCTTGCTTCGGGAGAGCCACTCAAGATCCAATCAGATGGAATCGGCTCGGGCTCGAGTTCAACAGTGGCTGCAGTGGCGACTACGATAGATCCGTATGCTGTCTCGTCCGCATGGTGACCATTTGTTTTATCCGCTTGAACCATCGGCAACTCAGATAAGGCTGCTTTTGACACGTCGCTCCCTTTCTTTCTACGGCAATGCAGATCGTTTTCGCTGCCCGCTTCCATAGACGACTGCCACGGTTGGAAATGTTGACATTTCCGCCTTCTTCGACATTACATAATGCAACCAATTGCGATAGATAGCTATGGCCGCCGATTGCCATGTCTTCTGGAGTGTCCCGGCCACGGCAGCATCGGGGAAGGCCGCCATAACCTCCTCCCGAGGATTCGCCAAGGCCGCGTCTTGAAAGTCATCCAGCAGCTTGGTAGTCGCGGCGTCAAAGTAGCCCTTAGGCATGGACGGATAGGTTTCTCTCTCGTGCTTGAGAAATCTCCTAATGTCTCTTCGGTATTCCTTCAGCAGGGTTTGCGCACCATACTCGGGATGACCCTGGAAATGCACGAATAGGCTTCGCTTTTTCTTCTTCGCGAACGAGTCCACGCCACCCTCGGGAGAATGCGTCAGCACCCGGTAACCGCATGCGATCAGCGCATCCGCCTGCACCTCGTTCCATCGAGAATGCGGGAAACGCACTCTCTCCCCGGCACCACGGGTGAGCTGGTAGTCGCCATCCCTGCTGAAGTCAAACACGCCGAACTGTTTGTCATGCAGCGGATGGCGGTTGATGCCGTCGCTGTAAAGGACGCCTGCGTGTGCCGCCAAACATGACAAGATCGTGGATGCAGTGCTGCTTTCGGCCCAACTTAAGACGTCGGCCATGGCAGGCCAGTAAGGCTCATTACGCAGATTGGACTGCCGAGGCTCAGTTCCGGTCATGATCACACCATCAAACCGGTTGCTCAACAACTCATCTGTACCGAAGTAGAAACTGCTTAAATGCTGTTGTCCCGCTACTCCGCGCGGAACTCCGGACAGCCAGTGAAGCTTGAGGCGCACGGGGATATTGCCGGCTGCAGCTTCAAGCAGGTCGAAGAACTGGATCTCGGTGTCCTCTAGAGCCGGATCTGGCATGTTGTTGACCAACGCAATGTTGACGCAATCGGCATGGGTGGCAGAGATGTCCACCGAGCTTGCCGGTTGCCAGCTTATTCTCTGCGCCCAACGGGGCGGAATCCGGCCGCCGTCAATGATCAATGGCATGACGTCCTCCAGAATTGACTCGCATTCCAGTCTCTTTCCGCTTCATGCTTTGGCCTTGTCCAACGCCTGAGCGAGATCGTCGAGGATATCGTCGATATGCTCGATGCCGACGCTCAGCCGCAGCATCTCCGGCGTGACGCCAACTTTCTCTTGTTCCTCCGGCGACAGCTGCCTGTGCGTAGTGGACGCAGGATGGCATGCCAGCGACTTGGCATCGCCCATATTCACCATTCGCTTGAATAGCTTGAGCGCGTTGAAACACCTCTTCCCTGCTTCAAACCCGCCCTTCACTCCGAATGTCAACAGAGAGGGTCGATTGGAGCCCATATACCGCTGCGCCATCGGGTACAGCGCGTTGTCTGGGAACCCGGCGTAGTTGACCCACTCCACCATCGGATGGTCGCGCAGAAACTCGGCTACCTTGCGCGCATTCTCGACGTGGCGTTCGATGCGAAGAGCGAGCGTCTCAACCCCTTGCAGCAGGAGGAAGCCATTGAACGGCGACAACGTGGCGCCTGTGTTTCGCTGGCATACAGTACGGCAACGTGCCACGTAAGCAGCATTGCCAAATTGTTCGACATACACTACTCCGTGATATGCAATTTCTGGCCGGTTCAGCATGTAGAAGCGATCGGGATAGCTTCGCCATGGAAATTGCCCACTGTCGACGATTATTCCACCCAGAGTAGTGCCGTGGCCTCCCATAAATTTCGTCATGGAATGCACGACCACATCGGCGCCATATTCGATTGGCCGGAGCAGGATTGGTGTGGCGACGGTGTTGTCAACAACCAGAGGTACGCCGTGTTTGTGCGCGACTCGCGCCAGGCCCTCAATGTCTGCGACATTGCCCGCCGGATTCCCCACACTTTCGCAGTAGACTGCGCGAGTGTTCTCGTCGATTAGTTTTTCCACGTCATCGGGATGGTCGCTGGCGGCGAAGCGTGAGCTGATTCCCCGCTTCGGAAAGATATGCGCCAAGAGGGTATATGTGGCACCGTAGAGCTGGGGCAGGGAAACAATGTTGTTGCCCGACTCGGCGATATTGATGAGCGAGTATTCAATCGCAGCCATCCCTGAACTGACGCTCAGGGCCTCCACTCCCCCTTCCAGCGCGGCGACCCGCTTCTCCAGGACCGCGTTGGTAGGATTCCCGATGCGAGTGTAGATATTCCCCTGGACTTCAAGATTGAACAGGGCCGCCCCATGCTCGGCACTATCGAATTCAAAGGCGATGGTCTGATAGATGGGAACGGCGACGGCCTTGGTCGTAGGATCGCCGTCGTAGCCGACGTGAATGGCAACTGTCTCTCTTTTCATATGTGAACGATGATTAGCGTATGCGACCTAGATTTCGAAGTCGGCGTATTGCGATAACGGATTTATTTTGTGGTCGCTGCCACGTTCGTAACCGGAAAGGATGCTCGCTCGCGCGAAAGTGACTTGGTCATGGCGCGGGCCAGGGTGCGAGCGGCGAAGCCCGCACCGAACGCAAACCGCATAACCGGACCAAAGCTATTCGCTGCAGCAATCCCCACGAAATACAGACCTGGCACGGACGATTCGAAACTCGATGAGAGCACCGGCATTCTGTCTAGCGTCTTTAGCTCCGAGCGAATCGCGGCGCTAAGGAACTGCAAGCGTTCCAAATCTACTCTGTATCCCGTCGCTGCTATGACATGCTCCGATACAATCTCGCGTTCAATGCCGTCCGAGGCCCCAACTCTCAGGTGCACTTTGCCGTTGTGGACCTCGGCGGCTTGCGGCGTGCATCCCAGATGCAATGGCACTTTCCCGATCACCTTGTCTCTAATAAACCATCCCCCCGATGGGACCCAGGGTTCTGCGGACAGCTTCCACTCGAAGACGTTCAGGCAAGTAATGAAAGGCCATAGGCAAATTAGCGAAGAAGCGCGAGCGCATTCCGGGACCGAGTCCCGATTGCGGATGCCTAATCTGCTGCCACCGCGAGCGGGGCTTGCCCGTCGGCTGGCTATGGAACTTCAGCGACTCCCGTCGACTGACCAACTGTACATCGGCACCGACCTCGTGCAGTAAGCCCGCCAGATCGAGTGCAGAAGCTCCGCCGCCAATCACAACAACGTTGCGGCCTCGAAAGGGTTCGACCTATGATGTCGCGAACTATGGGAAAGGAACTCCGGTGGCAACGATGCCAGGTCCTCAGGGACATAGTCGAAGTGGGTGATGCCCACGGCCAGTACCACCGTGCGGGCTTGAACTATCTCACCATCGTCGACCTGTAACCGGAACCCGTCCGGCAACCGATCGACACTTACCACGAGCTTGTCCTCAAGCTCCGGAACCATCCGGTCCCGGAAGGCAAGCCCGTATGCAGTAAAGGTCTCCAGACGCACCGGTACTCCCGCGTCGGCATACTCGATGCCGCTGTTCTGCACAAAACTGCTTCCAGAGTAAACGCGGCTCTCCGGGATCGTAAATGTTAGAAGCGAATCCGTCCGACTTAAGCATCATGCCTTTCGGCATGTGTGCAAGCCAGCTGTCCATCGGACGGCCGAAAATCCGGAACGAAACACCGCTGCGTCGCAAGTGCGCAGCAATTGACAGCCCGTACGGACCTGCGCCGATCACCACACTCTCCAGCATAGGACTATGAAAACCTCTCTTTGGGTTGGTCACGTTTGTGTTCAGGACGGAAACACGCCGAGTCTCTCGCCCGGTGAAATTAACACGGAGCGGAAGTCCGATCAGTTGCCTTGTTTAAGGTGCAAGCACTAGCTGGCCGATTCACCGGTTCGTGACCGCCGGCCTTGTCATCGAAGAATCGCTTTAAACTCAGGAATCGGCTTCTCGAGTAGGTTCCAAGACATAAATGCTAGAGCATAGCTTGCGACGATGGCAATCGGCAAAACCAGCCAACGGGTGCCGGTTCGAGGTGGAAACTCTTCGCCACATCAAGCGGAATCTTGTGAAGCAAGTAAAGACCATAGCTGATGACTCCCGTATATATCAGGAACCGGTTCTTGAGCACAACTTGGAGCCATTTTTGCGAGGAAAACAGCGCCAGATACACAAAAGACATCGAGGCAATCGCTGTGAACGAGAATGCGATCCATCTTGCATCGACGAAAGCCGTTATAAGTGCCAATGGCGTCGAAATAAAGAGAACAATCCAGGCTCGCTTCAGGAAGCTGGAGGAAAGAAACTTCTCCGAACGAACCACCACCGCGAGAAGGGCCCCCGCCATCAAGGCATCGAGCCGACAGAATGGGTTTGAGTAGATATTCACGTGGTGCAATGCCAGATAGAGTCGGAGCCCCGGAGAAACGCAAATTACTGCGATGGCGATACGCCGCACTTGGCTGTAAGAGCAGTATCGAATGACCCATGGCCAAGCTAGATAAAACTGCTCTTCAACAGCAAGCGACCAGGTCACTCCGAGCAGTCCAGTCGCCGCGGTAGGAATTGGGACCAGGAAATTCTGGAGAAACAACGGATACGCCCACCAGGGCGACGAACGAGCTGCGAAGACGGTTGACGCTTCCGACGGACGCAGGAAAGGAACAAGCACGAACATGAAAAAAAGTGCCGAATAATATAACGGCCAGATCCTTAGACATCGCCTGACATAGAAATTCTTGAAATAGCTTTCTGACTGCTTAGTATCTAGAAGGATCCCAGTGATCAAGAACCCCGACAGGACAAAGAAGAGATCCACCCCCATCCATCCTTGGGCGAATAAGCGCGGGAAAGTCCCGCTGTTGTGAAGCATCACGACCAGGATGGCTATGCCACGAACGGCATCGAGCTGTGAGATCCTTTGGTGCATGCTCTCGGAGGAGGGTCTGGCTAGACAGGCAAGCTAGAAGGACGTCACTGTCTCCTTAGCTGGCATACCCCTGTCCACGGGTAGTTCTTCATCGGTCCTTTGGGCTCCGGTAAAAGGGACAAGAGTTCGGCTGGCGCCCGATTGAACTGCGCGGCGGTCTTCAACATTCCCTGGACGTCCATTGGCTCCCATCCGTACGGCGTGAAGAAATTCGCGCCTTCCGGTGGCCCGAATTTGAACGCCGCACCGGCCTCGCTCAGTTGCTTACCGGTCGTGCGCTGCATCAATTTGAGTTGACCCGGCGAGGCAAGATCGATGATCCAGCTGTGGAAGTGCTTATTGGCGGCGAGATCCCTGGCGAAGGAACCGACCTCCTCGGCGGTGAAGTAGATCAAGAGTCCCTCGGTCATGACTACTGCCTTCGTTGCCCGCTTGTCCAACTTAGCAAAGAGGGTTTGACGCCCAGCAGCATCGGATAGGTCGAGAGATACTCGTTCCAGCCGGCATTTAGGCTGCGCATTCTTCAGAACTTCTTCTTTGTAGCTCACGATTTCAGGAAGATCCACTTCCAACCACTGAAGCGCGCTCGGCAGATCCATGCGATACGGCCTGGCGTCGAGCCCAGCGGCGAGATTGATCACGAGGTCCGCTCCTCCTTCAATCTCGCGTGCAACAAACTGGTCAAACAGGTACGTCCGCGCCACCCACGCCCACTCATGCTTGTTTCCATCCGTCAGGGTGTTGGCGATCTGAAACCCGTGCTCGCCGGCCAAACGCTCGGCATAAGGGTCGCGGAACAGCGCGTCGGGCCGCTGCGTTTCGCGCGCTCGAAAATAAGCCACCCAACGGGCGGTGTCGGAAATGTCGCGAACAGTAAGATTCGACTCAGTCATTCTTGGGGACCTGAAGTTTCAGCAATGCGGAGGTATTTCGACGTAGATTTCAAGACACCCGGGATGGAACGGTTGCAAACTCACAGTGTCCCAATTCAAATTCCCGATGAGTGGTGACGAGTGCTGTCTTCATATCTTTCTGCGCCACCACGAAGGAGATGTTGCACTCCGACGAGCCTTGCGCGATCGCAATGATGTCTACGTTCTCCCGTCCCAACGCGCAGAAGGTACGACCGGCAATTCCCGAAACGCCGCGCATGTTCTGCCCCACCACAGTGACAATGGCAACTGCCGGATCCAGGGTAATGTGTTCTACTTTCTCATGCGCCAGGTCCACGGCGAACTCACTCCGAAGCGCCTCGACCGTGCGATTCGCCAGGGAAGACGAAACGATGAGGCAGATATTGTTTTGCGAGGACGACTGCGAAATCAGCAATACATCGGCTCGAGCCGCTGCTGTCGTCGCAAACGTGCGACCCAAGACGTCCGGTACCCCCACGATTCCCGGGCCTCCGACGGTGATCAATGCGAGGTCGCCGATCGCGGAGAGTGCCTTCACTCCTCCGCCGTTGGCGGGACCCGCCGGCACGATTTTGGTTCCCGGCCGCTCCGGTGCGAAGCTGTTGCGGATCCAAAGAGGTATCCCGCATTGCATCACGGCCCGAAGAGTTTTCGGATGCAAAACCTTCGCGCCGAAGTGCGCGAGCTCAGACGCTTCGCGATATGAGATCTCGGGCACGGTGCATGCGCCAGGCACCAGTCGTGGATCGGCAGTTAGTAGGCCGTCCACGTCCGTCCAAATGATGACCTCATGAGCGTCGAGAACTGCAGCCAGAATAGTTGCAGAGTAATCTGAGCCACCTCGACCGAGGGTTGTAAGCACGCCATCGGTCGTGGCGCCGATGAACCCGGTGACTACGGGAACAATGCCCCGCCGCAGGAGCGGGCGGAGCCGTGCCTCGCAGCGTTCTCGCGTCAGATTCATCCACGGGTCCGCCGCGCCGTGGTCGGAGTCGGTCACTACCAGTTCTGTGGCCTCGATCGCCTCGCTGATCACCCCTTGCTCTGCGAGTACAGCCGCGACAAGGAGCGCGGAAAGACGCTCGCCGAGGCTCGAGATCGAGTCACGGACCCTCGGGGTCAACTCCCGCAGCAGGATCGTGCCCTCGCACAAGCGGTCCCCCTCCTGAAAGACCTCTTGCATTTTCTGCCTGATGCGACTCCGTTCCTCAGGTGAAGAAATCAGAGTGTCGACCACCGCGATATGTTGGTTGCGCAGCCCTTCGAAGATCGTCGCGACGGCCGTGCGATCCCCTGCCTCTGACTGCGTGGCAGCTTCAATCAGTTTGTTGGTCACGCCGCCCATTGCTGAGACGACCACGACGACATCATCGTGGCGCGCCGCTGATCGAATGATTTCCACTACCCTCGCGATGCAGGACGCGTCACCCACCGACGTGCCACCAAACTTCATGATTCGAAGAGTTCTCTTCGCGTCCTCGCGGACCTGACGTTGCACAGATTGATGCTGCACTAGTTGCCCGTACAATGACCCGGAAGTCGTCACAGCATTCTCCGTGGCCGGGTGATCAGTGAGAGTGTGGGCGTCGCTCCTCCGCAGAAGTTCGACTGAGCGATGGAACGCATCGCGATCCCAAATATCTGCATGTGGAACTGCCGCTCCTGATTCGTGACCAACCCCACTCGCTTGTTCCCTGCAGATGTTTGGATTTGTGCTGCTTCGCAATTTAGTTCGCACAGCTTGCCCTTTCCGGAGAGGAGCTATCAGCGAGGAAGGCGAACCGCTGAAACGGCTCGGGCGGGTTGTTCGTGCGAGTACCAAGTACTCTGCTTACGACGGCTGCGGACGCAGGCATGAACCAACTCGGGTTCTTCCCAGGGAACATCGTGATACGCGGAATGTAGAAACTCGCTCAGTGGATCCCTGATCCATTCTTGCGGGAACAGGGCAATTGTCTCGTTCTCAGTTACCTTTCGCGCCTCTTGGACGGCTTTTCCTGTCATGGCTGCGTACAGAGCCGCGGGAAGATCGCGTCCAGAGCCGAGCATCAGGTGTCCCACTTGCGTCGCGCGGGGGTTTATTTCGATGAGGTACGCGTTTCCAGTTCCGGACTCCAGGAGGAAATCAAATCCATGCAACCCAGACAAATTGAGTTGGCGGACCATCCCTTCAACGGCCGATGACATTTCAGGGTTCGCGACCGACCGCACTACTGTGGCGTGGCCAGACTCGTCTGCTTTCTTGAGCACTTCAAAGTGCAGGGAGGCGAGCACTTCGCCCTCCCAGCAGGCGACCGTACTGGTTGCTTCACGCCCTGCTACAAATGCTTGCGCATTCACGACGGAACCTCGGCGTAATAGCGCCGGCCAAACCAACGTCTTATCCCGATCTACTAGTGCCCGCTTCGCCGCCCGCGCCCAAAGTGGAGGAGCTTGCAGCTTATGAAAGGCCCGTTCGGCGTCTTCAAACGTATGCACGACCCTCACGCCGTCGCCGCCCGAAGTGCCGTCCGCCTTTAACACCGTCGGAAGGCCGACGCGAGCGATCCATTCTGAGAGTTCCTTGGTGTTCATAATGACTTTGGTCTTTGGGACGCGTATGCCGGCATCTAGTGCCCGTTCCATGAAGGATGATCGCGCGTAGACGATTGGGAAGCTTACAGGTGCGCCAAGAGAACGTTCGATCAACGAACAGATTCGCTCGCCCACTTGCCCTTTGCGCAGTTCTCTCTGATAAAGGTCATGCAAATGCCAAGTTGCAAGGTCGTCCCCAGGAACGATGAAATCAGGTTTTGTTGCAGCTATGGCAGCCGCGAGCGACTTCAACGGCATCAGTCCGTCGTATCTGCGGGTATGACGCACAGCGCTCGTCTTTATGAGTGGATGGCCGGGAGGACAGACAGCTCCGACCGTACAGCCAGCATCGGCCAATGCTATTGCCAATCGAGCGGTGGGAAACCAACGAAGTGTTGTTGCGATCAAAACAGTGGGTTTCAACGTTATCCACGCCTCTGGACGGTAGCTAGGTTGCAATGCAGTAGTGACGGTGCACCGAATTGCTCTCTGATGCTGCTCACCCGCAAAGGACCGAACCGCCGTTCACATTCAGGACCTCACCAGTGATATGGCGAGCCCAATCGGAGCCAAGGAACAAGATTGCGTTGGCCACGTCATCGGCCAACGCGATTCGCTGCAAAGGTATTCCCTGTTCGACTTCGCGCTTATATCCGTTGTTGCCAGGCCCGAAGACCGGATTATTCAGCTCGGTGTCAACCCATCCAGGAGCAACGCAGTTCACGCGAATGCGGGGCGCGAGTTCAATCGCCAGCGATTTTGCAAAACTGATCTGTCCGCCTTTTGAGGCAGCATAGTTGGAATAGCCTGCTTCACCGCGCTGACCGGCGGTCGAGCTGACGATTACGATCGCCGCGTTCTCCTGCTGCTTCAGCGCAGGTACCGCCGCGCGACAGATGGTCCACGTGCCGCGAAGGTTTTGGTCGATCACCTTGTCCCACACCTCATCGCTCATCTGCTCGACCGGCGCACCTTCCCAGACGCCCGCATTCGCCACCACCAAGTCGATTCGACCAAAAGATCTAAGGGTCTTATCCACCAGAGCATCGGCATCGCTGCTCTGGCTAATATCGCCCTGGAGGGCTACAGACTGAACGCCCAGTTGGCGTGCCTCATCCACCGCTTTGGCTGCCTCGTGAGACTTGCAGATGTAATTCACAACCACGTGTGCACCGGCCTCTGCCAGCCGCAGGACGGTTGCGCGTCCGATACCTCGTGAGCCGCCAGTTACAACGGCCACGCGGTCGCGCAACAGATTCTGGGGAAAACTGCATGTCTTCGGTTCTGTGAGGACTCTCATCATGCTCGTCTTAACCGACATCCCCACTGCGCGGGTCGTACTTCTTTTCCCACTCAACCCTGGACGCACGCACGCGCTCGATCTCAAGTCGCCGCTCTGCACTCTTCTCGTGCTTCCTATCCTCAATCACTTCCGTGGAGAGGGAGTCTACCAATTCTAAGTAGTCCTTCTTCCGTCGACTCCAATTGTTCAGCTCCGCGTACTTATATCCATTTGCAATTAAAGTCTCCCGCAGCGTGCCGTCCTCGATGACTTCGAGTATTGCGTCAGCGAGCGCGTCACTGTCACCTGAAGTGAAAAAATGGACAGTCTTCTCGTCATAATAGAAGGAATCAATCTTTGTCCTAGAGGCAACGACCGGAACGCCTTGCGACATGAATTCCATGATTTTTGTACTATAGGCTTCATTTCCGAACGAGTCGGCCCTCTTGGGAACCACTCCCAGATCAGCATTTGCAATCACATCAGCGATTTTGTCGAGCGAGACTTCGGGGAAGATCCTAACGCTTCCGTTGAGACCCAACTTCTTGACCAATGTCGTCAACTCTCTCTCCATGGGACCGCTACCGCAAAGGTGGAGCTCAATATTCGGCACTTTATTTCGGATGCGGGAAAATGCGTCAATAGCTATGTCCAATCCCTGGTGCCACTGGAAACTTCCTGGAAAGAGGACTACGAATTTCCCGTCGCTCCTGGTTTTCGGGCGACGATGGAACATGTCCGGATCGACGTGGTTGAGAAATACAGAACACTTGTTCTCGCGAACAGACCGCGACACCAGCCGCTCGCGCCAAAGGTGATTTGAGATTATAACGTGGTCGGCGAACGCCACTGATGCCTTTTCACCCGCTTTTAACAGTGCGAAATACCAGTTTTTCGCCTTTTTGTTGAACTTGCTAGCGAACAATTCTGGCGTGAGATCGTGGATGTCCAAAATCACTCTCACACCACACAACTTGGGATACCATGCCGCAAATACCAAAAAGTCAGGCATATTGTGCACATGAATCAAGTCGTATTGATTACGGCGGTGAAGGCGGGTCAGAAAGACCGAGGAACTTACGAGGAATCGGAACCAGCGCAAAGCATATGCCCACTTATGCCGCTCGTTGGGTTCGCGGTACTGGATCCGATGCACGGTGACGCCGTCAATTTTCTCTACACCCTCAGGCACGGCCTTCCCGTTCAGTGCGATCACGTCAACTTGATCGCCCCGCTTAGCAAGCGTTTCCGCATACCGTCGCACGCGACCGTCCCGCTCGTAAGCGGTGTATGCCAGCATGCAGACCTTCTTGCGTGTATTCCGCGACGAGACGGGCAACGCGGCACAATAGTACCGAGCGACCTCCCGCGGCAATGCAGACCAAAATTGTCCTTCGTACTTTTCTTGCACGTAAGACAGAAATTCTTCGTAATAGGAGACGGGAAATTCATCCCGCTGTTGGTCACCACTAAAACACATGTAGTCGGGATGGGTATTCAGCAAGACCATGCCACCCCGCTTAACTATCCAATCCAGTTTTTGCTTCCAAGTATCAATGGTTCGCTCGCGAAGAATTACGAAGAGCGTGAAGTCCTGAACTAAGGTGTAAGGCAGCTCTACATAGCCGCTCTCGCTTGGACCTGCCACCCAGAACGGGAAAATGGTTACTGCCCCGTCCGGTTGAGGCTCGAAGCAGTCCGTGTCAAACGTAGAAGAATCGTATTCAATGTCTAGATTGTGTAGCCATCCCAGCCTGTGCTGCATCAGTGGAGAACGAAATCCAGAAGCCTTCCAGTTCTGCAGGTATTCCCGGATACGCGCCGCTTTCGCAGCAAATTCGCGTTTGGAATCGTAGAGTTTTCCGTCATGTTCCAACCCGTGTACTCCAACCTCAAGTCCAGCTTGATCCACTGTCCGTCGCAACGCTTCGGGCACGACATATTGACCCTTCGGGACGAAGTTGAAAGACGAGCGAAAGCCATGCCTGGATTCCAGATTCATCACCTGTTCAACACGTTCAAGCCCCTTTTTGCCTTCGACGTCATGGGTGAGAACCAGAGCAAAACGCTTGCCGTCCGGCCATCCCGGCCAATTCGGAGGTGTGGCGCCCGCGCTGGGATCGATCGGCCACACATCGGCGTAGGCCATCCGATTGTGCCTTGCCCGCAGCCGCCGCAAACCGATGCGGATGTGCCAAGGTAAGAAGGGCTTAAGGTAATAATATGTTTTATTGAGCAACATGGTTGGTCACTAATGCCTCGGAGTTAGGAATTGCGCGTCGTGTGATCTCCGCCAACATACTGTCGACGTCTCCAGCGTGAAAATTCATATTGCGCGGCGATGCGGAGCGCGACACCCTAGCTTCCGGTTCGAACCCGGCGAGTCTGGGGTGTCGCGGCGCGAGACGTTTGTCGATGCGATTGCTGCGAGAAGACCGAGCTGCCAACAGCGATGCCCGGCGGTTGGCCTTGCTGCTCGCCTGAGACCTGAACGCTCACTGTTGCCGGTACGTGCTCGCCTTTGCCCGCCCGCTGCGGCCGTTCCATCTGGCTGAAGGTCTGATACAGCTGCCGATTGTTGGCAGCGTAATATCGCAGGATACGCGTCAGTTCCCTTCTCGGGAGGCAAGCTGAGAAGGGTTACTTTTCGAGGCGTTGGCGGCTGAGCCTTCGGATGGCTGTTTCATGAATTGCAGAGCCCTGTATCGTTCAAACCGGACAGGGGGCTGACAGCGATACAGTCGCGCAGGAAGGCGAGCACCCAATAGCGTGAGTCTGAGCGTGTGCGCCAACCGAGGAGTCTGCCAAGATTCGTCTTGGGGATGAGTCGCGTTGCCTGCGCTAACGGTTGTTCGACGCGGTAAGCCCCCTCCTATGTACTTCCTTTAGAACTGGCGCGTGAAGCTCCTTTCGCGCCATCTGCCGCTCCTCCAACTGCTGCATGGAGTAGACCAGCTCGCGCTGGATGCTAGTCTGGTAGCGAAGCAAGCGGTCCAGCTCCGGGCCCAGAATCCGGCGCAACCGGTCGGACACCGCAGCCCCGTCAGGATCAATTTTCCGCTCCAGTTCGATCGTCTCGTTGGTGAAAGCTCGGGGTACGATGGTCAGCTCGTAATCCAATGCGCGCTTTTGCCGGCACAAGGAGACGGCGATTTTCTGCACCAAGAGGTCTTCCATGAATCCCACCGGCCGGAATTCACCGCGAAGGCTAACCAGAAGGTGATCGAATTCGTCAGGCCGCTCATTTCTGATGGCCAAGACGGAAACCGCCAGGAGGCCATGTTTGATGGCGTTCTGCCGGGACCGGTTTTTTCCGGCTTCGGTCTTGGGCCCGGTCGATTTCTGCGCGTTGCGGCGATTGGCGTCCAGCTTCTTGGGCGAAACCTTACCCATTTCGAGGGGTTCCATAATGAGATTAGCTTAGCAGCTTCGTCTTTTGTTCGCCACTGGAACGGCCTAAACTTTTTGATTCATTGGCCTATGAAGTTTGGGAATCGGGTGCTGCAAGAGCGAGCTACTGTGCGGCGTGCGCGACGAGGATCAGCCAAACGACAGTGTCCGAGTGCCGGGCCTACTTCGCCCTTCCTCCCCCGTTAAGGTTGTTTGCCTTTCCTCTTTCGCTTCTCGCTTGCGTGCTGTGCGCCATCAATATCCTGCGCCGCTAGTGCCAAGGCTCGATCCAGAAGGAACTCTATCTGTTGATTAGTCGAGCGACGCTGCCGTTTTGCGAGTTCTCCGATCCTCGCTTTTAGACTGGCTGGTATTCGGATGAGTATCGAGACCCGGGCTTCATCCATTGCAGAGGCGACACTTTTTTCTTGACAGTGATGATAGCATAATGATATCACTTAGATATCAAGGAGCTGCCTAATGCCTACTAAGAATCTGGACAGTAACTCTAAGCTAATACGCCACAACGCCTCACTAGTCAAGAAGCTTTACCCGACTTTTGAATCGAGCATGCAAATCGAAGCGCTAAAGGCGCTGACCCGACAGTTCGGCTTCTCTCTGGTGAATGGGGACTTAATTCAGATCCAAAATCGCTGGTACGTAACCCACACCGGCCTCGTTCGACTGGCCCGCCGCAAGAGATGCCGCGGCATCCACGTCGAAGCCGTCGATTCTCTCTGTGATTCCGCCTCGAGCCGATATGTGCTGAAGGCGACCGTCTATCCGTCCAAAGAGCTCCGTCCGGGTTTGTCGGCTACGGCGACGCCGACCCGTCCAATGTGTCCGCTCTGGTCCGCGGCGCCGAGATGCGCATCGCCGAAACCCGGGCCGTCAATCGGGCGCTGCGCAAAGCGTATGGCATCGGCATCTGCTCGGTCGAGGAAATTGGGACAATCTCGGTGCCGCCGGAACGGCCGTAAGGTCACTTCGCTCCGGCAGCAACGGCAACGGAAACGGCAACGGCTCCGGTCACAAGGTTCGCGACCGGCTCTGCCAGATCATCCGCCAGCACAAGCTCGACCCCGAGTTGGTCAAAGCCTACGCCGTCGACTTCTGCGGCACGGCAAGCACTCAAAGACGCCACTCGCGAGCAGGTCGAGAGCTTCGTCCAGCACCTGGCCGAGTGCGGCCCAGAAGGACCGCGATGCCCTGCGTCTGCCAACTCAACAGCTATGCCCGCTCGCAACGAGAGGTGGTGGCATGAAGCGGCATGTTCCCGGACTGTCCGACACAGTCCGGGAGTCGCGGCCCGCGGTTCCCGACGGTATCTTTCTCGTCCGCCTCGATAATGCGCAGCACCGCTGGCACGCCCAGAAGCCGTTTTATCTGCTTCGACTGTCCATTCTCGAACCCAAGCCGTTTGCCGGGCCGCCTATCGTCAGCCGGCTCTACTGCACTCCCAAGGCAATGTGGAAGCTAGGCTGGTTCCTTCGGGATTTTCTCTACGACCCCGAACTGCTGAGCCAGGACGAGATCGACGAGCACGCCCTGCGCGGCCTGGTCGGAGTCGTCAAGATCAGCCACACCGTTGTGAACGGCATTTCGCTGGTGAACTTCGACGGCTTTGCCCCCGCCAGCCAGTGGGAAGAACTGTCCACGTCCTTACCCATTCCGCCCAGCGGAAGCAAAGCGGCCGCAGACCGGAAAGGAACATCGCGATGACCTACAGCTACACCCAGATCTCACAGTATCTGACCTGCCCTCGGCGTTACCGCTATCGCTATCTCGATGGCTGGCAGGAAAAAGACGCCCGCGCAGCCATGCTGTTTGGCCGTGCCTTCGAACAGGCCGTGGCAGCCCTGTTCCGGGACGAAGATCCGGCAGTGATCCTGTTCGAGCAGTGGGCACCTCAAAGGACCTGAAGCTGACCTATTCGGGCCACGACACATGGGACAGCATGTTCCAGCAAGGCGTGCAGTTGCTGCGACGCTTTGTTCAGGACGGTCGGGTCGCAGATTTCCCGGCCCGAAAGCCAGCAGCAGATTCAGTTCACGCGAGCGCTGCGCCCCGGCAACCGGCTTTGTTGCGTTTGTCGATGCCATCGGCGAGCTGGACGGCACGCCTTGCGTGCTGGAGTGGAAAACCTCGCTCCGCCGCGCTATCCGGAGGAGCCAGTCGGCATGGCGGCGCTTGACCCGCAACTGATTTGCTACTCCTGGATGACGGGGATCGACGAAGTGGCGCAAGTCGTTTTCGTCCGCAAGCGCACGGTCGAGGTGCAGTATCTGCGGGCGACGATCACTGACGAACAGCGCGCGACTTCGAGAACCTCGTGGATGATGCAGTTCGCAGCATCGAGGCCGGGATGTTCCTGCCGCACAGTGGCATCCGCTTTCCACAGAACCCGTATACCACCTGTCCCTTTGTCGGGCTCTGTCTCGATCATAAGGATTTGGTCGATTCGGCACTGTTGCGCAAGCCGGGAGTTGATCTTGGTCTGTTTGACGAACTTGCTTACTGGGTGTCCGCCGATGCCGCCGAAATTGAATCGCCGCCGTGCTCTACTGGTTCTCAGCAAGATCGACGAGATACTTGCGTGGGAGGCGCGGCACGAGAGCGAGCGCGATAGCAAGTTCGTCGAGCTCGGCAAATACCTCTGCGAAGTTCGTGCCGGACAGTACTGGCGACTGGAGAACCTGAAGTCTTTTGACGACTTCCTGGAGAATCGCTTTCCCGAATCCCGAAGGAAGGCCTACTACCTCATGTCGATTCACGAACGCTTGCCGCCACAGGTACGGAAAGATCTGAAGGCAGGTGGGATGGACCAAGGGACTGGAACTGGCCAAGCTAGCGCGTCGGCAGGGTCAGCACTTCGAAAGTGCAACCTGGTTGCACAAAGCCCGGCACCTGCCGAAAGAGGAATTCAAGCGCGAGGTCGAAAAGGAGCTGACTGGCAAGGACAGCGAGCCGTCGGAGCTGATTTTTTTCAAGGTCTACAAGAGCCAGGTCCCGGTTATCGAGCAGGCGATTGAAACCGCAGCCTTGATGCTCGGCTCCGACAAATCCCGCGGCTATTGCCTGGAGATGATCTGCGCCGACTTCCTGGCCGGCGCCTGCATGGACGGAAGCAATCCGGACATTCTTCTGAACTCAATCTCCCGCTATTACAGATTCCTGCCCGGTCCCCAACAGGAAGCCTTTCTGTCGGAGGTCAACCGGAAAGTCTCGTGAAGAAGATCCGCGTCAAAGCGCCGCGAATTAGACTCGATGCGACCAGCTACCGGGAACTGCATCGGCAAGTGATGGAGCGCGACGGCTGGCGCTGCCAGATCTGCGGCACCATGCGGCAGTTGCAAGTGCACCACCTCACTTTTCGCAGCCAAGCGGGGGATGACGACGAGCCGAATCTGATCACGCTATGCGCTGAATGCCACGAACGGATTCATCGGCCCATCTGACGGCCATTCGCCGCAAAGAGAAGAACGTCGACGCATGACAAGCGGAAAATAATGGCCTTATTCTCCGCATAACCCGGAGGAGGCCGACGCGACCGGGCTGGAATCTATGCGGTCCCATCCAAGCATGATCAGACTGCTGGCGCGCTCCGGCCGCTCTCAGGCGGTCGGTCCAGTATCGTGACTTCCCACTCGTATCCACAGTCATTACGAATGCAAGGGTCGACTTGCGGTGGAACGGCATCATCCCAGTCCAGATGCGAAAAGCTTCGTTCGTGAGACTGAATTGCGACATGAGGCTAACCGACATGTCGGTAGAAACGGTTGGCAAGGAGTCTCAAGAAAGCATCCGGCATATGCGAAATAGCCTTCCGCCCGCAGCGGACCTTCCAATCCATGGTCGCTGGGCGGGATAAGTGTCGCTCGATTCTGAGATATACCAATTTTGAGGCCCTTGCGCCCAGGTGTTCCTTGAAATTCACGAGGCCAGGGTTATCCATCTCGGAGCGGCCCAAGTCGAGTTCATGGGCTCCCAACGCTTTGCCCTCTTGAATTGCTTTCCAAAAAAGAAGCGGCATCCCACCCAGGTTGTGGAACCTCGCGTCCGAGCAGCCGTATTTGTAGACGAGAGATTTCTTGAAAAATAGGGTCAGAATGCTGGCGATCGGCTGACCGTCCTTGGATACGACGCGGATAGTTAGATGGTCGCCGAGGCACTCCACGAGATTTCGAAACCATGACAGAGGCTGGGGAGGAAGCTGATGTCGACGTCGCGTAAGCAACAACAAGCTGTAAAACTTACCTAGAATTCGCTCTGAACGTCCTGCTTCATACTCTAGGTTCTCACGCTCACCGCGCTGAATTTTCCTCTGCACACAACTCTTATGGAAGTTGGGAAAGATCGTCTCCAGATCGGGCCGGAGGTCGAGTTTATGAAAGTAGAACTCCTCGCCCTTCGAGAAGCAGGGTCGCTGTTCCAGTTCGGAACCCGAAGACAGCATTGGCCTGAGCTCGATGTACTTCCATCTCTTCTGATTCATTTGCTCCGTAAGATTGGAGAGAAAAAGCGTCAGTGTGTCGCCGGTTTCCACTAGGGGTTGGCAGTGATCCGAAAAGGGCAATGATATTAAACGGTGGCCCGTCAGCCAGCTTTTGACGCGACAGAAGACCATGCCGTTCGTTAGAGGTTCATCTGGAGCACAAGTTGAAATCACCACAGGATCGTAATCGTAGGTCCTGCGCAATGTTTCCAGCCAACTTGAGCTATGAAACACGGACCCGTGAACGTGCTCTCGGACCAACTCATTCCAGCGCGGGTCTCGGAGAGGATCAAGTTCGTATGTACGCATGAGCTAGGGCGCCATCTCCAGAATGCAGTTGCATTGCGTGAGCTCGCTTCAGGGCCGATTTCGCGGAAGCCACACAGACGAGAGATCTGAGCTGCCCGATTCGCTGCGCCGACCCCGCACAAGCTGTGTTACTCCTGTCAGGCTTGCTAGACATGCTAGGCTCCTCATTAGCCTGAATGAAGCCCGCGACCGGCTGCTTTTATTTGTGAAATAGACCGCCCCATACGCCAAGAGTCGAACGATTTCGTGGATCGATCTGGTCGCAACATATCCAACCTCGCCGAGCCGGCCGTAGTGTTTCCTGAAATATTGCTGGTTTGCCCGTTGCATTTCAACGTAGAACCTCGTCGGCGCCTGAGCGGAACTTGCGGCGCCATAGTGCATGGCCTCAGCTTCGGGATAAAAGACAACCCGCCACCCGGCGCTGTGAAATCGACGGCACCAGTCCATATCTTCTCCATACATGAAAAAATGTTCATCTAAACCGCCGACTTGTTCGAGGGCACCCCGTCGTACCATCCAAAACCAGCCTGCCAGCACTTCCACGTCCTCGACTCGGTCGTACGGAAAGCCCTCCATCATATAGCCACTGAAGATGGATGAATGCTTGAAAACCCTGTTAAGTCCGAGGGCGCAGCAGAGGCTATTCCAGACCGTTGGAAATCTTTTGACCGAGTGGCCGACTCCACCATTCGGGCCGATCATCTTGGGACCCAAAACGCCGATATCGTGATGGTTTTCCATGTAACTCAACATTGGAGCGAAGCAGCGGGGAGGGACGACGACGTCGGAATTAAGCAGACCGATATACTTGGTCGTGCTTGCGGCAATACCGATATTGTTTGCCTTGGCAAAGCCGAGATTGGATTGATTCCGGATGACTCGTACTTGAGGAAATCCCTCGTTAATGGCTTCCGGAGTGCCATCGCTGGAAGCATTGTCGACCACGATGATCTCACTCGGGAGGCTGCCCTCCAGCTCGGACAGGGAGTCCAGACACTCCAGGGTGACTCTCTTTGCGTTCCAAGTCACAATAACGACGGAAAAAGTGGGTTGAACGCAGCACATTGCCTCGTGGGTCATCTTACATGTTCCAGGTTGAGATACATGATCGGCAAGCCAGTCATGCTTTGAAAGTGGCGCGGGTCCTGCGTTCGGACGGCCAGCACCGTCCGAGTTGTTCGCTTCGCAAATATCTAACGAATTCGTGGGGGACCGGCCTTTCGTTGAAACGGCAGTGAGCCCATAAGAAACCCAAGAACCTAGTTACGCTCCCCGCGACAGGAGGCCAGTCGGGGAGGCGTCTCGCACACTTGCCGAACTCGAACAATGGGTGCATCCCTAGCGAATGGTCCATCAGTCCCTGACGAAAGACATAGTGCAGATACCCGCGTGCCCTTCCTGTGTGCCTGCGATGGAGGATCTTCATTTCCGGAAAAGAAGTTACACGCCAACCATGCATGCGAGCACTGACCTCTAAATATGTGTCCTCCCCCCATATCGAAGAGACGGAAGTCCGCCCACTGCCTCGAAACATTCCCGCCTCAAGATTTGGGTCGCGCCCGCAACCGACCAGGGCGCATTTCTTGAACGGCTATGCACCTCTTGGTTCTTCCCTTCAAATATGTAGCCACCCGCGAGACCAAGGTTAGAGTCGGACTCGAACTCGTCCAGTAATCGTCTGAAGTACGAGCTTTCAAAGCTCACATCGGCATCAACTATTCCGATAAACGCGCACGTTGAAGGTCTCAGATACGCTATGCCTTTGTTGAGGGCTCGCACCTTGGCTCCGAACTCATGACCATGGCGAATGTTGGACTCGATGAGATCAATGAACGAGTGTCTCCGGGCGTACGCCTGCACGATCTCGCCGGTACGGTCAGAGGAGCCGTCGTTGACAATTATCCACCTCTGAGGCCGTTCCTCTTGGGCGATTACAGATTCCACGGTCTCTGAGATAAATCCTTCCTCGTTATGAGCGGCTGTGACCAGCGCGAGTGTTCTGTCCATGCCCATAGCTTTGTTTACTGATACTTAAACTGAGTTCGATGCTTCTCAGGAGCGTGCCAGCCTTATTACCATACGAAGCTCTTGAGGCGGTTACTGTGAACGCGATGACTTACGTTCTGAGAAGAGACTTGTCGGCATTCGGCCAGGCTAATAGAAACTCCAGCTAACGTTTTCGGCGGCAGGCTCGGCATCACCCTCCCAGTGGGCGAACGGCTGGCTCTCTATTTCGTCATCAAGACGGCCCAGGCTGGGTTTCAATGCAGCAACGGCGGATACCATCGCCAGGAGAACGTACCACACTATGATTGTCTGGTCGAAATACGAGATCCCAAAGAAACCAATCGCATTGGCCAACACTGCGGAACCCAGGGCCCAGCAACCTTTCTCGCGAGCCGGATCTGCCCCATGTTCCTTCCTCGCGCGCCCGATCATGCGAAAAGCCAGGACAATGATGCCAAAAAAAAGAATGAGCGTCGGCAGTCCTCCAGTAACCCCTGTATTCACGTACTGGTTGGCAGTATCCCAGGCATCGTAGCCCCACTCGAAGTTCTTGTTCGTCCCGATCAGACACCACTGGCCGATGTGCCGCATGAAAGTATCAACCAGCATCGCACGATGCCAGGACGTCGAGCCGCCAACCACGCTTAGGCGCCCGATGGCATGCCATATCGGGTTCTGCATACACATCTGCATGACGACCAGCGTAAGAACAATTCCCCAGCGAACCAGCCTCATGCGTTGGCGCAGCGGCCAGAAGAAGACCCCGGCGACGCCCGCCAGGTATGCACCGATCGGAGTGCTGGACGCAGAAGCCGCCGTCATGATTGCGGCCGCCAATAGCCCTAAGCCGGCGACGACTCTCGAGTCGCGCCCCTTCCACCAGAGCCCGACAAACAAGGGGGTGAGGACGGCTGCGAATGTCCCGGCCAGGATCGGGTGGCCAAAGCCCGCCTGCGCCCGTATCCGGCCCTCGCGCACCTGGTCAAATTCCGGAACGCCGCCGAAAAACGAAAACAGATTCCGTCCAGTACTCTGCTCGATTGCCATGCAGACCGCGAAGATCATGCAGGCGGTAGCAAACACCCTCACGGCTCGATCGACATCGTCCCAGTCTCTGATCAGGTACCGGAACAGAAAGTAGAGACCGAAGCCGTTGAACAAGACACCGAGACGATTGATAAAAGCATCGAGGCTTCCCCAAAGCATCGTGTAAGTAACCAGCGCGGACAGCCCCCACCAGAGGATCAACTTGTCGAGAGAGTTAAATTGGAACGCTCCATCGCTGCCGGATTCTGAACGCCCCGAAACTAGCACCGTGACCCAGACAAAGAGGATCATGATGCGAATCGTCATGAAATGAAGGCCACCAACCACAACCACCTGCGATCCGGGAATGAACACCGCGGCCAGAACTAACGGCCACACGACGTACTTTCGCGGCACAAGCCACGCCGCGAGGATGGCAATTGCCATTATGACAATGGCCGTCGGGGTGATTAAAGTCGCGCCGCCCTGGCCGGGCATAAGTTGCTCAGGCATATTGCCTTGTGTCCGTCGTCAATCTGCACAACGCCTGTGCAAGCCGCACCCAGCTTTTGACCTGAAAAGGGTTGATCGTGAGAGAATCCGCGAAAGCGGTTACTGCCGCGCGCGAGTCGCATACTTCGAGCTGACTCATGCCGAGTGTGTATTGCATCCTCGACCTGACCCGAGGCGGGATGTCGGGAAACGCCGACAGCAGAAGCCCGAGCGCCTTCACTCGATTACTCGCCATCCCGGTCGGATTCTGCGAAAGGCTTGTATTATGGATTCTGTATTGAACAAGTCGGTCGTCTACATAACAAAAGGGATAATTCCTAGAAACGAGGATCCAACAAACCCAATCCTCCAGGGATCGAAGCCTATCATCGAATCCTCCTGCGTACTGGATGGCCTCTCGTCGCAAGATGACCGTAGGAACACAGATAAAATTCCTATGGCACAATTCTTCGAACAAGTGGCCAGATGTTACCTGACCTTGCCGGTGGAATAACGAGCTGAATCGTTGTCCCGTTAAGTCGCCATCGCTATCAATAATGACACTGTCGGAGTGCACTAGGCCGGCCTCGGGTCTTCGGCGGAAACATTCTAGTTGAATGTCCAACTTGTGCGGCAGCCAAATATCATCGGCGTCACAAAGCGCGACAAATTGTCCCGAACTTATCGCCAGGCCACTATTCCTCGCGCCGGCTAATCCGCGATTCACATCGTGGAACACCGTAACAACACGGTCGTCAATCCGTCCCCATTCCTCCGCAATTGCCCTTGAGCCATCGGTCGAGCAATCGTCCACAATTATTAGCTCCAAGTCTTGGAATGACTGCGAAAGCACACTGTCGATTGCAATCGTTAGGTAACGCGCGTAATTGAATGACGGCATCAGGACGCTTACTAGAGGGGCCCGAACCATCGCAGAGATTCCTTTCGCGGCCAAGAGAATTCAGGTGATCTGACTGCGTTAACGGCCGAAGAAGGGAATAGTGCTGGCTGGCGCGGCGTCAGACTGCCGCAATTCAGCCGAAGGTATGCCATGCAAGCAGGGTGATGGCCGAGCTAAGTAAGAAAATCGCGAAACTATATATCTCCGAGGCGAGAGCGCTTCGCATATGACGCTTTAGGCCGACTAGATTAGGCAAGTAATGGGCAATGGGGGAAAGCGCGAGTACCCACAGGGCTTGCCGAAAACCGTAGAAAACGAAGGCGACCGATAGTCCAGCCCCAAGGAAAAGGAGCTTCGTTGTATTACCGATCGCCGCGTACCGGGAGACTCCGAGGGCAAACAGCGTCATGCCAACCGCTGTCCCAAAAAGCTCCAATGCGGCCCGAAATCCCAGAAACTGTAGCATCCATCCAGCCATTGCAAACTTTGGTCCAAGCAAAAAGGCGACCAGAACTCTGCTGAAGAGAATAAACGCAACCGCCATGGAAATGCTGATCACCAATAGAAGTAGCCTGACCTGCTTAAAATTCCTCGCAGCTTGGTTCAAATCCCTACGAGCGGATTCGGAAATCATAGGGAAAAAGACTTGTGAGATCATCTGGCGAATTGCCTGCAACGGCACCAACGAGATCATGAGGGCAAGAGAAAAGCATCCCAGCTCCGTCATGTTTATGAATTTTCCTATGACGAGCCGCTCCGCTTCGCCGGAAAGAAAATAGGTTGCCGAAGACATGAACATCCCGCTCCCAAACATGAATATCTGGGCCGCTGCGGCTCGATCCCAGACGAACTTGACCGGCAGTTCAGAGATTCGATGCGATGCAACCACAAAAGCCAATGCAGTAGCCAGCTTGCCGGCAACCAGCGCCCAGGCCGTCGGCGAATAAAGCGCCCAGAGGATAGAGACCACGAGGCCCGTCGAGTCGGCTACGACGTTTAGCATTGTAAGTTTCTGAAGACGCACATGACGCACCATCAGCCAAACGCTGCCGCTGGTTACACCGCGTATGGCTACGGTGAGAGCCCCAACAATGATGAGCGACCTAACCTCTGGCTCTTTGTAAAACACTGCGAATGGGTACGCCAGAACGACCGCGAGAGTCCACAAGGAGAAGCCCCGGATCGACTGGATCCAAAAGGCCGTGTTCAGAAAGACGGGATCATCTCCGCGAGGGTGCTGAACCACGTCCATTCCGATCCCCAGGTCCGAGAGCATCTCGACCCCTGAGAGGAAAACATTCACCAGGGCAACCAAGCCAAATGCTCTCGGGGCGAGCAGGTGACGCGCCAGGATCAAGGTCGATGCTAACCGGAGAACCTGGCTGGAGCCGTAGCCCGCGAGGCTCCAGAAGCTACCGTGGACAGCCGCCCTCAGCCGATGCGTAATTCCTAATCGGCGTCCACCCATGAAGGGGCGGAGGACGGCGACGGCAGCCACTTCCCACCACATCGGCGAGCCGGCAGCGTACGTCGCTTCGAGTGCTATGTCTGCGGGGTCATTCACAAAAATGGACTGGAGCCTCAGAAAAAGTCCGGTAAGAAGTAGAACTCTTTGGGTTGCGGGCGACGGTTCTGGTGCAGCACAGCCGCGAGTGAAAAGAGATGATTTATTCCGCGATAACCGCAACAAGGCCTATAGCGATGACCTCGAATATCTGACGGATACTGCAGTAAAGTTAAGGACTGGGCGTCGCGCTCAGGTTCGTAGGCGGATTGGGCCTTCCGACGGCATGCTGGTAAGCGCCCGCATCCCACGCGCCGCTGGCCGGTCGGCTCATACCCGCCTTGTCTAAGCATAGGGGTGCGAGATTGGAATCGGAATTGCATAGGCTGGTTAGATTCGTGCCTGCGCCGATTGCTGAGGATCCACTACCAAGCTGATCCGTACTAGACAGATTCGGATTCCCCGAAACGCTGTGAGAATCATAGCCAAGCCCCTGCCAGTTGGGTATCCCATCCGAGGGAGAATAGTAGTAATAGTTTGGGTCAACTTTGAACGCTTGGTTAGGAGGACCTACAACCGATACGTTATACCAGACGTTGTGATCGGACGTGAGGGTGCCGGAAGCTAAATCAAATCCGAACAAACCCGCCCCAAGATTATTCCGCCAAGTAACGACGCTTGGTGTCAATCCCCCGCCGGCTGTACCGATATTGCCTGCCCTGTCATGCCCGTTACCAAACGTCAGACTTTCATCAAAGGTGTTGTTGAATACTTCTAACGTGCCGCATCCAGTCCAAGGAATGGCAATGGACCCGTTCGTTGCCACTGCCTGGGCTACTCGGAATGTGTTGTTAAATACATAAGAAGTTCCACTCCCTGTATAGGAGAAAAAGATATAGCCAGTGGTGTGCGACGAAGCATTCCCGTAGAAAGAGTTGTTGTAAATATAGACATCGGAATACGAACATCCAGAGGAGGGGCAGCGGACAAAAATCGGATCGGCGTGCATGGCGTCGGCGGCATCCCAGTCCTGATCCCAGTCGTGCAACTTATTGTCGTGGATCAAAATACTTTGCAGTAGAGTGTTGCTGGCCCCTGAAATATCGACGAACCAAACCGCCTCGCTGAGATCATTACCGTAGATCGTCCAGTTTGAAGTTGTGCTGCTACTGTTTCCGATAACATCCATCGCAACCTGTCCGCAGTTTGAGATCATGTTGTTGTAGAGGGAGACATCGACGGTAAGGGAGAGCAGGGAGATGCATCCTGACTGCTGCGCGGTGCTCACGTCCGACCCGTTATAGGCATAGTGGTAGATGTTATTGAGAGTAAGACCGTGGATCGTTATATCGTGGGTCGCAGCACCCGATGGATTGCTAATAGCGTGACTGGCCTGCTGATAAGATAAGCCAGTGCCATTGGCAGTGGCAATGATGCTTCCATTCGTCCCGCCGTCGATCGTGACATATGACTTGTTATTCAGGTTTATTGCGCCCTTAACGTTCCATGCTGGAGAGCTAAGTTGTGCATTGGCTTCAAACAGGACCGTTACACGATTGCCGTTAGCCCCTGACCCTTGAACGGTGAGCATCGTGGTGTTGGGAGACCCGGCGGTGAATGTTCCACAGAGATGGACAGTAGTTCCGGGCCCGATCTGACCGTTCCCGCCTCCCCAGTTGGCCGAGGTATTGAAGAACGTGTAGGCGTAGGCGTTCCCGCAACTGCTCCCATCGGCGGATCCCGCCGCACTCTGGGCAATGTAGATGTTAGCAGCGCTGGCCGCGGCTGGCGTCCCATGTCCCAGTATCAAACCAGCCAACGTTACGGCACAGATCAAACCCTTCGACAGCACTCTCATGAAGCATCCTCGGCGGCCAACCTGCGACTTCCACAACCAGGCGAGCCAACATTAGGATGCCATGGGGTGACTGAAATCAACACTGAAAATTGCGGATATCCTATTACGAAGGTAACCGTCAGGTAACCACAAAGGGTAACCTCTCGCTGCCGAAGCCGCCCTGCTTACGAACTGCGGGATCCGAGGCTGGCTGTGGTCGTCCCGACGTGGGCAGTTCGAATCCAGCCCGCCGGCCCGAGCAGCAAGTCTGCCACCCGCTCGGCAACTCGACTCTGCTGATTGCGTTCAAGTCCTGGAAACATGGGCAACGACAGTATTTCGGCCGCGACCTTTTCGCAGACCGGGAAATCGCCGCTGCAGTACCCGAGGGCGTGATAGGCCTGCTGCAGGTGGAGTGGGACAGGGTAATGGATGCCCGTGCCGATACCGGCCACTTTCAAATTATTTTGCATTTCCTGCCGGTCCGGGACGCGCACCACATAAAGATGGTAGATTGCGCGGGACCACGACGGCTCGAAAGGCAGCACCAGACCATCGATACCCGCCAACCCCTCCCCGTAGGCTTTGGCTATCTGGCGGCGTTGGCCGTTCCACTCCGGCAAGCGAGCCAGCTTTGCATGGAGTATTCCCGCCTGAATGGCATCCAGTCGTCCGTTGTAGCCCTCGATATCGTGATAGTACTTTGCGGCCTGCCCATGATCGCGGAGCTTGCAGACCGTCTCCGCCACTTCATGGCTATTCGTCGTCACCGCGCCGGCTTCGCCACAGGCGCCTAGATTTTTGCCGGGATAAAAGCTAAAAGCGGCCGCCTTACCCATTGATCCGGCTTTGCGCCACCGCCGCTCATTTCGCGAAAAATATTCGGCCCCATGGGCCTGGCATGCATCTTCTACTACCAGTAGATTGTAAGATTGCGCCAGCTCCAAAATGGGATCCATATCCGCCATTTGCCCGTAGAGATGCACCGGTACAATTGCCGTAATCGTTCGGCCGGTGCGGCGGGACACTGGCCTTCCCGACGATGGATCTCTGTTGCACTTCAGTTCCAAGTGTTCGCGGAGCTTTTCCGGATCGATGTTGTAGGTGCGTTCATCGACGTCGACAAACTCTGGCTGGGCACCGGCCTGTGAAATGGCTTCAGCGGTAGCGATGAACGTATTCGGCACGGTGAGTACGCTGTCCCCGGCTCTGACCCCTGCCGCCATCAGTGCGAACCGCAGAGCATCTGTACCACTGCCCACACCAACACAGTGATCCACCTCACAGAACTCCGCAAACGCATCTTCGAAAACCTTTACCGCCTTGCCCCCTATAAATCCGGCAGTATGAAGCGCAGCCCGAAAAACGGCCACCAACTCTTCCTCCATATCGACGTGAGGACGAATCAGATCGAGGAACGGAATTTGCGTACTGCTCATTCTGTATATGTCTCCCTAATTGATTGGTACGACCGTGCGCGCTCAGTTAGACGAAATTACTTGGCGGGTCGGCGCCGCACAATCATTCCCCGGTGTTGTCGCAGGTCAACTCCGCTCGGTCGTTGCTAACCAGATACCGCAAGATCTTCGCCGGGTTTCCTGCGACAATCGCATTTCCGGGCACATCTTTGGTGACGGTGCTTCCTGCGCCGATGATCGCGTTTTCCCCGATCGTCAGCCGAGAAAGGACTGTGGCGCCAGAACCAACTGAGGCACCAGTTCTGACAACAGTGCGTTCCACCTTCCAGTCGGATTCGGTCTGCAATGTTCCTTTGGCGCTCGTCGCTCGCGGATAACTGTCGTTAATGAACGTCACCCCATGCCCGATGAAGACATTGTCCTCGATGACTACTCCCTCGCAGACGAAGGTGTGACTCGATATCTTGCAGCGCTTGCCGATCGTGGCATTTTTCTGCACTTCGACAAATGCCCCGATTTTTGTCTCATCACCGATTTCACAACCGTAAAGATTAATGAACTTCGATAGCTTCACGTTGCGCCCCAACTTCACATCTGGCGCAATGCAGACGTACGCGTTGCCGCTATCGACGCCATTTCTCTGGTCAGTATTGCTCATTGGAGAGCTTTCGTTGTTCCGCGAACGGCCGCAACAACATTGAGATGGACTGAGCTTATTGGATATACGAAATCGCACCGCGTTGGCGCATTGACAGGCTGGCCGCTTCCAGCATCTTCACGACTCGCAAGCCCGAGGCTCCATCATTGAAAGGAGTCTGGTCATTAACGATGCAGTCCACGAAATAACCCAACTCAAGGCGCAAGGCCTCGACCTGCTCCAATTGAGGAGCCCACATGTCACCGGAGCGGTAATTCACGAGTAGGTTATATACGCCTTCGCGATTGGTTATTTCCACGCCCTTGTCGTAGATCTTGACTTTCTCGTCAGCCTCAAGATCGTTCCACACGAGCATCTTCTTTTCCCCGCCGATTAACGTGGTGCGAATCTTAACCGGCGACAACCAGTTGACGTTAATGTGCGCGATGATGTCGTTCGGGAAATAGACAGTTAAGAAGGCGATATCCTCAACTCCGTTGAGGTGAGTCTGGCCGGTCGCCACGATTGCCTCTGGTTTCTCCGCGATCAGATGATCCATGATCGAAAGGTCATGCGGGGCGAGGTCCCAAACTACATTTACGTCGTGCTGAAACAGACCCAGATTCACGCGTACGGAGTCATAATAGTAAAGCTTACCGAGGTTTCCTTCCTGCAAGAGCTGTTTGATCTTTCTGACGGCTCCAGTGAACAGGAAGGTGTAGTCGACCATGATCTTCAAATTCTTTTGGGCGGCGAGGTCGATTAACTCCTCCGCCTGGGCAGTAGTACTGGTAAAGGGCTTCTCTACGAAGATGTGTTTGCCATTCTCCAGTGCGGCCTTGGCGAGTTCGAAGTGCGTCCACACAGGCGTAATGATCGCGACAGCATCAATGTCGACAGAGGAAATCACCTCGCAAGCGTTGCCCGTAACCTGAACTCCTTGATACCTCGCTTGTGCACGCTGCCGTGCCGCAGCGCTCTTGTCCGCAATCGCCTGAACCCGGGCCCCTTCCACACTATCCAGGTTCCTGACTATGTTTGGCCCCCAGTAGCCATATCCGATCACGCCAAATCTCACTATGTGTTTGCCGTTCTTGTTCATCGTGAATCAAGGACCAATACGAAATGAAGAGCATTCTCCAAACCGCCGCAGTCGCAGCAAGCGGAAGATGGATGGAACGCCGGTTGTGCGAAACACGCCAGAGCGCGACGCAGCGGCAACTGTCTTAGTGCGCCCCTTCGCCGATGAATACGGCTCGAGGTGTCCGCAGGAGAATCTTGAGGTCGAACCAAGGCGACCACGCCTTGGCGTATCTGAGATCCAAGCGGACCATCTCATCGAAGCCGATTCGGCTTCGGCCATTGACCTGCCAGAGACCTGTAATCCCGGGCTTGACTTCTAAGATCCTCCGCCGGTGCCAGGTCTGATATTTCGCTACCTCGTAAGGAATCGCCGGACGAGGTCCCACCAGCGACATTTCTCCTCTGAGCACATTTACGAGTTGCGGAAGTTCATCCAAGCTGGTGCGCCGCAAGAATGTTCCCACGGGCGTGACTCTCGGATCGTTCGTCAGCTTGTAGACTCCGGCGCCATCGCCATTGCCGTTCCCATTGGCGGGGTGGCGTTGCGCCTGACCGGCGATCAACTGCGCGACGTACTCTTGGTGAATGCGCGGGTCATTGCCGACATGCATCGACCTGAATTTTATGAATGTGAATGGCTTGCCGTATTGGCCGACGCGCTGTTGGCTATAGAAAACAGGGCCTTTGGAAGACAACTTGATCGCCAGCGCGACCATCAAGAAGACGGGAGAAAGAACGACAAGCACTAGCGTGCTGCCAATTACGTCCATTGTCCTCTTTGTGATGGAGGATAGTCGTGTGCTCTCATGGCGTTGCGACAAATCGGGGTACAACATTGGGTTGCTTGGCCGTTGCGGCATGTCATGATCCCAGTTGTCCGGAAAGAAGTGAAACGAGATGCTGATCTGATTGAACTGCTCGAAAGCTAAGTTATCTCGAAGGATGTTACTTACCCTTGTTAGCATGGCGCTTAGCAGCGCGTTCCTCTCGTAAACGACGAGATCTGTAAACATAACTCCCAGGACACGCTGGTCCTCATACCAGCCAACCGCGTCAGTTTCCCTGGTTGACGTCAACAGCGCGGACATAGCGCTGGCGAACACCTGTCCGGTCTTCCCTCTGCCGATTTCTTTTCCCGTCTCCAACAACATAAGCAAGAACGGCTTGGCGGAGCGCTCTGTTCTCTTTCGTTCCAGAGAGATTCTGCGCTTGAACGCGTCCGCGGTGAGGAACTCCCGCTCCCCTTCCACCAGGCAGTTCAAAGTAGCAAGATCAGGACTTGAACCGTTACCAGGCTGTGGCAGAGTCACCATATCCTCCATTTGGTCCCCATCGAGCTGGTCACGTCAGCGGTAAATGACCCGGTTGTCATTCGCTCTATCACGCGCAATTGTTTTCCCGGGAAGGGATGAAATCAGCGATTATCACAATGGTCGACCTTGAGTCTACTATCTAGCCGGCTGGCCATCTGCCTCTGGAACAGATGTGTGACCACCATAGTATTGGTAGTAGTCGCCCAGGGTCGCAGCGTTGGAACCATTGACGATTGCGCCAATCAGCTTTGGCTGTTCTACAGCTTCCAGCGCACGTTGCAGTTGTCGTTTTGAAGTTCTCCCTGGTCGTGTTACTAGAACGACTCCGTCGGCCAGGCGCATCCACACGCTGGTATCCGCAAGAGGCAGCAAAGGAGGCGAGTCAATCACAATCCAGTCAAACCAGCCCGCCAATTGGTCCATTAGCGATGAGAGTTTTCGCGATTGCATGAACTCCAGAGGGTTTCTCGGCGGACTTCCTGCAGGCAAAATCCAGAAGCCCAGACCTTCAAGCTTGTAGATGTTCATGGACGGGGCAGGGTCACCCTGCAACAATTCGCTGAGACCAGGCATTTTCTCCAGACCAAACTGTTGCGCCAAAGTGGGCCGTCGCAGATCACCATCCAGCAGCAACGTTCTCTGTTCGTGCCTCTTTGCTAAAACGCACGCAAGGTTCGCGGCTACCGTGCTTTTGCCTTCTTCGGCCATGGAACTGGTCACCAGTACGCACTTGAGAGGGTGCCTTTGCTGAATGTGTCTCAGTCGGACTCCGAGAAATCGGAACTTCTCAGTTGCCAGACTTTCCTCTGCCGTTACGCATACGAGTTTGTTCTCGGCAGGTACCAGCACTTTCACCGTCTGGAATTGATTTAACTGGTCTATGCGCGTCTTATGCTGAGGGTGCTCATTCTCACCTTGCAGCGTATTGTTTGACGGACGGTCGCCGTCGGCCGCAAGCTGCACAACCTGCCGCTCGGCAACCTCCAACAAATCGGCCGCAGCCGAGAATTTTGCCGGATCGGTGCCCGACCGTTCGGACTCAGACCTTTGCAAGGCGTCAAACATCTGGCTCATGTCTGCTGACTCTCTATAGTTACAGCTGTAGGCGACTCCGCATCGCGGGACGACAATCGTTTCAAATAGGCTAGTAAACCAGCTAAGCTCTTTGCGGCGCGCCGCGCATCCATTTCGTCGAGTTCTCCACAATTGTCTTCCTGCAGAGATTGCGCCGCAGGCACGTGCAGACGAAGATTTACAGCAACGTCCTCGATAATTGCTGGCGTCACGTTTCGCGATTGTCGGGCGTAAGCCGTAATGAGTGCGTTTTCGCAAATGGTGTTGATCAGCCGAGGAATGCCGCAGGAATATCGAAAAACCGCTGCTATGGTGTCTGGAACAAAGTCAAGGCAGCCATTTGACCCTGCCCCAGCCAGCTCCAAACGTCGCGCAATATAGCCGGTAGTCTCGTTGAGATCTAACGGAACCAGCTGCGAGCGATGGGCGATCCTCTGCTTTAGTTGCCAGAGCTCAGGGGAGTCCAATTTGTCATTCAGCTCGGGCTGTCCGACCAACAAGACCTGCAGCAATTTTTCCTGGGTCGTTTCCAGATTCGTCAAAAGCCGAATTTCCTCCAGGATGTCAGCCGAAAGATGGTGCGCCTCGTCTACGACCAGAACCGTCGTGAGCTTTCTCATACTGCGGTCGATCACGTATTTGCTGAGATCAAAAAGAATCTCGCCCTTGTTTCTGCCTGAGACAGGAAGACCAAAGTCGCGTCCGACCGACTGCAGAAATTCCACCGATGACAGCCGGCTATTAAACACATATGCGTAGGCGACGTCATTGCTTTGACCGAACAACTGAAGCAGGCAGCGTAGTAACAGGGTCTTGCCCGTGCCGACGTCGCCGGTCAGTACAACGAACCCTTTGTGCCCTCGCACTCCGTGGTAGAGCGTTGCAAGAGCTTCGTTGTGCCGGGGAGTGGAAAAAAGGAAATAGGGATCCGGCGTAAGTTCGAAGGGATTGCGCTTTAGATTGTAAAAGGATTTGTACATCAGGAATAGAGTCAGCCCGCTAGATAGCTAACAACGGATCCCGCCAGGACAGCGGCAAATACCACAGCCGCTGTGGCCCATCCGAGAAAAGTTTTCTTCCGTTCGGCCCTTTTAATTGCTAGCGCGTCGATGATGGGAATTTCCGAGAGCACTGCCACCGGCAACAAGCCTTTCAGATCTTGTTCGCTGTACACTCGATCGTCGGTTCCCTCGAAAGCCATGACCACCGTCGCCCCCAGCGCCCAGCCGACGGCCAGCCCGATAAAGCAGAACTTCAGGCGATTCGGAAAGCTGGGCTTGATGGGCAAGCTGGGCGGATCAAGGATTCGAAAGCGTTCGCCCTGTTGGAGGAGTTCCATACTGGTCGCCATCGCCGACTGGTTCTCTTTTTTCTGGAGGTCATCGTAAGTTAATTTGGATTGTTCGTAGCCACGAGTCAGGTCCGCGAGCTGCTGCTCGCGCACCGGCTCTTGATTCAGGCGAGCCTGGTATTCATCGATTTTTGCCTGGAGGTCTGTGATCATCTGTCCGCGATTCCTGATCTCAGCCTGATTCGCTTGTAATTGACTTTGCAATTGAAGCAGTTGGGGCTGGTTCTTAGCGTCCACGGCACCAGCGTCGGCATCCGACTGGTTTCCAATGTCCTTGGTTTTCGAGTCTCCAAGGCGCTGATCCCTCATCTTTTCCGTCTCGGCAATCTGAAGCTTCAGCTTGCGGACCTCCGGGAATCCCTCCTCGTAACGAGATTTAAGGTCCGCCAGCTGCATCTTCAGCTTATCAAGTTCTTGGTCAATGGCTGCCAAATCGGTGGGAGCGGATTCCGAACCCTTCGACGGTCCTCGAACACTTCGGTATTCCCTCAACAGGGTCTCCAAGTAGACCTGATTTTGCTTCGCGGTGTTGAGAGCAGCATTTTCAGCCTGCAATTGCGCTTGCATTCCACTCAGTATCTGGAGATTGCTGCCCAGCTGACTAGGAAGCTCGGAAACATGCTGTCCCTTAAATTCGCGGATCTTTCCCTCCTGCACCGCCAGGCTTTGCCGGGCTGCCTCCAACTGGTCGCCGAGAAACTTGGTAGTGCCTTCCGATTGCTGCTGTCGCACCTCCAGGTTTTCGCTGATGAACAGATTAGTGAGCTTGCTTGTAACCTGTTGTGCAACTGATGGGTCATTGGCTGAATAATGAATCCGAAAGGCGGTCACCTTTTTCTGTTCATCCTTCACCAGTTCAATTTCAATGTCCTTGCGCATTCGCTCGACGATCTCATCCGGCCCAAGTCGACGGCGGTCCTTCGCATACAGATTGAGATCATCGATGATATGCAAGAGACGCGTACGACTAAGAATCTGCTGGGTAATGTTGTCCAGCCGTGCCTGCAAATCTTCATTTACGTTAGGCACAACGTAATCCTTCGGCATAGTGGGGGCTTCCACCAGAATTAGCGTGCTCGACTCATAGCGCGGAGGCAAGATCCAGCTCGTTCCCCATACCGCGAGCCATCCCACAAACATCGGAATCAGGAAATGCAAGTGGTGGCGGCGAACGATTCCCAAGTAGCGTTGAGGATCGAAACCCTTTGGGTCGGGCGCTTTAGAGTTGGCAGGCATGGCTATCTTTTTGGAGGTCTCGATAACTTATCGCAAGCTGCATTCAAGGAACCACGTTACCGTGGCTGTTTGGATCAACGAGACAAGGCTGAATCCGATACCTCCGGAGGCCTCATCTGATATTGCTCGATTTTGTATAGCAAGGTCCGATAGCTGACTTTCAGGAGTCGTGCCGCAGCCTTTCGATTCCATCCGGTTGTCCGCAAGGCCTGTGCAATGGCGTTTCTTTCCGCTTCTAGCCGCACGTTCTGTACCAGCGACCTGAGTGACTCAGAGCCCGACGCATCCGCTCCCGACCGGTTGGGCGACGAAGACGCACTGGCCCCAGAGGGCAATGTTAGAGCAACGTTCTCCTCTAGTGCCTCGGGGTCAACTTCGCTATTGGCAGCTCCGTTATTGCGTCCCGCCATGAGGTAACGCTTAACGAATGTTTCCATCTCCCGCAAGTTTCCGGGCCACGCGTGGCTCTGGCATGCTTCCAGAACGGCCGGCGGGAAGCTTCGGGGAGAGATGCCGTAATGCTTCGCCAGTTGGCGCATGAAATGGTGCAAGAGTAGCGGAACTTCTTCTCGCCGCTCACGTAACGGTGGTACGTGAATCGTGTACGCACTGAGGCTATAATAGAGGTCTTCGCGGAGTCGCCTGTCGGAGACCGCGGGTTCGACATTGGTTGTGCTGGCCGCCAGGATGCGGACGTCTACTGGCACTGGAGTTCCGCCCCCAGGCCGCAGAAAATGCTTGTTCTGCAGCACCTGCAGCAACTCGCCCTGCAACGGCAGCGACATTTCGGTGATTTCGTCCAGGATGAGTGTGCCTTTATCACAAAACTCCATCTTCCCCGTCTTGGACGCTATCGGCCCACCGTCATTGCGCTCGTACCCGAACAGCTCGCTTTCCAGCAAATCGCTAGGGAGAGCTGCACAATTTACAGCTGCGAACTCATATCCGGCCCTTACCGAAAGTTCATGAATAAGGCGGGCGGTGGTCCGTTTGCCACTTCCTCTCTCACCCAGAATCAGCACCGGCAAATCGCTGGCAGCGAGTGCTAACGCCTGGGCACGGAGCTTGCGCATGACGATGCTGGCACCGACAAAGAAATTGTCGCCGCCGATTGGCTCGACATCGTCACTGGTGATGTCCGTTACGGTCTGCGTCTTGCTGGCGGGAAGGTGGCGCCGTATGATCCGCTCTATTTTCTCGTCGTCCAGGGGCCGGAACAGGCAGTCTCGCGCTCCGAGTCGAATCGCTTCCTGTTTCTTGGACGTATCATCGGGCTCGCAAATCAGGATGATGGGAAGTTGCGGGCGAAGTCGGCGCATCCAGCGCAGGAAGTGCAGCCCATCGGAATCTCCCAGCGGCAAGTGCAGCATCAGTAGGTCCGGGGTTATCCCCGCCTCGACCCGTTCGATCGCCCCCCATCCGCTGGCCGTGCTTTCAACCTGCCAGGAATTTGCCTCCGCCATTAAGGCAAGCGGGTTCAGCAGTGTAGATTCCTGGCTCACGACCAGCAGCCGTGTCATGGTGTTGGATTTGTCGTCCACGATGTTATTTCGAAATCGGCCCGAAACAGGCCTGGAAGAGCGAGCTAGATGGGCTCCACGTCGTATCCCTCAATCCGTACACTTAGCGACTGATTGATTGCGTCGAGGGAAACTATCAGCGCACGTGCTCCGCTGCGGGAAACGAGAATTCCTTCCACACCGCTCAAGGCACCGCTTCGCACACGCACCCGCTGCCCAATTTTGAGAAAGGGGAAAGCTTCATAAGCAGCTTGTTCCTCTACCACCGTTCGGACCGCATGGATCTGCTCGTCGGGGATCGGGATTCCCTGCCCTCTCGCTCCCACAAAACTCAGGGCGCCGTACGCCCGAAGCACTCGTACCCGCTCGTCATTTCGCGGCGCGATTTTTGTGAATACGTAACCGCTGAACAGCGGCAACTCAACTGTTTTCTGACGATCACTCCAGTGATGCACGGCCTTGACCAGAGGCAGGAAGTTGGTCACCGCTTTATCGCAAAGCTGCTGTGCGACTACTTTCTCGTGTCTGGCGCGCGTCTGTAGGGCAAACCACTGCTCCTCGTCCACGTCACTGTCAATTGCTGCAACGGGTACCGCTTCTGAAAAGCCGATGAGCTGGTCGCTGACATGCATAGCTTCGCCCTCTGAGTCACAACTGGGTGACCCGTTCACAACTAGATCCGCTACGATTTTGTAGTCCTCCGCCTGAGAATTCCCAAGCGTAGGACGGAACATACGGGAAGGTGATCTGCCGTCTCACTCACATCCGCAAATCTCCCCAGTTCGCAGAAGGCCAGATGCTGGCAAGAGGCCTGTTCACCGCAGTCATGACTCCGCTGTGTGCCTCTCGAGTATTCGAACTCTATGTGCGGATGCAAATTGCTGCAAGGGGCATACAGGCTCAGAGTAGTGTTATCTCCCTTTGCCCGAGCTTGATATCGTTGCTGCAGATAAAATCTACCCGGAGACGAACTTCTCATTCTCAGTCGCTACAACCGATCTATCTCGCAGACAACAATAGAGTTATGCCTAAGACACCGAGCTCTGGGGCGACGTTAACAAATGCCAGCCTCTGTGCGGGGTTACGGCGAAAGGTGTGTGCACTTCGTGGCACTATCGTTGGATTGCGCTCACGGAATTAATGATTTAGCGTTGATCCGCCACTGAAAGCCAACCGCCATTGGCCGACCGTGCGCACTGTAATTCCTCGACCAACGACGGATGTTCGCGCGGTCCAGGTTCCAAACATGATGTCCCACTTAAATACGCGGGGTTCGAAATATGCGCCAGGATGGATTGATTCGCGTACTCGTCTGCGACAATACACGTGTCCACACCCAATTGCTCGCCGATGAACTGAAGCGAGACGGGGATTTGCAAGTCACGACTTCAGCATCGGGCGCGGAAGCTCTCATCACGCGTCCCGCCTTCAGCGATGTAGACATTCTTGTCATCAGTTCAACGTTGGATGAGCAGCCCGGCCGCGGCCTCGAAGTCCTTCGCACTTTGCGATCCACGAACCCTGAGATTCGTGCGGTGATGCTGCTGGATTCGTCCAAAAGCGGCATGATACTGGATGCCTTTCGGGCCGGTGCGCGTGGGGTCTTCAGTACACGCGAAACCGTGGAGTCGTTGAGCAAGTGCATCCGCAGGGTATTCGAAGGGCAGATTTGGGCCAACACCCGTCAGGTGGAGGCCTTGGTGCACGCACTGGCCTCTTCGCACAATATTCGTGCCGTCGATGCACACGGTTTAAACCTACTTTCCAAACGGGAAATGGAGGTTGTCCGCTGCGTTGCGCAGGGCATGTCGAATCGTGAGATTGCCGAGAGATTGCACGTCAGCCAGCATACAGTCAAGAATTCTCTTTTTCGAATCTTCGACAAATTAGGCGTTTCGAACCGTGTTGAACTTCTCTTTATGACGATTACCCAGGAGAGTTTTGCGCAGTCAGCTCTCGACTACTTCCTCGATGAGCGCGGCTATATGAGCCTGCGGGACGAAGCGACCTTGATTGCATGCCGGAAGGCCGCCGACCAGGGCGTGCTGATGACACAAGTTGCGCTTGCCCAATTCTACTCGGCCCGCCGGGGCAACAGTTCCGATGCGCTGAATGCTTACTTTTGGTGTTCGGTCGCCGGTGAGCAGTTAGCCAAGGCCTCTATGGACGCGAGTATGACATTGTCCATGGACCAGATTCTGCAGGCTGAGCGAATGCTTACTGACTGGCGAAACCAGAACCTCGCTATCTCCCAGCAATCCGCAAAGAATGCCGGGCCTCTCCCGGCCACCCCCAAGGGCACAATCCATCAACCGCAGCCTCGCGGACGCGCTAAGCCTTCTCCCGAAGGAGTTGTCGCACAGGCGTGACGAAGCATCGGAGCTCGCCCGATTGCGTTGCAACTGGTCGCAAGAATTCTCATCCTTGACAGTTGGTCAGCGCCGTCTGTACCTTAGCTGTGATTAGGGGTTAGCTGACCGGCGTGGAGAGGGTCATGGAGGATCAGCCGAGCAGCATCACCAACAACGAACCGAGCGGAGAAGCTTCGTCTTGCCGCTTCACCGTACCCTTCTTTGGGTTCGCTGTCATCGCGAACAATCGTGTGCGAGTTCGGCGCACCTGATGCCATCAGAAGGAGCGAAAGTTGTGGAAACGACAGCCGTCGGCCAGCACGGTGGCGTGCGGGCGAGATGGCGGGACCTGCCGCGTCCGCAGCGGTTGCGAGTTGGCGCATGCGCCGCCTACCTGCTTCTTTTGACACTGCTGTTCCTTCAGCCGCTCAGCAAGATGACGGTGTACGCCGCCCAGAGCGACCTGGATTCGTACATCCTCATGGTTCCGTTTATCAGCAGTTACCTGCTTTACATCGAACGGGGACGCCGCTCGGCTATGTATCGCAGTTCGATCGCCGAAACGCTAGCGATGGGGGGAATCGGAATCGCGGCGCTGGCTGTAGCGATCGGATGGCGTGGGAGTCTGAGTATCAATGATGGACTGGCCCTGATGGCTCTCTCGTTTGTGAGTTTCGTCGCGGCCGGCGGGTTTCTATTCCTTGGCTCGAAGTGGATGGCCGCCGCGGCCTTCCCTTTCGCGTTCCTGTTTTTCATGGTGCCGCTGCCGGACGCGGCGGTGAACTGGCTGAAAGTCGCGTCCGCGCAGGCATCCGCGTCCGCCGCCCAGCTGTTTTTTTCAATCGCCGGGGTGCCCGTAAGCCAGGATGGTGTTGTCATGTCCATCCCTGTCATGACGCTGAAAGTAGCGAATGAGTGCAGTGGGATCCACTCCACTTGGGTGCTGTTCATCTCCAGTTTGCTCATATCGCATCTCTTTCTGAAGACTCGATGGCGAAGGATCGTGCTGGTGGCCTTCGTGATTCCACTCGGAATACTTCGAAACGGCTTCCGGATCCTGGTCATCGGGCTGCTTTGTGAATACGTTGGGCCCTACATGATTGACAGTCCGATTCACCATCACGGCGGGCCGCTTTTTTTCGCGCTGTCCTTGATTCCCCTTTTTATATTGTTGTGGTGGCTGATGCACCAGGAGCGGCGGCTTAACCGCGCCGATTGAGGACCCCGTGACGTTTTTCCTACTCCTGCCCTTCGCGGCTGCGATTTTCAGCCTTCTCCTGGCCTTTATCAGCCTGGTGCCCAAGAAGCGCTCTCGTGCCAGACTGTTCTTCTTCACCGGGATGGCGGCACTCGCTGTTGATAGCCTCCTGTCGGGCGTGATTCTGCGCGCTACGGAGCTGGCCGAAGTGCTTCGCGGGCTGACGTTAGGGTTCATCGTCAAGTCCATTCTATCCGCGGCCTGGCTGGGCTTCAGCTTGACTTATTCGCGCGGCGATTACCGCGAGTCGTTTAGGCGCTGGGGAATTCCGCTGACCGTTCTCGCTCTGCTGCCCATCGGTATAGCGCTCGGTTTCCAGCACCAGCTTCTTGAGGTAGTTGCGGAAGGCCGGGCGGTCCATGGGCCGCAGTTCGGGTTTAGTGCCGTAGCCAAGGTCTTGAACATCATCCTTCTCGTAGCGAACCTGTGGATACTGATGAATCTGGAGCAGACCTTCCGGTCGGCGGTCGGAACGATGCGCTGGCGAATCAA
The DNA here is from genome assembly GCA_963814165.1 of uncultured Acidobacteriaceae bacterium. Classification (GTDB taxonomy): domain Bacteria; phylum Acidobacteriota; class Terriglobia; order Terriglobales; family Acidobacteriaceae; genus DASRAA01. Next base: position 535,917 of record CAWFBW010000008.1, on the reverse strand, counting down.
ATTTGTGGTCCTGGGCCTTGCGGTGATCTTCGGCGCCCGCCTTTACGTTCAGAGCGAAGCAGTTCTCTTTTCCGTGTACGACCCGCACTGGTTGGGCCTCGAGTCGAGCGGGCTCCTAATCGGGTGTATCTTCCTGCTGGTGGCCTACGTGCGCACCGGCTTCGCCGAGATCGAGGTTTACCCGTCTCGTGCCGTCTTGGGGTCATCCCTGACCGTTCTCTTGGTCGGCAGCTACCTTTTCGTCGTCGGCGTCCTCGCCAATATTGTGAGGCGGATTGGAGGCGTGGGAAGTTTCGAATTCGCGGCCTTCATCCTCCTCCTGGGAATGGCGGGACTGGCCGTGCTGCTTCTTTCCGATCGCCTCCGGCAGCGCATCCACGAATTCGTTGGCCGCCACTTCGCCAGGGCCCAGCACGATTCCGTTCAGATCTGGACCCGGTTCTCGCGGCGGCTGGCCAACGTCAAGGATCAAGCCGGCCTTTGCGCGGCGTCCGCGAAGTTGGTTTGCGAAACCTTTGATGTGTTGTCGGTGACCATCTGGCTGCTGAACGAGCAGAAGGAGCAATTCCTCGCCGCTGCGTCCACCGCGCCGCAACCGGGTGAGGCGAATCCCGGCCATTCACCTGCGACGGCGTCCAGCGCGGTGGCGGTCGGCCTGCGCACAAGGTCATCGCCGTTCGACCTCGAAGGCGTAGACGAACCCTGGGCGGAGGAATTGCGGCAACTCAATCCGACAACGTTCCCCAACGGGGGCCATCGTTGGTGTGTTCCCTTGCGAGCAGGGGAACGGAGCCTTGGCGCCTTCATCCTCGCCGACCGTGTGAATGGTGTGCATTACACGGCCGAGGAAGTGCACCTGCTGCAATGCATCGCAGACCATGTGACGTCGGTGCTGTTGAACCTGCGCCTGGCCAACGAGGTGGCGCTTTCCAGGGAACTGCAGGCGTTCCGGACAATGTCGGCATTCTTCGTACACGATCTGAAGAACACCGCCGCGTCGCTTAACCTGATGCTGAAGAACCTGCCCGAGCATTTCGACGACCCGTTGTTTCGTGAGGACGCTCTGCGCGGCATTGGCAATACGGCGCGGCGAATCGACGAAATGATCGGACGGTTGAGCGCACTGCGGCAACGGCCTGCCTTCAGGCCCGTCGAAGCCGATCTGAACCAGCTCGTTAACGAAGTCCTCGACGGGCTGGATGAAATGCCGCGCGTGGAGCTGACGAAAGAGTTACAGCCGCTGCCCAAGATGCTGGCTGACCACGAACAGATCCGAAGCGTGGTGACCAACCTGCTGCTCAACGCGCGTGATGCGCTAGGCCCGGGTGGCCGCATTTGCCTCCGGACTCAGCATCTCGGAGACAGCGTGGTTCTCTCGGTCGCGGATAATGGCTGTGGGATGAGTGCGGCGTTCCTGAATGACTCTTTGTTTCGCCCCTTCCAAAGTACGAAGAAAAAGGGGCTCGGCATCGGCATGTATCAGTCCCGGATGATTGTAGAGGCGCACGGAGGCAGTATCCGGGTGGAAAGCGAGACAGGTAAGGGGACTACGTTTCGGGTGAGCCTGCCCGTCCAGGACGTGAAATGACCAGACTGCTGATCGTCGACGACGACGAGGACATCTGTACCCAGATGAAGTGGGCGCTGGGCAGGGACTACGAACTACTCACGGCAGGCGACGGCGCTGACGCCTTAGCCGCGTTCACCGCGCATCGTCCCGCGGTGACCCTGCTCGACCTGGGACTGCCGCCCCGCCCCAATGAACCCGAGGAGGGCCTCGCGGCACTCTCGGCGATTCTCGCGTTGGACCCGCTGGCCAAAGTGATCGTCGTCTCCGGTCAGAACGACAAGCAGAACGCCATCCGCGCCGTCGGGGCAGGCGCCTACGACTTTCTCTACAAGCCGGTAGACATGGACGAACTCAGGCTCGTGCTGCATCGTTGTGTGTATCTGGCGGATCTCGAGCAGGAATACCGCGCCCTCCAATACAGCGCGCGGCCCCACACCTTCGAGGACATGCTTGGCGCAAGTCCACAGATGCAGACCCTCTTCGAGTTCATCCGCAAGGTGGCCCCCACCAGCGCCCCAGTACTGATTCTGGGCGCAAGCGGCACCGGCAAGGAAATGGTGGCGCAGGCGCTCCATCGGCGCAGCCAGCAGGCCCGTGGCCCGTTCGTGGCCATCAACTGCAACTCGATCCCTGAGAACCTACTCGAGAGCGAACTCTTCGGCCACGAGAAAGGCGCGTTTACGGATGCCCACACGCAGCGCAAAGGGCATATCGAGACCGCCGCGGGCGGCACGCTCTTCCTCGATGAGATCGGTGAGCTGCCGCCGCCGGTCCAGGTGAAGCTTTTGCGGTTCCTTCAGGAGAAACGCTTCCAGCGTGTTGGAGGAAGGGATGAGATTCCGAGCGACGCCCGCGTCCTGGCCGCCACCAACCGGAACCTTCAGGAGTCCATCGCCAGCGGGAAGTTTCGCGAGGACCTGTACTTCCGCCTGGCCGTCGTCGTCGTCAAGGTCCCGCCCCTGCGGGAGCGGGGGGACGACATTGTCATGATTGCGAAGGCTTTCCTAAGCAGCTATGGCATCGAACACGCCAAGCCCGCTTTGACCTTTGCGCCCGATGCGCTGCGCGTCCTGAGTCTTCACCGCTGGCCGGGAAACGTACGCGAATTGCAGAACCGGGTGCGGCGGGCGGTGATCATGGCGGATGGGAAGCGCGTTACCGCCAGGGACCTGGAATTGACCGACACCCTGAGCGCGTTGCCGCCGCAGACGCTGAAGGAAGCGCGGGAAACTGTAGAACGGGAGATGGTCAAGGAAGCCCTACAGCGGCACATGGGGAAGGTCACTGCCGCCGCGTTGGAACTCGGCGTCAGCCGCCCCACGCTCTATGAGCTGATGGAAAAACTCGGGATCACCAGGGAATCTTGACGGGGCGTACGAATGGCCAGCTTGAGACCCCGTTTTCTGTCGGATCCGCTTACGGTCGCGCGGAGACCAAGTCGCCGCCTCTAAGCCATTGGTGTAGAGTGGCTTGCGGCCGAACTCGGGCAATCGGAGCCATACCCGTGTCGGAAACCTTGACAGAAACGACTGGGAGATCCAGAGCCTAAGAGTCGGCGTCACCCGATAGCACTCCATCACCGTTCTGCAAGTAATTGAAAAAAATAAAGTTAGCCGGCACCCCGCACGGCTGTGATAATTTCAGGATGCTCCGGGCGCTTGTGGCAGGAAAACTGCAAGTGATTAAGCGTCCTTGGTTCCGTAGTAGGTAAGGCACCTCGGTATCTAGTTCAAATGGGGAGTTAACGATGATGCGAACTCTGAAAGTCATGACATTGGGTTTAGTAGTATTAGCGCTCGGCGGGGTCGCCTTGCACGCCGATACTCTTAGTCTCGGGGCCAACTACGTCACGGTCGGTGTGAAAATCGGCAGTAATCCCACAACCGAGGGTGGCGGGTCAGTTGGGCCCTCTTCCCTGAATGGCACCTCGCTGCCTTGGGTCTATTGTGTCGATCTCTATGACAACATAAGCGTTCCCGGCACGTACAATGCGACAGTAACACATGACGCTAGCATGACGGGTCTCACCAACGATGGGCTAGGCCTCACCGGAGGCGTAGTCAACAATGCCGCCCAAGTGGCGTATTTGCTCCAGACTTACGCCGCTGGGGCTACGACCGCTGACCAACAAGCAGCCCTACAGGCGGCTATCTGGTATGAGATCTACAACGGAAATGTAACTCTCAACGACAATGCAAATAGAACAACTTATTACAATATGTACCTCACCGGTGTCGGTGCTGGCAACGTCGGCCACTTCTCCTGGCTGAGTCCCGGAGTCTGGTCTCCAAGGTTTAGTTACCGAAAAGTTCCCGACGGCGGCATGACGCTTATGCTGCTCGGCGGTACTCTGATCGGTCTCGGGACGCTGCGCCGGAGATTCCGCGTGTAGCAGGTTGCTTCTAAAGCGAGAACCAAAGGAAAGGGCCGGAACAATCCGGCTCTTTTTTCATGCGCCGCGTGCGGAGCTAACACTGGAGACCGCAACCGCTTCCGCAAAACGGTCACAGCGAAAGCGACGGCGCCGCCGCAGTTCGGAACGTCGGAATGCCGTTTACGACCCGGTGGATGATCTTCACTACTCCCACGACGCCGCGCAGGGCTCGCTCATCCACCTCACTCTGGCTCAGGCGTGCGGGGTCGTAGGTAAAGTCCCGCAGGAACCAGATCAATTTCCACATCGCCTTCGAGGTGCAATCAAGACGGCTGACGATCCAGGAAGCCTAAAGTTCACGGGTTCGAGGACGGAGCCGAAGCCATAGATGGGCTTATAGTTTACGAAAGGTGAGGCCGGACGAGGTGTCGCTCTTGGTGCATCCGAGTGGCGTGCCTTATACTTTCGGAATACTGCCCAGTTAGCCTGCAGTGATTGCTGAGAGGTTGCCCCATGAGGACTCCGGTTGGTTTCCGATTTATTCTGATTCTCACCCTTATCGTTATTACGTTTACGGGATGCTCCCGCGATCCAAACGTTCGTAAGCAGAAATATCTTGACAGCGGCCAGCGCTACTTCGAGAAAGGGAAATATCGTGAAGCCGCGATCGAGTTTACCAACGCGATCAAGATCGATCCGGGCTTTGCCGAGGCTCACTATCAACTGGCCCAGACTTATCTCAAGGTTCAGGAGCAAGGCCGGGCCTATCAGGAACTGGCCCGCACGGTTGAGCTGCAGCCCGAAAACTACTCGGCCCGTGTTGACATGGCCGAGTTATTGATCGCCCACAACGACTTACAGCTAGCGCAAACGCAAGTTGATTGGCTACTCCAGCACCGCCCTGATGATCCGAAAGCTCATCTCGTGGCCGCATATCTTCTGGCGGCGGGAGGCGACGTCTCGGAGGCGATTGCGGAAATACAGAAGGCCATTACTCTCGCGCCCAGTGACGCCGATTTGCATGTTCAACTCGCGCTTCTGCTGTTGAAGAAGGGTCAACCGGATGAAGCCGAGGCGAGTTTCAGGCGAGCGGTTGAGCTGAATCCCAAAGCGGTGAGTGCTTGGCTAATGTTGGGGACGTATCACCAGACCCGTGGTGGTTACGGACAAGCTGAACAGGAATTCCGGCAAGCCATCGCCGTTGACCCGAAAAATCCCGAACCGCGCGCTGCCCTGGTCCGCCTTTTCTTAGCTCAGGGCAAGAAGGCCGAAGCAGAAGATTATCTCAAGCAGGTCAAACGTGACTTCCCGGACAACTCCGCGGGCTACCGCATGCTGGGTGACTTCTACCGCACCACCGGGGACCTGGACAAAGCCACGGCCGAATACGCCGCCCTCTACCAGGAGCATCCCAAAGATATTCAGGTCAAGAAGAACTACACTCAAATTCTGATCGAGAAAAACCGTTACGACGAGGCACGCAAGCTGAACGATGAGGTTCTGAAAGCGAACCCGGGAGATAATGAGGCCCTGCTCTACCGCGCGCATCTGCTAATCGTCGCTGGAGATACCAGTGGCGCCATCGTGGCATTGCAAACTGTAATTAAGAGTGACCCCAGTAACGCTGAGGCCCACTACCAATTAGGAGCCGCGTTTCAGAAGTCAGGGGAAGTGGAAAACGCCAAGGTCGAATGGCTGAATGCGGTGCGTATTAATCCCGACCTGCTCGAAGCTCAGCGCTCCTTGGCATTACTGGCGATGCGTCAGGGTGACATGGGCGCGCTCGAGTCGGCAACCACCCAACTCATTCGTCTTCAGCCCACATCGCCGGAGGGCTATGCCCTGCGCGCCGTGTCGCGCATCAATCGCCAGCAGTTCGCGGCAGCTGAGCAAGACGTACGCAAAGCGATTGAAGTGAATCCGCAGAGCCACCTGGGTTATGTTCAGCTCGGCAACCTCAAGTTCGTTCAGAAGCAGTACAGCGACTCTGCCAAGGCTTATCAGGACGCGCTTGTCCGTGACTCCAATTCTACCGACGCGCTCCGCGGCCTGATGAACACCTACGTCGCCCAAAACCAGGTCGATAAAGCTGTTGCCGCCGCCAATGCACAAATCGCCAAATCGCCCAACAATGGCAGCTTCTACTTTCTACTCGGCAGCGTGCTTTTCCGTGCCAAGAAAGATCTGAACGGCGCCGAAGCCGCCTTTAGCAGGTCAGTCGAACTCGACAAAAACAACTCCGATGCTGTGATCCAGTTAGGTCAGGTACAGGCGGCAAAAGGAGAGATAGACCAGGCGATCGCTACTTATCAGCAGGCGGTCAAGGACCAGCCTCGTGTGCTCGAGTTATACACCCTCTTGGGCGGGCTGTATGGATCCAAACGGGATTGGATCAAAGCTCAGGAGGCCTACCAGAAAACCTTGGCCCTCAAACCGGGTGACCCCGTCGCGGCAAACAACCTTGCCAACGTCATGCTGCAGAATGGTGGCAACCTCGACGTCGCGATGTCGTTGGCCGAGACTGCGCGCCGCGGCATGCCGGACTCTCCGAGTGTGGCTGACACACTAGGCTGGATTTACTTTCAGAAAGGGGTGTATGGGTCGGCAATCAGCATGCTCCAGGAGGCACTCAAGCTGCAGGAAAAAACCAAGGCGCCGGATAACGCTAATATTCACTATCACCTCGGGTTGGCATACCTGAAGACGCAACAGCCGGTGCTCGCCCGCCAGCAATTCGAGCGCGTACTCAAGATCAATCCCAATTACAGTGAGGCCGCTGAGGTAAGAAAGCAGCTCGATAGCCTCAAGTCGTGACCGCAGGCTAGCAGATCTATGGCCTTCCTCGGAAGCAATCCCTCGGACCATCACATCGGCGATGTCACCTTGCACTGTCTGCACGACAGCCTGTGGCTTACGTCCGATAACGGGCTGGGGGTACCCCCTCCCCCCTTTTTTCGTAAAATCTTCATTCTTAAGGGACTTGCGGGAATTGCGTCCGCAAATTCCTGAGCGCGTAGGAGTTAGAAGCAAAATCCTCATAACAAACGACTTAGGCGGGGCACATTGGGGATGGGAGGACGTCTTGGCGGGGAGTGCAACGGAAAAGCGGAAGTGCGCAGGACCTGTCACAGGTCGAAACTCCTAGTGAGGACGGGGACTTATCCGGCTGCCTCCTCGTGGGAAAACAGCTCTCCCTCATTCTTCGAGAGCGAGTTTAGGGCAGGCGGGCGGGAGCTGGATAGGACGTGCGTCACGGAGCAGCGTGATAAGAAGAATGGATTCCCACAATTGCCAATATGAGGCAATTGTGGGCCACCCAAGTGATGACAGTTTACTCCCCGGCGGGGTAGAGGTACTTCTGGAAGTCGCGGAAGCAGCGGCCGATGTCTTCGGGAGGCATGGCGAGCTCTTTCACGGCGTCCGATAGCGAGCCCTGATACTTCAAGGCAAGCAACGGCGTAAGCTTTTCCTGGTCGAGTTCCTCTACGCCAACGCTGACATAGTGGGCCAAGACGAAGTCCAGAAAGGCCTGCTGCTTGCTGTTGAAATTCGCCTGCTGATCGCCAACTTTGCGCTGAGCAGCGCGCTCTTCGCGGGTCATCGGCGGCAGGGCGTAGGCGACGTAAGCAAGCACGTCGAAGAGGTCGCTCTTCTCGGCGTCGATGATCTTCTGCATCTCGGCCAGTTGGTCGTGGCCAAAGCCTTTGTCGGCAAGTCCCTGCAACAGCTTCTTCGCGTGTCTCGGGATCGCTCCAAATGCGCGCGCAGTTCGGCCTCGTCCTTGAAGAACTCGGGCAGCTTGCCGAACAGCATTTCCATGAACTGCTGCGCGGACATGGGCGTGCCGTCGGGATGCCAGAACGTGGTCGCCATCATGTGCTGGATGGCGCGCTCCTTGCCGTCGGCCAGCTTCACCTTGGCCTTCTTCTTGCAGACGCAGGCGCTGGCCGCAGACTCGCAGGGCTCTTCCGGACACTCGCACGGCCGCTGCCGCAAACCGGGCACGGCTGCGGCGCAGTCTTTCGCACAGCACGGGTGCAGCCGCACTTCGCACGGCTCCGGTTCCATCGGCTCGCCGTCCCATTCCGGGTCGCTGAAATGGTGATAGGCCTTCACGAAGTCGTAGATGGTGAAGTAGTCCTTGCCGTCGTAGAGCCGGGTGCCGCGCCCGATGATCTGCTTGAACTCGATCATCGAGTTGATCGGGCGCATCAGCACGATGTTGCGGATGTTGCGGGCATCCACGCCGGTAGAGAGCTTCTGCGAGGTGGTCAGGATCGTCGGAATGGTCTTTTCGTTGTCCTGAAAGTCGCGCAGATATTGCTCGCCGAGTTCGCCATCGTTGGCGGTGACGCGCTGGCAATAGTTCGGGTCGGTGCTGGTCTTCATCTGGTTGATGAGGTCGCGCACGGCCAGCGCGTGGTCCTGGGTGGCGCAGAAGACCAGCGTCTTTTCGCGCTGGTCGATCTGCTCCATGAACAGCTTCACGCGGTGGGCCTCGCGCTCCTTGATTTCGATGATCTTGTTGAAGTCGTTTTCGGTGTAGCGCTTGCCGGCTCTCGATTTCGCCTTCCACCACCTCGTCATCGGGCGTGTAGACATACTCGTCGAGGGTGGTGGCGATCTGCTTCACGCGGAACGGCGTGAGGAAGCCGTCATTGATGCCTTCCTTGAGCGAGTAGATGTACACCGGCTCGCCGAAGTAGGCGTAGGTGTCGGCGTTCTCCTGGCGCTTGGGCGTGGCGGTGAGGCCGAGCTGCACGGCGGGCGCGAAGTAATCCATGATGCCGCGCCAGTTGCTCTCATCGTTGGCCCCGCCGCGATGGCACTCGTCGATGACGATGAAATCGAAGAAGTCGGGCGGATACTCGCCGAAATACGGCGAGGGCTTGCCGTCCTTCGGCGGGCCGCTCATGAAGGTCTGGAAGATGGTGAAGAACAGGCTGGCGTTCTTCGGGACCTTGCCCTTCTTGCGGATGTCCTCCGGCTTGATGCGGACCATGCGCATCCTCGGGAAACGCGGAGAAGGCGTTGTAGGCCTGGTCGGCGAGGATGTTGCGGTCGGCGAGGAACAGGATGCGCGGGCGGCGCGACGGCTCGCGGCTCAGGTTCCAGCGGCTGTGGAACAGCTTCCAGGCGATCTGAAAGGCGATGAAGGTCTTGCCGGTGCCGGTGGCCAGCGTGAGCAGGATGCGCTGCTGCGTCGGCGGCGATGGCCTCCATCACGCGCTCGACGGCGATGTCCTGGTAGTAGCGGCTCGGGATGGGAGCCGCCCTTGTCCTCGAAGGGCACGGCGGCGAAGCGGTCGCGCCATGCGTTGCGCTTCGGCGAAGGTCATGTTCCAGAGTTCGTCCGGCGTGGGATAGCGCGGCGTCTCGCCTTCCTTGCCGGTCTGCATGTCGATGCCGTAGATGCCCTGGCCGTTGGTGGAATAGGTGAAGCGGATCGCCATCTTGCCCGGCGTAGTTCTTGGCCTGCGCCACGCCCTCGGTCAGTGCTTCGTCCCAGGCCTTGGCCTCGACGACGGCGAGCTTGGTGTTGCGATATTTCAGCACGTAATCGGCGATGAGCGGCTTGCCGCGGCGCCCGTGGCCTTCGATGCGACCGGGGGTGATCAGGTATTCGCGCCGGATGCGGCTGCCCTCGACGACGCCCCAGCCCGCCGCTTTCAGCGCGGGATCGATGTGCTCGGCTCTGGTTTCGGCTTCGTTCATGGCGTAGTTCTAGAGTTGCCGGTAAAGGCTTGGTGCAGCAGCGATTTCTTCAACGCCTCCAGCGCGGCGAGCTTCCGCTCGTAGAGGCTCGCGAGGCGTTGGGTTTCTTCGCGATGAGTGCCGCCTTCTGGGCGACGATGTCTTGACGCTCCGTGCGGAGACGTTGGTTGGATACGGCAAGTCTGAACTGCCGCAAGCTTCGAGCTTGATCAAGCGACCAATTCGTGTGCACTGAGTCTATCGTTCACGCTCGGAAGCATCTTCAGACTCGATTGCACGGAATCGATTAGCGATGACTCGGCACTCGATCGACTTCAGCGACAAGCAGGATCGACGCGGTCGTGGATTCGAGTTGCGCAAATCGCGGCCAGCCATGTATGACTCTGCAGGTCGGTCGCGGCTATCGGCAACAGGACCCGCTGACCGATCGTCCCAGAGCTTGCTCCGTTTGACTGCTCGGATCACGATCGTTGGAACTTCGTCGTGCAATCGTATTCGTGAGAAGCGTCTGCGGTCGACCGCCGTATTCATTCGAAGATTCATCGCCGCCGATCGATACCGTAGGTTGTTGCCTCGGAGCAGACCTGCAATGACGCATTCGATTCGTTCCTGACGCTTGCACAACGCGTCGAGCGTAGCTTCTCGACCATCCCTGCCGGCGCTGGGTGAAGACGGATTGGAGGTGGCTTTCGAAGAGTGGCGCGGGCGTTTTGGAGGTTCTTTTCGGCGTTGGCTTTGGCGGTGGCGATGCCCTCAAACGCTTCGTCGAGGATGCCGACGATCCGCTGCTGTTCGGGGAGCGGGGGAATGGGAATCTGGAGCTCTTGACGAATGGTCGTTTACGCCTTGAACTGTCGCGCCGTTCCGCCGGCTCGCGATTACGTCAGTGAAGCTCTTCGAGCACAAGTAGAACAGAAATCCTGGCAAGGTCGTGCATCAGTCGTGAATATGCCGCGAAGTACCTGATTCGATCGCCGTATCGTTGATCGAGCAAGCAGACCTTGCCCAAGCTGCCGCGACTTGCAATCACGACGTTGCCCGGCGAATGATACGGTCGCGCTACCTTCGAGACTGCTTCACTCGTGATTCGGCATCTCAGCTTCCGTGAATCGCACATTCGTGCCGCATGTCACGCGGTTGCCGAAGGAATCTCGTCCTGAGTACATATGCCGACCTGTGCTTTTGACGGTGTCCCGCCGCTCAATATTCGCACAAGTCGCCGAGCGTCTTCGTCTGCCACCCGTTCTTCATAGCAGCGCCCTGATGTTCCCCAGCACCTCCGCGCTCTCGGCGTCCAGCGCGGCGATCTCGTCCATGATTTCCTGCGGGCTGCGGTGCGTCACTTCCTCGCCGCCGTTCGGGTTCTTCACGGAGAGGTCGAAGGTCGTCTTGTCGATGGTCTTGGCATCCACGCTCCAGCTCTTCGGCGAGTCGGCGAAGGTCTTTTGCAGCTTCACGAACTCGGCGAGGTCGTCGTCGTTGAGCGGGTTGGTCTTGCCGAGGTTGCGGCCGGGGTCGAGCTGGTAGTACCAGACCTTGCGCGTCGGCGCGCCTTTCTCGAAGAAGAGCACCACGGTCTTCACGCCCGCGCCCTGGAAGGTGCCGCCGGGGCAGTCGAGCACGGTGTGGAGGTTGCAGCTTTCCAGCAGCAGCTTGCGCAGGCTCACCGAGGCGTTGTCGGTGTTGGAGAGGAAGGTGTTCTTGATGACCACGCCGCCGCGGCCGCCGGCCTTGAGCATCTTGATGAAGTGCTGGAGGAACAGGAACGCGGTCTCGCCGGTGCGGATGGGGAAGTTCTGCTGCACTTCCTTGCGCTCCTTGCCGCCGAAGGGCGGATTGGCCATGACCACGTCGAAGCGGTCCTTCTCCTGAATGTCGGCGAGGTTCTCGGTGAGGGTGTTGGTGTGGATGATGTTGGGCGCCTCGATGCCATGCAGGATCATGTTCATGATGGCGATGACGTAGGCGAGGGACTTCTTCTCCTTGCCGTAGAAGGTGCGCTCCTGGAGCGTCTTGACGTCTTTGGTGGTGAGGTTCGGGCTTGGCACTTGAGGTAGTCGAACGCCTCGCACAGGAAGCCCGCCGAGCCGACGGCGCCGTCGTAGATGCGCTCGCCGATCTTGGGCTTCACCACCTGCACGATGGCGCGGATGAGCGGGCGCGGGGTGTAATACTCGCCGCCGTTGCGCCCGGCGTTGCCCATGTTCTTGATCTTGGCTTCGTAGAGGTGGGAGAGCTCGTGCTTCTCGGTCTGGGAGCGGAAGCGCAGCTCGTCGATGTGGTCGATGATCTCGCGCAGGTTGTAGCCGCTCTGGATCTTGTTCTTGATCTCGCCGAAGATTTCGCCGATCTTGTATTCGATGGTGTTCGGGCCGCTGGCCTTCTGCTTGAAGCCGTGCAGGTAGGGGAAGAGCTTCCGATTGACGAAGTCGCGGAGGTCGTCGCCGGTCAGCGCCTTGTTGTGGTCGAGCTTGCCGTCCTTGCCCTTGGGCGCGGCCCAGCTTTCCCAGCGGTAGGGCTTGTCGAGGATGTAGGTGTATTTCTTGCCTTCGAGCGCGGCCTCGGTGGCCTTGTCCTGCTCCAGCTCGTCGAGGTATTTCAGGAACAGCAGCCAGGAGGTCTGCTCGGTGTAGTCGAGTTCGGTGGTGCAGCCGGCCTCTTTCCGGAGGACGTCGTCGATGTTTCTGAAGGCTTGTTCGAACATAGGAGTAGGTTGGAACGTTTCAGAATATCCTCTTTATCGAAACGGAGATAGATGGGAATCTAGCAGAACCGAGGATTCTTCTGGGGGAACGCGGCCCGCAGAAGTGTTTCGGATGAGATGGGAGCACGTGCATTGGGACAGCCGGCTCTACTTCAACCCCGTCGGCAAGTCGCGTAAGGCTCGCCGCTGGGTGCCGTTGAGTCAGCGGGTCTTTGATGTCCTCCGGCTTCGTGCCTCCAACGGAAGTGAATGGGTGTTTCCGTCCAGGCGCGCTGCAGAAGGCCATCTCACAACGATTGCGGGTCAGTTCCGCGCGGCGCGAGCAAGAGCTGGGATTTCCAAGCAGATTGTTCTGTACCACGCTCGACATGCGTTCGGCACGTACGCGATGGCAGAGACAAAGAATCCAGCGCTGGTTCGCGACGTTATGGGTCACGCTGATCTGCGCACCACGATGATCTACCAGCACCCGGACTTGGAGCCATTGCGGGATGCGATCGATCATCGAAATCAGAGGGTGATGTGACTGCGCAACGGCACAGTTACGACACAATTTACGACACACACGAAAGTGATGGCCGCCAGAGCGGCGGCCAAGTGTATGAAGCGCAGAAACTTACTGGAGCCGACGATCGGACTTGAACCGATGACCTGTCGATTACGAATCGACTGCTCTACCAACTGAGCTACGTCGGCTTCGCTTCGATTGTAAATGCAGTTGGAAAGCCGGTAAAGCGCGGCACGGCTGTTTGCAGCGACCGCTACAGGTCCCCCAAAGGGGGTTAAGTCCCAGTTTTCCACTGGGGTACGACGAATAGGCACTTGCGTAACTTTCGCACTATCGCGATAATCTCCTTAGAGTCCGGAAGCCACTACGGGCCTACATGAATCGATTCTGCCGTTCGGACATACTGCGGATCCTGCATATCACGGCCAGGCAACTTGCTGGCTGGCAACGGGCCGGATTGGTACCCGTTTCGGACGAATACTCTTTCTTCGACCTCATCCAATTGAAGCAAGTTCGCGACCTCAGGGCAAAACGGGTCCGCTCCTCGGTCATCCGTGAATCACTCGCGGCCATGCAGAAACATTCCGCAGGCATGGAGAACCCACTCATCGAGGCAAGTGTTTTCAGCGTGGGCAATCGAGTGGCGTTCCGCCACGAGGGGCGCGCGGTGGAACCTGTACGCGGTCAGTTCATCATGGAGTTTGAGCCGGTGGGCGCAGTCGTGTCAGCAAAGGTTAGGCCGATGGTGCCGAGTGATACGCCGGCTGACCTTTTCGCCCGCGGAGTCGCGCTCGAGGAGCATCCCAGCAATCACGATGAGGCTATTGGCATTTATCTGAAGGTAGTCGAACTCGAACCCCGCCACGCGGCCGCACACATCAATCTCGGCACTCTGTATTACAACCGGCAGGATTTCGTCGCGGCGGAAAAACACTACCGGCTGGCGGTTGAGGCCGATCCTCGATACGCACTGGCGTACTTTGACCTCGGCAACGTGCTCGACGAGACCGGCCGGCATCGAAGACGCGATCGTGGCTTATCGAACCGCAGTCCAATTGGCGCCGACTTATGCCGACGCGCACTATAATCTCGCCCTTGCGTATGAGCGCCAGAAGCAGCCGCGGCGCGCGCTTCCGCATTGGAAGATTTATGCCAAGCTGGATCGGATGGGCCCTTGGGCGGTCCACGCGCGCAACCAGATCGCCCGCATCCTCGAAGGCGACGTCTTGAAGATGGTCTTCAAGCGCCAGGCGTAATCGCCCGACGTTTCCCCTCGCAGCCGAACCGCCGATTCAACCGAATTCCCATGACTGTCGCTGTCCGTATTCGGACGGAAGCTCCGCAAGCGGACGACAGCATCGTGCCAGCGAGTCTGCAACCCCCGCCAAATCGCTGACAAATATACCTCTTACTAAGAACTGGGTTGGCCGCGAAGTTGCACCTGATTGAGTCGTACCCCTCTGGAGTGTCGTGTTCATGAGCAACTTTCTCGGAGACATCAGCTACGCCCTGCGGCAGATGCGCAAAGCACCTGGATTCACCTTGATCGCGGTGATCACGCTTGCGCTGGGTATCGGCGCGAACGCGGCGATATTCACGTTGATCCACGCCATCCTGCTGCAACCGTTGCCGGTGAAGGACCCGAGCGCGCTGTATCGCTTGGGGTCACACGATGTCAGCTGCTGCGCCACCAGCGGATTCCAGGACGAATGGGACCTTTTTTCTTATGCGCTCTTCCAGCGAATCAAGAAGCAGACTCCTGAGTTTGAAGACCTGGCAGCGATGCGGGCAGGCATCTGGAATGTCAGCGTTCGGCGCGCCGGCGACAACAGCCCTGCCCTCCCGCTGCATGATGAATACGTCAGCGGAAATTACTTTTCCCTCTTCGGCGTCCGCCCTGCGTTAGGGCGCATGCTGACGCCCTCCGACGATCAAACGGATTCAGCTCCGGCTGCGGTTATGAGTTATCGTGCGTGGCAGAACTATTACGCCAGTGATCCCTCGATCGTTGGCTCGACCGTCGCAATCGACGGTTTCGCCGTCACGGTAGTGGGTGTTGCTGCCGCGGAATTTTTCGGTGACCGGTTGACCGAAACTCCTCCCGATTTCTGGTTGCCGCTGGCGAAAGAACCCGCGATGCGGGGCAAAACGTCATTTCTGAACCACGACAACCTCCACTGGCTTTACGTAATAGGACGGCTCAAACCCGGCGTCTCGCCCACGCTGGTGCAATCAGAAGTCACGGTCGAACTACAGCAATGGCTGAACAGCAGCGAGGGCGCGAGCACAATCGGGGAAGCTGACCGTAGCCGAATCGCTAAGCAAAAGGTGCTGATGATCCCGTCGGCGGGCGGCGTCGGCGGAATGGCCAGGGACACGGAAAAGGGGCTGAGGCTGTTGATGGCTCTGTCCGGAGTGGTGCTTCTCATCGCATGTGCGAATATCGCCAACCTGCTTCTGGCGCGCGGCGCGGCACGCAAGCTGCAAACCTCCGTGCGCCTGGCGTTGGGAGCGCGGCGGGCCCGGCTGATTCGGCAAATGCTCACTGAAAGCGTACTGCTCGCCGTCATTGGCGGGGCCGCCGGATTGGTCGTCGCTTACCTCGGCACGCGCAGTATTCTCGCCATCGCGTTCCGCGGTTCCGACTTCATCCCGATCAATCCGGACCCGTCGATGCCGGTAATGCTGTTCTCGTTCGTGCTCGCCTTGGTGACAGGCGTGGTGTTCGGCGTCGCGCCTGCCTGGATCACGTCGCACGCTGACCCGGCTGAGGCGCTGCGCGGCGCCAGCCGCTCGACTACACACGGCGCCTCGCTCCCGCAAAAGATGCTGGTTGTGGTGCAGGCCGCGTTGTCGCTCGTACTGGTGGCGGGAGCCGTGCTCATGGTTCAGAGCCTCCGCAAACTGGAGCGCCAGAACTTTGGATTTCAAAGCGACCACCGTTACATCGTCCGCGTGGACCACGCCTTCGTGGGCCTGCCTTCCGAGCAGTTAGCCGGGCGCTATCGCGAACTGGAGCAGAAGATGAGGAGCATACCTGGAGTCATCACTGCCAGCTATTCCATGTACAGCCCATTGGGGGGCGACAATTGGAGCACCTCCGTCTATGTTCCCGGACGTGCCCATAGTAGTGGCGAACATGGCGATTACTCGTCGTGGCTCCGCGTCGGTCCAGATTATTTCGCCACGATTGGAACACGCCTGCTGCGGGGACGAACCATCAACGAACAGGACACGCCGACGTCGACGCGAGTAGCAGTAGTGAATGAGCGGTTCGCCAAGAAGTATTTCAAAGACGAGGATCCCATCGGAAAGCATTTCGGCAGCAACGATCCTACTCACACGTCTGACTTCGAAATTGTCGGCGTCGTGGAGGATGCCAAGTATCAGGACCCCCATGGCGAAGCGGGTGCCACGTATTTCCTGCCATATCTGCAGAGCGTGCAGTATAAGGACCCTTCCGTCATGTCTGGCGAGGCCCAATCGGAGAAGATCCAGAGTATTGAACTGCACGTAGCGGGCAAGCCGGAAAACCTGGAAAGCACCGTGCGTCGCGAACTGGCGGAACTCGATCCTGACCTCATCGTAATTCGCATGACGACATTCGACGAACAAGTCAGCGAGGCGTTCAACCAGGAGAGGTTGTTGGCGCGACTCACTACGCTGTTTGGCTTGCTCGCTCTGACTCTTGCGTCTGTAGGACTCTACGGGGTCACGGCGTATACGGTGCAGCAGCGCACCCGGGAAATCGGCATCCGGATCGCAGTCGGCGCCGACCGCGGCAATGTCGCTTTGATGGTGCTGAAGGGCGCGTTCCGGCAAGTGGTCATCGGCCTCGCGATTGGCATCCCGCTGGCCCTGGTGGGAGGAAGGCTTATCGCCAGCCAGCTTTTTGAAGTGAA
This sequence comes from uncultured Acidobacteriaceae bacterium, assembly GCA_963814165.1. GTDB lineage: Bacteria > Acidobacteriota > Terriglobia > Terriglobales > Acidobacteriaceae > DASRAA01. The sequence goes on along the minus strand of CAWFBW010000008.1, from coordinate 519,144 downwards.
AGGACACGACCCGCTCGCTTTGGGTCTGGCAGTGTTTCTGCTGGCTGCCTGCGCCCTGATTGCGGGACTCATCCCAGCACGGCGGGCAGCAGCCGTCGAACCCATGCAGGCACTGCGAACCGAATAAACATGGTAGAGCGGCGCTTCAGCGCCGCGTCCAGCATGGCCTTTAAAGGGAGCCGGGTTTCAACCCGGCGGCACTCCGGCTCAACTATGGGATATACCAGCCTGAAAATACTCTTATCACACAGTCGTGTGCTGCATGCCCTTGTGCGCCCCGCTCATCTAACCGTAATAACTAACTTGAGGCGAGGGAGTTGTGTCTCTGGCCAATCCGTGCCCAGTGCGCGCCGCAGTCTTGCTCTTTGAAAACTCCAGAATTGAGCCTGACCCTGCAGTCAAGCCCTAAGAAACTACCGCTAACTCCAACGGGGAGAAATGGATACGTATAACTAGTTTATGAATCAATTACTTGTAAACAATTTCCAATAAATCATTGATTCTAAACGGTCGTGATATTTGTTTTTTGCGATTGTGTTATACAGCACCACTACACCAACCCGGCATGGTGACCACTTATCGCGCAGCGTTAGCCTTGATCCACTTTGCGATGTCGGTGATGACATCCTCCGAAACGTTGCCGGCGACCGCATAGTCGTCGGGGCTGGGCGGGCCTGATCCTGCTCCGGGCGCGAACAGGTGAGTGTAGTTGGGATAGAACTTGAAGGTCGCGCGCGGATCACCGGCCAGCGCCTTCTGCCAGATTTCGTAGTCGGCGTTGGTGACCTGGTAGTCGTGGCCACCCTGCAACACGAGGATTGGAATCTTCAATCCAGCGGCGACCTTGGCGGGATCGTACCCTCGCAAATCGAGGAAGTACGACCCGGGGATTGGGGCACCGAAGAAATCCACGGTATCGGTAGCCTTGAGAGACGGACTTTCCACCTGCGCAGCAATCTCTTCGGCACGATCGATCTGCTTCTTGTTTGCCGGAGTCTGCGGCGTGGTCAAACTGGCAATGTACTTCACCTGGTCGACCACGACTTTCTCCAGCGGACGCGCCGTGCCCGCCATGATGATGATGCCCGCCACCTGAGGGTCTTCAGCGGCGATGCGTGGAGCCAGCATGCCTCCCAGGCTGTGCCCGAGGATGTAGATCTGCTTCTTGTTGATCTCGGGCATCTTGGAAAGCAGCGCTACGGCAGCAATGACGTCGTCGGTGACTTCGTCTTTCACGGTGAAGGGCGCGTCGGACTTGGAATCAGCGCCGTACTGTTTCGTCCGCTTGACGAAGCGCAACACCGCTACGTTCTGGCTGGCTAGGCCGTAAGCGAGATCAGCGAACGGCTTGTTAGGGCCGAGCGTTTCGTCGGCATCCTGCGGGCCGGAGCCATGCACCAGCACAACGGCTGGCACCGCCGTCTTGGTGTTGGGCAGGGTAAGCACGCCCGGCAACTCCCAGCGGCCGCTGATGATGTTGGTGTCGCGATCGTGAAACAGATCGGTATTGACGTAGGCAGGCGTCTTCCACTCCCCAGCAGGCAGTGGCCTGGTTCCCCGCAGCGGATGTCGGTTCGAAGAACAGTCCCTTGACCCTGCCCTGGTCGTCCATGAATACTTTGGCGTCGAGCGCCGCGTTCTGGAACTCGCAGGTAACGAAGGCCGCATGCAGCCCCTGCTTCTCCATCACTTTGACGGACGCAATGCTCTTGAATGGACCCGCCTGCGCTTGCAGAGAGTCCCAGATTTCGGGCAGTTTGGCGAGAGGCAATGCGGCCTTCATCTGGTCGTCGAACTGGGCTTCGACCTTGTCGAACTGGCGGGCCGCCAGTTGCGTAACCAGACCTCGGCCAAGGGCTTCGAAGTCGGGGTTTTCGGCGAACGATTGCGGAACCAGCGATACGAGGAACAGGGCGAGAAGGAGTTTCAATACTGCGTTCATAAGGGTTCCTACGTGAATATAAACCTCGAACACAAGCCCGCGCTCAGCGTTACGTCCGGTGCTAAAATCGAGGGTTTTGTAATCCAGCTTCGAGGTCTCATGCCATGTCAGACATTACCGCAGCCGATATGCCGCCCGCCCCGCTGGTTTCGCTCACCGAAGACGAAACCCTGTTTCGCGACACCGTTCGGCAATTTGCCAACGAAACCGTCAGGCCACACGTTAAGGAAATGGACGAGAAGGGCGTATTTGAGCCTTCGCTGATCAAGAACTTCTTCGAACTGGGACTCATGGGCATCGAGGTCCCGGAGCAATATGGCGGTGGTGGCGGAACATTCTTCGAAGCCATTCTTGCAGTCGAGGAGTTGTCGGCGGTCGATGCGTCGGTAGGCGTCATCGTGGACGTACAGAACACGCTGGTCAACAACGCTCTGATGCGCTGGACCACCGACGAGCAAAAGAAGCGCTTCCTGCCGAAAATGTGCGCTGACACGGTTGGCGCTTACGCGCTGAGCGAGGCCAATTCCGGGTCCGATGCGTTTGCGCTGCAAACCCGCGCCGAGTTAAAAGGCGACGAGTACATCCTGAACGGGCAGAAGCTGTGGATCACCAACGCCAAGGAAGCGGGCGTCTTCATCCTGCTGGCAACGGTAGATCCTTCCGCCGGGTACAAGGGCATCACGGCCTTCATCGTGGAAAAAGACATGCCAGGGTTCGCGGTCGGCAAGAAAGAAGACAAACTGGGCATTCGCGCTTCCAGCACGTGCGAGCTGATCCTGACCGACTGCCGCGTTCCGAAGGACAATGTGCTAGGTGAAGTCGGCAAGGGATACAAGATCGCCATCGAAACGTTGAATGAAGGCCGCATCGGCATCGGCGCGCAGATGATCGGCCTGGCCCGGGGAGCCTGGGAATACGCTGTGAAGTACGCGCAGGAGCGCAAACAATTCGGGAAAGCGATTGCCGACTTCCAGGGAATTCAGTTCCAGATCGCGCAGATGGCGACCGAAATCGAAGCCGGCCGCATGCTGCTTTACAACGCTGCGCGCATGAAAGACGCGCGCATGAACTTCGTGAAAGAAGCCGCCATGACCAAGCTGTTCTGCTCGCAGGTGGCCGAGCGTGTGGCGTCGTTGTGCGTGGAGATTTACGGAGGATACGGATTCACCAAGGACTATCCGGTGGAGAAGTACTTCCGCGACTCGAAGATCGGCAAGATCTACGAGGGCACGTCGAACATGCAGTTGCAGACCATCGCCAAGCTGGTGATGGGTAAGTAAGGAGAAAGCGATGCTCGCTGACAAGAAGATCGTCGCCTTGGTGCCGATCACGGACGCTGGCCGGGCAAAAGCGTTTTACGGCGACAAACTCGGACTCAAGTTTGTGAGCGAAGATCCGTTTGCGCTGGTGTTTGACGCGAACGGCAACATGTTACGTCTGACGAAGATGAAGGAGTTCACGCCGCAGCCATTCTCGATACTGAGTTGGGAGGTGGCTGACATCGAGGCCGGGGTTCGCGAACTCACGACGGCCGGAGTGGTATTTGAACGCTACGGATTTTTCGAACAGGACGATCTCGGGATCTGGACTGCTCCCGATGGAACGAAAGTTGCCTGGTTCCTGGATCCGGACGGAAACAACCTGGGCCTTGTGCAACACGCATCGTAATTACCCGCCGAATCGCAACCAGCCGAACTTCTGCGGAACGTGGAAGTTCGGCTCCGGTGTTTCGGTAGGCTGCCAGCAAGAGTAGAAGCGCTCGGGATCAAGCCCTTCGCAGCGGAAGAAGTTCACGCGCCAGGATTTTGCCGGATCGAAATTAGCAGTGATACTGGCCATCGGGATAGCAAGTTCGGCGGTCCACACTGCGCGCGTCTTCTTCGATCCGCACTCGTCGATCGCATCCCGCTGGTGATGTGGCGAAGGCCTTCGGGAGTGATGTCGAGATCCAGCCACTGCCCGTTGGGGCTTACCTCGAATTCCTTGTAGTACTTCTCGCCAAAGCGATCGGCTTGCAGGAAGACCTCGGCCACATCTCGGCCCCACAACTCATCGCGGCGACCGCTCGAATCGGCATCGGCAAAGACGTTGATCTCGCGATAGCAGCAACGGAAGCGCACGTAGAGCGAGTCCTCATCCCAAAGCACAGCCACTTCGGTCTGGCGTTGAGGATCGGAGTTCTCGCCTTGCCAATCGTGACAAAAAGAAACCGGTTGCGCGCGGTCCCATTCCGATTCGGCGGGAAACGCGGACAGCCGTTTCTGTCAATCGCAGAGCGGTGACTTCAGCAGCACTTGTCGGCAACCCCTACTCGACCTCGTGTTTTGCCGTATAACCGTCGCGCGCGATGATCTGATACTTAATGTCGTGGTTCTTCTCGTCCTTGATCGTGAGGGGCTTGTCGTCAGGACCAACCAGTTCGACTTTGAGTTTGCGGTAGGTGCCGTCCATCTTGGGATTGGAGACTGGTAAGTAATGGTGTACTGGTTGCGAATGGACTGGGCGACTTCCTTGAAGATCCCGGGCATGTCACCCTGGAAGCGCGGCGAGTACCAGTGCCCGCCCGTCAATTGCGCGAAGGTCTTCATCTGGTTGTCAGCCACCAGGTAATCCATGTTGGCGGCATTGAAGTCGGGATTGTTACCGTAGCGCGCCTCGGCCATGATGCGCATCGCAGCGCCGGTAGTAATCGTGTAGATGGTCACATTGGGCGTGGCTCTTCACCTTCTTGAGGATCTTGTCGAAGACCATGTGGCTCATCGTGTCCACGGCCGCTGGCGACAATCACCAGTTCCTTGTGGCCCTGGATGCGGTCCAGACGGTCCAGCGTGTCGTACATAGCGTCCCACAGGTTGGTTTCGCTAAAACCCGGAATGCGGAGCGTGTTGAGAGCCCCAAAGATCGCCTGCTTGTCCTGGGTGAAATCGACCAGGATGTGCGTCTTCATGTCGAAAGCGATGACGGCCACCCAATCGATCGGCTTCAAGTTGGCGGCGAACATGTAGGAGGCGTTCAGCGCGTCGTACATAAAGTTGTAGTTCGTGGAAGCGAACTCGACCAGCAGCACCGCCGTGATGGGCGCTTCGCTTTGGGTCACCGTCTGAATCTTCTGCGGAACGCCGTCTTCCCAGATCTTGAAGTGTTCCTTGGCCACGTTTGGCGGCAGCGCGATGGGGCGGCCGTCTTTCATGATGACGCGAGCGTCCACGGTAACCACCGGCACGTCAACCCGCAGCGAGTATTCCGGAATGTCAGCCTGCTTCTTGGGCTTGGGTGGAGGAGGCGTGTCGTCGGAGGACTCCTTCTTTTTCGGCACCGCGATGGGGCCGACATCCCCGCCAGGGCCACCGGCCTCGGGTGGAGTCTGGTCAGGTTTCTGCGCCGCCGGGCTTTGCGACGAGGATTCCTGGGTCGGTGTCTGCGCTGTGGCGACAGCGGCGAAAGCCAGGCTCAAGGCAATCATAATCGCCCCGAGCAAGCGGCGGGGTGACCAGAAACGACGTCGATTAGTACTAGCCTGGTTCGAGAAAATCACGCGCTCCATTAATTTCGCTCTCTGCTAGTATAAGTCCACCGGTGGAACAACGAGTGGGCGTCAGCGGCTCGTCATCATCAATTAAACCCTGACACGAACCAACAGTCTCGGACACATCGAAGCATCGGTACCGCCCTTCTGGCCTAGCTCCCGCGCGTGGCGGGACAACGCGGTATGGGGCGCTCGGCCTGACTCGCCGAAGTTCAGGCCAGGGATGGTTGTAATGTTGCGCATCGCAGTTTCGTCTCTTCTCGCATGTCTTCTCAGTATCTCCGCGTTGGCTGCCCAAGTAGTCACCAAACCGCAAATCATGCCCGAAAACGAGGTAAAAGCAGGCATGCATGGCGTGGCCTACACCGTGTTCGAAGGCACGAAGCCGGAACCGGTCGATGTAGAGATCCTGGGCATCCTCCGCGACATGGCCGGTCCGAAGTCCGACGTGATCCTGGCGCGCCTGCATGGCGCCAAGGTCGAATTCACTGGTGTGGTCGCGGGTATGAGCGGCAGTCCGGTGTACATCGACGGCAAATTGGTAGGCGCGCTGGCGTATCGCCTTGGCACATTCTCGAAGGAACCGATTGCCGGGATCACACCGGCGGCGGCCATGCTCGAAATCGACGAATTCGACAAAACGCCTCCCCAAAAACCTCGACGTAGTCAGAACCAAGGTCGAATCCGGCTCAAGCCGCACGTCAGCACCCGGCGAGTCGGCAGATTTCCAGGCGGCAACGAGCGAGTTACGCCAATCTGCTGAAGCCGATTGAGACGCCGCTGGTGTTCAGCGGGTTCAGCGAAGCGACGATGCAGGCGTTTGGCGACAAGTTCGCGGCCGTCGGAGTAATCCCCGTGATGGGAGCGGGCTCCGTGAGCGGCGGGCGGCAGCCCGAACCACTGGAGCCGGGCTCGGCAGTCAGTGCGGTGCTGGTGCGTGGCGACATGAATATCGCTGGAACCTGCACGGTCACGTACGTGGATGAAAACCGCGTGCTGGCCTGCGGACATCCTTTGCTGCAAGCGGGCGCGGTGGAAATTCCTATGACCAAAGCCACCGTGCTGGCCACGCTGCCATCAACGTATAACTCGTTCAAGATTGTGAATTCGACCGAGCCGATCGGCTCGTTTCGTACAGGACCGTCGCACTGGAATCATGGGACGCTTTGGTCGCGATCCGGAGATGATACCCGGTCACGTTGAACTTCCGAGGTACCGCTCATCCCAAGCAGTTTCACTTTGAGGTGCTGAACAACGCCCGAATCACGCCGACGGCGATGATGGCGACAGTGTTCAATGCGCTGCATGGTATGAACGAATACGGCGAGGACACGACCTACCGGCTGAACGGCAGCATTTCGGTGTCGGGCTACCCCAAGCTGGAAGTGCAGAATATGTACGCTCCGTCGGACTCGACAACGACGGCCATGGGTATCGCAAGCTCAATCGGCGAACGGTTTGGCCGTATCTACGAAAATCCTTATGAGACGCCGAAGATCTCGGCGTCGAACTGAACTTCGACCTGGTGCCGGAACGTCGCTCCGCCAGACTGGAGAACGCCCGGACGAACGTCACTGAAGCGCGTGCGGGAGACACTATCACCATCGAGACGTTGCTGCGTCCCTATCGAGGCGAAAGTATTGTGCGCCAGATTCCCATAACGATTCCGACCTCTACGCCGAAGGGCACACTGCGCATTCTGGTGAGCGACGGAGAGACGCTGGACCGCCTGCGGCGGGTTCCGCCGGCCCTGAGCAAACGGTTGCCGTTGGGCTCTACGATCGCGCTGCTGAACAAAGAACACGGGAACTCGCAGGTTTACGTATCGCTTCTGGAGCCAAATCCGCAGGCGATGGTAAGTGACAGCGTGATGCCAACGCTGCCGCTGTCGGTCATCAACGTGATGAACGGCATGCGCAGCACGCAGGAAATGGTCGTGGTGGCTGAGTCGGCAACCAGCGAGGCTTCGGCTACTGTGGACTACGAAGTGTCGGGCGCGCAGGTGATCACGATCAACATCAAGTGATGTTGACCAGGGCCGCGGCGTCTCACTCAATCTGGGAGGGCGAGCGACTTCTCCCAGTTTGCACATATTAAGGGTTTCACTTATCCTGTGGATATGAACATTACACTTTCCCTCGACGACAAATTGGTCAAGGAAGTGCGAAAGATCGCGGTCGATCGGGACACGACGCTGACTCAGTTGGTACGCGAATACTTGCAAAAGCTGGCCAGTGACAACGCCGCCTCGGGACGGAAGCGGCGTGAGCGAGAGGCGCTGGAAAGAAGCTTTGCGGAATTGCAAATCAGCGTTGGAAAACGAAACTGGAAACGAGAAGACCTGCATGAGCGGGCGTGAGTTCTTCGACACCAACGTGCTGATCTACAGCTATGACATCTCCGACCCCCGCAAGCGGGACGTTGCGCACAGCCTTGTGCTGAGGTCCTTGGCCGGCGGCATGGTTACTTCGACGCAGGTATTGGGGGAATTTGCTTCGGCCCTGCTTCACAAGGTTGTGCCCCGGGTCGATGCGAAAAAACTGACGGTCGCACTCGACGCACTCGCCTCGATTCCGGTCATCCCCACGGATGCAGACATGGTTCGCCGCGCGGTCGAAGTTCATGCCCGGTACCATCTGCATTTCTGTGATTCCATGATTGTGGCGGCCGCGGAGCGTGCGGGTTGCGAACGGATCTGGTCAGAGGATCTGAACCCCGGACAGTCGTACTTCGGGATAACGGTGCAGAATCCGTTTTGAACAAATCGTACCGCATCGCAGCCGAGAAAAGAGTTCGTGTTGTCACCATCGTCATGACAAAGATCCTCCGACTGGCGATTGTGTGCCTGTGGTTGGTTTCCCTCGCCGCCGCCCAGGGCACGCGCCTTTGGCAACAAAACAAATACGACGAGTTCGAGAAAGGCACGGTCCACGGAGTCGCCATCAACAGCGACGGTACCTTATCGCTGGCGCCGGCGTTCACCGCACTGTACACGTCGCCGTCATCGTATTTGTGGGACCTGGCCTGCGACTCGGAAGGCAACGTGTACGCAGCAGGGGGATCGCCCGCGCGGGTCTATCGCATTACGCCCGACGGAAAGGCGAGCGTCATCTTCGCTCCGCAGGAGCTCTCCGTGCAGGCGCTTGCGATTGACCCCAGTGGCGCGATCTACGCCGCAACCTCTCCCGACGGGAAGGTGTACAAGATCGTACGCGGGCAGAGCGCGGCCAAAACCGGTGAAAGCGCGCACGGCGCAACACCGACGGACCCCAATTACTCCGCGACCGTGTTTTTCGACCCGAAGACGAAGTACATTTGGTCGCTGGCGCTCGACAAGCAAGGACGGCTGTTCATCGGAACTGGCGACGGCGGTGAAATTTATCGCGTGGAGAAAAACGGAACCGGCGCAGTGTTTTTCAAGAGCGATGAAGCGCAAATCCGGGCGATGCAGTTCGACAAGTCGGGCAATTTGATTGCCGGAACCGACGGCAGCGGGCTGGTGTATCGGATTTCGCCGGCGGGCGAGGCCTTCGCGCTCTACAGCGCACCCAAGAAGGAAATTACGGCGCTAGCCATTGACGCGCAAGGCAATATCTACGCCGCGGGATCAATCGACAAGCGCGGCAGCACCGCGTCGCCCTCGGCCGGAACCTCCCCAGGGCCGACTCTGTCGACTCCAACGACGACGACGATAGTCATTCAGCAGGCGCCGTCAGCGAGCACGGGCGCCTCTCCGGGAATTGCGCCAACTCCCTTCCCGAACACATTCAATTTCGGCGGCTCGGAAGTCTATCGCATCGCTCCCGACGGTTTGCCTAAGACAATCTGGACCTCCAAGGACGACTTGGTGTACGCCCTCGCATTTGACGCCACCGGACGCCTGATTGCCGGCACAGGCAACAAGGGAAAGGTCTATGCGATTGGCTGAGAGCGGCTACACCGACCTGACGAAGGCGAGCGCCAACCAAGTGACCGCGCTGGCGCGTGCGCCGCAAGGCGGGCTTTACGCCGCCACCAGCAACCTGGGGAAGGTGTTTCTCATGGCCGCAACCCGGTCGCCGAGGGAACTTACGAGAGCGACGTTTTCGACGCCAGGATTTTTTCCAAGTGGGGCAGGCCGGAGATCCGGGGCCAGGGCAACTATGAACTTTTTGCCCGCAGCGGCAACGTGGACAACCCCGACCGCAATTGGAGTGGCTGGAAGAAGGTGGATCTTGCCAAGTCCGGCGCTGTGGACGCTCCGCCGTCGCGCTTCCTGCAATGGAAGGCGGTCCTGCATTCGGGAACGCCCGCGCCGGCGATCGACAGCGTAGCGATCAATTACCTGCCCAAGAATGTCGCGCCCGAAGTGGATGAGGTAACCGTGCTGGTGGGCTCGCGGGTGCCATCCCCGACGCATACAAGCAACGCAAATTCCGATAGCTCAGGTTTTGATACGCCGATCCCGACGGTTACCGACAAGCACAGCATAGCCGTGAAGTGGAAGGCACGCGATTCGAACGATGACCAGCTTGTGTACAGCGTCTACTACCGCGGCGATGGCGAAACCCAGTGGAAGAAACTCCGCGAAGACGAGGTCGACCGCTACGTTAATCTGGAGGCCGATTTGTTCCCCGATGGCGGGTACACAATCCGGGTTGTGGCGTCGGACGAGCCTTCACATTCGCCCACCGAGGCTCTGACGGGCGAAGCGGTGAGCGATCATTTCGAAGTGGACAACACTCCTCCGCAGGTCGAGTTCACCACCGCCCGTATCGAAGGCGACAAACTGCGCCTTGCGTTTCGCGCGACCGACAGTTTTTCGCCCATCAGCCGGGCCGAGTATTCCGTCGACGCCGACGACTGGCAGGCCGCCGAGCCGATTGGGCAGATCTCGGACTCCAAGTCTGAAAGCTATGAACTGACTGTGCCAATCCCAAAGCAGGACGCTCAAGACTCTCCGACGGAACACACCGTGGTGGTTCGAGCTTTCGATCGCTTCGAAAACGTCGGCGTCGCCAAGACCGTGATCAAAGCGCCGGCAGCGCGTTGATGTCATGACGAAACTGCATCCCATTCTCGACATCGTCGGCTTGCTGGTGGGCTCGGTTTACGGCACCATCCCTCTGTTCTGGCTGGTGTTTCATCCCTTCGTGGAGCGCTGGCGGCAATACGGCCGACGGGCGTATGTAGCCATCATTCCCCTCTGGGGCATGTTCATTGCCGCAGCCTTTGCGCTGGGCTGGCCATTCCGTCATCTGCATCTTTACGAAAGCAAAGTTCCGTGGGTGATGGGTGTCTTGTTTATTCTGGCAGGCGTCTCGATATACGGCTCGGCATCGCAGGGCTTCAATCGCGCAAAGATTTCGGGACTGGCTGAACTGGAACCGCAGCATCACGACCAGAAGCTGGTTGTGACCGGAATCCGCACGCAGGTGCGGCATCCCATCTATCTCGGCCACTTGTGTGAAATGTTCGGCTGGACTCTGGGCACAGGATCGATCGCGCTCTGCGCCCTGCTGGTATTTGCGGCGATCACTGGGGCCGTCATGATCCGCAAAGAAGACGCCGAACTCGAAGAGCGCTTTGGGGATCTATACCGGCAGTACCGCGATACCGTTCCCGCGTTACTGCCCAAATTCCCCATATAGCCGGGCGAGCCATCATGCCTGGCACTCGCATTTCGCTACAATGAGTTTTCGCCCCGCTGGCGCCGCAGCGGGCGATAGCCTTCATGCAATTCGAACTCTTCGTAGCCGCACGCTATCTCCGGGCCAAACGCCGCCAGGCGGTCATCGGCGTCATCACCGTCATCTCGGTGGTTGGAGTAGCGGCCGGCGTGGCGGCCCTCATCATCGCGCTGGCCATCAACAATGGCTTTCGCCAGGACCTGCAAGACCGGCTGCTCGGCTCGTCTTCGCACATCAACCTGCTGCGGGTGGAGGCCGACGGCATACGCAATTGGCAGCCGCTGCTCTCCGAGTTGGAGAAGCAGCCGCACGTAGTCGCGGGGGCTCCCGCCATCTATGAACAGGTGCTCATTTCGCGGGGAGCACGGGCGCAGGGCGCGGTCCTAAAGGGAATCATCCCTTCCGAAGAAACAAAGGTCAGCGATCTTTTGAACTCCGTGAAATACGGCAGCGCTGAAGCTTTGTCTGCAAAACCGGTGCCGAAAAGCTCTACTCCCGGCGGACTCCGACGAGCCCAACCCGCTCTCAGCGCAGATTACTTCGTCGCTGGCGCCCATTGTGCTCGGCAAAGACTTGGCCGACCAACTGGGAGCGACAGTCGGATCCATTGTGACCGCCACCAGCCCGCAGGGTGAACTCACGCCGTTCGGCATCGTCCCCAAGTACGCGCGATTCAAGGTCGTCGGCATTTTCAGCTCGGGCTTTTTTGATTACGACAACACCTGGGCGTTCATCCGGCTGTCCGACGCACAGCGCCTGTTCGACTTGAGCGATGTGATTTCGGTCCTGGAATTCAAAATCGACGACATCTACAAGGCTGAAGAGATCGGGCGGCAACTGGAAGCGGGCGGCCGGCAAAGGCTTCATGTCCACCAACTGGATGGAGCAGAACCGGGCGCTCTTCCGCGCCTTGCGGCTGGAACGGGTGGTCACGTTCATCACCATCGGGCTGATCGTCTTCGTCGCAGCGCTCAATATCCTGATCTCGCTCATTATGATGGTGATGGAGAAGACGCGCGACATCGCCGTGCTGGTTTCCATGGGCGCCAAGCGCAAGCAAGTCAGGCGCATCTTCATCTATCAGGGCCTGCTGATCGGAGTCATCGGCACCGCAATCGGCCTGGTAGTGGGCTACTCGTTCTCCTGGGCCGCCGGACACTACCATCTGCTCGCGCTTTCCGCCGAGGTGTATTCCATCGATTACGTGCCGTTCGCTCCCCGCATTGGGGACGCGCTGCTGGTCTGCGCGGTCGCCATCGGCGTTTCGTTTGTGGCGACGCTCTATCCTTCGTGGTCGGCGGCGAGTGTGCTCCCGGCCGAAGCGCTCCGCTACGAATAGCCGACTGTTTCCGGCGTATATCTCGCCACGTCTTCGACCTGAAATTGCAGCCTAAGTGTCACTGACGCAAGTACCTCGAGCATGTTCTAATTCAGGAAAGCTGAACACTTCCGTTGCCGGACAACGACCGGCAACGGCGAGACTTTCAGGCCTGTTGTGGTACTTGAGGCGAAGAATCTGCATCTAAAGGAACAGTCCGGTCTGCTGCGGGTGGAAGGCCTCAAGAAGGCATTCCGCTCGGGTAAGTCTGAGCTGGTGCTCTTTGAAAATTTGTCGTTCGAAGTGCAGACCGGGGAGATGCTTGCAATCGTGGGCGAGTCAGGTGCGGGCAAGAGTACCTTGTTGCACATCCTCGGAGTCCTTGATAGGGCTTCCGAAGGTGACGTATACTTCGCCCAACTCGATTTGGGAAAGCTCTCCGAAGAAGATGCGGCAGACTTCCGAGGGCGTGAACTTGGGTTTGTATGGCAGTTTCATTATCTGCTTCCCGAGTTCACCGCGGTCGAAAATGTCGCCATGCCGTCTGCTGATGAAGGGCGTCAAGCGGTTGGAGGCGGAGAAGGAAGGCCTGCATTGGTTGCAGGAAGTGGGGTTGGCTGACCGTGCCAGTCATCGGTCGGGTGAATTGTCTGGAGGAGAGCAGCAACGGGTAGCGCTGGCCCGTGCGCTGGTGACCAGACCGAAGATCCTGATGGCCGACGAGCCAACAGGTGACCTCGACAACCGGACAGCGGACGCGGTATTTGAATTGATCGCGAAATTACATCGGGACTATCGGCTCACTTCGCTCATCGTTACCCACAACCATGCGTTTGCACGGCGCTGCGATCGGGTATTGCACCTGGAACGCGGACGGATGGTCGAAGTGTCGCCAAACTCGCTGGCGTCGTGAAGCAACCGGCGGCGGCATTGAGGGTTTGATGTTTTCGAGGTCTCGCAAGGGTCCTCATCATTCGGTCCAATTTGTTTGCGGACCGGCGGCCATGGGAAAGGTTGTAACAGAAAGCTCGCGGGAACAGGAGAACAGATCAGGGAAATCTCCCGCGGAGCTTTTGGAGAGGTCCAATGTTTGAACGGTACACGGAAAAGGCCCGGCGCGTTATTTTCTTCGCACGTTATGAAGCCAGCCAGTTTGGCTCTCCGTACATCGAGACGGAGCACTTGCTGCTGGGACTGCTGCGCGAAGACAAGGCGCTCACCAATAGGTTCCTGCGGTCGCACGCCTCGGTGGAATCCATTCGCAAGCAGATCGAGGCGCACACCACGATCCGGGAGAAGGTTTCGACCTCCGTGGACCTGCCCCTGAGCAACGAGTGCAAGCGGGTGCTGGCGTACGCGGCCGAAGAAGCCGAGCGCCTCTCGCACAAGCACATCGGGACCGAGCATCTGCTGTTGGGCCTCCTGCGCGAAGAGAAGTGCTTCGCCGCTGAAATTCTGCACGAGCGCGGACTGCGGCTGTCGAACATTCGCGAAGAGCTGTCTCGCACTTCGCAGGAGAAGGCGCAGCCCTCGCAGCGCAATCGTGAGTCTTCCCTGCTCTCCGAGTTTTCGCGCGACTTGACGCAGTCTGCCATGGACAACCAGCTCGATCCGCTGGTGGGCCGCGACGGCGAACTCGAGCGCGTCATCCAGATTCTGTGCCGCCGCACCAAGAACAATCCGGTGCTGATTGGCGAGCCGGGTGTGGGAAAGACCGCTATCGTCGAAGGTCTGGCGCAGCGCATCGCCGACGGCGAAGTACCTTCGTTCCTGGCTGACAAGCGCATCTTGGCACTGGACCTTTCGCTCATCGTGGCCGGCACGAAATATCGCGGCCAGTTTGAAGAGCGGCTCAAGACCATCATGAAGGAACTGATGGAGTCGCAGAACTCCGTCATCTTCATCGATGAGTTGCACACGCTGGTGGGCGCTGGCTCGGCGGAAGGTTCGCTCGACGCCGCCAACATCCTGAAGCCGGCCCTGTCGCGCGGCGAAATTCAGTGCATCGGCGCAACCACACCGGCCGAGTTCCGCAAGTCCATCGAGAAAGACCGCTCGCTGGAGCGCCGCTTCCAGGCCGTCAAGGTTCCACCGCCAACCGAAGAGGACGCGGTAAAGATTCTGTTCGGTATCAAGGAGCGCTACGAGAAGTTTCACGCTGTCACCTACACCGACGACGCGATCAACATCTCGGTGTCGCACTCCAATCGCTACCTGCCGGACCGCTTCCTGCCCGACAAGGCCATCGACTTGATCGACGAAGCGGGCGCGCGCGTGAAGTTGCGTCAGACTTCCCTGCCCGAAGACATCACCGAGGTGCAGAAGCGGATCAAGTTCATCGTGCACCGCATGGAAAGCGCCATCGCCAACCACGAGTTCGAGAAAGCGCGCTTCTACTCAGACGAGGAACGCAAAGAGCGCGACAACCTCCGCACCCTGCGAGAAAAGTATCACCTCGACGAGTCGTCCACCGGCGTAGTCGGCCGCGAGGACATCGAAGACGTGGTTTCGCGCTGGACCGGCGTGCCAGTCGCTTCCATCAAGGAAGAAGAGAGCCAGAAGCTGCTGCGTATCGAGGAAGAGCTGCACAAGCGGGTCATCTCGCAGGACCGCTCGATCTCCGCGCTGGCGCGTGCGATTCGCCGTTCACGTGCGGGACTCAAGAGCCCGAACCGGCCCATCGGCTCGTTCCTGTTCCTCGGACCGACGGGCGTCGGCAAGACCGAAGTCGCGCGTACCCTGGCGCAATTCATGTTCGGCAGCGAGAAGTCGCTGGTGCGCTTCGATATGTCGGAGTACATGGAGAAGCATTCCGTCTCCAAGCTCATCGGTTCGCCTCCGGGATATGTCGGCTACGAAGAGGGCGGCCAGTTGACCGAGCGCGTCAAGCGGGCGCCGTACTCGGTCGTGCTGCTCGACGAAGTCGAGAAGGCGCATCCTGACCTGTTCAACATCATGTTGCAGGTGTTTGAAGACGGCCAATTGACCGACGGCCTCGGCAACACGGTGGACTTCAAGAACACCATCATCATCATGACCTCGAACATTGGCGCGCGGCACTTGCAGAAGCGCACTGGCCTGGGCTTCCAGTCCGACGCCGATGATATGGTCTCCGGCAAAGTGGAGGAGATGGTGCGGAGCGAGGTGAAGCGCACCTTCAACCCCGAGTTCCTGAACCGTCTCGATGAGGTCATCATCTTCAACGCGCTCAGCGAGGCCGACCTGATTCAGATCGTCGAGTTGATGGTGAACCAGCTCAACCAGAACCTGGCGCAGCGGTCCATCACCGTCACCGTCACCGAGGAGGCGCGCAAGTGGATCCTCAACAAGACGGTCGTTGATCGCAGCTACGGCGCGCGCCCGCTGCGGCGAGCGCTGCAGAAGTACATCGAAGACCCGTTGTCGGAAGCGCTGATCCAGGGATCGTTCGAGCAGCGTCCGGCGTTCATCGAGGTCTACCTTGATAACGACCAGCTCTTCTATCGCCCAGTGGGCGCGGAGAGCGTAGAGGGAGTCCTGCTGTACAGCACGCCTCTCATTTAGCCGATGTTCGGAGTGAATTCACGGGGGAGCGGCGACGCTCCCCATCTTTTTCTCAGCTTCGAGAAATGATGAACAACGGCACGAAACAGCGAATCGCCATCGACATGGACGAAGTCCTGGCCGACACGCTGGCGCAGTTCCTTTCCGAGTACAACCGCGAGTTTGGCGAGAGCCTCACGAAAGCCCACCTAGCCGAGCGCAAGCTGGCCGAGATCATCCCCGCCGACCGCCGCGCTCGCCTGCGCCACTACGCACTAAGCCCCGGCTTCTTCCGCGACTATTCCGCCGATGGCCGGCAGCGCCCCCGTCTTCGCAGGAACTGCGCGAGCGCTACGAAGTCTTCATCGCCACCGCAGCCATGGAATTCCCCACCTCGTTCAACGAAAAATACGAGTGGATCAAGGCGCACTTCCCTGACTTCCCCGACAGCCACATCGTGTTCTGCGGCGACAAAAGCGTAGTCGCCACCGACTTCCTGATCGACGACAGCCCTCGCCACTTCGACCGTTTTGCGGGGCAGGGCTTCTTATACACCGCACCCCACAACCTTACAGAGAACCGCTATCCCCGGCTCCATGACTGGTCCGACGTGCGGCGGCAGTTCCTCTAAGATCGAATCGATATGGATCTTTTACTCTATTCTGCCAGCTGGTGTCCTGACTGCCGCACCGCCAAGCGTTTTCTCGATAAGCACGGCATTCCCTACACCGAAATCAACATCCAAACCACGCCCGGCGCGGCAGATGAGGTCATTCGTAACGCAGGCAAGCGTGCCATCCCGCAATTCGTCATCGATGGCAAGTGGGTACAACCCTATCGCCCAGGCGAAGGCTTTCTGTACGAAGAGATGAGCAAATTGCTCGGTGTCGTGGACGAGGGCTGAAGCTCCAACACGATCTCCCGCTGACTCACCATTTACAATGAAGGGTTGCGCCTGCGCATGATCGCGGCCCGTAAAGGAGCACCCCTTGATCGCACGTTATACCCGTCCTGAAATTGGCCATATCTGGAGTGACCAGAACAAGTTCCGCACCTGGTTGGAAGTCGAACTCGCGGCCACCGAAACCCTCGCCGAAGTCGGATTGGTGCCCCGATCGGCGGCAGTTACCATTCGCGAAAAGGGAGACTTCGACCTTGACCGCATCAACGAAATCGAGGCCGAGGTCAAGCACGACGTAATCGCATTCACCACCGCAGTTGCCGAAAAAGTCGGCCCCGAGTCTCGCTGGCTGCACTATGGACTCACCTCCAACGACGTGGTCGATACCGCGCAGGCGCTGCTGATCAAGCAGGCGTCGGCCATCATTCGCGACGATCTGAAGAAGTTGCGCGACGTGCTCAAGCGCCGCGCATGGGAGTTCAAAGACACTCCCATGATCGGCCGCACCCACGGCGTACACGCCGAGCCCATCACCTTCGGATTGAAGCTGGCCAACTGGTACTCCGAAATGTTGCGCAACCTCGAGCGCTTCGACCTGGCCGCCGAGCAGATGCGCGTGGGCAAGCTCTCCGGGGCCGTCGGCAATGGCGCTCATCTCGATCCGGAACACGAAGAGAAAATCTGCCAGCGCTTGGGACTCAACGTCGCAGCCGTATCGTCGCAGGTAATCCAGCGCGACCGTCATGCCTTCTACGTCGCAACTCTAGCAGTGATCGCATCGACGCTGGACATGATCGCCACGGAAGTTCGCCACCTCCAGCGCACCGAAGTCCGCGAAGCCGAAGAATATTTCAGCGAAAAGCAGAAGGGCTCCTCGGCAATGCCACACAAACGCAACCCCATCACCTGCGAGCAGATCAGCGGACTGGCTCGAGTCGTGCGCGCTAACACCCAGGCAGCACTCGAGAACGTCGCCTTGTGGCACGAGCGCGACATCTCCCACTCCTCGGTCGAGCGCGTCATCCTGCCCGACTCAACCATCCTCGTGGAGTACCTGCTCAATAAAACTACCAACCTGATTTCCCAGTTGATGGTCTATCCGCAGCGCATGATGCGAAACCTGGAATCCACCGGCGGGCTGGTATTCAGCGGACAACTGCTGCTCGACCTGGTCGAGGCTGGGGTGTTACGCGAAGACGCCTACCGACTGGTGCAGGCGAACGCGATGAAAGCCTGGAAGGAAGAGCTGAACTTCCACGATCTCATCATGAACAACCCGGAGATAACGTCGAAAGTGAAGCGCGAAACGCTGGAACACGCTTTCGACCTGAAGCGCCCGCTTCGCAACATCGACAAGATTTTCCAGCGGGTGTTTGGGACTACCAGCGGCGACTGGGGAGTGTAGGCACGCTATGCCAGCCGATTGATGATCGACGCCACATACCCCGCGCCGAACCCATTGTCGATGTTCACCACGGACACGTTCGACGCGCACGAATTCAGCATCCCCAGTAGCGCGCTCAAGCCGTTAAACGATGCTCCATAGCCCACGCTGGTGGGCACCGCAATCACAGGAACGCCAACCAGCCCGCCGACGACGCTTGGAAGCGCTCCTTCCATTCCCGCGCAGACAATCACGACCCGAGCACCAGTGAGCACCTCGCGCTGCGCCAGCAGGCGATGGATGCCTGCCACGCCGACATCGTAAACGTGCTGGACCTCGTTGCCCATCACCTCCGCCGTCACCACAGCCTCTTCCGCAACAGGAATATCGCTGGTCCCCGCCGACACTACCACGATCCTTCCCTTCCCATGCACCGTTTCGTCTTGCGAAAGCGTGATTGCGCGCGCCAGCTCGTGATACTCGGCCTTGCGCAGCTTGCTCTTCACCGCCTTGAACTGCTCGGGAGTCGCGCGCGTGGCCAGCACGTTGTTGCCGTGCTTCGCCAGCCGGACAAAAATGGCGGCGAGGTTTGCCGGAGTCTTGCCCGGTCCAAAAATGACTTCAGCCATGCCGACACGCAGCGCACGGTGATGGTCCACGTTGGCGAATCCCAGGTCTTCAAAGGGAAGATGCTTGAGCTGCTGCATTGCCTCGTCGGGCGATAGCTTGCCTTTGCGGACCTGCTGGAAGAGCGTCTTGATGGCTTCTGACTTCATTCGTCACAGCGGCATCGGATCGCCGCATTTGCGAGATTACCACTTTCGCGAAAGGGTGCGGCAATCTCCCGGGAGCCTGCTTCACGGTGTTACGATTAAGTCTGCCATGCCCACTTCGGGCAATCAGGATCTTTGCAACCTCATCGTCGCCGTCACCGGCGCCAGCGGATCCCTCTTCGTTCAACACCTGCTGGACGCGCTGGACCGCGACCAACGCGTCGGAACCGTTAACTTCATCTTCTCCGACAGCGGCCTGCGGGTGATGGCGGAAGAATTGGAAGTCGCCGGGCGAAATGACCTGGTAAACAAACTACTCGGACGTGATTCTCAAAAGATTCAGCAGCAGAACAATGCCGACATCGGCGCCAACGTCGCCAGCGGCTCTTACCCCGCCGACGCCATGATCGTTTTGCCGTGCAGCATGGGCACGCTCGCGCGCATCGCCAATGGCACGGCCAATCAACTGATCGAGCGTGCAGCCGACGTCTGCCTGAAAGAAAAGCGGCCATTGATTCTCTGCGTGCGCGAGACGCCCTTCAATCGAATCCATCTGCGCAACATGACGCTCGCCGCCGAGGCGGGCGCGACCATATTTCCAGTCATCCCCGCGTTCTACTTCCGCCCGGCGTCAACCGACGACATCGCTCGCGAGTTCGTCAACCGCGTGCTGGCCCACATCGCTCTGCCCAGCCCGACGCGTATCAGTGGAAGTCGAAATAATTCACTCGCGCGGACGCACTTTCTTTTGCCTCTCCCTCAGCATCTCCAGAAACTGCCGCATCGTCTCCGGCGAGTGCCCGGCGAAGTGGTTGTTCACGTAGGTATAGACCTTTAATCCGCGCGAGAGCAGCGCGTCCACAACCGCACTCCATTCAGCCAATTCGCGACCGCGATCAACCACGGTCTTGTCCCATGTCTTAGTGACTTCCTCAATCGCGTACCGGTCTCCCAGCAAGCGCACATAAACAAAATCAGCCGTCACCACATCGCCCTTCTTCGTCAACTCGCCGGGCCGCGACATCCACGGATGATCGATCAGCGCAAATGCGACGTGATGTTCGCGCAGTAGGTCGAGCAGCTCGGGCCTCACCCACGCCTTATTCCGAATTTCCACCGCGAACTGAAAACCCGACGGCAGCTTCGGCAAGAAAGCACGCAGCCGCGCGAAAAACTCCTCCGGCTTCGGAAACACCTTCTTGCTGAAATACGGAAACTGGAACAGCATCGGCCCCAGTTTGTGCTCAAGCAGCGACATGACGTTTACGAAGGCGCGAAACTGGCTGTCGCAATCGACCAGGCAAGACTCGTGGGTGATGCTTTGCGGCACCTTGCAGGCAAATACGAAATCCTGCGGCGTTTGCGCGAACCATCCGCGCACCGTTTTCTCCGCCGGAATGCGGTAGAACGTCGCGTCCACTTCGACCGACTTGAACTGCTCGGCGTAATAGCCGAGGTAGCCCGACTTCTTCAGGCTCGGCGGATAAAACGTCTTCTCCCAGCCCTCGGCGGTAAATGAGCAGCTTCCTAACAGCAGATGATCGAGATTCTCCACCACGGCATTGTAGGCGACGGCCTCGATCTTGCCCAAGACCGCGACCGAGCGCAACCGTATAATCAGCCGAAGCCCCGTACACTGCCGTGCCCGACAAATTCCAACTCAATGACGAAATCCAGCGCCTTGCCCGCGACGTGGGGTTCGACCTCGCCGGCGTCGCCTCGCGCAGCCGACACCGCCGAGCACCGCTTCTTCCCCGGGTGGCTTGCGGCCGGGCGCGCCGGCGAAATGCGCTATCTCGAGGCGCGCAACGAATCCGGCGAGCTGAAACGCGCCTCGCTCGCCAACTCTGCTCCGTGGGCGCGTTCGGTGGTCGTCTGCGCCATGAACTACAACACTGACCAACCTTACTCCACGCATGCTGGAACGACTTCTCAAGGCTGGATCTCCCGCTACGCCTGGACCGAGCGCGATTATCACGATGTCGTGCTGACTAAACTGCGGCGCATGGAAGCCGAGTTCGTCTCGCTCTGCGAAACGCAAGTGTAGCGGAAACCCCGCGCACCTGGTGCTACGTTGACACCGGCCCGGTGATCGAGCGGATCTTCGCCAAGTACGCTGGCATCGGCTGGATCGGCAAGAACACCTGCATCCTGAACGAGAACCTTGGCTCATGGCTGTTCCTCGGCGTCATGCTGACATCGGTTCCTCTCACGCCCGCAATTCCCGCTACCGACCGCTGCGGCTCATGCACCCGCTGTCTCGACGCTTGCCCCACGAGCGCCTTTCACAGCGCCGTATCAACTCGATGCAACCCGGTGTATTTCCTATCTCACCATCGAGAAACGCGGCTCCCTTCCCGAGGAATTTCGTGCCGGCATAGGCAGGCAGGTATTCGGCTGCGACATCTGCCAGGATGTGTGCCCGTGGAATCGCCATGCTCCAGTAACGAGCGAGCCGGACTTCGCCGCTCGCCAGGCACTCGTTAATCCAGAACTAGGACATCTTGCGCAACTCAGCCTCGACGAGTTTCGCCTCCTATTTCGCGACACTCCTGTCAAGCGCGCCAAGTACTCCGGCCTGCTGCGCAATGTCGCAATCGCGATGGGGAACAGCGGCGAAGCGCGATTCCTTGCGATCTTGCAGGAACTCTCGATGAACGCCGATCCTTCGATTTCGGACGCCGCCCACTGGGCCATCGCGCAGCTTCGCCGCCTACCCCAGCCAGACATCGGCGACTCGGACCGTTCTGGCAAGAATGCTGGCAATGAACCAGTGTGACAACACGCTGATTTCTGGCTATAACTGACTGGATGACTCAAGCTCTCAGTCGACGGCTCAAGCAACCCCGATTCGCCAGTGCCCAACAGGAGGCGCTGCTGAGCGTCATAGTCGCCGCCGGCACCATGCGTGATGTAGTTGACGCGGTCTGCGAACGCCACGGCCTCACCCGCGCACAATACAACGTGCTTCGCATCCTGCGGGGTGTTTATCCGGAGGGCCACCCGCGCTGCGAGATCGCCCAGCGCCTGGTCGAGCGCGCACCTGACGTCACGCGCTTGGTCGATCGCCTGCAAGCCCAGGGATTCGTTCGCCGAAACCGTGGCGGCTCCGATCAGCGTCAAGCCATTACCCGAATCACTCCCAAGGGCCTGAAATTAGTAGAAAGCATTCAGCCCGAGATGGAGGAGCAGGGCAAATCGCTCCTCGGCAAACTCACCGACAAAGAATGTCACGAACTAAGCCGCCTTTGCGCACTGATCTTCGACGATGAGCCTGATCTTCCGGGCGAATCCACCTCACATGATTAAACCCTCCCTTGCGGGGAGGGTTCAGTGGTTTAGATCGCTAACCATCGTTGATCCCGGCTCACTGAGTGGCGCGGCAAGCCGGTCAGATTCGCCCATCGTGGAGACGCCTAGCTAGACGCGCGCGACGTTAGCGGCCTGGAGCCCTTTCGGTCCGGTGCTGACATCGAACTCGACGGTCTCGCCCTCGTTCAGGCTGCGGTATCCCGATTCCTGAATGGCAGAGAAATGTACGAATACATCCTCGCCGGTGGAGCGCTGAATGAAACCATAGCCCTTGGCTCCGTTGAACCACTTGACTGTGCCTTTTTCTCTCACAACCTACTCCTTTCGAGTGTTCATCCTGAGATAACCCCTGCTTCGCGGAAGGCCTGGGCGCAACCCTGACACACCACCACAAGACGTCTCCACGTTGCCGGGAAACAGGGTTGCCGCTCAGCTCGCAGCTCGATCGCAATGAAAAAAGCCCACGACTCCGAGGGCGTGAGATAGTAACACTCTGCCATGCGGATCGTGTAGCTTTTCCAACGCGCGAGGTTTCACTGCTGACAGAAACATCAACCCAAATCCGAATTCGGCTTGCGCCGAGGCTCCCCCGTTCGACCATTCTTGCCGGGAGCTAGGAATGATTACAGGAACTCTTAATTTTGGCAAGTGTTTTAATCACAGTAGCTTGGAGGCAATTCACCACCTCCTTACCCGCCATGAAAGTGGTATTTCTGCGAGTCACTCAACGATCAACGATCCCTGATACGATTGATTGAGGATGCGCGACCCAATCAGACCCGGCGAACCTAGCACGGAATCCGACGTGCCTGCTGGGAACAGCCTTCACACTCCGAGTGGCTTGCTCAGCGATAAGCCTAAATCTGACAATAGGTTAGACGACAGCCCGCTTCAGACGGGAGCGGCCGCACGGCGGCTGCAGGCCCAGGATGACATCCGCCACATGTATCAGTACGAAATGGAGCGGTTGGGTCTGTTCGGACGCCTGCGGCGCTATGGCTGGTCCACATTACGCTACCTCACGCAGACCGAAGTCCATACCTACGCCTTCTCGGTCGCTGCGAACTCGCTCCTGTCGTTGTGCCCGCTGATCGTCCTACTGCTCACTATCATCCGCCAGGTTTTTCATTCGCAGCAGATGTACGACGTGGTGCTGCAACTCCTGCACGACTATCTGCCCAGCAACCAGGACTTCGTGATCCGCAATCTGCAGTTCCTGGCCAGCGTCCATGGGCGAGGTGAAATTCTGTCCCTGGTGATGCTGCTGATCAGCTCCACGGGCATTTTCCTTCCGCTGGAAGTCGCGCTCAACAGCATCTGGGGCTTCCCCAAAAACCGCTCGTATATCATGAACGCGCTTGTTTCGGTGATGCTTGCGATTTCTTGCGCATCACTGGCACTGCTGTCGGTGTATCTCACGGCGCAGAACCTGAAGTTCCTGGGACTCGTCATTAGCGACCCCAATTCCGTATATCGCGGGGTTGGATTCATCGTGATGAAGGCTTTCGCGATCGTCACCACGATAGCGATCTATTTCCTCATCTACTGGCTGTTACCGCATGGAAAAGTGCCGGTGCGCGCGGTGCTTCCCGCGGCCATCACGACCGGCATCCTCTCGGAAGGCGCGAAGTATTTGTACATCTACCTGCTACCCTGGCTGAACTTCCGGGAAGTGTACGGGCCCTTCGCAGTGTCGGTCACCCTGATCTTCTGGTCGTTCTGGAGCGGGATGCTGCTGCTGGGCGGGGCCTACCTTTCGGCTGCCGCGCACTCTGACCGGGTGGAAGCGCAGAAGGCGACTGCTGCGGGAGCTTAGTCACAATTGTTCCACGTGGAACCTCGGCACTTCTCGCGCCGCACGGCAAATTTTCCACTTCACGATCATTTAGAATCAATGAGTTGGGGGAGAATTGTTCGCAAATAATTGAATTACCTATATTTATATGTATCCAATAGAGGGCGTGGGACTTAGCTAGAGCACCACTAAAGTGGAGCCACGGCATTACCCACGAATGTGCAAATGTTTGCGCATTGGTAACAGCGTTGCTAGTAACTCGTTGCAAATCAATGGCATACGTCGGGAATTTGTGGAAGCCAACGTGCACTGTTTATTATGATGTGGGTACCCTCCCCAGTGGCCCACCACGAGTAGGGATTTGAAAACATCAACCTTGGAGATCCAATGAAACTTGCGCTAAAGACCCTGGCCTTGGCGTTGTTGGTGAGCAGCTGCATGATGCTGAACGCCAGTACGCTTCTGACTTTTAACGACCTTAACGGTCTGGTGACGACATTCAACAGCACTACGGTCGGGACGTCCGACCCCACCATGGGAAACTGCATCCCCTTCCTGTGCAACGTAACCGGACAGGTTGCCGCGATTGACTACCAGCAGGTGTATTTGGGTTCCGCCGTCGGTACCCAGTCGATTTCGAGCGTCGACTTTTATAACAACCTCAACTTTGGTGGAAGCACTCTGGTCATCGGCGGCAGCTACTCGCTGTATCTGTCAACGACCTCGGCTGCCGTGGGCGGGCTGAGCTCCAACCTGGCTTCGAATCGCGGTGGCGATTGGACGATGGTCGGCAGTTTCACCGCCGGAACTGACACCAACCCGATGATCACGATCTCCGTAAGCCCGTTTGCTTTTGACGCCAGCAATGGCAATCTGTTGCTCGAGATCATGGGAACGGGGCAGGCGAACGTCTGCAACGGCTGCGGTAATAGCTACATGGAAGTTGACCCTACTGGCACGGTCACCAGCCGAGCCGGCGAATACACCGGTGGCGCAGTTCCTGAGCCCGGCACGTTGGTGATGTTCGGCTCCGGAATCCTTGGACTCGCGGGCATATTGCGCCGCAAGATCAACCTGTAAACCCCAACCCCCGCAACTGCAAAAGCCGGAGCTTCACGCTCCGGCTTCTTTCTGCGCAAAATACTGTATTTCCCCCGCTGTCACCTGCGATACACCCGGCATCCATTTGCCAGGAGGACCGCATGATTCGCAAAGCCTAAGACCGCAACAATGGCAGTGGAGCGATGCCATTAGCACCGTTCCCCGCTTCGTCATTTTGACTCGACCGTGAGCTTTTCTACGAGGTCGAGGCGGACTTTCCATGGGTCGGGCATGGCGACCGGACCTTTCGGGGTGAAGTTCATCAGTTCGTCCGTCTGCAAGTTGTACTTCGGCCAGTTGGGAAGACCCTTGGCGTTCGGGTCGCCGGCCTTGGCGAAGTTGGACCAGTAGGCGTTAGCGGCTTCGGCGGTGGCGCTATCAGCGGCGGTAAGCTTGTCGCCGTAGCGGGCCTTCACGGTGTCGAAGACGTACGGAATTTCGGTGGCGTGGGGCGCGCCCTTCCAGGTCTCCCGCTCCGATTCGGCTACATACGAAAATCGGTACTCGTAGGCTGGCTCTCCGGTCTCGGCGATGGTGCGAGCAATAAATCGCGAAGGCTCAACCATCATCCGATCAGCAGCGATCTTGAGGCCGACAACCATGTCCGGCAGCGAGCCGTCTGGATCGTAAGCCGCCTTCGCCTTTGCGGCATTGGGGCCAAACTGCGCGAAGAACTCCTCCTTGGTGCGACCCGCCGGAAAGCCAATGTCGGCGTCGTTGGCGCCAACCATAAGCGGAACCTTCGCGCCGCGCCCGGCAGCATAGGCCTCAGCGGGCGACTCGATCACGATCTTGCCATCTACCATGGGGCCGGCGTAGGTGGGCGTCATCATGCTCGCCATGTTGAGACCGGCAACAACCGCGTCTTCCGGCAACTTGCGCAGAGCGGCCAGTGCAGCGGCATCGTCGCCACTGATGCCAACACTTTTCGCGAAGGCAACCCCGACTTCTTCACCCGACGGCATGCCGTTGGCGCCGGGCTTGTTGATGTAGCGCGGGCCCATCAGCAGCGAACGTCCTCCCCCGGACTCGACGATGGCGCGATGGAAGAGTCCCTGCGACATGGGTGAGGTCATCAGCATCAGCACCGAGCCTCCACCCGCTGACTCGCCAAAGATGGTGATGTTGCTGGGGTCGCCGCCAAAGGCCGCGATGTTCTGCTTTACCCATTTGAGCGCGGCGATCTGATCCATGTAGCCATAATTGCCGTGTGGCTCGGAGGGGTCTTCTTTACTGAGCGCGGGATGGGCAAAGAAGCCGAAGCGTCCGAGGCGGTAGTTGAAGCTGACGAGCACCACGCCACGCTTCGCAAACTGCGAGCCGTCGTACACTGCCGGCGAGCTGCCCCCGTTCACAAAGCCTCCTCCGTAGATCCAGAACAGGACGGACAGCCTCTTGCCTTTGAAATCCTGAGGCGTCCAGACGTTGACGTACAGGCAGTCTTCGGCGGGAGTGACTCCAAGCGGTGCGGCGTCCCCAGGAAAAGGCTTCTGCGCGCAGTCGGCGCCATAAGTAATCGCCGGGCGAACGCCCTTCCACGGCTTCACCGGTTGCGGAGGCCGCCAGCGCAGGTCTCCGACTGGAGGAGCGGCAAAGGGAATACCTTTGAATGAGGCCACGCCATCGGTCACCGCGCCCTTCACCGCGCCGGAATCGATCTTCACCTCGTCCTTCGTCGCGGCAAAGATGCCCGAACTAGACAGCAAGAGAACGGCAACAAACACAAACGGTTTCCTACAACTCATCAGATTCTCCTCTTTTGGTGTCAGCCCCAGTCCGGAGTGAGCACAGAATCGCTTCGCATGCCAGCCAAGTAGCTTGCTCACTTCGCCTTAGTCCATTGATCGACCCACGCGTTAACGGTCTGGTACCAGAAGCGGCCGTTCTGCGGCTTCAGCACCCAGTGGCCTTCGTCGGGGAAGTACATCAGCTTCGACGGCACCTTGAGCCGCTGCAGCGTAGTGAACATCTGGAACCCCTCGGAGACGTCGAGACGATAATCCAGCTGGCCGTGGACGACGAGCATCGGCGTCTTGAAGTTCGTCGCATACAGGTGCGGCGACCACTTGCGGTACATCTCGCGGTTGGTCCAGGGCGTGCCCTTGAACTCCCACTCGTTGAACCACAACTCTTCGGTGGTGCCGAAGGCGGACTCGGTGTTGAACATGCCGTCGTGCGAGACCAGGCACTTGAAGCGATCGGAGTGGCCTTCGATCCAGTTGATAGCGTAGCCACCATAGCTCGCGCCGAGCGCACACTCGCGGTCTTTGGCGATGAAGGGATATTCCTTCTCGGCGTAGTCGAGGCCGAGCATCAGGTCTTCGAAGGGCGCGCCGCCCCAGTTGCCGTTGATGGCATCAATGAACTTCTGGCCGTAGCCGGTTGAACCGTGGAAGTTGACCATCACGACTACGTAACCGTTGGCGGCGAAGAGTTCTGGGTTCCAGCGATAAGACCAGTCGTCGCCCCATGCGCCTTCGGGCCCGCCGTGAATCAGGTACTTCACGGGATACTTCTTGCTCTTGTCGAAGTTCGGCGGCCGCAGGATGAAGCCCTGCACTTTCTCCCTGGCGGCGCCGGTAAACCAGAAGGTCTCCATGGGTTCCATCGCGACCTTCGACAGGACTTCGTCGTTCATGTGGGTCAGCGGCTTGGACTTGGACTGGAGGCAGTCGGGAACCTTGTAGGCATTCGGCGGAAAGGCCATGCGGCACTGCGCGAACATCGAGCGGCGCAGTGTAGATCTCGTTGGGCGCCGAGATCGACATGTGTGTCGAACACCAGCATCTTGCCGTCAGGCGTGGGCGTGGGACTGTCGTTGTAGCCGTCCACCAGCTCTTCGGGCCAGGGATTTGTCTGACCGACGTGCAGGGCGTAGATCGGGTTCTCGCCTTCGTTGCCGGCGGTGAGGTAGATGGTCTTGGAATCGGGCGACCAGGCAATGGAATCGACCCAGCGGTCGAAGTTAGGTGTCAGGTCGGTGGCCTTGCCGGAGGCGCGGTCGTAGAGCATCAGGCGGAAGCGGTCGCTCTCGTAGCCTCCGCGAAGCTGCGAGCGGTAGGCGATGTACTTGCCGTCGGGTGAATAGATAGCCGTGCTGTCGCTGCCGGGGTTGGTGGTGATGCGTTTGGCGGCGCCGCCGGCGGCGGGCACTACGAATACGTCGCTGTTGGTGCTGGTGGCTTCGTTCTCGTCGGTGTTGCAGGTGTAGGCGACTTCCTTGCCGTCGGGCGAGAAGGCGTACTGGTCTTGTCCGCCGAGGCTGAAGGGCGGCACTTCGTGTTCGCCGGGCGTCAGGTCGCGCGCCACGCCTCCCTCGATTGGAACGATGAAAAGATGGCTGACCTTGCCGTCGTAATAGTGGTTCCAGTGGCGGAACATCAGCTTGTCGTAGGTGCGGGCCTTGACCTTGGACTTGGCGCGCTCTTCGTCTTTCTGTTTGTTGCAAGCGTCGTCTTTGCATTCGGGATAAACCGAAGACACGAAGATCACGCTCTTGCCATCAGGCGACCAAGTGCCGCCGGAGGCTTCGGTCGAAATCGACGTGACCTTCTTCGGCTCGCCAGTAAGCGCGCCATTGGCGGTGTCGAAATCCTGCACCCAGATCTGGCTGCCCCCACCGCGGTCGGACTCGAAGATTACGAGCTTGCCGTCGGGCGAAAAGCGCGGGCGATCCTCACCGGAGCCGGTAGCGGGCGTCATGCGCTTCGCCTCGCCGCCAGCGACGGGAATGATCCAAAGGTGTGGCGTCTTGCTGTTGGCGTCGAGGTTGACATCAACCGCGCTGAACGCCACCCATTTGCTGTCGGGTGAGACGGTGGGTTCGCCAACTCGCTTCAGCTGCATCATGTCTTCGAAGGTGAAGGGATGCTTGGCCTGGGCTTGGGCGAAGAGAGAAAACGCGAATACGAAGAGACGCGATGTCGACGTAGCATGAAGCCTCCGGAACACAGGACGGGTAGAATAGTCGGCGAAACCCTCTAGTGTAGACCAAGAGGGAATTTCGCCACAGAGACACAGAGAAGGCCTGTAAAAATTCGTGTTGGCCGTAGGTTATTGAGACA
Organism: uncultured Acidobacteriaceae bacterium; assembly: GCA_963814165.1. Lineage (GTDB taxonomy): Bacteria > Acidobacteriota > Terriglobia > Terriglobales > Acidobacteriaceae > DASRAA01. The sequence continues at coordinate 489,837 of CAWFBW010000008.1, read as the reverse complement.
GAATTACTATGGACCAGACTTCGGGAATGGAACCGCAAACTCGTGCAATGGCGACCGATGAGCGAGCACTAATTGAGTGGCTTCTGCGCCGCAGCGGCTCTTCGGAGCACATTTTTCAACAACTCGATGCACTGACTGTTGTTTCCAAATGCACGTGCGGATGCCCGACGGTTTATTTCTCAGTGGGAGGCGAGCCTTTCTCCAAAGAGCCTGAGCACATTCTTGCCGATTACCTGGCGACCGTGGACGGAAAGGACGTTGGGGTTGTTCTCTTTGATCGAGGAGGTCGCTTGAGTTCGCTTGAAGTTTACTCGATGGCAGGATCCGATGAACCCTTCGGTCTTCCTGAGATCGAGACCATCCGTTCATATGACGAACTCGAAGAGGGCAAGAGGAATCAAAACCTTTAGGCATCGTTGGTCTTTCACACGGTACAATAAACCCATGCTCACAGAAGACGATAAGCAGTGGATCGCAAATCAAATTGCAACTCAGATTGCCGCTAGTGAGGAACGCCTCTCTGCCCGCATCGAGAAGACTGAGACCACGCTATTGACTGAGTTCCACAAGTGGGCGTCGCCGGTCGAGATGCGTCAGCGAACTCATGCGGCTGCGTTGCGCGCAATTGACGCCGAGATGGAAGCGATAACAGATCGCGTCAAGAAGCTAGAGGCCAGTTAATTCTTCCTGCTCGGGCTATCGTGACTGAAGAACCTTCTTCGAATCCTCCCGTGGTATTGACCCGCCGAAGCCTGCTGCAACAGGCATGCTTCGCCGGCGCTTTGGTTGCGATTAGGCCGCTTCTGGCGGAAGCGCAGACGCCCGCTGAAGGTTTGACTCCGGCGCAGCAAGGCATCGACGCATCGGGCGAATTCGCCAATCCTAATTGGAAACCGCTTTTCTTCTCGGACGAGCAGAACGAGACCGTGGCGGCGCTGTGCGACATCATCATCCCGGCGACCGAGACTCCCGGCGCAAAGCAGGCGATGGTCAACCGCTACGCCGACCTTGTGCTTTCCGCCGAATCGCCTGAGGCACAGAGCGCGTTCGTGAAGTCCCTGCAACACATCGACGACGAAAGCAATCGCGTGTATGGCAAGCCGTTCCGCGCCCTTTCCGCTGACGAACAGGTCGAAGTGCTGATCCCGATGGCCTTCCCGATGCCAGAGCAACCCGCTACCGCGGGGACTCAAGCTGTCAACGAGCTATGAGCACTTCACCCGCGTGAAAGGACTCATCGTCGAGGGCTATTACTCCTCTGAGATCGGCGATACCGACTTGGGTTGGGACGGCGCATTCTCCCACGGACGCTACGAAGGCTGCGAGTCCGGAGAGAAGAAGTGATGCCTCAAGACCCCCTCAAACCGACATACGACGTAGTGGTTGTGGGCTCGGGCGCAACCGGCGGCTGGGCTGCCAAGCGGCTGGCCGAAGCCGGACTGAAGGTGGCGCTGCTCGATGCGGGGCGCGCGGTTTCTCCGAGTGAGTTCACCGAGCACGTGCCGGCATTCAAGCTGAAGTATCGAAACCATTCGCCCATCATGGTGAAGACGCGGCCGATCCAGCGGCAGTGCTATGCCTGCATGGAATACAACTACGAATGGTTCGTTAACGATCTGGAGAACCCCTACAGCACGCCTGCGGACAAGCCGTTCAGTTGGCAGCGCTGCCGCGTTGTGGGCGGGCGCTCGCTGGTGTGGGGCCGGCATAGTTATCGCTTCAGCGACGTGGATTTCAAGGCCGCCAGCCGCGACGGCTATGGCGACGACTGGCCCATCTCATACGCCGACCTGGCGCCGTACTACGACATTGTCGAGCGCTACGTGGGAATCAGCGGAGCGGTGGAAAATAATCCGATGCTTCCCGATGGCGACTTCCTGCCGCCGATGGAGATGAGTTGCGGCGAGATTCGGTTGCGCGAAAGCTCGCGAGCGAAGTTTGGGCGCACGGTGACGATTGGCCGCGTCGCGGTGCTGACGCAGATGCATAACAACCGCCTGCCGTGCCATTACTGCGGGCCGTGCGAGCGCGGCTGCATGACGTTCTCGTACTTCAGCAGCCCGTTTACCACGGTGAAGGACGCGGTGAGTTCGGGCAATTGCACGTTGATAACGAACGCCGTAGTGAGTCGTGTGGACATGGACACCGCCGGAAACAAGGCACGCGGCGTGACGTATGTCGACCGGCTGACGCACGAGACGAAAGAGGTCCACGGGCGCAGCGTGATACTTTGCGCGCAGGCGCTGGAATCCACCCGCATCCTGCTGAATTCCTCGACGCGCGAGCATCCGAATGGGCTGGCGAACTCGAGCGGCGCGTTGGGGCACTATTTGATGGATCACGCCATGGGTGGCGGCGCGAATGGCGTGTTTCGGGATTATTCGATTCGACCGAACGCGAATTCGCCCGTCCGTCCGAATGGGATCTATATCGTAAGGTTCAGAAACACTCCGCAGAGCGGTAAGAACCCGCACTTCCTTCGCGGCTACGGCTTTCAGGGGGGCGCGGGGCCGGAGTTCTACTTTGATGCACCCGGCTTCGGGAGCGAATACAAGAAGGCGGTAAAGGAAGGCATCTATCGCGTGGGGATGGGCGCTTTCGGCGAGTCGCTGGCACGCTGGGACAACTTCTGCGAGATCGATCCGAACCTCAAGGATGCGTGGGGGATTCCGGCGCTGCGGATCAGCATGACGCATGGCGAAAACGAGGCCGCACTGATGCGCGACGCCGGCGTGTCGGCAGCAGAGATGCTCGAAGCCGCCGGAGCAAAAGACATCCAGGTGACCACGAAGTCCGAAATGCCGGGCATGGCGGTACACGAAGTCGGCACGGCTCGCATGGGCAACGACCCGAAGAAGTCAGTGCTGGACGCTTGGAATCAGGCACATGACGTTAAGAACCTGTTTGTCATGGACGGAGCTTGCTTTACCTCTTCAGCGTGCCAGAATCCGACGCTGACCATGATGGCTCTGACGGTGCGCGCGTGCGACCGGCTGAAAGAGCGGTTTCAGAAGCACGAGATTTAAATGCCTTCGAGCGACTACGGGCCGTGTTTCCACTACTCCTTCGGTGGGTAGGGAAAACGATAAAAATCGCCAATGTGAGCAATATTGCACAGACTTGTGTCGCTCGGCCATCTATCGTTGTCGCCAATCATAGGCGTAGAGTCCCCGGCAGTCGGCCCTCAAAGAGCAACGTCAATTCCCAATTCCACTGCCGGGGACTCTGCCGCAACATGGTTGCCCGACTGCGAGGACGGCAATGCATTCACCGTACGGAATGGAACTGGTCGAAGACTGTCTCTCGTGCAAGCTCTGTTCCGAGGGCTTCTTCTGCCGATTGCCTAAAGCGGATATGGAAGCCTTTCAAAAGATAAAGTTCACACTCTCGTATCCTGCCGGGGCAATGCTGTTCGGCGAAGGCCAGACGTGTCGCGGAATTTACATCCTTTGCAAAGGCAGGGTGAAACTGGCGACATCTTCGAACCAGGGACAGATCCTCATTCTCAAGATTGCTCAGCCGGGTGAGGTGCTGGGGCTGAACACGACCGTGTCCGGAGGCCCCCACGAGTTGACGGCGGAAACCGGCCAACCCTGCCAGCTCAATTTTGTGAAACGGGAGGACTTTCTCAGGTTTCTGCAGGAATACCCTGAAGCAAATATGCAGGTGGCTATCCATCTCAGCCGCGAGTGCCAGCAGGCATATCAACATCTTCGCTCCTTCGTCATGCGTTCTGCCCCACAACGAATCGCCCGCCTGATTCTGGATTGGTCTCACGAGGATTCCAGGGTGGCGACCGCCAAGGGAATCAAAGTTGCCTTGACCCACGAAGAGATCGGTCAAATTATCGGCATGTCGCGGGAGACGGTTACGCGAACGCTTGCCGATTTTCGTAAGCAGGGCATCGCCGAGTTTCATGGTTCCACGCTGCGGATCCAGAACTCGCCCGCCCTTCATAAGCTGGCTGTTTAGAATGACCGGTTTGTACGAAGTATCGGCGCTCAGTGGGTGTCCGGCAACAAACGGTTTCGCGCTGGGTTTCTACTACGTTGGCGGCTTCTGACAGGACTGCGGGAATCGCCTGCACCGCGGTCTTCATCGAATACAATGATGGCAGGAACCTTGATGACTTCCCCACGATCCCTTCTGCATTTTCTGGCCCTTGGCCTGCTTACGCTGAACCTTGTTTCGCTCGCCGCGGCACAACGCGGTGAAGGCGAGCTCGACACATCGCCGCCCCAAGGCATCACCGAGGAGCAGATCATCCAGAAATTTGCCGCCAAGGAAAAAGAGTTCAAGATCGCGCGCGAGAACTATACCTACCGGCAGTCGCTCACCGTACAGACGCTCGACGGCGACACGGTGAACGGCGAGTACAAGCAGGTGGAAGACATCCTCTTCGACGACAGGGGCAAGCGCATGGAACACGTCGTGTTTGCGCCGCAGTCGTCGCTGGTGGGCATCACCATGACCAAAGAGGACTTTGACGATATCCAGAACCGGATGCCGTTCGTGTTGACCAGCGATGAGATTCCGGAGTACCAGATTTTGTACGTCGGCAAGCAGCGCATCGACGAGATCGGGACCTACGTGTTCGACATCGCTCCCAAGCAGATCGAGAAGAACCGGCGTTATTTCCAGGGGCGTATCTGGGTGGACGATCGCGACTTCCAGATCGTGAAGACCTACGGCAAGAACGTACCCGACCTCGGCGTCAAGAAGAGGGGCGGCCAGGAAAACCTGTTCCCCAACTTCACTACCTGGCGTGACCAGGTGGACGGCAAGTACTGGTTCCCGGTCTATACCAAGGTCGACGACGTGCTGCACTTTTCGAGCGGTGATATTCACATTAAGCAGATCGTGAAATACACCGACTACAAGCGCTTCGGCGCAAATGTGAAGATTACCTACGAAGGGCAGGATATCGGAACGGGCAAGGACGGCAAACAGCCGCCACCGGCCACCCAGCCACCGGCGAGTACGCCACCGAAGCAGTAGCCAGAGCGGTGATTTATTGTCGCCTGTGATGGTTATGGTAGAGCGGCGCTTCAACGCCGCGTCCAGCATGGGCCTTTCGACGGGAGCCGGGTATTAACCCGGCGGCATTCCTGAAATGCTCCAGTTGCAAGCAAAAGCCCCGCCTAATAGACCGGGGGCTTTCGTATTTCGCGCGTGACCAGTTACAGCTCAGTAGTACAAATACTTCTGCCACTTCGAGTCCGACCGTCCCATCAGCCGCATGATGTGGCGACTGGTGTGCAGGTTGAACGGACGCGGCTCGCGGCTCAAGCGCATGTTGCACTCGTGTGGCAGCATGCTTCCCTTCTTGCGATTGCAGTTGTGGCAGCAGGCCACCAGGTTCTCCCAGGTGGACGCGCCGCCGCGCGAACGCGGGATGACATGGTCGAGCGTGAGTTCACCGGCAGCGAGAATCTTGCCGCAGTACTGGCAGGTATTGCGGTCGCGCAGCAGGATGTTCTTGCGCGACAGTGCGCGCGTCTGGTGCGGAATGCGGCGGTACTCCAACAGGCGAATCACCGACGGCACATGAATGGCCAACCGTGCAGCGTGGAGGTGATGCCCGTTCGCCTCTTCCATCATGGCGACACCTTTCAGCACCAGCACGATCGCACGACGCGCAGCACAGACATTGATGGGTTCGTAAGAGGCGTTCAACACCAGCACCGGCGAGTGCATGGGCGAGTGCAACCGCTCGTCAGTGCTTACCCGCGCATGGTGCATGCATCCCGCCAGGGACTTACCGTATCGCGACGCAGAGCTATGAGCTGCCGTGGACATATCCCCCTAGACCGAAGCGGCGAGGGCCGCTTCGACATCCTCCCCTGTATCGGATTCGACAGCTTCGGGCTGCCCGGCACTCTTGAGAGTGCGAGCGACCGTCGCTGCCCAAACTAGTTCGGCCCCGGCCTTCTTGAGCACGCGGGCGCACTCGGAAACCGTGGTTCCGGTGGTCATCACGTCGTCAACCACGATGACCGTTTTGCCTTTCACGCGCTCGGGCTCGACCACGCGAAACGCGTCGCGCAGATTGGCGATGCGTTCTTCACGGGTCAATCCGACTTGCGAGTGCGTAGGCCGTTGGCGCTTGAGCACGACCGCGATTTCTAAAGGCTGCGGCAGGCGCTTAGCCGCCGATCGCAGAATCAGCTCGGACTGGTTGAACCCACGTTCACTGCGCTTGGTTTTGTGCAGCGGAACCGGCACCAGCACAGGCGCGTTGTCGCCGGTGAGATCGAGTTGCTGGATCGCTTCCGCCAGCAACCTGCCCAGCACCGGCACGGCCGGCATCACGTTGTCGTACTTGAGAAGGTGGATCATTCCACGAACGGTTCCGGCATACTCGCCAAACGAAACCGCTCGGTCGAAGTCAGGTTCGAATTCGTGGCATCCCCGGCAGCGCCCGTCGCCCATCAAGAGTTGGGCGGGCAGTAATCGTTCGCCGCACTGCACGCATTGCGGGGCGCGAATGGGCTCCACTGCGCACAGACAGTCATGGCACACGGGCAGGCGAGAAATGTTAACGAGGGGGAGACCACAGAGCTTGCAATCAGAGGGGAAGAATACGGAGAAAACGCTACGTGCTACGGCAACAACTGGCGCGACGAGGGTGAAACGCTGCTCGGCGCGCTGTACTCGTCGCTGTCGCTCTAGTGTCGCACGACTGCTGAAGACTACCCTCCAGTCGAATGTGCCGACCACGAAAGGCTTTCGCCTCCCGAGAGGCATCTTGAGGTCAGTATAGTAATTTCTTCCGCGCGGTGCAACGCACCGGCTAGTACCAACTTGGGTGATTCACACAAATTTCATTGCTGGTAAGCTACTGAGGGGTTCGCCGCCGGGCCACTTTGGGACGGCACTTGTCGGACGCGCGCCTGCCGTGCTAACTTGCGCGGTCGCAGTTATTTGGGGTCTGAGCGAGGGTTATTGTCTATGGCTACTTCTGCCGCACCGGAAAAATCGTTCCGGTCCTACGTTCCTGAGAACACCACCATGGCGGAGTTCACCGTCCGCGCCGTTTTGCTGGGCTTGGTGATGACTGTCGTCCTGGGCGCCGCAAACGCATATCTTGGCCTGCGCGCCGGCATGACCATTGCCGCCACGTATCCGGCTGCGGTCATCGGCATGGCCGTGTTGCGTATGATGAAGGGCTCGATTCTCGAAGAGAACATCGCACGAACCGTGGGTTCGATTGGCGAGTCTGTGGCGGCGGGCGCGATCTTCACGATTCCGGCTTTCGTGATTTCCGGCGCGTGGCCGGTCTTCGACTTCGAACATGCCTATTGGAAGTCGTCAATCCTGATGCTGGTCGGTGGAACGCTCGGCATCCTCTTTGTCACCTTGCTTCGCCGCGTGATGGTGGAAGACCCTGAGCTTCCCTTCCCGGAATCGGTGGCAGCATCGCAGATTCACATCGCCGGGCAGCAGGGCAGCCGCGCAGCAAAGATCCTTTTCGGCAACATGGGATTCGGCGGCATCATTTACCTGCTGGGGCAGTTTAGCCTGTTCAACGCCAGCAAAGACTTCATCGTGAACGTTGGCAGTCTGGGAACGAGCTTTGTGCGCATGGGCCGCTCGGCGACGGCCCCCACCTTGCCCGCAGGAGCTGTCACTACAGTCTCGGCGCCCGCCATCAGTCCGGCGTATCTCGGCGTGGGATACATCATCGGACCACGGCTGGCATCGCTCAACTTCGCGGGCGGCGTGATCGCTTGGGGATTGCTGGTGCCGCTGATCCTGTTTCTCGGCGGTCCGACGTTCGTTGCACAGTTCGTACCCGCGGGTGTAACTCCCGATGAAACTTTCTGGGCAGGCCAGGCCGGTGCGGTATGGAGTTTCATCGTCCGTCCGATTGCCGTCGGCGGAATGTTGGTAGGCGCGTGCTACACGTTGTTCCGCATGCGGAAGAGCCTGGGATCGGGCATGGCGCGAGCGGTCTCTGATTTAAAGAAATCCGCCGCAGCACACGCCGGTACCGCGCGAACTGAACGCGATATCAACGCCAAGTATGTCTTTGGCGGATTGCTGGTCGTATTGCTCAGCATGATCTTTCTGTATCGTAGCTACGCCGACTCATGGACCGCGGGCATCTTGGCCGCCGTGGTGATGATCATCGTGGGGTTCTTCTTTGCTGCGGTGTCGGGCAACCTCGTTGGCTTGATCGGTTCGTCCAACAACCCGATTTCCGGACTCACGCTGGCGACGCTGATTATCGCCGCGCTGTTGATGGTGCTGATCGGCGTCTCTGGTATTCATGGTGTCGCTGCCGTGCTGGGAGTCGCGGCCGTGGTCTGCGTCTCGTCGGCGGTGGCAGGCGAGATGTTGCAAGACCTGAAAGTCGGACACATCCTCGGCGGCACGCCCAGCAAGATGCAGATCGGCGATTTCATGGGCGTAGCGGTCGCCAGCTTCGCATTGTTCCCTGTCCTCATGCTGCTCAACCAGGCCAACATTAACGGCGGGGGCATCGGATTCGGCGACCGTCAGTTGTCGGCGCCGCAAGCCGGACTGATGGCCATGCTCTCGCGCGGCATCGTCGGCGGAGAGATGGCGTGGCCGTTGATTGTGGTCGGCATCCTCATGGGCCTTGCGCTAATCATGATTGAAGTGAAGAGCCCCATGCTCTTCGCCGTCGGCATGTACCTGCCGCTGGAAACTACGTTTGCGATTTTCCTCGGCGGCATGATTCGCTGGATCACCGACAAGATGCGTGACAGCCGCGACTTCAACGATGCGCAGAAGGCCCGCGTCGAGAATGCGGGGGTGTTGACGGCCTCCGGATTCATTGCGGGTGAGGCGCTCATGGGCATTGTCATTGCCATTTTCAAGTACAAGCAATGGCCTCTGCCCGTAATCTTCGCGCATCCCAGCGTGATCTCGGGCTTCATCGTGCTGGTGATTCTCGGCTTCGTGATGGTGCGCGTGCCGCTGGCCAACGCGGGCAGCCCGGATGAGCCGGCGCCGCCGACGGCGATTATGTAAGGACAGCTGTCAGTTCTCGGTTGTCAGCAGGTTAGTGAAGGGCGCGGAGGGAGTCCGCGCCTTTTGCTTTGGGCCGATGGTTGAACGCCGCAGGGAGCGCGGGTGGAGGATGCCTTTAGGCGTCCACTATGCAGCAGTCGCTGAGGAGCGCTTTAGCGCCTGAGGTAATGTTCGAAAGCAGCGGCTAAAGTCGTCCTGTTCGAAGCCTCTTCCGATGCGCGCCTGAACAGGCTGCGGAAAAAAACTCGTTTGCATCGGTTTTGAAGGGCGCAGCTTTAGCTGCGCCGTGCAAGTCGTCTAATTTTGTCATCCCTCCTCGCCGTCCCGCACGGCGGCACGGCGGGGGATCTGTTTTACCCACTCTTTCCGCAGTCTCTGAAGGCGTGCTCCACCCAGCGCAGACGTGTGGCAAATGCTCTAGACTGGACCTTCCGTGACCATCGCCTCCAACCTCGCAGGCATTCATGACTGCATCGCCACTGCCGCCCGCCGCGCAGGCCGCGCCCCGGACGACATCGCTCTGATGGCGGTGTGCAAGACATTCCCAGCCGACGCCATCCTCGAAGCCTACGCTGCCGGTCAGCGCCTTTTCGGCGAGAATCGCGTGCAAGAATTCGCGGACAAGTTTCCCCGTGCAGAAGCCTGACCGATGCGAAGTTCCACATGATCGGCCACCTGCAATCGAACAAGACGGCCAAGGCGGCAGAGATTTTTCACGCGGTCGACTCTATCGACTCGGCCAAGCTGGCGCAGCGCATGAACGACTCCGCTCAGAAGCTCGGCAAGACGCTTGATGTGCTGATCGAGATCAACGTCGGCGGCGAAGAAGCTAAGAGCGGACTGGCCCCCGATTCGCCCGAGCTCTACGCCACCCTCAACCAGGCGCCAACGTGGGCGAACCTGCATATCCGCGGGCTGATGACGATTCCACCCTTCACCGATGATCCTGAAGGCGCGCGCCCGTACTTCCGCAAGCTTCGCGAACTCCGGGACCGGCTCGCGGCGCGCAATTTCGCCGCCGTCACCTTCGACACGCTCTCCATGGGCATGTCGCACGACTTTGAAGTCGCCATCGAAGAAGGCTCGACCTGCGTACGCATCGGCACCGCCATTTTCGGAGTGCGCCCATGACTGGTCACGCGTATGCGATTTGAAGGGGCACGGCTTCAGCCGTGCCGATCGATACGTCATAAATGCTGGGCTTTAGCCCCTGAGGAAACTCGAACCTCATCGCCCAACCCTTGCGGGCTTTCTCGGTCATGATTCCCATCCACGACACGCCTGCCGGAGCGACGTTTCAGGTAAAGGTTCATCCCCGCGCCCGCAAGAACGCCATCACCGGCACCATCGGCGACGCCATCAAGTTGTCTCTCACCACGCCTCCCGTCGAAGGCCGCGCCAACGAGGCCTGCATCGCCTTCCTCGCGAAATTTTTGAATGTTGCGCGTTCGTCAGTTACGATAGCCGCCGGAGAATCCAGCCGCCAAAAACTGATTCGTATCGCCGGACTGCGGGCCGCGCAGGTGGAAGACAAGCTGCGCCCGGTGCTGGGCTGATACTATCGACCTTCGACCAGGCAAGTGCAGAGGGAACGAAGACAACTCGGGCTTTTCGCTTTTCGCTTTTCGCTTTTGGTTTTTAGCTAATTGCTAATGGCTAGCTGTTTTCTTCACTGACAACCGGCAACTGACAACTTCTTATGACCTTCGCCCAGCGTTGGCACGACATTCGCACCGGCTTCGAACGGCCCTTCTGGGTCGCCAACATCAGCGAGCTGTTCGAGCGGCTTTCCTACTACGCCGCGTTCGCCTCGATGACGCGCTACCTGAACGAGGTGCTGCAGTTCCCCTCGCAGCAGGCCAGCGCCTTCAGCGGCTTCTTCGGCGGACTGGTGTGGTTCCTGCCGGTCTTCGGCGGCGCGCTGGCCGACAAGATGGGATTTCGCAAGGCGCTCGCGCTGGCATACCTGATCCTGTCGTGCGCCTATTTTCTCCTCGGATCGCTGGGATCGCCGTGGCTGGCGCCGGTGCGGCAGACCGTGCCGTTGGGCGTGCTGGTGGCGCTGGTGCTGGCGCTGCCCGCGTTCGGCGTGGCGCTGGTGAAGCCGACGGTGGTCGGGACCACGGCGCACTCGTCGCGCGAAGATGTGCGCTCGTTCGGCTACTCCATTTACTACACGCTGGTGAACATTGGCGGCGCGGCGGGGCCGTTTGTCGCTTCCTACGTACACCAGCGCATGCGGGTGGAAAACGTATTTCGCGTGGCGGCGCTCAGCGTCTTCGTGATGTTCATCGGTGTACTGATCTTCTTCAAGGAGCCGAACCGCGATCGGGATACGCAGACGCCGTCGATGGCACAGGCCGGCAGAAACTTCCTGACGGTGCTGTCGAATCCGCGTTTCATGCTGTTCCTGGCGATCTTCACCGGCTACTGGATCGTGTACTGGCAGGAGTTCCTCACGCTGCCGCTGTACGTGCACAACTACATCAGTCCGACGATTGATACTGAACTGCTGCTGATGACCGGGCCGGTCGTGGTCATTGCGCTGACGGTAGTGATCACGCTGCTCATGCAAAAGGTCGCTCCCTTGATGGCGATTACCGCGGGAACGCTGATCAGCGCGCTGGGATGGATTTTCCTGATCCTGATGCCGTCGGGCCTAGGGGCGGTGCTGACGCTGGTGGCGGTGGCGCTGGGCGAGATCGTGATGTCTCCCCGGTACTACGACTATGTCTCGCGACTGGCTCCCGAAGGACAGCAGGGCACGTACATGGGCTTCGCGTTCCTGCCGCTGGGAATTGGCTCGCTTATCGGCGGCGCCTTTGGCGGGTTCCTGATTCACTACTTCGGCGAAGTGAAGCACGAACCCGCCGGCATGTGGTGGGTAATTATTGCCGTGGGAGTAGCGACGGCCGTGCTGCTGCTGGTATGACAAGTTGATGGCGCCGAAGCCGGTAGAGCAGGCAATAGAGTATGTGTGAAAACCCAGTTCTGGAAAACATGGCGGGAATTAGTCTCGATATCGCTGCCAATGCAGCCGCGCAGCGGCGGAATTTATTCTAGCCGTGGGCGTGAGATGCTGTACGAAACTTACCGAGCAAAACGCCCGGTGGGACATAGACCTTGGACTGAGCCGAAATGCCAGCCGCAGGGCCAAACAATCGTAGCCCGGGGCGTGAGCCCCGGATGCAAGGGGGAGATGAACCAGAGTCCCTTCAGGGACGGCACAGTTTCGTAACGGCCTCGTGAGCCCTCGGTCAGCTAAGAAGAATCGTCGGGCCACGTAGCAGCGGCACCGGTTCTCACGCTGACTCAATTGCGCTGAGGCAGCCGTGCGCTTTTAGCTTGTAGCTAAGGGCTAATCGCTCCTATCACACGCCCCTGTGCTCCATGTCCTTCCGCCCATTGCAGCTCGACGCGTAAGAGATAATTCGTGAGGCAGGGGATTAGTGTCTCTTCTCGGCCCGCGCTCAGGGCGCGGCGCTACATAGCCCTTTGAAATATCGCAAACTGAGGTTACCCGAACCGGCCGCAAACCATGTTTGGAGGAAGTGCGATCTCGTAAGTCCAATGTTTTCTATCAAGTAGATATAAGTTGTTTGTTTCTGCATAACTGCACGGCAATTGCGTGATATCTCATTGATTCCAAAGGGTCATGGGGGGAGGGGGTGATATCCTCTTTCTGATCGCCGTCGCCTTAGCCAGGCCGAATTCCATGTCCGCAAAGTCTCAAAAGCCGCCCGCGTACATTGCCGCCCACATTCGTCGCGTGCTGATCGACGGCGGCTCCGCACCTCACACTGAAGACGTGCAGCGCTTCTTCAAGCACGAAGTGAAGTCGCGTGGATGGCGCACCGCCGAGCTGCGCAAGGTCGCCAAGCGTTTCCGCCGAACGATCCTCAACGAATACGGCCTGCCGTACCTTTTACAGGTTGCGAATGAACTTTTCGCCGGGGAGATACTCGACGAAAAGAACTTTGCCGTAATGTTGCTGGAAGGCATGACCCCGCAATTCAGCCGCGATGAGTTCAAGCTCTTCGAAAGTTGGATCGACCGCATCTACCTCATGGGCCGACCATGACTCGCTGGTGCACTCCCTCATCGGCCCCATGGTCGCCGCCGATGATCGCTACCTTGCGCGAATGCCCGTCTGGGCGAAGAAGAAAAGTGTCTGGCACCGCCGTGCGGCCGCTGTGAGCCTGATTCACAGCACGCGGCAGCACAAGAATTTCGAGCAGATTGAGGGTGTCACCGAATTGCTGTTGAAGAGCGACGACGAGATCGTGCAGAAGGGCTTGGGTGGCTGCTGCGCGAAGCGGCCAAGGCGAATCCCGAGCAGACAGTCTCCTACCTGATGAAGATTCGCGAGCGCACGCCGCGCCTGGTGTTGCGCACGGCATGCGAAACGCTGACGAAGGCAACACGCGATCGGGTGCTAGCCAAACCGGGCAAATAGTCCGCTCGTCATTTACAATGGAGTACGCATGAACCTCTCCGATATTCAGGCCGCCCTCCGCGACGGCGGCCACCAAGCCTGGCTGTTCTACGACCACCATCACCGCGATCCCATTGCCTACCGTGTGCTGGGACTGCCTCCCGACCGCCTCACCACCCGCCGCTGGTTTTATGTGATCCCGGCGCAAGGCGAGCCGGTGAAGCTGGTGCACCGCATCGAGAGCCATCACCTCGACTCCCTGCCCGGCAGCAAGATGGAATACTCGGCGTGGGAGGAGCTGTGGGCGAACCTCGAAATGATAGTGAAGCCGTACAGCAAACTGGTCATGCAGTACTCGCCCAACAACCAGATTCCGTACATCTCGCTGGTTGACGCAGGAATGCTGGACCTCATCCGCAGCTTCGGCAAAGAAATCGTCACCTCGGCCAACCTGGTCGCACGCTTCGAAGCGACGCTGACGGAATCGCAGATCGCTTCGCATTACAAAGCACAGGCCAAGGTAGATGCCATTACCGCGGGCGCGTTCCAGGAGATCGGACGTCGCACCCGTAACGGCGGCACGCACGAGTTTGAAATCCAGCAGTGGATCATGGAGGCCTTCAAACGCGAAGACCTCATCACCTGCGACCCGCCCAACGTCAGCGTGAATGCGCACAGCGGCGATCCGCACTACGAGCCGTCGTCGACGTCATCAGCGCCAATCAAGGCGGGCGATTTCATCCTGCTCGACATCTGGGCCAAGTGCGACGAGCCCGATTCGGTTTTTTACGACATCACCTGGACCGGCGTCATCGGCACGCCCAGCGACCGCCAGCGCGAAATCTTTACCATCGTGCGTGACGCGCGCGACGTCGGCATCCACAAGGTGAAGGCGGCGTTCGACGGCGGCAAGCCCATTTGCGGATGGGAAGTGGACCAGGCGGTTCACGACTTCATCGTCGGCAAGGGGTTCGGACCGCAAATTTTTCATCGCACCGGGCACTCCATTACTTCGGAGATCCACGGCAACGGCGCCAACCTCGACAACCTCGAGACAAAAGACGACCGCCTGATATTGCCGAACACGTGCTTTTCAGTCGAGCCCGGAATCTACTTCCCCAACTTCGGCGTGCGCAGCGAAATTGACATGATGATCCGTAACGGCAAGGCGGAAGTTACGGGGCGGATCCAGTCCGACTTGGTGCTCATCTGATGGCGAACGCACAGAACACGTCGGCCGCGGGCGCGGCCACGAACAGCAACATGGCCATCATCGCTCCCGTGGCTGGATGGTTGTTTCCCGGCCTCGGCCACTTCATCCAGCGCCGCTGGATTCGCGGCCTGCTGCTCATGCTGGCCGTCTTCATCATGTTCTTCGCCGGCCTTGGCATGCAGGGCAAGATTTACGCTTTCAACACCGGCGACCTGCTCGACATCCTCGGCTTCGTCGGCGACGTTGGCTCCGGCCTCCTGTATTTCATCGCCCGCGCCATGGACGCCGGCGGCGGCAATATTCAGCGCGCCGTGGCCGACTACGGCACCAAGTACATTGTGGTGGCGGGACTGTTGAACATCATCGCCGCGGTGGACGCGCACCAGATCGCGATCGGGAAGAAACAATGACCTTCGAACTCTCGCACTTCAGCGCCGCCGTAGTCTTCGCCGCCTGCGCCTCCACCGTGTTCGGCATCACCCAGCGCAACACCCCGCGCGACATGGTGCGCTACGGTGCCTATTGCTTCGCTTTATTTGTCGGCGGAGTGATTGTGGCATCGTGGGCGATGTGGCTGATCAAACACTGAAGGGTAGTTGCCAGTAGCCAGCTACCAGTTCCCAGTTTCTAAGGTAGGAATTATTTTTGAACTGGCTACCGACTACTGGCTACTTACTGCTCCCACACAAACGCATCAAACACGCGCCGCGTCTCAAATCCCAGCTTCCGATAGAGATCGACGGCTCGATGATTCGCCTCGGTCACAGTCAGCGTCAGCAACTTGAATTTGCGATTGCGCAAGGCATCGCAGGTCCGAGCCATCAATCCTTCGCCAATACCCTGCCCGCGATACTCAGACAGCAGGCAGACTTGCGTCACGTGGCCAACGTCGTCGCGCACCCGTGAGCACAAAATCAGCCCCACCGCCGAGTTCGTCGGTTGGTGAACGGCCACGAACGACGCCTCGGCATCGAAAACGCCACATCCCGGAAAGCGCACGATGTTGTTCAGGAAGCGCAGCGATCCAGCGCCGGTGCGGTACTGATCGTTGATCTCGGAATCGATATGCGCCCGATACGAAGCCGTGATGATGCCCGCAGCGGGCTGGTAGTCAGCCTCTGTCCACGGACGAATCTGTATCTGCGTCAGCCGCCTTCGATGGGAACGTGGAGTGGGTCGCGAAGTCGAGCGACAGGAACAGCCTGCGGTACCGGTGAAATCCGTTGGCTACGAAGGGCTCTGCCAGCTCGCCAGTGTCATGCGCCAGCAATTGCGCCTCGGCGCGCTGCACTCCAGGCGACTGTTGCAGTGTCTCGATCACGTGCTCAATCAGCCTGAGTTCAACAGCCCGCGCGTCTGCTCGACTAGGCGAGACGAACAGGTCACCGATGACCCCCTTGCTGCCTTCGTACACGAAAAATGAGTAGCCGACCACGCTGCCGCGCTCGACCGCGGCATATCCCGGCAAGATCTTGGCATCGACATAACGGAGGATCATCTCCGAGGAACTGCGATAATCCCATGCCAGCGTCTTACCCCAACGCTCGACTTCCAGCTCGAGCAGCGGACGCAAGTCCTCCGAAGTAAAGTGCCTCAGGTCGAGGATTTCCGCGCCAGTCGCCGGCCGAATTGGATTGCGTACCGCCATTGGTCGCTGCACCGCGGCGCGCTGTGCGCGGAATTCGTTGATTGCCGCCGGGTGATGAGTCAGTCTAGTGCGGATGGGACCAACTAATCAAACAGGCTCGTTTGGGGAATGGCGGTCGGTAAAAAGCGTGTGTTAGCAATATTGCGGTTGGCAAGTGGAGGTAGCCCGACCACACCGGGTGGCTCACAGTTGCACTCGCCGCACTCGCGGGTTGCGGGGCTCTCTGGCAACAGCTATCGCTGCTGTCACAGTGTTACGTGATCCACGTCCTATCACGCCGGCTGGCTTTGCTATATCAAGTGGATTGTGAGGGGAGGGATTAGTGTTCCCGCCCCCCACTCACCGCGTTGGCGGCGGAGTCGAACAGTTCTTTGAAATGACGCCTCTAGAGGGCGTGCTAAGTCCATTGATTAGAGGACTTTACCAGTAACCCCCTATGGAGTCAGGGTTTTACGCGGAAATCGCGCTAAACGGCTGATTCTAAGGATTTTGACGAAGGGGGGGAGGGGGGAGGATGCCCCCGACACCAGGTAGAAGTCCAGTTTCTGCGCTGTGAAGCCGCCGATGCGAACCACGCGGCGGTCCTTGAGCCGGAACTCCAGTTCGGCTTTCGAGCCCTCCGCCGCAACAACTACATGCTCGGAGTCGGGAATTTCGTTCCGCTCGTAGCTGGCGATCTTGTGATTGCGGTAGAAACCGAGGCCGTATTCGACGCTGCGCGGCACGTCGTACACGGCCACCGCGGGAACTTCACCCAGGGTCGTCGCAGCCAGCCGCAACGCCACGGGACGCGCTGACTGCGAGAAGTCAATCAGCGGAGCGGTGCCGCGCAGTACCAGCGCAAACGCGATGAGCACTGGCACGAGAGTAGTGAAGCGCAGCATGCGATAGCCCTGGATTCGCAGGCTGAACCAGACGGTCAGGATCCCGATGACGGCCAGCGTAATTGCCACGATGATAGCGGGCTTGGTCATTTCCTGATGCACCAGCCGGAAAGGAACGATCAGCGCTGCCACCATGAGGGCCGCACACAAAATCGCGTGGGAGGCAGTGAGCCAGACGTTGGGCTTGTCGCCCTCCTGCTCGCGGCGCAGGACGAAATCGGCCAGCAGAATCGCTGCTGCGGGCATCGCCGGCAGAATGTATCCCGGCAGTTTCGACTGCGACAGCGAGAAGAACACGATCGGCAGCAGGAACCAAGTAGCGAGAAACGTGCGCAGATCTTCGCTGCCGGGCGGCTCGCTGACCGAAAAGCGCCAGTCGCGGATGGCGTCCACTAGAGCGGTGATGGCAAAGATGGTCCACGGCAGCAGACCGATCAGCGCGACCGGCAGATAGTACCAGAACGGCTGCTTATGGCGATAGAGATCGGTTGCATAACGCTGTAGATTGTGTTCGAGGATGAAGACGCGAAAGAACTCCGGATTCGCCGTTTGTACCGCGATGAACCACGGCAGCGTCACCGCGAGATACAGTGCAATGCCCGGAAGCCACAGCGTACGCAGCACCAGCCGCCAATCGCGCCGTAGGGCCGCAAAAGCGACGATTATGAGCCCCGAAAGAAACACGGCGACCGGGCCCTTCGCCAGCGTTCCCAGTCCGGCGAATGCGTAAAACGCCAGCAGCCATGTGCGGCTCCGCGATTCATACCAGCCCCACCAAGACAGCATGGCGATGGTGAACATCGCGGTGAGCGGCATGTCGGTGCTGGCGCCGCGTCCAAAGCCGATGACGATTGCCGACGCAGCCGTGATGAGCGCCGCATCGAGCTGCATGCCGCGGCGAAAGCGCCGGGCCCACCCGTAGATGAAAAACACCATCAGCGTGGCCAGCACCGCAGAAGGCAAACGGGCGGCCACGTCGCTGACCCCGCCAGCCGCCTTGTACGCGAGCATCTGGCCCCAATACAATAGCGGAGGCTTTTCCAGCCAAGGCTGCCCCCACAGCGTCGGAGTCACCCAGTCGTGGCGCTCTAGCATCTCACGCGCCACCTGCGCGTAGCGAGGCTCATCGGCGCCGAGCAGTCCGATCACCTGCAATCCGGCGAAGAACAAGAAAGCGCAAAAGGCAATCAACGCCACCAAGTCAGTGGAGCGCCGGGCACGCTCGGCCAGCGGAGGTTTGCCCATCAGTTTGGATCCAGGCAGCCCGATGACTATTGCACCTTGTCCGGATGACGACCGTCGCCATTACCGCTGTTCTCGAATCCGCGGATCCGCAGTTGGGCGATCATACGCTCGGTTGCGACCGAAAGCGGGCCTTCGATGGCGCATCCGCTGGCGCAGGTGTGGCCGCCGCCGCCGAAGGCCTCCGCGACTTTGGCTACATTGACGGCACCTTTGCTGCGCAGGCTGACGCGAAAGCCGCCCTCCCGCTGCTCGCGAAAGAACAGCGCCACTTCAATTCCCTCGATTGCCAGCGCGTAGTTCACGAGGCCTTCGCAGTCCTCTTCCTGCGATTCGCAAAGTTCCATGGTGCGATGTGTGACGTTCATCCACGCCAGGCTGCCGTCGCGATGAAGGGTCCGCAGCGCCTCACCGAGCAATTTCATTTTCGAGAGCTGGGTGGAAAAATACACGCTTTGCGCGATCTTTACGGGATCGGCGCCGCACTTCACCAGTTCCTGCGCCAGAGCGAACGTCCGCTCGGTGGTGCCGGTGAAACAGAACGAACCGGTATCGGTCAGGACGGCGGTGTACAGACAGGTCGCCACTTCCGGCGATATTTTCACTCCCGCTTCGCGAGCCAGGCGGAAGATCATCTCGGCCGTCGCACAGGCGTTGGGGTCGATCCAGTTGACATCGCCAAACGGGCGCGCGGTGTCGTGGTGGTCGATATTGATGAGGAAGTGCTTGTCGAGTCCACTGAGCTTGGTACGGGCGATGCCATCGCACTCGAGGATGATGGCCGCTTCCGCATCCGGCGCCTGGCCGACATCGCGCAGGACAGAATCGGCATACGGCAGGGGACGGTAAATACCCGGCACACCATCGCTGAGGACCACCTCCGCCTGCTTGCCCATGCTGCGCAAGATCTGACAGCAGGCCAGCGCCGAGCCGACGGCGTCACCGTCTGGCCGCGCGTGCGAAGTGAGAATAAACTTCTTCCTTCTCCCTATCTGATTCAGTACTTCGTCGAGCATCGTCCCTGGTCCCAGATCAAGTTTTTCGCTTGCGTTTCTCGATGCGCTCCAGCAACTCCTGAACCCGGCTGCCATGCTCGTCCCGGTGGTCGAGGATGAACAGGAGTTCGGGGGCGTGGCGCAGGCCGAGGTTGGCGGTCAGGGCATGGCGGATGAAGCCGCGAGCGTCGTTCAGTCCTTCCATGCTCTCCTCGACTTCTTTGTCGTCACCTGCCACTTCGATAAACACTCGCGCAACCTTGCCGTCCGTTGCCATCACCACTTCGTTCACGGTCACTAGTCCGATGCGAGGGTCTTCCAGCTCGCCCTCGACAAGCGTAGTGATTTCCTCGCGCAACGCTTCGCTGCGGCGCGCCCGAAGATATTTTTGTGTGCGGTTCTCCATTAGGCCTTACAGTCGTGTCCATCAAAAAAGGTGAACGTTAGAGGATACGCTATTGTGTCAACTCAGCGGTGATGACCATCACGGTACCTTCGGTTATTGGGGGTCATTGACCGCCGAATTCCGCTTCGCTGAGGAAGTCCACAAAAGAGTCGGTGACTTCGCCGCCGTTGTTGTTGGCAGCACGCACCGCGAAACGCTCGACGTTGCGCATCAATCCTTCCAGATAGTCGCGCGACGAAGAGATGCTCACAACGCCGAGGGTGGCGCGCTGCCAGGCGTCGCTAGGATCGACGTCGGCCACTGAGACGTTGAAGCGCGTGCGCAGGCCATCTTTCACGCTGCGCAATACCTGGCGCTTGTCTTTCAGCGACTTCGCGCCTTCGATGCGAATCTCCAAGGTGAGGTAAGCGATCATCTTGTTGTCCGGTTACACGAAGTCCCGGAAATTGGGCTCCGCATTGCGGAGAACAGTTTCCGGGACGTCTGCATTTCGATCAGTTTAGGCGAACGCTTCGGCAGCTACCTTTTCCGTGACAAATGCCTCGATCACGTCGCCAGCCTTGATGTCGCCGTAGTTGGCAATGCCGATGCCGCACTCCATACCGTTGGTGACTTCCTTGGCATCGTCTTTGAATCGCCGCAGCGATCCGACCTTGCCCTTGAACACCACCACGTTGTCACGCAGCAGGCGAACGTCAGAATCGCGCTTGATGACGCCATCCACCACCTGGCAGCCGGCAATGGTGCCGACCTTGGGAATGCGGAAGGTGTCTTTGACTTCAGCCCGGCCAAGATACGTTTCCTTAATAATCGGCTCAAGCAGGCCAGTCATGGCGCGCTTTATTTCGTCCTGTAACTCATAGATGATCGAGTGCAGACGGATGTCCACCTTTTCCTGCTCGGCGAGTTCCTGCGCCTTGCGTTCGGGGCGTACATTGAACCCGATGACCACAGCGTTCGACGCCGACGCCAGCAGAATGTCGGACTCGGTAATGGCACCGACGCCAGTGCGTACGATGGTGATCTTCACCTTTTCGTTCGACAGTTTGCCCAGGATGTCGGTCAGCACTTCGACCGAACCGCCTACATCGCCCTTGAGGATGATGGGCAGGTCTTTCTGTCCGGCGCTTTTAATCTGTTCAGCAAGACCTTCCAGCGAAACGCGCGAACTCTTTGCCAGTTGGGCTTCGCGAGCACGGCCTTCGCGGTATTCGGAAATATCGCGGGCCTTTTCGCGGTCGGTGACAGCGACCAGTTGATCGCCGGCCTGCGGCAGACCTTCGAGACCAAGCACTTCGACGGGGGTGGCCGGAGGCGCGGCTTCGACGACGGCTCCTCGGTCATTGAACATGGCGCGAACCTTGCCGAACACGTTGCCGACTACGAAGTTGTCGCCGGCGTGCAGGGTGCCGTTCTGCACCAGCACAGTGGCCACAGGACCACGCCCGCGATCCAGCTTGGCTTCGAGTACCGTGCCACTCGCCGGACGGTCGGGAACGGCCTTCAAGTCCTGCAAATCAGCAACCAGGCAGATCATTTCCATCAGCAGGTTGAGGTTGGTCTTCTGCTTGGCAGAAACATCGACGAACACGGTGCTGCCGCCCCAGTCTTCCGGCATCAGGCCGCGATCGGCCAGCTGCTTCTTGACTCGGTCGGGCAGAGCGTCGGGTTTGTCGATCTTGTTGACGGCCACGATCAATGGCACGTTCGCCGCCTTGGCGTGATCGATGGCCTCGAGGGTTTGCGGCATGACGCCGTCGTCAGCAGCCACGACCAGTACGACGATGTCGGTGACCTTCGATCCGCGAGCACGCATGCGGGTGAACGCCTCGTGGCCCGGGGTGTCGAGAAACACAATCTCGCGGCCGTAGGCCGGAGAGTTCGTGTCTGTGATGGCTACCTTATAGGCGCCGATGTGCTGCGTGATGCCGCCAGCTTCGCCTTCGGCAACACTGGTCTGTCGAATCGCATCGAGCAGGCTGGTTTTGCCGTGGTCGACGTGGCCCATGATGGTGACCACAGGCGGTCGAGTTACGGCACCAGCGCCGGCATCTTCACCTGTTCCTTCGGCAGGCGTGGTGTCTTTCGCCAACTGTTCTTCGAAGGTGATGACCTCGGTGCTCGCACCGAAATGGCGCGCCATCTCGGTGGCCAGTTCGGAATCCAGCGTCTGGTTGACCGTGGCGAACACACCGCGTGCCAAGAGGCGGGCGATTAGGTCCTTGGCGCGGATTTCGAGCTTCTCGGCCAGGTCCTTCACGCTGATTCCTTCGGGAATCGTAATGTTGCGCGTGATGGGCAGCGGCTCGCTCGACAGCGAAAGTCGCGGCGGAGGCGTAAAGCCCTTCATCGGGCCTTCCTTCACTCCACGAGGCACATAGCGCTGTCCGGGCCGCGCAGGACGTCCCATGGGGCGCCCCGTAGGTGGCGGTGGAGCTCCAACGCCTGGGCCGGCTCCTGCGCCAAAAGGCGGACGCATTCCCGGTGCACCAGAGCGAGTCGGATGCGGACCACGGCGTTCCCCGGGCCGCATCGGCGGACGGCCGGTACCGGGGCCACCAGGGCCGCTCGGACCGGTTCCCTGTCCGGGATACGGAGGACGTGGACGCTGAAAGATTGGCTTTCCGCGCTCGGGAAGTCCGGCACGCGGCGGAGCTGTGCTGGCCGCCAAACGCGGAGGCGCGGCATACACGGGACGCGGGCCAGTCTGCGGGACGATGAGTCGCCGCTGAGGCACGATGGGCTTGTGCGCAATGGTTGCAGATTTTGCTCCGGCCGGTGTCACAGCGGAAGAGGCTTCGTCGCCCGGCGTATCGCCTCGCTTCTCCGGCGCCGCGGGCGCTGCAACTGCACCGGCATCGACAGGCGCGGATATTGCGGGAGTCGCTGTTGCAACGTCGGTTGTTGACGTTACTGCCGCTACTTCGACGGGCTTGGAAGCATCTGGAACCGGCGCAGCCGCCGGTTTCTCGGCAGCCAGCGGCGCAACCGGCGCCTTGGGCGCCGGAAACGTCACGGTGGCAGGCGGCCTGGCAACGCTTTGCGGAGTGATGAATCGCGGCGCAGGTTTCTGCGGCTCCGCCGGAGTGGCTGGGGTCGCGCTGGCCACGACCACAGGCGGCTTGGCAACCGTGCTCGGCGGACGGGCAGGCACGGCGGACGCCGGCGTGACGCTTGTGCGAGGCGACACTGCGGCTGCCGTAGCTTTTGGACGCGGAGGTTCGGCGGGCTGGGCGGCCTTCTGCGTGATCGCCTTCAGTACATCCCCGGGCTTCGAGATGTGCGAGAGGTCGATCTTGGGCTTGAACTCGTCTGTAGCCGCGCGGCTGGCACGACTCGAGGCAGAGCTGCCGGGCTCACCATGCTCGGCGTAATATTTCTTCACGCGCTCCGCCTCATCCACTTCGATGGAGCTGGAGTGCGTCTTCTTTTCCGTGACCCCGACCTTGATCAATAGATCGAGTATCACTTTGCTTTTGACCTCAAGTTCCCTCGCCAGGTCGTTGATTCGAACCTTGTGCTGCATGCCGCCCTGTTTCCTCCGTAATGTCGTGTGCGCTTACGCGTTCATAGCATCCTCACGCCTTCGTAGTTCGTTTCGCGGTTGGACCGGGTCCCGCGCGCTGCACAGCAGCATCGCGGATTGCAAGGTACCGCGAGTCCAAAATTTCTACTGCGGCCCGCCGGGCAATTCTTCGTCCGGCACGCTCTCGCCTTCGACGCTGGGCCGCTCATGCGTCGTAACTTCCGCCACGTCCGCTGGAGGAGCGTTCTCCACGCCATCCACGACCTCAGCTTCGTAATACTGGCCTTCGTCCACCAATTCCTCGACTGATTCCGATGAAGCTTCAGGCTCAGCCGGAAGTTCCGACAGGTCACCCGCATCGACGATTTCGGCCGGCAGGTCGCTCTCGCCTTCCACCAGTTCTCCAACAGTTTCCCCGGCAGGCAGCGTCTCTTCCTCCGCTTGTGCTTCTTCCAAAGCGGCTTCGACGCCAACTTCCTCGCCTTCGACCGCAACTTCGGCCGCGCCGGCACCGTCGAGTACGGCAAAGTAGTTGTTGACCGCGATGCTGATTTTCTCGATCGTCTTCGGCCCGACGCCGGGAATTTCTTCCAACTGCTCCGGCGTCATATCGGCAACCTGTTCGACGGTCGTTATGCCCGCAGACACCAGTTTCTCAATGATGCCCGGCTCGAGGTCAGGCACGCTTTCCAACGGGGTGGAGCTCTGCGTCATCACCTGCGACATCTGCGCCTCCACTTCCTGGCGCTTCTCTTCCTCGCTCTTGATGTCGATCTTCCAGCCCAGCAGCTTGGCCGCCAGTCGAACGTTTTGCCCCTTCTTGCCGATGGCCAGGGAAAGTTGGCTGTCATCCACGATGACTTCCAGGTGCTTTTCCTGCCCTTCGAGCAAGGTCACGCGGCTGACCTTCGCGGGCTGCAATGCCTTCTCGGCGAAGGTGACGGGATCTTCGTGATACTCAATGATGTCGATCTTCTCGCCACGCAGTTCGCGGATGATTGACTGCACACGCATGCCCTTCATGCCGACGCAGGCGCCCACCGGATCGACGTCCTTGTCTTTCGACATGACGGCGATCTTGGTGCGCTCACCCGCTTCGCGCGCGATGGCGCGGATAACAACAGTGTTGTCGTAGATCTCCGGCACTTCCGTCTGGAAGAGGTGCGACACCAGCTCCGGCACAGCGCGCGATACGATGACCTGCGGCCCTTTCGAAGCCTTTTCCACGCGAGTAATGGCGACCCGGGCGCGCTCGCCAGGCGAGAAAGACTCGAGCCGAGACTGTTCCTTCTTCGGCATGCGAGCCTCGGCTTTGCCAAGGTCCACGATCACGTCCTGCCCTTCGACCCGCTTCACCGTCGCGTTGATAATCTCGCCGACGCGGCCAATATATTCGTTGTAAACCGTGTCGCGCTCAGCCTCGCGCACCTTCTGGAAGATGACCTGCTTCGCCAGTTGCGCGGCGATGCGGCCCAGCACGTCCGTCGGCTTCTCAGTGCGCAGTTCGCCGCCGACTTCCGCAGCGGGGTCGATGCGGCGGGCGTCGTCGAGGGTGATTTGCGCGTTCGGGTCTTCCATCAGTTCGGAGTTTTCGACAATCGTCCGCACCGCGTAGGCTCGGATGTGGCCGGTTTCCTTGTCGAGTACCGCGCGCAGATTCTCCTGCGTCTTGTAATACTTTCGGGTGGCAACGACGATGGCATCTTCCACCGCGCTCACAACGATGTCCGGATTGATGCCCTTCTCACGGCTCAGAGCATCGATCACGTTGTACAGTTCACTTGCCATAAGACACCTGCCACCTTAGCTGCATACTCGTGTCGGCTTGCTTCCCAAGCCAGACTAAAATTCGGGTACCAGATTGGCCTTCTCTATGTTGGCCAACTCGATTTCGACCTTCGTTCCGGCCTCTACCGATTCGCGCTTCTTGCTCTTCTTCCGGCCGGAAAGCTCGAGGCCGATGCGGCCATCACCCAGCCACTGCAAACGCCCTTCAAAATGACGGTTCCCATTGATCGGGTCGCGCGTCATCAACTTCACCAGGCTGCCGCTGAAGCGCTCAAACTCGGCCGGCTTCGACAACTTCCGGTCCAGCCCCGGCGAGGAAACTTCCAGCGTGTACGTCGAGCCCGGCACAGCGTCTTCCACGTCGAAAATCGTTCCCGCTTCGCGGCTGAAATTGGCACAGTCTTCGTGCGTCACGCCACCCGGCTTGTCGATGATAATGCGCAACATGCGGGCCCTGCCGCCGCCGAGCAACTCGACTTCAACCACTTCCAGACCGCTGGACCGCGCCACCCGTTCGGCGATTTCATGAATCTTGTCCAGCCCCGCAGCCATATCCCGTCTAAATCCCTGTCCGGCAAACAAGCAAAGCCCACCCGTCAGGCTCCGGATACCGCCTGGACTTGCCAAATTCCAGCGGATTGAGGGTGGAATAATAAAGTGGGCTCTCGCCCACCGGTGTACTTCGCCAAGTATGCTGAGCCTGCTCCACCTTGCCGGGAGGTGGGCGGACTTGCCTGTCACACAGCCATACCTTTCTAACTATACGCTCGAAGAAGGGGAATTTCAACGACTGCGCAGGCCGCGAAAACCCGCTGACCGAGGATCAATTCCCAATACGTGGGAGAATCGCTCTGAGCAACACTCGACGGGTTTGCCTATCCCCCCGCCCGTCTCTACAATGGAAAATTACCCTTCCGCGGACCCAATGTCATGATTCATTTCCCTGTTCCTGAAGCGCTTACCTTCGATGACGTGTTGCTGTTGCCTGCCAAGTCCGATGTCGTTCCGGCGCAGGCAGATACTTCGACCCGCCTGACCCGCAACATCCACCTCCAGATTCCCCTCATCAGCGCGGCCATGGACACTGTTACCGAGTCGCGGATGGGGATCGCCATGGCACAACAGGGTGGACTAGGCATCATCCACCGCAACCTGACCATTGAGCAGCAAGCCAGCGAAGTGGACAAGGTCAAGCGCTCCGAGAGCGGCATGATCGTCGATCCCATCACCATGTCGCCGGACGACAAAATCTCCGACGCGCTGGAGGTGATGCGCCACTATCGCATCTCCGGCGTACCGGTCACCAAAAACAAGAAGCTGGTCGGCATCCTCACCAATCGCGATCTCCGCTTCGAAACTCGTACCGACATCCCAATCAGCGAAGTGATGACGAAGGAGAACCTCATCACCGTTGCCGTGGGCACGACCCTGACAGAGGCGGAAGCCATCCTGCACAAGCATCGTGTGGAGAAGCTGTTGGTCGTTGACGACCAGTTTCAACTCAAAGGGTTGATCACCGTCAAGGACATCCAGAAGCGCCTGAAGTATCCCAACGCGGCAAAGGACCCGCAGGGCCGTTTGCGGGTGGGCGCCGCGATCGGCGCGACCGGCGATTTTCTCGAGCGTGCCGCCGAAATGGTGAAAGCCAAGGCTGACTTACTGGCCATCGACAGCGCCCACGGGCATACAACCCGCGTACTCGACGCCATTCGGCAAGTGAAGGCCAAGTTCCCAGAGGTGGATCTCATCGCCGGAAATGTAGCGACCTTCGAAGGCGCGAGCGAGCTAGTGAGCGCCGGGGCTGACGCGATCAAGGTCGGTATCGGGCCGGGTTCGATCTGCACCACCCGCGTCGTGACCGGCGCAGGCGTGCCGCAAATTACGGCGATCGCCGAAGCCGCGCGCGCCGTGCGCGATACCCACGTTCCCATCATCGCTGACGGCGGCATCAAGTACTCGGGCGACATCACCAAGGCCATCGCCGCCGGGGCCGGTTGCGTGATGATTGGTTCGCTGCTGGCAGGCACAGAAGAGAGCCCGGGCGAGACGATTTTGTACCAAGGCCGCTCTTTCAAGGCTTACCGCGGCATGGGATCGCTGGCTGCCATGGCACAGGGTTCCAGCGAACGCTACTTCCAGACCACCGACAATGACGCCTCGACGCAGGTCCTCTCCGACGATGGCACCGAGAACAACCGCATGGCCAAGCTGGTCCCCGAAGGCATCGAAGGCCGCGTGCCCTATCGCGGCACCGTCGGCATGATTGTGTATCAGCTGGTCGGCGGCGTGAAGAGCGGCATGGGCTACGTGGGATGCGCCACGATTGGCGAGTTGCAGGAGAAAGCTCGCTTCGTGCGAATCAGTGGCGCTGGGTTGCGTGAGAGCCACGTCCATGACGTGATGATCACGCGCGAAGCACCCAACTACCGTGTCGAGTAAGCGCTGGCGTAGATCGCTCAAACCGACGTGGCGAGATCTCGCCACCTATTGGTGGCCGGTAGCAGTGTGGCTGGTCGTCATCCGGTTGGAGTCGACTGACTACGCTTCGTCAAACGCGACGTTCGGACTGCTCTACAAAGTCGCGACGTCGATCTTCGGACGCATCGACCCCAGCGTTCTGCTCGCCGTGAATTCCATCCTACGTAAATCAGGACACTTTCTCGGCTACGCCATCTTGAGCTGGCTGGTATTTCGAGCCTTGAAGTTGACGCATCGCGGACGCCTGCGGCTCGTGCTGCAACGGCGTTGGGGAATCTTCTTCCGCGATCTCTGGCAGCGGGAGTGGGCCTTGATCGCCATCCTGTTCACAATCGTCACCGCATCCTATGACGAGCTTCACCAGGCGACGCTCGCCTCGCGCACCGGCACATGGCACGACGTTGCCGTGGACACCGCTGGCGCCCTTCTGATGCAGTGGGTGCTGTATGCCCGCGCGGCTCACGCGATGAACGTGCAGCGAGAGCGGGCGGCCAGCAAGCACCGCAGTATCCACGCGGACTAGAAATTGATGGAACCGCAGTGAGCAAAAAAGGCGCACCCTCGCGGTATGCGCCTGAACTTCGCGACAACGAAACGTAGTCGATCTACTTGTCTTCGGGCTTTGCTTCACCCTCGGGAGCCGCTGCCTCGGCAGCCGCAGTTTCCGCGGTCGCCGCTTCCATGGCCTTGCGGTTTTCTTCTGCCCGCTTGGCACGCGCTTCGTTGCGCTTGGTGCGTTTTTCGTCGAGCGTGGCCTCGCTGCCCAGCAGCTCCACGAAGGCGATATCGCCGCCGTCACCCTGGCGGAAGCCGCCATGAATGATGCGGAGATAGCCGCCGTTGCGGTCGCCGTAGCGCGGCGAAATCTTGTCGAACAGCTTATCCACGGCCTCGCGCGTCATGAGGTAGGCCAACGCCTGCCGGCGCGCCGCCACGTCTCCGCGCTTGCCCAGGGTGATCATCTTCTCCACGTGCGGACGCATGGCCTTCGCTTTGGTCAGCGTGGTCTCGATGCGTTCCTCCACGATCAGCGAGGTCACCAGGTTGCGCAGCAACGCGCGCCGGTGCTCGGTGTTCCGTCCTAACTTCCATCCTGCTCTGCGATGACGCATTTCTTTAGCCCTTCACAATTTCGTAAAAGTCGCGGTCCGCCGGCCGCGCAAAAATCTTTAACCGTGGGTGCCCCAGGTTCGCGCCCTGTTCTGGCGCTAACCTGGGCTTGCGCTTCCACTTAGAAATTTGGTTCCGAACTGCCGCCGTAGCTCAAAGGCGAAGGCAACGACGAGGCCATCGACGACGTTCCGCTTCCGGGCACCGCATTGCCGTGCTCGTCAATCTTCATCCCGAGTCCGAGACCCATGTTCGACAGGATCTCCTTGATCTCGTTGAGTGACTTGCGGCCGAAGTTCTTGGTCTTCAGCATCTCGGCTTCCGACTTCTGCACCAGCTCGCCGATGGTCTGGATGTTCGCGTTCTTGAGACAGTTGTAGCTGCGCACAGAAAGCTCAAGCTCTTCGACTGAGCGGTTCAGATTTTCGTTCTTGATCTCCGGTTTGTCGGCGGCACCCGCGGCCTGCGCTTCCAGTTCATCTTCAAAGTTGATGAAGATGAACATGTGGTCCTTCAGCAGCTTCGCGGCCAACCCCAGCGCATCCGCAGGAGTAACCGAGCCGTTGGTCCACACTTCGATGGCCAGCTTGTCGTAGTCGGTGATCTGACCCAGACGAGCGGCTTCGACCGTGTAGTTGCACTTGCGCACCGGCGAGTGCACCGAGTCGATGGGAATAAATCCCAGTCCGAGGTCCTCATCGAAATTCTTGTCGGCGGAAACATAGCCGCGGCCCTTCTTGAGCCGCATTTCCATGTCGAGCTTGCCACCCTCGCTGATGGTGGCGATGTACACGTCCTTGTCGAGCACTTCGACGTCGGAGTCGGCCTCGATCATTCCCGAGGTGATGACACCCGGCTGGTCCGCGCGCAGATAAATCGCCTTGGGCGCGTCGCCGTTCAAGCGGAACGGGACCTGCTTCAGGTTCAGGATGATGTCCGTCGCATCCTCGACAACACCAGGGATCGACTGAAACTCGTGCAGTACTCCTTCAATCTTCACCGCGGTGACCGCTGCACCTTCGATAGAAGAGAGCAACACGCGGCGCAGCGCGTTGCCGATGGTTGTACCGAATCCGCGTTCAAACGGCTGTGCCCAGAAATGACCGTACTTGTCGGTCAAGGATTCGGCGTCAGTGGCAAGCCGCTTCGGCTTTTGAAAACCCTTCCAAAGCATTCGTGACTCCTGTCTGTCTGCTCGGCCATGCTGCACGATTGATCCCGCTGAGCGGGATCAAGCCGGCTGATCTGGCTCGAGATTGTAGGAAACGCGGCGCCCATGGGCACCGCGGGTGACTACTTGCTATAAAGTTCGACGATCAACTGCTCATTGATCGGCAGGTTGATGTCTTCACGCTTCGGCAGCGCGAGCACCCGGCCTTTGTACGCATCGGCCTCGACCTGCAACCAGTTTGGCGGAGCCTGATGGCTGGCGAATTCCTTCGCTCCTTCCACCACCACAAGCTTGTTGCTGCGCTCGCGGATTGCGATCTCGTCGCCGGCATTCACCTGGTACGAAGGAATGTCCAACTTCCGCCCGTTTACGGTGACGTGGCCGTGACGCACCAGTTGGCGTGCCTGGCGGCGGGCAACCGCAAAGCCCAAGCGATAAACAACGTTGTCCAGGCGGCGCTCCAGCTGCTGCAATAGCAGTTCGCCGGTGACGCCCTTGGAACGCTGTGCGCGCTCATAGTAGCTGCGGAATTGGCCTTCCTGGGTGAAATACATGCGCTTCGCCTTCTGCTTCTCGCGAAGCTGAAGTCCGTAGCCCACGATCTTGGCCTTGCGGTCCTTACCGTGCTGCCCGGGGGCGAAATTGCGCTTTTCAATCGGACACTTGTCCGTAAAGCACTTTGCACCTTTGAGGAAGAGCTTCATGCCCTCCCGGCGGCAAAGGCGGCATACTGCGTCGCGATATCGTGCCAAGTTACTCTCTCCTCGTCGAACCGCGTCTAGGCGATTCGGGTTATGGATCGGTTTACGGGCGCTTGGCGGCCTTTCTTCCCGATCAAACTAGTGACTAGCTGCTAGTGGATAGTGGCTAGAAATGCTGGATTCGTGGCGTTCTATCCACTATCCACCGACCACTATCAACTGCTCTTACACTCTGCGGCGCTTGGGCGGACGGCAACCGTTATGCGGAACCGGCGTAACGTCGCGAATCGAGCGCACGTCGAGCCCGGCCGAAGCCAGCGCGCGGACAGCAGACTCGCGTCCCGAACCCGGACCGCTCACGACGACGTCCACGCTGCGCATACCGTGGTCGCGCGCCTGGCCGGCGGCGTTGGCCGCTGCTTGCTGCGCCGCGAACGGCGTGCCTTTGCGCGAACCGCGGAAGCCCAGCGAACCGGAGCTCTTCCACGACACGGTGTTTCCCGCCATGTCGGTGATGGTAACGATCGTGTTATTGAAGGACGCCTGCACATGCACCAGTCCGTGGGGAACGTGCTTGCGCTCCTTCTTCTTGAACTTCTTGCCAGTCTTGCCTTTTTTATCGGCTGCCGAACCCGCTGCTTTCGCCATGTTCTATGTTTTCCCAGTCGCTTTCTTCTTATTCGCTACCGTGCCCTTACGCGGTCCCTTGCGGGTGCGGGCATTGGTGTGGGTGCGCTGGCCGCGGACCGGCAGGCTGCGGCGATGACGGTACCCACGATATGATCCGATTTCGATCAGCCGCTTGATGTGCATCGAAATGTCTTTGCGCAGGTCGCCTTCAACGTCGCCCTGCTGCTCGATGACCTGACGGATGCGGTTGACCTCGTCTTCGTTCAGATCGCTGACTTTCTTGTTGCCTTCGACGCTGGCGGCGGTCAGGATGTTCTTCGACCGCGAATCGCCGATGCCGTAGATGTAGGTCAGCGCGATGCTGATGTGCTTGTTGCGCGGAAGATCCACGCCTGCAATACGTGCCATAGTTACTCCGAACCCTCTTAGCCCTTAGCCTTTGCCCTTGGGGTCTTGGCTAATTGCTAGCTGCTAATTGCTCGTTATCCCTGACGCTGCTTATGCTTGGCGTTTTCGCAGATCACGCGTACTACTCCGTGACGGCGGATCACCTTGCACTTGTCGCAAATCTTCTTGACTGATGCCCGTACCTTCATGATGACGTCAATTCCCTTCGACTATTTATAGCGATACACTATGCGGCCGCGGTTCAGGTCGTAGGGCGAAAGCTCCACGGCCACGCGGTCGCCTGGAAGGATCTTGATGAAGTTCTTGCGCATCTTGCCGGATACGTGCGCCAAAACCTGGTGCTTGTTCTCCAGCTCAACCTTGAACATCGCATTCGGCAGCGGCTCCACCACCACCGCCATCACTTCAATCGCGTCTTCCTTACTCATTCAGCTCCTGAAAACCAGTTGTCGGTGGCCAGTGGCCAGTTGTCAGTTTGACTTCGCAGCGAAAATTGGCTTTCGCTCAAAACACCACCATGTTGTCCTTCACAATGCAACCAGCCACTTTGGTCACTCGGCCTTGTCTTTCTGGCCACGGACCACCAGCCACTAGCCACTACTCCGTTAAAATCACCGGCCCGTCTTTTGTTACGGCCACCGTGTGTTCGAAGTGAGCGCTATACGTGCCGTCCTTCGTGACTGCCGTCCAGTTGTCGTCGAGCACGCGCGCTTCCGAGCGGCCCACGTTCACCATCGGTTCGATCGCCAGCACCATGCCGTCGCGCAACTTCGGACCGCTTCCCGGGGTGCCATAATTCGGAACCTGCGGTTCTTCGTGCAGCTTGGTGCCGATGCCGTGGCCCACGAACTCGCGCACTACGCTGAACCCGCTCGCCTCAACCAACTTCTGCACTGCCGATCCCACGTCGCCAACCGTGTTGCCGATCCGGGCCGCTTCAATACCCCGATACAGCGACTCGCGCGTAACTTCCAGCAATTTCTCCAACTGCGGCGTCAACTCGCCGCCTACAGGTACCGTAATCGCAGCATCTCCGTAGTACCCGCCCAGCACCACACCAGTGTCGATGGAGACGATGTCGCCCGCCTTCAACATCCGCTTTTCCGACGGGATGCCATGAACAATCTCGTGATTCACTGAAGTGCAGAGCACGCAAGGGTAATCGTAATAACCCTTAAACGCCGGCTTCGCGCCCAGTTCCTTGATCTTCGCTTCGGCCGCCCGTTCCAGGTCCATCGTGGTTACCCCCGGCGCAACCAAATCCCGAACGGCATCCAATACCTGACGAACGATGCGCCCGCTGCGGCGCATCTTTTCGATCTCGGATACGGACTTACAAACGATCGCCAT
Organism: uncultured Acidobacteriaceae bacterium; assembly: GCA_963814165.1. Taxonomy (GTDB): domain Bacteria; phylum Acidobacteriota; class Terriglobia; order Terriglobales; family Acidobacteriaceae; genus DASRAA01. The sequence continues at coordinate 456,852 of CAWFBW010000008.1, read as the reverse complement.
TCTCTATCGCACGTGACGCCTGCGCCGCCACCAGTTCTACTGACTGCTCGCCATCGATCTCCAACAAACGGCCCTTTGATCGGTAATAGTCCACCAAGGGCAACGTCCGCTGCTCGTACGCCTTGAGACGCTCGGCCACAACATCCTCGTTGTCGTCAGGACGCACAACAAGTCGCCCGCCGTCGACATCGCAGATGCCTTCAACTTTGGGAGGCTGGAAATGGACGTTATAAATCCGTCCACAGGTGGGACAAGAACGACGCCCGCTAATCCGTTGCAGTAGTTGATTATATCCCACAAACACCTGTATCACAAGCGGAGCTATGGCACTAAAGGGCGCCACCGAACCACCTTCCAACCGCCTTGTTTTCAAATATCTGTCTAACCACTCGGCCTGCCCCACGGTACGTGGGAAGCCGTCCAGAATAAACCCTCGGTTCACGTCCGGTTGGCCCAACCGCTCGGCCACCATGTCGTTTACCAGTCCATCGGAAACCAAATCGCCCCGGCTCAGGACATCCTTCACCTTGCGGCCCAAGTCGGTCCCGCGAGCTACGTTCTCGCGGAACAGGTCTCCGGTCGAGATCTGCGGGATCCCATAGGTCGCTGCTATCAGCTTCCCCTGCGTTCCCTTACCGGCGCCTGGCGCCCCCAGCAAAATTATGGGACCCACCACACGCTCCGTGTTACTCGCGCCAACTACGGACAAAGGAGTCTGTGTTTGCACGACACACCCCCACGGGCCTTGCTGCCGGCCCTTCTGCCCGCCGTAGCGGGCCGGAGCCTTCCCGGTAGCTCCGAAAAACCCAGTTGCCAGCACTCAGTTCTCAGTTATCAGTTCTGACAACTGACAACTGCTTTACCACGTCGCCCGGCGTCCCCGGACGCGTCCGCTGCGAGGTGTGAAGCCCTCGTAGTGACGCATGATGAGCTGCGACTCGATCTGATTGACCGTATCCATGGCCACGCCAACCACAATCAGCAGCGAGGTTCCGCCAAAGTAAAAGTTCACATTCAAGCCGCTGGTGACCCATGTGGGCAGATGCTCAAAGAATCGCCCAACCGGGCCCCACAAGTGGTTCAAGTGGATACCCGTAATCATCCACTCAGGAATGAACGAAATCAGGATCAGGTATCCGGCGCCCACCAGCGTGATGCGCGTCAGGATATCGTTAATGTAGTTCGCGGTGCGCGCGCCCGGCCGGATGCCCGGAATGAACCCGCCGTACTTGCGCATATTATCGGCAACCTCAGTTGGGTTGAAGACAATCGACACATAGAAGTACGCGAAGAAAACAATCCCGACAGCGTACAGCAGGGTGTAGAGAGGCTCTCCCCAGCGCAACGCGTTGAACATGTCGCTGAAATAGCGGCTGTTCTTGATGGCCGGCATTGCTCCCAGAGTCTGTGGCAGTGTCAGCACCGACGACGCGAAAATGACCGGCATAACGCCACCCGAGTTCACGCGCAGAGGCAGGTGAGTGGACTGGCCACCCATGACCTTTCTGCCCACGACCCTCTTGGCATACTGCACCGGGATTCGCCTCTCACTTCGCTCGACAAACACAATAAAGGCGACTACCCCGATCATCACGACTATCAGGATCAGGATTGCCGGCACCGTAAACGCTCCCCAAGCCTGGGTGCGAACCTTTTCGTACAGATCCATGATCGCTCGCGGCAGGCCAACCACAATACCGGCGAAAATCAGCAACGACATGCCGTTGCCTACGCCGCGTTCCGTGATCTGCTCACCCAGCCACATGATGAAAACGCTGCCCGTCGTCAGGGTCAGCACCGTCATCGGCACAAAAACGTAACCAGGGCTGTTCACAAAGCCGGGCTGACGCAGCAGTGTATAGGCAATTCCCAGCGACTGCACCGCGCTCAACAGCAGCGTCAGGTAGCGTGTCCACTGGGTGATTTTCTTGCGCCCCAGCTCGCCTTCCTTCTGGAGCTTCGCAAGCGGCTCATAGACCACCGTCATCAACTGCAGGATGATCGACGCCGTGATGTACGGCATGATACCCAGGGCAAAAATCGTCAGGCGGCGAAGCTGGCCGCCGCTGAACAGGTCGATGAATCCCAGGAACGTGCCTTTGTTCTGGTCGAAGAACTGCGCCAGCACGTCGGCGTTAATGCCGGGCGTGGGGATGTGTCCCCCGAACCGGTACACGGCGAGCAGTCCGAGCGTAAACAGAATGCGCTTCCGCAGATCGGGAACGCGAAATACGTTGGCCAGCTTCTCTAGCATTACTAATCCTCAGTTACCAGTTGGCAGTTGTCAGTTAAGTTCGAACGGCCCTTGCGACTGCATGAACCATATTGTCAACAGCAAGTTGCTTTTTTTACTGGCAACTGGCTACTGACCACTGACAACTACTATTTTGCCGCCGGCCTTCTCGATCTTCTCTTGCGCCGACTTGGAAAACTTGTGCGCCGACACGGTGATCGCCTTCGACAAATCACCCTGACCCAGCACCTTCACCAACGAGCTCTTCTTCGTGACCACGCCAGCCTTGCGCAGGGATTCAGGCGTGATTTCACTCTCGTTCAGACCGGCCAACCGCTCCACATTCACGACCTCGTACTCGGTCTTGAAGATGTTGGTGAAGCCGCGCTTCGGCAAACGCCGATGCAGCGGCATCTGGCCGCCTTCAAATCCACGCATCAGGCTGGAGCCGCTGCGCGAGCCCTGGCCCTTGTGGCCGCGGGTCGAAGTCTTGCCCATGCCCGAGCCCATACCGCGCCCGACACGCTTCTTGTTTTCATTCGCCTTGCGGGGCGCCCGTAAATTACTCAGATTCATTGTGTACCGTACCTATGCGGCCATTCACTGTGCGCCGCGTCACACTACTTAAAATTTTGTCCGCTACTTGCCGGCTTCAACGATCTCCACCAGGTGAGGGACCTTGGCTACCATCCCACGAATCGACGGAGTGTCTTCCCGATCGATCACCTGGTTGAGGCGCGTAAAGCCCAGCCCTTTGACCACCAGCTTATGCTTTACCGGCGTCGAAATGGCCGAACGTACATACTTCAGATGGATCCGCGTGCCCGCGGGTGCCACTTTCTTTTCGATCTTCCTGCGAATGCGCGCCATGACTAAAGCTCCTCGACGGACTTGCCACGAGCCGCCGCGACTTCCTTGCGGTCGCGCAGCCGTCCCAGGGCATTGAACGTCGCCTTGATCACGTTATGAGGATTTGTGGTACCGATCGACTTGGTCAGCACGTTCTGCACGCCCGCCGAAGTCATGACTGCACGCACCGCTCCGCCGGCGATCACGCCGGTACCTTCTGGAGCAGGTTTCAGCATTACTTTGCCGGCGCCGTAGCGTCCCAGCACCTGGTGTGGAATCGTGGTCTGCGTCAGGTTGACGCGCAGCAGGTTCTTCTTGGCCGCTTCGATACCCTTGCGGATCGCCTGCGGAACTTCCTTCGCCTTGCCTGAGCCGTAGCCGACAACTGCCGAGGAAGGATCACCTACCACGACCAGCGCCGCGAACGACATGTTCTTGCCGCCCTTTACGACCTTGGTGACGCGATTGATCGAGACCACCTCGTCCTTGAGGTTGAACTGATTTGCGTCCAGTTTCTTCTTTACGATTGGCATTCCCTAATTCTCCAAACTCTCTTGCGACTGCTTTTCGCTTTTCGCACTTGGCTTTTCGCCAGTTGCTAGTCGCTAGCTGCCAGTTGCTGTGACCAGCAACCAGTCACCAGTTACGGTTCTTAGAATTCCAGCCCGGCTTCCCGAGCGGCATCGGCCAGCGCCTTCACACGGCCGTGATACAGATACCCGCCGCGATCGAAGACCACCTTCTTGATGCCCTTTTCCTTGGCACGCTCGGCGATCAGCTTACCAACTTCCTTCGCCGACGCCACATTGCCGCCCGTGGGACGCTTCTCGCCCTTCAGGCCCTTGCCCTTCTCCACCGAAGTAGCCGCCACCAGGGTCGTGCCCTTAGCGTCGTCAATGATCTGGGCATATACGTGGCTCACCGAGCGGTACACGCTCAGCCGCGGACGCTCCGTCGTGCCCGCGATCTTCTTGCGGATGCGCGTGTGGATCTTCTGCCGCGTCTGGTCTTTTGAAGTTTTTCCAATCATCTCTGTTCTTCCTTCATCCCGGGGTTCTGAACCGGGCAACGGAGGCGTTCACCGCCCAGCCGTCGTAATATCACGGTTACGCGCGGTTATTTCGCGCCGGTCTTGCCGACCTTCTTCTTCAGCCGCTCGTCGCTGTAACGCACGCCCTTGTTCTTGTACGGATCGGGCGGACGCAGCGAGCGCATTTCCGCGGCCACGAAACCAACCTTCTGGCGATCGATGCCGCTCACCGTCAGGTGCGTCAGCTTGGGATCTATGGCCACTTCAATGCCGCTCGGCAACGGATATTCAATCGGATGCGAATAGCCCAGGGTGAATACCACCATGCCCTTGCCCTTCAACTCGGCGCGATAGCCGATGCCGACGATATCAAGTTCCTTCTTCCAGCCGTTGGTCACGCCCTCGACGGAGTTGTTCACCAGCGCGCGCACCAGTCCGTGCACCGCAGCCTTGGAATCGTCCTCGCGGGTGACGGTCAGCACGCCATCTTTCGTCTCCAGCGCTACACCGCCCGGGATGTGGGTAGTCACCGTGCCCTTGGGGCCCTTCACGGTCACCGTGTTGCCTTCGACGAGGTACGAAACGCCCTTCGGCAACGGAATCGGTTTCTTTCCAATTCTCGACATAATCGTGTCTCTCACTCTTGGTAACTGATGATTAGTAGCTGGTTCAGTCCGACTCTCAGCCGGCGGCCAGTTACCAGTCGCCAGCTACCAGTTACCTTTTAATAAACTTCGCAAAGTACTTCGCCGCCCAGCTTTTCCTTGCGCGCCTGGCGGCCGGTCATCACGCCCTTGGGAGTGGTGAGTATGTTGATTCCCAACCCACCCAGCACGCGCGGAATCTCGCTGTGGCCGACGTACACGCGGCAACCGGGGCGCGAAATGCGCTTCAGCTGCGAAATCGGCGACGAATTGTCAGGCGAGTACTTCAGGTACACGCGCAACACTTTGCGCCCTTCTTCTTCCGTGGACTTGAAGTTCGCGATGTAGCCCTCGTCCTTCAGGATGCGGGCGATCTCCACCTTCAACTTGGAGAGCGGCACGTCCACCTTCTGGTGGCGTGCATTGATAGCGTTGCGAACTCGCGTCAGAAAATCTGCGACCGGATCGGTCAAACTCATGCTCGATATCTCCTCATTTCGTCGCCCGTTAGCTTTCGTGTCCGGAACCCTTCTCCGGGGTCTCCCGGTCGTGCGCTTAACGCGCTCTCCGGGTTGGTGAAAGAACCAGCCGCGACGTACTTACTCAGCGTTCGGCGAGGAACCATTTCGCGCCAGGACCGCTGAGGCCCTCACTCACTTACCACGAACTCTTCGAAACTCCAGGAATCTCTCCCTTGAGCGCCAGACTGCGGAAGCACAGACGGCACAGGCCGAACTTGCGCAGGTAAGCCCGCGGACGTCCGCAAATTTTGCAGCGGTTGTGCTGCCGGGTCGAAAACTTCGCTTTCTTGTTCGCCTTTGCGATCTTGCCTGTTGTAGCCATCGTTTCCTTTACTCCGGGCCTCAGCCCTTGCTCAAACTTGTATTACTGCGCGGCGCGGAACGGCATGCCCATGTGCTTCAGCAGGGCCCGAGCCTGGTCGTCATTTCCCGCCGTGGTCACGATCGTGATATTCATTCCCTTCATCTTCTCGACCTTGGCGTAGTCGATTTCCGGGAAGATCAGCTGGTCGCGCACACCCAGCGTGTAATTGCCACGCCCATCGAATGACTTGGTCGGCACGCCGCGGAAGTCACGCACGCGGGGCAGAGCGATGTTGACCAGTCGGTCGAAGAACTCATACATGCGGTCGCCGCGCAGGGTCACCATCACGCCGATGGGATTTCCTTCACGCACTTTGAACTGCGCGATCGACTTCTTGGCCTTGGTGATGACCGGCTTCTGTCCGGCAATCTGCTGCACCTCGTTCGCCGCGGGATCAATCACCTTGGCGTTCTGCGTCGCTTCGCCCACGCCCATGTTGACCACGATCTTTTCCAGCTTCGGGGCCGCCATCGGGTTATCGAGGCTGAATTCCTTCATCAGCGCCGGCAGAACTTCCTTTACATACTTTTCGCGCATGCGCGCGGTCGCCCGGTTGTTCGCCTTGGGACGCGCCGGCTTGCCCGAGGCATCTTCAGCCGCGGCTTCCACCTGCTCCGGCTTGGCCTTCTTGCCCTGGGGCTTGCCGTCCGCCGGCTTTGGGCTTTTCTGCTTCTTCTCTTTCTCGTCTGCCATTTCCTGCTTCACCTTTCTCACGGTTTCGGCTCAAGTCCGGTTCGTGAGGCACTCAATTTTGAGTAACTAGTAATGAGTCATTGGTAATTAGCTACAACAGCGCTCCAGCTAACTACCCAACCTAATGCCACCAACTACTAATTACTAATCACCAATTACTAATTACTTTTCCAGGGTCGTCTTGCAGTGGCGGCACACCCGCACGTGCTTGTCGCCGTGCTTTTCGTGCGCCACGCGCACCGGACGCTTGCACGAGGTACATACCAGCATCACGTTGCTGATGGCGATAGCGCTTTCCTGCTCGGCAATGCCGCCCTTTACGTTGCGCTGTGGATTGGGGCGCACGTTCTTCTTCACCATCGAGACGTGCTCCACCAGCACCTTGCCCGCAGCCGGACTGACACGCAGCACGCGCCCTTCCTTGCCCTTGTCGCGTCCGCTGATGACGCGGACGTTGTCGTTACGCCGAATATCTACAATCTTATGCATGTCTCAAACCTTTTAGCTGTTAGCTATCAGCCCTCAGCTCTTAGCAAAACCTGACTTAACCTTGACCGCACACCCAGCCAGATCCTGCCTTGCTGGCAACTGGCAACTGACTACTGGCAACTGTCTTACAGGACTTCCGGCGCCAGGGAAACAATTTTCAAAAACTTCTTCTCGCGCAGCTCACGGGCCACCGGACCGAATACGCGGGTCCCGACCGGCTCGTTCGCATCGTTGATCAGCACCGCCGCATTCGAATCGAAGCGGATGTAGGTGCCGTCCTTGCGCCGCTGCTCTTTGCGCGTGCGCACGATCACGGCCTTGACTACGGTGCCCTTCTTGGCGGTACCGTCCGGCGAAGCTTCTTTCACCGAAGCCGTCACCACATCGCCTATGTGCGCCACCAGTCCGGTCCCGCCGCCCAGCGGCAGAATCATCTGCAGCTTGCGCGCGCCGGAGTTATCGGCGACCTCGAGCATCGTTCTCATCATCACTGCCATCGCATCTTCTCCTTGCCTTGTGCCCCATCCTTTCCTTTCTTTTGGGAAAGGGTGGGATATCAGGTGCGTGGACTAGACCTCAGTCCCTTCCACCACCGCCACCTGGGCGGCGCGGCGCACGATGTCTTTCAACTGCCAGCGCTTCAGCTTCGATAGCGGACGGGTCTCTTCGATCTTGACCACGTCGCCCAGCTTCGCCGCGCCCTGCTCATCGTGGGCGTAGAACTTCTTGCTGCGCTTCACGACGCGCTTGTAGAACGGGTGCGCCTTCTGGCGGTTCACTTCCACCACGATGGTCTTCGCCATCTTGGTAGAGACCACTTCGCCAATCAGCGTCTTACGCGCGCCCTGCTTCTTTTCCGTGTTGGTGGTTCCGGTCGTTGTCTCGGCCATGGCTTACTTCTTCTCCGTCGCAGCCAACTTCTTCTTGGCCGCCTTCTTTGCCGGTGTGGCAGGTTTTGCCGCCACGGTCTTCTTCGCCGCGCTGCTACCATTCGTCCCGCGCTTCTCGCGCTCGATGGTCTTGATGCGCGCGATGTCTTTCTTCAGGTCGCGGATCTTCTTCAAGCTCTCGGTCTGCCCCATCTTCAGCTGGAACTTCAGCTTGAACAGCTGGTCTGACAGTTCCGTCTGCTGGTGCGCCAGCTCCACATCGGTCAAATTACGAATCTTCTCTGCGTTCATTGCCAGTCCTTATGCCACGCCATCGCGCGCCACGAATTTCGTGCGGAGCCCCAGTTTGTGCGAAGCCAGGCGCATTGCCTCAGCCGCATCGGCCTGCGAGACCCCTTCCATTTCGAAGAGGATCTTGCCCGGACGCACCACCGCTACCCAGTGATCGGGAGCTCCCTTGCCCTTACCCATACGGGTTTCGGCCGGCTTCTTGGTCACCGGCTTGTCCGGGAACAAGCGGATCCAGATCTTTCCGCCGCGCTTCACGAAACGCGTCATGGCCACACGGCTGGCTTCAATCTGCCGGTCGGTGATCCAGCCCGGCTCCATGACCTTCAGGCCGAAATCGCCGAACGCCAACGAGCCGCCGCGCCACGCCTTGCCGCACATGCGACCGCGCTGCTGCTTGCGGTACTTTACTTTCTTTGGCATCAACATAATCAGTTCCCAGTTCTCAGTTGCCAGTTACCAGTTACCAGTTACCGACTCCAACTGGCTACTGGCTACCGGCTACTGGCTACGATTCTCAAAACGCTCCAGCGGTCTGCGGCTCACGCTTCTTCTCGCGCAAGATCTCGCCCTTGTACACCCAGCACTTCACGCCGATAATGCCGTACGTGGTGTGCGCTTCCGCGAAGCCGTAATCGATATCGGCGCGCAGAGTGTGCAGCGGCAGACGCCCCTGCAGGTACCACTCGGAACGCGCGATTTCATTGCCGTTCAGGCGGCCGCTCACGCGGACCTTGATGCCCTTGCAGCCGAAACGCAGTGCCGAATCCACGGCCTTGCGCATAGTGCGGCGGAAGCTGACGCGCTTTTCCAACTGCAGCGCGATGTTCTCCGCCACAAGCTGCGCGTCGAGCTCAGGCTTGTGCACTTCGAGAATATCGACGTACACATCGCGACCGGTACGCTTCTGGATCTCGCCCTTCAGCTTGTCGATCTCAGCGCCCTTGCGGCCGATGATGATGCCCGGACGCGCGGTGCGGATGATGATGCGCAGCTTGTTGCCCGGACGCTCAATCTCGATCGAGCTGACGCCCGCCGACTTCAGCTTGTCCTTCAGCTCTGCCTTCAGCTTCACGTCTTCCAGCAGAAGTTTGTCGTAATCGCGCTCCACGAACCAGCGCGACTTCCACGGCTTGGTAACACCGAGGCGGAATCCGTAAGGATGGACTTTCTGTCCCATAGTCTCGTTTACTCTCCGCGGCTACCGCCTTCCGGCTTCGCCGCTTCTGCCCGCCGCTCATGCGGAGGGCGAAACTTTATTTCTTGCCTGCCGTCTTCTTGCCGGCAAACTTCTTCGCCGGAGCTTTCTTGGCGGCGGTCTTCTTCGCCACTGCCTTCTTGGCCGATTTCTTCGCCGTACCCGCGGCTGTTCCGCCGCTGGTTTCGGCTTTCCGCTGATCGCCTGGCTTCTCCGCCAGCACAATGTTCAAGTGCGAGATGCGGCGCTGGTAGCGGAACGCGCGTCCCATCGGCGCCGGACGGATACGCTTCATACGCGGCCCGTCGTTCGCGATTGCCGACTTCACGTACAACCGGTCCAGATCGATGTCCAGCGACTTCTCGGCGCTCACATAGTTGGCGTTCTCAACCGCCGAACGCAGCAGCTTATAAATCGCCGGCGCAACGCCCTTCTTGGTGTAGCGCAGCGTATCGAGTGCTTCTTCCACCCGGCGGCCCTTGATCAGGTCCAGCACCAGGCGCGCCTTCTGCGGCGACACTCGGATGTAATTCAGTTTGGCTGTGAATTCCATGTTTGTCCCTTACCTTGCCGCCGGCTTGGCCGCCGTCTCCGTCGCCGCCTTCATCGAGTGCCCCTTGAAGGTGCGGGTCTGGCTGAACTCGCCCAGTTTGTGGCCCACCATGTTTTCGGTGACGTACACCGGGATAAACTTCTTGCCGTTGTGCACTGCCAGCGTGTGTCCCACCATCTCAGGAACCACAGTCGAGCGGCGCGACCACGTGCGCACAACCTTCTTCTCGTTGCGCTCGTTCATGCCCTCGATCTTCACCAGCAGGTGCTTATCGATGAACGCACCTTTTTTCGTTGAACGTGCCATATCGCCTCAGTCCTACTTCTGTCTGCGGTTCACGATGAACTTATCGGTCCGCTTGTTGTTGCGTGTCTTGTAACCGCGTGTCGGCTGGCCCCACGGGGTCACCGGATGACGTCCACCGCTGGTCTTACCTTCACCGCCGCCGTGCGGATGGTCCACCGGGTTCATCACCACGCCGCGGTTGGTCGGACGGATGCCCATCCAGCGCGTACGGCCGGCCTTGCCGATGGAAACGTTTTCGTGGTCCGTGTTGCCCACCTGGCCGATGGTCGCCATGCAATCCACCAGCACCTTGCGGGTTTCGCTGGAGGGCAGCTTCAACAGCGCGTAATCGCCTTCTTTCGCGACCAACTGCGCCTGCGCTCCCGCCGAACGCGCCATCTGCGCTCCCTTACCCGGCTTCAGCTCGATGTTGTGCACCGTCGTGCCAGAAGGAATGTTGCGCAGCGGCAGGGCGTTGCCCACCAGAATGTCGGCCTCCGGGCCGCTCACAACCCTTGCGCCAACCTTCAGGCCCACCGGGCAGATGATGTAGCGCTTCTCGCCATCGGCGTAGTTCAGTAGCGCGATGCGCGCCGAGCGGTTCGGATCGTACTCGATGGTCGCCACCGTCGCGGGAATCCCGAACTTGTCGCGCTTGAAATCGATGGTACGCAGACGGCGCTTATGTCCGCCGCCGCGGTGCCAGATGGTCAAGTCACCCGAGTTCCGGCGACCGCTGGTGCGATTCTTCTTCTCGGTCAGCGGCTTGTACGGCCGGTTCGTCGTCAGGTCGTCGTTCACGGTGCTGGTCGTAAAGCGCCGCGTCGGAGTTACCGGTCTGTAAGTCTTAATCGCCATATCTCTACTCGCTTCTTAACTGCGTAAATCTTGGGTGCCCCATCCTTTCCCCTCTTTTGGGAAAGGGTGGGATTCGAACTCTCGAGTTACAGGTTCTCGGCGTACTCGGGCATCTTCTGCCCTTCCTTCAGCCGCACATAAGCCTTCTTCCAGTCGGAACGGTAGCCCGTGAACTTGCCCCGGCGGCGCTCCTTGCCAGCGAAGATGGCGGTGCGAACCGTGTCCACCTTCACTTTGAAGATGCTCTGCACCGCGTTCTTGATCTCGGTCTTGGAAGCCTTCGACGACACCTCGAACACCAGCGTGCCTTCGGTTTCCTTCACGCCCAGGCCCTTTTCCGTGATCACCGGACGGCGAATGATCTGATATGCCGACTTCATTACGCCACCTCCGCTTTCCGCTTCGGAGCCGTCGCCTTCAGCGAATCCTGCAGCTTCTCCAGCGCCGCCTGCGAGAAGACCGCACTGCTGTACCGCAGCAGGTGATACGGGTGCACTGCGTTGCCCGCGATGAGCTCCACACCCTTCAGGTTGCGCGAGCTCAGGTGCAGGTTCTTGCTCTCACCGTTGCCGCTGTCTACCAGAAGCGTCGTTCCCTTCGCGTTGAGCTTGTTCAGCGCTGCGCGGAAGCTCTTGCTCTTGGCTTCCTTCGGTTCCAGGCTGTCCACCACAACCAGCTTTCCGTCTTGCAGCTTCGCCGCCAGCGCCGAGCGCAGTGCACCCAGCAGCTTCTTGCGCGGAAACGCGTAGTCATAGGAGCGGGGCTTCGGTCCATGGACAGTGCCGCCGTGCCGCCACAGGGGTGAACGGATCGACGCGATACGCGCCCGCCCCGTACCCTTCTGTTTCCAGAGCTTCTTGCCGGCGCCGCTCACCAGACCGCGGGTCTTGGTGGAGGCGGTCCCAGCCCGCAGGCTGGCGCGGTAATGCTTTACCGCTTCCCAGAGAAGGTCTTCGTTCACTGCACCGAATACTTCCTCGGCCAGCTCGAACGTGCCTACCTTCTCGCCGTTCAAATTGTGTACTTCAATCGTCGCCATAATCTTTTCCAGTTGTCAGTGGCCAGTTGCCGGTTCTCAGCACAAACCACCAACACAAAATTCTCTTGTGGATCGCTGCCAGTTCTCAGCGCGCCGGTATAACCGACAACTGACCACTGACAACCGACAACTATTTCTTCTTCGCCGACTGCCGCTTCGAAGCCTTCAACGGATCAACCGTGCCCGCGCCGCCGAATCCACGGCGCTCTCTGGGTGGCTTCTTGGCCTTCGAAATCACTACGTAGCCGTCCTTCGCTCCCGGAACCGCGCCTTCGATCACCAGCAGGTTCTCGTCCCGGTCAATTCCCAGGATGCGCAGGTTTCGGGTCGTTACTCGATTCGTGCCCATATGCCCCGACATGCGCATTCCCTTGAATACGCGCGACGGAAACGCCGACGAGCCGATCGAACCGGTGATCTGAAACATCGAGCCGTGCGAAGCCGCGCCTCCGGCAAAGTGGTGGCGCTTCACGACACCCGCAAAACCGCGTCCCTTGCTGTTGGCCGTGATGTCCACGAACTTCGTGCCGTCGAACATGTCCACCAGAACTTTGTCGCCGACCTTGGCGCCATCCTGGTTTTCCTCGTCGATTACGATCTCCACTTCCCGCAGGAACTTCATCGGCGGCAGATTGTTCTTCGAGAAGTGGCCCTTCATCGGCTGCGTCAGCCGCGACTCCTTCACGAACTCCACCAGCCCGATCTGCGCGGCATCGTAACCGTCCTTCGCCTGGGTCTTACGTTGTGTGACCACGCACGGGCCGGCCTTCAGCACGGTGACCGGGCGAGCATCGCCCTTGTCATCGAACAACTGCGCCATCCCGACTTTCTTTCCTAAAATTCCGTTGACTGCCATGTTTTTCCTCAACTCCGCTTCCTTATCTGGTGTTAGTTGCACCAGGGGCGCTACGCCACGGAAGCTTTGTTCTTGCCAGTTACCAGTAACCAGCTACCTATTTATGTTCCTTGCCGAATGCCTTAATTTCGACATCCACGCCTGCGGGCAATTCCAACTTCATCAGCGCGTCCACGGTCTGCTGCGTTGGCTCCAGAATGTCGAGCAAGCGCTTGTGGGTGCGGATCTCAAACTGCTCCCGCGACTTCTTATCCACGTGGGGAGACCTCAGCACGCAATACTTGTTCTTCACCGTTGGTAGCGGAATCGGTCCCGCGATCTGCGCCCCGGTGCGCCGTGCCGTGTCCACGATTTCGCCCGTGGACTGGTCAAGAATTCGATAATCGTAAGCCTTCAGGCGGATGCGGATTCGTTCTTTACCAATCACGTTAGTTTCTCTCAAAGATCAGTTCAGGGGCTCGTCGGCGTTTCCGCTTTCTGCCCTGCGGCTCTTGCCGCGGTTAGTAATTGGGTGCGGTCAAACTGCCCCGCACCCGGTATGAAAACTCGAAATCCCGGGTACCCCGCCCTACCGCCGTCTTTTGGCGGTAGGGCGGGGTACAAACTCTACGCAAGAATCTCGCTGATCGTTCCGGCGCCCACCGTGCGTCCGCCTTCGCGAATCGCGAACCGCAGGCCCTTTTCCATCGCCACCGGAGTAATCAGCTCAATCTCCAGCTGCACGTTGTCGCCCGGCATCACCATCTCCGTGCCCGCCGGCAGCGTCGCCACGCCCGTCACGTCCGTCGTGCGGAAGTAGAACTGCGGCCGATAGCCCTTGAAGAACGGTGTGTGCCGTCCGCCTTCGTCTTTCGACAGCACGTACACTTCGCCCTTGAACTTCGTGTGCGGCGTAATCGAGCCCGGTCTTCGCCAGCACCATGCCGCGCTCCACGTCTTCCTTCGCCAATGCCGCGCAGCAGCAATCCGGCGTTGTCCCCAGCCAGACCTTCGTCCAGCTGCTTCTTGAACATTTCCACGCCCGTCACCACCGTCTTGCGCGTCTCGCGGAAGCCCACGATCTCGACTTCCTCGCCCACCTTCACCTTGCCGCGCTCGATACGGCCCGTGACCACAGTGCCGCGGCCCTGAATCGAGAAGATGTCTTCAATCGGCATCAGGAACGGCTTGTCAATATCACGCGCCGGCAGCGGAACGCTCTTGTCCACCGCTTCCATCAGCTCGTCGATCTTGGCTTCCCACTGCGCTTCGCCATTCAACGCGCCCAGCGCCGACCGCGAATCACCGGCAGATCATCGCCCGGGAACTGGTACTTGGTCAGCAACTCGCGAACTTCCATCTCCACCAGGTCGATCAGCTCCGGATCTTCCACCGCATCGCACTTGTTCAGGAACACCACCACGTACGGCACACCTACCTGGCGCGCCAGCAGCACGTGCTCTTTGGTCTGCGGCATCGGACCGTCGGTCGCCGCCACCACCAGGATCGCGCCGTCCATCTGCGCCGCGCCGGTGATCATGTTCTTGATGTAGTCGGCGTGGCCCGGGCAATCCACGTGCGCGTAGTGGCGATTCGGAGTCTCGTACTCCACGTGCGCCGTCGCGATCGTGATGCCGCGCTCCCGCTCTTCCGGAGCGTTGTCGATCGAATCGAACGAGCGGAACTTGATGTTCGGGTTGTGCTTGCCGCAATACCTTCGTGATCGCCGCCGTCAACGTCGTCTTGCCGTGATCGATGTGCCCGATCGTCCCTACGTTCACGTGCGGCTTGCTGCGATCAAATTTTTCTTTCGCCATCGGAAGCTCCGTATCTTATTTCTGCTGCTACAGCCTTATGTCAGTCCGTCCCATTCGTCACTGAACCGCGGCCAACACTTACTTGGTCCCGGCGGGACTTTTCCCCTGCACCTTGGCCACGATTTCTTCGGCCACGGCGCGGGGCGCCTCTTCGTACCGCGAAAAGTGCATCGAAAACGTTGCGCGGCCTTGCGTATTCGACCGCATGTTCGTCGCATAACCGAACATCTCGGCCAGCGGAACCATCGCCCGGATCACCTGCGAACCCGCGCGGTGCTCCAACCCTTCAATGCGTCCGCGACGGCTGCTCAGGTCGCCGATGATCGTACCCATGTATTCCTCGGGCACAACCACTTCCACCGACATGACCGGCTCGAGCAGTACCGGACTCGCCTTGCGCGCAGCTTCCTTGAACGCCATCGAACCGGCGATCTTGAAGGCCATTTCGTTCGAGTCCACATCGTGATAGCTGCCGTCGTACAGCGTCGCCTTCACGTCCACCATTTCGTAGCCCGCGAGCACGCCGCCTTCGAGCGCTTCCTTGATGCCCTGGTCCACCGGCTTGATGAACTCCTTGGGAATCACGCCGCCCACCACTTCGTTGATGAACTCGTAACCCTTGCCCGGCTCGTTCGGCTCCAACCGGATGCGCACGTGGCCATACTGTCCGCTGCCGCCCGTCTGCCGGATGTACTTGCCTTCCGCCTGTGAAGCCTTGCGAATCGTCTCGCGATAGGCGACCTGCGGCTTGCCCACATTGGCCTGCACATTGAACTCGCGCATCATGCGGTCCACCAGGATTTCCAGGTGAAGCTCGCCCATGCCCGCGATGATCGTCTGGCCGCTGTCTGGATCGGTCGAAACCTTGAACGTCGGATCTTCCTGCGCCAGCTTGCCCAGCGCGACGCCCATCTTTTCCTGGTCGCTCTTGGTCTTCGGCTCGACGGCCACCGCGATCACGGGTGCCGGGAACTCGATTGACTCCAGCACTACGGGGTGCTTCTCGTCGCAAATGGTGTCGCCCGTCGTAACATTTTTCATTCCTACGCAGGCACAGATATCGCCAGCGTAGATCTCGCTAATCTCTTCGCGCTTATTGGCGTGCATCTTCAGCAGTCGCCCGATGCGCTCGGTGCGCTGGCGCCCGCTGTTGTACACGCTGTCGCCAGTCTTCAAATGGCCGGAGTACACGCGGATAAACGTCAGCTGGCCGACGAACGGATCGGTCATGATCTTGAACGCCAGCGCCGAAAACGGGGCCTTATCGTCAGCCGCGCGCTCCACCTCTTCCCCGTTGTCAGGGTTCTTGCCAACCACGGGAGGAACGTCCAGCGGCGAAGGCAAATAATCGATGACGGCGTCCAGCAGCGGCTGCACGCCCTTGTTCTTGAAGGCGGTCCCGCAAATGACCGGGAAGACCTTCAAGGCCAGCGTGGCGCGACGCAGTGCCGCCTTCAGCTCGGCTTCGCCGATGGTCTCGCCTTCGATGTACTTGTGCATCAGCTCGTCCTGGTCGTCGTTTTCAACGACTGTCTCGACGAGAATCTGATGGTACGCGGCAGCCTTCTTCTTCAGCTCTTCCGGGATCTCTTCGATCACGTATTCCGAGCCCATGTTCTCGTCGTTCCAGACGATCGCCTTCATGGCCATCAAATCAACTACGCCTCGGAACTTGTCTTCCTGGCCAATCGGAATCTGGATCGCAACCGGCTTGGCATTCAGGCGCTTGCGGATGGTATCGATGGCGTGTTCGAAATCGGCGCCCATCTTGTCAATCTTGTTGATGAAGCAAATGCGCGGCACGCCGTACTTATCGGCCTGGCGCCACACCGTCTCCGACTGCGGCTCCACGCCGTGCACCGCGTCGAACACCGCGCAGGCGCCGTCGAGCACGCGCAATGAGCGCTCCACCTCGGCCGTGAAATCCACGTGGCCAGGCGTATCAATAATGTTGATGCGAATGTCTTTCCACACACAGGTCGTCGCGGCCGACGTAATCGTAATGCCGCGCTCCTGCTCCTGCGCCATCCAGTCCATCGTCGCCGTGCCGTCATGGACCTCCCCGATGCGGTGCGTCCGTCCCGTATAGAACAGGATGCGCTCCGTCGTGGTGGTTTTGCCGGCATCGATGTGAGCCATGATGCCAATATTTCTGCAACGCTCTAATGGAACCTGTCTTGGCACAATTCCTTCCGTTTCCTGCTATGCGGCTCTACGTCCGCTGTCAACCTTCCAACTCAACCGTTGTCATCCTGAGCGGAGGCGCGCAGCTTTGCGCGCCGGAGTCGAAGGACCCCTTTCCTACTCGGAAACCTTCATCTACCAGCGATAATGCGCAAACGCCTTGTTCGCCTCTGCCATGCGATGCACATCGTCTTTCTTCTTGATGGTTGCGCCACGGCCATTGGCCGCGTCCAGCAACTCATTCGCCAGCTTGTCGATCATTCCCTTCTCGCCGCGTCCACGGCTGTAGGTCAGAATCCAACGGATCGCCAGCGAGGTCCGACGGTCGGCATTCACTTCCACCGGAACCTGGTAGTTGGCGCCGCCCACGCGGCGGGTCTTCACTTCCAGCACCGGCTTGGCGTTCTCCACGGCCTTCTTGAACAGCTTGATGGCCTCGTCGCCGCCCTTTTCCTCGAGCTTCTTCATCGCGTTATAGAAGATGGACTGGGCCGTCGACTTCTTGCCGTCCCACATCATCGAGTTCACGAACTTGTTCACGAGCGTCGACTGGTAGACCGGATCGGCCAGCGGCTCACGCTTTGCAATATGTCCTTTTCTCGGCATGGATCCTCTTTACGCCTTCGGGCGCTTCGCGCCGTACTTCGAGCGGCTCTGCTTGCGGCCCGCCACGCCCACCGAATCCAGCGTGCCCCGCACCACGTGATAACGAACACCCGGCAGGTCCTTCACACGGCCCCCGCGGATCAGCACAATCGAGTGCTCCTGCAGGTTGTGACCGACGCCGGGAATGTACGTCGTAACTTCGATGCCGTTGGTCAAACGCACGCGCGCCACTTTGCGCAACGCGGAGTTTGGCTTTTTCGGCGTTTGGGTGTACACGCGCGTGCACACGCCGCGCTTCTGCGGGCAGGACTGCAGGGCCGGACTCGCCGTCTTGTACTTCGGCGCCGTCCGCCCCTTGCGCACCAATTGATTAAATGTAGGCACTCTTTGCAGCTCCTTGAAGGGGCGCGGCTTCAGCCGCGCCGTTTCAAATCTCTTCCAAACTCCGTTCTGACTTCAGTCCGGCGCGTCATCACGCGCAAACGGCAGCCACAAGGGCGCACTGTTCGCAGCGCAACGGCACTCACATTGATCTGGGCACGAGTGGCCTCCTACGGCCGCTTTGCCCATACTTCCCCGCACAAGGCAGGGAAAATCGCTTCGTTCTGGTTAAGCCAACGACGGTGGCACCTTGATCGCTCCCCACACCAGTTCCAACTTCGTGGAGTTCTGGAACGAGGGCACTCCGTTTCGTGGCTTCGGCCCACATACCCACCGGAAAGCTCCAGTGGAAGCGCAGGCTCGTTTCAGCGAGGAATCCCGTACATTACTTCACAGGATTGAGATTACTGCAGCACAGCCGTACACACGGGCAGGCTAAGTGGAACTCGCGGAACCTTTTTAGTTTAGCAATCACACTACCGTCCGTCAACCATTTCACCGGTGAAATTCGTCACGCAGCATGAAATAGCGTCGTCGGGCTCAATTTCACAACTCGGGCCAAGCCATGGGGTTAGCAGATTTCGGCGGCTGTTGCGCGTCCCCGATCGGCAAATTCTGCCCGGCAACACCGAGGCAGCTTGCCGATTCGTACATCAGCTTCTACACTGAAAAATTCCGGGAGAAATCACTCCTTGTCAGTCTTTTTACGTCCGTCGGAACCAACCCGGCGGGGAGGGTTCATGCGTCGTCTCTCAGCAGCTCAGCTAGCGGCTGCTTTCGTTTCCATTCTCTGTTTGGGTGTCTGGGCGGGATGTAGCGGTACCGGTTCCACCACAAACAATACCGACGTTTCCAAAATCGTCATGTCCCCGAACACGGTTTCCCTCAATGTCGGCCAAGTCATCAAAATCACTGGCATCCCGCAGAACAGTTCGGGCGCCACGGTCGTGGCCGACGTGAGCTATTCCAGCACCAACCCGTCCCAGATCAGCATCTCGCCCAGCGGCTACGTTTGCGGCGGTGTCTGGGACGCCAACTTCATCACCTGCACGGCCTTGCCCGGCAAGACCGGCGTGGGACAGGCCACGATCACCGCGACCTCCGGGACGGTCACCGGGACTGCCCTCGCCTACAGTCACTTGCAGGTGGATGAGATCTCGGTCAATCCGCCTTCCGGCTGCGTCAGCGTGGGAGAGACGCCAACCTATTCGGCGACCGCCTACAACACAACGGCCCCAGGCTGCTCGGTCGCAATCCCCTGCGACATCACTTCGACCGTAGGTCCCATCACCTTCTTCAGCACCGACTTCACGGTGATGTCCACCAGCACTACGACTGGTCTGCTGACCGCCAACGAGCCGGGCTCAACGTCGATCTACGCCAACGTCTCAGGATTGAACAGCGTTCCCCAGAATGCCCTCGTCTGCCCCGTCGTTTCCATCCAGGTGCATGACGCCGCTAGTTCGAACACAACATTTAATCTGGCACCCACGAACACGCAGTCTCTTGTCGCCGACGTCATCGACTCCAACGGCGTCTCCATTCTTCCCGCTCTCACCTGGAGTTCGGTCCCTGCGGGCGTTGCCGCGGTAACTCTTGGGACCGCCTCCAACTTGGCAACCGTCACCGCCAATACCGCGGGCACCGCAACCATCACGGCAACCTGCTCCACGCCCAACTGTAACCGCAATATCAATGCCCAATATCAGCAGAACACGGTTACGGTCAACGTCTCCGGCACGACAAGCACAACCGTGTACGCAGCCAGCACCAAGTCGCTGACCCTGATTCCCATTGCCACCTCGACCAACACCGCCGGCACTGCGATCGCCCTGCCCTACCTGCCGAACTCGATTGTTTCGGATTCCGCGGGAACAAATCTCTTCCTCGGCTCCGCAACCGGCATCATGACGGTCAGCGTTCTCAACGCGAGTGTCACCGTCTCCTCCGCTGCCGTCGGCACGATCGTGGCTGCCTCGCCTGGCGGACTGTATTTGCTGGTATCCGATAGCGCCTCTGGAAACGTGTACCTCTACGCCACCGCCAATGGCACCGTGATCCTCACGCAGTCGCTGACGGCGACGTCCGGTGCTTTCACTCCCGATGGAAATTCCGTAACCTTTCTGACTCCTGGGAACCAGCTGTACTACGACACCATCTTCCCAACCTCCACGGCCGTAACTTTGCCCTTCTCGCCTAACGCCGTCGACGTCACCTCCCAGGGAGGCATGACCTATGTCACCAGTTCAGCCTTTGGCGCAATTGATGTTCGAGCCACTTGCAACCAGAGCGACTGGCAAAACCTTTCTGCAACGGCTCCGACGCTGATCGCCCACCTTCCTAATGGAAACGGCGCTGTCGCCGCCGATTCGCCCGCAGTCGATGTCGTCACCACCGGAAGCATTCCAGCGGGCTGTCCCCCGACACCACAAAGCACGCTGAATACGTATGACCTGGGCTTTGGGAATTTCACCGCAAACCAGATGTTTGTCTCGCCCGACAGCTCTCGCGCCTTTATCCTCTCCGACCTTCCTAAGATCATCGGATTGAATTTGACGACTCTGACGCCCTTCTCCATCTCATTAGCGAACGGCGCCGTGCCATTGAGTGGCGGCATCATGATTGACGGTTCATTTGTCTACGTCGGCGGCAGTGACAGCAATGTGCACGCCATCAACGTCTCCAGCGGAACCGACAGCGCGCAGGTTGCTCCGGGACTCAAAGACCCTGGCGGTGCTGCGGTCACGCCGGACCTTGTCCTCGTGTTGCCCAAATAGAAGGGGCTCAGTTTTAGCCATGCCCTGAGCGAAACCGACGGGTGCGCCGTACATCTCCATCTTTAAGTTGTCATCCCCCGCCGACTTCAGAGGCTGCTGAAAAAAGACTCAAACGAGTAAATTCGGCTATTTGTCGAACCAAGGCTCAATAGCTTACGAGCCAAAATTCGGGCGAAAACGCCCCAAAATTACTACCTTGGTTCTTTTTTCAGCAGCCTCTTCAGTTGGCGGGGGATATGCTTTTCCTATGGGTGCCCCGTTCTACCGTTCGCGCAGCGAACGGTAGGGCGGGGTATTCACCCATAAGCGCTAAACTAAACGCATTTCCCAATGTATTTGACTGCCGATTTACCACTGGACGCGCAATTTACGCCGTTATTTGCGCCAGATGTTACTCCCTCGGTTCCTTTAACTTGGCGCTTAAGGGGTAATCACCTACCCCTTCGCCCCATCCAACTCCTTCGCCACGCTATCCAGCACGCCGTTGATGAACGTCACCGACTCAGGTGTCGAGAACCGCCGCGCAATTTCCAGCGCCTCATTGATCACCACCGGCTTCGGCGTATCCGTGAAGCCAAGGAACTCGGCGACTCCAACCCGCAACACGTTGCGATCAACGGCTGCCATGCGGTCCATCCGCCAATGCTCGGCGTTGCGCTCGACCAGTTCATCGATTTCCGCCTGGCGCTCGGCGGCCACGCGAAACAAGTCGTCAGCAAATCCCCGAACTTTCTCGTCGAGGTCACGCCGTTCGTTCCAGAACGTCTTGCGGACCTGCTCAATGTCCTGCTTGCCCATGTCGAGTTGAAACAACATTTGCAGGGCCATTTCGCGGGATTTTCTGCGCGTACCTGCTTTGCTCATCGCTTCCCTGCCGCGTGTTCCGCAACTTTGCTGTGCAGCGAAGCCATCTCGATTGCCGCCAGTCCAGCCTCGTAGCCCTTGTTCCCGGCCTTCAAACCAGCTCGATCAATGGCCTGCTCCAGCGTGTCGCAGGTCAGCACGCCGAACGCATGCGGCACGCCGGTCTCCTGCGCCGACTGCCCAACACCCCGCGTAACTTCATTGGCAATCACTTCGTAGTGCAGCGTCCCACCGCGCAATAGGCATCCGATGCAGACGATTGCGTCGTAGTTGCCGCTCAGCGCCAGTTGCCGCGCCGCCGAGGGAATTTCAAACGATCCCGGCACACGCACCACCGTGATGTCTTTCTTCGACGCACCCGCCTGCCGCAACGCCAGAAGCGCTCCATCGAGCAACCGCTCGGTGATAAACGAATTGAACCGCGCCACCACGATCGCAAAGCGCTTGCCCTGCGCCTGCAGGGCGCCCTCCACGTCTTCGTCGTTTGTGCGTGCGTAAGTGATGAACGCCATGCGCAAGCCGTTCACTTCGACAGCGAAAATCCTCGCTCCATAAGCCGTGTCGCCAATCTCGTGAATCACTTTCACGCCGCGCCGCTTCACGATCTCCCACGCCGCATCGGCATCGGAGACCTCTATGGTTATGTCGGATGCGGGCGCGTTGGCTGCGGCAATCAGTTCCACAGCGCCGCCGGGAGCTTCCAGTTGGAATCCATGGGCCCCGCCCTCGTGCCATTCATGGCCGGGCGTCGCCCCCAGAGCACGCAGTAACTCCAGCGCGGGCTGCAGCTCTTCCTGCGCCTTCCCCAGTACGCGGGGAACAATAAGATTGCGGATCATAGGATTCCATTGTAGCCGGAGGAGAGAAAGCCGCTCTTCCTTCCCACATTTGCCAACTTCACGCGAACGTGGCCACTGGTTGCCTCGCTCGCAGTGCCCAGTTCGACCCGCACTTCCCCGTTCGCACTCGCATTGCGCTACGGCAAGTCGCAACGCGCAAATAGGGAATACGCCCGATAGCGGGTCTCTTCCCAACTCCGTACTGTCATCCCAGGAGGCGACCAAATGGCGCAGTCAAAAAATCCACTTCTCGCTCTTTATGTCAACGAACTCAGGGACATCTACAATGCCGAAAAGCAAATGACCAAAGCGCTCCCCAAATTGGCCAAAGCGGCCACTTCCGAAGAGTTGCGCGACGGCTTTACCGAGCATCTCGAGCAGACCCGCGGGCACGTCGAACGTCTTGAGCAGATCTTCGAGGCCCTGGGTGAGCGGCCCACCGGCAAGCACTGTGCCGGCATGGAAGGCCTCGTCGAAGAAGGCAAAGAGGTCATCGCAGATGACCTCGAAGGTGATGTGAAGGATTCTGCACTCATCGCGGCCGCACAGCGCGTCGAGCATTACGAAATCGCGGCATACGGCTCAGTCTGCGCCTTCGCTCATCTGCTCGGAGAAAAGCAGCAGGCTTCACTGCTTCGTGAAACTCTGGAAGAAGAGAAGGAAACCGACGAAAAGCTGACCGGCCTCGCTCAAGAAATAAATGCTGCCGCATATCAGCAGGTTCCGGAGGCGTCCTCGCGCTCTGCTCGCAAATCCCGTCAGGCGGCTTAACTAAATGGGAATGGCGGCGGCGAGCGGGTTCTGAAGCACTCGCCGCCGCCATTTTTCGCTTTGCCGGAAGCCACGCCGTCGGGCTCCCCTGATTCAACTGATGCAGCCGCCTCTCCCTGTCCCGTCACCAGGACCGAACGTCGAGAGCCGCTTTCCCGAGCTCCCTTACCCCACCTCGATAGTTCCGCTACGTGCGGGTAATTCCTGCCTACGGATTCTTTCCCAAACGAATAAGGCATCCCCCCTGTGGCGGCATAGCTTCGAACGGGATGAAATAGCGGAGGTGGCCAGGTTCAGCGAAGACAACCGTTCGTCCCACGCTAACCCCTTACTGGCCGCCCGAAGGAGCGGTATATGACTGACAATTGGAAGAAAGAAGACCAGAACAAGTCTGGATACGATAAGAACCAGCAGGGCGGCCAGCACGATCCCTCGCAGCGTCCGGGACAGTCCGGCCAGACCGGTCAGACTCAGCAGAAGCCTAATCAGGGTCAAAAGGACAATCCCTCGCAGAACGAGCAGAACAACCCGCAGAGGAAGGCGTCTTAGTTTCCCTCTGCCTTGAAATCACAGAGCCGAACCCGCAGGTTCGGCTCTTTCGGTCTGGTGTGATCGCAACTTCAAGTGGCAGCCAGTACCCCCGCGCGTCTCCTCAATTTTTCGGAGGGCTCGCCCTTCTTTTGGGCCTACCGGGAATCCATAAACTTGTCACACGCCTCTGTGTCCCGCGTCCTATTCCATCGGACTCCAATTCGATAAATCTGCTTTGTGAGGCAAGGGGATTAGTGTCTCTTTGCCTCTGCGCCCGCCTCGGCGGGGCAACAGATCGCTCTTTGACAACCCGGCACTGTCGCGCTCGGTGAGAGAATTGGCGTTTCAGCCTACGGCCTAGCCCCACAATCCGGGGCAGCTAGGGCTTGGCTGTTTGAAACTGATTTTGGAATCCAAGCGGCGACTGTATGACTCAAATACAGTCACGTACAACTAGTGTGGTGGTGGTGTATAGCAAGAGACAATTACTGTCTTCGGCTAGCACCTCTCTGATTGTAAATAACTTCTATATGTGCTACCGTGTGGTAGTTACGTATAGCAACAAAAAAATCAAAGAGGGTGACCAGATGGACCTCGACTCTGATTGGAACGACGGTACTCCGATCTACCGCCAACTCCGGGAAATCGTAGTAATGATGATCCTCGACGGACAACTCCCGGAAGGCGGCGTTTTGCCTTCGGTCCGCCACATAGCTACCCAGTTCCAGGTGAATCCCCTCACCGTCCTGAAGAGCTACCAGCTACTCGTCGGCGAAGGGATTGTCGAGTCGCGTCGGGGGCGGGGAATGTTCGTCCTCCCCGGAGCCCGCAAGCTATTGCTGAAATCGGAGCGGGAGCGATTTCTACAGGAAGAATGGCCAAAGGTGGTTGACACTCTCCACCGCCTCGGCCTGAATCCCGAAGAACTGCTGAAGGGCGCATCCCCGGCGTCAGAGCAGTAGGCCACCAAACCGCGCTCATCCGACGAGTAGCGGTGAAGGAATTGGTCGCTGGGTGCCGTACCCTTAGCGCCCGATTCTGGCGATAGGGTGGGATACCGATCTTCAGGCCACTACTTCCCTTTAAACTGCGCCGCCCTCTTCTCCAAAAACGCCTTGGTGCCCTCGTTCTTGTCCTCCGTCGAGCAGCAGACGGCGAAGAGCGTGGCTTCGAGGTAGAGGCCTTCGGCAAGGGTCATGTCGAGGCCGTGGTTGACGGCTTCCATGGCGTACTGCACGGCCAGCGGAGCGTTGGCGATGATCTTGGCGGCGATGGCTTCGGCGCGCGGGATGAGTTCGGCGGCGGGCACCACTTCGTTCACCAGCCCGATGCGCAGGGCCTCGGCGGCGGTGATCATCTCGCCGGTGAGCACGAGCTGCTGCGCCATGCCCTTGCCCACCAGGCGCGACAGGCGCTGCGTGCCGCCGTAGCCGGGGATGAGTCCGAGCTTGACCTCGGGCTGGCCGAGCTTGGCGTTGTCGCTCGCGAGGCGCATGGTGCAGGCCAGCGCCAGCTCGCAGCCTCCGCCGAGCGCGAAGCCGTTGATGCAGGCGATGACCGGCTTGCCCAGGTTCTCGATGGAGTCGATGATGGCCTGGCCGCGGTGGGTGTACTCCTTGGCCGAGATGGGCGACTGCTGCGCCAGCTCGCTGATGTCGGCGCCGGCGACGAAGGCCTTCTCGCCCGCTCCGGTGAGGATGACCACGCGGACCTCGGGGTCGTCTTTGGCGGCGGCGAAGGCCTGGCGGAGTTCGTCCATGGTGGCCATGCTGAGGGCATTGAGCACCTTGGGGCGGTCGATGGTGATGTAGGCAATGTGGTTCTTGGTTTCGAGATGGAGGTTCTGGAAGTCGGTCATGAGTTCCGTCCTTGGCAAATTCGGAATGATATCGTGCATTTCGTCGAGAAATCTTGTTTGCTGGCCATTTCCCGGAAATGCAACGACGTCGTGCGGCACATCGGCCATCTCTGCGAGTTTCAGTGCCTCCGCAACAGCGTCCCCGATTCCGACGCAAATGGTGACGACGTGTTGCGGTCGATAATCACGCAATCTAATGGCAAGACTGGGAATTGCGCTGAGCCGTTGCTTCTTTCTTGCAGGTTTGCCTTTCAGATCGTTGACCGGAGAAAGAACAAGATCATCGAGATAGAAACCCGCTTTCTTGAAATCACAAAGAAAGTCGTCTCCACCTCGAAATGCCTGCTTCATGTACCGATAGACCTGGCTATCCCCGAGGTAGAAAAACGTTCCGCCCGCAGGTCGGGATTCTCCCAAAAACAGAGTTGTCACCGCAGCCGGTCTATGGCTCTTTCGCAAAGTCTCGAAGAACTCATTGTTCGGCTTCATCGGTCTTTACACAAACTTCCCCGGCACCGGGTTCTTCGGGTCGGCGTAATCGTAAAACCCCTTGCCCGTCTTGCGGCCGTACCAGCCGGCCAGCACCATCCGCTTCAGCAGCGGAGGCGCGGCGAAACGGCGCTCCTTGAACTCGTCGTACATGACGTGCGTGATGTAGTAAGTCGTGTCGAGGCCGACGAAATCGAGCAGCGTGAACGGCCCCATAGGGTAGCCACAGCCCAGCTTCATCGACTCGTCGATGTCGGCGATGGAGCCCACGCCCTCCTCGTAGGCGCGGATGGCGTCGAGCAGGTAGGGTACCAGCAGGCGGTTGACGATGAATCCGGGCTTGTCGACCGTGCGCACCGGAACCTTACCCAGCTTCGTGCCGAACGCGACGGCGGTTTCGAAGACCTCGGGCGCGGTGGCAATCGTCTTCACGACTTCGACCAGCTTCATCATGGGAACCGGATTAAAGAAGTGCAGACCAATGAAGCGCTCGGGCCGCCGTGTGGCTCCCATCAGCTCGGCCACGCAGATGGACGACGTGTTGGTGGCGAAGATGCACTCGGGCTTCACGCGCGCGTCGAGCAGCGTGTAGATGTGGCGCTTCTCAGCGACGTTTTCAATGATGGCTTCGATGATGATGTCGCAGTCGGTAAGGTCGGCAATGCTGGTGGTGCCCTTCAGCCGCGCCTGGGCTGCAGCTTTCTGTTCGGCGGTGAGGCCGCCCTTTTCGACACCCCGTTCGACCAGGCGAGCCAGCGACTTCTCGATTCCGGCGAAGCCTTTGTCGAGGAATTTCTGCTCCTGTTCGAGCACCACGACGTCGAAGCCCGCGGTGGCCGCAACCTGCGCGATGCCGGAGCCCATCAGTCCAAAACCGAGTACGCCAACTTTTTTGATTTCCATAAAGACCCTCGAATGAATATTCAGCTACTTCTCGACTGGTGTGTCGCCCTTGTACGCATGCGCATCAACCAGTTTCTTGACAACGTCAGGCGTCGGCCCACCGGGCGTGATCAAAGTGTTTTGGAAAGCGACAACTTGCCATTCGCCGTTGTCATTCTTGTGCGCCACCAGCGTTGGGCGGGCCTGAACTTCCTGCTCGGCCCCGTTGAGGTACCACTTCAGGCGAGTACGAATGAACACAATTGCCACGTCGGGCCGCACAGAGCGGACCTTTTCGACAGTCAAGGTGTTGTGGCTGCCCTTGTAGATGGTGTCGAAGATGGTACGATGACCGCGCTCGATTTCCTCGCGCCCGCAGTAGTGCGCGCCGAGGATGTGAATGAAGTCAGCGTCTTCGGCAAACTGCGCGGTCCAAGTGACGCTGTCGCTGGCGTTCCAGGCGGCTTCGAGCTTGGCGACGAGTTCACGGAGGAGAGTTTCGTCGGTTGTCATGGATCGCTCCTATCTCTGCAAATTCTCAATAATCACTGCGATTCCCTGCCCGCCGCCGATACAGGCGGTAGACAGACCGTAGCGAGCTTTGCGCCGCCGAAGCTCATATGCCAGCGTGATGAGCAGCCGCGTGCCGGTCGCGCCCAGCGGGTGTCCCAGCGCAATCGCTCCGCCGTTGACGTTGGTCTCGGCCGGATCGAGGTCAAGCTCCTTCATCACCGACAGGCATTGCGCGGCGAAGGCTTCGTTCAGCTCGATCAGGTCGATGTCCGACAACGTCAGACCCGCCTTCTTCAGCGCAATGCGTGTCGCCGGAACCGGCCCGGATCCCATCAGGCTCGGCTCAACCCCCGCGATGCCCCAGCTCACGACGCGCGCCATCGGCTTCAGTCCGCGTTTCTGGGCGTCATCGAGCGGCATCACGATGACCGCCGCGCCGCCATCCACGATGCCGCTCGCGTTCCCCGCGGTCACGGTGCCATTCTTGCCGAACGACGGCTTCAGCTTAGCCAGGCTCTCGAGCGTCGTCTCGGGACGCCGATGGTCGTCCTCGGTGAACATTTCGCCCGTCGGCTCACCGCGCTTGTTGCGCAGCGGAACCGGCGTCAGTTCTTCCTGGATGCGTCCCGCCTTGTAGGCCGCATCGGCGCGCTTCTGCGAACAGAGGGCGAACTCGTCCTGCATCTCGCGCGTGACGGCTTGCTGGTCGGCGTACCTCTCGGCGGTCACGGCCATGGGCAAGTTGCAGTAGCTGTCGGTGAGGGCCGTATAGAGCGAGTCTTCCAGCTTCCCTTCGCCAAACCCCACGCCCCAGCGCATTCCGCGAATGACGTGCGGGGCCTGCGACATGGATTCCATGCCACCGGCGAGCACGCATCTGGATTCGCCAAGCTGGATCATTTGCGCGGCCGTGACGACGGATTGCATACCGGATCCGCAGAGGCGGTTGACAGTGATGGCCGGCGTCTCGATCGGCACGCCAGCCTTCAGCGCCACGTGCCGCGCGCCGTATATCGCGTCAGACGAGGTCTGCTGGGCGTTGCCCATGACGCAGTGATCGATTTCGACTGCCTCAACTCCGGAGCGCTTGATGGCCTCGACCGATGCAATTGCGGCGAGTTCCTGGGCGGTAAAGTCGCGCAGCTTGCCGCAGTAGCGGCCCATGGGCGTGCGCGCTCCGTTCACGATGGCAATGTCTGGAAATGAGTTTGGCATAGGAAGGCCTTCCAACGATGAGGGCAAACGGACAAGTCTAACAGCCGCCCGAAAGCCTCGCAAATCACTTGAAACCCCGCGAGCGAATGATCGTGGTACTGTCCTGCTCTGCTGTGAGCGACTACAGCAAAGCGCATTAGGCAAGAAAAAGGGCCCCTGAGCGGGGCCACAAAACGTACAGCTGCTAAAGGAAGGAAAAAATCAGGCTGCCACCCTCAGGGTGGTGTTCGCCACCTCGTACATTTCGACCTTCGGAGGTGTCTGAATCATCGGATTCAGCTTCTCGACCAGCCTGGGAAACGCCGTGTTGTGGTAATTCTCAGCGCTCTTGCGATCGTTCCAGAAGCTGATCAACAGCGCCCGGTTGTTATCCAGGAGCGCTATCTCATCCTGGAAGCCAGTCTGCTGGCGAAGTACCGGCAGGACCTGCGACTCGAATGTCTGGATGAACTCCTTGCCTTTTCCGTCTTTCAGCTGAATTTGGACGTTACGCGTAATCTTCACTGCAATAACTCGGTCTCCCTGACGAAATCATGGTCTGCTACGTACCTAACTGCTTCTCGACGGCGAGGGCAGGGGATCGACGCCATCATCAGACCTCGTTGCCTTCTTTCACAATGTTCGGATCATAAACAACGCCAAAGGGTAAGTTCAATAATCGCTTTGGGTTAGAGGAAACCCGAGTTGCCGACTACGGGCCAGCACGCTATAGAATTCTGCCTATGGCGAAGGCGGACCAAATCGAACGCGCTTTAGACAGGTTGGGCGAGTTGCATTTGCGGGAGCCAGCAGAGGCGGTGGCCGAAGAAGTTCGTGGATTCCTGCGCAACCGGTCGAACCTGGTGGTTGCGAAGGCAGCGAAGGTCTCTCGCGAGCTGAGGATCGCGGTCTTGCTTCCGGAGATGGTGGCCGCGTTCGACAAGCTGATGCAAGACGCTCCGCGGCTCGACAAGCGCTGCGCCGCCACCACCGAGCTGCTGACTGCTCTGTACGAGATGGATTATGTCGAGCCAGAGCCGTACCTGAAGGGTCTCAAGCATGTGCAGTTGGAGGCTTCGTTCGGGCCTCCTGTTGACGAGGCGGCGAAGCTGCGGGCGGTGAGCGCGCAGGGACTGTTGCGCACGCGCTATCCCGAAGCCTTGGCCGAGATTGTGCCGTTGCTGATGGATCGCGAGCCCGCTGCGCGAATAGGCGCCGTCCGTGGGTTGGCTGCAAACGGTGGAGAAGCCGGCGCTTTGCTGTTGCGGCTAAAGGTGCTCACGGGAGACTCCGAAGCAGCCGTACTGGCAGATTGTTTCGCCGGATTGCTCGCAACTTCGCCCGACAAGTCGGTCGCGTTCGTCGCGCGATATCTCGATTCCGAAGATGATGCTGTGGCTGAGGCTGCCATGCTCGCGCTGGGTGAGTCGCGGCTGAACGCGGCTTACGACGCGCTAAAGGGAAAGTGGGAGAGATCGGTGGGGAGCCCAGCCAGAAAGACGTTGCTGGTGGCAATGGCCTCGTCCAGGTTGGACGAGGCCGTGACGTTCCTCATCTCTCTGGCCGAAAGCGCGAACAATCAAACGGCAAACGACGCGATTGAGGCACTTTCCATCTATCGTCACAGTGACCGAGTCACGAAAGCACTGCACCACGCATTGTCCGCGCGAGGAGAAAAAGAACTTCTCAGTCGATTCGCGGAGGACTTCGGAAGTACTAGTGCTTACTTGCATTAGTGATGGATATTACGTAATGTGATTGGCAAAGGGGGTGCCTTTGCCAAAAACAGCGCCGATACCGGAATGTTCGCAAGCGGATCGTCAGGTTTTAGAAGATTGGGCGCACAGCCGCACGATGGAAGCGCGATTGGTGGAACGAGCGAGAATCGTTTTGGGGTGTCTGGAAGGGAAGCCGGTCAGCACGGTGGCCCGGAGTTGGAAGGTGCGGCCGAACACGGTGATCGATTGGCGTCGGCGCTTTGCGGCGGAGGGAATAGCGGGATTGCGGGACCGTCGGCGATCGGGCAAACCGCCGCGATATACAGGGGAGTTTCGCAAGCAAGTGCTGGCCATGCTGGAAGAACCCCCGCCGCAGGGACAAGCAGTATGGGATGGGCCGGCACTGGCGAAGCATTTGAAAACATCGGTGCATGCGGTCTGGCGCGTGTTGCGGAAAGAAGGCGTATGTTTGGCACGCCAGCGCCGTTGGTGCGTCAGCACGGACCCGGAGTTCACGGCCAAGGCCGCCGATGTCGTGGGTCTGTACTTGAATCCCCCACAGAATGCGTTGGTTCTTTCCGTGGATGAAAAGCCGAGTATTCAGGCGTTGGAGCGGAAGACGGGATTCGTGGAAACGGACAGTGGGAAAATCGTCCGCGGTTTCAAGAGCACCTATAAGCGCCACGGCACCTTAAATCTGTTTGCCGCCCTGGAAGTCGCCACTGGTGCCGTTCATACGCAGACGACCGGCAAGAAGCGGCGAATTGAGTTTCTCGAATTCATGGATCGCGTGGTCGCCGATCTCCCGGCGGGAAAAGAAATCCATGCGATCTTGGACAATTACTGCATCCACAAGAAAAACGATGCCTAGCTGGCGGCTCATCCCAACGTGTTCTTTCACTTCACGCCAACCTCGGCCAGTTGGTTGAATCAAGTTGAAGTCTGGTTTGGTATTCTGAGCCGCAAAGCCCTGCGGGGAGCGTCTTTTCGCGACATCGAGCAATTGCGCCAAGCGATTGAAGACTTCGTGGCAGCCTACGGACCCAGGGCCAAGCCGTTCGTCTGGCGTAAACGCGAAGTCAAAGGTTCGCAGTTGCGCAATACTATCGTAAACTTACGCGATTAAGTACTAGCTAGCCCTCACTTGTTCGTAACTGCGCCGTGGTCGTAGCTGATGACCCGGGTGACCATCCACTTTCCGTCCTGGTTGCGCCAGATGTGGACGAATTTCGCTTCGCCCATTTCGTCGTCTTTTCCGGGGTGCGTGAACCTGTGGGTCCCAATCTCCACAGCGCCATAGTGGGCCAGGGGATAGACCTCCAGCGTTCCCGGCACAAGTTGGCGGGCAACTTTGCCGCAGATATTGTTCTTGATGGCTTCGATAAACACTTGGCGGCCAGTGGCCAGGCCTGTCTTATCGTGGTAGAACTCCAGGTCGTCGGAGACCATGGCCGACAACGTCACCAGATCGCAGTTGTTGTAGGCATCGAACAATTGCTTATCCAGGCCCTGAATCGTCTTGAAAAGCGCATCGGGCGCAGCCGCCGACTGGGCATGGGCGGGAATGAGCGTGGAGAAAAACAACGCCGCGAATATCGCGGCGGGTAGCAGACGGGTTGGTTTGTATCGCAAATCCATTCCAGCTACTGGCATTTCGCTCCTTGCAGGGGTTAATTGAGAGCTTACACGCGGTGGGAAGTCTACATCCCGCTGCTCTTCAGGCGCTGCCTGCGTTCACGCCATTCTTCGCTATTGAGGATACCGGGGCCTGCTTCGATCAGTCGAGGCAGCATCTGGAATACAGAGATTGGGGTCCAGGGTTGGCCACTGCGGGTACGATAGCCGCGACGGTTCAACTCGGCAGCGATACCGGAATAGGGGCCGTCCTGGATGGTCAGCTCCATAATCTGGAAGAGCACTTCGTTCTCGCGCGGATCGGCTTCCAAGTGGGCGCAGTCGCCAGACACGCGCAACCCGTAAGGTACCTCGGGCGCGGGAGCGGTGGTTGGTGCGTCGTGGTGCGCGATTTCCCGTTCCCACTCGATGGCGACGGGCTTCCAGCCTTCGCTGAGCTTTTGCTGAAGCTGCTCCGTCCCAAACTCGCCTGTAATCATCTGCCGTGTGCGCTCAGTGTTGGACATGACTCCCCCTTCCTGGCGTTTTGTCTACTACAGTCAGCCGGAGCACTTCCAGTGCCAGAGGGTGGCACAGCTA
Organism: uncultured Acidobacteriaceae bacterium; assembly: GCA_963814165.1. Taxonomy (GTDB): domain Bacteria; phylum Acidobacteriota; class Terriglobia; order Terriglobales; family Acidobacteriaceae; genus DASRAA01. The sequence continues at coordinate 424,445 of CAWFBW010000008.1, read as the reverse complement.
TACGCTTGAAAATACGGACCCTTGGGAGGACGACAGGTTGAGCCGAGCACTTCCAGTGTTCAGGCCCGGCTGGTCCTGTGCGAAATTGGGCAATCGTCGGAAGGAATGGCCAAAAATAAGGCGCGAAGTTCGGCATATTGAAGGCATGAAAATTGCCGTCAGGCCTGGTTCGAGAGGCGGAGAACCCTGGAACCAGGATTGACGGCATTTGCAGGAACCCAATACTTCTCGCCGGGCCTTGTCTAAAAAACCGTGGGAGTAGGCGGCTCCGGTGCGACCGGAACAGTGATCGCAAAATTCCCGCCACCGGGTGCTACGAAGTTAATGTGTATCGGCTTTCCCGGCTGAGGGTAAGCCATCTTCACCTGGGTACGCTCCACGACATGGTGCGCCCGCTCGACGACCCTGGCCGAAACCTCGTGGGCGCGCTGGATTGCCTCGACATCGATTTGAATTCTCCGGGCATCCGCGATATCGCGCCACGCCTGTGCGCGCGCGCTGAGCTCCTCGGCACGCGCCGCCGACAAGTCGTTCATTCGCTGGGCGCGATCGCTGGTGAGAATCTGCATCTTGTAGATCTGCTGTGCTGCTTTCTGGGCGCGCATTGCAGCCTGGCATTGCTGCCGTGCCACTTGCGTCTCGGCCATCCGCTGGGCGTCAGCGGCTTGCTGCTCGACACGGGCCAACTCGGGGAGGTTCAGCTCGGCCACCATTTGCGCCTGCTCAGGAGCGCGGCTATCGACATATGGCGCCAGCTTAGCCATGATCCGCTCGGCGACTGTGCGGCGAACACAAGCAATGTCGGCCTGCGCTTCCGCACGCGAACGCGGCAGCTTCGCCAGGCGTCCGGAACCGAACGCTTGGGAAAAGATCGCGAAAGTGGCCACCAGTGCCAGGGTCGCTACCAGGTATCTGCGCTCCATACTGCCTCCTTGCTGCTCATAAGACGTGACATCCTGACGTTGGTTAGTGTTTTTTTACTAAAATTTCCGTCAGGCGCCCCACTGCTGCAAAGCGTACTTACAGTTTTGATACCAAACTTACAGATCGCGCAAAGTATTGTGCAGCAGCGGCATAGCAGGCTATGTGAAATTCCCGTGAATGGCGACGCGTCCGAATGCGGGGTTTTGTGTCCGAGGCCGGACACTGCGCCTCGAGGCTTGATTTGATATTGTTTCGAGGTCATGACTGCCGAGGACGTAAAACGACTGCTTGAACTCACTCCGCTGGAGTTGGAAGGCGGATTTTTTCGCGAAACGTACCGCTCGAGGTGGATGATCCCCGGCGAGCATCTGCCGGACGGCATGCCCGGCCAGCGCTCGATCGGCACGGCGATCTATTACATGATCACGCCGGAATCGTTCTCGACCTTGCATCGGTTGCCGGGAAGCGAGATCTTTCACTTCTACCTGGGAGACCCCGTGGTCATGCTGCAACTTCATCCCGATGGAGAGTCGCAGACCGTGACCTTGGGACAAGACCTCGTTGCCGGACACCAGCCGCAAGTGGTGGTACGCGGAGGAGTGTGGCAGGGATGTAGGCTGACTCCAAGCGGTAAGTGGGCGCTAATGGGAACGACGATGTCGCCGGGGTTCGACTACGCCGATTACGAGACGGGCGTGCGGGATGAGTTGATAGCGCAGTTTCCGGGAGTCGCAGAGATGATACGAGAGTACACGAGGTAGGAACATCAACCACGGATTTGCACGGATGAACACGGATTTGATTACTTCTTCTTGAGTTTCTTTTGCCGCAGCATCTCGATCATGGCGGCGATGCGCTTCTCGCGGGTCTCCGGGCGCTTGGCGTCTTCGATGGCGCGGACGTGCTCTTTCTGGTGGGTGAACGCGAGCTTGGCCCAGACGTCTTTCGTGGCGGGGTCGGCGTTAATGATCTTCTTCAGGTAGTCGGGGAGTTCGACGATGCGTTCTTCGGTGTCGAGTTCCATCAACACGCTGACGGTATCACCGGCCTTGCACTTGGCGCCGGCACGCAGCTCGGCGTTGACCACCATCATGTGGCCTTCGCCCATGTTCATCAGCGAGCTGCGAAAGGGAAAGCCGTTGATGGTTCCCTTCACCGGCACGCGACCTTTGCGCTGGAAAACTTCGACCACGTCGAAGGGCGGCTTGAGCGCGGCGACGGAAGAACCTTCCTGGCCGAAGAGTTTGACTTTGAATATGTGCTGTTTCATGCCGCTGTACTTGGAAGGGTTGGCCATGACAGAGGATTAGGCTCCCACATTTGCTGCCGTCAGGCAAATGTCCCGACGTTAGCAGATCTGGTCAGTCCGGAGCGGGAACTTGTTGCGCGGGTAAAGCCACGCGAAGAGTGCGAACATGGCGGCGATGACGGGGAAGACCATCCAACGGGCTTCGGGACCGAGCAGGCCACCGGTGAGCCGATCGGGGCCGTGCCAGCTGGTGTCGAGGAGACGGCCCACGGCAAACTCGCCGGCGTTCTGGCCGGAGAAGACAAACAGATTGGCGAAGTCGAAAGCGGCATGGAATCCGATGGCGAAACTCAGCGAGCCGGTACGACGAAGAGTGAAGCACAGGAAGAAGCCAAGCAGGCCGGTGGAGGCGAAGTCTTCCCATCGCTCGTGGGGCTTGAAGAAATAGTGCAGCGCACCGAAGGCGAGTGAGAGCACGATGGCCGCGGCCCAGAACCCAATGCCGTCGGCGGTAGTGGCGAGCACGTAGGCGCGGAACTGGAATTCCTCGGCAAAACCAATGAGCAGATTGGCGAGGAGCCATACGAAGGTGAAATACCACAACGTGGCACCATGGATCGCCAGGCCGTGAACACGGTATCCGCCGAAGGTCGCGATGAGTCCGATGACCGCGGCCGTGGAGGCGATGCCCCAGACGGTTCCAACCCAAAAATGGCGGCCGAAACATTCGCGAGCGGACGAAATTCCGTATGCGGCAAACCGACGGCGCTCGATGCGCGACATGATCCAGGTGGCAATCAGTACCAGAATCAGCGCCTGCGACTCGGCATAGACGAAGGAAATCGGATCGAGGAAGGCGCGCTGTTTGACGTGGACGATTTTGGTGGCAACCAGATCGGCGAGGAAGCCCAGGCCGATGAAGACTGGGACGAAGATCAGCAGGCGCCATCCGGCGCGCAGACCGCGGGAGTTGAAGAAGATGTTTCGCAAGGTCGAGGGTTCCTTTGGGAGTGCAGTCCGCGAAGTGGCGGCGTATGGTTCCGTGAGGCAAGAAGATTGAACTTCTGAAGTTCACGGACAAACACGGATCACTCACCGGTAGCAAGTCCTACCCGCGTCCATCCGTAGAAATCCACAACCAGATGACTAGCCGCACTTCCCCGTTCCGTGGCACTTCCGCCCGGTTGACGAGCAAGTGCCCGGCTCGGCCAACTCGCCGTCGGGGCCGATGCAGGTCTGGGTATGCATGCACCAGAACAGGCCGTCGTTCGACGGAGGTACCGTGGGGTCGTGGTCCACGCCGATGAACTGCTGCTTCCAGCGCAGCGAAGTGCAGAGCGTCTCGCAAGTTGTATCGAAGCGTTCCTGATCGAGCCACATCGTCATGCCACACCTCCGGCGCGTCCGGCAGCGGCATTGATAACAGCACGCTTCACCGCCGCCTTGGTCAGCGTGATCTTGTATTTGTTGCGGCTGAGCGGCTTGGCCTTGGCCACCGCTGCGTTCGCCGCCGCCATCGCCGTATCGTTGTTGACGGGCTTGCCCACTAGCGCCGCAGCGGCTTCTTCCGAAACCCACGGCACCGGCGCCACTTGCCCGAGCACGATGCGCGCGCTCTTCACTGTGTTGCCATCCATCTCCAGCGCGACGGCGGCGTGGGCCAGTGGCCAGTCGAAGGCCGCGCGCTGCCGCACTTCGTAGCTTGAGGCCTTCAGGCTTTGCGACGGCGGAGGCACGATGAGCTCGATGACCATCTCGTCAGGCTTCAGGTCGTGTTCGCGCTCCCCTAGCCTTGGTGGGAGTGACAAAGAACTTCTCCAGTGGGAGTTCGCGAACTCCGGCACCCGACGCCTTCGCCGAATAGATTCGGATCTTCGCGCCGTACGCAATCAGAACGGGAGCGATGGTCGAAGGGCTGACGAAGTATGCTGGCCCGTCGTTACCCAAAATCGCACCGTAGCGGTTGTCGCCCTTGACCATGAAAGAGACGCGGTCATGGCTCTGCTCGATGCCCAACAGCCCCATGCCGTTGCGGAAATACCAATCAGCGTGGACGCTGGCACATGTTACCGCCGAGAGTCGCGAGGTTGCGAATCTGCGGGCTGGCCGCTTCGATCGCCGCCTCCGCCAGCATCGGATAGTGCTGTCGAACCGCATTATCTTCAGCCAACTCGGCAATGGTGACCAGCGCTCCGATGCGCAGACCGTTGCCCGGCTGATACGAGATGCCGCCTAGCCCTTCGATCTGCTTGATGTTCACCAGTCGCTTGGGTGCGACCACGTCATCTTTCATCAGCGCTAGCAGGTCGGTGCCACCAGCGAGGATTGCCGCCTGCTCGCTGAGCAACGTAGCAACCTGCTCTTTCTTCGAGGCAGTTACATACTCAAACGCTTGCATTGGCGCCTCCTTGTTCCAGGGCTTCGAGCACGCGATCGGGCGTGAGCGGCAGAAACGGCACGCGCACGCCGATCGCATTCGCCACGGCATTCGAAATCGCGGCGCCCGGCGAAACCACCGGAGGTTCCGCCAAACCGATGACGCCGCGCTCGTCGTAACCTTTGCCGGTCATCATGTGGACCTTCAACTCTCCGATGTCGTTCAGCCCAGCGAGCCGATAAAACTCGAGATTCGGATTCAGCACACGGCCGGTCACCGGATCGAGAATCTTCTCCTCATACAGCGCAGTAGCTGACGCCCATAATGAGCGCGCCCAGCACCTGGCTCTCGGCGGTCTTCACGTCCACCACGAGGCCACAGTCCTGCACTGCAACCATCTTGGTCACGCGCACGATGCCGGTCTCGATATCAACGGAGACCTCCGCCATCTGCACGCCGCCGACGCCGCTGTTGGAGAGATCGGGCGGTTTGGCTTTATCGGGATTTGTCCCGCGCACCGTCAGTGGCACCGCGCCGATCTTGGCGCAGGCCTCTTTCCACGAGAGGCCGCGGCCAGCGTCGCCCTTCACCTGCACCTTACCGCCCACCGATTCCAATTCCTCGGGCTGCGCCTTCAGTGCGGGAGCAACCTTCGCGAACAGCGCATCGCGGGCATCCACGGCCGCGCGACGCGTGGAAGAAGTCACGCCACCCGAAGTGGTACTGCCGCCGCTGCCGCCTGACTGTGGATAGCGGTTGTTGCCGTAGAGCACCTTGACGTTCTCCAGCGGAATGCCCAGCGTGTCGGCCGCCACGATGCTAGATGATCGTCAGGCATCCGGTGCCCAGGTCCTGTGTGCCGAGCTTCATCTCCACCGAGCCGTCGGGGTTGATGGAGAAGTCGCAGTTGCTGTTATGGCCGCGACCTCCCCAGGTGTGCATCGAGAGTCCCATGCCACGCTTGATGTGGCCCGGAGTCTTGTCGCCGCGCTGATGCCAGTTCTTCTTCCATCCCATCAACTCGTCGGCGATGGCGAACTCTTCCCTGTAGTTGTCTTTTCGGGGACCGGCAATCTCGAGATTGGCGAGCATGAAGTCCAGCGGATCCATGTTCAGCTTAGCCGCGAGGTCCTCGACAGCCGCCATCGTAATAAGCGCCGCCTGCGGATGGTTCGGAGCGCGCCACGCCCGGGCGCTTCCCTGATTGGTGGAGATGGCGGTGTTCTGTTTGCGCTGGTTGGGAATTTCAAGAATGTACGGCAGACGGAGGCGTGCCGCCTCCGCCGACGCCGCCGGTTCCCCACGAACGCGAATCCCAAGCAGTGATCTTGCCGTCCTTGCGTAGCGGCGATCTTTACTCGCGCATACGCCGAGGGCCTCATGCCGGCAACTTCAAATTCGGCCTTGCGGTCGAGCAGGTTCTTGACCGGCTTGCCGCCTGCCTTCTTCGACAGGTTCGCGGTATTGACGTCCCATCGGTCGGCGGAAAACTTGCTGCCGAATCCGCCGCCGATATTCTGCTGCATTACGTTGATGTTGCCTGCGGGGACACTCAACGGCTCTGCCATCTGGGCCGCGATGCCGGAGACGTTCTGGGTAGAGATGTGGACGACCAGCTCTTTCTCGCCGGGCCACTCGCTGGCGGAACCGTGCGTTTCCAGGCAGGAATGTACGATGCACGGCATTCCGTAAACGCCTTCCACTACTGCGGCGGCTGCAGCGAATGCCTTGTCGGGTTCGCCTTGAGTCTGCAGCGCCGTCTTCTTGTAAGGAGACTTTGCCTTGCCCGTGCCCTCCACGAACTTCGCCTTCTGCAGAGCAGTAAGTGATGCTCTGGTCCACGCCCATCCCTTTGTAGGACGCGAGGTCTTTGTCGGTGGGCTTGAAGCTGATGCCCCGCTTCTGGATCATGGCAATGACATCTTCGTCGGGAACCTGGTTGTCTGCCATGTCTTCGAAATCGTCGGAGCTGATGGGGCCGTTGTCGGTGGCTACATTCTTGGGAGGCTCGGCGTCCGAAACAAAGTGAGGCAGAACCTCATATTCCACCTTGATAGCGCGGATGGCATCGTCGACCGTGCCCTCATCCACGGCAGCGACACCGACGATTTCATCGCCCGCCCAGAAAATCTCCGTGCCGGGCTTCTGAATGATCTCGATCGCCTTTACGCCGGGCATCTTCTCAGCGGCGCTCGTGTCGATGCTGACGATCTTGGCGTGCGCGTACGGACAGCGCAAAATCTTCCCCGCCAGCAAACCTTGCGGGTTGTAGTCGTATGTGTATTTAGCGCGGCCCGAAGATTTCGACGGGCCGTCCACTCGATTGATCTTCTTCCCCAGCAGTGGTCGTGTCGCCGGATCGGGCCATGTGTACTGGCTCATGACTGTTTCCCTCCCGACTGCGCCAGTGCCACGGCGCGAATCCCGTCATAAGTACCGCAGCGGCAATAGTTCCCGCTCAGGCCGCGGCGCATATCTTCAGCGCTCGGCTTCGGATTCTTCTGGAGAAAGTGGGTTGTGGCCACTACGAATCCTGGGGTGCAGAATCCGCACTGCTGCGCATCGTGCGCAACAAAGGCCGCCATCACCGGACTCAACTTGCCGTCTTCGGCCAGCGCCTCGATGGTCATGATCTTTGCGCCCTGCGCGTCAATCGCCAACACGGAGCAGGCATACACCGGTTTGCCGTCGAGCAGCACGGTGCAGGCTCCGCAGGTACCGCGATCGCACACCCGCTTGGCGCCGGTGATGTCGAACGGCCCGCGCAACGCGTCCAGCAGAGTTACGCGCGGCTCTAGTTCAGCGCTCAGCTTCTTGCCGTTGACGTTAAGCGTAACCGGGACCTTGCCCGGCCCATGCACGGCGACTTCTTCGCCTGCGGCCTCGACCACGTTCGTCCCCATGACAAGCGGGACAGCCGCGGTCACTGCCGAGATTTTCATGAAGTCGCGCCGCGAGACTCCCGAGTTCGATTCGGGCTTGTGCGCGTCGTCGTTTTTCATTCTGCCTCCAGCAAGAAAATCAGCGAAGGCTCCGGCCACCTGCGGCCGAAGGAGTTGGAGTTAGATTCTCGGGCGGCACCAACCGGCGATTCCGCTCGGACCCAAGTGGTGATAAGCGCGAGTATAACTCCGCGAAATCGTTCGACGACAAAAGCAAATGCCACAAAAAAGACAAAAGCGACGGCTCGAAAAAACTTCGAGCCGTCGCTTTGCGTTGCGGGTTATTGCTGTCGCTTACTTCTTCAGCGAGCGAATGTATGACACCAGGTCGCCGATCTGCGCGTCGGTCAGCTTGCCCTTGTAGGCCGGCATTTTCCCCTTGCCGTTCGTGATGGCCGCATTCAGCTGCGCATCGCTCATTCCTTGAACATCGGCGCCGCCCAGCGGCATGGTTCCCATGGCCTTGTTGCCGCTACCGTCGGCGCCGTGGCACATGGCGCATTTCGCCTTGTAAGTGTCCTGGCCTTTCGCTTGGGCCGAGACGATTGTTGGCGTCGCCAAGGCCACCGCCAACCCGAAGATAGCAACTCGATGTAAGACTTTCATTCCCCTCTCCTTCCCCGCAGCGTGTGCGCGGGCACTCGTCAAAGTTCCTGAGTAATCTACTACTCGAACCCCAATTCATGCCACAGGTTTTGTTGGCGCCAGAGAGCAGGAGCCCATTTCGGCAATCGGTGCCGACTCGTGGACTCTAGCGCCCGGTTCTGGCGAACAGGAGTGGTCAACTATGACGACAGCTAACCGGGCTGCCGCCATGTTGGTTTCGCGCTTTATGGCCGCTATTTCAGCGAATGGATGTACTTGGCCAGAGAAGCAATCTGGTCGTCCGTCAGCTTGCCTTTCATCGCCGGCATCTTGCCTTTCCCGTTGGTGATCACGGCAGTGAGGTCTGCATCCGACATTTTCTTCACTTCCGGGTTGGTAAGCGGCTTTAGGCCCATATTCTTCGCCATCGAGGTGCTGGCATTTCCTTCGGGGCCGTGGCACATCGCGCATTTCGCCTTGAAGACGTCGGCAGGACTGTCTTGGGCGGCTACGAGCGTCGGGACCGCCAGCAGCAACACCAGTCCCATCGCAACCTGTGATTTGAATGTCGTCATCTGATTTTCCTCTCCGCTAACAGCCGCGCCAACCGTAGGCAGGCGGCGGGGACTTGTTTTGCAACTCGGCCATACTTTAATCCCGGGCAGCCCAAATTAGCTACTACCCGTTGCCACTAGGTGGTGGGGAAAAACCCGCTAGCCGCGCTAAATGCCGCAAAAACACATTGTTACGAATTGTTAAGCAGACGCCATATTCCACATTAACCACAGATTTTTGAACTACCTACCGACAAACCTGGCACCCGGGGGAGTTTGGCAAGTGCAATGCTCTTGTACCCGTATTACCCAATATGGGAGGGGCGCGCTTTGGAACCGACGCTGGCAATCATCGGCTTGAACTATCGAACCTCTCCTGTCGCGGTCCGGGAACAGTTCTGGATTGCCGAGCCCGCTCGCTATGAGGCCCTGCACCGTCTGTTGCGCTCGGAAGGCATCGAAGAAGTCGTAGTGCTCGCCACCTGTAATCGCACCGAATTCATTCTCTGGTCGAATGACGTACCCGCCGCAGCCAACTCGGTGCTGCGGTTTCTGACGCATGATTACCAGCTCAAGCTTTGCGACTGGTCCCATTTCTACCGTCTGATGGACGACGTCGCCTTCACGCACCTGTTCCAGGTGGCAGCGGGGCTCGACTCTGTTGTGCTGGGTGAACCGGAAGTCGCCGCTCAATTGCGCGAAGCATGGGAACAGGCCCGCAAAGCCGGGGCGACCGGACGCTTCCTCGACGCGGCCATCCAGAAAGCATTGGCGGTGTCTGCCCGTGTCAGGACCGATACCGCTCTCGAGGACGCCACCATCACGTTCCCGTATGCGGCGGTGGAACTGGCCATGGGTGTTCTCGGCGACCTTTCGGGCCGCGAAGTGCTGCTAATCGGCGCGGGCCGCATGAGTGAACTGGCCGCCAAACGCCTCGGGAATGCGGGCGCCAACCGCCTGAAAATCATGAATCGCACCCCGGTCAAGGCGCAGGGATTTGCCGCCAAACTGGGTGCCGAGGCCGTGTCGTGCGATGATCGCCTCCTGCACCTTAAGTCGGCCGACATCGTCATGTGTTCCACGTCTTGTCCGCACAGCCTCATCAGCCTGGAAGACGCGCGACAAGTCGCCAAGGCACGCCAGCACAAGCCGATGGTGATGATTGACATTGCCGTACCGCGAAACATCGATCCCCGCGTAGGAGAGATCGATGGCGTTTACCTGTTCAATCTCGACAGCCTGGAAGAGGTGATTCGCAGAGATGCCCGGGACCACAAACACTCTGCGGACTCGGCGAACAAGATCGTCGCCGATGAGGTCGGCGGCTTCCGTCGCCGGTTGCTTGCCGAACGTTTGGTCCCCACAATGGTTGCGCTGCGGCAGCGGCTGGAAGAACTTTGCCATCAGGAAGTAGAGTATCTCCGTAAGGAGTTCGGACCATTCACAGAAGACCAGGACCAGGTCCTGACGACTCTGGCGTCGCATATCACCCAGAGGATCGCAGGCTCACTGGCCCGGGAACTGCGCGAGTTGCCGGACCGCACCGGGCAGGACATGCTCACCGTCGCGGTGCATCGCCTGTTCCACCTGGAGAATTCAGATGCGGCCGTAGAAGCCGTGCAGGACAATTGACTGTAAAGAAACACAAGAAGGAGTAGTAAATGTCTCAGTCTGCGCAAGAAGGAAAAAACAATTCAGCGTTAGGGTTCACCAGCGTGCAAGCCTACACGCTGGCGATCATCACGCTTGTCATAGGCATAGCCGTAGGGTATTTTGCCCGCGGCTCGGCGCCCGCGGCCACCGCAAACCCGGAAGTGACCCAGTCAGCGCCGGCAGCCGCACCCGGTGGCGAGGCTGGAATGGCCGCAGGCCAACTGCCCGGCATCGGAACGCAGCAACAAGGGGGAGCTTCTCCTGAGATGCTGGCGCAAGCCGCCCAACCCCTGCTCGCCAAACTGAAAACCAATCCCAACGATGCCGACACGCTGCGGCAGTTGGGAAATATCTACTACGACGGTCAGGCCTACCCACAGGCCATCGAGTACTACACCAAAGCATTGCAGATCGACCCCAGGAATCCTGACGTCATCACCGACCTGGGAACCGCCTACTGGTACACCGGCGACGCCGACAAGGCCATTGACGACTTCAACAAGTCGCTCGCCATTCGTCCGAATCATCCGGGCACGATGTTCAACCTCGGCATCGTGATGTGGCAGGGCAAGAAAGATCCCAAAGGCGCAGTCACAGTCTGGGAACAGTTGCTGAAGACCAATCCCAACTATGACCAGAAAGATCAGGTACAGATGTTGATTGAGCGCGCGAAAATGCACGGAGCCGGCGCTACAAAAGGCTCAGCTTCGTGAGATTCGGATCCCGCCTGGCGGGATCCGACCTTCGCAATTGCTCGCCCCGGGACCATGCCCGCGCAGAGCATGTCCCGGGTTTTTAAGAGCGCTGGCCCACGGTAGCGAAGCTATGCGTGGGTCGGCATCTTAGCCATCGCTTCGTCCATTGCCGCCTTCATCTCTTCGGGGCTCTGGTCCTTGATGTGGGTCGCGATTGCCCAGGAGTGGCCGAATGGGTCTTTCAGCTTGCCGTAACGGTCGCCCCAGAACTGGTCTTGCAGCGGCATCGTGACTTCCGCACCCGCGGCCTGCGCTGTTGCGAAAACCTTGTCCACATCGTCCACATACAAGTGAAGGGTTACGCATGTGTCAGCCTTGGTTGACGTCGGCGAGAGTACGTGCCATTCCGGAAATTCGTCGTTCAACATAAGAATCGAGTCGCCAATCTTGACTTCGGCGTGCATGATTTTGCCGTCCGGACCTGTGGCCATGCCACGAATCTCTGCACCGAAAGCGTTTTTGTAAAACTCGGCAGCCTTCTTCGCGTCGCTGACCACGATATGCGGTGTGATGCTGTGATAGCCCTTGGGAATCGGCGAAACTGTCGTGCTCATGGTGTCTCCTTCGAATTATGAGTTTGGACTTACGACGAGGGGCCCAGGCAGAAGAAGCAGTGCGGTGGTAGGCAAAACCACTGATTCGCAATTTTACATCAGCTTCGTGGTGCGATAAGGACACGCACTACGAAACTGTGACGAATTACATTAAAAGTTGGATACCGCCGTCCGCCTGGTGTCATCGAGGTGACCGCAGTAGTGCCGTCGCTACTCCGTCCGCAGCGCCTTCATGGGGTCCAGCGTGGCCGCCCGCCGCGCCGGCCAGATACAGGCGAACAGCGCAATCACCGCCAGTACAACAACCACTATGAGAAGCAGTAGCGGATCGCGCGAGCTGCTCTGGACCAGAAACGCCACCAGCCGGTTGAGACCAATGCTGATCGCCAGGCCGACGGCGATGCCGATGCCGACGGTGACCGCCACCGACTTAAGCACCAGCGCCAGGATGTTGACCCTCTGCGCGCCCAGCGCCATGCGGATCCCGACTTCCTGGTACCTTTGGCTGACCGAGAAGGAAACTACGCTGTAGAGTCCGGTCGCCGCCAACACGAGTCCGAGCAGCGAGAAGATCCCAAACAGCGCCGCGATGAATCGCTGCTGCCCCCAGATCATGGTTTCCATGTACCAGGTGAGCGGATGCGTCTCCACCATGGAGAGTTCAGGATCGAGCTCCCGCAGCCGCTGCTGGGCCGAACGGATCGCGCTGCCCGCATCCCCCTTGGTTCGCACCAGCAAACTCACGAAGGGAGTCATCACCACTGTATGCGGCAGGTAGAACGCAGGTTCAACGGGCGCGTCCTTCGAGTTGACTTCGCCGTTGCGGAACCCTGCATTATTGCGGGCATCAGCCGCCACACCCACAATCTCGAACCAGTCGTCGTTGTTTTCGCCGAACACAAACTCCGGCCGATCGAACTTCAAGGCGGCGCTCTTTATGTGGCGGCCAATCGGGTCGGTGCCGTCCAGGTACTTGCGTACGAACGCCTGGTTCACCACGGCGACGTGCGCTCCCCGCATTAGTTCCGACTGGGTAATGTTGCGTCCTTCCAGCAGCGGAATCCCGAGGGTTGCAAAAATCTCCGGGCTGGCCAGCACCATCTGCGACTGGATCCCCTTCAAATCCTGCTTCCCTTCAATCTCTATCGGCGCGTCGAATGCTTGCGTGGGCGGAAGCCAGGTGGTCGATACGCTCACCTTTTCCACTCCGGGCGCCGATGCCACGGCTTGCACAATGGCGTCGTACTTGTTGGTGCGCTCCGTCCAGTTCAAATAAGACTTCTTCGGGAAGGAAAGGTTCAAGACGCTGACGCGATCGACATCGAAACCCAGGGGCAGCCGGTAGGCGTTCAGGAATGCCCGCGTAGCCGCTCCGGCAATCGTGAGTAGCACCATCGTTAGTGCCACCTGCCCGGCGATCAGCAATCGGTGAGTTCTGCGTCCGGCCCCGCCTCCCGAGTGTCTTCCCGAACCAGCCTGAATCAGCTCGCTCAGGTTTGGCCGCGAAAGTTGCAAGGCCGGTGAGATTCCAAACAGGACTCCAGTCAGCACCGCTACGAATACCGAGAACAGCAACACGGGCATGCTGACGCTGATCGCCGCTTCATGCGGGAATGAGTAGTACGGCAACGCTGCCGCAATCCACTTCACCGCGCCAAAGGCCAGAAGCACTCCGATTGCCGCGCCCACCAGCGACAGCAACACTGACTCCGTCAGCATTTGCCGCATGATGCGCCCGCGCGAGGCTCCCATCGACGAGCGCAGAGCCAGCTCGTGCATGCGCGCTGTTCCCCGCGCCAGCATCAGGATGGAAACGTTGGCGCACCCAATCACCAGCAGCAACGTCACCGCGCCAAACAGCAACATCAGCGTGCCGGAGAATTGTCCCAGCACCTGCTCGTTCAGGGTCACGACCTTGATGTGCGTGACCGGCGGAGTTCCTTGCGGATCGCGCTCATGCCACCGCAGGACCAGCGGCTCCAATTCAGCACGCGCCGCCTCCAGGGAGTAGCCCGGCTTCAGTTTAACGAAGCTGTTGCGATAGTCCTTCGGGTCTGCATTCGGAGTGAACGGTACATAAATGTCGGAGTCTCCCCACGTAAACCGCGGATGTGCAACGCCAATGACGGTATAGAGCTTGTGGTCAATCTCAATCGACTTCCCCAGGACGTCGTGACTGGCGTTAAATTGCTTCTTCCAGAACAGGTAACTCAGCACCGCCACCGGCGAGGCCTTTCCGTCGGTGACGTCCGCGGGCGTAAATTGCCGCCCCAGCAGAGGCGGCACTCCCATGTACTCGAACACATTGGAGGTATATTCACCCAAATGCACGGAGACGGGAATCTGGTCTCCCGTCATGGGCACGGTGCTGTCGCGTTCCATGAAAACGTCATCCACACACTTGGCCTGCTTCAATTCCAGTAGTTCCGGGCCGGTATTGAATATCAGATTCATGGGCCGGCCGTCTTTGTCCAACAACTGAACATGCACCATGCGCTTGGCGTCTTTGTACGGATACGGATCCAATAGAACGCCGTAGACAACGCTGAACACAGCAGTAGTCGCGCCAATCCCCAGCGCCAGCGACAGCAACGCCGTCAGCGTGAAGCTCTTGTTTTTCATCAACTGACGAATTGAGAACCGGACATCCTGCCGTATCGATTCCATCTGGGTACTCCTGCGCACTGAAATCTACTAAGGTCCATGCACTCTTCTCGCCACTTCGGGACCTGGAAATCTGCGTCTAGATCGGCGATTTCTGCTGTTCTCCCGCCCAGTCCGTCCAAAATGCAGACAGGGTGTCCATTCCCGGACAGGCACTATTGAAGCCCACGCCGTTGCCGATAGGTCACTTTTGACCCCAAAGCTGCCGTGGCGGCTGCCGACACGCGCGCGGCAGCGTAGTAATCTAGTGGTACGCAATGCCTTCGGAAAAGGTTCTCATCGTCGACGACGAGAAGCTGGTCCGTTGGACGCTCCGCCAGAAGTGCGAAGAGTGGGGATTTCGCGTCCTGGAAGCTGACAACGGTACGGCTGCGCTCAAAGTAGCGCACAACGAGTCTCCTGACCTCGTGCTGCTCGACGTCCGCCTGCCCGACGCCAGCGGCATTGACATCCTCGAACAGATCAAGAAAGCCGGTGACGCGCGCGCCGTCATCATGATCACGGCCGACCCGCAGTTGGAGGACGTGAAGACCGCCCTCAAGCTGGGCGCCTACGATTTTGTCGGCAAGCCGCTCGATTTCGACGAGCTCGAAGTCGCTGTAAAAAACGCACTGGAAACCACCCGCCTCCGCACCGAAGTTGAATCGCTGCGCGGCGAAGTGCGCCGCCGCGCCGGATATCACAACGTCATCGGCGTGTCAGCCAAAATGGCCGACCTGCTCGGCTTCGTGAACAAGATCGCGGCCAGCGAAGCAACCACCATCCTGGTGCAGGGCGAGAGCGGCACCGGCAAAGACCTCATTGCCAAAGCGATTCACTACCAGAGCCGCCGCCAGGACAAACCCTTCGTCGCCATCAATTGCTCAGCCATTCCCGAGACTCTGATGGAAGCGGAGCTTTTCGGCCACGAGCGTGGCGCGTTTACTGACGCCAAGACCATGAAGAAGGGCCTGTTCGAGATGGCAGACGGCGGCACGCTCTTTCTCGACGAAATCGGCGAACTCTCGCCACTCCTTCAGGCCAAACTGCTCCGCGTGCTGGAAGACCAGGTCATTCGCCGCGTGGGTGGCGTGCGCGACATGCAGGTGGATGTTCGCGTCATCGCCGCCTCCAACCGCGACCTCGAGCGCGCCGTGAAGGAAAGCACCTTCCGCCAGGACCTTTACTACCGCCTTGCGATCATTTCGCTTTTCCTGCCGCCCCTGCGCGAACGCAAAGACGACATCCTGCCGCTGGTGGAGTACTTCATCGACCGCTACAACCGCAAGTTTCGCAAGTCGGTCGAAGGCATCACTGACGACACACGCAAACTGCTGATGAAGTACGACTGGCCGGGCAACGTGCGCGAGCTGAAAAACGCCGTCGAGCGCGCCATGATCTTGGAAGACGCCACCGTCCTCCGTCCCGACTACTTGCCCTTCGCCGTGGCGCAACAGCAAGCCGCCTATACAGCATTTGAAATGTCATCGGGCAGCAGCAGCGGAAACAATGGTGGCAACACCGAAACGCAACTGCCCGACGGACGTAGCCTTCCCAAGCTCACGATTCCCGAGGGCGGCACTTCGCTGGAAGAGGTCGAGCGTGCACTGGTCGAAATGGCGATGGCGCAGGCCAGCGGCAACCAGACCCACGCCGCCCGCCTGCTCGATATCAGCCGCGATGCACTGCGTTATAAGCTGAAGAAATTCGGCCTGCTCCACGCCGAAGAAGACGAGCCCAGCACCGCCAATTCCTAGCGCAGAATTCCTCAATTCACACCGCAGTCTGCGTGTAAGATTCTTTCAGAGCAAGTTGTTCCGGTTGCCGCTGCGATGGCGAGTGGCAAAATGTCGTTGACCCCCTTCCCTGATTGCGCCAGAGCCGGCGCGTGTTCCCGCTCCGTCTAAATGCAGGAGGCCCTTTATGCGAAAGGTCATCATCGCCGCAGTAGCTGTCGTTGTTCTCATTGTTGTGGCGATGCTCCTGTTGCCCTACTTCATCGACATCAACCAGCATCGCGGCGAGATCCTGGCCCAACTGCAGAACAGGCTCCACCGCCCGGTGAAGTTGGGAGCCATGAAGCTGGCGGTCTTTCCTCTGCGCGTGGAAGCAAAGGACGTCAGCATCGGCGAAGACCCGCGCTTTGCCAGCAAGCTGCCCTTCGCTCAGGTCGGCGAGATGGACATCAGCATCAAGCTGCTGCCGTTGCTCACCAAAACGGTCGCCATCGACAGCCTCACGCTGAAGCGCGCGCAGATCGAGCTGATCAAAGACGCCGCCGGTGTCTGGAACTTCGCCAGTCTGGGACAGGGACCCGCGACACCCGCGCCTCCAGCATCAGCACCATCAGCATCGGCTCCGCAAGGCAAACAGCCGCCTGCTTCGGCGCCGGCCTCGAGCGGCGGTGGCTTTTCGCTCGACGAACTCAAGATCAGCGATGGCCAGATCGCGGTCACCGACCTGCAGAAGAAACAGTCCCGCGAGGTCTATGACCACATTGACCTCACGCTGAAAGATTTCGCCACCGACAAGCAGTTCACCATGGATCTGGCCGCGCACATTCCGGGCCCTGGTGCCGAAACGATTGCTCTGACCGGCAAGGCCGGCCCCATCAACCAGGCCGACATGATGGGCACTCCCTTCGACGGAAAGCTGAAGCTCAACGAGGTCTCTCTTGCCGGAGCGCGCAAGTTCCTGAATAACTCGGCGCTCGAAGGCAGCGACGCCATGATTTCCGGCTCCACCGATCTGGTGAACTCCGGAGGCAAGATGTCCGCCAATGGCTCCCTGAAGATCACCGATGCCGTGGTGCACAACGTCAAAGTCGGCTATCCCATCACGGCGGACTTCGATGTCGCCGACGACCTCAGCAGTGACCTCCTGACTATCAAGAAGGCCGACCTGAAGCTGGGCTCGACGCCGCTTTCTCTGAGCGGAACCTTGAATACACACAACACGCCGGGCATAGCAGACTTGAACATTTCGGCAAAAGACGCATCCATCGAAGATGCAGCACGCCTCGCCGCAGCCTTTGGTGTTGCCTTCAGTCCGAACGCCAAAATCACTGGAAAGCTCTCCGCTAACCTCCACGCCCAGGGCGCGACCAACAACCTGGCTCTCAACGGAACCGTCAATGGCCGCAACCTCGAAGTCACGGGCAAAGACATTCGCGAGGCAGTCAAGGTCCCGTCGCTCGACCTGACTATGACGCCCCAGGACATCCGCTCCAGCCCATTCACCGCCACATCGGGCGGCACCACACTGGCCGGCCAGATGACCATCGCGCAATACACTTCGCCCTCGCCCACCGTGGACGCCACCCTGAAGACCGTCAACGGCAAAGTGGATGAGCTGCTGAACATCGCCAAGGCCTACGGCGTCACCGCAGTCGAAGGCATGAGCGGCACTGGAGCCATCACGCTTGACCTGCGCGCCACCGGCCCCATCAAGAACACCGACGCCATGACCTTCAGCGGCAGCGGAGCCGTGCAGAATGCGACGCTGAAAACGCCTTCGCTGACCCAGCCTCTGAACATTCGCAACGTCAATTTGCAGTTCACACAGAACTCGCTCAACCTCACCAACCTGAATGCAGCCATCGGCTCGACGAATGCCAGCGGAAACCTCAGCATCGCCAATTTCCAGGCTCCGCGCCTTACGTTTGCGCTGGCAGCCGACAAAATCAACGTGACCGAACTGCAGAAGCTGGTCGCCTCGAACACGGCCGCTCCGGTCAAGAAGTCCGATGCCTCCTGGAGCCTCGTGCCCACCGCCGAAGCCGCGCCCGCACCGAAACCCAGTTTGCTCGACGAGGCAACCGGCACCGGGACCATCAGCGTCGGCACTTTGACCTATGACCGGACGGTGTTGTCGAACGTCAAGTCGAGCGTGAACTTCAATCACGGCGTTATCCAGTTGAACCCGCTCACTGGACAAGCATTCGGCGGACAGATCAGCGGCAGCATCACCGCCGACCTGCGGCACGAGCCGACCAGCTTCGCCGTCAACGCCAAGCTCAATGGCGCGGACGCGAACCAGTTGCTCACCGCCGTCGCCAATATGAAAGACACGCTCTACGGAACCCTCAACGCCAACGTGAACCAGACGTTTTCCACCCCTGCGTCGGGCGACGTAACCCAGACACTGAATGGCCCGTTCTCATTCACCCTCGCCAACGGGAAGCTCACCAAGATCGACCTTGTGAGTGAGTTGGGGAAGATCGGCAAATTTACGGGTGGAGGCGGCGGCAGCGGAAAGGGCTACACCTCCATTTCCAGCATGAGCGCCACGTTTGACGTACGCAACGGCGTGGCCAACACCAACGACTTGAAGGCCGCGCTCGATGTGGGCACGATGGCAGCGAACGGCTCCGTCAACCTCGTGAATGAGGCGCTGGCCATGCATCTCACCGCCGTGCTGAGCCAGGCATATAGCCAATCCGTTGGTGGCACCGGGGTAGCCGGATACTTGAACACGGCGCTGGGCAACAAGAACGGCGAGCTCGTGCTTCCCGTGATCGTCACCGGCACCATGAGCCATCCCACGGTGATGCCCGACGTGCAGAAGCTAGCGCAGATGAAGCTCAATAACATCATCCCCAATGCCGCTGGGATACTGGGCGGCAAGGGTGGCGCGGGCGGCATCGTCGGAGCCTTACTGGGGGCGGAACTCAGCAACAAGGCCAGCAAGCTCAACCTGCCGGCAAGCAAGCCCAGCCAACCCAGCAGCAACAACTGCAAGACGCCCTCGGCGGCCTGTTCGGCAGCAAGAAGAAGAATCCGAAACAGTAGATCGCCGCTGACGACCCCAAACAAAAAGCCGCCCCGCAAGGCGGCTCCGGCTTTCCCGTCAGAATTCCTACGTTCCCGTCGCTTCCAGCAAACCCTGCTCCAGCTTTTCCTGGCACGCAATGCAGTAGCGCGTCCACGGCACCGCCTCCAGACGCTTGGGGTTGATCTCTTCGCCGCAGGAGGCGCACTCACCAAAGCTGCCCTCGCGAATACTGACCAGCGCGCCTTCCACCATTTGAAGGATCTGGCGCTCATTGCTGCTCTGGCTGAACAGAAATTCCTTGGTATAAGAGTTCGCTGCCCGGTCGGCCACGTCCTGGGCCGTCTCCAGGTCGGCCTCGCGTCCATCCTGCGCGGTGCGGCTCACCGTCTGCCGCAGCTCCCGCTGACGCTCCTCCAACCGCTTCTTGAATACATCCAGTTTCTTCTTGTCCATTACGTCACCCCCATGCCTTCGGTCCGGCAATCGCCCTGAGCTCTCAATATCGGCATGGCGAATGAAAGATAATATGCCCCTCATCCATACAGGTCAACTTGGGGGCGCAATTTCCTCGCATCGATCGATTTATTCCCTGGTTGGGAATGATCCCGAATTCTATTGTTCCTGGAACCGAGCAATCGGCACGGGATCACGCTGATCCGCGCCGTATACTGCTCAAACTAAGGAACAGAGCTTCGGCCCTACGGTTCCAACTTGCGTGGAGAAGCATTGCGTACGTCTACGCACCAGTCAGCCACGCAACCTTCCCGCAGCCACGCAAGAATGCTGCTAGCCCCAGGTACCGAAGATCCGCCACGAGTATTATCGCACACTCGTGCTACGATGCGCGAAAGTCGCCGTAGGCTTGAGCCCGCCAACGGAATCAGACGTTGACGCTTGTTGATCCATTGGCGACTGTATGGCGTGAATCGTCGAAAGATTACTTCCGTTGGTGTAGCCGTACTGGGCATCAGTATTGACTGGTCGAGCCGTCATTGATCCAACGTGATCGCCAGGACTTGTTTTCCGCCGGAACGATAGGCGATCCAGAATGCAGAATCGGAGAATACGAACCCTGGAGCCGTGACGGTCACGTTGCTGACCAGTATGAATCCGCACCACGTGACTTTCGGCCTGCCAGATGTAGTGTCGTAGCCGCATATAGGTGCTCGTGAACCGCGAGAATTGATGATCATTCTGTGTTGCTTCCGTATTAGTCCAATACCCGTCAACGTCACGCCGGGTGCGAACCACGAGTCTGTGGGGATCCAAGGTGACAGACCCAGGAATGGTCGGCCTTGGCCGTGACTCCGGGTCGGCGGGCTGCGCACCATTGGCGCGTGGCGTGCCAAACATACGCCTTGCTATTCCGCGAACACGCGCTAGACCGCAGCACCGATGTTTTCAACTACGATTAACGCCAGTGTCCGGCTTCATCCCATGACTGCTTGTTCCTGCGAGCAAGGGTTCCTCCAGCATGGCCAGCACTTCTTGCGAAACTCCCCGACATCGGACGACTTTGCCTGATCGCCGATGGTCACTCGCAATCCCGTGCAATTCCCTCCGTCGCAAAGGCACGAATCGTTCACTCGTGTTCGGCTGCACCTTGAAACTCCGGTCACCGTGGTGACGCGGTTTCCCTTCAGGCATTACGGCGATTCTGCTCGTTCGACCAAGCGCGCTGCAACTCGTGCAGCTGTGCGGCAATCTTCTGAACCGTGACGATACCGCTTGCGAACAGTTCGGTAACGGCGCTGTTTCTGGCAAAGGACCGCCCTGTGCCATCACTTTACGTGATATCCATCACTTGCAAGTAGCCTAGTTCCCGCCAGACACCGTCCGCAGTTTGCCGGGCATGAAATGATACGGAGGCCATGGCCCGGAAATCGAAACCTTGCAGTCCTTGAAGTGCCGCGTGGCTGCCGAATAGCGGTTCTGGTATTTGGCTACGGTATTGGTATCTATCAGGTGGGCAAAGTCAATCAGCATATTGCCGGAATCCATCCGCTTACAGGACACGTCCTCTTCCAAGGGACAGAAGAGCTTATGCACCTGCATCGAAAGCGCCCGCGCCTTGGTTTGGCGCTCACGCTCGCGGCTGGCACGGTCGCGCAGCTTGCGCAGGTACTCGCCGCCAACTCCGACTGGAATGTCTGCGAACGCTTCTTCGATCGTCCCGTCTTTCACCACGATCTTGACGTGCATTTCTGACTTGCCGCGCAAGCGCGCCAAGCTTTCCAGAAATGCCTTGCGATTGGCGCGTACTGCGCGCCGCAGCGCCTCGTCCGACTCGAAAATGGTTCCGAACCGGAAAGGCAGCACCGTCATGGTGCGAAAACAGTCGCTGATGATCCGCGCATGCTCGACGATGGCTTGTTGGGTAAGGGGTTTTGAGGGAAGGTGTTCGCTGACAATGACGGCGAACTCGCCGCTGGGGTATCCAAGAACTGGAGCCTCGTTGACTCCCTTGAGGTTCTCTAGTGCAAAAGGCCGCCGGGCCCGAATAGTGCCTTGCAGACCCGCTTGCTCGGTAATACAGTACGCGTACCACGCCATCTTCGTCTTCTCCTGGGATGTTCTCACTCCGCTCTACCGGACGGCGCAAGAAGGGAATCTGCGACTTGGAACGTGGGCTTGTTCTGAAATGTTGATCGGAAACGGGAACATCGCTTCCTAAACCCATCCTATGCCCACTGATGGCAAAACTGCAACCGAGAAGTGCAGGAAGTGACGTCTTTTTTTCGCAGGTACGCCACTATGACCACCGCCCGAAAGCCGCATTGGATGCCGCTTTTGGGCAGTGTCGTCCCACAATGTAAGGCCGGCCTCACGCTGGAGGCTAGCGTTTGGCTGTCTTCTTTGCGGCCTTCTTTGCGGGTTTCGCGGGCGGCGCTTTCGCCTTTTTTTTGCCTGCCGGAGGCGCGGCCTTGCGCGCCGGTGGCTCCGCCGCCGGCTTCACTACCTTGTGGGACGCGCCGTTCGCGCCAGATGGCTCCTCGTCTCCCGACTGCGCGGCCATCCGCTCCAATGCCTTGCTCACCACAAAGGCCATGTCAGCCACCGGAGCGGGCTTGCCTGCCCAGATTTCGAACTGGCGGGCGCCCTGCTGCACGAACATCTCCAGCCCTGGAATGATCTGGATGTTCTTGGCCTTCGCCATCTTCATGAGCTTGGTTTCAGCGGGGCTGTACACCAGATCGAACAGGTACTTGGTGTTCAGCTCTTTATCTTCCAGGGGCGACTGCCTATTGGTGCCCATCCCCAGCGGGGTGGCGTTGATGATGACGTCGAAACTCGCCTTGGCTACGTCGGCCCGCTTCATGTACCTCGTCTTCGACTGCCGCGCCAGCGCCTGGCCCTTCTCCGCTGTCCGGTTGGTGATGAATACTTCTGCGCCTTTGTTCTTCAGGCCGAATGCCGCCGCCCGAGCCACGCCACCCGCTCCAACGATCAAGATTTTGGCGCCCTGCAATGCCATCCGCTGTTCGAGCGGGACCACTACCCCGGCCACATCGGTGTTGAAGCCGTAGAGCTTTCCATCCTGGCTTCGGACCACGGTGTTACAAGCACCAATCTGCCGGGTTAGCTCGTCGGAATTCGACAGCACCTCGACGATTTGCTGCTTGTACGGCATGGTGATGCTCAATCCGCGAATCGGAATATCTTGCACACACGTGAGCAGATCTTTGAGCGTCTTGGCATGAAGCGCGAGATAAACCGCATTCACCGTTTCCCGCCGGAAGGCGGCATTCATCATGATCGGCGACAGCGAGTGCGCCACCGGGTCCCCGGCCACGCCGTAAACCTGGGTCGCGGCATCCACCATCTCGATGCGGTACGTGTCGCGAAGTTCGCTGGCCATGACCTGCCCCGGGGCGGTTTCCTCGCCGCGAAGTGCAGCTCCAAAGGTGAAAATGCTGCCCGCGCGGACTCCCAGCACGCGGCTGATAATGCCCTGCTCGCCCATGCACAGCCCTACCATCTCGTACTGCGCCGAGTGCGCCTGGACGAACTTCATCATCTGGACATTATCGTGCAGGGTTGTAGCGGTCGAAACCACCTTATAGAAGTCCGCCGGATACCTCTTCATTTCCGCGAAGCTGTCTTCGAGTTTCTTGGTGGCCTTAAAGTCATGAAACGACAGGATCACGCCCACCCGGTCTTTCAGTTCGGCCAATTCCCCGGCCTTCAGGATTTCGGCGCTTTGTAGCTCGATATCCACTAATTGGAAGCCCATGGCGGCTGCTTTGGTCAAAACCTCAAGCTGGGCGGCGGCGCTGCCTTTGAACTTACCCCCGTTGACCGCCCGGCGGCAGGTTGCGATGACCGTCGCCTCAGGGTGCAAGTCGAGGAAATGCTTCAGCTTCGGCAACCCTGCCAACGGGTTCGCCATGTAGTCTAATCTGAACTCCATAAAGGAGTTATCGCGAACAAGCGACTCGGCTTTGTCGATGATTTTGTTGGGGTCTTCACCTACCACGGCGACACATACACGCGGCAGACGGAAGCGCTGGATTCGAGAGGCGTAAACAGTTGAAGATTTGTGCATAAGAGCGTCCCGATAGTACAGATGCACAACGAAGGTTGCAACTCCCTTCGTATACGATTTGCTAATTTTGTACTGATTCGGGACGGAAATCAGCTCGAAGACTCCCTATTCGACCAATAGTCACACAGACGCTGAACTCGAATGCGACGTGCCATGGTGGGAACACATGGCGAGCTTGAAGCCAATTTCACGGCGCCAATTATGGTCATGCCGTAAATCTAGCCAAAAACCACCCAGCAAGTGGGAAACTAGCTCTGTCGACGTTCCCCGACCGCCCGCGACTTCTCTTTCGCATCGTACCCGCCAAACACTTCCGCCGTAAACGCTTGTATTTCAGCACCTTGCTGCCACGCATCCGGCGGCAATCCCGCCTTCTTGCAGGTTTGGGCCAGGAATGTCTCCCTGTCCCATCCCCATTCCCCGGGAACCTGCGGCAGCAACAATCCTCGGCGGCTACCCTTGTGAATGACCAACCCGTGTCGGCCAACAACGATCTCTTCCGGCCGGATCCGCCGAAGCGGCGATAGCACGCTGATCTCGACCTCCAATCCCGCCGCCTCGTCGGCCGTCACGGGCGAAAATCGTGGATCGTCAAACGCCGCCGCCTGTGCTGTCTCCGCCACCGTGCGGTACAGCGGGTGACTTCGGAACAACGTAGCCGATGCACCCTCGTAGCTTGCCGTTCAGGTGCAGGGTGGTAAACGCGCCGCGCATTTCCGCCAGGTGTTCGGTGGGAGGTGTAAGGTCGAGGCGTTCGCCCTCGAAGCGCGAGGCAATCGCCCGGTGCGCGAGCCGCAGAAGCATCGCGCGTTCTTCGGGAGAATATTCAAACGTTGCGGCAAGCTCAGCGGGTTCCGCTTTAGACCACGGGGACATCGTTGCGCTTCCTGCGCCGGCTCAGCACAAACGACCGCCGCTTGCGGCGCTTCTCGGCATGACGATTGATCTTGTTCCAGAAGGCGACGAAGTAATCGATCGCCGAGCCCATCGACAGCGCCACCATGATCCAGATTGACGCCAGCGCGATCGGATGCACCGGCAGTCCCAGGAAGTACCACGGCAGGTGCGCCCAGTGATGATCGACAATCGCCGCTACGACCGAAACAATCTGCACCAGCATCTTCATCTTGCCCAGGTCGCTGGCCTCGATCGTGAAGCCTTCCGACGCCGCAATCGACCGTAGGCCGCTGACCAAGAACTCGCGGCCGATAATGATCACCGCCATCCACGCCGGCACGATCCGCGGATTGAACTGCACCAGCGTGATGAACGCCGCCGCGATCAGCAGCTTGTCGGCCACCGGATCGAGCAGCATGCCCATGGTGGTAACTTGCGCCCGCTTGCGCGCCAGGTAGCCGTCAATGGCGTCGGTAATTGAGGCCGCGATGAAAACGGCCGAAGCCAGCAGTTCGCGGTTGCCGTTAGTGTCGCTGAAATAGCTGCTCGACAAGATCCAGATCAGCACAGGGATGCTGAAGATCCGCGTGAGCGTGATGTAGTTCGGAAGGTTCACGTGAGCGGGTTGCCGTGCGGCGCCGCCGGGTCGCCGCTGCCAAGCTGATTATCGTTCACGCATCAAGAGGAAAGCAACCGCGCGATTTCAGCGCGTTATTCGTCGTGAAGCACCGCGATCTCGTCGACCATCGCGGGCGCCTGGTATTGCACCCAATAGGTGTAGCCGATGGGAATCCCCTTCATCCAGTCCAGCACGCTCATCCAGAGGCGTAGTGATGTGTGGAATTTGCCTTTCACTGAGGCGATGGGATGGAACAAGGTTGCGCAGACGATGACCAGCACGATCACTGGAAAACTCACCGCCACGGCAATCGTGCGGAGGGCAAATCGAAGGCGATACGTGCTGGGCTTGAATCGAGCGATCCCCACGGCTACTTCCTTGAGAAATATTATGCTCCCGATTTTGGGCCCGGACGGCCATCTCTCAGACTTTTTTTGGAAAAATTCATCGGAATTGTAAAACTCGACAAACTGCCCGACGTCACTTTCCCAGCAGGCGGCTTGGCGGCTTCCGATTCCGCCATCCTGTACACCTCGCTACCCGCCAGCAGGAACGCTCCCACGCCGTACACCTCCGTCGAATCGTCCGCAAACTTTTTCGGATCCGACCCGATGGGTTGCACATGCGTCAGTTTCCCATCGGGTTCCACGCAGTCCACCAGCGCCGTCCACGCCTTCCGAATCGCAGGCTTGAACGTGGCTGCATCGAGCAAACCTTGGTTCACGCCCCACGCCAGCGCGTAAGTGTAAAAACCCGAGCCGCTCGTCTCCTTCAGCGGATAGCTTTCCGGGTCCAGCAAACTCGCTCGCCACAATCCATCGGGCTGCTGGGCCTTGAGAACAGCTCCCGCCATGTCTCGAAACAGTTGTTCGAAGCGCCCTCGATTCGGATCGTTCGCCGGCAACAACTGCAGCATTCTGACCAGCCCAGCCATGACCCATCCATTGCCGCGGCTCCAGAAGACATTCTTGCCATTGGCTTCGCGCTTCTCGAAGTACGTGCTGTCGCGAAAATACAGGTGCTCGCCCGGATCGTAAAGATAGTTCGTCGTACGCCACCAGTTCTTCACCACATAATCCAGATAGCGCTTGTCGCCGGTCGCGGCATACATCTCCATCCACACCGGCGGAGCCATGAACAGCGCATCGCACCATGACCACAATTGCGAAACCTGCTCGTACGGCTGATGGAAATCCAGGCTCTGGATTGCCGGCGGCGCAGCAAGTATCGCGTCGAGCCGCGCCCGCAGCGGAGCAATCATCTTCGGATCGCGATAGACAACGTACAGCGCCGCGTACGTCTGGCCAATCGCCAGATCGTCGGCTTGATACATTCGCGGCCCGGGCTTCCAACCGTTTGCCTGGCCCATCGCGCGCATCGCGTCTAGATATTTCGGATCGCTCGCGATTCCGGCCAGCGCCATCATCCCGGCATCTCCAGCCGCCTGCGTCCAATCGTTTGCAGGGTGCGCCGAAGGATGCGCCAGTTGCCAATCCGCCACCCGCTCCATCACCGAGAGAACATTAGCCGGTGTGAGTTGCTGTTTCGGAGAATCGGCCGCAGCCATCGGCGACGTCAACGCAACGAGCAGCGCGCCCATGATGACCAAACCCGGGCGATCGCCCTTCAGCCCAGGCAACTTGCCCAGCGCGAACACCAGGTAGCTGACGGCGAACACCGCGTACGCCGCGACCACCTGCCACTCAGCAAGCGGAATCGTTTGGCCCGGCCATCCCGCCAGCATCAGCATCGCCGAACTCATCACCCATGCAGTCTATCCGAGGCCCACCGCTTTTAAGGATTTGTCATCCCTCGCGCCCTTGGCGCGGGGGATCTGCTCTTGAGTTTCACTGGCAACTGACCACTATCCACTGCCCACTGCTTTCAAGTCCCCCACCAGCCTCCCCAACCCCGCCTGATACGAATCATGGTCTTTCCAATTGCTGAAGTCCGGAATGAAATACTCCCGTATCTCGCGCGCCGAATCTTTCCCCGTATCGCCGTCGAAGCACTCCCAATCGCGCAGCCTCTCAAGCCCCACCAGCCGGACGGGAAACAACACCCGCTTCCCTTCTTTCGTCTCCCGTTTGCGCGCCTTGGCGATCTCGGTCTTTACCCACTCGCTCGACATGCTGTGCTCCGACAGGATCAGCAGCAGCCGGTCATGCAACCGAATCGCCTCGTCAATCTGCTCGTGAATCTTCTTCCCGCCGTGAATGTCATGCGGCGCAAACCAGCAGCGCACGCCCTTGGCTTGCAGGTCGGTATGGAGCCGCTCGGCAAAATCCTGGTCGTGCATCGAGTAGCTGATGTAGCACGAATAGTACTCGGTGGGATTTACGCTCATGCTTTGAATGAAGGTAATGAACTCTTCAGGAACGCCGCAGCCGCGCAGGAAGACCTCGGGAATCTTGCCGTGCGACTTGTAGATGGTGTCAATATCGATACTCGAAGGGCCTTGGTGTTCCATAGTTTCGAGACCCTTTGCAACGCTTAGATCGACATCTGCAAAGTATGTTCCAAATACTCCCGCCTCTTTGAAGTCCGCTCCGCCGAGATTGGCCCTGGTGAGGACAGCATAGCTGACGCTAGCCCCGCTCATATCTGCCGCAGTGAGGTCCGCCGCGGTGAGGTCCGCCCCGATGAGATTCGCGTCGCTGAGGTTTGCCGCGGTGAGGTCCGCCCCGATTAAACTCGCGTCGGCGAGGTCTGCTCCGGCGAGATCGGCCCCACTTAGCCTCGCCCACGTGAGTTCTGCCTCAAAAAGGTCCGCCGAGAAATCCGGATGATCCTCCCTCCACTTATTCCACTGCTCGACCCCTTGCTTGAGGATTGCGAGATGTTCAGGGTTCGCCATTGCCGCGTGACCTCGCTTGCTTCTTGAATCATATGAAGCACTGCAAGAGCATCAAGAGTCAAATACTTCGCATTCTTTCCCCATAACTAGGGAGTAATGGAACACTCCGATTCGACTCTTTCAGAGCCAAAGGGAGCTTCTGGCCGATGCCCACCGAAGCTGCTACTCAGTGTCGTCAGGTGCATTTTCGGCATAGCCAAGTACTCCGAGTAGCGAGCCAGCTAGCTTACGCTGCTCACGCTTCTCGGCAAATTTTGACTCGATGTACTGACTTGCAATTACGAGTGGGGGCACGGCAGCGTACAAAGGCGCAAGATACGGGATCGCAAAGACGCCCAGAGTCAGCAAACCGGCCGCCGCCAGCGCTCCGTACTTTGGTCGATACGTTTCCTCGATTCGTCTTGCTTCCACTTTATGCGAGTTGAGGAGTGCCCCTATCTGCAAGCTCACTTCGGCTGCGACTCGGTCTAAGTCGTTCAGCGAAGCACTATTGAGTAGTGCGATCGACTGCGACAGCTGCTCCCGAAATACTAGGTTCTCGTTTCTTTTGCGCATCTCAACGAGGGCGGAGATCGGTGCATTCCCAATCCACTCAAACCTCTGACTGGCCAGCGACATGATTGTCGCCCTTGTTGTGGGTGTGATGACCTCATTATCAATTAGTTGTTCCTCAACGGAGTTTGCACAGATAGAAAAATAGTGCGCTTGCGCCTCGATGGCAAGCAGCGGCTGCGCGCGTAATTCCTTGGCGTTTTCAAGTAGGTGGTACTGAGGTTCAAGTCTCTCGAAGATTCCGTTGCATACGAAGACCGCGTCAGGCAGGCCATTCATTGTCTCGAGATGTTCGCCGGTACGCCACTGACGTATTTCCCACCGGTAACGAGCGATTGCATCATTTAACGGCTCGCCGACGTTGCCTCCAGGAGCCACAAACAGCTTCTTCTTTTCGACGGTGTCCAGAAAATACTCTGGGTTCGCCGCAGCAAATGCAACTATATCGGGCAGCGATGACAATTCTCTCTCGAGCGCTTCAGAGAAAACGGTGGCGATGAGCCCCTCTATTCCGTGCGCCGTCTGCTCGTCGCGTATCGCCAAAGATCGTTCCCAACTTTGGAAAACGATCACGGGAGGAAAGCCTAAGTCACTATCGACCAGAGGTTTCAGTCTAAGAAGAAAAAAGACGGCCTCGAGAATCGAAACATGTGGGAATCGCTCTTCCTTTCTCTCGGCCTCGATCCACGGCAGCACCGGATCAGGAATCAAAACCGTATCCGCATATAGCAGTAGTCGCCGAACAGCATCTAACTGCGTCCTTCCGAATCGACTGCTACCACCCAATACCAGCTTCACGCCACCCTGACTCTGGGAAGCGGTCCAGAGCGTCGTTCTATGCTGTGTATAAAAACGTATGAGCTCTGGCATGGCCCATTTGAAAGCTTCGACGCTAGTCGGAGCAATGCGCTGGACCTCGGCTTTAATGGTCGCGGAAAACTCGTCCAGCTTCGCAAATTCTGGTGCCGACTTTCCAGTCGCCCTCCTAAAAAACTCTTCAAGAATTGCGAAAAGCTCGCGCTGGGCCACCAACGGATCGCTCATGGCACCATGTTACAGTCGATGGCCAAACATTTCGACGTTTGTTGATGGAGCTTCAGAAAGAGGACAATGTGGGGCTGGTGGCCCACAAATCTCGCGGCCTACAATTGCCTGATTTTGGCAATTGTGGGGCCTTTGCCAAAAGCTGCAATCGGCTGGTGGCCCACCCGGCGACTTCCCTAACAGCAAACCATCCTGAGTTGGGTGCCCCATCCGGCCCGATTTTGGCCGGGTGGGTCTTCTGACTTTTACTGACAACTGACAACCGCAGACTCGGGACATCGATTGCCTCGAACCCACGATAATTCAGTCCCGCCTCGCGGTACGGCAGAAGAAAGCCCAGCCCGCCGCGGCGGGCTGGGAAAGCTCGTTTTATCGTTCCCGAGTCCCCTCGGGGACGACACATTTGCACGAGGGCTTCAGCCCGAGCGCCTTCCACCCTCCGCTCCGGCGTGTCGCCCGAACGCGATGTCTCACCCCACGGGCGGCACGGCGAGCGTCATGCCATGACGGCGGAAGACCTCCATCATCTTCGCGCGGTCAGGCGGTCCACCGGCAGCCGCCTCGATCACTTCGGCAGCTTCCCGGAAGTACGCCGTGCCCATGATCGCCGGAGATATGACAGCAAGCTGCTTCACATCGGCATTGCCAAGATTATCGAAACGGTGCACCGCGCCTCGCGGAATGCACAGCGCCTGCCCGGGACCAACCTCGATGGGCGTGCCGTCGACTGTCCAGGTAAGAACGCCCTCGATCCCGTAGAGTACCTCCTCGTACGCGTCATTCTTGTGCGCCGGTGCCGCCAGCTTCTGCCCGGCTGGGACCAGGACTTCGAACACCGAGACGCTCCCATTCGAATCACCGCCGGTGAGGAGGAAACGGATCCCCAGCGTACCAATCTTGATGGTCTCCTCCGACGCGTTCACTTCGGCCACACGCTGCATAATTTCCCCTTTTTGAGTCAAACTATCCTAATATTTCTTTCCTTCAGCCGGGGTGAAAGTGGACGCCTGGAAGTCCATCACCCCTTTTGAGATCATCCTATGTCACCGTACCCGCCGTCGCACGTCCTTTCTTTTTGACTCTCTCACTAAATGAGTGGAGAGCGGAATGCCCCATCCCTTTTTGCGGAAGCAAAAGCGTAGGCCTCGCGCACCGAGAACACTAATTGCCCCG
Source organism: uncultured Acidobacteriaceae bacterium (assembly GCA_963814165.1). Taxonomy (GTDB): domain Bacteria; phylum Acidobacteriota; class Terriglobia; order Terriglobales; family Acidobacteriaceae; genus DASRAA01. The sequence goes on along the minus strand of CAWFBW010000008.1, from coordinate 393,748 downwards.
AACCCGCGACAATCCAGTCCCGCCTGCGGGACGGCAGAAGACATTCCACCGATTCAACGGTGAGCAAGCTCGTTTTATAGACCGGGGGTCCCACGGGTCCGGGGTCCCCGCGAACCGAAGGTCTTGCGGTTCGTGGGGTGGAGGCGACGCCACTCTTCCGCGAGGGCTTCAGCCCGAGCTCGTGGACCCATCGCTCCTGGCGTCCCAGGGTGGAGCACCGCTTCAGCGGTGCATGGAATGCCGACAAAGATTTCCGGCTTTTAGCCGCCGCGGTAATTTCGCCGTACTGCGCGTTACGGCTTAACTGACAACTGACTCCCGCAACCGGAAGCGCTATCCGAAACGCGCGTCCCTGCCTATCCACCCGGATAGTTTGAATCGACGAACCACCGCTGCGAAATTGCGCAAACTTTACTCGCTGCGATGTACCTCATTGCTGCTAACGAACTTGTTAACACCCCCGCCGAATGTAAAGAATCGCTAGTTCGCGGCACAGCAATTGCTCTTCACCGTGTATCGCCGCGATTCAAAACAGAAAGCCGGGAATCGCGGCGTGGCGAATTTCACAATCAGAAGTGAGGTAGCAGTATGCCAACAGTTGGACCAATCAAGGAGACACACGTCCCGGCAGTCTATGACAGAGACAACAACGGTTTTGGCGGGACACTCGATATGGACGGACCGCAAATCGGCATGGTCGCCTACAGCGAACCCGGCGGCAATCTTCACGTCGAGATCAACATTCAGTATGGTCAACCCAGCACCAAGTACGAGGTATTTCTTGTGGGCGGACCTTCCCACAGCACGGGAACCGGCTTCCGCGTGATCGGCACTCTCGCCACCAATGGCACCGGCTCGGGCACTGGAGCATTTTCGGTCGCCCATGCGACGCTACTCGCACCGCCCTATGGTCCGGGCTACCGCACGGACCACATTGACCTGTTGCAGAATGTCGGCGACCTCAGCAAAGGCTGCCTGACGGCCGGAGCCATCAACTACTTCGTCTGCCGTGAGAAAGACCAGATTCCATCTCCGGGCTTCAAGCTCATGGAGACTCTGAAGGGCGAAGCCGGAAAGGGCGATCCCCTCATGCAACACAAAGCCAGATAAGATCGCGTCGTGTTAGGACGTACCTTTGAACGACGAATTACGTGCCCATCCGGCCTTCCGTTGGCCGGATGGGCCTTTTGAGTTCCACTGGCAACTGGGCCTCTTCGGTTTCCCCTATGGCGAACTCTGTCTTTCGTCCAATTTCCTTGTCCTGGTTCCGCGTCTTCCGTGGTGAATTGATTCTTGCCTGACTTTCTCTGTGGTGGCCGCGCTTTCCCATTTCGGTAAAGCCCCGCATTTTTCCGCACATTTCTCTTGCCTTCCCTTACCATCTTTGCTTGGGGTAACCATGAGGTGGTTACTCACCCCTCTCGGACACTGTTCGACTTTGCTTCGGGGATACCGAGGGGGTGCCCACCGACACAAACGGCTCCCAAAACGGGAGCCGCTTGTCCAGAATATGGACACTTCGCTAAGCGTAAATTCCGCGCTGGCGAATCGTAAACGCCACGCGATCGATGGCCAACATGTAGGCCGCGATGCGGTTGTTCACGTGGTGCTTCTGGGCGTAGCTTACGACGGATTCGAACGACTCGACCATGATGTCTTTCAGTTGCTCGTTGACCACCGACTCCTTCCAGAAGTAGCCCTGGCGGTCTTGCACCCACTCGAAGTAGGAAGCAGTCACGCCGCCGGCGTTGGCAAGGATGTCGGGCATCACGAAGACGCCCTTGTCGGCGAGGATGTCGTCGGCAGCAGCAGTCGTTGGACCGTTCGCGCCCTCGACCAGCACTTTCGCCTTCACCTGATCGGCGTTGAGCGAGGTGATGACATTCTCCGTCGCCGCGGGCACCAGCACATCGCAGTCGGTAATGAGCAGCTCTTCGGTGATGGCCCGCTCGGCGCCCTTGAAGCCGTGGATGGTGCCTTCCTTCTGGCGGTATTCGACGAGCGCGTCGATGTCGATACCATGGCTGTTGAACAGTCCGCCGTCCCACTCGCCGATGCCGACGACTTTGTAGCCGGCCTGATACATGAGTTGCGCCGCGTTGGAACCGACGTTGCCGAAGCCCTGGATGATGACGCGAGTGTCGCCCTTGCTCATCCGAAGGTGCTTGATGGACTCATCGGCGGTGATCATCACGCCGCGGCCGGTGGCTTCGCGGCGACCGCGCGATCCGCCCATGTTCAGCGGCTTGCCGGTGACAACGGCGGTGACGGTCTGCCGCATATGCATGGAGTAGGTGTCCATCATCCACGCCATGGTCTGTTCGTTGGTATTGACGTCTGGTGCCGGGACGTCTTTCTCGGGGCCGATGAACTCGATCAGCTCGGAGGTGTAGCGGCGGGTCATGCGCTCCAGTTCGCCGCGCGACATATTCTTGGGGTCGCAGATGATTCCGCCCTTGGCACCGCCGAAGGGAATGTTCACCACGGCGCACTTCCAGGTCATCCAACTGGCGAGGGCGCGGACTTCGTCGAGCGTTACGTCGGGCGAGTAGCGCACCCCGCCCTTGGCCGGGCCGCGCGCGATGGAGTGCTGCACGCGATAGCCGGTGAAGACTTCGAGCGTGCCGTTGTCCATCATCACGGGAATGTGGACGATGATCTCGCGGTTGGGCTGCTGCAGCACGCGCCACAGGCCTTCCTCGAGATTGAGCTTGTGGGCGGCGATGTTAAAACGCGCCGCTTGCTGTTCCCAGGGGTTCGTCTCTTGCGTGTGCGTAATCGTGGTTGCCATAAAAGTCTCCGAAAATTGCGGGCCTGCGGCCCAAACACCCGAATGCTCACGCGCGACACGGTTGACTCAGCGGTCAGGCGGGCAAACTGTACGAGTATATGCAGGCTCCAGAAACCGCGCAAGCGAAAGGCCTGCGTTTCATAGTGCCTTTCTGGATGTCAGGTTCTGCCGCGTAAGCGGTTGATCTGGCGGCGGTCGCGTTTGGATGGCCGTCCTTCTTGCAAGTTTGCGAATTGTCCTGCGGCGCGTCGTTCCTCCGCCACTTTCTGGCGTAGCTCGCGGCTCGGTTCGGTTTCGCGGTACAGGGTTTGCGCAACCGCTGCCGAACCGCGCATTTCGCTGAGCGCGAGGACTTCGACCTCGAAGTCGCCGCCGTCGTTGGTCACGTGCAAGACGTCTCCGACTTTGACGTCCCGCGCCGGCTTTGCCTGCACTCCATTGGAGCGAATGCGGCCAAGTTCACACGATCGTGCTGCCAGTGCCCGGGTCTTGAAGAACCTCGCTGCCCAGAGCCACTTATCCATGCGTACGGTGGTCATGTGTTGTCCCGCAGATAACGATACCGCGGAGAGCGCGTTCGCCGCAGGAGCCGGTGTCGGCGCAGCCCTGGGACTCTCGTATAATCGCAATCACCCCCGCAATTTGCTCCCGGGAACCAATGCTTACGCCGGACTACAAGACTTTTCTGCAGCTGAGCCGCGACGCCACACTGATTCCCGTGGCCAAGACGCTGAGCGCCGATATGCTGACGCCGGTCGGTGCGTTTCAGAGCATTGCAACCGGGCAGAAGTACGCGTTTCTGCTGGAGTCAGTCGAGGGCGGCGAAAAGATCGGGCGGTATACGTTTGTCGGGGCCCAACCCAGTACGGTTTTGACGGCGCGAGGCCGCGAGTTGGTCATTCGCAGCGGCTTTCACGAAAAGCGGCTGGAAGGCAATGTCATCGAAGTGCTGCGGGAGAAGCTGCGGCAATATCGGCCAGCGCATGTTCCTGGACTGCCTCCATTCACCGCTGGAGGCGTTGGCTATTTCGCCTACGACTTGGTGCGGCAGTTCGAGAAGCTTCCGGAGACGGCCAAGGTCGATGTTGACCTGCCGGATTGTGTCTTCGCGTTCTATGACCGGCTGCTGGCGTTCGATCACCTGAAGCACCAGTTGCATATCATCGCCGTGGCTGACGTGCGAGCCGAGTCGCCGCGCAAGGCATACGATCGTGCGCTCTCCGACATCGACGCACTGGAGCGCAAGCTGGTCCGTGGCATCCATAAGCAGACGTTGGGATGGTCGGCTCCGGCGAAGCGCAAACCCATCAGGGTGCACGCCAGCACCACGCCCGACGAATTCGTTGAGAGCGTGCGTAGGGCCAAGGAATACATTGCTGCAGGCGACATCTTCCAGGTAGTGCTCTCGCAGCGGCTCGACTTCAAGCCAGCGACGGGACCCTTCCAGATTTATCGTGCGTTGCGCACGGTGAATCCGTCGCCGTACATGTTCTACCTGCAGTTCGACGACACGCAAGTGGTGGGAGCGTCGCCAGAGATGCTGGTGCGAATCGGCGGACGCAAGCTGGAGTACCGGCCCATCGCGGGTACGCGCAGGCGCGGCGAAGAAGAGGCGGACGATGCGCGCCTGATCGAAGAATTGCGCAACGACGAGAAGGAGCGCGCCGAACACGTGATGCTGGTGGACCTCGGACGCAACGATTTGGGGCGCGTCAGCGATTATGGAACGGTAAAAGTGAAAGACCTGATGTACGTGGAGCGCTATTCGCACGTGATGCATCTGGTGTCGGCACTCGAGGGGCAGCTTCGCCCGGAACTTGATGCGCTTGATGCGGTGGCGGCGTGCTTCCCAGCCGGTACGCTGAGCGGCGCGCCCAAAGTGCGTGCCATGCAAATCATCGAAGAACTGGAGCCGGTGCGCCGTGGTGTGTACGGCGGAGCGATTCTTTACGCGGACTACGCGGGCAATCTCGATTCGTGCATCGCGATCCGGACTATGGTCGTCCATCGCGGTCGCGCTTACGTTCAGGCTGGTGCAGGAATTGTGGCGGACTCGGATCCGGAAAGCGAATATCAGGAGTGTATGAACAAGGCGAGTGCGCTACTACGGGCGGCGGAGAAGGCTGAGTGATTTTCGTTCTGGACAACTACGACTCTTTTACCTACAACCTGGTGCAGTACATCGGGGAGATGGGGCACGAGGTCGTGGTGCGCCGCAATGACCAGACTACGCTGAACGAGATCGAACAGCTTCGTCCCGAACGGATCGTGATCTCGCCGGGGCCGTGCACTCCGCAGGAAGCCGGTATCAGCATCGACGTAATCAAGCACTTCGCGGGGAAAATTCCGCTGCTCGGCGTGTGCCTCGGACACCAGGCAATCGGCGCTGCTTTCGGCGGTAACGTGATTCGCGCCGCCAACCTCATGCACGGAAAAACCAGCGAAGTCGAGCACGACGGAAAGACGATTTTTCGCGGCATTCCGTCTCCCATGACCGCCACTCGCTACCACTCTTTGGTGGTGGAAGAGAAGAGCCTGCCTGCCGAGTTGGAGATTTCAGCCACATGCCTGGACCGTGACGGAAAACGCGTCATTATGGGGCTTCGCCACCGCGAAGTACCACGTCGAAGGAGTACAGTTTCACCCCGAAAGCGTGCTGACGAGTGACGGCAAGCGCATTGTAGCCAACTTCCTACCTCCGTGCCCACCGACATCCACTTAACGGCTATGGTCAAAAATCGCGGTTAGGCGTCAACTAACAAGTGATCGGCCGGACGTGCGCCGTGGTCGCGGCCCCCAGTCGCATGGAAATATCTCCATCATCCCGGTGGCGAGTGCTGGCAACGTATCTCGAGTCGAGCACGCCGTTGCGGTACACCGCAGCCGTCGTCGTCTCCCTGGTCTGGATCGCACTGCGCTGGCTGCTGGGCCACTTCGTAATCAACGACGGCTTCCCATACGCCTCCCTATTCATACCTGTAACCCTGTCGGCGTTCTTTGGAGGACTTGGGCCGGGACTGGTTTCGCTGCTAACGACCATCAGCCTTGCAGATTACTTTCTGATTCCGCCGCTGTACACCGTCGGTTTGAACGATTCGAGATCGGTGATCGCCACGTCGTTGTTCGCATTGTCAGGAATGCTAGTTTCGGTTTTGGGCGAGCTTGGCCGAAATGCGATACTGCAGGCATCGAGTGATGCGGATGTCAGCAAAGTCGCGCAGCAACATTCGATGGCGAGCCAGGATCGGCTCAGTATCGCCGAGCAGGTGGTTGCCGGCGGTGTCTGGGACTGGGACCTGGTGAGCAAGTCGGTGTTTTGGACGGACGGCTACCGGCGGCTATTCGATTATCCGTTGCAAGAGAAACCGTCGCGGGAAAAGTGGATGGAGGGGATTCATCCCGAAGATCGCGAGCAGGTAACAAGAACGATGGATGACCTGTTCGGCCGCTCGCTGCAGCACTGGTCGATGGAGTACCGCATCTGTACCGCCAGCGGTCGCACCCGCTGGATCGCCAGCCACGGGCATGTGTATTACGATGCCGGCGGCCGGCCAAAACGGATGGTGGGCATCGACCTCGATATCACCGCGCGAAGACTGGCCGAACAAGTGGCCCGCAGCAACGAAACCAAGCTTCGCCTGTTGATGCAACACGCACGGGTCGGCGACTGGGAGTGGAATCCGCAAGACGGCAGCATGCGCTGTTCCCCGGAGTTCTACGACGTGCTGGGGTTAGATCCGACTGTTCCCCCAACATTTGACCGGCTCATGGCCTTCGTCCATCCAGCAGATGACCGCCGAATTCGCGAATTGCTCGAAGATTTACAGGAGCGTCCTGGCCAGGACTTCGACTTCGAGAACCGGTTTGTCGGTCCTGACGGCGTGGAGAGACTTGTGCACACGCGAGGCGCCGTGATTCGCGAGGAAGAACGTGGCACTATCCGACTGGTTGGTGTCACCATCGACATGGCGCGTCGCGGCAACGAATTGCTGGCCTCCTGATCCCCTCTTTGCTACGAAAGAAATCTATACAATCAAAAGACTCCCGACGATGGGGCAAATCGCATTTGACCCGTGGCGGGTTCGCCGTTTGAAGAACAAACTATGCCCGCTGCCGTTGAGCTAAAAGGAATTCACAAAACCTACGACGACTTCGTGGCCGTCAATCACCTGTCGCTGGAGATTCGCGAAGGCAGCGTCTATGGCCTGCTGGGCCCCAACGGCGCAGGCAAGACATCCACCATCCGCATGATGATCGGCATCACTATTCCCGACGAGGGCGAGGTGTGGTTGTTCGGAGAAAGGTTCCATCGCGAGCAATTGCAACGTGTCGGATACCTGCCGGAAGAACGCGGTCTCTATAAGCGCATGAAAGTGCTGGACCATCTGGTCTTCCTCGGTAGGCTGCACGGCTTGTCGACGGAGGAATCGCGCAAGCGGGCGCTCGAATGGTGCGAGCGCCTGCAGATCGCAGACTGGGTGCAGAAAAAAGTCGAGGAACTGTCGAAGGGGATGCAACAGAAGATCCAGTTCGCCGCGGCTCTGCTGCACGATCCTGACCTACTGATTTTGGACGAACCATTCTCTGGCCTCGATCCCGCAAATGCCGTGATGCTGAAAGACGTCATGATCGAGTTGAAAAAGAGCGGGCAAGACCATCTTGTTTTCCACCCACCGCATGGACCAGGTGGAACGGCTATGCGATTCGATCTGCCTGATCGACCACGGTCGCAGTGTACTGGAAGGCGACCTGAAGAAGATCAAGGCCAGTTACGGAAAGAACACGGTACAGATGCAGTACGAGGGAGAGGCCCCGTTTGACCACAACGAGATGATCGAGTCGGTCAACGACTACGGCAACTATGTGGAACTTCGCCTGCGGCCCGGCACCGATGCCCAGCAGTTGCTGAAGCTGGCATGCGAGCGGTCACGCATCCAGCGATTCGAATTGATGGAGCCTTCGCTGGAAGAAATCTTCATCGACACGGTGAAACACAATGCATAACACCTGGCTCATCATTCAGCGCGAATACCTGGAGCGCATTCGATCCAAAGCGTTCATCATCATGACGCTATTGATGCCGGTGTTCATGGCTTCGACCATTCTGATTCCCGTGTTCCTGGGAGACATGAAGTCGGGCAGCACCCGGCACATCGTGTTGGTGGCCGATAGTCCCGCCATCGCCGAGGCGGTGAAGCAGGAGTTGATGGCCCCAACGGCAGCAATCGAAACGCCCGAGAAGCAAGGAGAAGCAGGCGCGCCGGCAACGAAAACCGACACGCCGCGGTATGCCATCGACATAAACACCACGGTGACCGAGGCTGAGCGCGACAAATTACGCCGAGAAATCACGGATGGCAAAATTGACGGATTCCTCTGGCTCCCCGACAGCGACCTCTCCGCCCGCAAGGTGGTGTACAGCGCCAAGGATGTCACCAACTTCGGCGAAAGTATCGAACTGCGCAACGCCGTACATTCCGCCATCGTCAAGCAGCAACTCGCGCAAAAGGGCATGAGCGGCGCCGAAGTCGAAAGCGTCCTGAAGCCCATTGACTTTAACGCCATACGCATCGAAAAAGGCAAGGAAGGCGCCAGCGGCGTTGCCGTGTTCTTGGTTTCGTTCACCATGGTGATGCTGCTTTATATCAACGTGCTGGTGTATGGGTTCGCGGTGATGCGCTCGATCATCGAAGAAAAGACCTCGCGCATCCTGGAGGTGTTGCTTTCGTCGGTGACTGCCAAACAACTACTGGCGGGCAAAATCATCGGAGTAGGCGCGGTCGGGCTGACGCAAGCGCTAATTTGGCTAGCCATTGCCGGAGCGTTCTCGGTCCCCGGCATGCTCGCCTCACGCTCCATGCTGTCCAACATCCACATCCCGATGGTGGGGTTCGTGGCTTTCGCCGTGTTTTTCGTTCTCGGTTATTTCCTTTACTCCACCATGTATGCCGCGTTGGGCGCCATGGTGAACTCCGATCAGGAGGCGCAGCAAGTGCAGTGGCCAGCCATGCTGCCCATTGTTTTCTCCATCATTCTGAGCACGCCGGTGTTGCAACATCCCAACTCGCAGCTCGCGGTCTGGACTTCGCTAATTCCGTTCTTCACGCCCATCCTGATGTTCGTGCGCATCATGGCCGAGACGCCGCCCCTCTGGCAGATCATGTTGAGTGTCATGCTAATGCTGCTCACCACCTGGGGGTTGCTGGGCATCTCGTCGCGCATCTACCGCGTGGGGATTCTGATGTACGGCAAGCGGCCCACGCTGCCGGAGTTGCGGAAGTGGCTGCGGTACGCGGGATGACCAGGGTGGCCAGAGAAAATCCGGGCCCTAGCGACTATCCACTGATTTAAACTTTTCCCGTGCCCACTCCATCCAGCGCCAGCGCGTCGGACGAACCCGGCGACCGCAAGCTCACGCTCTGGCAGCGTGTGCAGCTAGCGCTCGTCACCTCGATCGTCTCGGCTTTCATTTCCCTCGTCGGCCGCACTCTTAGCATTGAATTCTGCTGGGAAGACGGCTCCATCGGCAGCATGGACAACGTACATCCGGGCATTTACCCGTTCTGGCACCGCTGTGTCATCGGCGCTACCTGGATTTTTCGCCATCATAACCTCGCGGTGCTGACCAGCCAGAGCCGCGACGGCGAATTCATTGCTCGTGTCATCCACCAGTTCGGCTACGTGCCCATTCGCGGATCGAGCACGCGTGGCGGCCAGCGCGGCCTGCTGGAAATGCGTTCGCACGTGATGGCAGGCTACGGCGCAGCATTTACCATCGACGGCCCTCGTGGTCCGCGTTATGTCGCAAAAAAGGGCCCAGTGACTCTCGCCCGTACCACCGGAGTGCCCATCACTGCGTTTTACGTGGCGATGGAGAAAGCCTGGGTCATCAACTCGTGGGACAAAATGATGATCCCCAAACCTTTTTCGCGGGCGTATATTCGTGTCGCCCGCAAGATTTTCGTTCCTGCCGAAGCCGACGAAGAGCAAATGACCGCGGCTCATGCGGAGATGCAAGCGGCGCTCGAGCGCGTCACCGCTGACGCCGAGGCGCATTTTTCCTCAGCCGCACGTTGACACAAGCCACTCACGCCACTACAGTCAGAGTTTCCCCTAAGGCAAATTTCTGCCGAAGGTTGTTCTTTCCAGCTTATCCATCGAAGTTCGCGCGTTCCGCCACTGGGACGGAACTGGGAAGCGGGTGCAACTCCCGCGCTGCCGCGCAACTGTAAGCGAGTCATTGGCGATGGGCCACTGTGCAAACGGGAAGGCCCCCGCCGTAGTACGCGATGCACGCATCGCAACTCGCGAGCCAGGAGACCGGCGCGAACTTTCATCCAACCCCTTTCGCGTGAGGAGGAGAGTTGAAACGCATCGGTCTTGTTCTTTTCTGCCTTCTGGCTCCTGCCAGCCTTTTTGCTTCTGACTTGACACTCGTGGTCCAAAGTCCCTCGGGCGAACGTGTCGCCGGAGTGCAAGTCACGCTCTATCGCGCCGTTGGTCATGCCGGTGTCGGCATCCTGACCACTACCGGCGAAGGCGTTGTGAAGTTCACGAACCTGGCAGACGGTCAATACGAGGCCGAAGTCCTCGCCCCTGGATTCGCGGCACAGACCGTGCAGGTTTCGGTGCCCCAACCCGCGCCGTTGGCGGTTGCGCTGAAGCTCGCCACCACCCCGCAGACGGTCGTCGTCTCCGCCACGGCGACGCCTGATGTCGCCACCCAAGGCGGCGCCTCGATCGACTACCTCAACAGCACGGAACTTACGCTGCTGAATCCGCCAACCGCGAGCGATGCCTTACGCTATATTCCTGGAGCCATCGTCAACACCAGCGGACGCCGCGGCAGCCAGGCCAGCCTCTTCGTTCGCGGCGGTGAATCGAGCTACAACAAGGTGCTGGTGGATGGCGTGCCGGTCAATGACCCCGGCGGATTCTACGACTTTGGCGTGACGCCGATGAACAGCGTAGAGCGCATGGAAGTGGTGCGCGGACCGGAAAGCACCATCTACGGAACCGACGCGATGACCAGTGTGGTCCAGCTTTGGACCAACACAGGCACCACGCTCAAACCCGAGTTTGAATTCGGCGCCGACGGTGGTACATTTTCGACCGCGAATGGCTACATGTCGGTCGCCGGGTCTGACAAGATTTACGACTACAACTTCTTCCTCAACCAGTTCGACACTCAGGGCCAAGGCGTCAACGATGTTTACACAAATGCCCTCCAGGGCGGCAACATTGGAATTCGTTTCTCGCCGCGAGTAGCCCTTCGCTTTCGCCTGCGCCACTCGAACAACTGGACGGGAGTGCAATCGAACTGGTGGTTCAATGGCGACCCGGTGCTGCCGCCGAACTCCAATCAAGTCGCCCACCAGAACAATTTCCTGGCCAGCGGGCAGCTTTCCGTCAGCGGCCCCGGCGCGTGGCAGCACACGTTCACCGGATTCGAGTACAACCACCTGCAAGCCAACTCGCAGCAGTATGTTGACGCGGGGCGAGAATCTTTCGACAACCCGTTCTCGAACCTGAGCAAATACAATCGCGCCGGATTTGGCTACCAGGGACAGTGGTCACCGCGTCCTTGGGCGCAGACCACCGTGGGCTACACCTTCGAAGACGAGAATGGCCACATCACCTCCAACTTTGCTCCCGGCACCGACTTCGCCTATTTCAGCGACACGCACGGACTGCGCTTCAACAACTACGCCTTTGCGCAGGAACTGCTCGTCTGGAAGCGTCTCTCGGGACTGGTCGGCGCCGGCTTAGTCAACAACACCAGCTTCGGCAGTAAGTTCGTTCCGCGTGTCTCAGGGACCTTACTGCTATTTCGCGGCAATGAGGCTTTCAGCGAAACTCGTCTGCGCGCAGGATACGCGGAAGGCATCAAGGAACCCAGCTTTCAGCAATCGTTCGGCATCTCTGGAACCTACCCCGTACTGCCCAATCCCAACCTTCAGCCCGAACAAAACAAGTCTTGGGAAGCAGGGTTCGAGCAAGGGTTCTGGGGCAATCGCCTATCGCTGACCGGCCTGTACTTCAGCAACCAGTTTCACAACCAGATTCAGTTTCAGACCAACCCGGTCGATTTCTCTAGCCAGTACGTCAACCTCAATAAGTCAATGTCGCACGGCGCGGAGGTCGAACTGCGCGGGCAACTGGGCACACACTTCAGCTTTACTGGTGCCTACACGTACACGTCGACCCGCATTATCGATGCTCCACCTTGCGGGCCGCCCTATTGTGATCCGCTCATCTATGGCATCGGCGCGCCGCTGCTGCGGCGTCCGAAGCACGCGGGAACGCTCTTGCTCGCCTATACTCGCCCCCGCTTTGGCGCTTCCATCGGGGCTTTTGCTGTGGGTCGCCGTCCCGATTCCGATTTCCTCTTTGGATACATCCCTCCGATTTACTACGCTGCAGGCTACGTGCGCCTCGATCTGGGCGGCTGGTTCAACATCAACCGCCACGTCACCGCTTACGCTAACGTAAACAATGCGCTGAACAACCACTACAACGAAGTGCTGGGGTATCCCGCGCTGAAAGCTAACTTCCGCGCGGGTCTGAAGTTCAGGCTGGGTGGAGAGTGAAGTCGAAACGGGTAGGCTGCGGTCCTAGCCGCCAGCCGCTAGCTAGTCGTCGCCGCGGCCCGCTGCCACTTGGCTTTGCGAGTGGTACTTTTGGCGGATCTCGCGCAGTTTGTTCACGTGCGTGTCGCTCAGCGGCTTCTGCTTCCCGAGCATGTGGGTCACCAGGGCAATCTTCGCGTAATGCTCCACCGTCTCCATGTTCATGTACGCGGTCAGCAAGTCTGCGCCGTACGTGACCACGCCATGGTTCGCCATAAGGATGGCATCGTGTCCACCGATCAGCGGTGCCAGTGCTTCTGCCAGTTCAGGAGTTCCCGGAGTCTCATAATTCGCCAGCGGGACCGTGCCCAGCGTGATGATGATCTCCGAGCACAATGCGCTGTCGAGCGGCATGCCCGCAGCCGCAAAACCGGTAGCCGTCGGAGGATGAGCATGTACTACCGCGCCCACATCCGGACGGTTGCGGTAGATGAACAGGTGCATCGCAATTTCGGTGGAAACGTTTCGCCGCCCGCTAACTTTTTGCCCCAGCGGGTCCACGACGACCAGGTCGTCCGCCTCCATGAGGCCCTTGCTCATCAGCGTCGGGGTGCACAGGAAGTTTCCGTCGCGCAGGCGCACGGACAGATTTCCGTCGGTTGCCGCCACCAAACCTGCCTGGTGCAACAACTTGCCGAAGCGGACAATCTCGTCCCGGTGCTCTTGAACGTTCTTCATGCGGTTGTGCTGATGGATACCGACATCCTCAGTGTCTTTATCCTAACCCAGTTTTTCAAATCCGCGAAGCGACTGATGGGCCAATTCTCGAATTTCGATAGGGCATAATCACTGTGTGCTGGTTTCAGAGTTTGACTACTACCTTCCCGAAGAGTTAATCGCCAAAGAGCCGCTGCCTGATCGGGCTGCCGCACGAATGCTGCACGTAAACCGCACTCGCAATAGTCTGCGGGACACCACCTTTCGGGAGTTTCCCAACCTGCTCCGCCCCGACGATTTACTGGTCCTTAACAACACTCGCGTCCTGCCCGCCCGGATCTTCGGACACCGCAGCGGTTCGCGAGCCCAGCACATTTCGCCCTCGAACCCCGCCGCTTCCCAATTCCTGCACGGCAGGGTCGAGGCTCTGTTAACCAAACATCTGTCCAGCGAGCCCAACGTGTGGGAAGCGCTGGTGCATCCCGGACGCAAGCTCGGCATTGGCGAGTGGGTTTACTTTGGCGCGGACGCGACGGAAACGTCGCACGAACTCGCCGCTGAGATCATCGCACGCGGCGAGTTTGGCGAACGTCACCTGTGCTTCGAGCCCGTCGCCGATTTCTTCGGCGTTTTGGAGCGCATTGGACACGTCCCGCTGCCGCCCTACATCGACCGACCAGACACACCGCTCGACCGCGAGCAGTACCAGACCGTCTATGCGCGGCCGCTGGGATCCGTCGCCGCCCCTACCGCGGGACTTCACTTCACGCCGGAAATTCTCGATTGCATCCGCGCGCGCGGCATTGAAACAGCCGAAGTCACGCTGCACGTCGGCCTCGGCACCTTCCAGCCCATCCGCGTCGACGTCGTCGAGGAGCACAAGATTCACCGTGAGTGGTACTCCATCTCGCCGGAAGCGGCGGAGAAAATCCAGCGCGCCCGTGATGCCAGACGAAGGATCGTCGCCGTGGGTACAACTACGGTCCGCACTCTCGAGTTCGCCGCGCGCCAATCGCCCGGTGGCCGAATCGCTCCTCAATCGGGCGAGGCGGATATCTTCATCTACCCCGGATTTGACTTTCACGTAGTCGGTGCGCTGCTCACCAACTTCCACTTGCCCAAGTCAACGCTGATCATGCTGGTCTCGGCCTTCGCCGGGCGCGATAAGACAGTGGCGGCGTATGCGCACGCCATGCGCGAGCGTTATCGCTTCTATTCGTACGGCGACTGCATGTTCGTGGAGTAATACTTCGATTTGATCCGTGTCATCCGTGTGAATCCGTGGTTGGTTTTTGGCTTTTCGGAACTCGGCTCTTGGTAGAATCGCTCCTTGCCTCCCAAGAAAAAATCCGAAACGTCTGACGCCGCTCCAAAGCCCGAAACCACAACCGCGCTTCCGCCCGAGCCGAAAGATTCCAAGGGCCGCATCTTCCTCATCGACGCGATGTCGTTCATCTTCCGCGCCTATCATGCCATGGCCGGACTTCGTCCCATGTCGAACAAGGCCGGGCTGCCGACGGGGGCGACGTTCATCTTCGTCAACATGCTGCGCAAGCTGCGCGCCGACTTCGCTCCGCACTACATCGCCGCCGCTTTCGACCTGGAAGGGCCCACGTTTCGCGACGAGCAGGCCGCGGCCATGCCGACGCATCGCAAGTTCGACGCCAAGACCCAGACCTACGTTGACGTCGAGTACGCCGGCTACAAGGCCAACCGCGCCGAGATGCCCGCCGACCTTGCGCAGCAGATTCCGTACATCCGGCGCGCGCTCGATGCCTTTCGCGTTCCGATCGTCGAAGCGCCTGGCTACGAGGCCGACGATGTCATCGGCACGCTTGCCCGAAAAGCCGCTGCCGAGGGCTATTCGGTCTTCGTCGTCTCCAACGACAAGGACATGATGCAGCTGGTCACCGACCGCGTCTGGGTGCTCAATCCGCCCAAAGACAACCTCATCTGCGACCCCGCCAAGGTTCAGGAAATCCTCGGCGTGCCGCCCGAGCGCGTCATCGACCTGATGGCCCTGCGCGGCGACGCCGTCGACAACGTGCCCGGCGCGCCCGGCATCGGCGACAAAGGCTCGGTCGACCTCATCCAGCGCTTCGGCACCGTTGAGGCTGCTCTCGACCGCGCCGCCGAAGTCGAGCGCAAGACCTATCGCGAGTCGCTGCAGAACAACCGCGACATGGTGCTGCTCAGCAAGGAGCTGGTGACCATTCACACGGATGTGCCCGTGGAATTTGACCCCGCGAAGATGCAGGCGCAGCCGCCGGACGCAGAGGCAGCTCGCGCGCTGTTCACCGAGCTGGAGTTCAACACCCTGACGCGAGAGTTCCTCACCGAAAGCGTTGAACTCGGCGAGACCGACTATCGCGAAGCGGCTGGCCCCAAAGACATCGAGGCCCTGCTCAACGGAGTTCGCAAAGACCCTGGCGCGGTTCTCGCCATCGCCGTCGAAACTTCGGGCGCATCGTCGGATGAATCCGACGACGAAAACGATAAGACTCCAGACAAGCAACTCCTGCTAGGCGCCGAAGAACCCGACGCGCCTTCACAGCTGAAACTCGCGCTGTCGACAAAACCCGGCACTGCTCTGTCGCTCACGCTCGATCAGGCAACGCCATCCGCTCTCAAGCAAGCGCTGGAAAACCCAGAGCTTCCCAAAGCCATCCACGATGCCAAAGCAGCCACACATGCGCTCAGTCAACACAACGTCGAGCTCGCCGGAGTTCAGCACGACCCTTTGCTTTACGCCTACTTACTGAATCCGACCTACAGCAAATACGGACTCGCTGACGTCGCGCTGCGCAGCTTCAACCTCAAAATGAGCGACTCGCTGGGCGAAGCCGCCGACCTCACGTTACGCTTGGCGAACAAACTCAGCCATGATGTCGCCGACGCCAGGCTCAAGAAGCATTTACGACGACATTGATCTGCCGATGTCGCCGGTGCTGGCGCGCATGGAAGCCGCCGGCATCAAGATCGACACCGAAGTCCTCGCCGAAATGTCGCAGCGCCTGGAGCGCGAAGCCAGCCAGAAGGCGCGCGAGATCTGGGAGAAGTCGGGCGTCGAGTTCAACATCAACTCGCCCAAACAACTCGGCGACGTGCTCTTCAACAAGCTCAACCTCCCCAAGCCGTTCAAGTCGGGCAAAGGCAAAGTCATCTCCACTGCCGTCGATGTTCTCGAAGGGCTGGCGTCAGAGCACGAAGTCCCCAAGCTCGTCCTCGAATACCGCCAGCTCACCAAGCTGAAATCGACTTACGTGGACGCGCTGCCCGCGCTGCTCAATCCAACTACAAAGCGCCTGCACACTACGTTCAACATGGCGGGCTCGGCGACAGGGCGACTGTCGTCGGTCAATCCCAACCTGCAGAACATTCCCATCCGCACCGAGCTGGGACGCGAGATTCGCGCCGCCTTCGTCGCCGAGCCCGGCAACCTGCTGCTCGCCGCCGACTACTCGCAAATCGAGCTGCGCCTGCTCGCACACTTCTCCGAAGACCCGCTGCTGGTCGAGGCCTACAGGCGGGGCGACGACATTCATACGCTCACCGCCTCGCAGGTCTTCGGCGTGGCTGCCGATGACGTTGACGCCGAGCATCGACGGCGAGCGAAGGCCGTGAACTTCGGCATCGTGTATGGCCTGTCGGCGTTTGGGCTGTCGCAGCAAATCGGCATCGACCAGAAAGAAGCCAAGCGCTTCATTGACGCGTACTTCGAGAAGTACGCGGGCGTGCGCACGTTCATCGACCGCACGCTGGAGCAGGCGCGCGCCGAGCAGAAGGTCGCTACGCTGTTTGGGCGCATTCGCCCGATTCCCGACATTCTCAGCTCCAACCCGAACCTGCGCGGCTTCGCCGAGCGCACCGCGGTCAATACGCCGCTGCAAGGAACGGCTGCTGACCTCATCAAGCTGGCCATGATTCGCATCGATGAAGAACTCCGCCAGCGCAAGCTGCAATCGCGCATGTTGCTGCAGGTACATGACGAGCTGGTGTTCGAAGTCCCCGAAGCGGAACTCGACGCGATGAAGCAGTTGGTCGTCGAGCGGATGGAGAATGTCTTCGAGTTGAAGGTGCCGTTGAAGGTTGATCTGGGCGTGGGAAAGAATTGGCGGGATTTGGAGTAAGGCGACGCTGAATGCCGTGCGAGTCGGCGCAGCTCCAAAATGTGACAAAGTCCGATAACGCGTACCCCCCTCCCCCACCCCTATTTTCGTATAATCCTCATTCTGTTGAAGATACCGGGTGGTAGCTCCGCAAAATCCTCTGCGCGTAGGACTTACGAGGCAAATTCTTCTTAACAAAGGAGTTACGCGGGGTCTTCTGAGGTCGTACGGGGGCGTTGGCGGAGAGATGAGTAAAAACGCAACGGCAAGTAGAGCCAGTCACAGGTCGAACCACCGAGTTGGCGATGGGGGTAGTGTCCGGCTGGGTCTCTTCTAAGGACACAGCTCTCCCTCATCGTTCCAGCGGTAGTGTACGGTGCGAGTGGGGAGACGCCAAAGGACCTGGGTCACGGTTGCGCGTGACGGATGAACCACGCCCACGTGCGGTCCTTCCCCGCATTCGCCAACTGAAGGCAAACGCGCGCCACCGACGGGAAGTTCAAAAGACCCACCCGGCCAAAATCGGGCCAGATGGGGCACCCTGTGACGACTTGCCAGAGGGTGGGATTAGTAGTAAATTTGCGGTCCTAACGGTACGGGTGATTGCGTAAAGCGTGCCCACGGCCCACCAAATTCCGGGGACGACTCGGTGAGCTTCGTCCAGCGGAAACCCAGGCAGAGGAGTGCGAAATGCCAATGAAGAAGAAGAGCGCAAAGGCTGCGAAGTCGGCCAATGATCGGCCGAAGGGCGGTACCAAGGTCAGCGACACTCCGCCGGTTGTGCGACTGCAACGGCCGCTGAATGCCACCGGTAGGAGACCTGCGGCGGGCGCTGGAAGCGTCGAAGGCGACATGGAAGCCGGCAGCGGCGCTGCGCGACAACGATCCAGTGCCGCGCTACCCACTTGGCGGAGCTACGGCGACATTTGTGCGGGCGGCGGACGCGCCTCCGGTGAGCTGGGATGAAGCGATGCGAACCGTGCCGTCCAATCCCGGACTGATTGCCCGGCGGCTGGAATTGGGCCTGGTGCCGGAAGAACTAGTCGAGATGGCCAAAGCGGTACTTCCGACAAAGCTGCCTTCGATCGAACTCACCACAACCGAGGAGAAGAAGCCCGCGGACACGGCGAACGTATCGGCTGTGGAACCGGCCCAGGGAAGCACGGAGAAGAACCAGCCTGCGAAGGCTGGCCGCCGAACCAGGAAGAAGGGGCAGCGATGACCATCGACTGGAGAAATCGCTTCGGAAGGAACTGGATCACTTCGATTCGAAACCAGATGTGCGGGTCGTGCTGGGCACACGCAGCGACTGCTCTGGTCGAGTCGATGGTGAATATCGAGCATTCGTTGTGGTGCTCGCTGTGTGAAGGGGACATTCGCGTAGGCACGGGCAAGCTTTGCAGCGACGGATCGAATCCAGATTTCGCCCTTGATTTTGTGATGGGCAATGGGTTGATCGACAACGGAGGTTATCTTGACACCTACGCTAACATTCCGCATGTGACCGTCGCCGACCGCTCCGGGCGGACGGTGCGTCTGCCAGTCAAGTACGTTGACATAGGGTCAATCGCCGACCAGAAGCATTGGATCGACGTGACCGGCCCGATCGCCGCATGCTTCACGGTATGGGAAGACTTTCAGGCGCTGGGCACGGGTGTGTACCGCAAACTTGACACCTATTCGATCGGTGGGCAACCCAACTTCGGTCGCGTGTGGGACGGCCGGCCGTTCTGGATCGGAGACTTCTCCGGCGATGGCCGGAGCGACGTAATGATGTACTACCCGGGTGATGACAACTGGTGGCTGGGCAGCGATAACGGGGGACAGTTGCAATGGACGCTGGTGGGCAATACCGCCGGCTTCGGACACAGAATTAACGACGGCCGGCCCTTCTGGGTGGGAAGGTTTTCGCTGACGGACCGGGACCAGATGCTGTTCTACTACCCCGGCGACGACAACTGGTGGCTGGGAACTGTGGTGAACGGGCAGCTGACGTGGACCCTCGTCGGCAACACGGCCGGGTTTGGGCACCGCATCAACGACGGCCGGCCCTTCTGGATCGGGGACTTCTCCGGCGACGGCCGCAGTGACGTACTGATGTACTACCCGGGCGATGACAACTGGTGGCTGGGCAGCGTCAACGGGGGACAGTTGCAATGGACGCTAGTGGGCAATACCGCAGGATTCGGACACAGAATCAACGACGGCCGGCCCTTCTGGGTGGGGAGGTTTTCCCTGACGGATCGGGACCAGATGCTGTTCTATTACCCCGGCGACGACAACTGGTGGCTGGGGACGGTGGTCAACGGGCAGCTGACGTGGGCCCTGGTGGGCAACACGATTGGATTTGGGCACCGCATCAACGACGGGCGGCCGTTCTGGATCGGAGACTTCTCGGGCGATGGCCACAGTGACGTACTGATGTACTACCCGGGCGATGACAACTGGTGGCTGGGCAGCGTCAACGGGGGACAGTTGCAATGGACGCTGGTGGGCAATACCGCAGGATTCGGACACAGAATCAACGACGGCCGGCCCTTCTGGATTGGCGAGTTTACGGGAGGTGGCGGCACCGACATATTGATGTACTACCCGGGCGACCGGAACTGGTGGCTGGGAAGCATCATCGGAGGTGCGTTGCAGTGGAGTCTGGTGGGCAATACATCCGGCTTCGGGCAGGTATGGGATGGACGGCCGATCTGGATCGGGCGATTCTCGCGGAGGGACCGCGACGAGGTACTTTTCTACTTCCAGGGCGACGGGAACTGGTGGCTGGGGACCGACCTGGCAACGTCGCTACAGTGGAATCTCATAGGCAACACCGGGAAACCGAACGCGGTGGTCGGCGGCCACTGCATACTCATCGTCGGATTTCACGATCCAGAGCCGGCAGATCCCGATGGATACTGGATTTTCAAGAACAGTTGGGGGACCGGCTTTGGCGACAACGGGTTCGGCAAGATTGCCTACGGAGAAGCAGACATTGACACGTGGGCGAAGACCGGTCTGCACACGACCAACCCCGATCCGTGGTCGAGACGGCGCCTGCACGGGGGCAACATCTTCGAGAGCGGCAACGGGCAGCAGCATCGCAATTTCGAGATGTTCTCGACGGGTACAGGAGGGCAGATCCGGCATTGGTGGCGGGACAACGATGCCAGTGGCACGCCGTGGCACCAATCTCCCGATTTCGGTTCGCAGGACGCGGTGGCCTGCCCGACGGTGACGGCGAGCACGTTTAACCGCAACTTCGAAGTCATGTACCTGACCAACACCGGCCAGCTGCGCCTGTTGTACTTTGACCAGTCGCAGGGAGCGTGGAAGGACTCGGGCTTGCTTGGGCCGATGGGAGCCGGGATACCCGGCTTCGTGCAGACGAATCGGCACGCGCCGGGCGACTTTGACGTTGTAGTGCGGAATTCGGCAGGGTCGCTGGAACACTGGATTCGGCACAATGGCCACACCTGGATCAATTTGCCGGGAACGTGGCGGCAGGCGTCGGTTTTCGCGAATAACATCGCACTCAGCGGTCCGGCGCTCGTACAGGCCCACCGTGTGTCGGCAGGTGCGGCCAGCGAGACGGTGGAGGACCTGCACGTTGTGGCGGTTGCGACCGATGGAACCATGCAACATTGGCAACTGGTCGCCGGGCAGAGTTGGCAGTTCGTTGAGAAGTTCGCTGCCGGCATAGGCAGTCCGCCGTGCATGATTCAGGGCCAGTTTGGGATGGCTGACGAGCGCGGGTCGGGCAACTTCGAGCTTTGCGTTGTGCATGGAGGGGCCATCGAGCATTGGTGGCGCCCAGACTCCGCGGGCGCCGTTTGGACGAAAACAGCCACCTTTGGCGATGGCCTGACGGCGGTGGCTGGACTGCTTCAGGGCAGCTTTGGACTCAACCTTGAACTGATCGCACTGACGACGGCGAACCGGCTGGTACACTTCTGGCGAGATGGCTCGGGGTGGCATCAGGGTGTCGTGATCGGTAACGCCTTTTGAGGGAAGCGCGGTGTCGCGGCTGGGAACGGCCGATTGCAATCGTGCCGTTCCCAGCCGCGAGCATTTCTAGTTCCGCAATCGCCGTTCTGTTCGCTTAGGCCCGAGTCAGGAAAATCGGCAGTCCAAGCTTGTGGTCATAGATCGGACGATAGCGATCGGTGTTGTACATGGTCGCGATATCGACTTTGCGCGGGCCGAGCTTGGGATCGGGAATCGGAACCATCGCGTAGCAACCGCTGTTGATCGCCGTCATCATGCCAGTCTTTCCGTCTTCCAACGCGTCCATGGCCATGTTGGCGAAGGTGGTGGCCACCATGCGGTCCACAAAATCAGGACTTCCGGACCGCAGATCGTAGGTGAGGTCGCTTACGACGGTTTCTTCGCCGGTAGATGCCTTGATCTCACTGCTCAGGTCCTCGGCGACGCTCATCTTCTTGCGATGACCGAAGGCATCGGGTTCGCCGTACTCCTTCACCTGGTAGCCTTGCCACTCGGCGCCCTCGGAGAGGATCACCAGTGAGTAGTTGCTGGGATTGTTGCGTTTGTCGGTGACCAGCAATTGGATCAGGTGCTGCAAATCTACCTTGTATTCGGGGATGCAGCAACGAAGCGCGGTGACATAGGCGGTGTACAGGGCGGTGTAACCGGCATCGCGGCCGAATACGCGGAAGATTCCGATGCGCTCATGCGAACCCACGGTCGTGCGCTGGCGCTCGATGGCGTCCATGGCACGGGAAATGGCGGTCGAAAAACCTATGCAGTACTCGGTGTTGCGGACATCGTTGTCCATCGTTTTGGGAACGGCAATGACCTTCATGCCCTGGCGATTGAGTTCGGCAGCATAGCTGAGGGTGTCGTCACCACCGATCGCGACGAGATAGTCGAGGCCCAGGGTCTGGATGTTCTTCAGCACCGCCGGCGTGACGTCGAATACAGTGCCGGTGACGCCCCTCTTGGTGGCTTCCCTGCTGGCGAACTGCTGGCCCGCCAACACGGGCGGCAGTTTGGCCATCTTGGTAGGATTGGTGCGCGAGCTGTGCAGATAGGTGCCGCCAGTGCGGTCGATGGTGCGCGTGTTCTCGCGGTTGAGCGGCAGAATATAACGGGACTTGCTGGCGGGATCGTTCAGGTCGACGTGCGTCAGACCTTCCCATCCGCGGCGGATGCCGATGACCTCGCAGCCGATGCCGGCGCCACGGTAGACAACCGATTTAATGACTGAATTCAGACCCGGGACGTCGCCGCCTCCGGTGAGAATACCAATGCGCTTGACCGCCATGAAGCATGCCCCTTACTTGCAGGAAAAATCGTGATTCAAAGTTTCGCATCCATTCTATCGAACGGCGGCGCGGGAAGAAACAAGGCGTAGATTCGTTGCAATGCGGCGCGAGGCCAACGCACCGAGCTCGACCCTGCTCTTCGACGCAAAGGAGAATATCAGGTGAAGACACTATGGTTGCGAAGCGGGTCGGGCGGGATAATGGGAGGGAAGGAAGCGGACATGGCGGGGATCAAGCGAAAGAGCGTCTTGTGGTATCTGTTTCGCGCACCGGTGTACCTCTACCGCTGGCACCTGGGTTGGCTGTTTGGGCACCGATGCCTGTTGTTGACGCATTTTGGCCGGCGCACCGGGCTGCGCCGTCAGACCGTCCTCGAAGTCGTGGAATACCGCGAGGCAGGGCCCGAGGTTGTGGTGGCGAATGGGTTCGGACGTAATTCGGACTGGGTACTGAATATCAAGGCCAAGGCTGGCGAAGAAGTGACCGTCGGCTTGCAGAAATTCGCGGCGTCGCATCGGTTTCTCGGCGAAGACGAAGCCATGAGAGTGATCGAAGACTACGAGTATCGGAACCGGTTCATTGCGCCCATCGTTCGCCGCGGATTCAGCTGGCTCGTGGGGTGGAAATATCGATGCGGCGAGAGTGATCGACGGCAGTTGGTCAGGCAGATTCCGCTGATCGCGTTTCGGCCGCGGACAGGGGCGAAGAATCTCCCGTTACAAGTCGGACGCAGCGCTTGAGGCCCGAGCCTGCTACGGTCAGGAACTGGAGTTACGCTCCGATGGCCGCTTGCAGCGCGCCCGCGATGGTCTTGACGTGGCGCTCCATGGCTTCTTCGGACTCGGCCTCGACCATCACACGCGCCAGCTTTTCCGTGCCGGAATAACGGACGACGACGCGGCCGTTGCCATCGAGTTCGCGTTCCGCGGCGCGGATGGTTTCCATCACAGGCGGCAACTGATCCATGGGAAGCTTCTCGCGCACCCTCACGTTTTCGATGCGCTGGGGAAAGACCTTCATGTCGGCGACGAGTTCGGCGAGGGGCTTGTGCGAACGCGCTGCAACTTCCATCACGCGGAGAGCGGTGAGGATGCCATCGCCGGTGGTGGTGTCCATGTCGCGAAAAAGGATGTGTCCTGACTGCTCACCACCGAGCGAGGCGCCGGTCTTGAGCATTTCCTCGAGCACGTATTTGTCGCCCACGGCCGCGCGCAACATGCGGATGCCGCTGCGCTTGAGCGCGGCTTCCAGTCCCATGTTCGACATGGTGGTCGAAACTACGGTGTCGTTGTGCAGCAAAACGTGAGCCTTCATGTCGCGGGCGGCCATGAGCAGCACGCCATCGCCATTCACGACCCTGCCCTCGGCATCACAGAACAACGCGCGGTCAGCGTCGCCGTCAAAGGTAATGCCGAGATCGTACTTGCCGTTCGACTTCGCGACTTCAGCGGCTACGTGCTCGGGATGCAAAGCGCCGCAGTTGGCGTTGATGTTGCGCCCGTTAGGGTCGACGTGCAGGAAATCGGCGTTGATGTCGCAGTCTTTGAAGACCATCGGAGCGATAGAGCTGGCAGCCCCATTGGCGCAATCGACCAGAACGCGGAGTTTACCGAAGCGGCCCGGGCCGCCCAGTGACGCTAACCACTCGGCGTACTGCGCGCGCAGCGGAGCTTCGCCGGGCAACATGCTGTAACCGGCGTGATCGGCCTGCGACGCGCCCGCTGCCAACTGCTCGATATGCGAAAAGATGTCGGCTTCGATGGCGTGCTCCAACTCGTCGGAGAGCTTGTAACCATCAGCGCCGAAGACTTTGATTCCGTTGTCGTGCCAGGGATTGTGCGAGGCGGAGATTACGATGCCAGCGGAATAGCCATTCTCGCGCACCAGGTAGGCAACACCTGGCGTGGTGATGACGCCGGCGCTGATGACTTTCACTCGGGAGGCTTCCAGTCCGGCGGCCAGCACCTGGCTGATCCATGCGCTCGACTCACGCGTGTCCTGCCCGATCACGACGCTTGCGGGTTTGTCACGCTCGGCCAATCCCTGCCCCAGCGCGCGTCCAATCGCATAAACAGTTGCGCGATCGAGCGGATATTCGCCGGCAACACCGCGGATACCGTCGGTCCCAAAAAGTTCCCGTTTGAAATTCTGCGACAGCGTAGCGCTCAAGGTTGGCCTGCTCTTTCGGATGGTTTTCCCGTGGTTACGGTAACGTGAATCGGCACTGGATGCTGAATACGCACCAGCGGATCGGGCACGTAGGCGTGAGTGGTGAAGGTGGCCCGGCCCACGACACCGGTGGCATCCACCGGGTCGGTGATGGCAACGTCGATGGCGTCCACGCGATTTTGCGGCCCTTCGATGGTGATGACCGAAGGGTCGGCGGTGACATCGGCGATGCCATAACCGGCAACGAAGGTCCCAATGACGCGCGGGCGTACCTCGACCTGGCGCGTGGCATTGGGATTGAATGCGATGTGAAGCTGCGAAGGCACGACGCGGGTGACGGTCAAGCCGCGCGGCACCTGTACCTGATGCGGTCCCAGGTCAAAGGTCTGCTCTCCGGCACGAACTCCTGTCAGGTCGAGAACGGCATCGATGTCCGTGGCCTTCAGCGCACGTACGGCGCGCTCAGGCCCACTGACAGAGACCTGCACTTCGAAGGGAGTGTCGGAACTCATGAGCAAGTTGTCGGGGGCGTGACGGAACTGCACTGGCGCAGTCACAATCGACTCGACCGTTGGATCGCGGCCGACCATCCACCACAGGCCGATGGAGATCAGAAGCGCCAGTATCTTCAGGTCCAGGTCGTTGAGGACGTAGCGGCGGAAGAATTCTCGCATGGCTAGAGTTCCGCCCCTTCGGCCAAGTGCTTATCCTGGCGCTCGGGTTCGTGATTGGGATCGGCGGTCGCAAGTTCACGCTCGGTTTCCACGGTGGGCAGCGTGGTGCGAGGGATATAGCGGCGCAATAGCTCGCTGATGCGCTCGCGCAAATGCTCAGGGGTGAGATCACGCTCGATGCCGCCGCGATGGGCGATGCTGATGCCGCCGGTTTCCTCCGAGACAATCACGGAGATGGCATCTGTCTCTTCGGTAATGCCGATACCGGCGCGGTGTCGCGTGCCCATCTGCGAGGAGAGTTGCGGATCGGTGGCCAGCGGCAGGAAGCAGGCTGCGGCGGCAATCTTGTCCTTCTGCACGATGACTGCGCCATCATGTAGCGGCGCTTTGGGAAGGAATATTGTCGCCAGCAGGTCGTAGGAAAGGTTGGCATCGAGCGGCACACCGCTGTCGATGTACTTGGCGAGATCATCCTGGCGCTCAATGATAATGAGCGCGCCGGTCTTGTTCTTCTCGAACAAGGTAGCGGCCATGACGATGTCGTCGTAGGTTTCGACTCGCCGCCCGCCGATTCGAGTCATGGAGAAGTTTCGACCCAAACGCACGAGGGAGTGCCGGATTTCCGCTGCAAATACCACAATCAGCGCGAAGATGCTCAGAGGCGCCACCGCCGTGACCAGCCAGTCAATGGTATTCAAGCCCTTGTAATGCACCCAATAGACGACGAGAGTGACCAGAGCGACACCCAACAGGGCCGGCATGGCGTGCGTCCACTTCAGCAGCTTCAGGAACCCGTAAACGAGGAACGCCACAAAGAGGATGTCGACGACCGAGGTCATCGAGATTTCCGGTATGTGTCGCAGGCTCTGGAGCATTGGCGTTCCCTTGGCGCAGCTATGCCTTCGCGCATTCCCATTCTAATGCAGGGGATAGGGCAACGCTGCCCCGCGCTGCGGCACAAAAGAGGGCGTCTTACTCTGCGGCAGGCGCGGGAAGGACGTCTTTCACTTCGGCAGTGAATTCGCCGCGGCCAAGTTGGGCGCGGACGGCATCTCCAGTCTTGAGCTGTGATGCGTCTTTGACGAGGTTTCCAGCGGTATCGAAAACCAGGGCGTAGCCGCGCGCGAGGATCGCAGTGGGAGACAGGGCCGCGAGGCTGCCATGCAGCCGCTCCAAGCGCGAGCGACGCAACAACAAGAGCGTCCCGGTGGAACGTGAGAGTTGCGCGGTCAGTTGGTCGGCGTGGGTAGCTTTCGAGGTCAGCAAACGCTGCGTGAGCGTGTAGAGTTCGCGGCCGCGCTGCTCGAGTTGGCGACGCATTTCCCCTAGGCGAACGCGCATGTCCTGGTGACGCAGGCGGGAGTCGAGGGCATCGTGCGTCCGGCGGAGGTTCGCAATATTGCGCGCGCTGCGCCTGCGCCATGCGATAGACAAGGTCATCGACGCGCTGCTGGCGGCGGGCCACCGAGTCAGGCATGCGAACGAAGGCCGGATGCTGCACGAATCCGTTCAACGTGTGGCTGGCCCGGAGAAGTTTGTGGCGGATGGATTGCTCCAGCCGGTTGTGGAGACCCGTGAGCTTGTTCGCCAGCTCCTGCTTCGACTGGACGACGAGCTCGGCGGCCGCCGAGGGAGTAGGCGCGCGCAGGTCGGCAACGAAATCGCAGATGGTGAAATCGGTTTCGTGGCCGACTGCCGAAATTACGGGTATACCTGAGGCAGCAATCGTTCGCGCCAAGCGATTCGTCGTTGAAGGCGAAAAGGTCTTCGAGCGATCCGCCGCCGCGTGCGACGACGATGACGTCAACGTTGCCGGCGCGGTTGAAATGCTGGACACCTTCAGCTGACCTCGCCGGCAGCGGACTCGCCCTGCACGCGCGCGTCGTAGATCAGAACGGAGACGGACTCGTGCCGCCGCCGCAGAATGTTGAGGATGTCGTGCAGGGCTGCGCCGCGAGCCGAGGTCACCACGCCGATGCGCTTGGGCAGCGATGGGATGGGCTTCTTGCGTGCGGAGTCGAACAGTCCCTCGGCGGCAAGCCGGGCCTTGAGCTGCTCAAAGGCCAGTTGCAAAGCACCAGCGCCCTTGGGCTCCAGCATTTCGGCCTGCATTTGCAGGTCGCCGCGCTCGTCGTAGATGGTGATTCGCCCGCGCGCAATGACAGCCAGTCCGTTCTCCGGACGGAAGCGCAGGAGTCGTGCCTGGCCACGCCACATGACCACGCGGAGCTGCGCCGAAACGTCTTTCAGGGTGAAGTACAGGTGTCCCGATTCAGCGGGACGGTAATTTGAAATCTCGCCTTCCACGTAGATGTCAGTGAACGAGCGCTCGACATGCGTGCGCAGCGCGGTGACCAGCTCGCGCACGGCGTACACCTTGCGCTGCGGCGTGCCAAACATCAGCCCGAGCTGTTCAGTGCCGGCCATGAGTAAGAATGCTTCTCCCAGTGGCAGTGTAAACCAGCAATTCCTCGCTTATGGCGAAGAATAGATTTACTGTATTCCGTGAGGTCCCACACCCATGATCAGTACTTCCCGCAGAGAATTCCTTAAGATCGCCGGCGCCGCGTCGGTGGCGGCCGTTGCGTTTGGCGACGCACTTACGCTGAATGCCTATCCTTTGGGTTTGCCTCTTGGATTGCAGCTCTACTCGCTGCGCGAGTTGCTGCCGAAGGATTTTGACGGCACCTTGAAGGGGATTGCCGCGGCCGGATACACGGAAGTGGAAGCAGCGGGGTACTACGCCATGAGCGCTGCGGATTTCAAGCAGGCAATGACCACCGCCGGACTGAACTGTGTGAGCGGGCATTATCCGCTGGACCTGCTGGGCCAGAACCTGGAGAACGTGCTGAATTACGCAAAGGAAGCGGGCTTGCAGTACGTGGTGTGCTCGTCGCCGTCGCTGAAGGACCCTTCGAAGGTGAAGGTCTCGCCGAAAGATCCGGGATATCACGAAGCGTGGGTGCAGGCGTTTACGCTCGACGACTGGAAGTGGAATGCGGAACAGTTTAACCAGGTCGGGGCGCGGGTAAAGGGCTACGGGATGAAGTTTGGGTACCACAACCATGTCGCGGAATTTCGCAAGCTCGGCAAGACGGTGGGGTACGACGTGCTGCTTCAGCAAACCGATCCGGAATTGGTCACCTTTGAGATGGATTGCGGTTGGGTGGCGGTTGCGGGATACAGCCCGGTCGAGTATCTGACGAAGTATCCGACGCGCATCTCGATGCTGCATGTGAAAGACTTCGACCTGAAGAAAGGCACGGAGCATCCGAAGTCCACCGAACTCGGTCGCGGCACGATTGACTACGTACCCATCTTCGAAGCTGCCAAGAAGGGTGGGCACCTCACACACTACTTCGTGGAGCAGGAGGAGTTCGACATGCCTCCGCTGGAAGCGATCAAGGTGGATGCGGAGTATATGAAGAATCTGAAAGTGTGAGCGGCTAGCGGCGCATTCGATTCACCAGCCAAAGCACCAGCGTCAAGATCACGCTCAGCACGATAGACGTCATCAGCGGGAAGTAGAACGTCGTGTTCTTGCCGCGTATGACGATGTCGCCAGGCAGGCGGCCGATGGGCAGGTTGATTTTCCCGGCCAGGATCAGCAGCAGTCCCAGCACAAGCAACAATCCACCGATCAACGCGAGGGTGCGGCCGAGGTCGCCCATGACCTCAGTTTAACCGCCGGCTGGTGGGAGACGCTTCATTTCGCGTGTTCTGATATGCTTTCGAGTTTGCCTCGCGCGACGGGGCGATTCCCTTCTGGAAGGTCGGAATTGTCTGCGAATCCAATCATGCTGGTCCACGGCGGGGCCTGGGCGATCCCTGATGACGCGGTCGAATCGCATCTGCAAGGCGTGCGCGCGGCTGCGGCCGCGGGCTTTGCGGTGCTGCAAAAAGGCGGAAGCTGCCTTGACGCGGTAGAAGCCGCCGTCGTGCATATGGAAGACGACGAGACGTTTGACGCGGGGCGTGGGTCTTTCCTGAACATGGATGGCCGAGTGCAACTCGACGCCTGCATGATGGACGGCGCGACCTTGCGCGCTGGTGGCGTGGGCTGCGTCGAACATATTCGCAATCCGATTCGCGCCGCCAAGAAGATTCTGGCTGACAGCCCGCATGTGTATTTCGTCGGAAGCGGCGCGGAGAGATTCGCTCAGGAACACGGGCTCGAACTTTGCGCCAACGACGACCTCATCATTCCGCGCGAGGTGGAGCGGCTTCGCGAAGCCAAGCAGCAGGGTTACCTGCAAATGCCGGACGAGTTTGGACCGATGCGCTCGCACGATACCGTTGGTGCAGTAGCGCTGGATCGCAATGGCAATATTGCGGCGGGTACTTCCACCGGAGGCACGCTGAACAAGGCGCCGGGAAGGGTAGGCGACTCATCGCTCATCGGCTGCGGCTGCTACGCCGACAACCTAAGTGCCGCGGTCTCGACCACGGGTTGGGGCGAGCCGATGATGAAGCTCGTCCTAAGTAAGTGGACGGCCGACCGGGTGGAACAGGGTGTTGAGCCGCAGGAAGCGGCCCAGCGCGCTCTCTACTACCTGAAATCGCGGCTGCAAGGGCACGGGGGCATCATCCTGCTGGATGCCCGAGGCCGGGTGGGAATCGCGCACAACACGCCTCGGATGGCCTGGGCGCTGTCGACGGCAACGACCAATTCGTCGGGTGCGCAGTTCCAACCGTAACCAACTGCAGCCTTCCAAAACATTTCTTGCTTGCTTTGCGGGCATCGGTTGTTATAAAACCCCCTGAGCTTGTCGGGATGGTAGTTTTTGTTCGTCACTTTTGAAAGCTTGGGCCCATGACCCTCTACTGCTGCTCTCGCGTGGCCGGGCGACGGCTGGCATACTTGCGCACCGCCGTGTCACCCATGGGTGAAATCCCAGTTTCGATCAACAACTTCCGCAAAAGGAAATCAAGATGAACTGTGTACGCAGACTTTGTTGTGTGCTGATCGCAACCGCATGCCTTGTGGCCAGCGCCGAGGCTCAGGTACAGACTTCGGAGCTGCACGTCAATGTGAAGGACGCCAAGGGCGCCGTGATTGCTGGTGCAACGGTCACCGCAGCCGAACCTGACAAAGGCATTTCGAAGTCTGCGATGACGGATGCCGAAGGCACGGCCATTCTGTTGTTGCTGCCGCCCGGCCAGTACTCGGTAACGGTGGAATCTCCCGGCTTCGCCAAGCTGGTACAGAGTGCCGTACGCCTGACGATTGGACAGGTAGCGGAACTGAGCACGACCCTGTCGGTTGCCGGGGCCAATGAGACGGTTACAGTCACATCACAGGCAGAACTGGTCGAGACTCAACAGACGGCGTCAGCCACCACGATTGACGAGAAGCGCATTGACAACCTGCCGATCAATGGGCGCAACTACATCAGCTTCGCGCTAACCAATTCGCAACTGGCGCGTGATACGGCGCCGAGCATCGGCGCGGCCCCGACGTCGGGCTTGAACATCGGAGGTCAGAACGCCCGTAGCAACCTCGTCAATATTGACGGGACGAACGCGATTGACAATTCGACGAACGGCATTCGCTCGACAGTTTCGCAGGATGCGGTGCAGGAGTTCCAGATCCTCACGAACGGCTACGCGGCGGAATATGGCCAGGCGGCGGGCGGCGTCATCAATATCATTTCCAAGTCGGGGAGCAACCAGTTCCACGGCAGCGCTTACGGATTCTTGCGGAACCGCTACATCCAGGCGACCAACCCGTTCAGCAATGTCAATCAGCCCGCGTACACCCGCGCGCAATATGGTTTCACCGCGGGTGGCGCCATAAAGAAGGACCGCACCTACTGGTTCTTTGCGTATGAAGGCACGGACCGTCATGAGAGTGGATTTAACGACATTGGCGCGGATAACTTCGGCCTCAGCGCGCAGTCAGACTTGACGCGCTTTGTAAATGCCGCGCTGGGCGTGCATCTTCCTCCCGGAACGTTCGTGGCCCCGGTGACGCCGGCTCAGGCGCAGTTCCTCAACGTCGCGCCGATCAATGCGGCGACCATTGGGTATGCCTCACTGGTTGGTACGAGCGGCCCCGTGGCTATCACCGGCGTCAATCCGCTGACGCAATTTATTGGACTCGGCGGCGGATTCTTCGCCCCTACGGTTCCTGGCCAGTTCGACCCGCTGCCGGCGTCGTTTGTGCCGTTGCAGTCGGTGCTTGGTAATTTCCCGGTGTACGAGTTCGGCAATATTTACTCGCTTCGAATCGACCACAAGCTCACGAACAACCAGCAACTGATGCTGCGTGGCAGCGTGAATCCCTTCCGCACTACCGGCGTGCAGGTGAATGCCCAGGGGCCGCAGAACTTCGGACAGAATGCCTGGTCGCGTACGTCGATCAATGACTTCCACGACTGGAGCATCCTGGCGGAGCATACCTGGACTATCGGTAGTAACAAGGTCAACGAATTCCGCTTCCAGTACGCCCGGAGGGCCCTGGATTACACCTACTCGGACGCGCCCAATGGAAGCAACGTAGCGGTGAATATTCCGGGGTATGGCTTCATCGGGCGCGAACCGTTCTCGTACGTAAATCGCATCGAGCAGCGCTGGGAATTCCTGGACAACTTCTCCATCATCAAGGGCACCCACAATATCAAGTTCGGAGTGGACTACAACCTGATCCCGCTAACCGCCGACTTCACGGTGAACTTCGGCGGCCTGTACAACTTCGGGCAAGTATCGGTGAGCCAGAGTGCGCCGCCGATCAACCCCATCCAGGCTTACGGCGCAGCCCTGCCGCAGTATCTGGTCCAGGGCGTAGGCAACCCGCACCTGTCGTTCAACAACAACACCGTTGGCGCATTCGTGCAGGACTCCTGGCGCATGACGCCACGCCTGACGGTGAACTACGGGATCCGGTATGACGTTGAGTTTCTGCCGCAGGAGGGACCGTCGACCGTCCTAGCCGGCGCGGCCTATAAGACCTTGGGCATTACCAAGGGCGTTCCGCCCGACTACAACAACTTCTCGCCGCGCATTGGCGTTGCTTACGACGTGTTTGGCGATGGCAAGACGGTCGCCCGGGCGTCCTATGGCATTTTCTACGGACATCCGCTGATGGCGCTGGTGTTCGATTCCATCGTGGCTGACGGAACGCAGGCGCCGCAGATCCTGCTTTTCGGGGGCACGCTGAATCCCTGCACGGTGCAAAACATCTCCAACGCGCTGAATGCGGCCAACGCGTTTGCCGGGCGCCTAGGCTGCCTGCCGTCGGCGTTCACGTATCTGCCAAATCAGCAGCGCTTCGATCCGACGCCGAATACACCGTCGGTGTGGATCAACCAGAACTACCTGACGCCCGGCCAGCCACCAGTGCCGCTGTCGGTCCTGCCATTCGGCTATCCGACGGCCGCCAACTTCCAGTACCTGTATTCGAACCAGGCCAATTTCGGCATCGAGCACCAGTTCGGCAACAACTGGACGGTGTCATTGCAGTACAACTTCAACGGCGGCCGTCACATCAACCGGCCCATCAATTCGAACTCGGCACAGGGCGCGGCTTTGACGCAGAATTGGTACAACGCCATGACCGATCCGAATGTGACGCAGGCGCAGAAGGCCGCATTTTTCAACAATCCGTTGTCGGTTGACGTGGCGGGCGTGAATCCGCTGAACGGTCTCCCCTACATCCCTCCAGCCCTGCTCAGCTTCTTCCGGCCGAGCGGATTCAACGCCACGCTGCAGTATTACGCTCCGCCGCAACTCAACGCCCTGGCCCAGCAGGTGTTGAGTCTTTATCACCTGGGGTACGCCAACAACAGCGTGATCCCGTTCAGCGACATGGTAGCCAACTACTCCAATGGCACGTCGGATTACAACGCGTTCACGGTCAACGTGAATCGACGCTTCTCAGGTCACTGGCAGATGCTGGGTTCCTATACCTGGGGGCATTCGATTGATGACTCCACCGATTTGCAGGCGACGCTGGAGCCCCAGGACGACTACAAGCCCAACGCGGAACGCTCCACTTCTCTATTCGACTTGCGGCACCGTTTCGTCTTCAGTGCCGTATATCAGAGCAACCGCGTAGGCTCGGGTTGGGTGGGCGGATTGCTCAGCAACTGGACAGTCGCTCCCATCATTGAAGTGGCTTCGGGCCGTCCGTTCAACATCGTCACCGGCTTCGACCAGAACCTCAATTTCTCCAGCGGCACAGACCGTCCGATGTACGCAAAGGCTGGCCAAACCGACTCGTGTGGCGACACAGCGGCTCCATCGAAGTGGTCTCCCACGGGATTCCTCATTCCAACCTGCTTCGCCGATATGTTGACGACAGGCGTGGTACCAACCCTCGACGGCAATCTCGCCCGCAATGCCGGCAACAAACCCGTAACGGTGTTCAACGACCTGCGCATCGCACGCGCTTTCCACTTCGGCGAGCGCATCCAGTTGCAGGGCATCATGGACCTGTTCAACATCATCAACAAGAACAACATTGCTGACGTGAACCCGATCTGGAATGCGAACGGAACGCCGACGGCCTCATACGATCCGCGGCAGTTCCAATTCGCACTGCGATTGAGTTGGTAAGGATCGCTGAAACTCATCACACGGGCGCCCCGCAAGGAGCGCCGTTTCATTTGCGATTGCCAACACACGTCACTCGCGACTAACGCCTGCTTTACAATCGAACTCTCATGAAACGCCGTTCCGCCGACGCGACACATTGCGTGCACTCGGGAGAAGACCGCCACGGCAAGCCGGGTCCGCTGACTACGCCGATCGCGCAGACTTCCGTTTTCGTGCTTCCCGGCCTCGACGAGCTGCGCCGCTATGCCGCCGGCGACCGTGATTTCTATCTCTATTCGCGTTACGGCAATCCCACGGTCACGGCGGCGGAAGAAAAGATTGCGGCACTGGAAGGCGCAGAGGCCGCTGTCTTGACGGCGAGCGGAATGTCAGCGGAAATGATTGCCGCACTGGCCGCGTGCCAGGCTGGCGACGAGATTGTTTCCATGCTCGACATCTACGGCGGCACCGTGAGGCTTTTCGAAGACGTGCTGAGGCGTTGCGGAATCACGACGCGGTTCATTCCGTATCGCGACCTCGGCAAAGCGGAGAGCTACTTCACGCCCAAGACGCGCATGCTGTTCCTGGAGACGCCGACGAATCCGACGCTGCGCTGCGCCGACATTGCGGTCCTCTCGGCCATCGCTCACCGGCACAAGGCGTGCGTCGTGGTGGACAACACATTCGCTACGCCGATCCTGCAGAAGCCGCTCGAAATGGGTGCGGATATCGTGATGCACTCGGCCACCAAGTATCTCGGCGGACATAGCGATATTACGGCGGGCGTGCTCGCCGGTTCCAAGAAGTGGATGGAGCGCGCCCGCGAGCTGATGATTCTCACCGGGGGATGTCTCGATCCAGGTTGTGCGTATCTGTTGTTGCGAGGTTTGAAGACGTTGCATCTGCGGGTGGAGCGCGGTTGCCGCAGCGCCGCAGCGATTGCCGATGCCTTACAGCAGCATCCCAAGGTTTCGCACGTGTACTATCCTGGACTGCCCGGCCACGCCGATCACGAACTTGCCTCTCGCCAAATGTCGGACTACGGCATGATGGTGTCGTTTGAGCTGCGCGGTGGCGAGCCTGCGATCGATCGCTTCATCAAGCGCCTCAAGCTGTGGTACCTGGCTACCAGCCTCGGCGGAGTGGAATCCATCCTGTCATATCCGGTGCTTTCGTCGCACATCGGCCTGAGTGCCCGGCGCCTAAAGCTGCTAGGAGTGACAGCTTCGACAGTTAGGCTGTCGGTTGGGGTCGAAGACCCTGCCGACCTGATCGCGGACTTGGAAGCGGCGTTGGGGCGATTGTAGGTGGCAATCCGGCAATTCCCATTACGCGGTTCGAAATGTCCTCTGCCCATTCACTGTTACATCAGAATTTGCCAAGTCTTGAACAGGTCGGTGCCCACCGGCGAAAGTCCGATTGGAGAACCAATCCGTTACCTGCAAGTCGTCCCGATTCGTTGCGGGGCGGATTTGCCGCGTAGTACCATCAGCCACGGGAAAAAATCTTTACGGGAGAGGCTCATTTTTTCAGGATGAAGTTGGTTCGTTGCGTAGTCGTCCCGTCCCTGTTGCTTGCCATCTTGTTAGGCGGCGGGTGTGATCCCTCCCAACCCAGGAACACCGCTGCCAAAGTCCCCGCGCAAGCCACGGCTCCCACCGTACAACCAGCAGACCCTGTGCCGGCTCGGCAGCAGGCTGCCGCTCCCACTGTGGCGATCGCTTCCGATCCGGTGGACGCCCTGATTGCCCGCGCCAACAAGCTTTATCAATCGGGCCGGACGGAGTACCGGAACGGCCACCTTGAGGCTGCCAGACAGAGCTTTGATCAGGCGTTTAATATCATGCTGTCGAGCAACCTCGATTTACGAGATAACCCGCGACTAGAAGAGGAATTCGACAAGATTGTGGACGAGGTCCGCGAGCTCGAGCAGGTCGCCCTGCGCGAGGGTGACGGATTCACCGAGCAGCGTTCCGAGCCGGCGCCTATTGACGAGGCGAATGACATAACCTTCCCGGTCGATCCCACGATCCGCGCGAAGGCCGAGGCGGAAATCAAGACCACCAAGTCAGACCTGCCGCTGATGCTGAATGACCAGGTGGCGATGTTCATCAACTACTTTTCGAGCACCAAGGGCCGGCATACCCTGGAACATGGACTGACCCGAGCCGGACGCTATCGCGACCTGATTTCGCAGACGTTTCAACAGGAAAGCGTCCCCCAGGACCTGATCTACCTGGCGATGGCCGAATCGGGGTTTCAGCCGCTGGCGGTTTCGCGCGCCGGGGCCCGCGGCATGTGGCAGTTCATGGCCGGACGCGGCTCCATGTACGGTCTGGAGCGGAATTGGTGGGTCGATGACCGCCAGGACCCCGTGAAGTCAACTCAAGCCGCAGCCCGTCACCTGAAAGACCTCTACAACGAATTTGGCGACTGGTATTTGGCCATGGCGGCGTATAACACCGGGCCGGGGAACATCCAGCGCGCGGTGGAGCGCACCGGCTACGCCGACTTCTGGGAGCTTTACAAGCGCGGAGTTCTGCCGCAGGAGACGCGAAACTACGTTCCCATCATTGTGGCCGTCACCATCATGGCCAAGAACCCGACGCAGTATGGGCTCGAGAACGTTGTGCCGGACCAGCCAGTGCCAACCGAACAGATTTCCATCGATTATCCCGTGGACCTGAGGCTGGTGGCCGAGTGCCTGGATACGTCGGCCGAGACCCTCCAACAGCTCAATCCCAGCCTGCTGCGGATGACGACGCCAAAGGACCAGACGTTTACGATAAACCTGCCGGCCGGAAGTAAAGAGAAATACCAAACGGCTATCGCCTTGATTCCACCCGACATGCGCACATTTTGGCGCTATCACCGGGTGGAGTACGGCGAATCGCTCGGCTCGATCGCCCGCAAGTACCACACGTCAACCAGCGTTATCGAAGAGGCTAACAATCTCGACAGCGATGAGGTGACGATTGGGTCGAAACTCATTATTCCGATTGCGCCGGACAAATCAGGCGACACGGTGGCTTATTCGAAGAAGGCGACCCGGTATAAGGTTCGCAAGGGAGACACCGTCGGCTCAATCGCCGACGACTTCCAAGTCCCGGTGGAAAAAGTCCGAAAATGGAACCATCTGAAGGGCAACACCGTGGCTGGAGGGCGTACATTATTGATTTATAAGCCTTTGGCAGGGTCGAGCGCACCGGAAGCCGCGGCCTCAGGCGACGACCCAGCACCGTCAAAATCGGGTAAGAAGAGTAAGTCCACCAAAACCGCTAAATCAGGCCCAAAGTCGTCGAAAACGACGCAGGCTAAGTATCACAAGGTCAAAAAGGGCGAAACCCTGAGCAGCATCGCCCATTCCTACAACACAACCGTGGCCAACCTCAAAAAGAACAATGCTAACGTCTCGGCGAACCTGCGGGCGGGCGACCTTCTCGTCATCTCCAAGTAATCTGCGTCTGCATCTTGGGTGGGCTTCGTCACACTCGATTGTTTCCGCTCTTCCCTTGCGGCGGATGTTCTGATACAAAAGGGCGCGTCGCAGTATTTGGTATGCCGCGCATCACTTCGGGAGCGTTTTTGCCGTGCTATAATCGCGCGCCTGTTGATGCGGCATGCAATGAGTTCAGTTACGATCCAGCCTGCGAGCTATCTCCGTGGAAAGCGGAGCCCGACAACCTGAGGAGGACACATGACGGCTTACGATAAAACCCTTTATGGTCGTGATGATGAGATGGATGACTACGGAGACGGTTCCTACGGCGACACGCTCGACGACGAGGAATACGAAGAAGAGGAAGAGGAAGAAGAAGAGCCTGAAAGCATTTCCGTCATAGAAGAAGTGGTGGAAGTGGAAGAGAGCGAACCCGAGGAGATGACGGTCAGCACCGCGCCGGCGGCGCCACCGGCAAAGAAGGCCCCGCCGAAGCCAGTTGCGAAAAAGACCCCGGTGAAGACGGCTGCCAAGAAAGCGGTGAAGACAAAAGCCGCCAAGAAGGCTGCGCCGAAGAAGAAGGCCGCGCCAGCCAAAAAGAAGGCTGCTCCCCCGAAGAAGAAGGCTGCCAAGAAACCGGCGAAGAAGTCGACGAAGAAGATCATCATTGTAGGCGGCAAGAAGAAAGCCTCGCAGAAGCCGGCCAAGAAAGCTGCCAAGAAGGCGCCGGTCAAGAGAGCGAAGAAGAAAGCGGGCGCGAAACTGGGCATCATACGCAAAATCCGCTAACTGCGTTCACACCGGCATCGCCGCGGTGCCGCCGCGGCTTTTTGTTTGATGAAAGCCCTTTCCTGATCAAATTTTGCGAGGTGTCATCGTGAGTAAAAATTCCTGGAATCGACGTCAATTCATGCGTGTCGGAGCTGGCGCTTTGGCCGCTGGAGCCGCCGCAAAAGTTACAGTATTGGCCCCCACAACAGTTCTGGCCGCCACCACGCAGGCGGCGGCAGGCAACACCATCCGTTTCGCCTCGATCGGCACGGGCGTTCGCGGTTGCGAGCTGCTGAAAGCCTCGCTGCTTGTGCCGGGCGTAGAGTGCGTCGCCGTCTCGGATCTTTGGGAGGGCCGCCTGACCGCCGCGCAGCAAACCCTTAAGAAACAAGTTGCGACAACGCGCAACTATAAAGAGATCCTCGACCGCAAAGACATCGACGCTGTCATCGTGTCTTGCACCGATCACCAGCACCGTCGCGTGGTCGTTGACGCCTGCAATGCCGGCAAAGACGTCTATTGCGAAAAGCCGATGTCGCACACTGTGGAAGACGGCTTTGCGATGATGGCTGCTGCGCAGAAAAATAACCGGATCATGCAGGTAGGCAGCCAGCGGGTCAGCTCGATCCTGTACGAGAAGGCGCGCGAGATTTATGCCTCAGGCAAACTCGGGGAGGTCTGTTGCATTCAGGCCTACTGGGATCGCAATTCCGCCAGTGGAGCATGGGTCTATCCGATTCCTCCAGGAGTGAACGACCAGAACATCGACTGGACCGCCTTCCTCAACGGCGCGCCCAGCATCCCGTTCGACCCGGTCCGTTTCTTCCGTTGGCGGTGTTTCACCGACTACGGCGAAGGACTGGGCGGCGATCTCTTTGTCCACCTGATCTCGGGAATCATGTTCATCACAGGTACGAACACCGTGCCGACACGCGCACAGAGCACCGGCGGACTCTACCGCTGGAAAGACGGACGCCAGTTCCCCGACCTGATTGAGACGTACTACGATTACCCGAACTTTAAGGTCGATATGCGCTGCAACCTGAACAATGATGGCGGCGAATTCATTGGCTTCTACGGCGACAAGGGAACGATGATCATCAGGAATGCGACTCTGACCTTCTCGCCGCAGAACACGTTGCCGGAAATGGAAGGTTACTCGACCCACGGATGGCCCGAGGCGCTGCGTAAGGAATACGAAGCAGATTGGGAAAAGGATCATCCTCCGGCTGCGCCGTTTGCATCCAAGCTGACGGAAGAAGTCGAAACCTACATTCCGCCGCCGGGATACAACGACACCGCCGATCACGAGGCCAACTTCTTCAACAATGTGCGCTCGCGCAAACCTTGTGTGGAGAATGAGATCTTCGGCAATAACGCAGCACTCGGCTGCCACCTGGCGAACTACTCGTATTTCAATAAGAAGCCGGCGATGTGGGATGCGAGTGCGAAGAAGATCACCGGCTAGATAGCAAGGTTCGACGACCGGTAAGCAGGGTGGAGAACGCTTGGGAGAGGACGCTTGGGAGAGCCCACTTTGTAGAGGATGCCTGGTGGAGTACGCCTGGGTTGTGTACACCTCCAGGCGTACAGTGAAACGGGCTAATCGATGTTGCGCTTTACCGCCTGCGGTAAGGTTGTTGATTGTCTCAGGCGCTAAAGCAGCTTTCCCTACGCCCGCGATGAAGAAATTCACTTCTGAAACTTAAACCAACGACATGGCAACCTTCCGTAGCAGCGACGCCCAATTGGTTTACGAAGTCACAGGCAGCGGTCCCGATGTGGTGCTGCTGCATCCTTTTCCACTGCACCATCACTTTTGGGACGGCGTGCTGGACCAGCTCGCCAGCCGCTACCGCGTCTTTCTGCCCGATTTGCGGGCGCACGGCGACTCGGAAGCGGGAGATGGTCCGGTCGCGATGCGGAAGCTCGCCGATGATCTCGACCGCCTTTGCCGTGAGTTTGAGGTGACGCGCGCGATTTTTGCCGGCGTCTCGATCGGTGGCTATGCGCTGTTTGAGTTCTGGCGACGAAATACGGAGCGAGTGCGTGCGTTGGTGCTGGCCAACACTCGCGCCGGCGCAGAGACTGCGGACGGCCGCGCCGCCCGCCTCACCGTTGCCGAGAAGGTATTGCAAGAGGGCACGGCCGGATTCATCGAGGAATTGCTGCCCAAGCTGTTCTCGAAGGCCACGCTGACCAACCGTCCTGACATCGTGGATGCAGCCCGCGCCATGGCGAAGAAGATGTCGCCTG
Source organism: uncultured Acidobacteriaceae bacterium (assembly GCA_963814165.1). Lineage (GTDB taxonomy): Bacteria > Acidobacteriota > Terriglobia > Terriglobales > Acidobacteriaceae > DASRAA01. The sequence goes on along the minus strand of CAWFBW010000008.1, from coordinate 353,442 downwards.
CCGACATCGCAGCCGTGCAGCGCGGCATGGCAGACCGCTCCGACTCGATTCCGACGCTCGCCACGATCAACGTTCCGACGCTGATTATCGCTGGCGAAGACGATAGCGTCCCGCTCGCTGAGTTCGAACTCATGCACCGAAACATTGCCGGAAGCCAGTTGCGCATTATCGGCAAAGCAGGACACTATGCGGCGATGGAGCGACCCGGGGAATTCGGACGGCTGCTACGAGGATTTTTAGACACTCAGCCGCGCGACTAGAGCATTCCCATTTTGGTTCGCGGTGGTTACTTTAGTTTTTTTCTCTGCCGAATTTTCTGGCGGCGTCTTTCCCCATCCATTACAACTTGGTCGATGGGGTCAAGGGGTCTCTAGCCATCGGCCACTCCGCGCCCAGTGCGTAGCTGCGATCATGCTCTTTGAAAATTCTGGAAGTTGGACTGACTTGCCGTCCGGCGGCCTAACTAATGACCGTTAAGTCCCACGGGCAGAAATGGATACGTATAACTAGTTGAGGAATCAATGACATGCGAACAATTTCCATTGTAAGCCATTGATTCTAAACAGTCGTCAGTTTTGTTTTTTGGTAATGTGTTATACAACGCTACTACGCAGATACAGACCCGATCACGAGTCGGCTTCTGCCGACGGCACAAAATCGCCCCTTGGCTATACCAATACCTGAGCTGCTCTAAAACAAGAACCGGAGCGTTTCCGCTCCGGTGGTAAACAGCCAGCTGCGCGATAAATCTACCTACCAAAAAACCGCCGCGCAATAGCTGCCACGCAGACAAGCCCGCCGCCCAACAGCATCAGACTGGAGGGCTCGGACACAACCGTCGAGTATTCAACCGCCCGGCTCATCACAATCCCGTCGGTATCGACCTGCGCATATCCGTTTACCCCTAGGACATTGCCGGTCACAACCTGGCCAAGCCCGAAGATCTCGAGTAGCAGGTTTCCGTTCGCCGGGTCATAGGAAAACGGAGTCCCTGACAGATCGATCTGAGGGTTAGTGTCAGTACCAGCGGAGAAGGTGCCGAACCAGGTCCAATCGCTGCCGCGATTATTGGCCAGGTTCACGCCGTCCAAGGCGTTGACCGCAGCGGAAGTTGTGGAGAGATACACAGAATACGTGCCGCTAATCACCAAGCTGCTGCCACCGCGCCAGGGGGCGTAGTAGAAGGTGAGCGAGGAGATAGACGTTGGTCCCGCGAAGGCGCTTGCCGCATAGACCTGCTGATAGTCAACATTCGAAAACGGAACGTTGAGATAGAAGTCGGTGGTGTTGCAAAGGAGCGGGATGCAGTTCCCTGCCGTGAGGTCGACATTGCCCACAGTCCGGCTTCCGTTGAAAGTGGTAATGAGGCCGACGAAGTCGGCCCAACTGGTGATCACAGTCGCGTCAGCCGCCAAAGCCAGCGACAGCAACGCAAGGATGCTGAGCGTCTTCACAGTGGTGGTCATTAATCCTCCCGACAATACCGAAGAGACAGCACGCATTGATGGGAAGCGGCTGTCCGCCTGAAGGGCCTGTGAGTTTTGCGATTCCGCGCAGACGAGCGGCGGGCCTTAGTGCCGAAGATTTTATGACGGGTTCAAAAAAAATGCAATACGGCACTTTTGAGCCGGATTTGCGGTCAGTGTCCCACCGAGCACTCGTGATGTAACGTAATACTCGATGGGTCGCATCCACGTTCTCTCGGAAAATGTCGCCAATAAGATCGCTGCCGGCGAAGTGGTGGAGCGCCCTGCATCGGTGGTGAAGGAGTTGCTGGAGAACTCCCTCGACGCCGGGGCGAAGCGAATCCGCGTGAACGTTGAAGCCGGAGGCCGAAAGCTCATCCAGGTCATCGACGACGGCTGCGGCATGCTGCACGACGATGCCATGCTGGCATTTGAGCGGCACGCGACCTCGAAGATCCGTAACGCCGACGACCTATTGAACATTGCGACTCTGGGATTTCGCGGTGAGGCGCTGCCGTCTATCGCGTCTGTCAGCCGTTTGCGGCTGGAAACTCACGCATCCGAAGACGCTGCCGGCATGGTTGTTGAAATTGCGGGCGGCAAGATCCTGACGGTCGAAGAGGCGGGGCTGCCGATGGGAACCTCGATCAGCGTGCGCGATTTGTTCTTCAATATCCCGGCGCGACGCAAGTTCCTGAAGGCCGAGCCAACCGAACTGTCGCACATCGCGTCGCTGGTCACGCACTACGCGCTGGCGCATCCCGAGATGCACTGGGAGCTACACTCGGCCACGAACGCCATGCTGATCGCACCGCCGGTCGCCGATCACGGGCAGCGCATCTATCAAGTCTTCGGCAAGGAGACTCTTGACCAGTTGATTCCGCTGAGCGCGATACTGCCGCTGATTCGCGTCGGCCTGCCGCAGCCTCCGCCGTGGCGACGGCAAGAGCACGACGATGACGAGCAGCCCGCAGCAGAACCGGGCGAAGTGCGGCTGCATGGCTTCGTCTCTCGGCCCGAAATCCAGAAGCTCAATCGCAACTCCATTTTTATCTTCGTCAACGGGCGACTGATTCGCGATCGCGTGGTGCAGCACGCGCTCACCGAAGCCTACCGCAATATTATTCCGCCGACTGTCTATCCCATCGTGCTGATGTTTCTTGAGATGCCGGCGACGGAAGTCGATGTCAATGTGCATCCCTCGAAGACCGAGGTGCGATTCCGGCAATCTTCTACTCTTCACGATTTCATTCGCGACTCGGTGCGAGCGGCACTGATGAAGGCGCGGCCGGTACCGGCGTTTATGGCTGAGATTCACGCGCAGCCGACGGCCTCGGCGTCGCTTTCTCCCAGTGCTCGCCAGTTGAGCGACGCTGACCCGCTGCACGTCACCGAAGCCGACGCGGACTTTGCTTTGCGCGCGCAGGAGTTGCCTGCGATGACGGCGCCGCTGCAATTCGGCAACGACGGCATCGCCATTGAGGCCAACGCCGCCGTTCCGGTGGCGCGCTTCGGGCCGCAGACTTTCGGCAACGCATCGCCGTCAACGAACAAGTTGCAGCTCGTGGCGAAAATGGCTGCACGGCGGTGCTGACGGACGATGACGCGCCCGTCAGCCTCGACTCGCTGGCGACGCTGAAGCCGATTGGACAAGTTCGCGATTCGTTCATCCTCGCGGTAAACCCGCAGGGGCTGTGGATCATCGATCAGCATGTAGCACACGAGCGCGTGTTGTTCGAGAAGATCCTGAAGCAGCGGATGGCCAACTCGCCGGAGCGCCAGCAGATGCTGATGCCGCTATTGGTGGAGCTGACGCCCAGCCAGATGGCGGTGTTCGCGGAGATTTCTGACGAGCTGAACCACAATGGTTTCGAGGTGGAACCGTTCGGCACGCGAACCATTGCGGTGAAGACGACGGCCGCCGGCGTCTCTCCCGCCGAAGTCGAGCATCTGCTGCACGAAATCCTGGAGCAGTTCGAGCGCGAAGAGCAATCGCTGAACCTGGAGAAGATTCGTACGCAAATCGCCGCCAGCATCGCCTGCCATGCCGCCATCAAAGTCAACATGCCGCTCGAGCAAAATAAAATGGAGTGGCTGCTGCAGGAGTTGGCTAAGACGGACTGCCCGATGAGTTGTCCACATGGGCGGCCGGTGGTTCTGCGGTATTCTGTAAGAGACATCCAGCGAGCCTTCAAGCGTATCTAAGCCAGGTTCCCGGCCAATCACACATGTTTGAACAGCAACTACAGGAGTTGCGCCACGAGAAATGGCGCCTGGACGGGCAGGGCATCCGCACCATCGAAGATGCGCGCCTGTTCATCGACTCCGTCGGGTTTTGCACGCTGTACCCGCAAAAGCCCGCCGTACTGGCTCCGACGTTTGTGGGCGCTTACATCGGCAGCAACGAAAAGCTGCCCACCTGGCAGATGGCGTTCAAGGATCCCCGCGCCCGCGAAGCCAAGAACCTAATGGTGCGCCTGCTACGCGAAAAAGCCGCGTTTGAAACGCTCGTCTTCCCGGAAAACAACTTCGTTGTATCAGCAGCGGTCTTTCCCTTCTTCTACGGGCTTGTGGGCGATCGCAATCCGCGGCAGGCGCCCAAAGCTACAGCACGCTCGGGATATTCGCACGCTAGCAGTGGATTCATTTCTCCTGATCCAAAAGCACGGGCCCATCTCCAAGGGGCGCCTGCGCGAGTCGTTGGGCGGCGACATTTCCGAGGCTGCGCTCGATCGCGCGCTCGATGAGCTGTGGGCGAAATTGCGAATCACCCGTGTGGACTATAAGCAAGACGAAGGCGTCTTCTGGGACGTGCTCTTCCGCTGGGCTCCCGATACAGTGAAGGAAGGCATGCACGTCTCCGTCGCGGAAGCGCTGACAGCGTTGGTATCGAAGTACATCGATTGTGTGCGCGCCGTCCCGCAAGAAGACGTGGAAGATTTCTTCTCCACACTAGTGGGACGCGCCAGGGTTCGTGAGGCCATCAACGCCCTGCAGGCAGGGCGCGAGTTGGGATACGTGCACGTGGGCGGCAAGGTGATGCTGCAGTCCGCCGAAGCTCGCCTGCCGTACAAGCCGCGCGAGCGCCGTAGCCAGCCGTGGTCGGAAGAAGATCCTCCGGAGCTACGTCCCGGGCAGCCGCTGGTCGAACATCGGCCACGCCGTGGCAAACCGAACCGACCTGCACCACCACGGCGGGACAACAGCAGAGAATGACAGCCGCCCGCCAACTGGTCATCGCCATTGACGGCCCTGCCGGCTCTGGGCAAGAGCACGCTCGCCGCACGGCTGGCGAAGAGACTGGGCTACGTTAACCTGGAAAGCGGGGCGATGTATCGCGCCCTAGCGCTGAAGGCGACGGAGCTGCAGGTTCCGCTGGACGATGCCGACGCGCTGCACCGCCTCGCCGATCACACCGTCATCAAGCTCGATCCACAACCTGACGGCAACCGCGTTTTGCTGGATGGGCGCGACGTGTCCCGCCGCATTCGCGAAAGCGATGTCACACTCGCAGCCTCGCAGGTTTCGATGCATCCAGCGGTGCGCGAGATCATGGTGGCGCGCCAGCGGGAAATGGGCGCGCAAGGCGGAGTGGTGATGGAAGGCCGTGACATTGGGACGGCCGTGTTTCCCGATGCTGATGTGAAGGTGTTTCTCGACGCCGACGCACGCATTCGTGCGGAACGGCGAGTCGCACAAAAAGGCACCTTGACTCCCGAAGAGGCCCGGCGGACTATCGAAGACCTTGTCGCCCGCGACCTGCGCGACCGGACCCGGGCGGTGTCTCCGCTGGTTCCCGCTCCTGACGCCGTGATCCTGGACTCAACCAATCTTACGATCGACGAAGCGCTGGCGCAAGTTGAGCAGATCGTACTCTCCAGACTTCACAGCTAAGAGCGGCTTGGCCGTCAGGCGTCCGATGCCGGGGCGCCGCGCTGAAGCGGGGATCTACCCCTTGTTCCTGCCACTTAGTGTATTGGTGACGTATTACGCGATAACAAAATAATTAAATATCACGACTGTTTAGAATCAATGGCTTAGGAGGAAATTGCTCGCATGCGCATTGATTCATCGACTAGTTATACGTATCCATGTGTGGCCGTGGGAGTTAGCGGGAGTTTCTTTAGGCACTGGCCGGGTCAGTCCGACTCTCGAATTTTCAAAGAACATGATCGCTGCGCGCACTGGGCGCGGAGTGGCCAGAGACACAAATCCCTTGGCCCCACGCGATTATATGTAGTAATGGTCGACAGACCGGAAAGAGCTCCGCAAGAAAAGTCTCGGTGGAGGCAAAAGAAACTGCTATAGTGAACCAGAATGCAGCCAAAATGGGCAAAGTCCGCCCTACACAGGAGTTACCTTGCGACGAGCCAGGTCCAAAAAAGCAACGCCCACCCCAGAGTGCGGAGTGGGCGCGTTCGTTCTGGAGGAGCGAACTGTTATCCCTTGTTGATGCGGATGTCTCCGGTATCAGCGTTGATCTGCAACTTCGCCGCGCCGTTACCGATGGTTCCGGTGGTATGCGAAGAACCGTTGGTCTGTTCCGTCCGCAGAGGACTGAAGTCGGAAGTGATGTCGCCCTTGTGGGTGGTGGCATCGACCTGGAAGCCGGCGTTCGCCGGCAGCACCAGAGTGATGTCGCCGCGCTTGCCGGTGATCATCATCTTGCCCATGGGCATCTTGCTCCCGGGATGGATTTCGATGTCGCCGTTGGAATTCTCGACCTCGACGTCACCGTTGACGCCTTCCAGATGAATTTCCTTGGAACGCGTAACCAGGCGCATTGGCCCGCCCACGTCGGTCGCCCGAAGAGAATCGCCTGAAATCTCCAGGTCACCCGGCACCGAGGCCAGCGTGATATCGGAGCGCGCCGACTTGAACTCCACGGTTTTGGCGATCTTGGTCAGCCGGATGTTGTTGAAGAAGTCGCCGTTCAGCCGCACCGAGCCTTGCACATCCTCGAGCGTAGCGTCGTCAACGCGACCATCGATGTCAACGTTCCCGGTGATGTTGTTGGCACGAATCGAGCCCCGGTCGAGAGTAACTTTCGCCGAGCCGCCGATTTCAGTCAGGGCAACGTCGCCCCGCTGAACGGCGAGCTTTACGTCCGCCTTGCGGCCATTGATGGAGACATCGCCGCGCTTGCTAGCGATGTCGAGCGTGGCGTTCGCGGGCACGAAAATGTCGAGGTCAGCCTGAACGCCGTGATCTCCGGCGCCATTGGTATTCGCATTCAGCAAGACTGCGGTGCCATTGACCGTCACCTGCGCCTTGCTGCCTTCGTTGAACCGGTTAGCGTCGTCCTGGTTCTTCGCATAAAGCTTCTTGTGCACGACCACTCGGATGACATTGCCGTCCGACGGAGTCACATTGATGGCGCCGCGGTCGCACACAACGCGCAGGCTCCCATTCGCGGGAAACTGCTGCTCGATGGTGTCGTCGAACGTGTACGGCGTACCGAACATGCCGCCGAAGTCGTCGTCGATTTGAATCTGATCGCGCACGCCTGACCAGTCGTAGTTGGCGCTCTCGTGCGCCGCCAGTCCGCTGATTACGATCAGAATCAGCAGGAATATTCCGCCGCCGCCAAGACCACGCGTCTGGTAACCGCGTTTGAGCGCGGTGAAGTGCTCGATGAGCGCAACCAGACCCCAAAGAATAATCAGTACCGGCCAAAACCGCCCGTAGAAGTGCCATACCGGAAGGTTCACGCCGACGTTGCGCAACAGGAACGCCACTCCGATAACGATCAGGATGAGCGGCCCGGCCAGCGAACGGCGATATCGGTACGCCGGAGGTGGAGGAGGCAGCGGGGCGCCGGGTGTCGCATAAGGGCTAGCCATTGTGCACCTCCCCTGGATCCGTTGAGCCAGCACCCTGCGGTGGAACCACAGGCTCCGCCGAAGTGGCAGGCGGTTGCCACGGCTGCGGCGGAACCGGAGGCTGCCATTGTCGTGGCGGCTGCACTGGCGGTTGCATCAAGTATTCGCGCGGCACGTGTCCGGTCGCCGGAGCGTTGTGCTGCAGGAACATGATGAGGCCGATTACGATCAGCAGTGCCGGCCAGGTGTTGTGAAATTTCAAAAAATACACACCGGTCGCCTGCGACAGCAGGAACAGCACTCCGATGGTGATCAGTACGGTGGGCCCCATGAAACCGTGGGCCCGGCAGCGCGCGCATCCACAACTTGGGTTGTAACGGTATTTCATGATGTCCTCCTCACCATTCCCTTCCCGTTCGCTTCATCAGCACGGCTACACCGATGGCGATGAGGATCAAGGGCCAGAGCCTTCCCATCCAATCGAAGCGGAACCAGTCAAACTGGTTCAGGAGAAAGAGCACACCCAGGCCGATGAGGACCAGCGCACCCACGGGCGCGCGCGTTCGACCTTGGTAGGCTTCCTCGGGCACGGGCTGTCCGTCTGGCGTTGTTTCCTGCGGCACGCCGCTGGCAACGGTTTGGCCAGCTTTGTCAAAGAGATTTACGCTGTTGAATCCGAACGGGTCGGGTGGCGGCACGCCCATTTGTTTAGCCTTAGCTGTCTGGTAGGCCTCGAAAGGCATGTATAGAGCGAAGGCCGCGATGCCAAGTCCGAAAATGCCATTGACATTTCCGGCCGCCCAAATCAGCGTCCCGAAGATCAGGACGTGGATGAACCCTTTGCCGTACTGGCCATTGTAGAAAGCGCCGACTCCGGGAATGAATCCCAAGAGGGCGGCGACGCCGGGACTGCCCGCGCTGGCCGTAGGAGCTCCACCCGCAACTGAGGTTCCTGGAGCCGGAGGCGGCGGCATGGTGCCGCTTACTTGCGAGGCCAAACACTCCTCGCAGTAAATGACGCCACGCACATCACGCGTGCACACGCTGCACATGGGCTTGCCACATGTGCGGCAGTACGCAACCGCGGGTACTTCGACATGGTTGGCGCAGTTCATACTGTTCTCCTGTTCAGCCGGGCCTGTGGAATTGAGAGCTCAACTGCAACCGGACATGCGGCCAGCATGGGCTGACCACCGTCACGGTGGAAGTTCTGATACTTGCGGTTTTGTTGCTTTGTTTCACCCTTGTTGGGGGTCTTCGGCGTGCTTTCCTCCTGCTTCTCGGGCGTCGCAGCGCGGCGCAAATCGCGCACGCGAGACTCGATTTCGTACACCAGCCGAATGTTTTCGTAGTAACGCACTACGCGAGCTTCCGTGGAGTAGTACGTTTTCTGTATCCCCTTGGCGCTCAGATCCACATGCTTCAGGTCACTGACGCGGAACCCCGCAAGGTTGGCCAGCATGGTAATCGAAAAGAACGCCATGCCGAACGACATTGCGAAACGCGGCGTCATGACGGGGGCAAACACCGTCGAAACGCGCGCCCTGAGCTTGCCGAACCAGCCTTCTCCCACCGGCGCGGCCGTCGTACTGGCCTCGGGCACCGCTCCGATCGTGTGGACGAGAATGTTATGCACCAGGTTCTTCGGTGGTTCAATGTCCTCAAGACCCTTCAACCAGTGCATGCCTGCCGAGGCTTCGCGATACAGGAGCGCGCAGGCCGTGCACGACTGCTGGTGAGCCTCGAAGGCCGCCAGCATCGAACCGTGCAAGGTGGCGTCGAGGGCGTCGGAAAGCATCCCTTCGAACTCCACGCACTGCATACCGGATTTGGTTTCGCCGTACATCAAATCACCTGCCTGTAGTTACGTTGTAAGACCCTCGCAAGTTCCGTTCGGCCACGGTTAATGCGACTTTTTACCGTGCCTTCCGGGATTTTGAGCACCTGCGCGATATCTTTGTAGTCCATATCCTGCAAGTCCCTTAGAATCAATGCCTCACGCAGCTCTGGTGATAGTTTTTGGAGGGCTTCATGCACCATTTTTTGTGCTTGCTGGCTCTGGACGTGCTGTTCCGGGGAGACGGAATGGTCTTCCAGTTGCTCTCCCACGGTGAGTCCATCTTCGTTTCCGCCGGGAGTAGCTTCCAGAGAATCCGTGATTCTGTCGTACTTGCCCTTGCGGAAGTGATCGACCAGGAGGTTGCGAGTGACCGTAGTGACCCACGTCATGAACGCGGCCCGAGTGCCGTCAAATGTGCCCAGGGTGCGATAGATCTTTATGAAGACTTCTTGCGTGAGGTCGGCAGCATCATCTTGCGAGCCCGAAAAGCGGTAGCAGATGTTGTAGATACGCCGATTGTATTGCTGGACGATTTCCTGCCACCCCGTAGCGTCACCCGCCACACAACGGCGGACCAGCGCATTGACTGCTTGGTTATCGTCCAATTTGTGCTCCGTAAGGGCTAACTGCTGGCCACCAAATCCAATGATAGCTAAAGACTTGTACGGAAAAATGGCCTAGACGTTCCAATCGCGTCCGGGTAGTGCCTCCGGGGGATTGCGCCCCGAATTGTAACAGTCTGGGCGAACGCATGCTGCAACAACTCGCGAGCTGCACCAAAAAGAAAAAGGCGCGGACTCAGCCGCGCCCAAAAGAAAATCTCTATCCCTCTTAAAGATTCTTGTCGAGAGCCCTTTCGATGACGTCACGGGAGACATAGCCAACGATCTGCTCCTTTACCTGACCGCCCTTGAAAATCAGCAGCGTCGGAATGCCCCGTACACCGTAACGCTGCGGGGTGGCGATGTTCTTGTCCACGTCCATCTTTCCGATCCTTACCCGGCCGCTGTAACTCTGTGCAACTTCGTCCACCACTGGAGCCAAGCGCGCGGCAGGGACCACACCACGCCGCCCAGAAATCAATCAGCACCGGCTGATCGGATTTCAACACCGACTGATCAAAATTCGCGTCCGTTATTTCCATGATTGCGTCACTTGCCATGTACCCTCCTGAGGACTGTTCCCGCGCGGCGCACGCCGGTATTGGGAGCGCGCGTCTCCAATCGTATCATCCGACTCTTCGGTTCTAGGGACGCTAAGCGTTAGATGCTCGATGTCGGGGGCGGTCGCATCGGGTGTGCGCGGGCGAAATCCTGCAAGCAGACTGTGCACGGTATGGGTTCGAGAAAAATGACCGGAAATCAAAAGCGCTCTGCGTCGCTGCAGAGCGCCTAAAAGGCAGCCCTCCCCCAGAACTGCCTAACTACGCCTGCAATTGTGAGGGTAAAAAGCTGCGAAGTAAATACATCTTCCGTAACCACTAAGTAACCTACAGTAACTACATCGAGATGACGCAAATATCACAAAATATTGGCCTTGGTACGGGGTATGCATTCAATTTGCTTGGAATAGCCACTTTTCGGTTGGTTACTATCCTCGCTAGTAGTCACCGGCTGCGAGTACTCATGAGCACTTCGGTGGGGTGGAAGGCCGGGCGTCCAATACCGGCCTGCAGCTGCTCGTGGCATGACACGCCGCTGGCCACCAGGACTCGGACACCCCCGTCCTCGTCCGCTTTCCGTACCTGAGCGAACAGATCTGCGCCGACCGCCATGCTGAGATCGTAATAGTCGTGCTTGTAGCCGAAGCTTCCGGCCATACCGCAACACTCGACGGATGAAGTAACGACGTCGAACCCTGCCGCTCGCAGCACCTCAACGGTTTGCGAGGCCGCGTTGCAAGTGCGCTGCTGGCAATGCGAATGGTAGAAGATGCGCTTTCCGAACGGTGACTTGTCTGCGGGAAAGAGTTTCGAAAGATCGATACCGTTCGTCTGGGCGATGTCCCACAGCAAATGCAACGGTTCGAAGCTGCGCGCGGCAAGCTGGGCGATCATGTCCTGGTCGTCCAGCAATTGCTTGCAGTCGAAGCGCAGCATCGCCAGTACACTGGGCTCGACGACGACGATCTTTCTGCCGCTATCGAGATAGGGCCGCAGCATCTCCGCCATGGCCCGCGCCTGGCCGCGGGCAGTGGCGATCATGCCCTGCGACATAGCGCCGCGTCCGTCCGGAATGGAAGGCGTCAGCACGACATCGACGCCAGCGGCACGCAAGACCCTGACGGCTGCCATGCCGCGCGCTGGCGACCCGTAGTTGGTGAACGTGTCGGCCAGGAGCGCAATTCTGATCGGTTGGCGTCTCGATGCTCTTTGGGGCCGATTCCGCCCGGAACAATTGTTCCCATGTTGCAGCGGGGAAAGGCGGCAACTCGCGACGGGAATCAACACCAAGAGTTTTCTCCAGCGTCTGCCTCGCCGCTTCGGTTTGCCCAGACGAGTTGGCCAGGGAGGCGAATTTTGTGCCCCATTTTCCAAAGGTGTGATAGTTGGCGAAGAACTGCTTCTGCAAAGGGGCGACGGCATCCTCGGGGGCGCTGCCGGTCAAGCTTCCAAACAGCGACTTCAGGAACGAGCCTCCGTCGGCCTGGTTCATGCGCTGCCGAAGGTTCTGGTTCAGCCAGGGAATGTCGATTCGCACCGGACATTGGGGAACGCAGCGCGAGCATCCGGTGCAGAGTTCGCTGAAGCGGGCGTTCATGAGCTTGCCGGTGCCGGCCTCCCAAGCGCCGCCGATGCCCCCGGAGTAGGTTTCGCCGCCGAATGCATGGCCTCCGACGGTTTCAAAGTTGGCGCATACATTGAGGCAGGCGCTGCAACGGATGCAGTACAGGGCTTCATGCAGCACGGGATCTTCACGCATCGCCGAGCGGCCGTTGTCGATGAGGACGAGGTGAAACTCGCGTGGGGCAGTCTTCTTTCCCGGTGCAGCGAAGGAAGGCGCGGTCAGCGGCGGCGTCAGGATGCTCACATACGAAGTAAGGGGCTGGCCCGTGGCACTGGCCGGGAGCAACTCGATAAATGGCTCGAAATCGCGGCGTGACGGGACGACCTTTTCGATGCCGGCGATGGCAATGTGCAGCGGGGGCAGCAAAGTGGTCATGCGAATGTTACCTTCGCTCTCGACTAGCATCAACGAACCGCTGTCGGCGGCAATCAGGTTGGCGCCGGAAATGCCAGCATCGGCAGCAATAAATTTCTGACGCAGGATCTCGCGGGCGAAGCGAGTCAGCTCCTCTCCGGTGTCGAGCGGCAGGTCGGTCTGGAATTTGCGTTTGAACAGCGCCGTGATGCGTTCGCGCGAGTAATGCAAAGCCGGCGCAATGATGTGCGAGGGTTGTTCATCGGCCACCTGGAGAATGAACTCGGCGAGATCGGTTTCTGCCACCTCGATGCCAGCAGCTTCCAATGTATGGTTGAGCCGCGTCTCCTCCGACGTAATGCTTTTGCCTTTCACCACGAGTTTGACTTGGCGTTTCGACAGCACGTCGCGGATGTATTGATTGGCATCGGCGGCGGTCTTCGCAAGGAAGAAGTGCCCACCGTTGGCGCGGACGCTGGCCTCCAATTGGCGCAGCAGCTCCGGCAAATTGGCGATAGATTTTTCCTTCGTCTCGCGGGCGCGGTCCTTCATGGCTTCGTAGTCGGCAATGCGCGCGACGGCCGTGTAGCGATTGCGATTGAAGGTCTGCGTATTGTGACGGATAGCGGCGCTTTGTACGCCCAGCGTCATGCGGATGGCGTCGAGCAAAGCTTGCTTGTCGCTCTTGTTGGCGACCTGCCGCGGTTGAATATCAATAGGATTCACCGGCGCTGCCATTTTTACCTCAACACGATGATGTGCAAACGATGCGGACCGTGTACACCACGGACGAGCGGTCCCATGTCAGCGGTGGCGCTGGGACCGGTGATGAAGACGAAGCTGCGCTCAAGGCCTTTCCCGCCGAGAACGTCTTCGCGGAAAAGGTCGCGCGGTTGCGGCACAATCGTCTCTGCTGCCAAAACAACGATATGCAAAGGCGCCATCAGGCTCGCCAGACCGGTGCGCTGGTAGCCGACGTCCACGCAGACGGAACCGGTGCGGGCCACGCCAGCGAAAGCCTCGGTTACACCCACCGGAGTACTCACCCATTCTTCCGCTGTCGGATCAACCACGACACGCGGATCGCGAACCAGATCGGCGAACAGTTCGGCGGAAAGGTCCTGGGGCGGAGCGAACAGAATCCGACCTGCAGCGCCGGCTACCCCGAGAACTGCGTCGAGAAGACTTTGTGGCGCGCGGTCGATGACCTCGACGGTCGCCACGGCAGTCTTCGCGGAACTTTCGAACTGCTCGATTACGGACTGGGATACCGATATCTCCATTCAATTCTCTCGGTCCAGAATGGCGGAATGTTAGCATCCAAGCTTTCAGCGCGAGTGTGATGCTCGGCACAATCGCCCAAATGTTCTGCATCGCCCGGCAAGGATATGCCCTGCCCGTCGCCTACAATCAAGCGTACGGCCGCAAGCGTGTGCTGCAGCGGCATTGTTCTTATGGTCGCACTACTCTATCTACGAAAACCTGCGGTCAGATTTCAGGCCCTTTTCTCCGTTGTGCTGGCGTTGATCTTTGCGCTGCTTGTCGGTCGGATGGCAATGCGAGCGCAGTCGACGGTCGCGCCCGGGACAACGCGCCCGGGCGCTGACTCGCCCGGCATGAATGGCATGGACATGCGCGGGCACCAGAACATGGACCATGGCACGTCTGGCAGCGAAGCGTTTTTCATGGAGGAGTCGTCCGGCACGTCGGTGCAGCCCGCGGCATGGCCCATGCCAATGGTGATGAACGGCGTGGGCTCCTGGAACCTGATGTGGATGGGGCAGGCATTCCTGGTGGACACGCAGCAGACGGGGCCGCTAGGTTTCGACAAGCTTTACTCGAGCAACTGGGGCATGCTCGGAGCCACGCACCGGCTGGGTGGCGGCGGAATCATGCTGCGAACAATGTTAAGCCTCGAACCGGCCACCATCACCGAGCGTCGCTACCCACTTCTGTTTCAGACCGGTGAGACGGCCTTCGGCAATCCCATCACTAATGCGCAGCATCCTCATGATTTCTTCATGGAGATCAGCGCTCAATACGCTCACAGTGCGGGAGAGCACGCCACGGCGGCTTTGTATTACGGGATTGTCGGCGACCCGGCATTGGGTCCGGTCGCATTTCCGCACCGCGCGTCGGCAATGGAAATTCCGCAGGCAACGCTTGGCCATCACTGGCAGGATTCCACTCACATTGCCAGCAACGTGTTAACGGGCGTGTTGGCGTTTCGTCTCGTGCGCTTTGAGGCATCAGGATTCTACGGCAGTGAGCCCGGCGAAAACCGCTGGACAATCTACTTCGGTCCGATGAATTCGTACTCGGGGCGAATCACGTTTACGCCTACTCCGCGCTGGACGGCGCAGGTGTCCGCAGGGCGACTGACACGCCCCGAGAGCCTCGAGCCTGGCGACGTGGTGCGAACGACCGCATCGGTGGAATACGTCGTCCCGCGACCGCATGGCAATTGGTGGGCGACAAGCCTCGTCTGGGGGCGCAACTGGAAAACGGCGAACCGGTACGGATCCAATGCCGTACTCGCCGAGACCCTTATCCCTATTGGCGAAAAGAACTTCATCAGCGGACGATACGAGTGGTCACAGCGCGACGAGCTTTTCGCCGATAACCCGGCACTGGAAGACCAGATCGCAACCTCGACAGGCGCGCGTTGGTTTGACGTGAATGCCTACACGATCGGTTATACGAGGGACCTCGGGACTTTTCACGGAGCACAGACAGGCCTCGGTGCCAACGTCTCGCTCTATGGGATCCCGGCGTCGATCCAGAGTTATTACGGGGACCATCCGCTTGGGGTTAACGTGTATCTCCGGGTTCGTCTGCGGTAGGTTGGCGGCCCGTGGCTAGACCTGGATTAGTTGCGGCATTTCGTCCGGTTCACTGCTTTGGTATTGGTGATTGAGCTTTCGTCCTTGATCCCCGGAGGAGGACGGAGCACACTACTGTTTGTAGGGACAGCCAAACATGAGGGTCCTAATCGTGGAAGACGAGCGGCGACTGGCGGGGAATATTGCCCGCAGTCTGCGCGAAACCGCGGGTTATGCGGTGGACATTGCCCATGACGGCGAAGACGGGCTCTACATGGCACAGACTAACCCGTATGACCTGCTTCTGCTCGACCTGATGCTCCCCAAGATCGATGGGCTAACCCTGCTGAAGCAACTGCGTGGCGGCGGCGGACAAATGCCAGTGCTCGTGCTGACAGCGCGCGATGAGAAGGATTCCATCGTGGCACTGCTGAACGCGGGCGCCGATGACTACGTGGCCAAGCCGTTCGACCTGGGCGAATTGGTGGCGCGGGCCAAGGCGTTGATCCGCCGGGGCAAGGGACACAGCGACGCCGTACTCAAGGTGGGCGACATCGAAATCGACACGTCTGCCCTTGCGGTGCACCGCGGGGGGCAACTGGTCTTGCTCACTGCGATGGAATATCGGGTGCTGGAATACCTGGCCCATCGGCCCGGAGCCGTGGTGTCGAAGACGGAGCTTCTTGAACATCTTTACGACTTCAACTGGGAGCGCTTCAGTAACGTCATCGAAGTGTATATCTCTGGGCTACGGCGGAAGCTCGAAGGGGGCGGTGAGAGCAAGCTGATTCGCACCCTGCGCGGACAAGGTTACATGCTGCGTGCATGACATGGCAAAGAGCTCAATACAGCGCCGGCTTTTGGTTACCATCGTAGTCGCGCAGCTTCTGCTTGCCGTTGGCTTGGTTGACGTTGCCGTTTTTGTTACCCGCAACCGCCTGCGCGAAGCGTTTGACGTCGCGTTGCATGGGCGCGCGATGAGCATTGTCGCCCTGGTGCGGTATGGCGAGGGCAATCCACACGAGCTGTTGTTTGAAAGCAGTCTGGTTCCACCTCCCATCGATCCGACAGCCCCGGACCTGTACGAGGTATTCGCCAACGGTCACACGCTGATCGCACGTTCGGCCAACTGGCCGAAAAAGAGCGCAGTCGATCCGCCCCGCGGGAACCGATGGATCGCAACTTACGCGGTGGATGGAATACCCTACCGCGCACTCCGCATGGAACATATTCCCGTCCTCGACCGCGAAGACAATACCGGCACACCGGTGTACCTGACAGTCACTTATGCCGCACCGGTCTCGCCGGTGATCACGGCGGTGCGCGAGGTGCTGACCTACATCGTGATCGGCAGCATAATCCTGCTGGTCATTTCAGGCGGATTTTCGATTTGGGCGCTGCGTCGCAGCCTCCGGCCGCTTTCGGAACTTGCCAGCGGCGCCGCATCGATCTCGCCTTCCAATTGGAACCTTGAGCCTCCGGAGGAAGCACGCGACATACTCGAACTGGAACCGCTAACCCAGGCGATGACGTCGATGCTTGCTGGACTGCAACGAGCCTTCGCTCAGCAGCGCGAGTTTCTGGCCAATGCCGCGCACGAACTGAAGACGCCGGTCGCCATTCTCAAGTCCACACTGCAATCGCTGACGCAGCGTCCGCGTAGCGCCGACGAGTATCGCGTAGGGCTGGAAGAAGCGCTCGATGATATGGAGCGTCTGGAAAAGCTGCTGCACTCGATGTTGCGGCTGGCGCGAGCCGAGCAGTGGGCTGCGGGAAACCTAAGCCGCGATCTGACTCCGGTCGACGTCGGCATGACCTGCCAGGTAGCGATCGCGAGGGTGCATGCCGTCGCCGATCAACGCGGCATCACCATCGAGTTCACGCCGAATGGCACTATCCGATTGCTCGCCGATCCCGATGACCTGGAACTGGTCTGGTCGAATCTGCTGGAAAACGCCATCCGCTTCAGCCCGGACCGCGCCACGGTTCGCATCAAGATGCGGAGTGGCAATGGCCGCGGGTATGTCGAAGTGGCTGACGACGGGCCCGGAATTCCGCCTTCCGAGTTGCCACATGTCTTTGAGCGGTTCCATCGCGGCGATTCCTCGCGCACACGCAACACCGGCGGGTACGGGTTGGGATTAGCCATCTCCAAGGCGCTGGTGGAGGCCTACGGAGGTACGATCGAACCCCAGAGTAAGCCCGGAGAAGGCACGCGAATGGTCGTCTCCTTGCCGGTTTGACGGAACGATGCGGATCTGGCCGTCGAAGTATGGCCGTGCAACCCCGCTCCTGAAACAGGGTGTTGCAATACGCAGCAAATCGTAATGTCAACCAACCGGTTGCGAACCTATTTATAGTGAATTGACTCTTGATTCGGCTACGCTTCCAGTGACCGACAACTGCTGCTGTCTCCTGGTTCAGGTTGGATTAATGCGTGCGATAGCATTCTGCTGGGGAGATGTACCCGTGATCAGCAAAATTGCGTACCTGATGATCGGCCTGCTGGCGTGCTCCGTGGGCCACGCGCAAGTACCGGCAACGTCCGCGGCGGGTGGTCCGTCAACAGGGACGGTCGCGCTGACCCTTGCCGATTCGCTACAGCGTGCAAAGGCGAACAGTCCGCAACTCCAGGCAGCAATTGCTGAGCTTGGATTAGCCCGCGAGGACCGCTACCAGGCCCGCGCTTCACTGTTGCCTGGAGTGGACTACAACAACGCGTTTCTGTACACCCAGGGTAACGGAACCTCAACCGGCCGCTATGTCGGCGCCAATGGTGTGCATGAGTATGTCAGCCAAGGAGTGGCGCATGAGAGCATTGGCGCCGCCCAGGTGCTGGACTATCAGCGCACAGCGGCCGCTCACGCACTGGCGAAGGCGCGAGCGGAGATTGCCTCGCGCGGCCTAACCGTGACTGTGGTTCAGTTTTACTACGGACTGCTGGCAGCGCAGACCCGAAGCGTGAATGCCGAGCGAGCTTACAACGAAGGGCAGCACTTTCTTGACCTCAGCCGAAAACTGGAAGATGGCGGAGAGGTGGCGCACTCCGACACCATCAAGGCGAAGATTCAGGCCAATGATCTGAAGCGGGCCTGGGAGGAATCGAAACTAGGCGAAGAAAACGCACGGTTGTCGCTGGCCGTGCTGCTGTTCCCCAACTTTTTTCAGGACTTCACCCTAGTCGACGATCTGAGCAATATGCCGGCGCTTCCTCCGTTCAACGAGCTGAAGACCATGGCGGCAAAGAACAATCCGGAGCTGGAGGCAGCCTTTGCGGCACTTGCCGTGGCCAACAAAGAGGTTAGCGTGGCACGCGCAGGATATCTGCCTTCGCTTTCAGTGGACATGTTCTACGGCATTGACGCCAACCAGTTCGCAACTCACGCACCCAGCGGAGTCGAGAACCTCGGCTACGCAGGCGTGGCGACGCTGAACATTCCGGTGTGGAACTGGGGCGCAACGCAGAGCAAAGTCCGACAGGCAGAGTTGGTGCGACACCAGGCCCAGGTGGAATTGAGCGCCGCACAGCGACAAGCGATAGCCAATCTGCAGTCGTTCTACAGCGAGGCACGGCTTGCTTACGGCCAGTTACAGGTGCTGCAACAGACCGCGGAACTCGCCGAACAGAGCCTGCGGCTCACCAACATGCGATATCAAGCAGGAGAGGCCAGCGCCCTTGAAGTGGTGGATGCACAAAACACGCTGACATCTGCGGGCAATAGTTTTCACGACGGCGAGGCTCGATATCACCTGGCGATTGCCAATCTGCAGACACTGACGGGAGCGTTTTAGATGAAGGCTCACCGTGAGATTACAGCCATTTCCGTTCTGATTGTCGCAATCGCGCTGTTGCTGCTGACCTCGTGCTCGAAGAAGGAGGACGAGGCTGGGCCTGAAGTTTCCGTGCAGGCGGCCAAAGCGGAGAAAAGGTCGATTCGACAGGTGATTCGGAGCGAGGCTGTCCTTTACCCGAAAAACCAGGCGGCGATTACTCCTAAGATTGTCGCGCCAGTGAAGCAGTTTTATGTCAATCGCGGCAGCCACGTGCATGCCGGACAGCTTCTGGCGACAATCGAAAACCGTGACCTCACAGCCGCCGAGACCGAGACCAAGGGCTCCTATCACCAGGCTGAGGCGACGTACCAGATTGAAACCAGCTCTGCCCTGCCGGAGGAGTGGCAGAAGGCCGAGTACGACTTGAAGGCTGCCAAAGAAAACTTTGACGCGCAGCAGAAAATCTATGACAGCCGCAAGAAGCTGTATGACGAAGGCGCGCTGCCGCGCAAGGATTACGATCAGTCGCTGGTTACCTTGACACAGGCGAAGTCTCAGTTCGAGATTGCCTCAATGCACATGGCGGCACTGCAAAAGGCGGGCAAGAAGGAGCAGTTGAAATCAGCGGAAGGCCAGCTCACCTCTGCCAAGGGAAAGTATGAAGGCGCCGCGGCGCAACTGGCGTACTCAGAGATCCGCAGTCCCATCGATGGCGTAGTAACCGACCGCCCAACGTATGCAGGCGAAACGCCACCGCCGGGAACGCCTTTGCTCACGGTGATGGACACTTCGTCAGTCATCGCCAAGGCTCACATCCCTCAGGACCAGGCTGTGCAACTCAAGGTTGGTAACACCGCCACGATGAAGGGACCCGGCGACATCGAAGTAAAGGGTAAGGTCACGCTTGTCAGTCCGGCGCTTGATGCCAACAGCACTACGGTCGAGATTTGGGTGGAAGCGCCCAACGCCGACGGACGCCTCAGGCCGGGCTCGTCGGTGACGCTGGAGGCGGTGGCAAACAACCTCAACGATGCGGTGGTGGTCCCAGTGTCAGCGGTGCTGAAGTCCGCCAAAGGCGCCAGCACCGTGATGGTGATCCAGGACGGCAAGGCGATGCAGACGGAGGTCGAAACCGGCATCCGCGAGGGCGATCTTGTTCAAATTACAAAAGGACTGAGTGGGGGTGAAACCGTCATCGTGGGCGGCTCCTACGGATTGCCTGACAAGACAAAAGTGAAGATCGCTGAAACTACCGCCGTCGAACCTGAGAAGCCTGGTGCGGCCAAGCCGGTTGAGGGCAAAAACTGAGCCCAATGCGCGAACGACTCCAAGCCTTGCTGCAGCGAATGCGCATTCCTTCGAATGACAGCCAGAAGTACTGGTTTTCGCGCTACGGGAAGTCCATCGTCTTTTTGGTGCTGATTCTGATCGCGGCGGGAAGTTACCTCGCCTTCACGATTCCCGTAGCCGTGTTTCCCGCGACAAACTTTCCCCGCGTTCTGATTGGCGTGGATAACGGCGTGATGCCCATCGACCAGATGATGGTAACGATCACCCGGCCTATCGAGGAATCGGTTAACAGCGTGCCGGGCCTGCAGGAAGTCCGTTCCATCACCAGTCGTGGATCGGCCGAGATTGACCTTTTCTTCGACTGGAATGTGGACATGGTGACGACGTTGCAGCTCGTCGATGCTGCGCTGGCGAACGTTCGCACCACGCTGCCGCCGACGGCCACCATCCAGACGCATCGATTGACATTTGCCAGCTTTCCCATCATCGGTTACAGCCTGACTTCGGATACGGTCCCGCAAACTCAACTTTGGACGCTCGCCACCTACGACCTGAAACCGCGCCTGAATCGCCTCGATGGAGTCGCGACGGTTCTGGTCCAGGGAGGGCAGGAGCCGGAGTTCCACATCACTCCCGACCCTGCGAAACTTCTGGCAGCAGGCGTCACCGTTACGGACATCCTCGAAGCGGTCAGGCGCACCAACCTCATCGATTCTCCTGGACTGCTCGAGCAAAATCATCAGTTATATCTCGGACTAGTCGACGCGCAGGTACACGATCCCGAGCAACTCGGTCAGGTCGTCATCAAATACACCCAGGCGGGTGTGCCGGTGAAGGTAACCGACGTCGCTGCGGTCGCTCCGGGCGTGAAGCCTGTGTATACGATCGTCACCGCGAACGGTAAACCAGCAGTGCTGCTGAGCGTGAACCGGCAGCCGGACGGCAATACCGTGGCCGTGGCAGACGAAGTACATGCGGAGGTCGAACGGATTCGGCAATCTCTGCCTCCAGGAATTCATCTCGAGCCGTTTTACGACCAGTCCGGCCTCGTGGTGGACTCGATCCATAGTGTGCGTGATGCCATTCTCATCGGCGTCGTGCTCGCATCGCTCATCATGGTTTTGTTTCTGCGTGACTGGGGGACTTCCGTCGTCGCCGTTCTGGTGATCCCGGCTACGGTTCTGATCACCTTCATCGCACTCAAGGTGCTCAACGAGAGCTTTAACTTGATGACGCTCGGCGGGCTCGCTGCGGCTGTCGGACTGGTGATCGACGATGCGATCGTGGTGGTCGAAAACGTGGCGTTACATCGGGACGCCGGACAAGGCCGACTGGAAGCGATCCAGAGCGCGCTGGGCGAGATTACCGTTCCGCTAATCGGCTCGACGATAACGCCGATAGTGGTTTTCCTCCCTCTGATCGCAATTGCCGGCGTCACTGGCGTGTTCTTTCGGGCGCTGGCCATTACCGTCGGCGTGTCACTTCTCACGTCGCTGGGCCTGGCGCTCACGTGGACACCCACACTCAGCCAGTACTTCATCCGCGGCTCTCACGCAGAGGCACCATCGCAGAGCGACGTGACTGATAGAGAGAAGCTGCTGGCCGCGGAAGACGCTGCTCTCACCGGCCGCTTCCGGCGCGTCGTAGATTTCTACGAACATTGGCTGCGCTTCGGGCTGGAGCGACCAAAGTGGATGGCTGCCTTTGCACTTGTCGTAATCGCCGTGTCCATTACGGCGTTCCTTTCGTTGGGCACTGACCTGCTGCCGGAGATGGATGAAGGCGGTTTCATCGTGGACTACCTCTCGCCCGCGGGCAGTTCCCTGCAGGAAACCAATCGAATGGTCGGCCATGTTGAGCAGATGCTGAGCGAAATTCCCGAGGTAGAAAGCACGTCTAGACGCACGGGGCTGGAGTTGGGACTGGCTGCGGTTACTGAAGTGAATCGAGGCGACATTGCGGTAAAGCTCAAGCGCAACCGCAGCCGTGCAGGTGAAGAAATCATTGCGGAGTTGCGGGCCAAAGTCGAACAAGAAGAACCGGGATTGGAAGTCGAGTACGTCCAGGTGTTGCAGGACATGATCGGCGACCTCTCGAACTCTCCCGAACCTGTGCAGATCAAGCTGTTCTCGCCGGATGCAGAATTGCTGGAGCAGTGGGCGCCGAAGGTGGGCGACGCGATTCAGGAGGTGCGCGGCGTGGTGGATATGCGCAACGGAATCGAGAACACCATCAGCGGTCCGGCGACTGTGTTCCGCGTCAATCCTACGGTCGCTGCGCGCGCCGGCTTTACACCGGAAGAAGTATCGGTCGATGCCGCTGCGGTACTGGAAGGCGAACCGGCGGCGTACCCCGATAATTGCCGAAGACATTCCCTACACCATTCGCGTGCGCTATCCCGAGTCGAATCGCACGTCGCTGGACGCGATGAGCAACACGCTGCTGAACAGTTCGTCGGGACACACCGCAACGCTTGGAGCTCTCGCCGAAATCAAGGAGTTGCCCGGACAAACCGAGATTCGCAGAGAAAACCTGCAACGCGACGTTGCGGTCACCGCTCGCTTGGAGGGCCGCGATCTTGGCAGTTCCATCACTGCTGTTCAGAAGGTCGTGGACGGGCTGCACCTTCCCTCGTCGATTCGTGTGGTCTACGGTGGGACCTACGCCGAACAGCAGCAATCGTTTCATGACCTGATGCTCGTGCTGCTCCTTGCGATTTTGCTGGTGTTCGTGGTTCTGCTATTTGAATTTCGTACCCTGGCGGCGCCGATTGCGATCCTCTCGTCGGCGATCCTTTCAACTTCGGGCGTATTTCTCGGCCTACTGATCACGCGCACG
This sequence comes from uncultured Acidobacteriaceae bacterium, assembly GCA_963814165.1. GTDB lineage: Bacteria > Acidobacteriota > Terriglobia > Terriglobales > Acidobacteriaceae > DASRAA01. The sequence continues at coordinate 330,450 of CAWFBW010000008.1, read as the reverse complement.
ACGTTCAATATCGCCTCGTTCATGGGTTTGATCATGGTGATCGGCATCGTGGCCAAGAATGGAATTCTGCTGCTCGACGCGGACCAGAAGTTTCGCGCCATCGGATACTCAGCCGAAGAGGCTATGATCCAAGCAGGACGACGAAGGCTACGGCCTATCTTGATGACGGCGCTTGCTGCTGCTGCTGGCATGCTCCCGTTGGCGCTGGCGCTGGGTGCGGGTTCGCAAATGCTGCAGCCGCTGGCCATTGCTGTCATTGGCGGGATAACAATATCCATGGTGCTGTCGCTCATCATCACCCCGGCAGTTCACTACTACCTTAGTCACGCAGAAACGAAAGTGCTGTAAGCACCGAAGAAGGAGAAATCATGAAGCGAATTTTTGCCCTGCTACTCGCCGCGGTTGTGATTGCGGCCATTCCCGCCATCGCGCAAAAGTCATACAAACTTGCTGACCGCGTAAAACTCGGAGGGGAAGGCGGCTGGGACTACCTGACTTACGACCCTGCCGGCAACCGCGTGTTTATCACGCGCGGCACGCATGTCATGGTAGTCGATGCCAAGGCGCTGAAGCAGACCGGCGACATCACTGATCTGCAGGGCGTGCACGGTGTGGCGCTGGCGCACGAACTCGGCAAAGGCTTCATCACCAGCGGCGGCGACAATATGCTCGCCATCTTCGATCTGAAGACGCTGAAAGTGACCGACAAGGTGAAGGTCGGCGAACGCCCGGATGCCATTCTGTATGACGCCTCGGCCAAGCGCGTTTACACCTTCAACGCCAAAACGCAGGATGCAACCGTTGTGGACGCCAAGACTGGCAAGGTCATTGGAAATGTGCCTCTTGGTGGCAAGCCTGAAGCGGGCGTGGCTGACGGCAAAGGCAACGTGTACGTCAACATCGAAGACCGAAGCGAGATCGTGCGCATCGACACCAAGACGCTCACGGTTGCCGAGCACTACCCTATGGCGGGCTGCGACGACCCCAGCGCGCTGGCGTATGATCCTGCCCATCGCCGCCTCTTTGCGGGGTGCGCCAGCAAGATCATGGCTGTGGTCGATCCCGACTCCGGCAGGCTGATCACTACCGCCGACATTGGAGGCGGTGTGGATGGGGGCGCGTTCGATCCCAAGACGCAACAGATCTTCATGTCATGCGGCGCAGATGGAGTCGTAACCGTAATCCACGAAGATTCGCCCGACAAGTACTCGGTGGTGCAGACCGTGCCGACTGCTAAGGGCGCACGCACGATGGCGCTCGACGAGGCCTCGAATACGATTTATACCGTGACGGCGCAGTTTGATCCGACGCCGCCGCCGGCAGGACAGCGACGCAAGATTCTGCCCGACACGTTTGAGCTTCTGGTGGTGAAGCCGCAGTAGCGGATTCGGGCATTGCCGTTTGTGGATTCGAACATACCCCGGGCGCCAGCCCGGGGAGTTTTTCGCAGCAGCAATGGTCCTCGGCGTCTCGCCGAGCCACAAAGTGTAACCGTGTTGTAGTTGTGCATAACGCAAAAAGCAAATATCACGACTGTTTAGAATCAATGTGTTAGGGGAAAACTGTTCGTATGCCATTGATTCGATAACTGGTTACACGTATCCATGTCTGCGCGTAGGACTTAGCACGGCTTTTTGAGGCGCTGGCAAGGCCGAGGTCGCTCCAAGTCGGCAATTGTCAAAGAGCTGTTCGCGTTGCGGCATGGCCGCAGACCGCAAGGCACACCGATCTCTTACCTCACTTTCCCTTCTTTACGCGAGGGAATTTCCAGTGCGAAAGGACTTAGGACACAGGGCGTGGTGATAAGGGGACCGTCGTTCGTCCGGGTGGCGCCCTTTCTCTGGGGATGTGGCGTCCCTTCCCCGCTGCGCGGCTCCGGTACTCGGGGATTTATGGGCAGGTCACCAGTGCTGAAGCACTGGGCTTAAATATATCGGCCCTCCGGGCCTCGGTTTGGGTCCCCGCCGTAGAGTAAACGCAAACGAGAATTCATTCCCGGGTTAGCGGCACACAGAGAGTGCACCACGACAGCTCGGGGCAGACGCTAAAAGCCCCGCCCTACCGCCAAAAGAGGGCGGTAGAACGGGGCACCCAGGTTGGTTAGTTCGTTGGTTGGGTCACGCAGCGGCTAGTCCAAACTGGCTGAGTTCGGGGGGGCGGAGCGGGCGGGACGCAGGGCGAGGTCGAGGCCGTAGGCGAGGAAGCCGGCGGCGATCAGGAACAGGCCGAACACCAGGCTGCTGAGTCCCAGAATGTGTTCCTGGTCGCCACGCACAATTGAGAATCCCAGTAGCAGCGTGGGGAAGACCCCTATCAGCACTGCACCCAACAGGCCGCCGGGGACTTTGAACGGCCGGGGTAGATTTGGTTCCTTAATGCGGAGGACGATCAGCGCGATGAACTCCAACAAGAGGCTTGATCCATACAGCAAAATATCAATGGTCACCAGTCGCTCGAAGCCCAGACCGAGAGACAACGCCCATCCGGTGGCCAACACGAGGATGGCAACCCAAGGGGCATCGGTGCGCTTGGTGACTTTGCTGAAGACGGCGGGCAAGCATTCCGTCCTGCGCCATGGCCAAAGGCAGGCGCGAGTAGCTCATCACCAGCGCATTGAACATGCCGAAGGCGCTCATCATGCCGCCCAGCACCAGGGCAATTCGCAACAACGGGCCGCCCATCAATTCCGCCACATCGGCCCAGGATCCGGTCTCCCACGCTGTAGGACTCAGTTTGGTCATGGCCATGGCCGCGACAGGCAGGATGTAGGTCACCGAGACCAGAGCGACCGCCGCCATCATCGCGCGAGGATACGTGCGCTGCGGGTTCTTGACTTCCGTGGCGATGGTCGAGGCGTTGTCCCAGCCCATGTAGTTCCACATGGCAATCAGCAGGCCGCCGATGATGTCGATGTGCGACGTTGTGGGAGTGGTGACTGCGTTCGCCAACGCGCCGTACTTGAACGGCGCCAGAATCACGATGGCCGCAAATGGCGCTGAAAGCAGGAAGAACAGCCAGATGGAGGTCGTTGCCACTACGCGGATTCCAGCGATGTTCATGAAGGCGCAGACGATGACCACCGCCAGGCCAACGATGACGCCGCGATTGTTTACTCCGAACCACGGAAACAGCCGCGAAAGATAAAGCACAAACAGCGTGGGATAGATAGCCATGTCGAAGATGCTGGCCACCAGCGAGAGCCAGGCTTCCTGAAAACCCCAGAAATCACCCATGGCGCGGCGGACCCAGGCGTAAAAGCCTCCCTCTTCGGGCAGAGCGCTCGACAATTCGCCGATCATGTAGGCGGTGGGCAGGCTCCAGAGAATCGGCGTGAGCAGCAGGATGAGGATTGCGCGCCGATAGCCGGCGCCATGCACGACATCTTCAATGCCGTAGGCGCCGCCGCAGACCATGAAAAACGTCGCGGCCACCAAAGGCCAGAGAGTCAGCTTGGCTGATTTCTTCGGGGGGCCGGCGATCGCCGGAACGAGGGCGGGTACGTTAGCTACGGCCAATTTCTGTGGTTGCCTCCATCAAGCGAATACCCACCGGCGGGGAAATTACGTCGTTTAAGAATACGGAGATTGGCTGCGAGGGTAAAGCAGAGTTTTCGAGATTGAGCGGCCCCCTACGGAGGTTGTAAAAGCAGATCCCCCGTCCGCCTGGCGGACGAGGGATTACAAAAATAGTGCGGCAAAGCAAAACAAGCCGCGGACAGATGGGGAAAGCAGATCCCTCGGGGGCTGAAGCCCCCTTGATGACAAACACGAAGGACCTTTGCGGCGCAGCCAAAGCTGCGCCCCTTCAAAACCGGTGCAAACGACCGCAATCATCAGACGGGACTTATTTCTTCGCGCCTCCGAAGGTGAAGCCAAGCCCGGTGGTGAACAGAATGTTGTTGTACTTGTTGCCCGGAACCGGCTGGTTGACGTACTGGTCCAGGAAGTTAGCGTTGGCCGTCATCCATCCGTTCAGCTTGGTGGCGATACCGGCGCTGAAGTTGACGCGGTAGTTACTGGTGTCGTTGAGCGAGGGCAGATAGTAGAGGTTTTGCGTTATCGAGGTAGTTGAAGTGATCTTATACGCAAACTCGTCACCCACGGTCAGTGTGAACAAGTTGTTCGGGGGGCCAGTGTAATAACTTTCACGCGTGTACCCGAGGCCACCGAGCAAGTCGAGCGTGGTTTTCGGAGTGGCGATGGCGTGGAAGCCGAGGCCGCCGCCTGGCATGATGCGGTAATTGAGCTGCTGCAGCTCATCGTACATTCCAGTAAACACGCCGTACACGAACAGCTTCTTGTTCAGGTTGTGATCGTAGCGGATCAGTCCGCCCAACTGATTGGCCGAGGTGATTCCCAGATTGCCGTCGGTGGTGTAAATCGATGCCGCATTTACTGTCCACGAGTCGGTGGTGGTCTTGCGCAGGGCATTGAATCCCAACGCGAGGTTGGTGGTGTCGCTGTTGCCGCGAGCAAGCGCGAAGCCAACGTTGCCGCCGCCTGTCCATCCTTCCATCATTCCAGGATGCAGCGACTTCTCGTAGGCAGCCTGGTCGGCGGGCGAACGCATGGTGGCCACATCCGCCCGGGGCACGGTTTGAACGCCCTGGGTGGTGGTGACCAGGACGTTCGGACCTTCCGACGCCACGGTGCCCGACACCAACTGCTTATCGGCCTTGGTTACCACGATGGGCTGCTTGTCCGACGAGAACTCGGTCACCTCGGACCAGTCGATGGGCACTTCGCCGGCATAGGTGGTCTTGATTACTAGCTTCTTGCCGTCCATGCTGACGATTGAGCCCGTCAGGTGATCGCCATTCTTCAGCGTTACTTGCTCTGCGTAGGATGCCGTCGCGGCAAACATGATCAACGCGAGCCCGACAGAACCGAAATTTTTCAACACGTTACCCTCTTTCTCAAAATGCAGTTTTCACTTTGTCTTCTAGATTTTCGGCGCGCCTCAGTTACCGGAGACTCGCGGACGTTCGTACATCGCACACCTGGGGGGAGCGTGCCTTTCCAAGTTGCAAGCGTCGCTGGCCTCACATGATTTGGCGCAACTGAGCCGTCACGGGCAGGACTGAAAATTCGTCACCAACCGGCCAAGGACTGCACAGCGGCATATCGTTCAGGGTTCTTGGGTCGCGGTTAGCGTCCCTTCATCATAACCGCTTTTTATGTGATACGCCCCACGGAAATAGCTGGCCAGCCATTGTTTCAGCAACCCGGGTACCCTGACCGACAGTAATTTTAGGTCGTTTTGGACAACTGCAACTTCGCAGCAATGCCTCAGGCTGGCATCTTCGCCTCTAAACCCTTAGTCTGTAGGTATCCGTATCCCTTCCTGACCAGCCGGGCACGTGCCTGGCGAGCGCTCTTGGTGCGCGACGACAAGTGCGAGCAAGGCGACAGAAGGGCGGTTCAACCTGGTGCACCGGCACCGGAAGGCAGGACTTTGTTCATGAAACTATTCCGAAGCGCCATTCATTCTCGTCTGTTTCCGCTGGCCATGGCGTCTGTCCTTTTCATGGCTTCGATGCCAAGTTTCGCCCAGCAGACCGCGCCTGCCAAAAGCAGGCCCACCCTCGGCCTCGCCTTGCAGGGCGGCGGCGCACTCGGCTTGGCGCACGTGGGTGTGATTACCTGGCTGGAGGAGCACCACATTCCCGTGGACTACGTCTCTGGTACCAGCATGGGCGGCTTGGTTGGCGGAGTGTACGCCACCGGGCGCAATGCCGCTGAGCTTCGCCAGGTGGTGAACGGAATCAACTGGGACCAGGTAATGGCAGGACAAACGCCTTTTGAAGACAAGTCGTTTCGCCGCAAAGAAGATGCCCGCGCCTATCCCAACAGCCTCGAGTTTGGATTGCGCAAGGGATTGCAATTTCCCGAGGGGTTCAACTCGGGGCAGCAGGTCTCGCTGATTCTGGACAAGGTCGCTGCTCCGTACTCAGGAATCAAGAACTTCAACGACCTTCCGATTCCGTTCGCCTGCGTAGCCACCGACTTGGTGAGCGGCAAAGCTCACGTCTTCCGCAGCGGCTCGTTGTCTCTGGCGCTGCGTTCCACCATGTCACTGCCGGGTATCTTTTCGCCGGTTCGGGATGACGGCGCCATTTACGCCGATGGCGGGCTGATGGAGAACCTTCCCGTCCAAGTAGCGAAAAAGATGGGCGCCGACATCGTCCTTGGAGTTCACCTAGCTGAGGAAACACTGAAGCCCGACGCCAATCTGTCTTCGTTCGCTGTGCTTGGCCAGTCGATCTCGGTGATGATAAGCGCCAATGAGCTACAGAGCATGGAGATGGCGGACGTCCTTCTCTCGGTTCCGGTGCAGAAGTGGGGAGCGTTAAGCTTTAACGACGCTGACGCCATCATCAAGGCGGGATACGATGCCGCCGCCGCCAAGTCCAAGGTGCTGATGGCCTATGCGGTGGACGACGCAACCTGGAACCAGTACCTGGCCGAACGCAACGCCCGCCGTATTGTCAATCCGCCGGTTCCGACTTTCGTAGCGGTCAAGGGAGTCAACGGGTATCTTGCAGAGCGGGTCGAGGAGCAATTCGCAGACGTTGTCGGCAAACCTGTCGACTACAACGAATTGGATACCGAGATCATGCGCCTCAAAGGCATGGGACAGTTGTCAAACCTGAACTATCAGTTCGTCGAACGAAATGGTCAACAAGGCCTGGAGGTGAAGGCCGAGGAAACCACTTACGGTCCGCCTTATGTTCTCCCGCTGATCTTGATAGACGGCGCCAGTCTCAAGAACGTTCAGTTCAACCTGGGAGCAAGATTCAATTGGCTGAATCTCGGAGGCTTTCGTTCGGAATGGCGCACCGACATCATTTTGTTCTCCGAGTACGGGTTGAGGTCGGAGTATTACCATCCCTTCACTCCCACGACCCACTGGTTCGTCGCGCCCAGGGGAGTAGCCGATAGCAATCCTTTCTACGTCTACCAAGACAACACGCTGACATCTGAGTACCGTAGAAACATTCTAGGAGGCGGCATTGACGTGGGGTATCAGTTCGGAAATGTGAGTGAGTTGCGTGTAGGCTACGAAGGCGGATGGGAAAACTTCTCACGACAAAGCGGAAACGAGAATTTGTTGCCCAGCTTGTCTGGAGCCTTTGCGGATGCCAGGGTCCAATTCAGGTTGAATACGTTGGACAATGCAGTGATCCCTCGTAAGGGGTCGGCTCTCGATGCCACTTTCCTCTATTCGAACGCCAATCCGCTGCCTCCAAGCTCGTTCCCGTCACTGGAAGTCGGCTCGCGGAACTTCTTTAAGATCAGCGAGCCGTCGTCGGTGTTCCTTGCCGGCTTTTTCGGAACCACTTTCAACCATCAGACCAGCCTGCCCCAGTTTTCGCTGGGTGGCTCTCAGCTTCTGGTGGCCTACGGGCAAAATGAACTGCTGATGGATGAATATTTCCTATTCCAAGTGGGCTACCTGCGGCAGTTGGCGAAGTTGCCTCCGTTGCTGGGCGGCGGCATCTATTTCCTAGGCGTATACGAAGCGGCGCAGGTTTACAACCAGCCTTCGTATGCCTTAAACAAGGCCTCGGGCTTCCCCACTGACGGATCGGTGGGCATTGTCGTCAACACCATCTTTGGACCGGTGGAAGCAGCGTATGCCTACGGCGACACCGGCCACCGGAAGTTCTTCTTCCGCATCGGACGGCTGTTCTAGAAGCTGCAACGTTGCCGAAGAGCCAAGTGGCGAATTCCTTCCCGGAATTCGCCACTGTTTCTTTTGGCCACTCAGCCGGTGTTGTGCAGGCCGGCGGCAATTCCATTCATAGTGGTACCGATGGCATAGTCCAGTTCGGCGCTCTGTTCGCCGTTGCGTTTCCGGCGCAGTAACTCCACCTGAATCAAACTCATCGGATCCACATAGGGGTTTCGCAGACGGATTGATCGCGCCAGCACTGGATTGCGTTCCAACAGTTCCTTCTGCCCGGTAATGTGCAGGAGCACTCGCTGCGCACGTTCAAATTCCTCCGCCAGCATTGTGTACACCCGCTCGCGAAGATCTTGGTCGTCCACCAGCGAGGCGTAAAGTCGCGCGATGGAAAAGTCCGCCTTGGCCATCGCAATCTCAATATTCCGCACCATGTCGAAGAAGAGCGGGAACCCTTTTGCCATCTCGCGCAGCACTTTCTCCTCGTTCGCTCCCCGTTCCGAGTAGCGTTCGAGGGCGTAACCGACGCCGAACCACGCCGGAACGGCGTGCCGGCTCTGCATCCAGCCGAATACCCATGGGATGGCGCGCAAGTCCTCCAACCGGCTGCTTCCGCCGCGCCGCGCCGGGCGTGAACCGATGCGCGCCAGATCCATTTCGTTGACCGGAGTGGCCTGCTCGAAGTACTGCAGAACCTCCGGGTTCTCGGCGATGTTCTGCCGGTAATGGTGAAACGCCGCCAGCGAAAGCTCCTCCATTGGCGCGGCCCATTCCGCTTCGTCGCGTTGCAAAGCTGTGGTCGGGCGCACCAGCGCGCCGAAGCTGGCAGCAACCAGGATTTCCAGGTTCCATTCGGCCAGCGAAGTATCGGCGTACTTCCAGTTCAGAACTTCGCCCTGCTCGGTGATGCGAATGTGGCCGGTGAAATCGCCAACGGGCTGCGCGAGGATGGCGGAGTGGGTGGGCCCGCCGCCACGTCCCGACGGTGCCGCCCCGCCCGTGGAAGAGCCGCAGCTTCACGCCGCACTCGCGGGCTACCTGGTGCAGCACCCGGTGCGCCTTGTGCAGCTCCCATGTACTGGTGAGCATGCCTCCGTCTTTATTGGAGTCGGAGTAGCCCAACATCACTTCCTGCCAGCCATTCCAGGAAGGCAGCAAGACTCTGTACTCGGCTGAGGTCCATACCCGACGCATGACCTCGGGAGCGTTTTGTAGCGCCTCGATGGATTCGAACAGTGGAACTGGCATCAAGCCGGGATCGTCCGCGGTCCCTTCCGCCCGCACGCCGGACAAAGCTCCGAGCCGCAATACCGCGAAAACGTCGCCTTCCCGTTCTGCGCCGCTGATGATATAGCGCACGATGGCCTCGGGCTCGTAGCTGACCTTCGCCTCGGCGACGGTCCGAAATGTGGCCAGCAATTCCAAGCTCTCCGGCGACAAACCGCTCATGCGCGAGCCGTCGTCTTGCGAACCGTTGACCTCCGCGACCTCAAAGAGCGCCTGCTGGTGTATCCGGGCATTCTGCCTGATGTCGAGAGTGTGCAGACGAAAACCAAACGTGCGCAACTTGCAGAGCAGCGGGTCAAGCAGCCCTTTCGCCAGCCTCTCTCCGCCGCTACCGCACAGGCTGCGGTGAACAATCATGAGGTCTTCCGCAAATTCATCCGCCCGCAGGTATGCGGCCGAGTGTGAACGCTGCTCACGGGCGTAGCGAAGCCGTGTTCCCATCATCAGCAGGAGGCGACGGTAAGCCTCCGCGGCGGGAGTACGCGACAGCTCGGCTGCCGGCTCGGCGACCTCGCGCTCATACTTTTCAAGCCTCGACAGGAGTTCCTGCGACACTGCTACCTGATGCGCCGAAACGGTCAACCGCCTCACGACCAGCGCAAGATCTTGCATGTAATGCGCCAGTACCATGCCTCTCGCCAGTTCCAGAGCTTCCCGGGTACACGCAGGCGTTACAAACGGATTGCCGTCGCGGTCGCCGCCGATCCACGACCCGAACTTCAGGCAAACCGGCAGCGAGAACATCTCGACATCGGCGCCGTAAACTTCGAGGAAGTCGGCGGCAATTCCCTCGTAGACTCTTTTCAGCCGCGTCGAACAGCGTCATAACGTAGTAGCTGATGCCGGTGCGAATTTCATCGAGCACGGTGGGACGCTGCAGGCGCACTTCGTCGGTTTGCCACAGCGCTGTAATTTCACTCTGGATCAGCTCTTCGCCGGCGCGGGCCTGGATGTCGGATAGTGGAAGCTGATCGAGCTTCTCCAGCTCGGCGGCGATGCGACGCCGCTTCAGCAAGACCGCGCGCCGAGTAATCTCCGTAGGATGAGCCGTGAAGACCGGCTGCACTTCCACTTCACGCAAGGCTTCGAGAGCCCTCTCCAAGGAGATGCCGGCCTGCTTCATGCGGAGGAGCGTTCCGCGGAATGAGCCCGGAAGGGGCGGCTCTTCGCGATGCAGCTGGCCCGCCCGACGACGGCGCTTGCGATGATTGGTCTCGGCCAGGTTGGTCAACTCGAAGTAGGCGGCAAACGCCTTTGCAACCCGGTAGGCGGTTTCGAGATCGAGGCCGCCGACTGCGGCCCGGGCCTCCTGCAGCAGGACCATTTCTTCGCCGGGCGCGTTGGCCTTGCGTTCGCGATGCTGGATCAGCAGCCGCCGCAAACGTTCTACCGTGTCGAACAATTCCGACCCAGCCTGCTCAATCAGAACGCGACCCAGCAGGATGCCCAGCGAGCGAACATCGCGGCGCAACGGAGCTTCTTTGTTTGGCATCGGTAGTCTTTGCCGACAACTCGGCCAGCCGCTCCGCCTGGTTGGCGGCGCCCCACAATGGCGGGTTGGTCTCCATCGATGTATTTTATGGGTGAATCGCAATTGCCGGAAGAGCGCCGCTCATTTCGTTCCACGCCTACCGGTGCAGCCAAGGAGATGCGTTTGTCAACATGTGTGCGTGGTTCGTCGCGACTCGCTCCAAGTATTCGAAGTTTTATGCCCTGCATGCTCGTCTGCTGCGTGCTGCTGATGGCTCTGCCAATGGCGGTGAGCCAGCAGTTGCCGACGCGCGAACATAAGCTGCTGGCTCCTACGCCACCCATGGGATGGAACAGTTGGGATTCCTATGGCGAGAGCATCAACGAGGCCCAAGTCCGCGCCAACGCCGAATGGATGGCCAAGCACTTGAAGCAGTTCGGGTGGCAATATGTGGTCATCGATGAAGGTTGGTACCTGGAGAACCCCGGAGTCAAGCCCGCCGAGTTGAAATTTGCACTCGACAAAAACGGACGGTTTATTCCGGCGGTAAACCGTTTTCCTTCGGCTGCCAACGGGGCAGGCTTCAAGCCCCTCGCCGACTACATACACTCGCTGGGCCTGAAGTTCGGCATTCACATCCTGCGCGGCATTCCCCGCGAGGCCGTGTCGAAGAAGACGCGTATTGAGGCATCTTCGTACACTGCCAACGAAGCTGCCATCGAAGACGACACCTGTCCCTGGAACACGTACATGTATGGTGTGCAACCGGCACCCTCGGGACAGGCTTATTACGACTCCATCACCAGGCTCTACGCCAGTTGGGGAGTAGATTTCATCAAGGCCGACTGCATCGCTGACCATCCTTACAAGCCCGAAGAGATTCGCATGCTCGGGCAGGCCATCCAATCTTCCGGCCGCGGAATGGTGCTGAGCCTCTCGCCCGGTCCGACGTCGGTAAACCACGCTAAGGTGGTTTCAGATTACGCCGAGATGTGGCGCATCTCCGACGATTTCTGGGACCACTGGGGGCCGTTGCCGGACAAAGCCTGGTCGCAGGGCGTGAGGGCGCAGTTCGATACCGCCGCCAAGTGGACGTTCTTCCGAGTCCCCGGCCGCTGGCCCGACGCGGATATGCTGCCGCTGGGGCACCTAAGTCCGAGTCCTGGCGACGGCGGCCCGGCTCGTGGCTCCAAACTCACACGCGACGAACAAGTCACGCTGATGACGCTGTGGTGCATCTTCCAGTCGCCGCTCATGATGGGCGGAGACCTGCCCTCCAGCGATGATTGGACGACCAAGCTCTTGACCAACGCCGAAGTGCTCGAGGTGAATCAACATGCGTCTGGGCGCAAGCCGGTCATTTCCACGGCTACCGAAACGGTGTGGATCTCGAGGCCCGACGACGGCCGCGGGTACTACGTAGCTGTATTCAACCTAGCCGACAAGGAACAAACTCTCGGCTACGATTGGGAAAATCTTGGGCTTCCGAAAGCGACGTACTCGGTTCGCGACTTGTGGAGTTCGAAAGAATTGGGCGGCGGGGCCGCTCTGAAAGTGACCCTGAGACCGCATGCGTCGGTACTTTATCGCGTCATGGTTAAGCCCTCTGTTACCGACAAATCCGCCGTGATGTCCAAGCCAGCGCTTGGCCGTATCTCTGCCACGCCTTCAGACTCTAGCGCGGTTGAAGAACCCAGTAATGGAACTTATGATAGTAGTTCCTCATTCACTCTCGAACCCAGCCGAACCTGCTCGACGTGCACCTGCAAGCGGCGACTGGCAGACGCATCATTGCTGTGCGATACTGAATTTGCAGCCGTAATCCCAGTTCTTACGGCAATTTCGCACAACGCCGGGATGGCGGAACTGGCAGACGCAGCGGACTCAAAATCCGCCGAGGCTTATCACCTCGTGGGGGTTCGACCCCCCCTCCCGGCACCAGAGTTCTTCCGAACTTCCTGCGTGCATCGTTCGCGTGTCGCGACGGCGAATTTTCGATTCACATAGAAAAGACCCGCCGCGCTTTTACGCTGGACGGGTCCTTCCGGTTAGCTGTTGGGATTGGCTTGAGGCTGTCCACTCTCGTGGCCCCAGCGAATCAACTCGACAGCATTTCGAGCGATGCGAGAATTAGAGCGGAAGCCCTAAGCCTCAGCCACCTCACTTGGGATACAACTGTGACAATCAGATTTCATATATTTGGATCACCCTCCTTTCCAGTGTGTGGAGACAATAGCACCCTCCAGCCGAAAGCGTCAAACCGGGAACACTGGAACGAGACCAATACGATTGCACTATGGCAACAGGCGGACGCTTGCTCATATGACCGCCGGGTAAACGCTTGTGCTCGACCGCGCACCTCTCTACTTGGCAGCCAACTTTTGTTGGATGCCGGCCACCAATCCCACCTGAAATTCCGGGGCGATGGTCTGTGCCAACACAAGTGCGTTCTTGTAGGCGTGTTCGGCCTCGGCGGGTCTGCCCATGGCCTGCCACACGTCGCCGAGCACTACGTTTGCTTTCACGGATGCCGGTGCCAGCGCAATCGCCGTCTGTGCCTCTGCCAACGCGTCGTTCAGTTGCTTAGCCTCCAGATACTCAGCTGCCTTCTGCATGTGCCCGATGGCCGCCGCCTTCGGAATCGCAAAGTGTCCATCGAAGACGTACACGCCATTTTGGATCACCGCCGACGGCTTCAGCGTCTGGAACTGCGCATACGGATTCAACTCCGCTGGCCCATACTCGAAGCCCGACAGGTCTCCCCCGCTGATCAGCACCGGCCCATCAACTTCCGCCGGAATGTCGTAGAACTTTTCCCCGATCCACAGCGCATCCTGCGTCGGCAAGGCCCTGCACGGAATCCCGTAATACTGATACGGAATCACTCCTTCGCCGAAATACACAAACCAGCAGTCCTTCACCCCGCGCTGCTGCAAGTACTTGCTGGTAGCTTTCAGTTGCTGCGCCCAGTCGGCATTGGAATCGCTCAGCAGGTGCCACGTCTCCTTCGGTCCTCCCCACAACTCGTTGGCGTAAGGAATGTAGTCCGGATACGCCCTGACCGACGTAATCACCTGCATCGCCAAAAGCACCAGGCCCGCCGCCAACCATGCGCGGCTCTTGCGGCCCAGCGCCATTACCGCACCCGCCTGCAGCACCGCGAGGAACGCATACATCGGCAACACGTGCCGCATGCCAATGTTCATGTGCGCGCTCATCGCCACGATCAGGTATAGAACTGGCGGTATGGTCAGGAACCAGACTTCCCTCCCCCGCAATTTCCCACTGACGATCGCCCACACCGCAACCAGCATCAGTGCCAGGAACGCCACCGTGGACTTAATCAGCATCGCCACCGGAAAGTAGAACCACACTCCGTGCGGATACGGCGTGCCCAACAGGTAGCTGGCATAGAAGTCCGAAATCATCCGCACATCGGCCAAACCGTAGATGTACGACTCCGGCAGCAATTTGTAGTACGAGATCGTCTGCAACAGCTTCAGCTCATTTGGCCGCGATAGCCCCTTGATGTACTCCGCCGCCGGCGGGTTCAACTCCAGCCCTGCCGGCCGTGCCGCATAGCGAAAGTCGTAGAAGCCCCACAAGATCGTCAGGCTGATTACGGCCGTCACCACCAGCGCACCGAACGCTCTGCCAAACGAGAATCGCTGGCCGGCCTGACCCTTGCGAGTGCGCCACCACTCCACCAGCGCTAGCGCGACCAGACTCGGCGCCGCCAGAACTCCCGTGTGCTTGGCCGCGAACGCTAATCCTGTCGCAATGCCCACCAGCGCGAGCCTGCCCACGGACGGCTTCTTTACGTAGCGATAGAACGCATACACCGACGCGAACAGGAAGCACGAGAGCCCTACATCTGTAGTGACAAGCGCTCCATGTGCCAGGAAATTGGGATCAAACACAAACAGCGCCAGCGCGAAGAATCCTGCCGCCACTCCAAACATCTCCCGCGCCGCGCAGAATACCAGCACCGCCAGCAGCACCGTCAGCAGTGACGCCGCCATGCGCGCGCGGAATAGCAGCTTATCGGCGTCGTTGCCGAACACGAAGTCCTTTCCGTTGAGAAACGCCTCGTGCTTAAACTCTCTTCCCTGCAGGGGAGGCACTTTCAGGTCCATGCTGAGCAGCGGCAACGCGGCCAGCATCTTCACCAGCGGCGGATGCTCCGGGTTCAGCCCGAAATCGCCCGTCTTGAGCGACATGTAGCCGGCGTAGACGTGATCATCCTCGTCCCAGGTGATTGATTCCTGCCGAATAGAAAGTGCGAGTTGGGTGACGAGAACAGCGAGAAGAATAACTACACCAACCACGATTGCGGCGCGGTCCAGCTTCGAGTTGTTCAAAGTTCCCTCTGTGGCGTACCTATTAATTTACACCTCAGGATTGCACAACAAAACCGATTTTTCCATGCGAACACGAGCCGCCCCGTATAATGGCCTGCCATGACCACTGCACCCGTCGCCTACGACAAAACCGATCCGATCATTGACCGCCTTGAGGACCAGATCAACTGGTACGACGCCAAGAGTTCCAAATACCAGAGGGCCTATAAGCGCATCAAGGCGATTGAGATCGTCGCCGCTGCACTCATCCCCTTCCTGGCTGCCTTGCACCTTTCGGATATCAAGTCCGATTTGCCCTTCACCATCGGCACCATCACGGCACTCCTCGGCGTTCTTATCACCATCCTGGAAGGCATTCTGCAACTGAACCAGTACCAGCAGACCTGGGTAACCTACCGCGCCACTTGCGAAGCCTTGAAACACGAGAAGTTCACTTACATCGCCAAGGCCGGAGTCTATGCCACCGCCGCCGATCCGCGAGCGCTGTTGGCCGAACGCATCGAGACTATCGGGTCGCAAGAGAACAGTAAGTGGGCATCGCTGCAGCAACCGCAAAAGACCAACAAAGCTGGCGACGAGGACAAGTAGCGCTTACAATCGTGTTGATGTGGCGTGAATTTTTCCGCTCGATGAAGAGCCCCGAGGAGCGGATGGCTTGGCTGGTAGCCATCGCCGCTGACGCCTTGCAATGGGCAGTGATGCCTGTGTTTGCCGAAGGCGCATTGTCGCCTGCAGACGCTGTTCTCGATGCTGGCGTAGCAATCATCCTGGTTCGCTTGCTTGGGTGGCACTGGGCGTTCCTGCCAACGTTGATGGTCGAAGCGCTGCCCGGTGCGGACCTCTTCCCCACTTGGACAATGGCGGTGTACTTCGTAACGCGGCAGATGCACCACTCCGGGGAGCCGATTATCCTGCCACCCGAACACTCAAACCGCACACGAGCGTAAGACCTCCAAAAGAATTTCAGCCACCACGGCACCAAATCGGACGATTATTTACTTCACAAAACAGCGGAAGGGGTATTAAATGAACCCTAAGCCGCTGATGCCTCCGCCCTTTGGCAAGAATCGTAAGCGGCTTCCTCGGAGGAAGCAAATGACGATTGCTGTCGGGATGCTTGCGAACGATGGCATTGTAATTGCCTCGGATACACAGGAAAGCACTGGCGATTACATGAAGGGGGCGCGGACAAAGATGATGTCATTTGCATCGCTGGATTTGGGCGACAATAAAGGCCGCGCTCCATCGAAGTCTGGCACGTGCACCGTAGCTGGTGCTGGAGACTCTGGATATGTACGCGCTTTGATGCAAAATATAGGCGACACTTTTCTGTCAAACCCCGACGCTCCCAGCTATAAAGTCATGGGCAAGGAAATTGACCTGCAAGTTAAGTTTGAAGATTGCCTTAAGAGTTTCTATAAGGAACACGTCATTCCGTTCGCAGCATATCCGTCCAGAGATCGGCCTGATGTGGAATTCTTAATCGGCCTCTATCGAAAATATGATTTGAAACTATTCAAGTCAGAGAAGACGGCTCTCGTTCACGCTATGCCGTATGGCGCTATTGGCATCGGTTGCACGTTTGCCGAACTGCTTCTTAATCGGCTATATCGCATGAGCACTGTTGCCGAATTAGCAGTATTGGCTGCTTACGTGATTTTCATGGTCAAAGAGTCGGTGGAGAACTGCGGTAAGTTTACGATGATTTCGATTGTCCACGGAGCGCGACAAATTGACTCGCCAGAGGGAATGAGACTCGTTCCGCCGTGGCCTGGCACGGAACATATCGGGCAGAACAGAATCGAAGTATGGGAACGCGCCTTCCGCAGTGAATGGGCGGTTGCGGAACATAGCGCGATTTGGGAGAAAGTAGCTGAAACCGCGAAGCCTCTGAGAGTAGGGCCAGCGCCAATACTGGAGCCGACTAAGCGGTCAGCTTCTCGAAAGTCAAAGTCGAAGCAGTGACCATATGACGCAACGTATCAATAAACAAGTCGGGACGGTTGCGTCGATTAAAACGAAACTCCATTTCCGCAAGGTATGCGGGAAGATGCTTGGCACTGATTTTGTGCCAGCTTCCGATGATGCCCCGCTTGAGAAGCGAGAATGCCGACTCGACAGTGTTGGTGTGAATGTCGGTTCCAAAGCGGACGTACTCTTTGGCCGAGTGGTTGACAGTCTCATGCTTGATAGCACCAACAGCCTTGCGGTAAGCCGGAAGCTCGTCGGTCACGATCACATCAACGTCGCTGCTGATGTTCTCTTGGATGTATTTTGCCAGCGTACCTGTCTTGGCATCCTCCGCGTGAAAGAAACGAACGTCGCCGCTGCGCTGGCGGATACCTCTGACGCATTCCTTGTGGTCTCTGCGACCCTGCCACTGCTGTCCCCGCTTCTTGCCGCCCACGTAGGTTTCATCCATCTCGACAGTACCATCCAGCATTGGCCGCTCTGCCTCGGACATAGCAGCACGGATACGGTGACAGAGGTACCACGCTGTCTTATAGCTGATTCCGAGTGTCCGCTTGATTTGGTTCGCGGACATTCCCTTGCGGGCCTCACAGAGCAGGATGACGGCGAAGAACCATGTTTCCAGCGGAAGGTGAGAATCGTTGAAGATCGTGCCAGCAGTGACCGTGAATTGATATTTGCAGTCCGCGCACCAAAGCAGCTTTTTGCTGGTGCTGATACGGGTCAGTTTCGTAGAGTGGCAGCGGGGACACTCCGGGCCAGCGGGCCAGCGCAGCCGCTCCAACAGTTCGCGGCACTTTTCGTCAGTCGAGAAAGCAGTAGCTACATCAGTCAAAGTCATTTGGAGCCTCCATGCCTGAGAAGAAGAAACTGAAGCTAGAGAAAGGCCCATTACAACGAGTGCCGACGCGAAAGCTGGTTGCATCAATTCGGCAGGATTTGAAGCGAAAGCTGAAGGCTTTGGAAGCCGATAAACCAAAGCGGAAGTGATACTTAGCTTCATCGTGAGCTTAGAATACTCCCGCTATAAAATATTGTCAAGTATATAATCGTGCCAAATCGTGTCATTGTGCCGTACTTGGTGGAAACCGCTGCGGAGGAACCAGCATGAAGACGGTTGCGGTCGTACTTCTGTTGCTGCTTGTTGTGCCTGTGTTTGCACAGGACCCATCCGGCCATTACGTCCTACAGGGCGTGAAGGAAGTCGGCTCGGAACTGATGCTCAAGCCAGACGGCACCTTCGAGTACATGCTCGCGTACGGTGCTGCCGATTACTGGGCAAAAGGCACTTGGAAGCACGAGGGCAACGCGGTCATTCTGCACAGCGATGCTAAGGAAGAGCCGCCCTTCCGTCCGACGAAAAGCGAAGCCGGCAAGCCGGGGAGAATTCGCGTGTGGGTGATCGGCAAGAATGGCAAGGGCGTGGCGAACATCCATGTAGGAGTCTTGGCGGGCAAAGAACATTTGGAAGCTACCACCGACTCCGATGGCGCCGCTGTGTTTCCCGATACAGCCAAGCCCTCCCAGGTTTACTTCGAGGTTCGCGTGTACTCGCTGGAGGCCGGCCCCTACGACGTCAATCCCGCAGACCGAGACTTCTACTTCGAGATCAACGGAGACGCGATCACTCAGGTTCTTTTCAAGGATGAGACCTTGGCAATGGAGGGCACCGCCTTGATCATGAAGCACGGCGACCCGCCGATACCGATGCGCTATGAGAAACAGTGAGAGGGCTGGCCGGCTCTCGCGTTAGCTATATCTATTCCCCCGCCACCTGCTTGCGTGTCATTTCGGCGATGACTTTCTTAGGTGCGCGCAGAACATCTTCAGCGGTCACGCGCGCGTATATATCCAGGATGCGCGCGATCAGCCCGGTCCAACCGGTCTGGTGGCTGGCTCCCAGTCCGGCGCCATTGTCGCCGTGGAAGTACTCATAGAAGAGGATGTAATCTCGCCAGTGGGGATCTTCCTGGAATTTGGCCGTTCCTCCATAGACCGGACGCTTACCATCGGCATCGCGCAAAAAGATGGTCGAGAGCCGACGGCCGATCTCCTTTGCTACTTCAAACAAAGTCATGTAGTTTCCCGACCCAGTCGGACACTCGACTTTCAAATCATCGCCGTAAAACGGATACATCAGCATCAGTCCGCGAATGATGAGCGCATTCACCGGCATCCAAATCGGGCCACGCCAGTTGGAGTTGCCGCCAAACATTCCGGTGTTCGATTCGGCGGGAAGGTATTGCACCCTGTACTCCTGCCCGCCAAAGTCAAGCACGAAAGGATGCTCGAGGTGATATTTCGACAGCGAGCGTATGCCGTGGGGACTGAAAAATTCGTTCTCGTCGAGCATGTATTTCAAAATGCGCTGCACCTTCTCCTTGTTGCATACCGTCGTCAGCCTGCGGCCTTCGTACCCGCCAACCGAGAAGTCAGTGGCGGCAGCGATCTTTTTCACCACCTCCGGATGGCGCTTACGGAACAAGTCAACCAGTTCCTCCATGCGGGGATGGCGCGCCAGCGTGCCATGCTCGAATACGGTTGCGGCACACAGTGGCAGCAGTCCCACCATCGAGCGGATCTTCAAGCGCCTGGCGTCGCCATTTGGAAAGTGGAGCAGATCGTAGAAGAACCCATCCTCCGTATCCCACATTTCGTCGTGGTGCTCACCGATGCGGTCCATGGCATAGGTGATCCATACGAAATGCTCAAGAAAGCGGAACGCGATTTCCTCGTACATGGCGGAATCGTATTCGGTCAGAATGAGCGCAATCTCCAACATGCAGAGGCAATAGAATGCCATCCATGCAGTTCCGTCGGCCTGGTCCAGGTGCCCACCAGTAGGCAGCGGCGCGCTGCGATCAAATACCCCGATGTTGTCCAGTCCCAGGAACCCGCCCGCGAATACATTGCGCCCTTCCGGGTCTTTCCGATTCACCCACCAGTTGAAATTCAGCATCAAGCCTTGGAAGGAGCGCTCCAGGAAACGCAGGTCGGCCCGGCCCAGTTCCGTCTCAATTCGGTAAAGAAACAATGTCGCCCAGGCATGCACTGGTGGATTCACGTCGCTGAAGTTCCACTCGTAGGCCGGGATCTGTCCGTTGGGGTGGGCATACAAGTTCCGCAGCATCAGGAGGAGCTGTTCTTTGGCAAAGTCGAAGTCCACCAGGGAGAGCGCAATCGTATGAAAGGCCAAATCCCATGCCGCGTACCAGGGATATTCCCACTTGTCGGGCATGGAGATGACGTCGCGGTTCAGCATGTGAAACCACTCAGGATTGCGTGCGCCTCCCTTGCTCGACCCTACGAGGGGATGAGATTCATGTTCAATCAGCCATCTGTCGAGGTCGAAATAGTAATACTGTTTTGACCACAACATTCCTGCGAGCGCCTGGCGATGCACACGCTTTTCGTCGTCACTCAGGTTGGTGGGTGTGATGCGGTCGTAAAACTCGTCGGCGTCGTCGAGGCGGGCCGCGAACGTCTGGTCGAAATCAGCAAACGCGTCGCCGGACAGGCTCGAACCCAAGCGTAACCGGACTACTTTGCTCCCGCCTGGCGGAACATCGAGCACATAGTGCGCGGCCGCCTTGGTTCCGGTTTTGGCAGGGTTCACCGCATCATGCTTGCCGCCGATCACATACTGATGAAAGGCGTCTTTCACATAAGGCGAGGGATTCGGCTGGCCCCACAAGCGCTGGTGATTGCTTTCGTTTTCGGTGAACAGCAACTCCGGAGAGCCGTCACAACAAAGGCGGTACGCGCCCAGTTTTGGATGACTGGCTTCAACGGAATTTCCGTCTGCTTTTCGCAACGATGGCTTGGCTTCAGGCTCTTCCCACGACCAGGTATTGCGGAACCACAGAGTGGGCAGCACGTGAATCTGTGCCGCTTCGGGCCCACGATTATGCACGGAAATCTTCACCAGCACGTCCTCGGGGTCGCCCTTCGCATACTCGACAAAGACATCGAAGTAGCGGTCGTCGTCGAAGACGCCGGTGTCAAGCAGCTCGTACTCCATCTCCTCCCGCGAGCGGCGACGATTGGTCTCCACCAGATCGCTGTAGGGATACTCGCGCTGGGGATACTTGTACAAATACTTCATGTACGAATGCGTGGGCGTGCTGTCAAGGTAGAAGTAGTATTCCTTGACGTCTTCGCCGTGGTTGCCTTGGCTGTTGGTCAGGCCGAACAGCCGTTCTTTGAGGATGGGGTCGCGGCCGTTCCATAGCGCCAAGGCAAAACAGAGTTGCTGCTGATCGTCGGACATGCCGGCCAGTCCGTCTTCGCCCCAGCGGTAAGCACGCGAGCGAGATTGGTCATGCGAGAAGTAGTCCCAGGCATTTCCGTCATTGCTGTAGTCCTCGCGAACGGTGCCCCACTGACGCTCGCTCAGGTAGGGACCCCATTTCTTCCATGGGATTCCTTTTTCGCGAGCTTCGTTCAGGCGTTTCTGCTCGGTAACTTCGATGTAGTTCAGCGGTGCTTCCTGGCCAGCAGATGACTCCATGACAATGTCCCTCCAACTCTCAAGCAAGTCGCCAGTAGTGGCGGCGAGCGGCCACCGGCAACGGCTGCGGATGGGCCACTGAGCCAGCATAACCCAGTGAATCCCCAGCGGACGATTCCAGAAGAATCGGAGACCGGGAAAACTAAGTAACCATCTGTCGGACTGGTTGGTTGTTCCTCACTTCCATGGCCGTGCATCATCCCAATCCTCAGGCTTGCGGGCGTGCGTTTCGGGAACCAGTTCGCGAGCAATCCTCGATTCATGCGGCCGTGCGGAAAATCGCACCAAACGCGTGTCTTTGCAGCGGACGAAGAATGCCATACTGTATTTCTGTGATGAAAATGGAGCGCAGAACGCGGATCTTTCTAGCGGGGACGCCAGCGCTGGCGCTAGCGTTGTGCGCGCCGGTGGCGGCAGGACAAAATCCTCCCGCGGCCGCCAAGTCGTTTGCCCAACAGCCATCGCCGGCTGCGGCACAAGCGAAAGAGGCTTCGCTGGGCTTTGACATCTCCGGCGCAAAGTTCAGTATGAACAGCCTGATGCGCGTCTTGAAAGACAGCACGCACGAAGGCTGGGTGCTGGCGGCGTATCCCGATCCGAAGACTAGCCGCCCGCTGATTGGCGCGGGGTTCAGCCTGGATGTAGAAGCAACCGAGCATGTGCAGAGCGACCCTCTCAACCCGCACCAGTTCCTGGAACCTTCCTCGGCGCAGCTTTGGCAGGCAGCCGGGTTGGATGGGGAACAGCTTCAGAACATTCTTGAGCAGTTCGACCGAAACCTGGCGAAGTGGAACAAGAAGGGCTACCGCAAGAAGATCAAGACCCACAAATTGAAACCGCAAGTAACAGAAGATGAGGCGACGCGACTGTTGCGTGTGTCGGCAATGCAGTCGGCCTACAACGCCAAGGCATATTGCCGAAACTTCGACGGCCTCACGGCAGCGCAGCAGTTGGCACTGAGCCAACTGGTGTACCAGATGGGCATAAACCTTGAGAGCTTCGTGCAGTTTCTAACGGTGCTCAACGGTTACCCGGTACTCGAAGATGTTGTCTTGACCGAGGACGGCGCCGATGTCGAGCGCGACCACTGGAAAGAAGTGCAGCAGGCGCTCATCGACAGCCAGTGGGCACGACGGTATTCGACGCGGGCCGTGACAGTGATCGCGATGTTCGACCCGACCTACGAGCACAACCCACAGGCAGCCGAGAGACAGATCGAGGCGGTGCTTCATCCGCCGAAGAAACATCCGCGCAAGAAATCGCAAACACGAACCACGCGCACGGCAAAAGTCACTAGCAACACGGCCAAGTCACCCGCTGGTTCCACACAAACTGCGGGATCCAGATAGAAACTCTCGCCAAAGCATGGATTACCGCTGCAGTGGATGCCGCTCGAACCTCCAAGCCGGAGGCAGTCTCGTGCGGCGTCTAATCGTCGCCGCCTCCTTCGCGTGAACCACTGCCTTTGCTATACTTAGAGTGCCTCTACGACCTGCTTGGCAGACGGGATTTGCCGTCCCAGATTGTGCGCGGAAGTGGTGAAATTGGCAGACACACCATCTTGAGGGGGTGGCGCCCAAAAGGCATGGGGGTTCAAGTCCCCCCTTCCGCACCATTGTTCCCCTTGGCTCAACGCAGCGTTTTGAGAGTATGAACTGGATAGTAAGGACGAAGCTGTGTTCGACCTGCAACGTCCGCAAAGAGAACTGAGACACCCATGATTTCCTGGATGATTCCACTAGTTACCACAATTCACGTGCTGGTTTGCGCGTTCCTGATCATCGTTGTACTGCTGCAGCACGGCCAGAGCGCCGACATTGCCGCCGCGTTTGGCGGAGCCGGCAGCCAGACTGCGTTCGGCGCCCGCACGGCCGGCACGGTGCTTAGCCGCGCCACCACCTATGCCGCCATCGCCTTCATGGTGACTTCGATCACTCTTTCTGCCTTGGCAACGCGCCGCGGGCTTAGGAGCGGATCGGTACTGGAAAACACAAAGTCGGCCCCGACGCAGCAAGCGCCGGCACCCGCCGCTCCTGCCAAGTAGCAGGGCTCTCTGCAAAACTTTTTTGAACTTCGGCCTTCGCCTGGTGCGAAGGCCGTTGTCCTTAAGTTTAGAATTCGCCGCTTGGCGGCGCTTCCTTCACCAAGTATTCCAACGCTTCTTCCCGAATGGCGAAGACGGGGATTTCTCGCCCGGAAAACGTGCGTATCGAGTCATACAAAGCCTTGGGGAGGTTTTCGGTCAAGACCCACGCGGACTTCTTAACGTGAGGTCGATCAAACACGGTGGCAACCTTGAGGTGCTCGACCGTTTCCTTGTTAAAGATCGAGTGACTGAAGTCAGCCAGCAGCAACACCGAGCTGAGCGGCTCTTTCGTCACATGGCGGGGGACGTCATCAGCCACAGCTGCCAGTTCTTCAGGCGAGCAGTCGCTGCAGTCGACCAGCAAAACCTTATGGCCGCGAAACGTGATGCGCGAAATACGCTCCATAGGCTGCTCCTGGGGGCCGTTCCGGCCCAAACAACTGCTAGGATTGCGAAGTTTAGCGCAGGGTCTTGCTCGATACAAGCCGAGCGAGAGTAATATTCATCGAGAAACAAACGACGCGCAGCAAGAAGTCGGATTCTCAAGGCCATCGAACATGAATTCGAAGCACTGGATTACAGCGATCATGCAGAATACCACCCCCATTGATCCAATTCTGCACCTTGAACCCGAAGATTCTCCGTTTTCATGTTCGGCAACGTGGATCTTCGAACGCACAGCTGTTATGAGTCTGTTAGAGCCTGGCTGGAGCTTAGCCCAGTGAATCGCCAGGGAGTTACTCCATCCTGAGATTGCGAGCGTGTTGTGCCTGCCTAGTTGGGAAATCTCATGGGCACTCTGGGTGGTTGGAGAGGGTAAGTACGGATACTCGATTGTTTCGACTGAACCAACCTACGAAAGTGAAATTACCGAGATCGACTCTATTGATCGTTCGCAAACTGGGGTAACCGCTTCGATGCCGGAAATTCCGACGAAGTTGCTCCGAGGTGATTTGGCGAGCGATTTGGGAGCACCAATTTGCAGCACTTGGCGGGATATTTTGTCGCAAGCCAAATACCCCAAAATGCCCATTATAGGAGCCTGTGACGGAGTCACTTATCACTTTTGCTATGAAGGTAGGGGAACGAATCCGAAAGGTGGCAAAACATGGTCGCCCGCACACCAAACACCACCGGGGGAATTGGCGGCGTTGAGTCATACGATCCGGGATTATCTTCGCGCCGGAGATGAGTCAAAAAGAGAACTCGCGCAGAGCATCGAGACTCATCTCGCATGGTTTCGCACTCAGACAAGCGGGCAATAGGGGATATCAGATCATCGTCCGCGAAGCCTGTCACCCATGCCTCCCGTTCGTGGTAGCTTGAACTAATGATCCATGAGATTTTTCCAGTCGGCCCGCTGCAGTGCAACTGCTCCGTTGTGGGCGATGAGCAGACGCGCGAAGCCATGGTCATCGACCCCGGCGACGACATCGAACAGGTGCTCGCCATCGTGCAACGGCACGGGCTCGTCGTGAAGCAGATCGTGATTACCCACGCCCACATCGACCACATCGGCGGGGCAGCAAAACTAAAACGCCTGACCGGAGCTCCGGTGCTACTCAACTCCAACGACCAGATGCTGCTGAAGATGCTCGACGTACAAGCCAGCTGGATCGGCATGCGGCCACCCGAAGAAACCTCGATTGACGGCAGCATCACGACAGGCGACAAGTTGCAGGCCGGCGGTCTTGTGGCTGACGTGTTGCACACGCCCGGACACACCGAGGGCAGCGTCTGTCTGTACTTCGCAGCCGAGCAAAAGCTCGTATCGGGCGACACGCTGTTTGCTGGCTCCATAGGCCGCACCGACCTGCCGGGAGGTTCGTTCAAAACGATCATGGAATCGCTGAATGGTCCGGTGCTTTCGTTGCCGGACGAAACCGTCGTCATACCCGGACACGGCCCGCTCACCACGATTGGAAAGGAGCGCGAAAGTAACCCGTTCCTGGCGGGATAGTCCACCTTCGACGCTACTATGTCACGATAAGTATTTCATCAGCCGCTCATGCCCTTCACTTTGTCGCACGCTGCCGCTTCGCTACCGTTTCGCAGGTTGAAGCCTGTGTGGCCGGCGCTGGTCATGGGCACGTTCGCGCCCGACCTGCAATATTTCGTTGTGATCTCCGACGAAGACCGTAGCGGACACCACTTTCCCGATGTCCTGCTAATTGCGATTCCCCTAGCCCTATTGGTGCTCTGGCTTTTTGAATGGGTTGTCAAGGGGCCGGCGGTCGAGCTGCTTCCTCGCGGCTGGCAGCTGCGGCTCGAGGGCAAGACCCGGCCCCTTGCGTTTCGAGGATGGCGGCAGTGCGGAAAGATCGTGCTCTGGATTGCGGTGGGGACTCTGACGCACCTCTTATGGGATCAATTCACGCACTCACATACCCGCACGGCAGCGTATTGGCCTCTGCTCAAGACCCACATCACATTGCCCTTTTGGCACACCACCGTGGCAGGGATCCTGCAAGACGCCAGCACCATCGTGGGCTTCCTGGCTTTGTGCCTGTGGTGTGCGGCGTGGTATCGCCGAACTTCCCCGGCACCCGCGACGGTCGCGACCGAGTTTTCGCCCCTGACGAAACTCTTCGTGGTTTCGGCGATGGTGTCCGTGGCTATGTCCTTAGGTTACGCCCTGGCCTGGTTCACGCTGGCCGACCACTTTGGTCCGGTGAGCCGCTCGACCCGCGCGGCCATCATGTTCATGGCGATGACCCAATCATTCTGCGTGGAAATGCTGATCTATGGGTCGGCTATGACGCTGCGAAATCGACTGCACCATGTCGCGGTTCAGCAAGTCAACAAACACGGCGACTAGATCATGATGATCATGTCATTCAGGCGCGTGGGATAGCGATTGAGGATTTCGCCCTGCGTTTTTCCGACGATCACGGTGTCGGAATGGCGGAAGCCGCCCCATCCGGGATCGTAAACACCCGGCTCGCAACTGAACACCATGCCCACCTGAAGCACCGTCTTGTCGCCTTCGGCGATCCAAGGTGCTTCGTGGCCTTCGAGACCGATTCCGTGCCCGGTACGGTGCTTGAGGAATTGCGCATAGCCGGCCTTGCGGATCTGGTCGAGGCTCATCTTGTCCACGTCTTCGGCGACCATGCCCTCTTTCAAGTTGGTGGCTGCGGTATCGTGCGCGGCCAGCATGGCGTCATAAAGCTTCTTGGCGTGGTCGCTTGGCTTGCCCACACAGAAAGAGCGTTCGGATTCGGCACCGTAACCGCCGACTCCGGCACCGAAACTGAGGATGAGAGCGTCGCCAGCCTTCAGTTTGTCGGCGCTGGGTACTGCGTGCGGAAAGGCCGAGCGCTTGCCGAAGGGCACGAGGCCGCCAAAAGGAGGCGAAATTTCAATGCCCACAGTACTCGTCAGCTCCTGAGCCATCTTGCTGGCAACGGCGTCGGCCGAGGCCTTGAGGATTTCATTTTCGGTGACGCTGCCGTTGGCCTCGATGTAGGCGCGGCCGGCAGCTACGGTGTAGTCGGCAAAATAGGCAGCGCGGCGAATGACGCCGATTTCGTCCTGGTCCTTCACCCAGCGCATCTGCTCGACGATATCGCCAGCATCGACGACTTTCGCCTTGGGCACGCCCGCCTTGATGTGCGTCAGTCGCGAGGGCGTGCACTCCTCGATGCCAATAGTTCCGCCGCCCTGTCCTCGGGCGTTGATGCGCTCGAATATCCATTGCACCCGGTTTACGGGGCCGGGATAGTCAAAATAAACCTCGACGTCCTTGATCCACCAGAGCTTTACCTGATCAGATTCGAGGCCGGGCACGAATAGTGCCGGCTCGCCCTTCGCGGGGATCAGCACCGCCAGAGGACGTTCGGTGGGAAGATGAAAATAGCCAGTGGTGTACACCACGTTGTGCGCGTTCAGCAGTACTAGGGCGTCGAGGTTGCGCTCGGCCAACTTGGCCTGAACCTGCCTGATCTTGCCCTGGTACCATTCGGGCGGCAGACGGTCGGGGCCAGGAGGCACGGGGAAGTTCGCGCTAATTTGCAGGACCTTGGTGCTTCCGAACGAGCGGGAGGATGCGGTGATGCCGAGCGCGGCCGCTCCGGCAGCAGTTTGCATGAATCGACGACGCGATGAGGCCATGGTGTCTCCTGAAAGAGAGCCATCATAGCACGGAGATTTCGTTACACGCGCAGCGCGGTGGCCGCTGGCAACTCACTCCTTTGTATATCGCCGGCGGAGAATTTTGAATTCAACACGCTTCTCACGATCAGGCTCTGAGGCACAACCAGCACGAGAAGGTAGGAAAGGACGGTCCCGGAAATTACACCTACGGCGCCGATGCGCTTCACCAGCAGAATCGACAACCCAATGTTTACCGCGGCTGCAACGATGGAGAGCACTCCTTGCGCGTGGGTACGATTGACTGCCGCTAGCAGACAGGACTCTACCGTCATGCATCCGCTAATAACGGCCCACAATGCCATAGCCGCCAGAAGTGTTGTGGATGGTACTGCGGCCTCGCCAGCCCACCAGCGAATGAACGGTTTGCCGACTGCTACCAGCAGCACGGCGAAGCCAAGATTCAATGCAGCGGTGGCACGCAGGGTCACCTTGAAGGCGCTTCGCATCCAATTGTAGTCGGCCTTGGCATACGCCTCGGCGTAAGCGGGCCAGAGTGCTGGAAAGATGAGCCCCTGGATCACGGCCGTCAGTCCGACCAGCCGCCACGTGACGGTGTAGGGAGTGACTTGCGACGCGCCCAGAAAGTGACTCACTACCACATTGTCAGAGCTGAACACCACGGCTCCGGCAATTTGTAGCAGGGAGAACCCCGAACCCGAGCTCAGAAGTTCGCGGGCATCAGCCCATCTGACGAACGACCAACGCGGTCGCAACCACGGCTTTTGCCATAGAACTACACCAACCAGCCCCGCAAAATTGCAGAGGGTGGGCCACGCCGTCGCCAACACGAACAGCACCGGCATCGAGGCTCGCAATACGATACCTGTTATCAGACCAAGCAGATTCGCCAGCGTGCCGATGGCCACAACAACGTGGCCGAAATAGACTTCTTGATAGCCAGCAAGAACCCTGCCGCACAGTGAGGCGGGAATGCTCAGCAGCACCAAAGCAATTGCCACCGCGACTGTGGCAGTGACTTCAGTGCGCGGCACCACCGGAGTCACGTTCAACAACGCTATCCAGGCGATATGCCGCCACGCTAATGCCAGCGTTGCTCCCGCGACACTCGCAAAGACGACCGAAAGGATCAGTGCGTTTGTCGTGTATCGCGCAGCGTACTGGCGGTCTCGCAAAGCATAAGAGTGTGCGATATGGTTGGTCAGGGTGCTGGTTACGCCGAGATCAAGAAGATTAAGGAAGACGACCGTGCTTGTGATGGTGGCCCACACGCCGAAGCGTTCCGCGCCCAAGTACCGCACGGCCAGTGGCAGCGCCAGCAAGGTTGCTAGCGCAGACAGAATCCTTGCCGCCGCTCCCGAGGAAACTGCCGCAGCGACCCGTCCGCCACGTGACCTCCGCCAACCGCCCGCCACCGCCATCAGGCAAGCACCGCCGCTTCGACCACGCGTGGTTCTTGAATGACAATGACCCTGTCGACGGCGGTCCCCTTTAGAGGTTTCGGCCCGGGGAGCAGTTCCAATGCCGCAGCAACGACCTGATCGGCCGTGACCTGAAGGATGCAGTGCGGCCGGGTTGACCGGCACGAGTCAACGCAATCGCCTTCACCGTTCATCGGCTGCACCACGCGAGATCGCGAGCAGCGTGGCGAAAACCGAGCCGGACTGTTGGGGTGCGCCGGATCGCCATTCTTAGGATGGCGCGAGACCACGACGGTGGAGCACTCCATCGCAGATGCCAGGTGTGCCGTGCCGCTGTCGTTTCCCAGGAACAGGTTGCAGCGTTCGAGCACGGCGCACACCGCCCGCAACGGAACTCCGCTGAGAATGTAGGGCGGCACCGCTAGCTTTACTGAAAGTGCCGACGCTTCCGCATCCTCTTCCGCCGAACATACGATCACCGGCTGCACCGGGCGTTCTTGATTCAGACGTGCAATGCACTCGGCGTAGCGCTCCAGCGGCCACTTGCGGCCTGCCGCGCGCCCGCCGATACCGAGCGCGACCAGCTGTCGCCGCCCGTCATGATGCTTGAGCAACTCACCGGCAAACCTGCGGTCGTTCGCCGTCAAGAAAATCTCCAATCGCCGGTT
The DNA here is from genome assembly GCA_963814165.1 of uncultured Acidobacteriaceae bacterium. Lineage (GTDB taxonomy): Bacteria > Acidobacteriota > Terriglobia > Terriglobales > Acidobacteriaceae > DASRAA01. The sequence goes on along the minus strand of CAWFBW010000008.1, from coordinate 300,876 downwards.
TTCGATCTTTGCGCCCAACGTCTCAACGACGGCCAGATTGCGATCCACCTCATGCTGCAGCCCGCCCGGTGGAACCGAGACATCAAACGCCGCGCGGAATCCACGATTGATTTTCCGTTTTGCCGGCGAGACGCGCGAGCTGTACCCGATGCGGCGGCCGGCATTCGTCAGCACACACAACATCGTCGCCAGACTTTCGTCCACGTCCCAGCGCGGCGAAACGGCAAGATCGAACTGCCGGCTTCGCAGGTCGGTCCAGTAGAACCACATGACGGTAGCCAGGCAACGCGCGCGCAATGGCAGCCACTTCGCTTTGACCTCGCGCAGCGGGAGAATCTCATCCACATATCGATTGGTGGTTAACAGGGCTTTGTGTTGCGGCCTCAGCGCCACCGTTAAGCGCGCGCTTGGATAGAGGCGCTTCAGTTCGCGAAACAGCGGTGTCGTGAGCACGAGGTCGCCCAGTTGGTCTAGCCGGAAGACGACAATGCTTCGGGGACTTCCAGCGGACCTCTGCACCGGACGGATCATCGCGTGCACCCTGCGCCAGGCAATCGCCAGCCACGTCGGAAGAGTGACAAATAGCAGCATGAGGATCACACTCCATCCCCCACATGCTTTGCCGAGCTTTCGATCAACGCGCTGGTACTGTATCCGGCGACCAACGGCACAAGCTCGATCCGGCCTCCCCAACTTTGCACTTCGGTCGCGCCAACTACTTGGTTCGCGGAGTAATCGCCGCCCTTCACCAACACGTCAGGCCGCAGCGCTTCAATAAGCCGGAGAGGCGTCGTCTCGTCAAATATGACTACCGCGTCCACCGCAGCCAGCGCAGCCAGTACCAGCGCCCGCTCCTGTTCCCGCACCAGTGGGCGCCGCAGGCCCTTCAGCCCGCGCACGGAACGATCGCTGTTGACGGCCACAATCAGCCGGTCTCCCATGCGCCTCGCCTGCTCCAGCAAAGAGATGTGCCCAACGTGCAGCAGGTCGAAGCAGCCATTGGTAAGCGCCACGCGCAGGCCGCGGGAGCGCCAACCCGCCACACGCGCACGGAGCGCCTCCAAGGGGAGTACCTTTTCTTCCCCGTCCGATTCCGATTCCTGCGCCAGCACACCCAGCAACTCTTCTCTGTCAATCGGAACCGTGCCTAGTTTGCCGATCACGATGCCCGCCGCGAGGTTGGCCAACTGCACTGCAACCTCCGCGGGCATCCGTGCCGCAATGGAGGCCGCTACAACGGCGACCACGGTATCGCCAGCGCCCGAAACGTCGAACACCTGCCGCGCCGCCGCCGGAACATGCGTACGCGAGTCCTGCCGCAAGATCGCAATGCCCTTCTCGCTCAGCGTCACCAGCATGTATTGGAGGTTTAGCGCCGCAACGATCTTTTGTCCGGCGTTCAGCAGCCACTTGAGGTCGCCGGGCGCCTCGCCGGTTACCCCTGCCAGTTCCTTCGCATTGGGGCAAATGGTGGTGGCGCCGCGATACCGCGTGAAGTCACTAGCCTTGGGATCGACCACCACGGGAATACGCAGCCGTCGGGCTTCGCTAATAATACTGCGGCATACCCGCTCGCTCAACACGCCCTTGGCATAGTCCGAGAGCACAACAACCGAAGCTTCCGGCAACTCCACTAAAACGTTTTGTAGCAGGGCGTCGCTGAATCCGTTGAAATCGGCGCAGCGAGGGTCGCTATCAAGCCGAAGCAGTTGCTGATGACCGGCCAGCACTCGCAATTTCGATGTGGTAGGAACTCCTGGGCAAACTACGAGCGAGACGTTCACTCCCGCCTCTGCGAGCAGCGTCTCCAGCGTGTGCTGGTCGTCGTCGCCCCCACCGAACCCCATGAGTGTGACGCAAGCACCCAATCCCACCAGATTCATGGCGACATTGGCAGCGCCGCCCGGATGCTGACTCTGCCGGGCTGTCCGCAACACCGGCACCGGAGCCTCGGGCGATATTCTCTCGACCTCGCCCCAAACATACTTGTCGAGCATCACGTCACCGACCACCAAAACGTGAGGCTGCCCGAACTTACTCTCGACCAGCCGAATTAATTGCGAAGAATGGTTGCTCATCCCGCGTTCCTCTGTGCCTCGACGGCGTTGGTAATACAAGCCGCCAGCTCAACCCAGTCGCACAACATGTGTCCGCAAAGCATGTAGGCTTCTTGCACGCGTGCGGTTTCCCGCGACGGGATCCGTAGCCAAACGTCGGCAGTGCCGCCGAGCCTGCCCCCGTGCTCTCCGGTGATGGCCACCGTGCACGCACCCATCTGCCGGGCCCTTTGTGCAGCTACAAAAACGTTGCGGCTGTTGCCCGAAGTTGAGATTCCGACGAACACGTCCCCTGGAAGGCACAACGCCTCCACCTGACGCGCAAATACTTCATGGAATCCGTAATCGTTAGCGATACCGATGACCGCCGCGGCGTTATCGGTGAGCGCGACAGACGCAAGCCCGGGACGATCGCGTCGAAAGCGGCCAACAAGCTCGCCGGACAGGTGCTGTACGTCCGTGGCGCTGCCGCCATTGCCGCACCACAGAATTTTGTTGCCCCCGAGCAGTGCGGTAGTCATGCGGTTGGCGATTTCTTCCAGCCGCTGCCGCTGCTGTTCCAGTTGATGAATCACGCTGAGATGCCCCGACATGGCCTCAGAAAATATGCTTTCCAGATTTAGAGAAGACAGCATGCAGCCCTCAATTGAGATTGATTGCGAGGGATTGCTGCCACATTGGGAGGAATGACTTGTTGAGATTATAGGGTCGCCAGACAGGGTAGAGGCCGAAAAGTGCGCTCAAGGTTACTTTAGTTTTTCCCATTTCGGGAATGCAATGTGGTAAGTCGCATTGCGTGGCAGGGGTAGGAATCAGTTCTGCAATACGGCTTCGTCTGGATCAGGCGTCTCGTGCTTTTCGCGGGCCAGCATACGCAGGCGCAGGCTCTCGTAAATGGGCGGAGACTTCAGCAACATCGCGACCAGCATTGCACCCAAGGCGGCGCCCAGCATGCCCAGCGTGAGGTCTCCCCGGCCCGTCATTTCGACAGCCAGAACGATTCCCGTGAGCGGCGCGCGTACACTGGCGGCAAACAACGCCACCATGCCCACGATAGCGAAATCCACAACCGACACCGTCGCGCCGGGATGGAAGTGATGCACAATGCCGCCGAAAAGCGCTCCGAACGCTGTCCCAACCAGCAGCAGTGGCGCAAACATGCCTCCCGGAGTCTCCGCGGCATAAGACCATGGCCCCAACAGGAACCTCGCCAGGAAGACGATAAACAGCGCGTGCAGTGGGACTTTTCCCGAGAGAATTGATTGTGTCAGGCTATCGCCTCCCCCGACCAACGCGGGTGCAAAGAAGGCCACCAGCCCAACCATTCCACCTATGACAGCCGCTCGTAGAACGGCAGGATACTGGGAAAGCTTTTCCGTCAGATCCAGCAACCACAATGTCAACACGTTATACGCCGCACCCGTAGCGCCCAGCAGTCCGCCGAGGAGCAGGAAGAACCAGTGGTCCTTACCGAGGGGCGTGATACCGGGCAGCACAAAGAACACGTACTGGTTGCCGATCATCCAGCGCATCACGGCTACGGCAAACGTAGCCGCACTCAGCGTCGCCACCAGGAGCATGGGGGTGAAGTTGCTGGTGAGTTCTTCGAAAACAAACACCGACCCGCCAATGGGAGCGTTGAAAGCGACGGCAAGACCGGCGCCGGAACCAGCAGCCAGCACGACCTTTTGACGACCCTTGTCCTTGACCAGCATGGGCGCCACCATGTTCCCGATGGTCGCGCCCATCTGGACCGTCGGGCCTTCGCGGCCAAGGGCCATGCCCGATCCAAGCGAGAGCAAGCCACCCAGGAACTTCACCGGAAGTACCATGTCGCTTCCCGGCTCAATCTGGCCAGCCATTACGGCTTCGACCCGGTGTATGCCGCTACCGGCAGCACCGGGCGCTAATTTCAGCACGAGCAGCCGCGAAATGCCGACCGCCAGCAACGCAACCGCCAGGGGAACGATCCATCCGACCCACGGATTGCCATGCGACCACAACACCATGTGGTCGCGCAACATTTCCGCCTGCGCCAGGCACCAGCGGAACGCCCCGCCCACCACGCCGATCATGATGCCGACGATGACGCTGGCGATGGTCAAGCGGATTAGTGGTGGGTCCCAGATTTTCATGGAGGACGTAGGCTACCGGTTATTTTCCGGCGTCCCTCGCATCTTCACAGATACGTTTTGCGAGTTCAAGAGGAACCAGGCAGCTACATCACGACGTTGAAGAGTTGCAGCAGGGAACATAGGGCGACCCGGGATGAACCAGAAACGGCGGTTCCTGTCCGTTTCGCTGCGATCTCACTCTTGCGGATTTGCCGCTTCGCGGCTTTTCTATGCCCCCGCAGCTTTGAAAACACGCGAGATCAGATCCCTGGCTTCTGTCTGCAACCGCCGCAGGTGCTCCTCGCCCGCGAAACTCTCGGTGTAGATCTTGTATACGTTTTCGGTGCCGGAAGGCCGCGCCGCAAACCAGCCGCGCCCAGTCACCACCTTGAGTCCCCCGATATCCGCGCCATTTCCCGGGGCCTTTGTCAGCATCTCCTCGATCTTGTCGCCCGCGAGTTGTGTCTCCTTCACATCGCTGGGCGACAGTTTCGCCAGAATTGCTTTTTGCGCCGGATCGGCAGGCGCATCGATGCGCTCATACACCGGATCGCCGAATTGCGCCGTCAATTCCGCATAGAGCTGGCCCGGGTCTTTGCCAGTGCGCGACAGCATCTCCGCCGCCAGCAGGCCCATAATCAAGCCGTCTTTGTCGGTAGTCCACACCGTGCCGTCACGCCGCAGGAACGATGCTCCCGCGCTCTCTTCGCCGCCGAATCCCAGCGAACCATCGATCAACCCATCCACGAACCACTTGAAGCCGACCGGGACTTCCACCAATTTGCGGGGGAGGCTCTTGGCGACGAAGTTGATCATGCTGCTGCTGACCAGCGTCTTGCCCACACCGGCGTTGACACTCCAGCCCGGACGGTTCCGAAACAGATAGTTGATCGCCACCGCCAGGTAGTGGTTGGGATTCAGCAGCCCGACGCTCGCTACCACACCATGACGGTCCGCATCGGTATCGTTAGCGAACGCCACCTGGTATTTGTCGCGCAATGCAATCAATCCCGCCATGGCATACGGCGACGAGCAATCCATGCGGATCTTTCCGTCCCAATCCACATGCATGAAGCGAAATGTGGGATCAACGGTCGTGTCCACCACGTCCATGTTCAGGCCGTATTTCTCTGCAATGCGCGGCCAGTATGCCACCGACGCGCCGCCCAGCGGGTCCGCACCCAACTTCGGATTCGCCTCACGAATCGGATCGAAGTCGATGATCGATCCCAGGTCGTTGACGTACTCAGACAGGAAATCAAAGCGATGGGTATTCGCCGAGTTCAGCGCCGACTCGTAGCTCGTCCGATGCACTTCCCTCATGCCGTCGCCCAGAATCGCGTTGGCGCGGTCCTGTATCCACTTCGTTGCCGTGGTATCTGCGGGACCGCCGTTGGTCGGGTTGTACTTGAATCCCCCATCGTTTGGCGGATTGTGCGACGGTGTGATGACGATCCCATCCGACAGCTTCTCCTTCCGCCCGCGGTTGTAAGTCAGCACGGCATGAGAAAGCGCCGGGGTCGGCGTGTATCCCAGCACCGAGTCGATCATCACCTCGACTCCGTTCGCCAGCAGTACTTCCATCGCACTCTTGAACGCAGGCTCGCTCAGCGCATGTGTATCCTTGGCAAGAAACAGCGGGCCGCTTGTGTCCTCATTCTTGCGGTACTCGCAGATAGCCTGTGACGTCGCCAGGATGTGGTCTTCATTGAAGGTGGTGTCGAATGACGACCCGCGGTGCCCCGATGTACCGAACGCCACTCTCTGTGTCGGAACGGCCACGTCGGGCTTCAGGTCGTAGTAAGCCGCGATCAGCTTCGGAACATCCACCAGCATGTCGGCGGTAGCGGGTTTACCAGCGCGAGGATCGATAGACATAGCAAATTATTTTCGCATACGCGAAGCTGCGGGCTACCTCCGTGCCGGTCTCATTCAGGCAAATGCTGCGCCGGCGATGAAGCATGTGCTCCTTCGCCGGCGGCTACAAGTTAGCGAGTCCCGGTGTCATCTGCCACCGCTACTTCGCTCGTAGAATCCGTGCCATTCCGAAACCCCGCCGACTTCAGCGTCGATGCCGGGCGGATCTCGATGGCCAGCTCCTCCATCTGCTCCCAACTGGGCCGCGTCTTGTCCGAGTAGTTCGAACACTCGCGGATCTTGAAGGGAACCACCATCAGCCTCGCGTAATAGCAGTATGTGACCTCCTCGCTCTCGCGGAATCCACGCAAGATGTGCGAGTGTGTGCAGGAGGCGCAACGCGACTCTGAACCGATGGCCGTACCGTCTTTCACATGAATTGGCATCGCCAATTGCTTTCTAATCGGCGCTCCCGCCGAGGGGTTGAATACTTCTACGCTCAATCTGGGTGCCCCACCCTTATCGCCGGGTTTTGGCGATAGAGTGGGTCCAACCAACTACCGGATCGCGACCTCTGTATAGACTTCGCGCTCGTTGCGCACGAAGCCCTCGATGGTTACCAGCTTTGCGGGCCCGGCCTTCTCGCAAAAACCCGTGCACCGGCACACCGTGAACTTCACCGGACGCATCGCCCCGCCGAAGCTGCAGGCGACCATCGCCCTGGCATGAGTCCCGCGCGTCACCATGGCGTTCACGCAGGCAAGACACAAAGACTCCTCGCTGGCGCCGGCGCGCAACCGCTTGGCGATCGGAATTGCCACGAAAACAACTACGTAGATCGCAGCAAGGAAAATTACCTCCATGTCTCACCTCCCTTCTGATCCTTTCGCCTTTCAGGCTCGGGCCGCTGTTCATCTCTCTAAGTAAGACCCACTGGCGAACGTCCAGATCGCACCGCTTGCTGCAGGTGTCTCGTAGATCAGGACTGCGTCCCACACCCGCGATCGCGGCCCGGCAGGGATTCCGGCCCCTGCGCTCTTCTGGGCGAGAGCACCTCATACGTGCGTTCGCCACCGGTACTACTCATCCTCGCTACGACGTATCTCACGAGAATCAATGGCCAGGAAATCCGCGGAAACGGCTCGCGGATCGAAGCTCCGCCCAAATGGAGCCCTCTGGAAGTAGCCGTCCACTTCCCACTGGCCAAACTATTGCTGGAAGATCGATGAGCTACCGATTCTTGCGAATGGAAGTCGACGAACCAGTAGTCTTTCACTACCCAGCGAATCTAGTTGTCTTCGAGTTGCGTAGGTTGAATCGCCAGGAAGTTAGCGACTGATACCAATTATGGCCCGCAGGTCGCCGCACGCCGTTACCGGCTGGGTCAACCAACGCATCGATTTGTGGTTTCGATTTGACACGGGCGTTTCTCCTACGTAGATGATACTTTGCCTCAAGTTTCGATAAATTGCAAGTGGAAAACTTGACTCTGGCAATAGTTTCTAACCATTATTTCTCTACTACCACGTTGGCCTTGCCGACTATCCACTACTTCCGTGCAAGTTACCTGCCTGTCGGTGCCACGAATTCGAGAAACGCTTGGCACGCCGCGCCAGCCACGTAAATTAGCGGCTACAATGGTCTTTTCGCCATTTGGCAGAATCGAGCCCTTATGCAATTCCGCAATTTCGGCAAAACCGGACTCAAGGTCAGCGACGTCGGCTACGGCGCCTGGGGCATCGGCAAAGCCATGTGGGTCGGCGCTGATGACAACGAATCCCTCCGCTCGCTTCACGCAGCACGCGACGCCGGCGTCAATTTCTTCGACACCGCTCTGGTCTACGGCGACGGCCACAGCGAGCAACTCATCGCCCGCGCCTTTGGCAAATCGTCCGACATCATTCTCGCCAGCAAAGTCCCACCTCGCGACTACGTGTGGGAAATTCAGCCGGGCGCGCCTCTCCGCCGCACCTTTCCGCGCGAACACGTCTTCACTTCGCTGGAGACCACCCTGCGCAACCTCGGCCGCGATCAGATCGACATTTACCAGTTCCACACCTGGCACGACGACTGGGCCGGCGAACTCGAATGGCTCGAGACTGTCCGCCAGCTGAAAGCCTCCGGCAAAGTCCGCTTCGTAGGCATCTCCATACAAAACCATCAGCCCGCCAATGTGCTCCAGGCGCTCGACACCGGTCTCATCGACAGCGTCCAGGTCATATACAACGTCTTCGATTCTTCACCGGAAGACAAACTCTTCCCTTACTGCGAGCAGCACGGAATCGGTGTGATCGTACGGGTGCCCTTCGACGAAGGCGCCCTCACTGGCAAGATCACGCCCAGCACGGTCTTTCCCGAAGGCGACTTCCGCCACAACTACTTCAAGGCCAACCGCAAGCAGGAAGTCTGGGACGCGGTGGAGTCCATCGTTCGCGACACCGGCATTGCCCTCGACGAACTACCCACGCTTGCGCTCCGTTTCTGTCTCACGCCTAAGGCCGTCTCTACCGTGATTCCCGGCATGCGCAATGTCCACCATGTGGCCGCAAACGTGGCTTGCTCCGACGCCGGCCCGCTGCCGCCCGAGACCCTTGCCAAGCTGCGGCCCCATCGTTGGGTTCGGAACTTCTGGCACTGACGTCTGCAATGCACAGAAATAATTGAACTTACATTGTTGCCGACTACTTTCAACTGATTGCTGGAGACGGGCGGCTCCATCATTTACTATTCTCCCGTCATGAAAATCATTGTCTCCACTCTGCTTCTGCTCAGCACGTTTGCTTTTGCCCAGCAACTGCCAGCTGTCGTTTCGCCTGATGTCCAACCCGACGGCAAGGTGACGCTCCGCTTCCTCGATCCCAACGCAAAAGATGTGAAGGTCATCTTCGAGGGCGAGCCTAAGCCGCTTGAAATGGCCCGCGACGAGGCGGGCGTTTGGAGCATTACGCATGGACCGCTGGCGCCTGAGATTTACGGCTATATCTTTCTGGCTGATGGAGTTGCGCTAATGGACCCGAACAACCCGGTCATCAAGCCCAACCTGATCCAGCCGCAGAATACTGTGGAAATTCCGGGTGCCACGCCGCAGTTGTGGGATGTTGCCGAAGTTCCGCATGGAGTGGTTCACCATCATTTCTACAAATCGGCGGTGGTGGGAGACCAGCGCGATTACTACGTGTACACCCCGCCCGGATTCGACCCCAAGGCTAAGACTAAGTATCCTGTTTTGTATTTGTTGCATGGCTACAGCGACGCTGCCGACGGGTGGACCGCGGTGGGCAAGGCCAACGTTATCCTGGACAATCTCATCGCCCAGGGCAAGGTCAAGCCGATGATCGTGGTGATGCCGCTGGGGTACGGGACGCCGGAGATGATCAAGCTGAAGTGGACCGCCTGGCAGCACCCCGAGGTACGCGAGGAGAACTTCGACAAGTTCCGTAAGGCATTGATAACAGAGGTAATGCCGCAGGTCGAGAGCGCCTATCCAGTGTCCAGCAAGCGCGAGGACCGGGCCATCGCCGGGCTGTCAATGGGCGGCGCGGAGTCTTTACTCACTGGACTCAACAACATAGACAAGTTCGCCTATGTCGGCGCGTTCAGCTCGGGCGGGTTGCCTGAAGGCTATGCGACATCCTTCCCTGGTCTTGACGCCAAGTCGGCCAAACAGTTGAAAACACTGTGGATTGCCTGCGGCACCAGCGATGGATTGATTGAGCCGAACCGAAAATTCAAGGCATGGCTGAAATCCGAGAACGTGCCGTTCACCGACATCGAGACGCCGGGGGCGCATACGTGGATGGTCTGGCGGAACAATTTGATCAATTTCACGCCGCTGCTGTTCAGCGGAAAGTAGCCCGGCGAAGGGACGGCGGGTGACGGCGGCGCCTGACCGAACTTATAATAATCGTTATAATGCCTTTTTCGCCTTTCTGTGGGAGTGTTTTTCGGGGACGGTTCGATCGCCCAGGACTCGGGCTGAAGCCCTCGCGGTCATCTGTCGTCCCTGCCGGACTCGAGATTCATAAAACCAGCCTACCCAGCGCTGAAGCGGCTGTGGGCAAGTCACTAGTCTAGCCGGCATGGGTCCGCGTCGCAATCACATCATTCGGTGACTAACATCCTTGCGCGGTACCCCCGCTCAGATATGCTCCGAGCTATGGTGGCGTGTCGCCGCACGCGGGGATTCGTCGCCGTGCAGAACATCGAAGCGATCCAGCGTACGTCGGAACTCCAACGCAAGAAAGAAGGTAACCGAAAAGGAGAACAAGAATGCCAGATACAAAAACAGCCGTGGGTAAGGTTACGGTCGCCAAAGGTAAGTACTTCGTGACTGTAAACAGAAAGAAACATCCACTACCCGTGGGAACGCTGATTGACCCTAAGCAGGCGAGAAAACTGGCCGGCAAGGAAGTCGTCGCTTACTTATCAACCAAACCGAAAAACGTAGTGGTCGCCGTACAGGATAAGGCTTTTAAATTTCAACCGATCTGGTGCTATGTCCCTGTATGGACTCTTATTGAGGCGGCCAATCCCGAACTGCAAAACGCGGCCCTGAACGTAATGGTCAAGAAAGGAATCATACAGCCTGACCTGGCTGAGCAGTTCGAAACGGGAAGGTAGGAGACGAAACGAGAGGGCGTGCAGCATGGCAAGAACGCCGAGGCGCGAAATCAAGCAACTGGTAGTGGAGGTCACCGAGGCCTGTAACCACGCCTGCATGCATTGCTACAACTACTGGCGTCCACGGCGGGGAGACGTGCCAATTCTTCCCGCGGCGGCCGCTACCGTCGAACGCGGGCGTCGCGTGCTCACCAGACCGGACTTCGTCCGCCTGGTGAAGAAGATCAAGCGCGATGCCCGCCTTCGGTACATTGCCCTCAGCGGCGGCGAGCCATTCCTGCGTCCCGACCTTCCCGAGATCGTCAGCGACCTCAGCAACGAGGGCGAGGGACTGGTTACGATCACGAACGGCTCCCTTATCACGGAAGAGCGTTTGCGGCGCATGCCGGAACACAGCAACTTCGAAATTACGCTGTTCAGCGCACATCGCGAGACGCACGACGCGATTGCCGGACGCAAGAGTTTCGACCGTTTGCTGGAGACATTCCTGCTCCTGCAAAAACACCATTGCGGTCTTGTGATCGCCTGCGTTCTCAGCCGTCTCAACGCCGCCGACGTAGCGCTGACCATGGAACTGGCTGTGGCCGTGGGCGCGCAAGCGGTCATGCTGAACCGGGTCAATCTGAGTCGGCCGGCTCTTCCGCTGGCGACGGACCTAGTGCCTTCACCTGAGGTGTTGCGCGAGACGCTGGGCGCCGCCGACCGGATGGCGGAGAAGTATGGCCTCGGCGTAGTACTCTCCGTTCCCGTGCCGCCTTGTGTGGTTGATCCGAGCGAGTTCTCCCACCTCCAAGCGGGCTGGTGCCCGCGCGGCGGCAAGGACGCATACTACACGTTGGGCTGCACCGGACTTGTCCGGCCCTGCAATCACACCTCGGTTGTGCTAGGAGACTTGTTGCAACAGAATTGGTTCGAGATTGTCGAGAGCAAGCAGGCGCGCGAATATTGGGCGTCCGTGCCGGAGGAGTGTCGGACCTGCACGCATCCGCTCAAGGATTCGTGTGCGGGTGGATGTCGCGCCGCGGCGCAGGAATGCTACGGCTCGACGGCGATGATCGATCCCTTTGTGAGATTCGCGCGCGCAGCGCAAGCATGACCCAGGCGGATACCGTCAGTTGGGTGCACCCCGGTAGGGGTGCTCTTTGACAATGAAGCTCTTGAGCGGCATTTGTCAGTGACCGCTCAAGCCACTTGCGTGGCCCCCGTTAGGGGGCCCGCAGATCCCGCCGCACAAGAGTTGAATCGAGGAAGAAGCCGAGTCCGACCGCGAACGGAATCACACCGAAAGCGGCAGCGACCCAAGCGTGGGTTCGGCGCGTCCGATCAGCGCAAAAGCGACGGAGTATCCGATTGACGCGCTGACCAGCAGGATGCCTGCCCGGCGAGAACGAGCGGCCCGAGAAAGCTCCGGCTCCATGGGTATGCTCTGCCCACGTGCCGTTACAGAAGTTACATTCGAGGTACACCGTGAAAGATGTGACGCGTTTCGAGGTGGTGAGCATGCGGCTCCCGCTGGAGACCAGCCAACGGCTAAGGCGCATGGCCAAGCGGCATGGCTGGTCAGCCAGTGACGCCAGCGCTCGCCTGGTCGAAGAAGGCCTGCGGCGCTCCGAGTTCGCGTTTATCGACTTTCGCGATTCTCCCGCGGGCCGCAACGCTTATGTGCAAGGCAGCACCCTCGCGGGTTGGGAGATCATGCTTCTGCTTCGCAGTTACCGAAATGACCCGGCGGCGGTGGCGCGGCACTTACAGTGGCCCGAGGCAAAAGTCCTCGCGGCGGTGCATTATGCCAGCGCGTTTGGGGAAGAGATTGAGGAAGCGCTTGCCGAAAACGACGCTATCGATTTCGACGTCCTGAAGCGGATGCTGCCGGAAGCCAGTGAGTTCACTGTTGGCAAACCATCCAGGCGCTGACATGCTCCGGCTCGTGCTCGACGAACACATATCACCACGAGTGGCGGAAGTCCTACGCCGTCGCAGTCCGCGCGTTGTGGCGCATGCGGTGGTGGAGTGGGAGCAAGGAGATTTTCTCGGCAAGGACGACAACGCCCGCCTGACGGAGTCTGGGCGGCAGCGATTGACGCTGGTGACTTACGACCGCAGAACTATCCCACTTCTGCTCAAGACCTAGGCGGAATCAGGGCGGAGTTATTTTCGTGGATGAAGAGAGCGTTGCGCCAGCGGACGTTGGAAGATTAGTACAGGCGCTGCATCGGCTCTACAGTGCATCCGCGAGATGGGACTGGACGGACCGTGTGCGCTTTTTGAGGCGGTGATGGTGGGTTTGGGGCGTAGGGTAGGGCACCCAGGTTAGCCCCCAAAAGAGGGGCGCGTACCTGGGGCCACTCACTGTTTCGCTCCAGCCGAGATTCGCTTGGCGCCAGCTTCGTTGTGCTGGAGCCAGGCAGACAGTTTCGGCCGCTGTTGCCGGCGCAGATCGACACAACTGCCGATGGTTTCAATAGCCTTTTTTTGCTCGCGCTTTGCGCCCACATCGGGATGCTGCTGAAAAAACTGCTCCACCTCGGCCAGAGACTTTTCGTCGCAGAGGGAATACATGGCATCAATAAACAGGCCTCCTCCTCCCAGCCCGCCGCCGGCTTTCTTGTCGATGTCGTCGTAGTGCTGGCGGAGAAAATCCCAGGTGATGGTGCGGGTGTCGGGGTTGTCAACGAGATTTTCAATGATGTAGAGATCCTGGTTACGGACGTCAGAGGTCAACGACCAGTCGAGCGTCTGGCGCGCCAGCGCGGCGCTGGGAAATTCCGCCAATCCGTAGAAGTAAAGATAGAAGGCCTCGGGCGGCAGGTTTTCCTTCAATTTAGCTCGGTACTGCGCGTAGAGTTCGGGGCCACCATGACGTGCCGCGACCTGGACGGCAGCGCGGACCAGCGTGCCATCTACGGACGCGGGGTCTTTCATGTATTGCTGTACGATACGGTTGGATTGTGCTATCGCAGTGGGATCGTTGCCAATGTTCCCCATTACGTACAGCAGCAGGGCGCGATTCTGCTTGTCGGCGGGGGTATCATCGGGGCGGCCTGCATATCCGAGCTGCTGTAAAAGGGGCGAGAATGACTGCGTTATCCACAATTGAAACGCAGGCCGATCGGCCGGATCGACGATCTCGCGGCTGACGACTTCAACGTGGGTGAAGAAGTTTTGGAGCAGCACATATCCTGGGGTTGACTTGAATTGCGCCCCCAAGGCGAGGTACTCGCCGATGCCGTGTACTCCCAATCTCATCAGGGCCCATTCGTTTCCGACCAGCGAGATGCGTTCCAAGGGACTAAGAGCCTGCCCGGCCGCGGAGCCGATGGCATGCAGGGCGTCTGCGTCGTAGTTGTAGCGGTAGTAGCCCATCGCGCCGGCGTTGGGAAAAAGAAACTTCGGACAGCCCTTCAACCGAAAGGCTTGTTGAGGATCGCCAAGCAGGACACACTGAGCTGATTCTGTAGCGTTGCTGACGCCTTTCAAACAAGCAGGAATTCGCCACTTCTGATCGTTTGGCTTTCGAAATTGATCGGGCGCGCTGAAGTAACGCTTCTGCGAGAGAGTGGCCTGGGTGCTTCCGTCTTCGCAACGAGTCGAAAGAGCCAGGTATGGCTCACCTGCCTGCATGACAAATGTCGGCATGATCTGGTCCACAGGCTTATGAGAACTGCGTGCCATCGCATTCCAAAAATCGGTAGCGGTAGCATTTCCGTAAGCGTGTTCTTTCAGGTAGAGATTAACGCCGGCGCGAAAAGCCTCGGGCCCCAGGTACGACTCGAGCATGTGGAGCACGGATGCTGTCTTGCCGTAGGCGATGCCGTCGAAGACACTTTGAATCTCGACGCGGGATTCCACATCCTGATGAATAGGTCGCGTATTCTCGACTTCGTCACCGGAGAGAGAACGAAGAATTCCACCTACAACGTCCTGATCGACAAGCCAGTCAGGCTTCCATGCCGCGATAGGGTGAGGCGTCATCCAGGTGGCGAAACCCTCGTTCAGCCAGATGTCATCCCACCACTCGGCGGTGACGAGGTTGCCAAACCACTGATGGGCAACCTCATGCGCAATGATACCGGTGACATTCTTGCGGGTACCGACGGAAGCGGTCTTCTTGTCAATCAGCAGCGCGTTTTCGCGATAAATGATGGCGCCCCAGTTTTCCATCGCGCCCGCCTGGAAGTCAGGGGCAGCAATCTGGTCGAGCTTGGGCAGAGGATACTTGATGCCGTAGTAATCGTTGTAAAAGTGGAGGATCTCCTTGGTGGCATCGAGCGCGAAGCGGGTAAGGTTTTCCTTGCCCGGAACGGTACACAAGCCCAGCTTGATGCCGTCCACCTCGTCATGGGCGCACTTCCAATCGCCAACAGTCAGAGCGACCAGGTAGCTCGACATCTTCGGCGTAGTGGCGAAACGAATGGTGTGCTGGCTTCCGGGTCCCGGCTTGTCGGAGACAACTTCGTTATTGGAGATGGCCGTGTCGCCCTGATCCACGATGGCGGTGATGTCGAAGGTGGCTTTATAGGCGGGCTCGTCAAAGCTTGGAAATGCGACGCGCGCATCGGTGGCTTCCATCTGAGTGACGGCGTATTTGCGGCCTTTGTAGGTGCTGAGATAGAGACCTCGCAGTTTTTCGTTGAGGTGCCCGGTATAGCGGATGTGGACACTGGCCGGACCGGCCGGCAGCGGGTTCTCAAAGGCAAAGGTCGCCTGCTCGAGTTTGTCGTCGAGGGAAACCTTCGCCGTTTGAGAATGGCCAGCGGCAGCGACGGTGACGTCGTGAAAGTCGATCTCCAGGGCGTTCAACGTGATGGTGTTGGAAGGCCTGGCAAGGCTGAGATCAATGGTCTCGTCGCCCTCAAAGGTATTACTGGAGAAGTTGATGGTGAAGATCAGTGAGTAGTGATCAGGGGTCGCACCTCCGGGAAGTCGTTGCGCTACGGCGGAGCAGGTGGTGAGTACCCAAACCACGACAACGAGTAGTGTCTTTTTCATGTAAACGTCCTGGGAGAAAGACTCTCCAAACAAAAACGAACCGCTAGACAACAAAACCCTACCTGAGCATCCGGTATTTTAGCTTAGGTTTTGGTTAAGTGTGGGGAATAAGTGAATGCGTCAGCCTTGATCGAGGAATGGTCTTCCAAAGCCGGTCACTGGCAAACCAGTGCGATGCGTTACGGTAGTTAATATCTTCGAAGGCGACGGCATGCTGGGATCGGACGGACCGTGTATGCTTCCTGCGGCGGTGAGGGAGGCCCACTTTTGAGGCGCGCTGAAAGGCCCCGTCCTACCGCCAAGGAAAGGCGGTAGGGCGGGGCACCCGGATCAGGATGTGCGTTGGCCGGGACACCGCCCGAAATCTCAACCCGTCCGTCACGCGTGAGCGCGATGGTGATGCCGCAAGGATTGGAGACGCTCCGGGTTAATGGGTCCACCGACAAGCATCAGTGCAACCGCTGCGCCAACGATGGCCAGTGCACCATTCACGAGGAACGCGGTGTGAATTCCCGATGGCATGGAAGCCGCGGAGACGACGATTACCGTGTTGAAGCCAACGCCGATGGAACCTCCTGCGATCTGGCACATGTAGACGATGGCTCCGGCGAGGCTGGCTTGCGAGGGATCGAGCGCGGTGATGGCTGCCGTCGTCACCGACGAATAGAAAATTCCGACTCCCATGCCGAGAACGACCATGCCGAAGATGAGCTGGTTGTACGTTGTCGAGGCGCTGATGGAGGACAGGAGAACCATGCCGGCGCCGAGAAGCACTGAGCCCAGCGAAACGATGAGCTTGGAACCGAGAAGTGAGTAAAGCCTCCCCGCGATGAATGAAGTCACCATGAATGTGCCCATCAACGGAAGGAGCCCGGCGCCGGAGGCCATCGCGTTAAAGCCAAGCACCTTTGACATGAATTGCGGCAAATAGAGCAGTGCCGCGAAGAAAATGGCAGAGTTCAGTAGAGTGGCCGCGCAAGCTCCGGCAAATGCGTTGTTCTGCAAAACATGCCTTGGCACCAGCGCCGCTTCACCCGCTTTGCGCTCGACGAAAACAAACGCGACCAACGCCGCCGCGGACAAGGCGAATAGGAAGAGGATCAGGGGCGCGGTCCAGCCGAGGTCGAGCGCCCAATCGAGTGCGAGCAATAACGCCAACAGCCCGACGGATAGGGTGCCCATCCCGGGATAATCAATGCGTTCGTGCTCCTTTATGGATGCGTCGCGAGGCACGACCAGCATCACGATCAGGACTGCGGCCGCGGCGACCGGCAAGTTGAGATAGAAAATCCATCGCCAACCGAGCGTGTCGGTCAGAAGGCCGCCCAGCAACGGGCCGACCGCGTTGCCGAATCCGGCTGCGCCCAGAATGATGCCGCCGGCCAATCCGGCTTTGCTGGCGGGCAAGAGACCATACGTCATGCCGAGGATGGCGGGCCACATCAAGGCGCCGCCGATGCCCATGACAAACCGGCAGGCGAGTAGCAGCCCGATGGTAGGTGCAAGCCCTCCGACCAGAGAAAACAGAGCGAAGATCGCGGTCCCGACCAAGAAGATGCGACGGCGGCCAAACATGTCAGCCAGACGCCCGCCGGTTACGATGGCCACTCCGAACACCATGGCGTAGCCGTTGATCACCCATTGCACGGTGGTGACGTCAGAATGGAATTGCCTTTCCATGGCGGGGAGCGCAACAGCCAGAGAAGTGAAGTCATTGGCAACAACCAGGACTGCGACGCCCATGGCGATCATTCCGAGAATGGCTGCCTTGTCGAGACGCTGGTCGGTGGTTGTCATCATTCCCCCTCTCTTTTGTGGCAAACAGTTTTACATGCGAGAGGTGAGGATGAGAAATGAATCGTGGCGACGGTGGGAATAAGAGCTGGCGTGCGCAGTGCGGCTACTACGAGCTGAGGCACGTGCCCAGAGTTCGCATCGCTGTGTTCGGGGCGAGGCCTTATGCGTATCATTCGCGCAAAATCCCCAGCCAGCGTCTGATTTTCACTTCCAAAGGCGATGACATCCGCTACCATAGCGGAATGTCTGAGTTGCCCATTCTTGATTCCGACTCGCCGCGCTCCGGGCGGCACGAAGAGCTGGCGATGGCAGGGTTCCGCCTTGACCCAAGCCACGTAGGTCCGCAATTCTACACGCTGCTCGCCGTGGGCGGAGACAATGAGCGTCCGCTCACCGCCGATGGCAAAATCATCTTTTTCGCGCGCACCACGCTGGTGCATAAAGCGCTGGCGATGGACGCATCGATGGCAGTGCTGGGCAATCCGCCGCGAGACATGGAGACGATGTGCGATGTGGCCGAAACGCTGTACCTGGTCAATTCGCAGGACGCTGATCCCGACGGCGTGGTGCTCGACTGTCTGCTGATTTTCGACGACCTCGTGCGCGCCACGCAGATCAGCATGCCCGAACGCTACCAGGGAATCTTGACGGAGTTGGCGGCGCGGCTCACAGAGGGGCAAGCGCTCAAGAAGATTTTCAGCAGTGAGTCACTGCGCCAACACGTGGAGGACGCGTTGCTGTGGTGCGTGGGTGCGGTGACGATGAAGAGCAAGCTGCTGACGAGCTAGATCCCCTCGCACAATTCTGGGCAAGCGAATGGCCCAGATCGCTCCGGGCCTTATTTCGTACAGAGTGAGTTCCGGCTACTCGGAATCGTAATAGCCCGCGGTGACCGGGTTTTCGAACAGCGAGTAGTCGCGGGTGACCACGGTGATGCCGGTGTCGGTGACGTGATACCTCTGGCGGTCGGCTTCGGTGTCGTATCCGATGACCGTGCCCTCGGGCACATGGACGTCGCGATCGATGATGGCGCGGCGGATTTTGCAGTTCCGGCCGATGTCCACGTGCGAGTAGAGGATGCTGTTGTCAATTTGCGAGTAAGAGTTGACGCGGGCATCGGGCGACAGAATGCAGTTGGTGACCTTGCCGCCGGAGAGGACGCAACCCATGGAGACGATGGAATCGTGGGCCTCGCCGCGGCGTCCCTCGTCGTCGAAGACAAACTTGGCGGGTGGATACTGCCGCATATGGGTGCGGAGCGGCCACTCCTTGTCATAGAGGTTGAAGACAGGCGCCACCGACACCAGGTCCATGTTGGCTTCGTAGTAGGCGTCTAGCGTGCCGACATCGCGCCAGTAGCGCGCTTCTTTCTTGTTTTCGTCCACGAAATTGTACGAGTACACCTTGGAGCCGTCGGCCAGTTGCGGCAGGATGTCGTGGCCGAAATCATGCCGCGACGATGGATCTTCTGCATCTTTGAGCAATGCGGGAATCAGCATCTCGGCGTTGAAGATATACACGCCCATCGAGGCTGACACCATGCGCGGGTTGTACGGCGAGCGCAGGTCAGTCTGCTCGGGCTTTTCCTGGAAGCCGGTGACTCGTCCGGTACGATCAATTTCGACGACGCCGAAGTGCCGCGTTTCCGAGGGTTCTACCAGGATGGTCGCCAGCGTGACATCGGCGCCCGAATCCTTGTGCTGGCGGAGCATCCGGTCGTAATTCATCTTGTAGATGTGATCGCCTGACAAGATGAGCACGTACTTCGGTTCCTCGGAGCCGATGGAATAGATGTTCTGGTACACCGCGTCGGCGGTGCCCATGTACCAGTTGTCGCTGACGCGTTTCATTGGGGGCAGTATTTCGATGAACTCGCCGAGTTCGTGGCCGACGACGTTGCTCCAGCCCGCGCGGATGTGGCGGTTGAGCGACAACGCCTTGTATTGCGTGAGAATGTAGACCCGGCGCAGGTCGGAGTTAATGCAATTGGAAAGCGTGATGTCGATGATGCGGTAGATTCCGCCGAAGGTGACGGCCGGCTTGGCGCGATCGCGGGTCAGCGGATACAGCCGCTCGCCCGCTCCTCCTGCCAGTAAAACCCCTAGAGTCTCTCTCATGATTGCGTCTTCCCGAAGTGTTCTGTTCGTAACGCGAGTTACGACTGCGCTATCCGATGGGGTGGCATTTCACTGGGCGGCCACCCGCATTTGAACGTCGAAATACTTGCATGTCATTCGCGGCCGGCAGGGTTCGCTGCCGGGCAGATATTACTTTTCATCGTTCACGGCTATGCGCAGCGAACGCAGGAATTGCAAGTCCTGCGAGGTGATTTCCAAATCACCGGAGGAATTCAACTCGTTGCCGGGTTCAGACTCGCGGGAATCACCGCGGTGGTTGAAGCCGATGGTCGCTTCCAGCATAAGAAATACGTCGTTGCCGCTCGCCTTGATACGGTCCATCACATCCGAAATGCGGTCAGACTCGGCCACCGCCTGGTTGATGGCCTCTCCCAGTTCCTTGATTAGCTTCTTCAGTTTTTCGTCCACCGTACCACCTGATACAGCGGCCTCAGCAGTGTCGTTGAACGCGGCAACCGCTGGTGCTCTGACTGCTAGAATACGCCTTTGACACTCATGTCTGCATCCGGCGAAGACAAATCCGCGAGCGCCCACGACTTGCAACGACAAGGGCGCGCCGCGTTGCGCGTGGCCGGGAGGAGAGCCGGTCAAAACCGCTGGGCGCGGGCGTTTTATCGCGGAGGGAGTTCGTTTTTCGGTAGCGTCGGCCACGTGCTCCGTGCGCTGTGGCTGGAGGTGACGGGCTTCCTGTTTCTTGTGCTGGCCGTGATTGGCGGAGGCGCGACCGTGCGCGAGTACCAGTACTATGCCGCGGGCAAGGCTTCGCCAGGAAAGCTGGGAGTCGCCGCGGTATTCACGGTGCTGTTCCTGTATTTCGGAATCGAATCGTTCGTGCGTTCGCGGCGGACGGGTAAGAAAAAATAGAAGCTACTCCGGAGTACGCACGACACCACGCTGCTCCCAGGCCTGGAGACTGGAATCCGCGGGGCGGAAGTGCTCGATTCGGAAGTTGCGTTGTTCCCTTCCCACACTCTGTTCGGCGAAGACAAGTATCTCGCGGGCTTGGGTTGATTGGGCAGCCGGGTCTTGTGCGGTCTCGGGCAGCGTGAACTCGACCTGAAGGTTGGTTCTCACGATTGGGCTGAGAAGCGCCGGCCAGCTTCCTGCGCTGGAAGAATCGCCCTGGATCCGCGATGGCACCAGCTCCCGATTGTCTTGCAGGAGTCTCACCTGGAAGCGGTCGGTATTACCCGGCTCAAGTTCTACGCAGTCGAACACTACGGCAAGATTGTGCTCGCGCGTGAACGACATAACCGAGCACTTTCGGTCGGCGATGGCGAATTCCTGCCGCTCTCCCGGTGAAAGCACCGGCACCCTGGCTGCCGCCGTTCGGAAACCTTCCAGGAACAGCGTGCCTGACATAGTACCGTCGGCGTTCTTCAGACGATCGAAGTCACCCGAGTAATACAAATCGAAACCGACCAACTGGTTGGGTCCGCCTGGGTCTGCAAAGCGCGGAGAACCGGCGACCGCCGGCTGAAAGCGAACCTGCGTACCTATCACTGCCCGAGCCGGTTTTTGTCTAGGAGGCTCAAAGTCAGCCGAGAGGCCAAGGTCGAATCCCACATTGTCAGATAGCCCGTCAGCATAAAACGGATAGTAAACGGTGCGCGATTGGGCGGCGGCGTCTTGCGTCAGGCGAGGGGGCGGCAGGTCCTTCAGATTGGCGTCGGGGTGGATCTTCACGCGCTGTAGCAGCGTTGACGTGTTTCTCAGCGATAAGTAGCGCGTCAGCGAATGGGGCCAGAATCGTGCGAGCAAAGCGCACGCCAATATTGCGGCCACTGCAAGGAGTGCTGCGACAGGGGTAATGCGGAAACGGTACTGAAACACGACGACGGAGAGTGCTCCCACGGCAGCGACGCCGAGCAACACCAGAAGGACATAGGTCGCGATTCCAGCGCCCATAAACCTGTCTTCGGTGTTTTGCATAATCACGTAGAACGTCAGAAGCGTAAGGGAGGTTGCGACTATGCCGAACAGCAGGGCGCGGCCGAAACTCGCGCTGAGAACAGCGAGCGCGGCGGCAACCAGCAGGAAGAAGCAGAACTGAGCGCTCTTCCATACCAGGAGGCCGAAGGCAGAGGACACTGCAAAGCCGAAGTGCCGAATTAATACGACGTCATGCAGAAGCATGGGTACTACAGCCCACAGCAAAACGAACAACAGCTTTTCGAGGAAGAGGCTGCGACGGCTATAGGGACGAGTGAGCCAGAATTTGTCGCTGCCGACCAGACTCTCTTCCTGTATGACGGAGACGACCAGCAGAAAAAGCGCGATGGGCAGGAGGATCACGCTGAGCCCGGCTAAAAGGATGAGCAGTAGCCTCGGCGACAGACCAATGGCATAACTGGTGCCGCCGCCGGGGTAGATGGCTACTCCGTAGCCGTGCAGCAGGGTGAGTACAAGCACAGCCGCGATGTTGGACCAGAAGCGGCGGCAGTCTTTGCGGAAGATGTGAACGACCTGGTTCATGAGGCCTCCGGGCACTCCGTTCAACGACGCGATTTCGCCAAGTTGATAAAGATGGAACGCAGCGACATGGGCCGTACCGCCAGATCGTGGTGGCCAGGGAACATCGCCTTGACCTGCTGCGGGGTCTTGTCTTCGGCGTAGTCGGTGACGACGAATCGGACGACGGCGCTGGAGGTTTCCGGCTTCAGCCAAGACTCGGGCCAAGGCACCGGCGCGCTTGCCGGACCTTCACAGGTGACCTCGACTTCGCGGAAGCGGTCCTGCAACGAAGCTAGTTCCTCGCTGAACTGAAGGCGGCCGCGGTCGAGGTAGGCGACATGCGTCACCAGGTTCTCGATCTCGGCGAGGTCGTGGGAGCTGACGAAGACCGTCCAGCCGTGTTCGGTAGAGATTCCGAGGACGCCCTCCACCAGTTCGTCGCGGACGAGCGGATCGAGTCCGCTGAAAGGCTCGTCGAGAATGAGTAGCTGCGGACGGTAGGCGATGGCGGAAACCAGCGCCGCTTTCATCCTCATGCCGCGCGAGAGTTGCTTGAGGCTCTGTTTGCGGGGAAGGTCAAACTGCTTCACCAGCGTGTCGCAGAGAGCGGCGTCCCACGTGGGATAAAACGCCCGGCAGTAATCAAGGTAGTAGTCAACGGACATCCAGCCCGGCAGCTCCTGATTCTCCGAGACATAACCGATGTGCTGCAGACGCGCGGGACTGAGGCGGCGCGAGTCGAGGCCCAGCACGGTGGCCGAGCCGGACGACGGCACAAAGATGTTCATGAGGGTCTTGATGGTGGTCGTCTTGCCCGCGCCGTTGGGACCTATGTAGCCAAAGATGGAGGCCTCCGGCACCTCGAGGTTGAGATCGAGCACTGCTTCTGACGACGCGAACTTCTTGCTGAGATGCACGGTGGAAATGACAGAGCTCATAACTTGTCTCCTGCTTTGCGCGGGCTGGGAGCGGATGACCGCGCGTCGGAACCGAGGCGCTCCCAGTGGTCGGCGAGCGCGGCCTGCACGTCGCCCAGGTCCATCTGCATCCGCTTGGCTTCGACCACCAGAGCTTCCATCTGGCCTTTCAGCAGTTGGGCGCGCTCGCGTGCGGTGGAGGCGGGCAGTTCGACAACGAGCGTGCCGCGTCCCGGATGCACCTCAAGCAGCCCGTCGGAGATCAGTTGCGTCACCACCTTGTGCGCGGTGTTGGGATTGATTTTCAATTCCTGGCTGAGAGTGCGGACGGAAGGAAAGCGGTCGCCGGGCCGCATCTGGCCCGCGATGATCGCCTTCTTGGCCGCGTAGACGACCTGCTGATAGACAGGCAGTCCGGGCTGAAGAGTCAACCGGAAGGCAATCATGTGTGTACTATATCGCACAGTACACTAGATGGCAATGATAAAGTTGCACGAGTGGAGGCTGGCGGTTGGTCAATCTGGGAGGGTGCATGGCGCGACCTGCCAGCGCTCTTCCCTTACGGATGCGACTAGGCTACGATTTCTCCGGACAACCGCAAGGAGCACGAAGTGAGCAATCGCAGTTATGGCAAGGCAATCTTCGGAGGGTTGATAGGACTGGTGTTGGGCGTGTTCGTCGGCGCTCATCGCGTCGCCGAACTGGCCAGCGAAGAAGGACAAGCGCCGCCGCCCAGCGGCTGGGACCCGACTTACTACATGCATCACCCGCGCTTCTGGATCGTAGTAATCATTTGCACGTTGGTCTTCGGATTTATTTCCGGACGAATCGGGCGCCCCACGAGCCAATCGGACTTGTGACTCGCCTCACTGCGCGGGGTGCGGCGGTGGCTCAATAATCAAACGAGCCGCCATCTGCGCGGCAAACTTTCATCGAGGCCCTCATACCCATGGCCGAAACCAAGAGCAAGCCCACCGTCTCCGGCAAGCTGGCGGAGAAGCAGGAAACCTCGTCGCACGTCGTCGTTAAACCCTTGTACACGCCCGCCGATCTTGAGGGCTGGAGTTACGCCGAGCAGCTCGCCTATCCCGGGCAGTTTCCCTACACGCGGGGCGTACAGGCCTCGATGTATCGCGGACGCCTGTGGACGATGCGCCAGTACGCCGGCATGGGTGACGCCGACGAGTCGAACCGGCGCTACAAATATCTGCTGAGCCAGGGCACCACCGGGCTCAGCATTGCGTTCGATTTGCCGACGCAAATCGGGTTGGACTCCGACAATCCGCTCGCCATGGGCGAGGTCGGCAAGGTGGGCGTGGCTATCGACTCCATCGAAGACATGATGCGGCTGTTCGACGGCATCAACCTGGAGAAGATTTCCACCTCGATGACCATCAATGCGACGGCGTCGATCCTGCTAGCACTGTATATCGGCGTGGCGCGGCGCACAGGACGCGACGTGCAGAAGCTGTCGGGCACCATCCAGAATGATGTGCTGAAGGAATACATCGCGCGGGGGACCTACATCTATCCGCCGCATCAGGCGATGCGCATCATCACCGACATCTTTTCCTACGCCAATCAGCACGTGCCCGAGTGGAACACCATTTCCATCTCCGGCTACCACATGCGCGAGGCGGGATGCACGGCGACGCAGGAGGTCGCCTTCACCCTCGCCAACGGCATAACCTACGTGCAGGCGGCGATCGACGCCGGGCTCGACGTGGACAACTTCGCGCCGCGCCTGTCGTTCTTCTTCAACGCGCACAGTAATTTCCTGGAAGAGGTGGCGAAGTTTCGCGCCGCCCGCCGCATGTGGGCGCGCATCATGCGCGACCACTTCAAGGCCAAGAATCCCAAGTCGCAGATGCTACGCTTCCACACCCAGACCGCGGGCTCCACGCTGACGGCGCAGCAGCCGGAGAACAACATCGTCCGCACCGCGCTGCAGGCGCTGGCGGCGGTGCTGGGCGGAACCCAGTCGCTGCATACCAACTCTTACGACGAAGCGCTGGCGTTGCCCACTGAACAGTCGGCCCGCATCGCGCTGCGCACGCAACAGGTCATCGCGTACGAATCGGGAGCGCCGCAGACCATCGATCCGCTGGCCGGCTCGTATTACATCGAGTCGCTCACCGACCAGATCGAAGCCGGCGCGCGCGCGTACCTCGACAAGATCGACGCCATGGGTGGCACGCTCAAGGCCATCGAGCGCGGCTACGTGCAGGCGGAAATCCAGAACGCCGCGTATGAGTATCAGAAGGCGGTGGACGCGTTGGAAGCTATCGTGGTCGGCGTCAACGCATTCGGGATCGACGAGGAGAAAGAAATTCCCCTGCAACGGATCGACCCCTCACTCGAAGCGAAGCAGGTAGAGCGGCTAAGAGCTCTGCGCGCGAAACGCGACCAGGCAAAGTGGCGGGCGGCCATCCAGCAAGTGGAAGATACCGCTCGCGGCGGCGCCAACCTGATGCCGGCGATCGTCGAGGCAGTCGACGCGAACGCGACAGTCGGCGAAATCTCCGACGCCATGAGAAGGGTGTACGGGGAGTATCGCGAGACGGTGGTGATTTGACGGCGCGGTAGCCCAGAGATCAATCCAATCATCTCGCGACAAGCGGCTTGCAACTCCATCCACTCCGTCGTGTCCTCTCGGGTAGAATGGCCGCACGATGCCCGACATCTTCATCAGCTATCGGCGTGATGACGCCAGCGGGTACGCTGGCCGGCTCTACGACCAGATCAGTCAACACATCGGAGCAGACCACGTCTTTATGGATGTGGCCGACATCGGGCCGGGCAGCGACTTCGTCGAGGTGATCGAGAAGCAGGTTGGCACCTGCGATGCCTTGATCGCGCTCATCGGCAAGAACTGGCTTACCATCAAAGACGATCAGAACCGTCCCCGTATTGGCAATTCAGGCGACTTCGTTAGCGTTGAAATCCTTGCTGCTTTGAAGCGAGACGTCGAGGTAATTCCCGTGCTTGTGGGCGGAGCGCAGATGCCACTGCAACGCGAACTGCCCGAATCACTGCAACCGTTGGCCCGGCGGCAGGCAATCTCCCTCAGCGATACCAACTTTGCCAGGGATGTGCAGGATTTGATCGCAGCGCTCGAGAAAGGTCAGGGCCACACAACGCTCCCCCGACGAACACTCAAGCCTGCGTTGATCGCCGCAGCGGCGGTGTTTGTCGTCGTCATCGCCGCGGGACTTTGGAAGTGGCAGGAATCGAGATCTCGAATTGATGGCTTGGCGTCGAAGTCGGCGACTGCCCCGGCGGCAATCGGGGAGTCTGCCCCGTCCGCGAATCCGTCTCAGGCATACGCCAGCGCCGACATCAGCGGAAACTGGAAGGCCGTGCTCAGTAAGAACGGAAGCACATTCAATGTACGATTCACGTTCGAAGTTTCGGGCGAAAAACTCTTCGGTCGCGTCGTCTATCCCACCGGCGAGGCGGGCATCCAAGACGGCAGTTTCCGCAACGGCCAGCTGTCGTTCATCACTCGCCACACGCCGCAGTTTGCAGACCAGGAAGCTACGATCAGGGTTGACGGGCGTATCTCTGGCGACGGCATCGAAATCCTGATGCAAGACGACAATGGCATTGCCAAAGGCGTAGCGCATCGCGTGGCACAGTCAGATACGCCCAAGCAGTAACTCGCTAGACCCGAGCCTGTAACGTTATCGGCCTTGGGCCTCGCCCCCAATCGTCACTACCCGCACATACGGCGCGGGCGGCTGCGGCGACGACAGGAACTGTGCAACGTCGGGCTCCAGTTTTCTCCAGCACTCGTAAATGGCGAGGTGACCGGAGTCGCTGCAGACCAGCAGCGACGCGTTGGGGATTTGCTGCTTCATCTCCTCACCCACCGACATCGGGATGAGATTTTCTTCCCTCCCCCAGACCACCAGCACTGGCGCGCTAATGCCTTGCAGCTTCCCATCAAGCACGTCCTGATAGGTGAGGAATGAATCGAAGATGCGGCGCGTGATCCAGGCGCGCTCGGCCACTTGGTTCAAAAAGTCACGGCGCAGCGGATAGGGCGCGTCATGCACGCGTGGCGTCAGCAGGGCCATGAATTGCACGAACTCGTCGTGCGTAGCGGGAAGGAAGCTCTTGACTGTGATGTCGGTCTGGAACTTCAGCCCGGCAGCATCGGCAACGACGAGGCGGTTGACCGCGTCGGGGTGGTCGAGCGCGAGTTTGAGAGTGACCCATCCCCCCATGGAGACACCGACCACGTCAGCGGGCAGAGCCTTCCGGTCCACAAGAAACTGATGCACCATCTCCGACTGCTGCGTGATGGAATATGCAATGTCGGGCCGCTCGGTCTGGCCGTGTCCGAGCAGGTCGATGGCATACACGTGGAACTGGTGGCGCAAGCTCAGCATCGCCGGCACCCAGTTGAGCGACTCCGCGCCCAATCCGTGAACAAAAACCAGCGGCGGGCCTTCGCCGCCCTCGTAGTAATGCACGCGATAGGGACCAACTTGTGAGTACTGGCTGTGAATGCCGCCGCTCAATAATGCGAGCCGGCCCACGGCCCGCAGCACCGACAATGGACGCGACGACGCGTACACGATGAATGCGATCACCAGCAGCAGAACGACAAGGCCGAATTTCTTCCAGCGCCCCATGCGGGGCGGCGCACTATTAAGCGGTTGCGATACGTCAGCAGCACTAGACATGGCAAATGCCCGTTGGCAGGGAAGATAGGGTCAGCGAGCCATGTTACAGCATTGTGAAACTGCATGCACTTTGCTTCCCGCACGGCCTCACCCGCGAGCATCCAAGCCGCGATTCTCAGTGCCGTTGCACTCGGTTACTTACGTTGGAAGTGAATAGGTTGTGACATTCATTTTGCTTTGCGATGACAACAGGCACCGCCGCCGCACCTATCGTGGACTAGTAAGGACAGCCAAGGGACGGGTTCTCATGACGTCCGAGTTGTCCGCGCATCGAGGTCAACATGAAGTCGTTTTTGGCGACGATTCTGCTCTTACTCGTTGGTACAGGTTGCGGAGGTTACGGAGCTGGCATGGGAACTACTCCAGCGCCGGTGCCAGCGATCGCGCCATCGGGCGGAACTTACGCCACACCACTTTCGGTCACCATTTCCGACAGCCTGGCGAACGCCGTGATTTACGTGACTACCGACGGCTCAACACCGACGCTTTCGTCGCCGATTTATCGCGGACCGATGACGCTGTCGCAAGCAGGGCAGGTGACGGTGCGTGCGATTGCAGCGGCCGGAGGATATGCCACCAGCCCGGTGGCTTCTGCCAACTTCACCCTGCAATAGAACTCCTGACTGATTGCGGGTGCTCCGCTTGGGTGATGAGCCGGAGATCGAGTTGGCGCAGGCCACTCGCAGGTGGGCGGGTGGCCTGTTGTACGTTTGGATTCGCAGCATTGTGTTTGCGCATAACGCATCGCTATCATCCGAATATCGGAGGACAGCATACGTTGAAGATCATCCCCCTGATCTGGTTGATGGCGATTCCGTGCTCCCTTGCATACTCCCAGCCCAGGCACTCATCCAACGCCAAGTCGGTGAAGGGTTCCGGCTGCGTCGAGCAAGCGATCGAAAACTCGTGTCACGTCGTCATCGACACCCAAACCGGCCAGCTGTACAACTTGCTGTTCCCCGCTAAGGTGCCGAAGTCCGGCACAGCCATTGAATTCACCGGAACCAAGCACCCCGGCGCGACCTCATGCATGCAGGGCAAGCCCGTCAAAGTCTCCAAGTGGAAAAAAGAGAAGGGTATCAAGTGCCCTCCTCCGGTGTACGCGCAAGTGGGGCGGTGAGGCGAGTCACTCGACGTTTCAGTGTGAAGGTCTGCCCGTCGCTGCTATCCTGATGCCATGTCGCAGCCCGGCTATTCCCGATCGCCGTTTCAGGAAGGCTTTGCCGCGCTGCGCGAAGAGCCATTGTTGTTCGTCGCAGAAATAACGTGGCGGTGGTGCTTCGCCATCGCCTCATGGCTGATCGTGTTGCTGTCAGCCGCGGTCTTTCTCGACAGCCTCAAGGTTTCGCCGCTTGACCGGTTCCTGCTCGGCACGATGCAGCCTGCGCTCGCGGGCTCAGCTCTGACTCACGTATTCCATGGAGCCCTGCTGCGCTTCATTTGGGTGAAGTTCTTTGTGCTGGCTGGGCTCACGGTGCTGTGGGCCTTCGCCGCCGCAGTAGGACGCGCCGCCTCGCTGCGCAATCTTGTCGCGCTCGCTGGCGGCGAGGACCGTGACGAGAATGCGGGCTGGCAATTCTGTCCGATGCTCCAGCTTCATTTGCTGCGGGCGCTGTGGATTTGGATTGCCCTCGGCTGCTTGTTTTCCTCGCTGCTGCTGGGGATTGCGATGCAAAACCAGCAGCGTCCGGCCCGGGCCGCCTTCTTCTACGTCTTCGGCGTCGCGCTCTCTGTTGCATTCGGCGTCATGCTGAACTGGATCTTCGGACTGGCGCCGCTGTTTTGCATCCGCAACCAGGTCAGCGGGCGCGAGGCGATATCGCTGACGCTCGACTTCTGCACCCGTCAGGGCGGACGGCTGCTCGGATTGTCGCTGGGGTTTCTCGCGCTGCGAATGGTGTGGGCTGGCGCAATGTTCTTCCTGGTCCTGGCACCCACCGGCCTCGGCAACCGCATCGCAATCGGATGGGTGCTGCTGATGATGGGAGCCTTGTTTCTGGTTTACTTGGCGGGAGCCGATGCGCTCTACTTGGCCCGGCTCGGGGCCTACGCTACGCTGGCCGAGATCGATGCGCAGCCGGAGCCGGAACCGCAGCCCGAGCCTCCACTGGAACTTCCTTCAGCAGACTGGCAGACGGGGCCGAACGGATTTTCACCGTCGCCTCAACAATAGAGGGGCGAATATCGCCCCTCCACAGTTTTAGCTAATTGTTAACGGCTGATTGCTAGCTTCTTCTACCGCGCCATCTCCAGCTTCTCTTCTTCTTGCTTCACCTTGGCCAGCGCGATCAACTCCGCCGCCTTCTGCGCGATGTGCTCGGCGCTGACCTCGAACTCCTTGATCAGTTCCCAGGGCGCGCCCGAATCGCCGAAGCGGTCTTTCACGCCGATAGCGCCCGTAATCACCGGCGTGCCGAACAGTTCCGGACTCTCAGTGATGATGCCGCTCACGCGCCACGCCAGCGCGCCGATCTGGTGCTCCTCGGCGGTGACGATTACGCCCGTTTCCTTGGCCGCGCGCACAATCGCGTCCGCATCAATCGGCTTCATGGTGTGGATGTTTACCACGCGCGCCTCGTAGCCGAACTCCTGTTTCAGGATCCACGCCGCGCGCATCGCCTCGGGAACCATCGGCCCGCAAGCAATGATCGTGAGGTCTTCGTTTTCGTTGTCGTATTCGGACGCCAGCACTGTATCGAACGCGTCAACCATCTTCTCGGCCTTGCGCCGCAGCCGCGAGACGTTGGCCGCGCCGAACACAAACGGCGTGTCTTCCTTTGTCACGATCGGCGTTGCTTCGCGCGCGAAGCGAATGTACTTCGGTCCAACGTGGTCCAGCAGCAGGTAGTCTGTCGCCTTGCGCGTCTCGATCGCATCGCACGGGACCGACACCACCATGTTCGGCAGGCTGCACATGGCGAACAAATCTTCCAGCGCCTGGTGCGTCGCGCCGTCCGGCCCAACCGAAACGCCGCCGTGCGCGCCCGCAATCAGCACGTTGAAGTTGCCGTAGCAAATCGACACGCGAATCTGGTCAAGGTTGCGCGCCGCCGCAAACGTGCCATACGTGCCGAACACCGGAATCTTTCCCTCGCGCGCCAGGCCCGCAGCCGCCGCCGTTGCCGATTGCTCCGCGATGCCCATGCTGATCCAGCGATTCTTGCGCTCCGGCTTGCCGCTGTAAAACTCGCTGATCGTGATCGACCCCGAGATGTCCAGCCCGAGGCACACGATGCGCTCGTCGTCGCCGTTGTTCGCCAGCGACTTGCCGAAGCCCTTGCGCGTCGGCTCCATCGTTACCGCCGGCAGAGTGTCTTTGTTCCACCAGTAGTCCTGCGAGAAGTGCGGCATCTTCGCGTCGAGCTTTGCGTCCACTTCTTTCTGATACTCCGCCGCCTTCTTCAGCAACGCGTCGTAAGCGATCGTCTGCTTTAGCCCGAGCTCGTCGAGCGCCTTCACCAGCTCTTCGTAGTTCGGGGCCTTACCGTGCCAGCCCGCCTGGTTTTCCATGAAGCTGACGCCCTTGCCCTTCACGGTGTTCGCGATGATCACCGTCGGCTTGCCTGCTGTCGGAACGTTCTTCGCCTTCTGCAGAGCCTCGGCCACTTGCTTCACGTCGTGACCATCGACCTCGATCACTTCCCACCCGAACGCGCGATAACGCTCTTCCAGCGGCTCGACGTTCATCACGTCTTTCACCCAGCCGTCGATCTGCAAACGGTTGCGATCGATGATGCCGACGAGGTTGTCGAGCTTGTGATGCGAGCCTTCCATCACGGCTTCCCAGATGCTGCCTTCCTGCTGTTCGCCGTCGCCCATGATGCAGAACACGCTGTGGCTCTTGCCGGCCATCTTGCCCGCCAACGCCATGCCCACGGCGATGCTCAGTCCCTGCCCCAGCGAACCGCTCGACACTTCAACGCCTGGCAGCTTCAACCGGTGCGGATGCCCCTGGAACGGCGAATACAACTTGCGCAGCGTGACCACATCTTCCAGCGGGTAGTACCCGGCCATGCCCAGCCCCAGATACAGCGCAGGAGCCTTGTGTCCGCCGGACCACACAATGCGGTCGCGGTCTTCCCATTCGGGAACGTTGGGATCGTGGTTGGCGACCTTGAGGTACAGCGCGGCCACGATCTCCATCATGGAGAGGGTTCCACCGGAGTGACCGGAACCGGCGGCACACAGCGCCACCAGGTCATAGCCGCGCATCAGACGCGCGGCTTGCTTGAGTTCTTCGATCGAAAATTCCCGCACAACGGCTTTGGAGAAGGCATTAATCAATGGCATGTTGTTTCCTTTTGGCGCGCAT
The DNA here is from genome assembly GCA_963814165.1 of uncultured Acidobacteriaceae bacterium. Classification (GTDB taxonomy): domain Bacteria; phylum Acidobacteriota; class Terriglobia; order Terriglobales; family Acidobacteriaceae; genus DASRAA01. The sequence continues at coordinate 268,930 of CAWFBW010000008.1, read as the reverse complement.
GGCGGTTTCCCCGATGAAGATGCGCCAATGCGGAGCACGGCACGGTCCGTCGGGGTTCAGCACATGACATGAAGTTCACCCGCTATTCTTGTGGCCCGATACACAAGGCTAGGCCGGGCGGCCGCGCCGACGCAGTGCGGATTATCACTTGCAAATGTGACGTTTGATACAAAGGGGACCCAGGTCCCGAGGATTTGCTCGGCGGGCGCGCTTGCGTCAGTCCTGCACGGCCCCTTCCCGCCGCTGGCAAACGTGCCAAAGCACGCCCGCCGGATCGTAAACAAACACGGTCCGAAGGCCCCATGGCTGCATCGCCGGAGGGCGCGGGGCCTGAACGTGGAATCTTCCGGGCAAGTCAAGCCCGCTAATGTAGTTCCACCATGCGTCAAGGTCATCGACCATGAGCTGCATCATGAAATTCTCAGCCCAATCCCTCTGATAGCCGCGTTGCAGGATGAACCCGCCAGAACCGGCCTTGAAGATCGCGACTTCCCCGTCGAGAAGTTTTTCGAAGCCCAGCGCCTCGTAAAAGGCCCTCGAGAGCTCGTAGTCTTTCGCGGGAAGGAATGGGCGCGGGAGCTCGGTCCCGCTCGGAATTTGCGTCATCGGTCCTCCTTGAAAGTCAAAAAACAACTCACGGCAAGTGCAAGTCCCCACGCATCCGCTCGCTGACCTCTAACTCCAGTGCCGCCAGCGACACGGTAATGTCGCGGATGGAGAAATAGATCGACACCACCAGGCACACCAGGCACGCCGCGAAACACGGCAGCGCCAGAAAGTCCTTCTGCAGGCCGACCAGGTGCTCCGCAAACAGAGACAAGATTGTCAGCGACACAAAGAAGATGCAGACCGATGCATACAGCATCGACCGTTTCAGGATGTGCGCGCGGTCGTTTGTGAGGCGCAACTGTTCGGTCAACTGCCGCCGTCGCGCGCTTTCCGGGTCGCTTTCGGCCATCTCGCGCGCGAGAAGCCGCACCCGGTCAATCGCCCGCCCGTAGCGGTTGCTGATGCTCAACAGCAACAGCCCCACGCCCGAAATCACGATCACCGGCGCAATCGACGCGGTCATGATCTGCACCACAGAAAACGTATTCATGCCATCGCTCCCACTCCATGATGCGCTATCTAACGTGGGCAGGCTTGAAGGCCGTTATGCTCAGTCGTTTCAATGCGACTCTGCCGAGACCTCACGAATAACGCGGCCATTCTCGTCCAGGAATGACAGCGTTGGAACTCCCTGGGCTGTCACCTGCATCACGATGCGTTTCTTGCCCTTGGCATCCATCAGGCTAATAGACGCGTTTCCGTCATCGGTTCGACCGACCCAGATGCGACGATGCTGGTCGCCCACAGCTAATCCCGCGAATTTGTCGTTCTTGTCGTCCACGCCCGCCAACTGCACAATCTGGTTTTCGCCATATTTGTCGAACGAAAGGCTGCCGCCTGAGTCAACCACTTCGCCCTTTTCGTTCATACGGCCGCCGAAAATCAGGCCCCCGTTCTCGCTACCCTCATCGTTGTAGAAGATCATGCCCGCTTGTGGACGATCGACCGGCGGCGCCTCTTTGCCTTTCACAATCACGCCGGGCAGCCGGTTGCGGTTGGAAATGACCATGCGCAACGTTCCGTCTGGTTCAACAACATCAATTCGGTGGACGCGCAACACATCGAACGATTGCGATATGGACGGAACCGCCGATGTCAGCACGATCACGGCCAGTATCGTGCTGAGTACAGCAGAATAAATCACGAGAATTCGTTGGGTGACCACAGACATACTTTGCCCTCCGGGAGCGTCATGGTATTGCGGCTCGGCAAACAGTGTCAATCAACGTCACATCTCGCACCCTGTGCCGCGTATTACACTCTTCCCATCATGGAAACTGCAGACGTCGTCATCATTGGCGGAGGCATCGTCGGAGCCAGCATCGCCTGGCATCTCACCGAAGCTGGAACCCGCAACGTTCTCATTGTCGAACGCGAAACCCACCAGGGCAAAGGCTCCACCGGCAAGAGCATGGGCGGAGTGCGAGCCCAGTTCGCCACTGCCCCCAACATTCAGATGTCGATGTATTCCATCAACTTCTATTCGGAGTTCGATGAGCGCCTTGGCCAGCCCGGAGGCTATCGCCCGCAAGGCTACATGTTCGTGGCGACGGCGCAAAAGCACCTCGACTACCTGCGCACAAATCAGGCGCTACAGCACAAGCTCGGACTGACCCAAGCCTGCATGGTTAGCCGCGACGAAATCGTCGCCCGCGTCCCGCAGCTTCGTTCCGACGACATTCTCGGTGGCAGCTTCTGCCCCACCGACGGCTTCGTCGATCCCTACAGCGTGATGACCGGCTTCACCACCTGCGCCATCGAGCGTGGCGCGAAGGTGTGGCGCTCGACCGAAGTCACGGCAATCCATCGTGACGAAAACGGCATTACTGGACTCGAGACCACTCGCTGCCCAGTCAGCACCCGCGTCGTCGTCAACGCCGCAGGAGCATGGGCCGCCCAGGTCGCCGCCCTCGCGGGTATCGACTTGCCTGTGGAACCGCTGCGCCGCCAACTCGTACCCACCGAACCGTTCGATGGCGTCTCCCACGAAATCCCGATGGTCATCGACATGACCAACGGATTCCACTTCCGGCCTGAGAGCCTCGGCTTTTTGCTGGCGTGGAACGATCCCGAAGAGACCATCGGCTTCAAGAGCGATTTCGAGCAGTCGTTCATCGAGAAGATTTTGGAGCGCGCCGCCGACCGCGTGCCCTGCTTCGAAAATATCGCCGTGAATCCCAAGCGCGCCTGGGCGGGACTCTACGAGATGTCGCCCGACCACCACTGCATTCTCGGCCCGGTCGACGACGTGCCCGGCTTCTTCTGCGCCAACGGCTTCAGCGGACACGGCGTGATGCACGCCCCCTCCACCGGGAAGATTCTGGCGGATCTGATCACGCAGGGAAAGACCGAAGTGGTCAGCAACGTCGCGGCGCTGAGTCCTGGCCGATTCGCCAAGGGTGAGCTGCTGCACGAAACCGCCGTGCTGTAACCGGCCAGCGTGCGGGTACAAGACGACTTCCGCACAGTGGCGACCATCATAGAAGGCGTCAGAAGACCGTGCTATTGTGTGGCCATGAAACCAGCCGTGCTATTTCTTGCGACATTATGTATGGCATTGTCCACCGCGCTAGTGCTTACTTGCATTAGTGATGGATATTACGTAATGTGATTGGCAAAGGGGGTGCCTTTGCCAAAAACAGCGCCGATACCGGAATGTTCGCAAGCGGATCGTCAGGTTTTAGAAGATTGGGCGCACAGCCGCACGATGGAAGCGCGATTGGTGGAACGAGCGAGAATCGTTTTGGGATGTCTGGAAGGGAAGCCGGTCAGCACGGTGGCCCGGAGTTGGAAGGTGCGGCCGAACACGGTGATCGATTGGCGTCGGCGCTTTGCGGCGGAGGGAATAGCGGGATTGCGGGACCGTCGGCGATCGGGCAAACCGCCGCGATATACAGGGGAGTTTCGCAAGCAAGTGCTGGCCATGCTGGAAGAACCCCCGCCGCAGGGACAAGCAGTATGGGATGGGCCGGCACTGGCGAAGCATTTGAAAACATCGGTGCATGCGGTCTGGCGCGTGTTGCGGAAAGAAGGCGTATGTTTGGCACGCCAGCGCCGTTGGTGCGTCAGCACGGACCCGGAGTTCACGGCCAAGGCCGCCGATGTCGTGGGTCTGTACTTGAATCCCCCACAGAATGCGTTGGTTCTTTCCGTGGATGAAAAGCCGAGTATTCAGGCGTTGGAGCGGAAGACGGGATTCGTGGAAACGGACAGTGGGAAAATCGTCCGCGGTTTCAAGAGCACCTATAAGCGCCACGGCACCTTAAATCTGTTTGCCGCCCTGGAAGTCGCCACTGGTGCCGTTCATACGCAGACGACCGGCAAGAAGCGGCGAATTGAGTTTCTCGAATTCATGGATCGCGTGGTCGCCGATCTCCCGGCGGGAAAAGAAATCCATGCGATCTTGGACAATTACTGCATCCACAAGAAAAACGATGCCTGGCTGGCGGCTCATCCCAACGTGTTCTTTCACTTCACGCCAACCTCGGCCAGTTGGTTGAATCAAGTTGAAGTCTGGTTTGGTATTCTGAGCCGCAAAGCCCTGCGGGGAGCGTCTTTTCGCGACATCGAGCAATTGCGCCAAGCGATTGAAGACTTCGTGGCAGCCTACGGACCCAGGGCCAAGCCGTTCGTCTGGCGTAAACGCGAAGTCAAAGGTTCGCAGTTGCGCAATACTATCGTAAACTTACGCGATTAAGTACTAGCGCAGGTTGCTTCGCCCAATTCTGACTCTGCCAAACCCGCTGCCACCTCCGACGACATGGCCATCCGCCAGATTTAGGAAGACTGGATCCGGTTCTACAACGACGGCGATGCCGCCAAGGTAGCGGCGCTTTATGCCGACGACGGCTACTACTTGTCGGCGCACATCCTGGCGCATGGACGCCCGGCGATCCAGGCCTTTTGGGAGCGCGGCATCAAGGCACGTGGACATATTGACTACATCAAGCCGTTGACCACGTACTACTCAGGTGATCTCGGATACAGCGCCGGGACCTACCAGGCGACCAACGCCGGTGTGACGGTCGATGGGCGGATCCTGATCGTTCTGCGCAAGGTGGACGGCAAGTGGCTGATGGCGGCGCATGAAACAGTCGTGCGCGACCAGCCGTTGCCGTAGTGCGCTATCACCAGTTCTGCTCCATGCCACAATGAATTATGGCCTTCTCCCCGGTCACGACTCTCCGACGCGCCACCGATGCCGACGTCGACTCCATCGTCACACTCGTCAACCGCGCATTTTCCGTGGAGAAATTTTTCAAAACCGGCGACCGCACCGACCACCAGCAAATCGCCGAACTCATGCGCCAAGGCCCGTTTCTTCTGTTGACGGATGGCGACCAGCACATTGCAGCCGTCCACGTGAAGCTCAATGGCGACCGCATCTACATCGGAATGCTGGCGGTCGATCCCGTCCAACAGAAATCTGGCATCGGCTCGCGCATGATGCGCGAGGCCGAGGACTTCGGTCGCCGTGCAGGATGCAAGTTCGCCGACCTTCGCGTAGTCAGCGTGCGTCCCGAGTTGCCGCTGATTTACCGCAAACTCGGCTATGTCGAGAGCGGCGTCGAATCGGCAGCAGTCATCAAGACCGCCACCATGCCGGTCCACTTCATCACCATGTCGAAGCCGCTATAGTTCGATAGGTTCGCAGCACGCATCGAAAGGAGAAGATTATGAGCATCGAAAAACGCACTCTCCTCCACACCGACCTCGCCGTCTCCCGCCTTTGCTTCGGCACCATGACGCTCGGCAAACCGCTGGATCAGTCGGGCACCAACCAGGTCATCGATCGTTGCATCGAAGCAGGCATCAATTTCTTCGACACCGCCAATGTTTACAACGACGGAGTGGCCGAGATGCTGCTCGGCAACGCGCTCCGGGGCCGGCGCGACAAGATCGTTCTGGCAAGCAAGGTGGGCTTCAAGGTGGGCGACGGGCCTGACCAGAAAGGCCTCTCGCGCGCGTCCATCCTTCGCGCCGTCGATGAAAGCCTGCGGCGCCTACAAACTGAATATCTCGACTTCTATTACTTCCACCTTCCCGACCACAGCGTTTATGTGGAAGAGTCGATGGAGGCGATGGAATCGCTGGTGCTGCAAGGCAAGGTGCGCTATCCGGCGTCGTCGAACTACGCGAGTTGGGAAGTGGTCTTGATGCTGTCGATCGCGAAGGAGCGGAAATGGCATCCACCGTATGTTTCGCAGCCCATGTATAACCTGCTGGCCCGCGGCATCGAGCAGGAATACCTCGCGATGTGCAAGGAATTTGGCGTCTCCACTGTGGTGTACAACCCGCTCGCAGGCGGACTTCTGACCGGCAAGCACCGCCAGGATTTCGTCCTCCCCGGCACGCGCTTCGACAGCAACGCGCTCTACCAGGGACGCTATTGGCACGCCCAGTACTTCAACGCCGTCGAGCGCCTCCGCCAGATCGCGCAATCCGCCGGACGCTCGCTTGTCAGCTTGTCACTCAATTGGCTGCTTCACCATACTGCGTCAGATGTTGTGATCCTGGGCGCATCGAGCATGGCGCAGTTGAACGAAAACCTCGGAGCCACCGAAGAAGGCCCGCTGCCAGAAGCCGTCGTCACCGCATGCGACCAGGTCTGGCACGATTTGCGCGGCCCCCTGCCGGTATACAACCGGTGACTACGTCAGCACCCTCCGGATGAAGCCCTTCACACCAACCGTCCCCAACACTCCCAACCCGATCAGCAGCGCGAGGACCGACACCCACGCCGGCATGTGGGGCACATTCGGAGTCAGCGCAGTCCGCAACCCTTCGCTCATGTACACCAGCGGGTTGATGAGCACCAGGACCTGAAGCCAGCGGACGTTGTGCATCGCCGCCCACGGGTAGTACACGCACCCGAAGAACGTCACCGGTACCACCACGATGCCGAACATCAGGGCGATGTGCTCGGGCTTCACGATGGTCCCAATCGCCAGCCCCACGGTTCCCGCCACCAGCGAAGCCAGCAGCAGAACGCCGATCAGCGTCGTCCAACTCGACACGTGTACCTGCACCGGTGTCGCGGGGATAAAGTACACGAGTGGAAAAATCACCAGCGCAGCAAGCACGCTCTGCACCGCGCTGAACACGATCTTCTCGATCGCCACCCAGGTCACCGGCAGCGGAGACATGACGCGGTCGTGGATCTCGCGCGTGGCGCCGATCTCCATCGAGAGTGGCAGCGCGGTTGCCATGATGCCCTGAATAAAGATGCCCACGGCCAGCAGGCCCGGCAGAATCAGGGTGCCAAATCCGGTGCCTCCGCTGCTCTGGAACCCCTGTCCCATCTTTGGGAACAGGTAGGTAAACACAAAGACGAACATCAGCGGATTCATGATGGTGCGGATGAGGAACGGAATCACTTCGCGGCGCAGCACGCTAATGTCACGCAGCAGGAGGCCGCGAAATGATCCCCAATAGAGGCTGTATTTAGTCACGCAGGTCCCTCCCCGTCAACTTAATGAACACGGATTCGAGCGTCGTCTCACTCACAGAAATATCGCGCAGGTTGTCGCCGGCAATGTTGACGATCTCGGGCAGCAGTCCGCCACGGCCATCGCTGAACACCACTAATCCGGACTCGGCAGCCTCGACCGAGGTCACGCCCGGAAGGCCACAGAGCCGCTCGCGCAACCCCTCAACCCCAGAGTTCTGCAACTGAAGGTTGAATACTTTTTGCGCGCCGACGCTGCTCTTCAGCTCGTCGGGAGTGCCGCTTACCAGGATGTTTCCGTGATCGATAATCGCCACGCGTCCACACAACTGGTCGGCTTCTTCCATATAGTGCGTGGTGAGGACCACGGTGATCCCACGTTGTCGGAGTTCGCGGATGATGTCCCACAATGCCAGACGCGTCTGCGGGTCGAGCCCGGCGCTGGGTTCGTCGAGAAACAGCACCTCTGGGTTGTGAGCGATCGCGCGCGCAATCTGCACCCGCTGGGCGAGTCCGCCGGATAGCGTCTTCACGAAGACCTTGGCGCGCTCGGTCAGCTTGAACAGCTCCAGTAGCTCGTCGCTTCGCTTCGTCGATTCCGTGTGCGAAATTCCGAAGTAGCGGCAGTGGAAATAGAGGTTCTCCCACACGGTGCACTGCCGGTCGAGGGTGTTGAACTGAGTCACTACTCCCATGAACCGCCGCGCCTCCGAAGGGTGCTTCACCACATCGACCCCGGAAATCGAAACGCGACCGGCAGTGGGCAAAGCGCGAGTGGTGCAAACACTGATGGTGGTGCTCTTCCCGGCCCCGTTTGGCCCAAGCAGGCCAAAAAGCTCCCCGCGCTCGACTGTCAGGTCGATGCCCTTCACGGCCTCAACCGGCACCTTGGCGGGATAGGTTTTCACCAGTGCTTGTATGTTGACAATTGCGTCAGCTGTAACGTTCACGGCTCTCCGATGTGTGGTTGTGAATGATTCCCCCAGCGGGCGTTGATTCAGTTTATCAATCAATTGCCGCTCGGGTGTTCCCCCAATTCTCAGGTAGCACTGGCTGTGGCAAAATAGCCGACTCAGGAGTATTTATGAAAATCATTCTCACCAGCATCATGGTCGACGACCAGGAAAAGGCCCTGCAGTTCTACGCCGGCGTTGTCGGATTCCAAAAGAAGACAGACATCTCCATGGGGCAATATCGCTGGCTCACCGTTACCGCTCCCGAGGGTGCTGATGGCGTTGAGTTGGTATTGGAGCCCATGGCCTGCCCGCCCGCGCAGGTCTTCCAAAAAGCCTTGTACGACGCGGGAATTCCCGCGACCATATTCGCGTCGAGCGACATTCAGGCCGAGTACGCGCGCCTCAAGAGCCTCGGCGTAACATTTCGGGGCGAGCCCAAGAACATGGGTCCCGTTCTCGGCGCCACGTTTGAAGACACGTGCGGCAACCTCATTCGTCTGATGCAGCCGCCTTCGTAAATCGGCGGGCACGATGGTTTACATCGCCTCTCCTGCGCAAAATCCCGAGGCCCAGGCCCACTGGAAGTTGAAGCCTCCGAGATGGCCAGTGACGTCAACCACTTCTCCGATGAAGTACAGGCCGGGTACCTTCCTGCTCTCCATGGTTTTCGCCGAGAGTTCGTCGGTATCCACGCCGCCCGCGGTGACCTCGGCCTTTTCGTAGCCTTCGGTACCCGAGGGGGTCACCCGCCAGTGATGGGCAGTCCGCTCCAGTTGCTCGAGGGCGGGATTCGTCCAGCGTTCGGGCGCGTGAAGATCGACCCAACGGTCGGCGAAACGAGCGGGCAGCACGGCGCGAAACGCCGCCTTGGCAGCGCTGATGTCACGCCCTCCTGATTCGAGAAGTAAGTGCTTCGTGATTTCTCTGTCGGGAGCGAGGTCGAGGCCTAGCGGTTCGCCCGGCTTCCAATACGACGAAATCTGCAGAATGGCCGGACCGCTGAGGCCGCGATGCGTGATCAACATCTTCTCGCGGAATTGTTGGCGTCCGGTCGAAGCAACTACTTCGGCCGAGACGCCAGCCAGGTCGCAATAGTATTTCCGGTCCCCAGAGTTGAACGTCAACGGAACCAACGCGGGACGACACTCGCGGACCTTCACTCCAAACTTCCGGGCCAGTTCATAGCCAAAGGCGGTTGCACCCATCTTCGGAATCGACAACCCTCCCGTCGCCACGACGAGCGCCGGAGCGAGAAACTCGTCCTCGCCCGCGTGTACCACGAACTTGTCAGGCCGCGTCACTTCTCGAACGCGAGTCGCGGTAAAGATGTCAACGTGTGCCGCGCGACATTCTTCTTCCAACATAGCCACGATCTCGCGTGCCGAGCCCTCGCAGAAAAGCTGCCCCAGAGTTTTCTCGTGATACGGAATGCGGTGCTTCTCGACCAACACGATGAAATCTTGCGGCGTGTAACGAGCCAGCGCCGACTTGCAGAAGTGGGGGTTCGCGGAGAGGAAATTCTCAGGACGGCAATGCAGGTTGGTGAAATTACAGCGGCCGCCTCCGGAGATCAGGATCTTCTTGCCGATTCGGTCTGCGTGCTCCAGCAGCGCAACCCGGCGTCCGCGACGTCCGGCGGTCATGGCACACATCAGGCCGGCTGCGCCACCGCCCAAAATTACCGCGTCACATTTGTGGAGCACACCCCAGTTTCAAGTTTCGAGTTTCAAGTTTCAAGTGCCCGAGCGAGCACGTCATTCGTCCGGCATGAGCGGGTCTAGCTCCCCGCTTGTGAACACGCGGGATCGGCCAACTTCGAAGCCGTCGTGCGCGAACTTCCGCCTACCGCAATCAGCACCAGCGTCGCATCATCGGTGAACTTTCCGTCTGCGTGCTGGCGGACTGCCTGCAGCACGCGCGCATGATGGCCGGGCAAGTCGCCATCCTCGGCCAGCAATAACGCCAAGCGCTCGTCGCCAAACTCGACACCGCTTCCGTCTTCGGCTTCCGCCACGCCATCGGTGTACAGCATGAGCGTATCGCCCGAGCGCAAGCGCACCCGCTCCGCCTGCGAACCCCGATGCCCCGGCAGCCCTAGCACTGGACGCGTGGGTGCGAGCCTCTCCATCGCGCCAGCTTCACGCCGCAGGATCGGCGGACAATGACCGGCGTTGATGTACTCCAGACTATGAGTCGTCAGATCGAGCACGCCATAGAAAAGTGTCACGAAGTGCCCCTCACCCAACTGATCGCGCAGGATCGCTTCGACCTCGCCAACAATCGTTGCCGCAGCGCGGCCCGACACCGCCAGGGTGCTCACCGACGCGTGCAACATGGCGGCAATCAGAGCTCCCGGCGTACCTTTACCCGAGACGTCGGCGATGCAGAAATGCAGTGATTCCGGCGACGGCTGCCAGGCGCCGAAGTAGTCGCCACCCACCACTCCTGCCGGAACGCTCTCACCAAACAATTCGACGCCACTGGTATTGATGTGGCGCCGGGGAACGATGCGCATCTGTACCTGCTGCGCATCCTCTTTCTCGTAGTCAGAGACGCGCTGGCGCGAGCGCACTTCGCGACCGCGGCGGAGGAGCGAATCCACCTTCTCCAACAGCGCGTCGTTGCGCCACGGCTTCTCGATGAAGTCCGACGCGCCGGAGCGCATCGCATTCACCGCCAGGTCCACATTGCCCCAGGCGGTGAGCGCAACAACGGGCAATGTCCCGTCGAGTTGCCGCAGCGACGCGATCAGGTCCAACCCTTCTGCGCCCGACGTGCTGTCGCGGCGATAGTTCATGTCCACCAGCGCCAAATCCACGGGCTCTTGCGCGGCCGCGCGTAGCGCCTCTTGCGGCGAAGAGCACTGGCGAACCACGTAGTCGCGCGAACGCAGCAACATCGCCAGCGCTTCGCGCACGTGCTCCTGGTCTTCGGCGATCAAGATTTCGAAAGAATGATTATCGTGGGTCATACAAAGCCTATCTTGGTGAATGCAGATCACATGCCACTCGATAGGCCGTCAAGTGCTTTAGCTTCAGTCGCATAAAGCCGAAGCAATGGACTTGTTTGCCCACCAACGTTCCAGCCTTGTCCGGAAACGGACAGTGCTTCGATCCACGCCGTGGCGGAGAGACGGGCCTTAGGATCGGCTAGTCCGCAAAGATGGGCTCGTCGCCCTTCTTGTGTAGCTGTTTCCGGCGCCACGGTACGATGGAAACCATGAACTTCTGTAAACGATCCATCGCCAGATACACCACCGGGGTGGTGAAAATGGTCAATGCCTGACTCACGATGAGTCCACCGACAATGGCGATGCCAAGAGGCCGCCGCAACTCCGAGCCCGTTCCCGTTCCAAAGGCGAGGGGCACCGCACCCAACAGCGCCGCCGCCGTGGTCATCATGATGGGACGGAAGCGCAACTGTGCTGCCTCGTGAATCGCGTCCAACGGCGTCTTACCCTGGCGTTCCCGCTCCAGGGCAAAGTCGATCATCATGATGGCGTTCTTCATCACGATTCCGATGAGCAGCAAAAGCCCGACGCTGGCGATGACCGTGAGTTCAACGTGAAACAACATCAGCGCCAGCAGCGCGCCCGTGCCGGCCGAGAAGATGGTGGAAATGATCGTAATGGGATGGATAAAACTCTCGTACAGCATGCCCAGTACGATGTACACGGCGGTGAGCGCCGCCAGGAAGAGGAGTGGCTGCGACGAAAGCGAATCCTGAAACGCTGCCGCCGTGCCCTGGAATGTCCCATGGATGGAACCAGGGAACCGCATCTCCGACTGAAGCAGTTCGATCGCGCGGGTCGCCGCGCCCAGTGCCGCGCCCGGAGCCAGGTTGAACGAGATCGTTACTGCCGGGAATTGCCCCTGGTGGGCAACCGCCAGTGACGTGGTCGCCGGACCGAAGTGCGCGAACGAGGACAGCGGCACCTGTGCTCCCGTCCTGGTGATGACATATACGCTCTTCAGTGCGTCCGGCGTCATCTGGTATTTGGGGTCCACTTCCAGCACCACGCGGTATTGGTTCAACGGACGATAAATGGTTGAGATCTGTCTTTGACCGAAGGCGTCATACAACACCTGGTCAATCTGCATGGGGGTGATCCCCAGGCGCGCGGCTGTGTCGCGGTCGATGATGATGTTCTGAGCCAGGCCGTTTACCTGCTGGTCACTGCTAACGTCCCGCAACATTGGCAATCCGCGCAATCTTGCTACCAGTTTAGGGGCCCATGCGTAAAGTTCGTCGAGGTTGTCGCCCGAGAGCGTGTACTGGAACTGCGCATTCGAGAGTCGTCCGCCGATTTGCAGGTCCTGCATCGCCTGGAAGTAAAGGCTTGCGCCCGGCACGTGGGTCAACTGCGGCCGCAGCCGGTTGATCACCTGATCGGCGGTGATTTTGCGCTCTTTGGGAGGCTTTAGCGTAGTGAAGATGCGGGCCTGGTTCTGCGCCGCGCCTCCACCCACGGAGGCAATCACGTTCTGCACCGCCGGGTCCTTCTTCACGATGTCCACGAGTTGCATGACCTTCTGGTTCATGGCCTCGAACGAAACGTCCTGGTCACCTACCACGAAGCCGAAAATGCGCCCCACATCCTGCTGCGGGAAGAAGCCCTTCGGAACGATGATCACCAGGCTGATGAACAGCACGACCGTGGACACCCACACTAAGCCGACCACCCGCTGGTGCCGCAACACCCAGCCCAGCGCCCGTTGGTAGCCCCGGTTCATACGCTTGAAGCCGCCTTCGCTCACGCGATACAGCGCGCCATGCTTGGCGGAATGCGGTCGCAGAAAATGCGCGCACAACATGGGCGTCGTAGTCAGCGAAACCACCATGGAAATCAGAATGGCCGAGCTGATGGTCATCGCGAACTCGTGGAAGAGCCGGCCGATCAATCCGCCCATCAGCAGGATGGGGATGAACACCGCCACCAACGAGATGCTCATTGACATGACCGTGAAGCCGATCTCGCGCGAGCCCAGAAGAGCCGCCTCGAAGGGTGTCATCCCGCTCTCAATATGGCGCATCACGTTTTCCAGCACCACGATGGCGTCGTCTACCACAAAACCCGTCGAAATGGTCAACGCCATCAGCGAGAGGTTGTTCAGCGAATAGTCCATCAAGTACATCACGCCAAACGTGCCCACGATGGCCAGCGGCACAGCCACGCTGGGAATCAGCGTCGCCCTCACCTCGCGTAGGAAGACAAACACCACCAAAACGACCAGAACGACGGAGATGATGAGCGTCTTTTGTACATCCGCCACCGAGGCACGCACCGTCAGGGTGCGGTCCATGCCGACGTCAAGATTGATACCTTGGGGAATCGACGCCTTTAGAAATGGCAGCGCCGCGGTCACGCGATCCACCGTCGCAATGATGTTTGCACCCGGCTGCCGGAAGATCACCGCCAGCACGCTTGGCTTTCCGTTGAAGCTTCCGGAGTTGTAGATGTTCGAGTAGGAATCCTCGACCGTCGCCACGTCGCTGAGCCGAACCGGCGCCCCGTTGCGGTAGGCCACGATGAGCGGCCGGTAGTCCTTGGCCTTCTTCATCTGGTCATTGGTCTGAATCATCCAGGCCGTCTGGTCACCTTGCAACGAGCCCTTGGCCATGTTGACGTTTTGCGCCGCCACGGCCTGCCGCACGGTCTCCAACCCGAGGTTCATCTTGTTCAGGACGTACGGGTTGGCCTCAATTCGCACTGCAGGTTGCGACGAACCCCAGATGAAAACCTGTCCGACTCCTTCGATCTGTGCCAACTTCTGCCCCAGAATCGAATCGGCGGCATCGTACATTGCGTCCTTGGTCATGGTGTCCGAGGTCATCACCAGGATCATGATGGGCGCGTCTGCCGGGTTGACTTTGCGGTACGTCGGATTTCCCGGCAGGTCTGCGGGAAGGAAGCCGCGCGCCGCATTGATCGCGGCCTGCACATCGCGCGCCGCCGCATCGATGTCGCGGTTCAGATCAAACTGCATGGTGATGCCGGTCGAGCCCAACTGGCTCGATGACGTCATCTGATTGATGGCGGCGATGCGCCCGAACTGACGCTCGAGCGGAGTGGCGACCGCCGATGCCATAGTCTCGGGGCTCGCGCCCGGCAGTCCCGCGCCTACCGAAATCACAGGGAAGTCGATTTGCGGCAGCGGCGACACCGGCAGAGTCGTATAGGCCAGTCCGCCCGCGAGCAGCAGCGCTATGGTCAATAGCGTCGTGGCTACGGGATGGTGAATCGCCGGACCGGAGGCATTCATGCTAATCCCCCATCGCCTCTGCCGGCTTGGGCGAGCGCACACGCGCCAGGGCGCGCGCCAGGCGATCGAACCACAAGTACACCACCGGCGTGGTGTACAGCGTGAGCAACTGGCTGAACAGCAATCCGCCCACGATGGTGATTCCTAGCGGCCGTCGCAGCTCCGAACCTGTCCCGGAGCCGACCGCCAGCGGAATTGCGCCGAACAGCGCGGCGAACGTCGTCATCATGATGGGCCGAAAGCGCAGCAGGCACGCCTCGTAAATCGCCTCATGCGGCGGCTTGCCGTGACTGCGCTCTGCCTCCAGCGCGAAGTCAATCATCATGATGGCGTTCTTTTTCACGATGCCTATCAGCAGAATGATGCCAATGAGGGCCATCACCCCCAGTGCCATGTGGAACAGGTTCAGCGCCAGAATCGCGCCCACGCCCGCCGACGGTAACGTCGAGAGAATGGTGATGGGATGAATGTAGCTTTCGTACAGAACACCCAGCACGATATACACCGTGACGATGGCGGCGAGGATCAGCCAGCCCTCGTTGGCCTGGGACGCCTCGAATGCTCGCGCCGTTCCCTGGAACCGCACCTGAATACTCGGCGGCATTCCGATATCGGCGACCGCCGCATTGATTGCACTCACGGCTTCACCCAGCGAGTAGCGTCCGCCCAGGTTGAATGAGAACGTCACCGCAGGAAACTGGCCCTGGTGGTTGATCGCCAGCGGTCCCGTGGTGGTTTCGAAGTGCGCAATCGCGCTCAGTGGCACCTGCCCAGTCGTGCCGGGAACGAAAATGTTTTTCAGCGAGTCCGGATCATTGCGGAACGTTGGGTCCACCTCCAGCACCACATGGTACTGGTTCAATTGCGTGAACATGATCGACACCAGCCGCTGCCCGTAGGCGTCGTACAGCGTGTTATCCACCGCCGACATGCTGATGCCCAGACGCGAAGCCGTGTCGCGGTCGATCACGAGGCTGGCCATCGCCGCCTGGTTCTGCTGGTCGGTTGCAATGTCGCGCAACTCCGGCAGCGTCCTCAGCTTCGCCATCAGCCGATTGGTCCAGTCGCCCAACTCCTTGGCATCGGCATCTTCCAGGCTGAACTGGTATTGCGTGCGGCTGATGCGGTCTTCCACGGTCAGGTCTTGCACTGGCTGCATGTAGAGCGTAATGCCCTCCACGCCCGCCACTTCCTGCTGCAACCGCTTAATGATCGCAGACGCGTCGTCCGTACGCTCGTCCTTGGGTTTCAGGTTGATCTGGATGCGGCCGCTGTTGGGCGTAGTGTTGGTCCCGTCCACGCCGATAAATGAGGACAGGCTGGCCACGTCCGGATCTTTCAACACGGCCGCCGCCAATCGCTGCTGCCGTTCAGCCATCGATGAAAACGAAACGCTCTCCGGCGCATCCGAAATGCCCATGATCACGCCGGTATCCTGCACCGGGAAGAACCCTTTCGGCACGATCATGTACAGCCAGATGGTCGCGACCAAGGTACCAATCGTTACCAGTAAAGTAACTGTCTGGTGCCGTAATACAACTTGGAGCGTGCGCCCGTAGAACGCGATCGTACTGTTAAATACCTTCTCCGACTTCTCGTAAAACCATCCATGGCGCTGCTCGCCATGCGGCCGCAAGAGCAGCGCGCACATCATCGGCGTCAGCGTGAGCGAAATCAGTGCCGAGAGCAGGATGGTCACGCTCAGCGTCACCGCGAACTCGCGGAACAGCCTACCCACGATGTCGCCCATGAACAGCAGCGGGATCAGCACTGCAATCAGTGAAACCGTCAGCGAAACAATGGTGAATCCGATTTGCCCCGAGCCTTGCAGCGCCGCCTCCAGGGGCGTATGGCCTTCCTCGATGTAGCGCGAAATGTTCTCGATCATCACGATGGCGTCATCCACCACGAAGCCGGTCGAGATCGTCAGCGCCATCAGTGACAGGTTGTCGAGCGAGTATCCCAGCAGGTACATTGCGGCGAAGGTGCCCACCAGCGACAATGGCACCGCGATACTGGGAATGATGGTGGCGGACAGCGTCCGCAGGAACAGGAAGATCACCATCACCACCAGTACGACAGTAAGCATCAGCTCAAACTGCACGTCTTTCACGCTGGCGCGGATGGTGTTGGTGCGGTCCGTCAGCACTTCCACTTTCACTGAAGCCGGAAGGTTGGCCTGCAACTGTTTCAGCCGCAGCTTGATGCTGTCGACAACCTTGATAATGTTGGCGCCCGGCTGCCGCTGGATGTTCAAAATCACGGCGGGCGTGGTGTTCACCCATGCCGCCTGGTACGAGTTCTCCGGGCCTTCAACCACTGTCGCTACATCCGACAACCGCACAGGGTTGCCGTTCTTGTAGGCAATGATGGTGTCGGCGTAGTCGCCGGGCTTGAAGAGCTGATCGTTGGCGTCGATGGTGTACGACTGCCGCTGGTCCTGCAATTGCCCCTTGGCCTGGTCAACGTTCACCTGACCAATAACCGTTCTCAACTGCTCCAGGCTGATGCCATACGACGCCAGCGCTGTCGGGTTCGCCTGGATGCGCACCGACGGCTTCTGCCCGCCGCTGATGGTCACTAGTCCCACGCCGGGCAATTGCGCGATCTTTTGCGCAAACGTGGTGTCCGCCAGGTCCTGCACCTTGTGCAACGGCATGCTGTTCGATGTCATGGCCAGCGTCATGATCGGAGCATCCGCGGGGTTCACTTTGCTGTAGATGGGAGGCGTCGGCAGGTCGTTCGGCAGATACGTTTGCGCGCTGTTGATGGCGGCCTGTACTTCCTGCTCGGCCACATCGATGTTTTCTTCCAGGGTGAATTGCAGCGTAATCACCGATGCGCCGAACGAACTGCTCGACGTCATCTGATTGAGTCCCGGCAACTGCCCGAATTGCCGCTCCAGAGGAGACGTGATCGACGACGCCGTCACATCCGGACTTGCGCCCGGATAAAACGTGACCACCTGGATGGTTGGATAATCGACCTGCGGAAGTGCTGAAATCGGCAGTTGTGTATAGGCGACCAGGCCCACCAGCAGCAGCGCCGCCATCAACAGCGAAGTCGCGATGGGCCGCAGGATGAATGGCCGCGAAATACTCATGATTGCGGTCCGTTACCTTCGATCGCAAGGGCGTTTTTCGACTGGTTCGCCGGCCCTTGCGGCGCCACGTGGCTACCCGCCTGCAGCTTCTCTTGTCCGTCGGTCACCACCCGCTCACCCGGTTGCACGCCAGAGGCCACCACCGCGACGTTGCCCTGGGTCACCGCCAGTTGAATGGGCCTGATCTGCACCGTGTTCTTGTCATCCACGACATAGGTAAACGTTCCCTGCGGCCCGCGTTGCACGGCACTCACCGGAATCGTAATCGCGTCCTTGCGCGTCTCGAGCAGAAGGTGCACATTGACGAACTGGTTCGGCCAGAGATTATTCTCGGGGTTCTCAAACACCGCCTTGAACCGCGCCGTGCCAGTGGTCGGGTCAATCTGATTGTCGATGGTCAACAGCTTGCCGGTCGAGAGCTTGGTCTGGTCGTCGCGACCATACACGTCAACCGCCAGCGTGCCCTGCTTCATGCGTTGCCGGACCGACTGCAACTGGTCCTCCGGAAGCGTAAACACGATGGCTATCGGATGGAGTTGCGTAATGATCGCCATGGGCGTGGTTGACGAAGCTTGCACGTAGTTGCCACTGTCCACTTGCCGCAGCCCAATGCGGCCATCGATCGGGCTCGTGATCCGGGTATAGACCAGGTTCAGCTTGGCGCTCTCAATCGCAGCTTTGTCCGCCGCAATGGTTCCCTCGTACTGCCCGAACGATGCCTGCTGGGTGTCGAGGTCCTGCTTTGAGATCACGCCGCCCGCATACAGGGCCTTTTGTCGCTCATACTGCGCTTTGGCGTTGTTGAGTTGCGCTTCGTCGCGCTGAAGATTGGCCTCGGCAGTGGACAGCGCCACCTGGTAGGGGCGCGGGTCAATCTGGATCAGCAGTTGTCCCTGCGAGACGTCCTGCCCTTCCTGGAAGTTCACCTGCATGATCTGGCCGTCAATGCGGCTCTTCAGGGCAACCGTATTGAACGCCTGCACCGATCCGAGTCCGGTCAGATACACGGGAAAATCGCGCTCCTGCACATCGGCGACTCCAACCGGCACTGGCGGCATCGGCGCGCTGGCTTTGGCATTCTTCTGATCGCGGCTGCATCCGGCCAAGAATCCACAAATCAGCAGGGCGGCACCCAGGCCATGGATTACTCGAACTCTCAAGATTCCCTCCTCGCTGGCTCTCAGCGGGGTCGGCAGGTCTAGAACTGGAGCCAGGAGCACGGCACATCAACGTGCCAGTTACGATATTATGGAGCCCACCTTAATTAGACGGAACGCGCGGTTTTTGTGCCGTTAAGAGAGGGTGAAGGAAGGTTAAGTTTTGTGAAGGGTCCCACCTCATCCCGAAACAATTCTTCACCGCAACCGCACTCCGGAAAAGGCACAATCAGTGCAGTGAACCAACTGCTCATCATCGACGACGACCGTGCACTCGTCAATCTACTCAAGCGGTTCCTCGAGGCCGAGGGCTTCCATATTGAAGCCGCGTACGACCACGACACCGGACTCGCCGCCGCTCGCGCCCGTCCGTACGAACTCATCATTCTTGATGTGATGCTTCCCGGCGGCTCCGGATTCGAGCTTCTCAAGGCATTGCGCCACGATTCTGCCGTGCCTGTTCTGCTGCTCACCGCCCGTGGCGAAGCCGTGGACCGCATTCTCGGCCTGGAAATCGGCGCTGACGACTATCTCGCGAAGCCATTTGATCCCCGCGAGCTGGTCGCGCGCATTCGCGCGGTTCTGCGCCGCACCAGAGAAGCCGCTGCCGGAGCGACCCGCAGCGACCACGACGAAGTCTTGCGCGTCGGCGATATCGAGCTTTCCCTGGGAACGCGCAACGTCTCCTACGGAGCCACACCCCTGGATCTCACCTCTGTCGAATTCAATGTGTTGGAACTTTTGCTGCGCAACGCCGGGAGCGTCGTCACCCGCGAACAAATCGCTGAAGTGGCCCTTGGCCGGCCGCTGAACGCCTTCGATCGCAGCGTTGACGTCCACGTCAGCCGCCTGCGTAAGAAACTTGCCGGTTTCCCCGGCACCGAAGATCTGATTCGTCCCATTCGCGGCGTCGGATACTTCTTTTCCGCCAGCTCAACCCCGGAGAAGGCCAAGGCATGAACCGCCGCCTCTTCTGGAAGATCTTTCTCCCCTTCTGGGTGGCGCAAGCCCTGCTTCTCGGCGTGCTTTACCTGCGCTTGCACAACCGTCTGCATAACGAGAATCCCTGGTGGGTGCAACCCGAACGGCGCCTCGTTCCCGCGCTGGCAGACCAGGCAACCCGGCGCTTCGAAAACTCTGGCAGGCAGGCGCTGCGCGATCTGCTTGACCAGACGTCAATCCCGCGCCGCTCCAACTACTGGCTGCTCGATGCCAACGGCAACGAACTTAGCGGACGCCCGCTGCCCGCCGAAATGGCTGGCTACGCCCAGCGTGCCCTTCGACACGAAAACATGGCCCGTCCCGATGAGGCGGTCGTCATCGTCTCTCCAATCACCACCCAGCGCGGCAGTTATTTGCTCATCGCCGAAGTCATTCCTCCGCCACTGGCCGAGCGCGTTCCCGGTGACATCCTCTGGGTACTGAAACTCGGCACCATCATCTCCGCCCTGATGTGCCTGATCATCGCTCACTACCTCAGCAAGCCCATCGAACGCCTCCGCAACGCCACCAACGAGCTCGCCCGTGGCAACCTCGACATTCGTGTCGGCGCCACCATCGGCAAACGGCGCGATGAGATTGCCGACCTGGTTCGCGACTTCGACTCTATGGCCGGAGAACTTCGCAACCAGATTCAGAGCGAGCGCAACCTGCTTAGCGGCGTCTCCCACGAACTGCGCTCGCCTATCGCCCGCATGCGCCTTGCACTGGCTTTGGCACGCACCGGTGATGCCCACGAGCGCAACGAAATGCTCGACCGCATCGAGCAAGACGCCATCCAGCTCGACACCATGCTCGAGCGAATTCTGACGGTGGCGCGTCTCGAGAACGGCCAGTACAAGCCCAGGTTCGAGAGCCTTTCGCTCAATGAAGTCTTCGATGAGGTTCTCGACGACGCCCGCTTCGAAGCCGCCGCCACCGATGCCACCATCACCTGCAGCGAAGACGTACTCGTCAACATCAACGGCGACCCCGGGCTGCTCCGCAGCGCCATCGAAAACATCGTGCGCAATGCTCTGTTCTATTCCGGCGAGGGCGGCAAAATCTGTGTTCGGCTTGCCGTCGACGACGGCCACGCCGTACTTACCGTGCGCGACAACGGCAAGGGCGTTCCAGAAGACGCGCTCCCCCTGCTGTTCAAGCCGTTCTTCCGCGTTGACGACTCCCGCGGCACCACCACCGGCGGCATGGGGCTCGGGCTGGCAATCGTCCGCAACGCCGTCGCGGTTCACGGCGGCACTGTCACGGCACGCAATGTCACGCCTCACGGACTGGAAGTGGAGCTCCGGTTGCCCATCTCCAGCGCGACAATGCCGAACCGCCCGATAGCACAACTCGCGGTGCCCCTCCAGGGTAAGCGATAGCGCGAAGAGTATTTCAGAAGTGTCATCCTCCCGGAGCGACCACAGGGAGCGCAGTCGAAGGACCCCTACCCCTCGCAAGAATCATTCTTCGGTAGTTCTGGATCCAATATCCAGATTCTCACACCTCAATTGTCCCCGTGTAGATCGCCATCCCCACCACCGCGTCCACGCCCATGGCGTCTAGCTCGTCGATTTCGGGCTGGCTTCGAATCCCACCTGCCGCAATGAGCTTTCGCGATGTTCGTCCCGCAAGTTCACGCACCACATCCATCGGGATCCCCTGCATCATTCCTTCGGTGTCAATGTGCGTATAGAGAAACGCTGAGCAATATGGCTCGAGCGCTTGCATCATCTCCGCCGGCGCAATCTCCGTGATCGTCTTCCATCCGTGGATCGCCACTCTCCCGCCGCGTGAGTCAATCGCCGCCACCAACCGTTCGGCTCCGAATTCGCCGCACATGGTCGCCGCGAAGTCCACATCCACCGCGCCGCCGCGCACCAGTGATGAACCCACAATCACCCGCCGCGCACCCGCTGCCAGCGCCGCCCGCGCATCTTCAGCAGCGCGAATGCCCCCGCCCACCTGGCACGGCAGCCTGCCGCAGAAGTCCTCGATCAACCGGCGATTGTCGCCCTTCCCCATCGCAGCGTCCAGATCGATCAACTGCACCACCGGATACTTGGCAAACCGCGCCACCCACTCGCCAAAGTTCCCATACTCCAGTGCTTTCTTCTCGCCCTGCACCAACTGCACGATCTTCCCACCCATCAGATCAATCGACGGAATCAGCATGCCAGCCTCACCGGGATGCCGGCATCGCGTAGCGCCTGCTTGATCGTCTCCACCGACTTCAGTCCGAAGTGAAACACCGACGCAGCCAACGCCGCGTCCGCCGCGCCGTCTTGAAATACCTCCACGAAGTGGTGGGGTTCACCCGCCCCTCCCGACGCAATTACCGGAATCCGCACGCGGGTCGCGATCGCCTTCGTGAGCGGGCAATCGAAGCCCGACTTCGTCCCATCACGGTCCATCGATGTCAACAGAATCTCCCCCGCGCCCAGCTGCTCTGCCTGCACGGCCCATTCCAGCGCATCAAGGCCTGTCGGCTTTCGCCCACCCCACACATATACCTCCCACGCTGTAGGAGTCCTATTTCGTGCATCGATAGCCACCACCACAGCCTGCGAGCCGTAACGCTCCGCCACTCTCGTAATTAGCTCCGGCTCCGCTATCGCCGCCGAGTTCATCGCAACCTTATCGGCGCCGCAATCCAGGACCGCCGCTGCGTCGTCAAGCGTACGAATCCCGCCTCCCACCGTGAACGGAATGAACAACTGCTTCGCGGTTCGCCGCACCGTCTCCAGCAGCGTGTTCCGCGACTCCGCCGTGGCCGTAATGTCGAGCAGCACAATCTCATCGGCGCCTGCCGCGCTGTGCGCCAGCGCCAGTTCCGCCGGATCGCCTGCATCACGTATCTGTTCGAACTGAATGCCCTTCACCACCCGTCCGCCATTCACGTCCAGGCAGGCAATGATGCGTTTGGCCAGCGTTTCACAAGGCACAGAAATTCTCCAGGATCTGCATCCCCACATCCCCCGACTTCTCCGGGTGAAACTGCACACCGAACAAGTTGCCACGCTCTGCCACCGCCGTAAATGGCTCCTCGTAGCTGCACTTCGCCATCGTGTCCGCACATACCGGCGCGCGATATGAGTGTGTGAAATACATGTACGAACCCGATGGAATCCCCGCCAGCAGCCGCGACGGCCCGTTGATGGCGATGCTGTCCCAGCCCACGTGCGGCGACTTCACCTGATTGGAAAACCGAGTGCACCGTCCTGAAAACACTCCCAGCCCTTTCAACCCGGGAGCCTCCGTGCTGCCCTCGAACATCCATTGCAGGCCGAGGCAAATGCCCAGCAACGGTCGGCCGGCCGCCGCACCTTCACGTAACAACTCTCCGAGCGTTCCATTTGCAAGCGGCGCGGTCACCTTGAAATTCCCCACCCCCGGAATGATCCACTTCTCCGCGCGTCCCACAATGTCAGGGTCGCTCGTAACGTCGCACTCCCGCCCAAGATGCTGTACCGCTTTCACCACCGAGGTCAGATTTCCCGCACCGTAATCGATAATCGCAATCACAGCAGCCCCTTCGTGCTGGGCAGCATCCGTCCCAACTGCTTGTCCTTCGAGCAGGCCACCCGTAGCGCCCGCGCAAACGCCTTGAACAGCGCCTCAATCTTATGATGGTTCGATCGCCCGTAAATGGTCTTCACGTGTACGTTGGCCTTCGCCCCGCGCGAGAAGCCGTCAAAGAAGTCCGCCACCAACTCCGTCTGCAAATCACCCACCAGTCGCGTGCGCACCTTCGTGTCCACCACTGCGGCGCTGCGTCCGCCAAAATCCACCGCCACCACACTCAGCGTCTCATCCATCGGCATCACGAAATACCCTGCCCGCAGGATGCCCCGCTTGCTACCCAGCGCCGCCGTAAATGTCTCGCCCAGCGCAATGCCCACGTCTTCCACCGTGTGATGCTGATCGACATCCAGATCACCGGACGCCAGCAACTCCAGGTCAAACGCACCGTGCCGCGCCACCAGTTCCATCATGTGGTCCAGGAATCGGATGCCAGTGCTTACCTTCGCTCGCCCACGCCCCTCAATCGTCAACGCCACGCGAATGTCGGTTTCATTGGTCTTGCGATGGATCTTCGCCCGCCTCACGTCTTCACCTCCACTCCCGACTTCAGTTCCGCGAACACCTCGCTAAGCGTCGCCAACAGCCTGTCGGTCTGCCCCGTCGTTCCCAGGGTGATGCGAACGCATCCGTCGCATCCCGGGTCAGCCGAGCGGTCTCGAACTAATATCCCGCGCTGTCGCATAGCCGCCACAAACTCTTTGTGCCTCTCGCCCACGCGAAGCAACACAAAATTCGCCTCGCTCGGCCACCACGTGATACCCGTCTGCGTCAGCTCTCGTTCCAGCCTCTCGCGCCCCGCCTTCACCTGCGCTACATAGCTCGCCACATAAGCGGCGTCTTCCAGAGCCACCGGCAGTACTGCAAGCGCCACAGCATTCACGCTATAAGGTGACGCCACTCGCCGCACCATCGGCATCTGCTCCGACGGCCCCGCCAGGATCCCGATGCGCATCCCCGCCAGCCCGTATGCCTTCGAGAAGGTGCGCGCCACAAACAGATTTTCATATCTCACAACGTCAGATATCACCGTTTTGCCATGAAACTCGTAATACGCCTCATCCACCAGTACCGCCGCGTTGGGCGCATGTTTCGCGATCGCCAGCAGTTGCTCGCGCGACGCCACCCCTCCCGTGGGATTATTAGGACTCGCAATCGCAATCAACCTGGTTGCGGCGGTGACCCTGTCCATCACCTGCTCAAACGGAAACCGCAAGTCCTCTCCGCACTGCACCCGCACCACTTTTGCGGCCGTCGCTTCAGCGAAGATCTCATACATCCCAAACGTCGGCGTCACCACCATTACTTCATCCGACGGCTCCAGATACGCCTCGCACAGCAAGTGGATCGCCTCATCTACACCGTTCGTCAGCAACACCTGCTCCGGTGGCAACCCGAGATGCGAGGCGACCACCGCCTCGACCGGCTCTCGCTCCGGATACCGCGCCAACTCCTCTGCCGTAACCTCGCGCACCCGCTCCAGCACCCGCGGCGAGCACCCTTCAGTATTTTCGTTAAAGTCCAGCCGAAGCCCCTGCCGTCCTGCCAGCGGCGGGTGATATTCGTGCATCTCTCTGACAGTCCTGCGAGCGCTAAGCATCGCCGCACCTTACCCGTACCGCCTGCGCATGCGCCGGTAGCCCCTCGGTTTCAGCTAGCCTCGTCACTACCGGAGCGATTTCTCGCAGCCCCCCACGAAGGAATTTCTGCACCGTGATGACCTTCACGAAGTCCGCCGCGCTCAATCCGCCTCGAAAGCGCGCGGCTCCCGCAGTCGGCAGCACATGATTCGGCCCCGCCGCATAGTCCCCGGCAGGTTGCGGTGAGTAGTCGCCCACAAAAACCGACCCGGCGTTGCACACCGCCGGCAGGTCCGAGTCGTCGTCCACGGTCAGGTGCTCGGGCGCGATGCGATTTACCCACTCCATCGCCTGCCCGCGCGATGCCGCCACCAGTGCAAACGCATTGCGCCGGATCGCCTGCGTCGCAACCGCGTTTCCCCGCGACGACCCGTTGCATGCTCGCCACCACCGCCTTTGCCAACGCAGTTGAGGTCGAGATGAAGACGACTACGGCATCGGGGTCGTGCTCTGCCTGCGCGACTAGGTCCGACGCCAGAAACTCCGCATTCCCACTCTCGCTGTAGATCACAGCCTCGGTCGGTCCCGCCAGCATATCGATCGAGCAGTCAAAGCCCACCAGCTTCTTCGCCGCCGTGACGTACGCGTTGCCCGGCCCCACGATCTTGTCCACTCGCCCAATGGTCTCTGTGCCATACGCCAACGCGGCGATTGCCTGCGCTCCACCGCACCTGTACACTTCGTTTATCCCCAGTAAATACCCGGCTGCCAGCGTTACCGCCTGTGGCTTGGGCGTCATAACCACGACCCGCACCACTCCTGCCACCTGCGCCGGAATCGCCGTCATCAGCAGCGTCGACGGCAACGGATATCTCCCGCCCGGCACATAGCATCCTACCGACCCCAGCGGCCGCACGATTTGCCCCAATTCCCCGCCGCTGCTTTTCCGGCTCCACGACCGCGGCATCTGCCAGTTCGCAAATCGCCGAATGTTCGCCGCCGCCTTCTTCAGCGCCTCGCGCGTTTCCTGTGGAGTCGACTTCCACCCTTGCTCAATTTCCTCCGGCGGCACCCGCAGCGACTGCCCTTTTGGCAGGCTATCCCACAATGTGGCATAGCGAGCTAGCGCCTTGTCCCCACCCTTGCGCACTGCCTGAACGATCCGCCGCGCCGCCGGCTCGACCTCATCCAGACGCGATCCTCTTCGCTCAATCTGAGCCACCGCGCGCTCCGCCGCCTTCCCGCTAAGGATCCGCATTACACCACCACCTTGTTCAGCGGATACTCCACAATTCCCGTCGCATTCGCCGCCTTCAGCCGCGGGATGACCTCCCAGCACAAGCTCTCTTCCATGATGGTATTCACCGCCACCCACGACGTATCGCTCAGCGTCGAAATCGTCGGACTGTTCAGCGCCGGCAGAACCGCGAGAACCGCCTGCAGGTCCTCCACGCGAACGTTGAGCATCAGCCCCACGCGTCCCTGCGCCTCCATCGCTCCCCGCAGCATCAGCGCGAGGTTCTCCACCTTTTTCCGCTTCCCAGCGTCATTCCAGGCAGTCTTGTTTGCAATGATTTGTGTGTTCGATTCGAGAAGGGTTTCAATGATCCGCAACCGGTTCGCCTTGAGCGAGCTGCCGGTTTCGGTGACTTCAACAATGGCATCCGCCAATGTAGGAGGTTTAACTTCCGTCGCTCCCCATGAGAATTCCACTTTCACCTCGATCCCACGTTGTAGGAAGTACCGGCTGGTCACGTTCACCAACTCCGTCGCAATGGTTGCGCCTCGCAAGTCCTCCGGACGCTTCACTGCTGAATCCTCTGGCACCGCCAGCACCCAGCGCACCTTGCCCCGGCTCTGCTTGGCATAGATGAGGTCCGCCACAGTCACTACTTCCAGACCGCTCTCCATCACCCAGTCATAGCCGGTCATGCCTGCGTCGAGCGCGCCGTGTTCTACGTAGCGCGCCATCTCCTGCGCCCGGATCAGCATGCACTCGATCTCCTGATCGTTCGTTCCCGCAAAATAAGATCGCGGACTGACATACACCTGCAAGCCCGCGCGTGCCAGCAGCGCCAGCGTCGCCTCCTGCAGGCTGCCCTTGGGAATCCCCAGTCGGAGCTTCATCGCTCACCTCCCGCCACTGGCAGTTGAGTGTTGAAACACGTCCGTGTGCCTGTGTGGCACACCACGCCTTTCCCCTCGACCTCGACCCGGCACAATATCGTGTCGAAGTCGCAATCGGCCTGTGCGCTCACCACCTTCAGCCGGTTGCCCGATGTTTCTCCCTTGGTCCACAACTCGTTCCGCGTGCGGCTATAAAACGTCACGTACCCCGTGGATAACGTCTTTTCATACGCCGCTCGGTTCATGAATCCCAGCATCAGCACTTCGCTCGTACTGGCGTCCTGCACAATCGCAGGCGCCAGCCCCTGCATCTTTTCGAAATCAATCTCAACCGCCATGTCCATTTCCTTTCGCCAAAACAAAAACCCGCTGGTTTTGTGCCAGCGGGTCGGAGGTAAGAGTGCGAATAATGTTTCGCTATACGATGATCTCCGCCGACACGCTCGCCACGTGCGAATGGTGGTGATGATGGCGATGGATCTGCGAAGTCATTCTGAACTTGAACTTACCGGATTCCCCGTGGCGCTGTCAATTCGACTTTCGCGCTGCTACTGCGCCGCCACCCAGGCCAACCCATCGGGGTTGTTGCCAGCCTGAATGTGCCCGGCCACGGCGAGCGAATGCAGATCAATCACGACAACATATCCGTCGGGCGAACACGCCACGAATGCACGCGCCCCATCTGGTTGCATCTCGATGCCCGCCGCGCCATGTCCCACGTTGATTCGCTTCACGGTCTTGCGCGTGGCACTGTCGATCACCACCACGTCAGGACCGCCCAGGCTCGAAATCAGCACCAGCTTACCATCGGGAGTGAACTTCAGCCGGTTCGCTCCCCTCACGTCGGCTGCCAGGGTCTGTGTCACCTTCTTGCTGGCGACGTCAATGATCGAAACGGTTCCGTCTTGCGCGTTGGCCACCCAGATTTCCTTTCCATCCGGCGAAACATCGAACCCCTCGCAGCCGTTCCCTACGCGGACGACCGTCTCCTCCCAATCGCCACCGGGCGCGCCCATCGGCCCGCGTGGCGGAGGCCCCATCTTGCCCGCACTTCCGCCCGGCGGACCCGGCGGCGGGCCGGGTCTCGCGCCTGTTGTCTTTTCGATGATGCTCACCGTGCCCGCGTTCACATTCGTGGTCGCGATTCGTTTTAGGTCGGGCCACACGTAAATCATGTGGGTGCGGTCCTGGCCAGTGCCCAGTATCCAATCGATCTTTTGCGACGCCGGATCATAGCTGCCGATCGCCTTGGCCACTTCCGCCGTAAACCATACTTTCGCCCCGGCAAACATCAGCCCATGCGGACCACGCAACGCTCCAAGATCGACCGTCGCCAATTGCTTTCGCGCCACCAGGTCAACCACGGTCAGCGTGTTGTAGGCTCCGCCGCCGTAGTTGGAGATGTACGCCGTCTTACCGTCAGCCGACGCGACGATTTCGTGCGGGTCGTTGCCCGCCGGAATTCGCGCCAACACCTGCAGGCTGGCTGGATCGACGACCAAAAGCATGCTGTCACTCTTGGCCAGCACCAGCAACGTTGCGCCCGCCGGAGTCTGACCATACATCACGTTGCAACCGAGCAACCCGACGAGCAAAGCGAGGCAAGCCAAAACGTTTTTCATACTTCAAAACAATACCGCAGAATCGCCCTTTGTTCACACCGGCAGTCGCTCGACTCTCCATAAAAGAGTCATGCTGTATTCTGCTCATCACTGCACCCGCCCGTCGCCTGTGCTACGTTTACCCTTTCAACGGAGGGCGCCATGTTCACTGCTGATCTCCTCAAAGGCAAACGTTTCCTCGTCACCGGCGGCGGCACCGGCATCGGCCGTGCCCTTGCCGAGCGCTTCCTGCAACTCGGCGCCACCGGATACATCTGCGGACGCCGCGCCGAAGTCGTCGAACAAACCGCCCGCGAACTCGCTGCCTCCACCGGAGGCACCCTTGAATCCTTTTCCTGCGACGTGCGTTCTGATGACGACGTCCAGAAAGCCATCGAACAAATCTGGACGAAGGGCCCGCTCGACATCCTCGTCAACAACGCCGCCGGAAACTTTCTTGCGAAGACCGAAACCCTCTCCTCCAACGCCTTCGACGCCGTCATCGGAATCGTCCTCAAGGGCACCATCAACATGACGATGGCTTGCGGCAAGCGCTGGCTCGCCGCCAAGCATCCAGCCGTAGTGCTTAGCATCGCCACGACCTACGCCGAGTCCGGCTCCGCCTACGTTGTCCCCAGCGCCGTCGCCAAGGCGGGCGTGCTGTCGCTCACTCGCAGCCTCGCCGTCGAGTGGGGAGGCCGCGGCATTCGATTCGTCGCCATCGCCCCCGGAGCCATCCGCACCGAAGGTGCATTCTCGCGCCTGTTGCCGACCGATGCTATGGAAAAAGCGCTCATCGATCACAACCCGCTGCATCGCCTCGGTACGCTGGAGGAGATCTCCAACCTCGCCTCGTTCCTGGTCAGCGAGCACGCGGGCTACATCAACGGCGAAATGGTTTACATGGACGGCGGCGAGATGCTAGCGGGCGCCAGCTCCTTCAGCCTCCTCGGCCGCAAAGTCCCCGACGCCGCATGGGAACTCCTCAAGCCCAAGAGAAAATAATTTGGTCCACATGTTGGGAATAGAATCTCCTCGGGGTGGCCTATGTGCGAGAATTCGCATCAATCAATCGATCTGGAAGCATTTCGCGCTGCAAAAGAAGCAAGAAATTTTGAGATCAGTCTATTCTGGCAACGATCAAACTACTTTTTGGTACTGAGTACCGCCATAGCGGCTGGGTTTTTCTCGCTCCGGGAAGCAAAATACGCACTGCCCCTCGCTGTCTTTGGACTATTCGTTGGACTATTGTGGGTTGCCGTGAACCTGGGAAGCAAGTTCTGGCATAGTCGGTGGGAATATCGCCTTCGCATCGCCGAGGAGAAGCTGTCTGCTGATATGAAGCTTTTCTCGGCATCGTGGGAGTCAATGGAGGACGATGTACGCCAGAGTTTCACGGTTCGGAAGCGCGGGCCGGCTCGTCGTATATACGAGCGATTGGTACTGCGGTTCCCATCGGTGAACTTTATGATGACCTTGCTCTCCGTCCTATTTGTACTCTTTTGGGTTAGTTTGATCATAGTGACGACCACCAAGTAAAATCGGGCGGCCCTTCGACCGCCCGACCTGTTATCAGTTACCAGCTACCAGTCACCGCTTTACTAATTCAACACATGAATATTCTTCTTCTCACACATCTCTTTCAGCACCTTCGGCCACACGGTCACGCTCACTTCCCCGAGGTGCGCCTTGCGAAGGATCTGCATCATCGTCCGTGACTGCCCAATCCCTCCGCCAACGCTCAGCGGAATCTCATGGTTCACGATCGCCTGGTGATACGGATACTTCAGGAAGTCCATCTGGTGCGTCAGCTCCAGCTGTTTCTTCAGCGACTCCGCATTCACCCGGATGCCCATCGACGACAGCTCATGCCGCCGCCGCGTCACCGGATTCCACACCAGGATGTCACCATTCAGCCCGTGCATCAGGTGCCCGTTCTTCGGCAGTCGTCGGTGTCACCCAGTCGTCGTAATCGGCAGCCCGTAGCTCGTGCGGATACCCGTCCTTCAGCATCCACCCAATCCCGATTATGAACACCGCCGGATACGTCTGCAGGATCGCCGTCTCCCGCTGCTTGCGCGGTAGCTCTGGATATATGTCGAGAATTTCCTCCGCATGCAAGAATGTGATCTGCTCCGGCAGGTTCGGATATCTCGGGTCCTTCAGCGCCGGGAACAGCTCCTGCGCAAACCTCTCCGCCCCCACGATCACTTTCCAGATCTTGTTGACGATCAACTTCAGGAAGTCGAGGTTGCGCTGTTCTGGCGTCATCACGCGCTCCCAGTCCCACTGGTCCACGTAAGCGCTGTGGTCGTGATCGAGGAAGTAATCCTTCCGCACGGCCCGCATATCGGTACACAGTCCTTCGCCGGCCTGCATGCCAAACTGTTTCAGCGCCATCCTCTTCCACTTGGTGGCCGCCTGCACCACCTGCGCATTAATTGGGTGCTTATCGCGATCATTCGAGATGTGGAACCCAATCGGCGTTCTGGAACCGTCGCGGTCCAGCAGGTCGTTGACGCCGCTCTCTTCGTCCACGATCAGCGGCACCTCCACCATCATCAGGTTAAGTTCTTTGCAGAGGTTATCTTCGATGTAGCGCTTCACCTCGAAGAGCGCCTTCTGCGTCTCTTTGGGTGACAGCAACGAGCTGTAATCCGTGGGCAGGACTTTCTCCAGTTCGAGATAGTCGCCAATGCCGGGTCCAGCGAGGTCCGCTTTCTTGTCAGCCATGCTGTGCTCCTTCGTTTTGCGGTCGGCGCGCGTGACGCTGCTCTGCGGGCTTATTCGCCCCATCCTTTTCCCAGCTTTTGAAAAAGGATGGGTGTAAGGCAGTCCGCACGCCGCCAAGCTAATGAAACACCTGTTACAAACCCGCCGCAGTGCTCGCCGTCACGTAGCCCTGTGCCAAGCGGGCAACGAAACCAATTTGGAATATTTGGGAATCAATCGGGTGGCCCATTCAAGGGCGCGAAGCGACCTTGAATGGGGATTTTCGTAGGTGGCCGGTTGGAATCTCAACTGCCGACTGGCAGCGGGTGCCCCATCCTTTTGCGAAGCGAAAGGGTGGGATGAACATACCCTTACAACTTCCCCTCCGGAGCCCGCTCCCTCCCACCGTCATCCGCCCTCAGCGCCTTGATCACGTTCTCCACCTGCGCTTCAAACTTCTGCGCATCCTGCTCCCAACCCGTAAAGTCCGCCGCCAGCCGCGACCGCACCGGCTTGGCCTTGCGGGTGCCCCATACAAGCCAGGTTTTGGCTTGTGTGGGTCCTTTCGTCTCGACAGTCAAATGACCAACACGCGGCTAACACGGCCTCACGCTCCCAACACCGCACTCCCCGCTCAGCAGATACCCGTCCAGGTTCAGCGGAACCACCGCCAGCACCTTCTGCTCGCGCTCTTTCATTAGCTCGCGTTCTTTGGCAGTTGCCCCATCCTTTCGCCCGCCGTTGGCGAAAGCGTGGGAAGAATCGAACCGACAACTGACAACCGGCCACTGACAACTGCTTTTCACAGCCGAATCCCGCGGTCCACCTGTTCGTAAATGTCATCGCCGGGTGGCCCATCCCGCCTTCTTTTGGCGGGGTGGGGGTTTTGGTATCTGAGCTCAGAGTCTTCGTTTCACCACAAACATTCCAATCCGCACGAAGCCAGCACCGGACGCCGCGCCCCTGCAGCGCATCATGCAGCCGCGGGTGCCCCATCCTTTCGCCCGTTGTTGGCGAAAGGGTGGAGTCCGAATTCCAACTGTCGGTAGATCGGCGCTTCAGGCGGGGTGCCCCATCCTTTTGCGAAGCAAAAGGGTGGGACGAACATACGCCTACAATCTCGACTCCGGAGCCCGCTCCCTCCCGCCGTCATCCGCCCTTAGCGCCTTGATCACGTTCTCCACCTGCGCTTCGAACTTCTGCGCATCCTGCTCCCAACCCGTAAAGTCCGCCGCCAGGCGCGACCGCACCGGCTTGGCCTTGCCACTCGTCCACTCCCCGCTCAGCAGATACCCGTCCAAGTTCAGCGGAATCACCGCCAGCACCTTCCGCTCGCGTTCTTTCATCGGTTCGCGTTCTTTGGCAAACGCGCGATCAATCTCATCGTCCACCCACCAGCTCGTCAAGCGAGTGCCGCGAGCAGCACAGCAGAACCTTGTCCCACAGCCGAATCCCGCGGTCCACCTGTTCGTAGATGTCATCGCCCGGCAGCATCTGCTTCTCATCCAGCCAGCACCGGACGCCCCGCCCCTGCAGCGCATCATGCAGCCGCCGCGCAAACAGCTTGTCCTCGTGCGCGTAGCTGATGAAGCACGAGTAACTCGCTCGCAAACTTGGCCGCCTATCTATACTTCAATTTCGGGGGATTCGCGATGGGCGGAATGGGCGGCGAAATTCGCGGAAAATCGAAACTCGAAACGTATAAGAAATTTCATGCCCGCATCAATCGCAAGAAAATTGAGGACAGCACGGGTCCGCATATGGATGCCGGAAACGGTGCCAAGCAAGACCTTTACAGAAGCATGAGGAAAGACCCCGCAACCGGCGAATGGGTTCTGTACTTTCACTTCGGCAAATAAGACGAGTAGAATTTACTCAAACAGGAGGTGAAAGTTGACAAAACTTTTGCTTACCCTGCGATGTCATGTGGCTGCCCGTGCAGTGGCATCGGGAAGCTAAGAACTTGAGTGGCCATTAGCAACAGGCATTTGGAGCAAGGAATCGCTATCAGTGAGGCCAGGGTCGCGCCGAATCCGGGTTCGGGACCCGGCCAATCTGCGGGGAACGACAACTGGAACCCCCACTAGGCGACTAGGTGCGACACGCTCCGCGCCGTTTATGTGCTAGTCCTGAAACCCTCGGAACACGAGAGGAAGTAGGGCGTGACATCTATTTCCCGAACGAGGTAGTGAGCGGTGCCCGGATTCCCGCTCACGAGTCGTCGCAACCTCGGCATCGGTGAACGAGAAAGACTCTCATGGACCCCCCTTGAGAATCGAGGAACCGACTGACCCGTGCCATATCGTTGACGCACGTCTTATAATCGTTTTGGTTGCGGCTGGTGTTTCCAATGACGAAATCCGACACAATGCAAGCCTCTACGGTGGCAGACGATGCTTCAAGACGTTTACCGAAGTTTCTGGAGTCATTTGAAAATCTGATCGGTCACTTCGACGAACATTTTGGGCCGCTGGGTTCGAATGAACGCGGTGAGACATTCCTGGATCTCGCCAACAAGGTCATCGAGCTCACAGACGAGGGCCAGGATTTCCCCGCCTTAAGACCAAGCCAAAAGAAAAGCCATGACGGGGGCGTTGATCTATTCACCGCAGAGACATCTGATAGCCGAGTCCTTTGCGCCCAATCCAAATATAAGATCAGGAGCAAGGACGAGTTCGACAGCATAATCAGCAAGTTCAAGAATTACGAACTCCACCAGAGCCCCCGCCTCTGCCGCGCCGACACTATTCTCCTCCGGTCAAGAATCCCCCGCGGATCCTCCAAGTATCACTTTTGCTATAGCCACTTCATCGAAGCTTGAGGGGATTCTCGAGAAGTATCAAGATCCACCCTAGCATCGAGGGACTACTATGACACCTTGGTGCAGAAGGGGCGGATAGTTATCGTAGATGGTCCGCGCATACTGACTCTCCTGCAGAATCTTTATAAGAAGACCCACCTGATCCCCTCAGACATAACGCTAGTCTCCAAAAATAAGTGGCACGAGTCCGACGGCGTCTTTCTAGGTACGCTCTCCGGCATTCAGGTTGTGGAGCTTTATCAGAAACACGGCGATGCTCTCTTTTTCGAAAACATTCGAGATTTTCTTGGCACAACCAGCGGAAAGGTCGTGACCACGCGATCCACAGTGAACCAAGAGATTATTAAGACGATCAAGGATGATCCGGAAAAGATGCTAGCGCGGAACAATGGCCTGACTTTCCGCGCCTCCGAGGTCAGGGTCAGGATGATGGCAGCGCCGAGTTGTCTATGGCAGCGATTGTGAATGGCTGCCAAACAACGATGTGCCTTGTACATTGTGCTCCAGTATCAGAGCATTGTTCAATCCAGGTCAAGATTGTTAAGACGTCCGACGCATGGGATATCGCCAAAGCCGCTAACTACCAGAATCAGGTCACAAGAGTTGACCTCGACTTAGCCCGCTACCTTCGCCCTCAGCTGGTTCGCAAGATTGCGTTGACGCTGGGCTATGCCGTGGATACGGAAACCAGCGTAAGTGCGTCGTCCGTCTTGAACACGATCTATCAAACCAAGATCGACTACGACGAGCTGAAGGTTCTGGTGTTGGGGCTCTTCAGCCGGAAGCCCAATAATCTCTTCGAAGGCAACTACGCCGAACTGCGCGGGGACATCTTGGAGAGGCTGTACGACGAAAGCGGAGGGGACGAGGCTGTTCTGTCAGTGCTGCTCCTGCTGCTAAAAGAGAGTCGGGTAGCGTTGAAACTGTGCGAGGATACCTACTCCGGCGCTGAATATGCGCCGCTATTTAGGCGTTTTTATACCGACGATAAGCCACGATACCGCATCTACTTCGCAATTGCCGCCCTCTGCGCGCTGTTGCGTGACGATATATCGGAACGATTCTGCCGACACCGAAGAGGAATTCCAACGGACGAACCAGTTCCTAGCCAGCTCGCGTCTGGCATTGGAGAACAGACCAAGTGAGTATCACGCCGCATTTCTGATCGCATTCCAGGCGGTCGCCGACATGGTGCTAGAAGTCCCGGTCAGTAAGTCCGAGAGTGAAATTGCACAGAGCATGTACGCGAAAATTAGTGCGACGGCATTCTCGTCGCTGTATAAGAAGCTTCTGATGCGTATGGACGCCGACAAACAGAGGAGTCAGCGTCAATCTCCTCAAGGCTGACTCGGATTACTTCGCTTTCGGGGAGGATCCCGCTTCTACCCGCGCTGGATCTTCTCGTCCGCACCGTAGATGATAAGAATCTCGGCATTGGCATCCTCCGGTTGTCTATTCTTGAGCCAATCTCGTGCACAATCGGCGACAATGTCCAAAGCCTTCTTGCCAATCTATCATTTCTTCTTCTCCAACCGAAAATCCGACAATTGCCGCTACTCTGGGCGAATGTGAAAAGGTGTCATCGACAGCATCCATAATCTGAACGCGAGAATGAACACACGTTATGCTTTCTGGGATTCAGAAATTCGTGAAAGAGAATCGACATCACTACGGCTGAGACCCGCGAACGATTTGAACCGACTCATCGTTAGCTTCTTGCTAATCCAGCCCCTCTCCGGCGTGATTATCCGGCGAACCTGACCGGTGACCCACATATCCCGCGGCCTACATTCGCCTGATTCTGGTAAATGTGGGGCTTTGCCCGAAGCTGGCACGAACTGAATCACTAGAGTTTATCGATAACACAGACAAGCTGGCCTTCATCTTCGAACAGCTTCCGTGGGATGATTCCGACTCTACCCTTCGATGCACCGAGGCTCTTTGTCGGAGTCATCGATAGGACACAACGTGCAATTGGAAGCTGCAAGACTCGATACGAACCGTCACTCTGTTCGAAGGCACTAACACAACGTCAATCCGCTCAACCATGTGATACAAGACGCCGACCGACGTCGTTTCGGTGCGAGCGCACTTGATAAGGGCCTTCAAACCTTTCCAGGTACACTCATTGCTTTTCTTCCCTTTCATTTCCGCACCAAGAATCTTCGCGATCTGAACGAGCAGCCGTGTTGTCCATACCGACTGGCTTCCAAACCACTTTCCCGGTCTTGAGGCATTTGGAGATTATTGCACGACGCAGGCGGGTGGCCCGAGTGACGTTCGGCTGGTGGCCCACATATCCCGTGGCCCATATTTGCCTGCCGTTGGCAAATGTGGGGCCTTTCCGTGCCCTATCGGACCCAAAGCGCACTCCTACCGAGGGCCATTTCGGACTGAACACTTGCCCGTGACCGGCGTCACCGACGCAGACACTAAGCTCATTGGAGAATGTGCTTGACAACTTAACGACGCCCTCAACAATCCTTCCTCTTTATGAGGCTTGAGGGCGTTTTTCTTTTGAGGCAGGGCCAATAGCGGCGGAGCCGCGACGTGCTTTAGGCGTGGGCGTGAGCCCGCGCAAATCGGACCCGGTCGAGCCGAGCCGCGGAGCGGCGTTCTTCGCCCCGTGGCCCATATTTACCTGCCGTTGGCAAACGTGAGGCCTTTGCCATTTCTTTCGCGTGCCCAACGACCCCGCGCTCACGAAAATGAAGTCCCGCCTAGCGGGACGGTAGAAGAAAGCCCAGCGATTCATCGCTGGGAAAGCGAACAACAAATACCAATTCCTCTCTGCCGAAGGCTTGCGCGCAGGCCGTAGGCCGGAGCGCACATAGGAAATCCGATCCGTGTTCATCCGTGAAGTTCTGTGGCCCCTTCGTTCCCGATAGGTCTTTTGCCTTGCACACTGGCAACTGCCTCACTTGGTTACTAAAGTTTTCCCGTCCTTACGATTTTCCTTGCCCCGCATCCGCAACTCCGTTATCTCTGTTTCTGTAATTCCCGACCCTCGCGGCGCCGACACCCTCGCTCGGACGCCCCGAGGGTCTTTGTTCTTTGACATCCCGATCGCATAACTCTTTTGTTTCTGCGAATTTGCCTGTAACTACCTTTGTTTGTGCAAATTTGCCGAGATTTTCCTCCTAACCCCTTGATTCCATTAGCCCGAGGGGGAGGGGGTATCGAACGGTTTTTACTGAGAATAGCTAATAGCTGAGGACTTTTATGACTCAATACCCAACCTGCACTCACATTAAAGAAGACGGAACCTACTGCGGCTCACCCGCTCTGGTCAACCGCCGCTACTGCTACTTCCACCTCAACCTCCGCGGACGCCGCCTGCGCCGCGCTCGTGCTCTTCGCGATCAGGTGAACTACCGCCTCGACCTTCCTCCCCTGGAGGACCTTGCCTCGGCGCAAGTCGCGCTCTCTGAGGTGGTTCAGGCGATGGGCAGCGGCCAGCTCGACCAACGCACCGGCGGAAAAATGCTCTACGGCATCCAGCAGACCGTCGCCCTGATGAAGTACCGGGCCCAATTGGAAGCCACCCAGCCAGACTCCGAAGCGGTGCCCCAGAGCCTGTCCCGAGCCGAGCGAGGGATTCGCGCCCCGCTTTCGGGCGCTAACCTGGGTTCGCCATCCAGCCACGCCGCCCATGTCCAGGAATATCCCGGCTTCGAGCAGGAATACGCGATCAATCCCGGAGGCGATGTCGATGCCGAGACCATCTGGACCCTGCGCAAGGCCGATGAGGAGGCCGAGCTTCGTCACAGCGACGGTTTCCCCGCGCCCCCGCCCGGCCTGCGCCCCGGCTCGCTCCAGTACCGCATCTATCGCGAAGCGGCGTATCAGGAACTCAACATGAAAGTGAACAGCATGAACCATCAGCTGCGCGAGTACTACGAGATGAAACGCAAAGAGGGTGAAAAATTGAAAAAGGAGATGATGTCAGCGTTCCCTGCGCCCGAGCGCTGCGCCGAAAGCGCGTAGAACAGTCCTTGAGAGTCGCAGGTTTGGGAATGGCAGCGAACCCACTCGGCTAAAGCATGACGCGGATGGGGCAACTGGGGAAAGCCTCATATTCACGCTCCCCACGAAAGGGCTAGGTAGAACAAAACAATGATGACTCGCCGAAATTTCCCTTGCCTTACCTCGGCAGTCGTGCCACGATGACTGACCTTTGTCCAAACCAGATTGCGCAGTTGAAAGCGGAGGAAAGTTCGAATGAAAGCACGGTTCGTCGCGGCAGTGTGTCTTGTCGCACTTGCGTCTACTGGCGTTGCGCTGGCCGGTCCCACAAGCCCCCTCTATATCACATACACCTTCGATCTTAACGGCGGTCACAGCATCGTCGTGGTCCAAGGCAATTCCATCACCTCCTTCGCAGAAGCCTATGGCGCCCCTGACGAAGTACCCATCGCCGTGGCTGGCGATGTTCGAACCAGCGGGAACTCCCTGACTACGATTGGTGGCCAGTATTCGTTGGCCGGAATCCCCACCGGCACAACTTACCATCTGCCTGCGATCGCCAGCACCGCGTACGATTCCACCACTGACGGCTCGCACAACTACCTGGTGGACTACACCTACAGCACCGTCTACCAGACTGCTCGTGATTTCACCAACCCTGTGGCTCTGTTTACTTCCAGCGGCCCGTACAACGTGGGAATCACCTACGACAAGACCAACAACTCGCTGTGGATCTCCGGATGGGGTGCCACTACTGTCGTGACCGACTATTCCATGAACGGGACCGTCCTCAGCTCATTCGATACCGGGCACTACGTTAACGGAGCCTTGGCGATGGATCCGGCAACCCATACCCTCTGGCTGGTGGATGACGAGAACACCTTCAAGTTGGAACAGTATTCGACTGCAGGTGTGCTGCTGAGCACAGGACCCTACGTCGGCTACGCATTGGGCGGTGAGTTCGACTTCGGCGGCAGCACGCCCACTCCCGAGCCCGGCTCACTCATCATGTTGGGCTCCGGCATTCTCGGCCTCGCGGGCATCGTTCGTCGCAAGATCAACCTCTAACCAGTAACTTTCACTTCGTCTAGCCGGGGCGCCTCGCCCCGGCTTCCCTCTGCGCGTTCGCTGGCTGATTGCTTTCACCAGTTACCAGTTACCAGTCACCCGGTGATACCCTTATGAAGTTTCACCGCCGAGGAGACCCGACCATGCCACCATTGGCTCTCGAAGGTTCCACGCTGCTGACCAGCATGGACCTCCACCTCTTCAACGAGGGCAGCCACAACCGTCTCTACCACAAGCTCGGGTCCCATCTCGTCACCGTCGACGGCAAGCCCGGAACCTACTTCGCCGTTTGGGCTCCCGACGCCGAGCGCATCTCCGTTGTCGGCGACTTTAACGGCTGGAACCCCGACTCCCACCCCATGACCCCGCGCGAGCACTCTGGCATCTGGGAGTGCTACGTCGCCGGTCTCGGCAAAGGTTCGATCTACAAGTACCACTTGCGTTCCCGCTTCCACATGTACCGCGTCAACAAGGCTGACCCGTACGGCTACCATCACGAGACTCCGCCGCGCACTGGCTCCATCGTCTGGGACCTCGACTACAACTGGGACGACGCCGACTGGATGGCCCAGCGCGGCAAACGCAACGCCTTCGACGCGCCCATGTCGGTGTACGAAGTCCACATCGGCTCTTGGATGCGCAACGAGATGGAAGGCAACCGCTGGTTCAGCTACCGCGAACTCGCCCCCCGTCTCGCTGCCTACGTCAACGAGCTCGGCTTCACTCACGTCGAGCTCATGCCCATCATGGAGCACCCGTATCCCCCTTCATGGGGCTACCAGATCACCGGATACTTCGCGCCCACCTCGCGCTTCGGCACCCCGCAAGACTTCAAGTTCTTCGTGGACTACCTCCACCAGCACAACATCGGCGTCATTCTCGACTGGGTTCCCTCGCACTTCCCCAACGACCAGCACGGCCTCGCCTACTTCGACGGCACGCACCTCTACGAGCACGCCGATCCCCGCAAGGGCTTTCATCCCGACTGGAAGTCGGCCATCTTCAACTACGGTCGCAACGAGGTCCGCGCGTTCCTCATCAGCAACGCCATGTTCTGGCTCGACGAGTACCACATTGACGGACTCCGCATGGACGCCATCGCCTCCATGCTTTACCTCGACTACTCGCGCAAGCAGGGCGAGTGGATCCCCAACATCTACGGCGGCCGCGAGAACCTCGAAGCCGTCTCGCTGTTGCGCCAGGTGAACAGCGACGCCTACGGCGAGTTCCCCGACATCCAGACCATCGCCGAAGAATCCACCGCATGGCCCATGGTCTCGCGCCCCACGTATATCGGCGGACTCGGCTTTGGCATGAAGTGGGACATGGGCTGGATGCACGACACCCTGGCCTACTTCCAGCAAGATCCGGTCCACCGCAAGTATCACCACAACAAGCTAACCTTCCGCGGACTCTACGCCTTCACCGAGAACTTCACTCTGCCGCTCTCGCACGACGAAGTCGTGCACGGCAAAGGCTCGCTCATCGGCAAGATGTCTGGCGACTACTGGCAGAAGTTTGCCAACCTGCGCCTGCTCTTCGGATACATGTTCACCCAGCCCGGCAAGAAGCTGCTCTTCATGGGCGCCGAAATCGGCCAGTGGTCTGAATGGAACCACGACAGCAGCGTGGACTGGATTCTTCTCAACTTCCCCTCGCATCAGGGAATCAAGCGCTGGGTCAGCGACCTCAACGCCTTCTATCGCGGAGAGCCCGCCATGCACGAGCTCGACTTCAATCCCGACGGCATGCGCTGGATCGACGCCAACGACAACGAAAACAGCGTCCTCATCTATATGCGCTACGGCAAGAACAACGACAATCCGCTGGTCATCGCCCTCAACTTCACGCCGGTCCCGCGTCGCGGCTATCGCATCGGAGTCCCCAAGGCCGGACACTGGCGCGAAGTGCTCAACAGCAATGCCTCCGTCTACGGCGGAACCGACGAAGGCAACTACGGCGGCGCCGAATCCGAACCCATCCCCAACCACGGCTTCGAGCAGTCGCTGCTCATCAACCTGCCTCCGCTCGGCATGGTTGTGTTCAAGCAATAGGGCTTCGAAACTTCGGGCCAGTCCTTCGACAGGGCTGAAACATTCGCATTGGGAGCACGTCTAATCGCCGGGGGCAAACGGTCATGCTGAGGGTCGTTGCTGTCTTACTGCTTACTTCACTTGCGATGTCCCAGGACGCACAACACCAGCAGGGTGTGGAGCAACGTGGCGATCAGGCCATGGGTTTTTCGCACCAGATGACCACACACCACTTCGTCCTCACCAAAGATGGCGGCACGATCGAAGTCGAAGCTGATGACCCCAACGATAAGGTGAGCCGCGATGCTATCCGCCAACATCTCGACCATATTGCGAGACTGTTTAGGCAGGGCGATTTCGACATACCGATGTTCATCCACGACCAGACACCACCAGGAGTGTCCACGATGAAGCGTCTGAAGAACGAGATCACTTACGACGCACAGCCAACCGCGAAAGGAGCGGAGGTGAAAATCGCCAGCACAAACTCAGAGGCGGTATCGGCAATCCATCAATTCCTGACGTTCCAGATAAAGGACCATCACACCGGCGACTCAACCGAAGTGAGCCACTAAGCCAGTGCGCTAGAGCCCGCCGTGGGCGAAGTCGAAAGGTGCCGATAAGCCTGTTATTGTTGTCGATTCAAGCGAGCAAATGCCCCCTACGAAGCGTCGCCCTCATGTCAAGTCCCACCACATACGTTGCAGAGCGTCATGCGACTGAACACAAGGGAATTACGAACGTGGGACACCAGGCCTACTTTTGGGGGCCGAAATCCGGAATCGTGGACTTGCCAGAACCGCCTGCAGTTAATGAGGCATTACTTATATTACCGATTACTTTGTTGCTCTCGCCAACTTGGTTATCCGGGTCCGTCGCACGGTGTCGCTCCTTGAGTTTGCAGTCGTGTCTCCTTTGGCCCGACGAACGATCTAGCCCAAATCCAATTCCCCGCCGCTATACCTCTAAATCAGCGTCGCCTCGAATAAACTCCCGTTGACATCGCGCAGCCTTCCGTATTCAATGCAGTGACGCGCCGGGATTCGGCTTCAGACTTCCCTTCGGCGAAATCTCAACCTGTTCAACAGGAGCGAGTTGCATGAAAAGAACAGTGATCTATGTAGTCGGCACGTTGGTTCTGGCGACCGCCGCATGGTCGCAATCCACCGAAAAAACGATCGCCGCCCTTGAAGACCAGTGGGTGCAAGCGCAAACAACCAACAACCCTGACCTCCTGATTCCGTTGCTTGCCGAGAAGTTCATCAACACTTCCGACAACGGAAAGGTAACGGGCAAATCGGAAACCATCGCCTCGTACCAGCAGACCAAGTGGACCAGCGCCGAAAATACCAACGTGAAGGTCGTTGTGTACGGCGAAACCGCCATCGCGATCGGCACCTACAAGGGCAAAGGCGCCAAAGACGGCAAGCCGTTCGACGTTCACGAGCAGTGGACGGATACGTGGATCAAGATGCCCAGCGGCCAGTGGCAGTGCGTCGCCAGCCAGGATTCTCCGATTGCGCCATAGGTGCGAGGACGAACTTCACTCTTTGGAGTAACCCGCCGCTCTTACTGCGGTATAATCCTCGGCACATTGCCGGAGGAGGCCCATGGCGCAAGAACTGACTTGGAACGATACCAACAAGATCGGCATCACGTTGTCGAACACTCATCCCCAGATCGAACCGCACAGCGTTGCGTTGAACGATCTGCATGGGTATGTAGTTGGCCTCGTTGAGTTCAAGGGCGATCCCCAGCACTTCCACGAGCCCACGCTGGAAGCCATTCGCGAAGCCTGGAAGAATGAGTTCCTCGAGCGCACTCGCAACTGGGCGTAGAGGCTGCTTACGGCAGTGTCTCGTAGGCGGCCGCCGCAATCTCACCCAAAGCCTGGCCTGCAATGTTCTGCGCTGCGTCAGGATCATTCGGCAGCGAAGTGTGGTTCACATATGCCGCAAATCCGATCGTGCGATTTGATTTCGTGATCACGTACCCCGCCAGTCCCTTGCCATTCAGCATCTGCCGGCCGTTGAGCCGATCC
Organism: uncultured Acidobacteriaceae bacterium; assembly: GCA_963814165.1. Lineage (GTDB taxonomy): Bacteria > Acidobacteriota > Terriglobia > Terriglobales > Acidobacteriaceae > DASRAA01. The sequence goes on along the minus strand of CAWFBW010000008.1, from coordinate 225,882 downwards.
TCGGAACCAAAGGTGCCAGTCTTCGCAAATACGTGTCCCGCGGCTGAACTCCTAACCTGAATTTTCGCCAGCGTCCCATCCTTGCCGAGAACCGGGAGCGCGCCGAGAAATGTCGGGAAGTCGGGCCGGGTCTTCCAGTAGCTCAGATACCTGCACATGAAGTCGGGCGAAAACAGATCGGCCCAGTCACCCCCGGCGCCGTCGCCCTGTGAGGCTCCGCTCAGGTCGAGTTGTGCGGCCTTCAAAAATTCGTTCTCGACCTTGAAGCCCTCATTCAAGACGTTCTTGCTGGCCTTGGCAGCCAACAGGCCGAGGTAGTAGATCCCCATGCTGGCATGGAGGTTTTGGCTCACTTTCAGCGTCACCTTGACATCCGCGGAGAGTGGCGGCGAAACGTGCTCAGCAACCACGTTTGCGGGAGTGTAGTTCTCCTTGAGCACGGCGATATCAGGAGCCTGCGATGCCTTCGCCGGCGCGATCTTGATACCCGCGCCAGCAATGCACTCCCGCAGCGCCGCGGTCGCGAACCTCGTCGGCGACGGCACCGGGTACGCACCCGTTTGCGTTTCCGCGCCCAGCGGGATGCTCCCGCTCAGCACGACCTCTATGGAACCATCGGGAGCGGGCTTCGCGTCGGCGATATCGAGGCTCAACTTACTATCGGCAGCGCCGGTCACCAACTTGTTCGTGAACTGCACGTACGAAGTTTCCGGAGAAACGGTGAGCGCGACCGGGTCTCCAACCTTGGGGCCCGGCTTCCCGGTCAAATCCACCACGTTGTCATTGACGATGATCGACGAAAGCAGCGTGTCAGTTCCGCCCTCATGTTCGCCATCGGGCATCAGCGAGGTGTCAACATACACATTTCCCTCGACTCGATGAATGCCCTTAGATGCAATCTGCTTCGCCATCTCGCGAAATACCGTCAGCGGATCGCCGGGCAGTGCCGGTCCCTGGTAGGCGTGGTCTTCATCTACGAACGCGAGCGTACTGTCGGGCTGAATACGATTTGAAAGGTTCGGATCACCACTCGCCACCAAGATGAGGTCGCCTTTCAGTATCCCATGCTTGTCGATCGGCCCGGTCCGGTAGATCACGGTGTGGAAGCGATAATCGCCGAGTTTGGCGAGCACGGTTCCTTCGGTCAGCAATTTGGTCGTGGAGGCCGGAACGAACATCTTGTCGGCGTTCAACGAATACAGGACCTCGCCCGTCTGCAGGTCGAGGAACTCGATGCCAAAATTGGCATGGACGAACTCGGAGCGAGAGACGACAGCCTGGATCTTTGCAGCTAGATCGCGCTGCGATTGTGCCGCCGCAAACCCACTCAACGAAGCTAGCACCAACACGAGTGCCGCAGTCATGCGCTGCGCGCGCGTCGAATGAGCCATTTAGAAGTCTCCTATTGAGGAATTGTTGACCTGCTGCGACCCAGGGCCAGCGACCCATTGTAACCAAGGGTGCAACCGGCTGCGGCCGCTGGCGGCCGGTTCCCGGTCACAGTCTCTGTTCACGAAGTTCGCGTATACTCGCCTCGTCTGAAAGGGAACGTCATGACCGAAATCAAACCGCGATTCGAGTTTCGCATCTGGGCTGAATCGCTCGTTCCGCTTCGCGCAAAACTTGAGTCGATGGCTCTGGCGAGCGAGAAGTCGAGCGAGGAAACCTATCTCATTTCCAATGCCACCGAGCGCTGCAATGCAAAAATCCGGGCCGATCTCATGGACATTAAGGTCCTGATTGCCGAGGAGCGCGGGCTCGAGCAGTGGAATCCGACGCTAAAGGCCGGGTTCCCGTTAAATGCCGAGACGATTACGGGAAAGGTGTTCCCCAGCCTCCAGCTTGAAGCGCCGCCAATGGCCAGGCCGGAGTACGCGTTTGATGAATTCCTCAACGAAGTCATTCGACCGAACCCGAAGATCGCTATCGTCGCGGTTACCAAAGTGCGGAACCAATTCAGCATCGGAGTCTGCGCCACCGAGTACTCTCGCATCACCATCAACCAGGTACCGCGTGATACGGTCGCCGTTGAATCCACCGACGCTGACGCCGTGCTCGCGCTGGTAGCCAAGCTCGGAATCGACGAACCGAATGTCAGTTACATTCGCGAGATCCGCCGCATTCTGGGTTGGGGCGCATAGCCAGAGAAGGGACAAAGAATATGGGTAAAGAAATCGAACGCAAATTCCTGGTAAAGGGTGACTCTTGGCGCGCTCAGGCTCACGGCAAGCGTTACCGCCAGGGCTACCTCAGCACGGTAAAGGAGCGCACCGTCCGCGTACGCACTGCCGGCGATCAGGGCTACATCACGGTCAAGGGAATCACCACGGGCGCGAGCCGGGCCGAGTACGAATACGAAATTCCGCTCGCCGACGCCAACGAAATGCTGGACCAACTCTGTCAGCGGCCCATCATCGAAAAGACCCGTTACCGCATTCCGCGGGGCGACATCGCCTGGGAGATTGACGAGTTCGAAGGCGACAATCGCGGCCTGATCGTGGCCGAAATCGAACTCAAGGATGAGCACCAGTCTTTCACGATGCCCGACTGGATCGGCGAGGAAGTGACGAACGATCCGCGCTACTTCAATGCCAACCTCGTCGCCAAGCCGTTCACGACCTGGTGAGCTGCAACTCGCAGGTTAGTCGCCGGCGCGCGCGTAATACCCCTGGCGGGCCTGGATCTTGTAGTCGCCGCTCTTGGTGTGAAGCTGGATCTTGCGGTACGAACCGTCAAGCTTCGTGTTCGTCGGCGAATAGCCAATGTTGTACTGGCTGCGCAGTTCGGCCTGGATTTGCTCAAACGCCTGCCGCAGCTTCTGCTGGTTGTTGCCGACTTCGATCACGCGTCCGCCGGTTTCATCCGCCAGCTTCTTCATGTCTCCGTAGCCGAAGCCCTGATACCAGCCGCCGCGGTCCGCGATAAGTATGACGTAGCAAATTGCATCCGCTTTCTGCGCCGCTTCAATCGCCTCTCGAATCTTCACCCGGCTGCCGTAATCCTCGCCATCCGTAAACACGATCATCGCCTTGCGGCCGACCTCGGTTTTGAGCTTGTCGTTGGCAGCAAGGTACACCGCGTCATATAATGCGGTGCTCCGCGGATTCGAATTCGGCACCGGCCCGCCGCCCAGTCCGACGGGGCCACCGCCAGCCGATCCGCCGCCAATTTGCAGCTTATCCAGCGACCGCTTCAGCGCCGACACGTTGTTCGTAAAGTCCTGGTCGAGGTCGATGTCCGAGTCAAAGTTGATCAGGAACGCCAGGTCTTTCTGCCGCAAGATACTGTGCAGAAACTCCACGCACGATTCCTGTTCGATGGTGAGCACGCGCGTCTGGCTGGGGCTGGTGTCGATCAGAATCCCCAGCGTCAGCGGCTGGTCCGACTCCGCTGCAAAGTACTTAATGGTCTGCGGCTTGCCGTCTTCCATCACCTCGAAATCGTTCTTCGTCAGCCCGGGAATCAGCATCCCGTGCTTGTCCTTCACATTAAAGAAGAGGCTGACGACGTTGACCTGCGCCTTAAACGTCTTGCCGGAATCCTCCGGCTCCTGCGACTGGTCGCTCTGCGTCGACGGCGGAACCGACGACTTCGGCGGCTCTTGATCATGTACGGTGGACTGCGCCGCCAACCACGAGGCCGACAACACCAGTAATACAGCGAGTACGAAACGGCGGACGCGAATCAACAATTTACCTGCTTTATCTCTTCCGGATTCCTTCATTGTATTGCAATCTCTCAGCGCTGTAACCCGCCGGATGCCACCACTCCACGCTTGCGGTTATACTGAGGCAGAGTTCCGGCTCGTTTGGAGATCAGCCACCCGACATGTTCAAGCGTGGATGCCGTAATTGGGCCTCTCTGGCCATTCTGCTGGCGGCCGTCTGTCTCGCCGCTCCCTTCGCTGCGGCGCAACAGCCGCTGCCGGATGCTCCCACGCCGCAAAAAAATGCTCCACCGCAGGCGCCCCAACCTACGCCTGACGTCACAGCACCGGTTCCGGGAACTGGAAACACCAACAGCCCTACCGCTCCCAACACAAACCCGCAATCCTCCGGAAACACTCGCACCAGCGGCGAACCATCGCAAAACACCGACAACCCGCAGGCCCCGCCCCCCGGTTCCCAGGGCATCAAAACCGTGCCTGCCGGCGGCGCTACCAAGGCTCCGGGCAGCGATGTCGATGAACTCTACAAGCTCGAAGTCAACGTCAACTTCATTAGCGTTCCGGTCACGGTCAAAGACCCCGAAGGCCGCCTCGTGGACGGCCTCCTGGCGCAGGATTTCAGCGTTTACGAAGACAGCGTGAAACAGAAGCTCACGTTCTTCACCAGCGATCCTTTTCCGTTGTCGGCGGCTCTGGTAATCGATCTTGGCATCTCCGATACCACGCTCAAAAAGGTGTCCAGCACCTACTCGGCGCTCGACGGCTCCTTTGGCCCGTTCGACAAAGTCGCGGTCTTCACCTACGGCAACACCGTCAAGAAGCAAGCCGACTTCGGTAACACCCAGCGCCTACAACTTTCGCTGCAACGCATTCGCGACCTCCGTGGACAGAATCCGGGCTCGCCCGTCGTTGGCGGACCGTTTGGCTCCGGACCCACCACCAACGGCAAGCCCGTCGATCCCGGACAGCTTCCGCTGACCAATCAGACCGGCACCCGCGAGTCGCACGTGCTGAATGACGCCATTCTCACGGCGGCCACCGAGCTGTCGCATCTTCCCCGCGGCACCCGCAAAATCATCTTCGTCATCAGCAGCGGATACGAATACGGCAGCCGCGCCAGCTACGCACAAGTTCTCAAGGTGCTGCTCACCAATGGCATCGCCATCTATGCCGTCGGCGTCGAAGGTAACGCCATCCCCGGCCTCAGCAAGCTCGACAAGCTGCACATTCCCGGACAGGGCTACACCGACATTCTTCCCAAGTACGCCAACGCCACCGGTGGAGACGTCATCGACTCCTCCTCGCGCGAAGCCATCGAGAGCGCCTACCAGACCATCACCTCGCAGGCCCGCAACCAGTACACCCTGGGATACAACGCGCAGCCGACGGCCTCCAGCGCCTATCGCGACATCGAAGTCCGCGTGAAGCGTCCCGGGCCTGCTTGTCACCGCGAAGCACGGATACTACCCGCTGCCCCCGCAGAAGGAAGCGCCCGCCGCAACACCAGCCACCGACACTCCGGACAAAACGACTACACCACCAGCGCAGCCGCCTCCACCCAAGTCGAGCAACTAAGCGCGCAGTGCGGCAGTCTCGGAGCCCGCGCATGCTCCACTTTCGTGGTGGTTAATTTGACCCAAATGCAGTAACGACTCATTGACATTCCCGATTGCCGTGCCATAATTGGCGGCGACCCCTTGCTGACATTTTGCAGCACAGCTACTTCGGGCCACCTTCACCTGGAGTCACCCAGCCCATGGATCGCGCCGCCATCGGGAGCAGGTCGACAGAATTCTGCACAGCGCGAGCTTCGCTGGCAAAAGCCAGCTTGCCAAGTTGCTGGAAGTCCTTTTCTACAACATGGACTCGCAAACCACCCTTAAGCCCGACCGGGTGATTCGCGAACTCTGGCCGGACGAGACCAGAACCAAGCGCTCCGCCGACGTGGCGACCGAAATGAACCGGCTGAGGAAGGCTATTGATGCCTATTATGCCGGGGACGACGCGAAAGACCCTGTCATCATTTGCCTTCCCAACCGCTCCGTAGCTGCCAATGGCCACAAAGAAAAGCGCTGGATTGTGGCCGAGCCGCGCGGCGCAGAGCAAAAGGCACGGGCTCTACCGGCACCGCCCGCGGGTCCTCGCAGGCGACTGAAGATCATTGCCGCGATAGCCGCCGTCGCCGCGATAGGTGGCGCCTTCTACCTGCTGTATCGAATGTTCACCGTGGTTGACCAACCTCAGTCTGCGCGCTTGGACGGGTCAACGCTCATTGTCATGAATGCCAAGGGCGAAGACCTTTGGCGCAAGAACTTCCCTGAGGGTTTCTCCCCCTCATACTATGAGAAAGGCCTGGCGCGTCGTAGTTGGATTGGTGACCTGGACGGCAAAGGCCGCTCCGACGTTCTGTTCCTTTACAAACTGGCGGAACCCGCCACCTATATTTCCCGTTCGACGACTCTTATTTGCTACTCGGATCGCGGCAAAGAAAAATGGCGCTGGACACCGGGAAGAGAGTTGCCCGAGCTTAATGATGATCCGGCAACATTCGAAACCGATGATATTAAAGTGCTGAAAGCGCCGCCTGGCACACCTTCTCGGATTGTCGTCTCCAGCCATCACGTTCCTTGGTATCCCCACCAGATCGCTATTGTGAGTGCCGACGGTAAAACCTTGTCCGAGTACTGGCATTCCGGGCGCATTGACTTTATTACTCTTGCGGACCTTGACGGCGATGGGCGGGAAGAGATTATCGCCACTGGAATTAATAACGGCTACTACTCGGCCACCTTGTTAGTACTGGATCCTGACCGCCTGTCTGGCGCCTCCACCGAAACCGTACGGCCCGAACTCCAACTCCATGGCCTGGGCGTCGCGCATGAGCGACTTCGGCTCGTTTTCCATCGCAGCGATTTGAATGCAGCTTTGGCGCCCTTCAGCGAAGGTCAGGGTGTGGCTGTCGAAAATGGCAAGATCCGATTTTCGACGATGGAATGCAATAAAGGCATTGGATGCCGTATCTGGTATGAGCTTGATACCAGCTTTCGTCTGACTTCGGCGTATCCGGATGACTATTTTCGCGGTATCCACAACGAGTTCTACCGCAACGGCAAAACCCCACACACCTTCAGTCTGGAAGAAGAGCAGGAATTCCAAAAAGTCCGGTGCCTGGTTGGCTGCAAGTCCGAGTTCCTCCCCGTTGACATCCACAACCCATAGCAGAGCGAGCAAGCAAGCGACCGACCGCTGTACTTTAGTGGGTATGTTGCCAGCTTCACTCGACCTGGTCTACTTGGTTCGCCTGCCAGCTATTCTGCCTGACCGGTGGGTACAGTACTGATAGCGTCCTTGGCAGTGCTGCAAAGGCCAACCTAACAAGTCTGAAACATCGCTATCTACCACTGAAAGCTCGATTTCATATTAACTTCATATCAACTGCGCCGGACGGTGGATGAAACCGCTTGATATCGTGCTAGGCTCTGCGTGCTCGCAACCAGAAATTTTTTGAGCATGAGGAGAAAGCAAATGTCACTTCCCAATCGTCGACTTCTCGTTGCCTTGGCTTTTGTCGTTTCGTTGGCTGGCGTCGTGCCTTCAGCGGGCGCCAGCACGATTTCGTCTGTGGCTGACACCTACATAACCATCCATCCCACCTTGGGTGGCCCTCGAGTATTCACGGTAACGATCCCTATTTAGAAGAGATTGGGCCTCCAGGCTTCTACTCTTATCCACTCATTCGGTTTGACCTTTCTGGATTCTCGGGTGAAACCGTTGTCGGTTCTGCAGCCCTCACCTTACACGTTTTCGGCACCTGGAATAGCAGAACAGTGTCGCAGACGATTGAGGCGTTTCCGGTTTTGGTGCCATGGAGCGAGTCGACGCTTAGCTGGAATAGCTTCGGGCCAGGCCCGATCTGCGGAACGAACGTCACGTGCGTGTCGCTGGACACAATCTCCCTGACCGTGAACCCCGGCGACGTCGTTACATTTTCCAACCTGCCCGCATCGCTGGTGCAGGGTTGGATCGACAACCCTGCGTCGAACTACGGGCTTCTGTTGTTTAGTACACAACAAGTTGACAACCTCGACATCACATTCGATTCGCGCGAAAGTACTTTGGCGCCCGGTCCGGAACTCACGTTCCAGGCTGCCCGCGCCACTCCCGAGCCTTCCACGCTCCTTCTGCTTGGCAGCGGCCTGCTCGGTGGGATCAGCATGACCCGTCGCAAGATCAGCCTGTAATCGGACGCCCCGCTCTGGTCTCTCCTGTCTTGTGCATTATGGGCTGGGAGCGAGGCGTCACAAGTAGTTCGGGCCAGCTACAGGCATTCCAAGCTAGGAGGAACTCACTGATGAAACGAATCATGGCGGTCTCTCTCATGATCTTCACGTTGCTCAGTGTCAGCGTTGCCGAGGAATACAATTTTCGCGGCGTGAAGGTGGTTGACGCGAGAAACAAACAGGCGGACGCCAACCTGATCTTCAGTGACACCAACAAAACGGTCATTGTGCGGGTCGCGGATTACGACTTCGTTACCATCCCCAATGGCTAGTTGGACAAGGTCTCCTACGAGTACACCAAGAAGCACCGCGTCACGGCGGGTGCCTTGGTGATGGTAGCTTCGTTGGGGGCGGGCGCCGTCGTCATGCTGACTTCCTCCAAGAGCCACTGGCTCTACATGGATTACCACGAGCAAAGCGTTCCCAAAACCCTCGTTCTCCGCATGGACAAGAGAGAGTACAAGGACATTACCGCTGCCTTTACCTCCCACACCGGCAAAGAAGTGGAGTACCTCGGAAAGGCTCAGAAGAAGTCCAAGAAAGCCAAGAACAATGAACAGCAGCAGGTGAAACCCTCATGACCTGGGCCATCTGCACCAAATTGAATTTCGCCTTCGCTGGCCAACAGCTCAAGGAAGACGCCGCTCGTGGGAAAGCATTCAGACGTGACCCAGATCACCGACAGGTCGTGCCCTAGAGAGTCATAGTCTTGCGCCATCGATGCTTTCATCCAGAGTTCGCTTTAGAGAAGGTGCGGCCCGGCAGGCCGTCTCAGGAGGTGCCGCAGTGTTCAGGACCAATTTGGTGAGGGTTGTGTGCAGCCTTGTTTCCTTGTTTCTGGGGCAGCCAGTCTACGCGGGCGAAAAGTTTCCCGACTATCCTGTCCGCCCGGTCGCTGATTACGCTGTCAAGGCAGAGCACGACGGCCTCTCGATTGGACTGCAGCCGGTAGAGGACCCCAAAGAGCAAAAGACCTATTTCGACACCGACCTGACATCGAAAGGCTTCATCCCGATTTTCATCGTGATGCAGAACGGATCGCAGGAAGAGAGTTTCCTGTTCGACAAGACCAAAGTTACCTATGGCGTGGCCGATTCCAGCCTTTCCACGCCGAAGATGGGCGAAAAGGCGGCCAAAGGGGCCGTAATCGTAGGCACGGCTAGCGCTTTAGCGATATCCCCGGCTGGAATGGTGGTTGCGATAGTCCTCGGCGTCAAGGCCGTGCATGGCACCCAGATTCAGGAAAGCATCCTGAAGAAAGAATTGCAGAGTAAGACGCTTTCTCCCGGCGTGTCCGCTCACGGTTTTCTCTACGTTCAAGCGCCAAAGAAGGGTCCTCGAGAAAAGATTCATCTTCAGCTCCCAGTCACTAAATCTGGGACAGACCAGCCGTTAGTTTTCGATTTGGTTTTTTGAGGAGGGTCAATATGTTGAGCTTACTCACTTGTTCTCGTGTCGGTTCGCTGTGCGCGGTGTTGCTCTTTGTCGCCCCAGTCATCGCCCAGGGCCAGGGGTCAACCCCGGCAGACTCGAGATTGAATCTTCAAGCGCAGCTAGTGTTAACTCCGGAATTCTGCGCCACGAAATATGGTGAGAACCACTCGGCGTTTAAGGTTGAAGACGCCTGGGAGGTGGGAGAAGCAGCCTGCAAAGACCTTGAGCCCGCTCTGAAAGGAATTTTTTCCAGTTTGACGGTAGCATCCTCACCTTCGCCTTCCTCCGATTCGGAAATAGTGTTGACCCCAAGGTTTGTCAATGTCAGCGCCGCGAAGACGATGTGGGCCAACTCAAAACGCGAACTGCTGGTTGTTTTGGAATGGACCGCAACGAACAAATCGGGCAAGACAGTGTGGGTCGAAACCGTTCAGGGTGCTGCCAAGGAGAAGGAGGGCAATGGGTTTTCGCATACTAAACATGCAAAAATTCTCTCCGGGAAATCAGTGGAAGATGCAGCCGCGAAATCGGCCGAAGCCATGTCGGCTTCTCCGGTGTTGCGTAAGCTTGCCGGTGCGAATTACAACTCCAACGACGTAAAGAACTGACTTCTCGGGCGCGGGTTATCGTTGGGCAGCAGCAATACCCTGCCTCAAAAAAATCGGCCTGGATGGAATCTGCAGCTTGTGTTTTCGAGATGCTCGAATGGACCGCTTACTCCACACCTTCGTCGCCGTGGTGGCAATCGCCATCGTGCCTATGGCGCCAGCAGGCCCGCCGCAAGATAGGGCGGCCACAGCCGGCAGCGAAAAAAGCGTTCTGCTTCTCCCTCCTTGCCTGGTATTTGAAAAGCTCCAGGACGAATCTCCACTCGACCCGGCTAAGTTCGGCAGCACGGATCTAGGTCAACAATTGACCGTGGCGGGGAAACGCTATCTTCGGTCCAAGGGATTCGAGATCAATGTCGCGGCAACCACTCTTCCAGATGTTGCTACATTGGTCGAGAAACTACAGCCCATGTCTGGCCGGCTCGCCCGGGGCTCTCTGACACTCGAATTACGAACGATGTTGGCTGAGATTGCTAAGCGGGTCGGCCCTTCCTTAATACTTGCACAGTACCTCAGAGTACGCGTCGGTGCAAAAGGCTACTACGGACCGTCGCTGTCCGGCGCAATGTGGCCCGGTCAATCCGAGACTCTGCTGGCCGTTGCTCTGATCGATCCCGCAAAAGGAATGGTCGTCTGGAAGAGCGAATTTTTAGTCCGGAAGGTCCTTAAGTCGGATTCGGAAGAACTGGCGAAAGCCCTGAGCACGCTCTACGGTGCCTCGCAGTAGGTTGTCAACTCATTTCGAGGTGAGTCAATGAATATTCGACTCAGGATTAGCCTTTGGACCGTAGCTGTCGCGGTCTGTTTTGTGCCCGCACTGGTGGCCAAGGAGAAGAAACAACCGATTTTTGTCGAACCGGGATTTCGGTTTGAAGAAGTCGACACCATTTACATTCTGCCAGCCGTCGATCTTACGGTTAATAAGGACAAAGAGCCCGAGAAACGATTGCAAGCCGTAGATTTTGAAGCTCCTCGCTGTCTCCGAGGACGGGGCTACCGGACCGTGCCCGAAAAAGTCAAGGGCACGCAGGCCCCCCCGCCGATGCGCATGAGCGTTTCCGAGGACGACCTGAAGGAACCGCAGGACGCCTGGGTCCGAAAGCTAGGGCCAGATGAAGCGCACTGGGTGTTAGTCCTCGCTTTGGAGGACGCATCATCCCATTTGACCTTCGGAAGTACGGGCAAGGCGATTGTGATGGGCACCCTGTTTGACCGGCAGACCGGGAAGCTCGTCTGGCGCGCAGTCGGGACTGCCCAAGCGGGACAAGGCGGGCTTATGGGCATGGCGATGAAGGGCATGATGACTGACGAGGCGATTGGGGAGGCTGTCCTAGACGTGTGCAACACGATAGAGAAACAATCCGGCAAGAAGAAGTAGGACGCGTGTCCCATCCGGCTTCCTTTGCCGGGTGGGGATTTTCATTTGTGCCGCACAATCATCTGGTCTGCCTTTGGTTTTGCTCCTGGCCAAAGCCGTCTCCGTGAGTTCCGTGTCTTCCGTGGTGAATTGATCTTTGCCAAGCCTTCTCTGTGCCTCTGTGTCTCAGTCGTGGATATTGTTTTCCCAATTCGGGAACGCCACGCACTTTTTCTGCAGAATTCTCTTGCAGTCCCCGTCCATCTTTGCATATGGTAACCATGCAGTGGTTACTCTACCCACTCGGACACTGTTCGACTTTGCTGCGGGAATACCCGCAGCCTGCATCAACTGGCTCTTGGCGAAAAGCGAATAGCGACTAACGAAGAGCGTTAGCCCTAGGAGTTCCAATGCCCTACCGTACCTGCGACCATCTCAAAGAAGATGGCGTCCCCTGCGGCTCCCCTGCCCTTCGTCGCAAGAAGCTCTGTTATTTCCACCACCGCGATCACAAACGTAGCGAGTATTCCGCCGGAGTCATCCGCCGCGCTGACATCCTCGGCCCCCGCCTCCCTCGCATGAAATCCGTCGAGGATATCCAGTTGGCACTCGGCGAGGTTCTGAACGCCCTCGCCTCCCGTAGCGTCCCACTCGGCCGTGCCGGTCGTGTTCTATTCGACCTCCAGCAGGCCGCGCTGCCCTTCCGCCAGCCCAATCGGGCCCCTAAGTAGCCATGCAACTCCTTACGGATGACGACTTTACGTATAACTCTTTTGTTTCCTTTAATTTGCACGGAAATCCGTGCATCCCATTGAAAACAAGTATTTTGCGCATGGGGGGAGGGGGGCACCTTCCCCGCGGGTGGCCTACAATTGCCCGCCTTTGGCAATTGTGGGTTCACGTGGCAACAGAAAAGGGACACCGTGCGATGTCCCCTCTCCCAGTCTCGGATTGCAGCGACTCGCTACGGCACTTCGATGAGTTCGATTTTGCCGTCTTTGCGGCGGTGCAGGACTTTGACGCGGCCCTTGCCGTCGCGGAAGACGAAGACCTCGCGGTCGCGGAATTCGCATTCCTTCACCGCTTCCTCAATCGTCATTGGGCGCATAGCGATGGAGTCGGTGGACTTCACCAGGTGCGCCTCGGTGGTGCGGGCGATGGACGGGAACTTGTGGACCACTACAGGCACCGCCGTCGTAGCGTTGGTGCCGACCGCGATCTGGGTTTCAGCATCGGCCTCCACCGGAGCCTTCCAGCTCTTGTCCTTGGCTTTGCGCGTGGTGGCGCGGCGCCGTCCGTTGCTCTTCAGCGCCTGGGTCTCGATGTGCTCGATGGCCTGACTGATGGCGGCGACCATGTCAGTCGCCTCAGCGAGTCCAACGAGGTGTCCGCGGCGGCGTTTGACGGTGATTTCAGCGATGAAGCGGTGCTTTTCGTTGGTCAGGATGACCTTGGATTTGATGCTTTCCCCAAGGATCTTGCTAAGTTTGCCGAGGCCCTCTTCGACCTCGTCACGAACGGCGGGAGTGATTTCGTATTGTCTTGCCAGGTACTCTACGTTCATTGAGCTCCCTTCTATGGGCGCGGACTCAAGTCCGCACAGGAGGTAAAAAGAGCACTAACTCTTCACCCGGCGCTGATGCGTGCTCGGGATGTGCATGTCTTCCCTGTACTTCGCAACCGTGCGGCGAGTGACCTGGATGCCCTGCGACTGGAGGATGTGGGTGATCTGCTCGTCGGTGTACGGCTTGGCGGGGTCTTCCTCCTCGATGAGCTTCTTGACGCGGCGCTTGAGGATGAGCAGCGAGGTGCCGCCCCCCTCAGGACCGTTCACGCCCTCGGTGAAGAAGTACCGTAATTCGAAGACGCCTTGCGGGGTGTGGGCATACTTGTTGGCCACGGCGCGGCTCACCGTCGAAGGGTGCACGCCGATCTCTTCCGCCACGTCCTTGATCATCATGGGCTTGAGCTGGTCGATGCCCTGGTCGAGGAAGTCGCGTTGGCGGGCGAGGATGGCGTAGCATACGCGCAGAATGGTCTGCTTGCGCTGCTCGATGTTCTTGATGAGCTGGATGGCCGACTTGTAGCGCTCTTTCACGTAGTTGCGCACGTCCTTTTCGGCGGCGTCGCGTTGCATGAGGCGACGGTAGGCCGGGTTCAGGCGCAACTGCGGAACCTCTTCGTCGTTCATGACGACGATGTAGCCGTCGCCCTGCTTGACGAAGGCAACGTCGGGCTCGATGAGCCGGGTTTCGACCTTGTTGTAGCGGAGGCCGGGACGCGGATCGAGCGTCCGGATGAATTCCATGCCCGCCATGACGGCTTCAAGGGGGCGGGCCATGGCCTTGGCGACGTCCTTGTAATTCTTGAGTTGAAGCGCGTGCAGGTGCTGGTCAACCATGACGATGGCATCGTCAATGGCGATGTTGTCGAGGTCGCGGTTGCCGTTACTGTTCTTGCGGTCAATGGCCTTGAGGTGATTGAGCTGGGCCAGCAAACACTCGCGCAAGTCGCGTGCGCCTACGCCGATGGGATCCATCTGGCAGACGAGGTCGATGGCCTCACGGAGGGCGTCGCGGCTGAACGGGACCCGCGAAGGCTCGGTGCGCGGTGGCACTAACGCAGGGCGCGGGGTCATGGCAGCAGACGCTTCGGAAATCGGTCCGAGACTTTCGTGGATGGCGGCTTCTTCGGGCACGGCGGCGGCGGTTTCAACAGGCTCCTGCGGGACGACGGCGGCGGGAGTGTCGAGAGGCGCATCTGCGACTGGAGCGGCCGGTTCGGTCGCGACCGGCGGCATCTCCAAAAAGCCTTGTTCGTAATTCATCAGCCCAAGCAGCTCATCCTCGGTGGCGATGAGGTAGCCATCTTCGTTCAGGTTACCGATGACCAGCTCGGCGGCGCGATAAACGTCTTCTTTGACGTGCAGGGAGCCGAGCTGCCAGAGGAGATGGTCGGACAACGAAGTCGGCTTGGACAGGAAGTTTTCAAACGACGGCCGCTCGTTATCTTCCATCTCGATGGGCGAGCGCATACCGGGATCGAGATAGTCGCGGAAGAAGCTGCCAAAGTCGATCTCTTCAAAGGGATCCTTCTCTTCGGCGGTTTTGGGAGGCTCTTCGAGCGCGGCGGCGGAGCTGTCGCGTTCCTTCTGCTCTTCGCGGGCAGAGACGTCGTCGAGGAGAGGAACGCTGTCTTCGAGTTCCTCGAGGACGGGGTTCTCGGTCAATTCTGCGGTAATCATATCGGTCAGCTCGAGCTTGTTGAGCGCGAGGACGCTGACCATCTGCACGAGCCCGGGAGTCAGAATTTGCTTCTGAGAAACGCGAAGACTCAACTTGGGCTGCAATAAGACCATGACTGCGGAAAGCCTCGGGGCCCTAATCCTCCTGAGAAAATAGTAAACCTAAATCAACGTGTGCGGGCTGAGACCCGCGGTGATCATCTGCCGTTCCTGCCGGGACTCGGGGCCTTACCTGCTCCGTACCCAGCGCTGAAGCGATGGGCTATGACCTTTCGCCCCTCCGGGTCCTGTTTACAAACGGTTCGTTTCACTATTGCGAAACTAAACACAGTTGCGCTAAATCAGCGAGAAGCTCTCACCGAGATACACGCGTTTGACTTCCGGATCGCTGCCGAGTTGCTCGGGAGTTCCGGCGCGGAAAATTCGTCCTTCATTAATAATGTATGCGCGGTCGGTAACGGAAAGCGTCTCCCGAACATTGTGATCGGTCACCAGCACTCCGATACCACTCGCCCTCAGGTCGTAGATGATCTTCTGCAGCTCGAGCACGGCGATGGGATCGATCCCAGAGAACGGCTCGTCCAGCAAAATGAACGACGGCGAAATACACAAGCAACGGGCAATCTCGACACGGCGGCGCTCGCCACCGGAAAGGGCGTAGCCCATGTTCTTGCGGATGACGCCCAAACTCAGCTGGTCGATCAGCCGCTCTTGGCGTTCGCGGCGCTCGTGCCAGGAAACGGGCTGCGCTTCGAGAACGGCCAGGATGTTGTCTTCCACGGTCAGCTTGCGGAAGATCGACGGCTCCTGCGGCAGGTAACTAATGCCGAAATTCCGCGCCCGCAGGTACATAGGAACATCGGTAATATCCTGATCGTTGATGACCACCCGACCGGCGTCGGCGGGAATCAGGCCGACAATAATGTAGAAACTAGTGGTTTTTCCGGCCCCGTTGGGGCCCAAGAGGCCAACGACTTCGCCTTGTTTTACGTCAAGACTGACGTCGTTGACGACCCTGCGTCCGCGGTAACTTTTGCCGATCTCATCAACCGATAAAGTCTGCATTTACTTAGTGATACGAGCACGTGTCACAGTCAGCGCAGGGGCCTTGCTTTCTACCAAAACCCTATCATCGCGACTATAGAAAGTCAACGAATCGCCCCAGATCTGGCCGTGTTCGGCATCAAAAATGCTAGCAGTTTCCCCGGTAAGGTAATACTTGCCATCGTCGGCCGTGTAAACCAGACGGTCGCCGACTCCCCGGCGGTTAGGTTCGGTCACGATCACCTTGCCGGTAGCAACCATGTGATCGAGACGGCTGGGGCCATCGGTTCCCGGAATTACGGACTTCGCGCTCGCCGAGGCCGGCGCGAAACCTGAGGCATCCGCCGCTTTCAGATAGATATCGATCTGCTGAGCACTGACCGTTCCCGTGGGACTCTTCACAAAGACATTGCCCGAATAGCGGGCGCGGCGCTCGGAGTCAACATAGGTCAACCTGTCAGCCGTGACGTCAACAGGCGTGAACTTTCCGTCCTGCCCCAGCTGCACGAAGAGACTGGAAACTGACTTCGCTGTACTGGCGTGCGCCACGAGGGTGCGGTTCTGCTGGTCGAAGTCGATGACGGGAGCACGCAAAACGTTGGCGGCCTGCCAGAGGCGGACGTTGCCGGTGTAGTGCGCCACGCCCGGCTGCTGTTTCGAAACCATGTGCTGGGCGGTCACATGCACCGGGTCGGAAGCAGCGAGCAGCGCACCGTTGGGCTGGGGCTTCAAATCGCTGTAGGTGGTTTTGACGTTGTCATCGGCGAAGGCCTCCCCGGTCTGGCGGTTAAGTCGCAGCACGTCGGCGGTGGTCGTCATGCCGCCATCAATGGCACGGGGAGAACCCCGGAGCACGAGAATTTCGTAGGCCGGTGTGTACGTCGCCTTGTCGGCAAATATGGAGCGGGCACCAGTATCGGGGTTAGGGGACGGCTCGTGATACTGGAAGTCGCCGGTCTGAACCAGCTTGTCGACGCCACCATCGGCGGCGAAAGCCACGTCGAGGTTCTGCGAGCTACTAACTTTGTCAGGCTGACCGGGTGACAGGGAGACGATGCGTGCGTCGGGCGAACCATGCAGCGTTTGCAGGCGATTACCTGAAGCAAAAGTGGCGTGGAACTTCCCTGCCGTCGCAACCGTGGTGGAGGCCGCCGAACCGATGTCCGGAGCCGACCTGGAGGAATATCTGGCAGAGTTTGATTTATCGGAAGCCGGAAAGATCGTAATCTGCGCCTTGCCTGCGGTGTCGCCACTGCGTAACTGGTTGCCGTCTTCCAGCACGAAATCTAACTGGTCGGCGGCGATCTCCATGGGCTGGCCGAGAGAGTCAGATTTGCCAGGCTGCGGCTCCTGCCGCATGCGGGCGTTCTTCACCATGTGGAAGTATTTGGGCTGATTGTCCCCCTCGAAGTCGAGAATGAATGTGTCGGCCGAGCCGTGACTGAGGTTTTCGCCGCGGGTGTTGTATTTGGCACCGCCGGTCACGATGGCCTGCTTCACGGAGTTCTGTGGGCCCATGTTCAGGTCACCACGCGGGCCGGAAATGTCAGCGATGGTGGGGCCGCGAACCTCAATGTTGACGTGGCCCTCAGCCAGGGCGTGTTGGACCGTATTGTCGCCCTCAAACACCATTGTGATCTTGTCAGCGGTAAGGGTGCGGTCGGTTTGGTAAATCGCAGCGTTAAATAGCGTGGCCTGACGAGGATCTTTCTGGATGGTCGCACTAGAGCCAGCGATGTCGGCGGCATTGTCGCCGGTCGTGACCAGGTGGACATCGGATTTCAACTGCAACTCGTTGGTGTTGGCGTCGTAGTAGGCGCCGGTGGCCGTGCCAGAGGCCTGCAGAGTCTTGAACTCGACGACCTCATCCGTGTGAGCCTGCCCCGTCTTCTGATTGAAGCTCAGCGACCGGGTTAGAACATGGATAGGGTTCTTAAGTTCTTCGGGCGGCGCCTGGTCTGGCTTGAGAGGGCCTTCGGCATAGCCTTGGAGGTCGATGTGTACTTCGCCAACGCCTTGGACCTCGCCTCTGGCAGGATCGTAGGTAAATTCCTTGCCATAGATTTGGTCGAAGCGGTCGTGGGCCTTGCCGTACACGACGATGTGGACGTTCTTGAGGTCAGCCTTGCCGCCCTTCTTGAACTGGACCGCGTTGGATGCACGGATGGTGAAGATGGTACGTCCACCCTCGGACTTGGAGAGCGTAAAGCCCTCGCTTGTCTGCTGAATGTCGAGGCCCAATTGCTGGGGAAGGCTGTGAAGCTTCGGTGGCACCTTTAACCTGGCAACATAATAGGAAATGATAATCACGCCTAGAAGGGCGACGGCCGACCATGCCAGCCACTTGCGCAATTGAGCGACAGGTTGCATGTGTTGAACTCGATATTACGCTGGGGATCGGTGTGCCAACAAACGGTCAGGCGTGCCTGCCGAACAGCGACAAGCTGGGTTCGGAGACCTTGACCACAATGCAATCAGAGGGCATGTCGTGAAGTGCCTGGCGGCGCCTGGTCCATCCCGCCATCATGAATCCAACAGAAGCGGTAAAGAGCGAGAGAAACTTCATGAAGTGACGAACGGTAGCCTGGCCGAAGGACAACTGGGTGCCGCCAGAAGTGAGAACCTGTAATCCAACAATGCGCTTGCCCAGCGTGGCACGCCAACGGGAACTCTCGGAAAATGCGCAGTAAAGCCACGAGCCTATGGTCAGCAAGAATATGAAGGCAATTCCCGTGACGTAGCGGGCAGTAATGGGGCTGAGGCCGAATTTCGGGGTGGTGAGCCGCATGACGAAATCGACAATCACGGTGATGACTAACGCGACCAGCGCTTCGAGAGCGACATCGATCGAACCCGCCCAAACTCTGAGCCAGAAACCAGCGTATTCCGGAGAGGCAATGGGTTGCCCCGGCGGTTCCGCAGAGTGCGATGGAGGACTGGCTCGCGGTGCTGGGTTTGGCGCTGCGGCCAGAACGTCGCCGCAGTAGAGGCAGAATTCGCCGTCCGGCAAAATTGGATTGCCGCAATTGGAGCATATCTGCTTGACGGCAGCTTCCATCGGTGCTGAATACTATCGCCTTAGTCACCGGTCTGTAAAGTAACGATTGGACATGCATGATGCTACGTCACTTGACGGTCAGTGCGTAGGAAATCGGAAAGTGTCAGCTGCACGCCACCAAAGTCGGGGTGGGTGTTGTAGTCGACGGTGAACGCGAGATCCAGCTGATCGCCCAACAGAAGTGATTCTCGCTGCGCCTTGGCTGCCATTCGCCATCCTACGACGTCACACGGACGCTGAGTGTCGCTTGCGACCCGTAGCTTGAGGTGCAGCTCCTTCATGATGCGTAGAGGCTGCACCAGTTTCACGCCTCGCGCAACAAAGGTCGGCTTCGGGTTCCCGGCTCCGAAGGGCTCGAGTTGGGCCAACATTTCCCAGAATTTCTGGTCGGCATCTCCGAGCGTCAACTCGCTGTCGTAGTCCAACACGGGGACGAAGTCCTGGGGCGTGAGAGTCTGACGGGCGTAGGCGTCGAGTCTGGAGCGGAGTTCCGGCAGGCGTTCCACTGGAAGCGCGCAGCCGACGGCGTGAGAGTGTCCGCCGTAACGGGTGAAAATCCCGGGGAAGGATTCCAGCGCATTGAGCAGGTGGAATGCCTCGATGGAGCGTCCGGAGCCGTGGGCCTCGCCATTCTCACAGGAGAACACGAGCGCCGGGCGGTGATAACGCTCGACAACACGGGTGGCGCAAATGCCGATCACGCCGCGATGCCAGTTCTCTCCGGCAACCACGAGCGAGTAGGCGTCCTTCCACTCAGGCATTGAGTCGATCTGTCGGAAGATTTCGTCGAGGATCTTTTGCTCGGCAAGCTGGCGGTCGCCGTTTAGTCCACTCAGTTGAGCGGCTATTTGGGCGGCGCGGGCCTCATCCTTTTCGGTGAACAGCTCGATGACCCTTTCGGCGACATCCATGCGGCCTGCGGCGTTCAGGCGGGGCGCAACGCGAAATGCGATGTCGCCGGCGCTGAGCGGGCGGGAGCCGTCAAGCTGGCAAACGGCAAGGAGGGCCTTGAGACCGGCGTTGCGGGGGTTGCGAAGGCCTTGCAGTCCGAGCTTGGCAAAGACGCGATTTTCGCCGACCAACGGAACGGAATCGGCAATAGTAGCAATGGCGACGATCTTCAAAAAGGAGGGCAGCAGGCGCTCGCGTCCGCTCGATTCGAGAAGTGCCTGCGCAATCTTGAAAGCGACACCGGCGCCGCATAGAGACTTGCACGGATATTCGCAGCCGGACTGGTTGGGATTGACGACGGCAGTCGCCTTCGGGACTCCGGCCGCTTCGGGGAGGTGATGGTCGGTGACGATGAGATCGACTGCGCAGCGCTCGGCGGCCTCGGCAGAGGCGAAGGCGCGAATTCCGGTATCGACACTGACGATGAGCCGGATGCCTTGCGCTGCCGCGCGCTCAATGACCTCGTCGCGCATCCCGTAGCCTTCGCGGATGCGGTGCGGAACATGGAATTCAACCTTGCCGCCGCAGAGTTCGAGCGCGGTCTTGAGGATGACGATGGCAGTGGTGCCGTCCACGTCGTAGTCGCCGTAGATAAAAATGGTTTCGTTGCGCTCGATAGCGGCGCGCAGGCGCTCGACGGCCTTGCGCAGTCCGGACATGAGATACGGCGAATGAAGATGAGACAGCGAGGGCGAAAGAAATTCCGCCGCCTGCTGCGGGGTGGAAATACCGCGGGCGGCCAGCAAGGTCGCTATTACGGGAGAGAGACCCGCTTCACGAGCCAGGCGATCGATGTCGTGAGGATTGCACTCGCGGAGGCGCCAGCGCACTTAGTGCTCTTCGTCCTGATCAGAGCCGTCAACGGCGAGAGTGCCAAAGTCTTCCACGAGGTCGAGCAATCGCTGGTAGCGCTCGTACCAGTCGGTGGAAACTTCGTAGAGAAACATGATGCCCTGGTGCGGCCATCCCAATTGCAGAAATCCGGTCTTGTTTACGAAACTGCGCAGCCAGCGGGCTTCTTCGACGTCGTCGTCGCTGGGATAGGCGGCCTGCTGCAGGCGCTGCACGAGGTAGTCCAGTTCATCACGCTGGAGGATTTCCTCGTCCATGGAGAGAAACGCGCAGCCGGCTTTCTTGGCGAGCTCGACAAAGTCCTTCCAGCTTTCGGGATTGTCGCGCGGGTCCCACATGACACTGTGGACATCTTCGGTGACATAGCCCTGAAAGCGGCTCATACCGTGACCCAGGATGAAGGCCACCATATCGTCTTTAAGACTGGAGAGGTCGTCGGTCATGGCAGATTGTCGCGATGCGGAGTACACCGGCACCACAACAACGAATCATCATACTCCGAACGACGCGACGTAGCACCACTGCGGTCGGAACGAAAGCGCGAGAATTTCGGGAAGTCCGCACACCGCCAAACATTTCGCGGTCTGTGACCCATGAAAAGTGCCGGTCGGCCTTGACGTGAGTGGCTGAGAATGTTTACCTATTGAGGTTCTAAGTCTCACGAAGGGCAGCGCCCAGTGCCTGTGAAAGAGACAGACCTCACTTCCGCGATCTTTGACCAGCTTCGGCTGGCCATGGCGGCCGACCCTGTCGGCTTGGCCAATCTCTACCGCGATTATCTTGCCGATGCCTGGCAGTCGCTTCAGGTCATGCAGGAAAGCGTTCTGAGGCGGGAAGTCACTATCGTCCAGGAGCGGGCCCATTCCCTGAAGGGAAGCAGCCTGTTGTTTGGCGCACACGTCGTGGCGCACCATGCAGCGCAATTCCAGGATGAGGCCATGGCACATAATTTCAGCGAAGCAGGTACAGTGCTGGAAGACATACAGCGGGCGCTGCGCGATGTTCAACGAGAACTAGTGAATCGTCTTGGGCCGGAAGTGCTTCCGGCCGGTAGAACGGCAGCCTAAGCGAGCGTTCGTAATATCCAGGCCGACGAAGTGTCATCCGATCTAATCCGCGTACTGATTGCCGACGACCACCCGGTGGTGCGCATCGGCCTGCGGAACATGCTGCTGGCGGATCCCATAATCCAGGTGGTGGGTGAGGCGCGCGATGGAGTGGAAGCCGTGGATCTGGCGCGCGCCCTGCATCCCGACATACTTCTGCTCGACCTTGCCATGCCAAACGTCGCCGGCATGGAGGCACTGCGGGAAATGACAGCTGGAGCATTGACCACTCGAACCATCGTACTGACCGGACTAATAGAGAAGCGACAGGTACTGGAGGCGTTGCAACTGGGCGCGCGCGGTGTGGTGCTGAAAGATGCCGTGGTGGAACACCTGACGACGTGCATCCGGGCAGTCATGCAGGGGCAGTATTGGCTGGAAGGGCATCCGGTGCAAAATCTGGTACAGGTGCTGCGCGATCTCTCAGCCCAGATGGCCCCACCGCCGCGCCGGACGTACGGGCTCACCGCACGTGAACTGGAAGTCGTGACCCTGATCACCGAGGGCTGCACCAACAAGGACATCGCCAAGACATTCGGGATCAGTGAGGAGACCGTCAAACGGCACCTGACCAATATCTTCAACAAGCTTGGGGTCGGCAACCGGCTCGAACTGGCGCTGTTCGCGTTGAATCATAGCCTGCTGCCGGTTGCGGATGGCAAGTAGTTCCAGAGCGCAGGCTGACGGCGCGCGCGAAGTCTGGTAGTCTCTGGCCACAGGAAACTGCTGCCGCCATGCCCTCGAAGAAACGCGCTACTTCGCGAGGCGTACGAAAAAAGCCTCCCCCCCCTCCACGGAGGGTGCACGCCGCCATATCCCTTGACAGGCACGAACTGGTCATCATTACCGGCATCAGCGGAGCCGGAAAACTGTCGGCATTGAAGACATTCGAAGACCTCGGGTTCTATGCCGTGGATAACCTGCCGGCAGGGCTCATCGCGAACTTCGCCGACCTGGTGCGCGACTCAACCGAAATTGAACGCGCGGCGTTGGTGGTAGATATTCGCGAAGGCGCGCGGCTCGACAAATTGCCGCAACTGCTGCAAGCTCTGCGCGGCTCGCTGAAAACGACCGTGCTTTTTCTCGAAGCGAGCGACGAGGCGCTGCTGCGGCGCTACAGTGAGACACGGCGGCCGCATCCGCTGGGACACAGCGTCTCGGTAAAGGCTTCCATACGGGATGAGCGAAAGCGACTGCAACCAGTGCGCGACGTGGCCGATCTGGTTGTGGATACCACAAAATTCAATGTGCACGAACTGCGTGCGCTGCTGACGGAACGTTTCCAGAGTGTGGAACGCAAACAGAACACGCTGATTTCGTGCGTCAGCTTTGGGTTCAGCAAAGGCATACCTGAGGACGCCGACCTGATGTTCGATGTGCGGTTCCTTCCGAACCCGCACTTCGTTCCCAAGTTCCGTCCGTTCACGGGGCGTAACCCGCAGGTTGCGAAGTACATCCTGTCGTTTCCGCAGACGAAGGAGTTCATCGACCGCATTACCGAGTTGCTGGTGTACCTGATTCCGCACTACATCCACGAGGGCAAGAGTTACCTGACTATCGCATTCGGCTGCACAGGCGGCAAGCACCGCTCGGTGCTGATTGCGGAAGAAGTGAAGAAGCGGTTGGCGAAGGCGGGGTTCAACGTGAAGGTGGTGCACCGGGATTCGCCAGTTAGTGGCTAATAAGGCGCGTCCGGTGACCTTGGCCGGAATTACAGTCAAGTATCTCTTCGACGCTGACTTCCGCTAGAATCACTGCTTGCACCACAATCTCCCCAAGGCGAATCCTCTGGCCGAAGCAGGCCGGAGACTGCGGCACCTATGCGTCAATTGAAGCGACTGTTGCACTACGTCAAGCCGTACTGGTTCTATGTGGTGGCTTCCGTAGTGTCGATGGCGCTGGTGGGACTGCTGGACGCGTTTCGCCTGTTACTGATTGGGCCGATCTTTGACTTCGTTTTGAATCCCGGCGAGCAGGCACACGAACTGCATTTGCTCCCTACCACGCGCTGGACGCTGCAACTGAACTGGTTCGTGCCAGGCCACTTTCACAACGTGTGGACGATGGTCGCGTTCGCGCTGGTGGCGGCGACGGTGCTGAAGGGCATCTTCGACTACCTGGGCACCTACCTTGTGAACTACGCCGGCTTCGGCATGATCACCGACCTACGCAACCAGCTTTATACGGCAACGCTGCGGCGGTCGGTCGCATTCTTCCAGAAGCATACGACAGGCACGCTGCTATCGGCGCTGATCAATGACATGGAGCGTGTACAGTACGCCATGTCCACGGTGCTGGCAGAGTTTCTGCAGCAACTCTTTACCCTCATCTTTACGGCCGGCGTCGTCGTGCTGCTGGGAGGCAAGTTGGCATGGGTGCTGTTGCTGTTTGTGCCGTTCGTGCTGGGTTCGGTGCGGCGCATCGGTAAGCGGGTACGCTCCACCACGCGCAAGGGCCAGGACAAGCTGGCCGAGATCCAGAACATCCTGCACGAGACCATTACAGGCGTACGAATCGTGAAGGCGTTCTCGATGGAGGTATGGGAAACCAAGCGCTTCCGCGAGGCAGCGAGGCGGCTGTTCCGCGCTAACTTGCGGTCTGTGAGCGCCGCCGCCATCAGCTCGCCGATGATGGACGTTTTCGGGGCGATTGCGATTGCACTGCTGATCCTGATGGGGCGCGAACAAATCAAGCACCATACGTTCACCGAGGGCATTTTTCTCGCCTTCATCGTAGCCGTGTTTAAGCTGTACGAACCGGTGCGCAAGTTCGCGCAGTTCAACAACAATTTTCAGCAGGCGCTGGGCGCGTCGTCAGCGATCTTCGACTTCCTGGATGCCGCGGACGATGTCACCGAGAAGGCTGGCGCGGTCACGATGCCGCCGTTCCACGAGGGCATTCGTTTTGAGCACGTGTACTTCAGCTACCGCGATGAGGAGACGCATCGCGAAGTTCTGCACGACATCAATCTCAATGTCACGCCGGGCGAGGTAGTCGCCATTGTCGGATCGAGCGGTTCGGGCAAGACGACGCTAGTCCATCTGCTGCCGCGCTTCTTCGATGTAACGCATGGAAAGCTGCTCATTGACGGCCACGACGTGCGCGATCTCACGGTGGCTTCGCTGCGGTCTGAGATCGCCATCGTCACGCAAGACACGATTCTGTTTAACGATACGGTGCGCAACAACATCGCCTACGGCCAGCCAACAGTTCCGATGAAGACTATAGAAGAGGCGGCGCGCGCCGCCTTGGCGCATGACTTCATCATGGGTCTGCCGAACGGCTATGAGACGATGATCGGCGAGCGCGGGCTCCGGTTGAGCGGCGGCGAACGCCAGCGGATTTCGATTGCGCGGGCAATCCTGAAGAATGCTCCGATCCTGATTCTCGATGAAGCGACGTCGGCGCTCGATACCGAGAGCGAATCGCTGGTGCAGACGGCAGCTGCAAAACCTGATGACCGGCCGTACTGTGTTTGTCATCGCACACCGGTTGTCAACGGTACGGCGCGCCGATCGCATTCTGGTACTGGAAAACGGCATGATCACCGACGAGGGCACCCACGAACGGCTAATGACTCGAACCGGGACCTATCGCCGTCTGCACGATCTGCAATTTGTGGATATTGAGATTGCAAATGGAAGCGAGTAACACACGCATGAAGATTCGCTCAATGACGGGGTATGCGCAGGTAAAACAGCATGTGAGCGATCAGCTCACGATTACACTGAGCCTCAAATCGGTGAACCACCGCTTCCTCGATCTGCACCTACGGATACCGAGCGAACTCGACGCGGTCGAGATGAAAGTGCGCCGCACGCTGAAAGAGCGTCTGCACCGCGGACACATCGAAGTTACCCTCAGCCTCGAGCGCACGGAGGGAGCAGCCTTTACCGTCAACCGCGAACTGGTCGGAGGATACTTGAATGCCTTTCGCCAGGCCGCTGAGGAGTTCGGCGTAAGCGCCGAGCCGGACCTTAATGCCGTACTCAAGTTGCCGGGAGCCTTGAGCGCCGCTGATTCCGACGACGCCGGCGAAGAGCTCGACAAACAAGTGACGGCGGCGCTGGAACAAGCCATCGAACGGCTCAACCGCATGCGAGAGGAAGAAGGCCGGAGTGCGATGGCCGAGTTGCGGGAGCGGATGCAGCACTTGTCGAAAGCCACGCTTGAGGTCGAATCATTGCGCCACAAGGTTCTTAAGGCTTATCACGACAAAGTGCACGGCCGCATGCAGGAGCTGATCGGCGCGCACGCTGATCCCGATCGCATCTTGCAGGAGGCCGCCATGCTGGCCGAGCGCAGCGATATCCAGGAAGAACTGGTGCGGATGAAGAACCACATCCAACACTTCCTGTCGAATATCGATGCGGGCGGCGAGGTCGGGAAGAAGCTCGACTTCCTGCTGCAGGAAATGAACCGCGAAGCCAACACGCTGTTGTCGAAGACGACCGGCGTTGCGGGCGAAGCGTTGCGCATCACGGAGCTGGGGCTGGCCATGAAGTCGGAGATCGAACAAGCCAAAGAGCAGGTGCAGAACCTCGAATGAACGGCATCGTCTTCATCATTTCCGCGCCATCGGGATCAGGCAAATCGACGTTGACGGCGGAGTTACGCCGGATTGTTCCGAACCTGGAGTTCTCCATCAGCTACACCACGCGCCAACCGCGCGGCAGCGAGCAGGATGGCAGGGAATACTTTTTCGTCGCACGTGAAGAATTCGAGAAAATGATCGGCGAGGATGCGTTTCTAGAATACGCCGAAGTCTTCGGCAATTACTACGGAACGGCGCGCAGGTTTCTGCGTGAGGCGTTTGCTCGCGGAAATGATTTGATTCTCGACATCGACGTGCAAGGAGCGGCGCAGGTGAAGCAAAAATTGCCGGAGGCGGCCAGCATCTTCATACTTCCGCCGTCGCGCGAGGAGCTGGAGCGGCGGTTGCGACGCCGAACAGCTGCGGAGAATGAAGTGCGGCGCGACTTGACCGGCGTTGGCAAGCCGGAGGAAGAACTGGAGGCCGTCGTGCAGCGGCGGCTGCAAGAAGCGTCGCGTGAGATTGAGAATTATTCGGAGTATGGCTATATTCTGGTGAATGAGAAGGTGGAGCCGGCGATTGACGTTTTGCAGGCCATCGTCAAGTCGGAACGCCTAAAGCGTTCTCCCCAGCCGCCACGCGCAGTGGATGAACAGGTGATGGCGACGGCGGAGATGGCCGAGCGCGCGAACATGATTGAGCAAGTGCAGGCAATTCTGGCGACGTTTGCGGTATCTTCTTCTCACACGATTTCTCACACTACCACGGAGTGAACGATGAAGCTGGTTGAAGGATTCGACAGTAATTATCGCTATGTCCTGGTCGCAGCCCGGCGCGCCCGCCAACTTCAGAACGGCGCCCGTCCGGTGGTGGAGCCGCACTCTCATAAAGCATGCCGAATTGCGGAAGAGGAGATCAATGCCGGCAAGGTGAAGTGGGAAGTCCCGGCAGTCAGAACTGCGCCCGTAGAGGCAGCCGACGAAGTGACGTTGGGACCGGTGGGCGGCGAGGCCGACGACTAAAGGCAGCTATCAGTGCCGTTTGCCGGTTGAGTATTCGAGGAGGGGATCGCACTTCCGGTCGCTCGACCGAGCTGGTAACTTTGCCATTTATTCGCATGAAAATCGCATTGGGAGTCACGGGAGGCATCGCGGCCTACAAGGCGGCGGAGATTGTGCGCCTGCTACAAGACCGCGGTGTCCGCGTTCAGGTCGTTATGACCGAAGCCGCGCAAGAGTTTGTTCGACCGCTTACGTTTGCAGCGCTGTCGGGTGAGAAGGTCATCACCGGCATGTTTGCGGCAGGCAACGAACAACCGAACCTTGACTCTGCGGTGGAACATATTGCGGTGGCGCAGTCGATTGACGCGCTGCTGGTGGCTCCGGCGACGGCTGATACCATTGCCAAGTTCGCACAGGGCATCGCCAACGACTTCCTCTCGACCCTTTACCTTGCGACGAAAGCACCGGTGATATTGGCTCCGGCGATGAACGTGAATATGTGGGGGCATCCGGCGGCGCGAGCCAACCTCGAAATTCTGCGGCAGCGCGGCGTGCATATCGTTGAGCCCGGCAGCGGTTATCTCGCGTGCGGGATGATTGGCGCTGGACGACTGGCGAGTCCGGAGCAAATTGTCGCAGAGACACTCGATCGGCTTGGCGTTTCGCAAGACCTGGCCGGCGAGACGGTTCTGATAACGGCGGGACCGACGCATGAGCCAATCGATCCGGTGCGATACCTGGGCAATCGCTCGAGCGGCAAGATGGGTTATGCACTGGCCGAAGCGGCACTGCGCCGCGCAGCGAAGGTCATTCTAGTAAGCGGGCCGACTGCGCTCACTCCGCCGTCGGCGGTAGAGACACTCTTTGTCGAGACTGCGCAGCAGATGCGCACCGCCGTGCTCGACCGCTGGGAACGCGCCGACATCATCATCATGGCGGCGGCGGTGGCTGACTATCACGTGAAGAGGGTCGCTAACAAAAAAATGAAGCGCAGCGGGCCGATCAGTCTGGAACTCGAGCCGAATCCCGACATTCTCGCCGATCTGGGGAGCTTGCGGCACGCGGCTGGAAAGAGCGCGCCGATGTTGATCGGATTTGCGGCCGAGACGGAAAACCTGGTGGAGAACGCGCGCGCAAAGCTGACAAGAAAGCGTGCGGACATGATTGTGCTTAACGACGTCTCGCGCGCCGAAATCGGCTTTAACTCCGACCGCAATGCGGTCACGATCGTCACCGCCAGCGATGCCCTCGAGATACCCGAGGCGAGCAAGCTGGAAATTGCACAGAAAATTCTGGACGCCGTGGTTCGCAACCGGCAGGCAAAGGCTACACTGGTGACTTCACCGGTCCGTAGCTGATGGCCTTCGATTCCACACGAAAGTCTGCGATTCGCGAGCGGCTGAGCTTCTATCGCGAGCTCGGGATTGGTCCGCTGTACCGCCGTGAAGTGTCTGGGGATTCTTTTACGCAAGACCTCGGCGAAGAGCTGGTTGAGATGCTCGATACTGTGGCCGACGTGATTGAAGCCAGACAGGAACAATCCGCGCAGGAGGCGTATCTGCCCACGGGCGATAACCGCGAAGCGAAGCTACGGGTCATCCTCGACGACATCGGCCCCGACTGCCAGCGCTGCAAGCTGGCGAAGCAGGGTCGCAAACAGATTGTGTTCGGCACGGGCGACCCGCACGCCGAGCTGATGTTCATCGGTGAAGGCCCGGGCGCGGATGAAGATGCGCAGGGCCTGCCGTTCGTGGGCCGCGCTGGACAACTGCTGAATAACATGATTTCCGCGATGGGACTGAAGCGCGAACAGGTGTACATCGCCAACATCGTGAAGTGCCGTCCGCCGGGAAACCGCACACCGGAGCGCGATGAGTGCGACACCTGCTCGCCTTTTCTGATGCGGCAAATTCGCGTAGTGCGGCCGAAAGTCATCGTGGCGCTGGGTGCGACAGCGGCAAAGAATCTGTTGGGTATGAGCGATTCGATGGCGTCGTTGCGTGGGCGGTTTTACGATTTCTCGCCGTCGCGGGCGCTGACTGACATGGACGAGCCCTTCGACTGCAAGCTGGTGGTGACGTATCATCCCGCATTCCTGCTGCGCGACCCGCGCCAGAAGGCCGAGGCCTGGAAAGACTTGCAGATGGTGATGAAGTACCTGGGCCTGCAACCGCCGGTGAAGGCGAAGAACGAAGGCAGCTAGCCGCCTATGCCACGCTTCTGCGATGTGGCGGTGCCGGTTCCGATTGACGCCGCATTCACCTATAGCATTTCCGAAGACTTGCCTGAGCCTTGTATCGGTGGGCGGGTTCTCGTGCCCTTCCGCGAGAAGCGGCTCTGCGGCATCGTCACCGATTTGCACGATCGTGAGCCGAGCTTCAATGCCAAGCCGGTGCAGCAGGTGCTGGACACCATTCCGGCGCTCACGCCGGAGTTGATGCAACTGGGCCGCTGGATTGCGCACTACTACATCGCTCCGATTGGCGAAGTGCTGCGCACCATGCTGCCGCTGTCGGCTGAGTTTCGGCGCGCCACAGGATACCGCATCACGGACAAGGGATTGGATGCATTGCACGCCGCTTCTACGATCGGGTCCTCGTTGCGCTCCAAGGTGGAACCCGAGCAGCAGATGCGCGAGTACGCGGTGCTGAACCGGTTGGCCGATGGCGAGGTCATGCGCGAGGCCTCGCTGCGATCTTCGGCTGGAGCATCGCGCGCCGTGCTCGTAGGCCTGCTGCGCAAAAAGTGGATTGCCCGGGAAGACTTGAGCGGAGTGCGGGATGCGAGCCGAAACATCCAGGTCGCGACGCTGAAGGGTGTTGAGGGGAAGCTCAACGCCAACCAGCAGACCATCGTTGACTATCTCGCGCTACAACCCGACAAGCGCGCGCATGTCTCGGCGACACGGGAATTGGCGGTGCCGCGGACGACGCTGCAAACGCTGGTGAAGCGCGGCATCGTCGAGATCAGCGAAGTGCCGGCAGGCTTCCGCATGTCGGGGATGAAACCGCGCAAGCTGGAGTTCCTCTTCAACCCCGCGCAGAAAGCAGCGTTGAAGCAGATTGACACTGCCGTCGATGCGGGCAAGTTCCTGCCCATGCTGCTGCACGGGGTCACCGGATCGGGCAAGACGGCGGTGTATCTCTCCGCGATGCAGGCCATGCTGTCCAAGGGAAGATCGGCAATCCTACTTGTGCCCGAGATCGGATTGACGCCGGCCATGGCTGCCGACCTGCACCAGATCTTCGGCGATGAAGTCGCCATCCTGCACTCGGCGCTCACCGACGACGAACGGGCTGAGCAGTGGAAACGCATTCGCAACGGCGAGTGCCACATCGTGGTAGGAACGCGGTCGGCTGTGTTTGCTCCGGTCGCCGACCTGGCGCTGATCGTGGTGGACGAAGAGCACGACCACTCCTACAAGCAGGACGAAACGCCGCGCTATCACGCACGCGACGTGGCCGTGATGCGCGCCAAGATGTCGCAACGCCGTGGCGGTGCTGGGCTCGGCCACGCCGTCGCTGGAGACCTATTACAACGCGCAACAGGGCAAGTACAAGCTGCTGGAGCTGGCCGAGCGCATCGAGCAGCGTCCTTTGCCTGAGGTCGAAATTCTCGATATGCGGGCGGAGTTCCAGAAAACCAAGAAGGACGACGTGCTTTCGCGAACGCTGGTGGAGGAAATCGGCGAGCGGCTGGAGCGCAACGAGCAAGTGATGGTGCTGCTGAACCGGCGCGGCTATTCGGCGTTTGTGCTGTGCCGCGAGTGCGGCGAAACCGTGCAGTGCAAGAACTGCGCCATCGCCATGACCTACCACAAGCGTGAACACCGGCTGGTGTGCCATTACTGCAATTTCATGCGGCCCGCGCCCAAAACCTGCCCCAAATGCGGCAGCGAATATGTGCAATACCTCGGCACCGGATCGGAAAAGCTGGAGCAACTGTTACACGGCATGTTTCCGCAAGCGCGGATTGGGCGCCTGGACCGCGACACCGTGCGCGGGCGCGACGACCTGGAGCGCATGTTGAGCGCGCTACAAGCCCGCGAGATCGATATTCTCGTCGGCACGCAGATGATCGCCAAGGGACACGACATCCCGAATGTCACGCTGGTGGGGGTTGTGGGATCTGACGCCGCTTTGGGGTTTCCTGACTTTCGGGCCGCCGAGCGCACGTTTCAACTTCTAACGCAAGTGGCCGGGCGAGCGGGGCGCGGCGAGACTCCGGGCAGGGTCGTGCTGCAGACGTTCTTTCCCGATCACTACGCCATCCAGTTCGCGGCCGCGCATGATTACAGGGGCTTCTACGAAAAAGAGGCGCGCTTCCGCAGTTGGATGCACTACCCGCCTTTCAACGCCGTGAGCAATGTGCTGGTGCGAAGTCCCAAGCTGAATGAGGCGCTGGCGTGGTCCGGGATTCTCGGGAAGTGGTTCGAAGCGACGCGACTGGAAGGCGTGCGCGTGATGGGACCGGCCGCGGCGAGCATCGTGCGGTTGAAAACCGAGTACCGCTACCACTTCCTGCTGAAGTCAGCCAGCCGCGAGCGCATGAACACGGCGCTGCGCGCGATGATCGAGCACGCGGTGGAGCAGAAGATTCCGCGGACGAACCTCGTTGTGGATGTGGATGCGCTGTCGCTGACTTGAGATAAGTTGCCAGTAGCCGGTTGCCGGTTGTCAGCAAAAACGGGTACTTCGACTCGCCGGTTGGCGCGGCGACCTCGTGGCTCAGGAAGGCTCCCGGTGACCGCGATTTACTTCGGCCACGCCTTCAGCGCTTTGCGCACCTGCACGATTTCGCCCAGGTGATAGGAGTGGTGATCGGCCACCAGCAGCGCCTCGCGCATCAGCGTCTGTCCCTGGCTGCGCGGGAACGGTTCCAGAAGCGGACGTGAGCGGTCAAGAATCATGCCGCGCATTTCTTCCAGCAGGTCAACGATTGAACCGATGCACTGGTCCCATGCTTCGTGCTGCGGAGGGACAGGCGACGGCGGCCAGTATCCTTGCGGCCATGGCGGAGACTTATGCCGCG
The DNA here is from genome assembly GCA_963814165.1 of uncultured Acidobacteriaceae bacterium. GTDB lineage: Bacteria > Acidobacteriota > Terriglobia > Terriglobales > Acidobacteriaceae > DASRAA01. The sequence continues at coordinate 193,715 of CAWFBW010000008.1, read as the reverse complement.
CATCCTTGGTGAACTCGACGATGTCCCACAGCGCGATGCGCAGGTGCTCCAGCAACTCCCACGCTGAATGAGTGAAACCGTGGGGCACCTCGCCCCGCAGATCGATGGGGAAGTCATCAATTATGGTATGAAAATCGGCGTGCGCCTCGCCCCAGTCCAACGCTTTGGCAAGTTGCTGTCGGATTTGCTGCTCTTGTGTCATGCACGCTCCTGCTCACGCGGAGTAATGGTAGCAGGTGCACTGCCAACCGTTTAATGTTGGCACCTATTTTACGCCGGAGAAATCCAGACCTATCGGCGGTCATGCCTTGCGCGAGGTGACAGGCCGGGCTTACAAGCGAGTAAAATAGTCTTAATCGGCGAGGATGGCGAAACCGGCAGTGTGACGCACCTCGGCGTCGTGCAGGTATTCAATTTTTATGCCTCAAATTGGTAGTTTTACGCTCCTCTTGGCCCTTGCTTTGGCGGCCTATTCTTTTATCGCCGGAGCCCTGGCGCTGTATCGCAAAGATGACCGGCTGACCGAGACCGCACGCCGCGCAGGCATTGCCTGCTGGGCCGCGGTAACTGTGGCGTCGGTGGCGCTAGTTATGGCCGCTTTCGGCAATGATTTTTCGGTAGCCTACATCATGCATCACAGCAACCGCGACCTTCCGCTGGCCTACAAGTTTGCCGCGCTGTGGTCAGGGCAGGAAGGTTCGCTGCTGCTGTGGGCATGGCTGCTCTCGACCTATGGGCTGGTCATGCGGCTGCGCTACAAGGTCGATCCGCAGCTTACGGCGTATGCGTCGGCCATAGTCGCTGCGGTGCAGGTATTTTTCCTTTTGTTAGTGAATTTCGCGGCGCATCCGTTTGGATTGGTGAAGGGCGCGATCCCGCCCGACGGCAACGGACTCAATCCGCTGCTGCAATATCCTGAGATGGTCATCCATCCGCCGATGCTGTATCTCGGCTACGTGGGCGTGACGGCGCCGTTCGCCTTCGCGCTGGGTGCGCTGATGATGAAGTACCCCGGCGAAAAGTGGATCCATATCACCCGGCGCTGGACCATGGTGGCGTGGCTGTTCCTCACCGTCGGCATTTTCCTTGGCGCGCACTGGGCCTACGAAGTACTGGGCTGGGGCGGCTACTGGGGATGGGACCCGGTGGAGAACGCTTCCCTGCTTCCCTGGCTCACCATGACGGCGTTCCTGCATTCGGTCATCATGCAGGAAAAACGCGGCATGATGAAGATGTGGAACATGTGGCTCATCTTCACCACGTTTCTGCTGGCGATTTTTGGCACGTTCCTCACCCGCTCGGGCGTGGTGAGTTCGGTGCACGCGTTCGCGCAGTCGGGCATAGGCATCTGGTTTGTCTGGTTCATCGCGATCGCGTTCGCCACCTGTGTGTACGTGTTCGTCCGTAACCGCGACACGCTGCGCAGCGAGCATCGCCTGGATTCGCTGGTTTCGCGCGAGTCGAGCTTCCTTTTCAACAACGTGGTGCTGCTGGTGTCGTGCTTTGCAGTGTTGTGGGGCACGCTGTTTCCGGTGCTGTCCGAGTGGGTAACGGGTAGCAAAGTCACCGTGGGGCCGCCGTTCTTTAACCGCGTGAATGTGCCGATTGGGCTGTTCCTGGTGTTCCTCACCGGCGTCGGCCCGCTGCTGGCGTGGCGGCAAACGTCGATCGATAGCCTGCGGCGCAATTTCCTCGTTCCTACGGCGCTTGCTGTGGTCGCGGCCGTTGCGCTGATCGTGGGCGGCATGCGTCCCTGGCAGGACAGCGCCTACTTCTACTCGCTGATGGCGATTGCGCTTTCTGTCTTCGTTGTGGGCACGATTGCGGGCGAGTTCTGGCGTGGGGGACGCGTGATTGCGCGGCAGCAGAACGTCAGCGAGTTGAGCGGCATGGTGCAGATCACGCGGCGCAACACGCGGCGCTATGGCGGATACCTCGTCCACATGGGCGTGGTGCTGGTCATCATCGGCTTCGCCGGCCTGCCTTTCAACATTGACAAGGAACAGGAGATGGGCTTCGGCGACAAGATGCAGATTGGCCACTATACCCTGGTCTGCCAGTCGTACACGCAAGACGACAAACCGAACTACAGCAGCGAGTGGGCCGTGCTCGACGTGTACAAGAACGGCAAGAAGCTGGACACGATGTTCCCCGAGCGGCGCTTCTACAAGGCCAGCGAGCAGACGGCGACCATCGTAGCGAACCGCTCGCGTCTGAATGAAGATCTTTATCTCGTGTACACCGGACGCAATCCCGATACTGGCAAACCGATTATCAAGGCGCACGTAAATCCCCTGGTGATGTGGATTTGGATCGGTGTACACCTGCTTTTGATTGGGACGATTATCGCCCTGCTGCCCAGCACGAAACCGGTGAAATACGCGATTCCGGCGAAAGAGCGCGAGGCGGCGGAAGCGGCGAAGCGAGGCGCGGTGGAAGTGGGCGGAGACTAACTGGTGGCTGGTGTCTAGTGCTAGTGACTAGCAGGGGTGCTCGGCCACTTGAATTCTTTGACGCGGCGACGACGATCCCGCAAAGGACGATTCATCACGGACTTGAATAACTTGAAACTCGCTACTAGAAACCGAAAACTTCGTATCGCGCAGATTGTGCTGATTGCTGTCATGGCTATCGGCTTCATGGGCGCCGACGTCGATGCCCGATTCAACAAGCTGGGCCACCAGATGATGTGCATGTGCGGCTGCAATCAGGTGTTGCTGGAGTGCAACCACGTCGGCTGTGCCTACTCGGAGCGCATGCGCAACGAGCTTACGGCGGCGCTGGAGCGCGGCGATAACGACTCGCTCATACTACAAGGTTTTGTGCAGAAGTACGGCAATACCGTGCTGTCGGCGCCGACCTCGAGTGGCTTCAACGTAATCGCGTGGATCATGCCGTTTGCGGTGTTCGCGCTGGCGACGGCCTTGGCGGTATGGCTGGTACGGATGTGGAAGGCGCGCCCGATCGCTCAGCCCGTGGCGACGCCCAGGCTGGCCGCTGAAGAGTTAGATGCCCTGCGCAAGAGAGCGCGGGAGGAGACGGAATTTTGATGCACTCTTTTCTATTTGCCGCAGACGTCGCCAGCGAAACGCCGTTCATCCTGTTTGGCTGCGCACTATTTGCCGCGGCGCTTTTCATCTATGTGTTTTACGAGCCGGGCGATATCGACTCGGGCGAGGCCAAGACCCGCTACGGCTACCTGCAGGAGCGCAAGGAAGCGACGTACGAAAACCTGCGCGACCTGAGCTTTGAGTACAAAGCCGGCAAACTGAGCGAAGAAGATTACGCAATGCAGCGTGCCGCGTTGGAAGACGAAGCCGCAGCGATACTGGCTGAGATGGAAACTATCGAGAAATCGCGCGGGGCCGTTATTGCCAAGGGGGGGAGGGCATGAAGACAAAACTCCTGGCAATAGCCGCGCTCGTGCTCGCAGGATCCATCCTTGCCTCTGCCCAAAACATCACTGGAACCGTTATGAATGGGACCACAGGCAAGCCCTCAGCGGGCGACGAGGTTACGCTGCTCTCGCTCTCACAGGGCATGCAGGAAGTCGGCTCGACCAAAACAGACTCGCAAGGCAGGTTTACGCTGAAGGCGCCCTCCGATGCGAACGTTCCACACATGGTGCGCGCAACTCATGGTGGCGTCAGCTATTTCCCTCGCGGTGGGCCGCTGATGCCGGGCAAGACGACCGCGGAACTCACCGTGTATGACGCGGCGAAAAAAGTTGACGGCTTGCAGCAGATGGTCGAGGTCGACCGCATCCAGGCCGACGGCAGCCAGCTTCAGGTGATTGCCCTGTTCGCGATCCAGAATGAGTCGAAGCCGCAGCGCACACAAGCCGACGACCGCAGCTTCGAATTTGTTTTGCCGGAAGGCGCGACCATCGAATCCGGACTCGCTCGCGGCCCGGGCGGGCAACCCATCAATGAGCAACCAACAGAGGCGGCATCGAAGAATCATTACGCCTTCAGCTTCCCGCTCAAGCCCGGCGAGACGCAGTTCCAGGTCGCCTATCACCTGCCGTACAGCGGAACTGCAAGCTTTGCGCCCAAGCCGCTCGGTCCGGTGCAGCACTTCGTCGTGATGATGGCCAAGGGCATGACCTTCACGCCAAAAAACCCACAGCGCTTCCAGCCGATGCCCGACAGCCCTGGAGTGATGGTTGCCACGGACGCGAATCCGGGCGAAGACCTCAGCTTTAGCGTGTCGGGAACTGGACAATTCCAGGCGGAAGGCGAGCAGGCCACAGCTGCCGGCGGCGGAGGCGCGATGGGTGGCGGACAACCCGCCGGTCGCGACAGCCGTCCTGGGGGAGGCCTCGGCGCGCCTATCGACTCGAACGATCCGCTATACGACTATCGCGCCGTGATTCTCGGCGTCTTTGCGCTGGTGCTGGTGATGGGTGGCTTCTACGTCATCGGAAAGTCCAACAGCGCAGCGCCCGTCGCGGCAGCAGCAGGTGCTAACGTCACTGTGCCCGTGCCAGCCGTACCCACACCGGTCGATCGCAACGCGAAATTGCTCGACGCGATGAAGGATGAACTATTCCACCTCGAACTCGACCGCCAGCAAGGGAAGATCACGGCGGACGAGTATGCGACGGCCAAGGCAGCGCTCGATGAAACCATCAAGCGGGCAGTAGCGCGCCAGAGCAGTTAGCGCCGAAGGCGATGGCCCCGCGAGTTCCCCGATTTCCCCCAGCGGAGTAGAATCACCTTTCGCGATGGCACGAACGCCATCGCGAATTGCCGCTTCACCTTGATCTTTTGGATGCGAGGTTTCGAGCACCATGGCACTCATGCAAAAAGGTGTTGCACTCGCTGCATCGCGCATGCCGAAGAAGATCTCTCCGCGCGTACATGCGGCGCTCGACTACGCTGTGGCAGGTTCGTTCCTGCTGGCGGGCGCGCTGTTCTGGAAGCGTAACCGCCGCGCGGCCGTCGGTTCGCTATTATGCGGAGGCGCCACCGGCGCCGTCAGCCTTCTCACCGACTATTCTGGAACAAGCCGAAAGCCTATTTCGTATTCGATGCATGGCCAGATCGACACCGGCCTCATCGCTATGACGGCCGCCATGCCGAAGCTGGTGAACATCGAAAACGATCGCCAGGCAAAGTTCTTCGCCGCCCAAGCCGTCGCCAAAACCGCCATCACTGCCATGACCAACTTCGAGAACGGACGCCGCAGGAAGTCACGCCGCGATCTCGAAGATGATGAGACACCCCTCGGGATCTAGCAGCAGTTCAGTTATTAGTGTAGCCAAGGTGCGTTTTTGTGCCGCCGGCTGAAGCTACCGCCGAGATGCCGATCTATCTATGTCCCGATCAGCCTATGTGCCGATCAGCGTCTGAGGTTCGATGACCCTGCGCTCCTGGCTCGGAGCACGGCGTTCTACACGGGCCGATTCCCATTTCGGTTCGCACTGGTTACTAAAGTTTTTTGCTCGCGCCGAATTTTCTTGCTCCGTCCTTCCCCAGCCATTACAACCCTATCCATTGGCCAAGGGATTTGTGTCTCTGGTCACTCCGCGCCCAGTGCGCGATGCAACCACGCTCTTTGAAAATTTCAAAAGTCGGCTTGGCCCTGCCGTACAACCATCAAAAGGCAGCCCTAAGTCCCACGGACAGACATGGATACGTATAACTAACTTATGAATCAATGACATGCGGACAATTTCCACGTAAACCATTGATTTTAAACAGTCGTGATATTTATTTATCTTGTTATTGTGTTAGATATCACTAATACACTATGGCGGTTTCGTATCTGAGCCGAGGCGACGCGCCGCCCATACCGCCGGCGCATCGGTCAATCGGTCCGCTTTCTCTATACCACCACCGCCACCAGCGCGAAGTCTTGTGGGCCCTTGGGAACATCGCTGGCGACCACGTCAATGGTCCATGCTCCGGCTTTCGCCCGCGGCACATCGATAACCTCGACATTGTTGCTGCTGTCGAGAGCGAGATTGGAGCGCGATGTGCTCCTTTGGTTTCCGACGTAACGCTTGCCGGCAGGGTCGATAACGATCAAGCTGAGATTGTTGATCAGGCTCTCACCCGGATAGTCCGAGTAGCACATTGCAATCCGCAGGCCTTTCCTCCCGGACGGCATTTCTGTAACGGTGGTGGACTTTTTGCCGGTCTTTAGCGCGGGCCCTTCCAGCATGCACAGAGGCCGCTTGAGGGACCGGTCGAGGTTGACGCGTCCGAATCCCTGGTGCGGATCGACGATGGTTCCCGGGGGCGCGGTCTTGGGAAGGCGCTTGGCACCAGCGATCAGGGTCGCCTTCAGCAAGGCAGACGAGGGACTGGCGAATTTCTTCTTCTTTCGCAGAAATTCTCGAATGAGGGCAACGGCACCAGCGGTGAGCGGCGTGGCCATGCTGGTTCCGCCGTCAAAGCAGTATTTCTCGTTGCGATGGTACTTCATCCAGCCAAACACGTCTGGCGGCAATTGCGTGGAACGTGTGGAGAGGATGAACGTGCCTGGCGCGACGACATCAGGTTTCATCCTTCCATCTTTGGTTGGACCGCGGCCGCTGAACGGCACTACCTGGTTGGGGTCATTTGCGAGAGGGTCGTGGTAAAAGGGCCGCGCTCGGAATTTTGCCGAGAACCAGGTGCCGTATCCTTTGGAATTAAATTCGGGACGTTTGCTCTCGCACGCTCCAACCGTGATGCAATTCTTCGCCGTGCCGGGTGGGGATACGCTGCCCAAATTGATTTTCCCGCGGCCGTCTTTTTCCGTTCCGTAGTTGCCGGCGCAGATGACAAAACAGAAGTCCTTATGCTCCCAGACAAACTGATCGAACTGGCGGCATTTGTCGTCGTAAGAAGCCAGTTCTCCGTCGGCCCAGGAATTGGAATGGATGCGCGCCCCCTTGTTGTAAGCGAACGTGAACAGCGGCCCGAGGTTGTTCGGGATCCCCGAAAAAAGGAAGCGCTCCTTATTCTCCGAACCGGCGTTCTTCTTCCACTTCATCTCCTGCTGAACCGCCTGAAATACGAGCTTGGCCTTGTAAGCAAGCCCTCGGATCAAGCGCGGGCTGCCGGCCGACGCGGTTCCGTCGCCCAGAATCGATCCCGAGACGTGCGTTCCGTGGCCGCTAACCGTGTCCGCAGCTCCATCATTCCCATTCGGATTGGTAATTTCCTTGTTGTAGTCGGGTGAGATCGGATAGCTCTTGATTGCAATGACGCGGCCGGCGAAATCGGGATGGATATTGTCCGGGTCTCCGGTGTCGAGCCCTCCGTCGCACACTGCAATGATTTCGCCTTCACCTGTCAGGCGCAGGCCCTTAGGCTCGGTGGCGGCGAAGGCGGTGCCCATGATCCTGGTGGCGACGTTATTCGCCATTCGCGGAATCGTTCGCTGGCGAATAAACCGTACCCCGTGCACAACAGCCAGATCCTTCACCAGTTTCTGCCGCACCTTTTCCGATGCAGTGCTGCTGACGATAAGAAGGTGGGCCTTGGAATCCCGCGACCGCACGTCGAAGCCAAGCAGGCGCGCTGCCCTCGCAATTCTTCTGGCGTCGTCGGCAGCGAAAATCTCCACCGTATACACACCGGGTCGCACTCGCGGATGAGACTGTTTCGGCTTCCTTCCCTCACCGATGACCAGCGGATGAATGCGATCGCTGTGGGGCAGGTGGCCCATCCATCGCACGCAACGCAGTGACGCGATCTTGGCCACCATGGATTCCGTGGCCCGAACCACGTACGCAAAACTGCCGATGGGCTCGCGAAGCGTCGCTCCGGTTGCTCGGACGCGGCGCAGCCAACTCTCCATGATCGGTCCCACAAATTGCACGATGTAATGGTGTGGACCCGGCGTGATTTTGCCCCCTCTGCGTGGGTGGGAGGAGTCCTCGGCGTTGATGCGCTGCTTCCCGGTGGTCACGATCCGGCCGCCGATTCGCAGCTTATACTGCGCGGTGATGTCTTCTACCGGGTATTTGCGGGAGAGCGATTTGGCTTGCGCGCTACTCACCTCGGCCAGCAAGAACGCGTCATAGGTCTGGATTATCTTGGCGTTCTCGCTGATGGCTGCTTCGTCGCCGGTGGCCGTGTAAATCTTCAGGATTCTTGCCATTCCACGTCTTTCGTCTCTCTATGGGTGTTTCGGGTGCGAAAAGTTCCGGAGTTCCCTGTTTTTAGGAGCGATGGCGAATTATGGACCTCATCGTCATCGTACGCAACATTGGGCGAGCACCCGCCCACCACTCGACTCGAGAATGTGGCATAAAATTGTAAGCGAGTAACCCCTCTCGAGGGACTATGGGAAACACGTTCAAGACCGCTCTGCTCCTCACTGCGATGACGCTGTTTCTGCTCTTCGTGGGGCAGATGTTCGGAGGTGAACGCGGCATGATGCTGGCGCTCGTCGTCGCCGTCGTCATGAATTTCACTTCGTACTTTTTCAGCGACAAAATCGCCTTGGCCGCCTATCGTGCCCAGCCGGTCACGCGTGAACAATTGCCGCGTGCGTACGAGATTGTGGAGCGGCTGACACAGAAGATTGGCATCCCGATGCCCAAGATGTACGTGATCCCCACCGACTCGCCCAACGCTTTTGCCACCGGACGTAACCCTGAACACGCCTCCGTGGCGGTGACCGAAGGCATCCTGAACCTGCTAACCGACGAGGAACTCGAAGGCGTGCTGGCCCACGAAATCGGACACGTCCGCAACCGCGACATCCTCATCAGCTCGGTTGCGGCGACCCTGGCGGGCGCCATCACCCTGATTTCCCGCATGGGCTACTGGGCCTCGTTGTTCGGCGGCGGAGGCGACCGCGACGACCGTGACCGAGGCGGAGGGTTCGTGGCACTCCTTATGCTGATCCTCGCGCCCATTGCTGCTACGCTCATCCAACTCGCCGTGTCCCGCTCGCGCGAGTACGAGGCCGACGCCAGTGGCGCTGGCTACACCGGCAACCCCTACGCGCTGGCCAGCGCCCTGAAGAAACTGGACGCCTACTCCAAGCGCGTTCCGCTGCAAGCTACCCCATCGACTGCTCACCTGTTTATCGTGGCTCCGCTCCTAGGTGTTGACTTCTCTAGTCTGTTCTCTACCCATCCTCCCATTGCCAAGCGGATTGAACGGCTGACTGGCCGGTCGGAGGATCTTGAGTCCTAAAGCAAGTCGCCCTACCGTCATGCCTACGACGGTCGGAACCGCAGGCCATAGTTCGCGTTTTTTCTCGAACTGTTAATCTCAGCTTGACCCCATTGCTAGCAAGACGGTTATATACTCTTTAAGCAATGGTAGGTCGAGATCATAAGTAAAGCATTTGTTTGCAGTACGTTAACTGATGGGTGATCATGCTCGGCGTTTGGGCCCGGTCGTGACCTAGGCAGGCCTGCTAGCCCAGAAAATTACGAAACCAGCATCTTTTTCTGATATCAGAAGCAAGACCATCGTGTATAGTAACCACTAAAGCGTTACTCTTGGGGGCATCCAGTGCTGTTTCGTCGTACCCGAGTTCTATCGTTCCCGGTTATTGTAGGAGCATTCTTTCTGTTGCTGCCTCAAATCGGGTTCGCGGCCGTGATTGCAACTTCGGACGTCGCGACTGGTTCTCAGAGTCCATCGCGACTGGAGTCTTCGCAATTTACCGGCGGGACTGACGACGCTTTGAGTTCGACGGCAGTCTGGACGGAGGTAGCATTCGCATCGCCTACGGAATTCACGGCAACAGCAACGTCTGGTAGGGCCGACGCCCACGTCACTTACGGGGTCCTTACAGCCGGCCTCAGCGGCCAAACAGACGAAACGCCCCCGGGCAACAAAGTGCCCGAACCAGCCTCATTGATGCTGGTCGGTACGGGCCTTCTGGCTGTGGCCAAGGCTTCGCGTATGAGTAGACTGCGGCGGAAGTATCCTGGCTCACGGCCCCGGCGAGCGGCGGTGCCGATTCGCGCAAGTCCCCGGAACTCGATCTCCGACCACTCCGCAGCAGCTTAGCCGTACTTCGATATCCTTCTCCGGCTCGCCGAGTGCCTCTTCGGGAATCGGTTGTCCGTGAAGCGTCTTCCAGCAACGGCGGCCGGTACCAAACCGCCGCCAGATGTGGAGATGTTGCCGGTGTAAATGAGGCATCCCCATTCCAGCACCACCGGCATCGTTGTACCCAGCGTACCCGGCCACCGCGCAGTGTTGGCGATCGGGTTGTGCACTCTTCCCATCAGCTCCTGCATTGCGTAACGCGCCACGCGCGGTCCGGTATCCATGGTGGTAAGGATGAATAGCGCCTCGAACATGATGGCGTAGTGATATCAGTAACTCGTTAGCGCATGCATGCCTGGGAGGCCGAGGAAGTTTTACGACATGCCCACCGCCAGCGCGACCGCGCCGCCGGTCCGTCCGGCCAGTTGCTCGCCGACTCTTTAGGAAAACAGATCGAGGTTGACGGTTGGCATCTCCGGCCTCGCAAAACAGCGGGCGTGCTGTTGATGACGAAATAGTCGCCTAGATACATCGCGGTGGCTGCGATCCACGCCAGCACAGCCGCTGTGAAACATTGTCATGCCTGACTCCGATGACCCAGGGTTCTACAACCCGCAACAAGCTGCACAGCCGTGAATTCTCGATAATCTTCCGCGAGGAATCCTGACGCGTCAACGAAAGCTGCGTCATTGACAGCCGACATGGGCCTGCTATACTAACCGAACTATTTAGTTTTTGGGGTTGAATCCAAAATTATGCTACGCACCTCCCGAATGACCATGGCCATGTGTCCCCCAGGCGGGGATCGGTCTGCGTCGGGAGCTTAACCAAAACCTCCCATCACAGAGCGGCCGCCTGGGGGTCAGCCAAGGCGGCGGCGAACCAATCGCCTAACCACACAACGCTCTAGCTCAGGGAGGTCGAATTGTCTTACGACGAAGTCATTGATTTTTCCACATTGGCCATCCACGGCGGACGCGTGTCCGACGCGCACGCCGAGGCGGTAGTCTTCCCCATCTTTCAATCCGCGACGTTTGCCCAGCAGGAAGTTGGCATCACCAAGGGCCACAGCTATTCGCGCGTCTCGAACCCGACGGTTGACGCGCTCGAACACGCCCTTGGCGCTCTGGAAGGCACGCCGCCGGCGGTCTGCTTCCGCACTGGCATGGCAGCCGTCACCACGCTCTTCCTGGCAACACTGAAATCCGGAGACCACGCCATTCTCTCGGACGTGATCTACGGCGGTACGGTGCGTTTGTTCGCCGAGATCCTCAACGGGCTGGGCGTTTCGCATAGTAGCGTTGACACGTCCGAGCCCGACGCTGTCGAACGCGCCATCACACCGCGCACGCGCATCATCCTGATCGAGACGCCCGGCAATCCCACGATGAAGCTGACTGACATTGCAGCCATCGCCTCAATCGCGCGATGTCACGGCATTCTGCTTGCGGTGGACAATACCTTTCTCACACCCATACTTCAGCGTCCCATCGAATTGGGTGCGGACATCTCTGTGCTCTCCACCACGAAGTATATTGAGGGCCACAATTCTACGGTCGGCGGCTCGCTGGCCTGCCATGACGAGAAGTTACTTGAGCGCTTCCGCCTGATCCGCAAAACCATCGGAGCCATCCAGGCCCCGCTCGACGCGTGGCTCACACTGCGCGGGCTGAAGACCTTGCCCGTTCGCATGAAGGTTCACTCCGAGTCCGCCGGCACCGTTGCCGAATGGCTGGAGGCTCATCCTTCGGTAGCTCGCGTGTACTATCCCGGGCTCGATTCGTTTCCGCAAAAGTCACTGGCCGAGTGCCAGCAGACATCCTTCGGCGGAATGTTGAGCTTCGAATTGAACGCGGGACCAACCGAAGCGATCGCCGTGATGAATGCCCTCAAGCTATGGACCCGCGCCGAGAGCCTCGGCGGTGTCGAATCGCTGGTGACTCATCCCGCGACCGCGACCCACGCCGACATACCATTCGAGACTCGCCAGCAACTGGGCATCACCGACGGGTTGATCCGTTTGTCCGTCGGCCTCGAAGCCGCCAACGACCTCATCGCCGACTTGCGGCAAGCCCTCGCCTCGGTACTTGGCGCCGACGCAGAAAGGAACGCGAATCATGAAGTTTGCCAGCCGGCTGGTTAGTTTCAATGTTGCTCCGGGTGACCCGTATCGCCCCATGGCGACACCGATTTATCAAACCGCCACCTTCGAGCAGGAGGAGGCGACCGCATTCGGTCCTTACGACTACTCGCGCAGCGGCAATCCCACGCGTACGGTGCTCGAAGAACAACTCGCGGCACTGGAGAAGGCCACTCGTGGCTTTTGCTTCTCCAGTGGAATGGCCGCCATCACCTGCATCACGCGCCTGCTTCGCTCTGGCGACGAAATTGTGGCCGAGAGCGACCTCTATGGCGGAGCCTGCCGCCTGTTCACCCGTGTGCTCGAACGCACCGGCATCGCCGCGCGTTACGCCGACGCGGGTGACATTGACAGATTCGCCGCGCAGATCAACGAACGCACGAAGTTGGTCTACCTCGAATCGCCCACTAACCCACTACTGCGCGTGGTGGATATCCGGCAGATCGCCGACCTCGCCCACGCCAACGGTGCGTTGCTCGCCGTGGACAGCAGCGCCATGTCACCGTACCTGCAGAACCCGCTCGACCTCGGTGCCGACATCGTGCTGCACTCCGCGACTAAATACCTTTGCGGACATAGCGACGTCACCGCCGGCGTGGTCGTCGTGAAAGACGACGAACTGGCGGAGCAGATCTACTTTCTCCAGAATGCCGAAGGGAATGCTCTCGGTCCATTTGATGCGTTTCTTTTTCTCCGCGGACTCAAGACGCTTAAGCTCCGTCTCGACTGCCAGCAGAAGAATGCGCAAGCCATCGCGGAATGGCTGGAGGCGCATTCGCAGGTTACAAGCGTCAACTACCCTGGACTTGCCAGCTCACCCGGCTACCTTTTACAACGCAAACAGGCCCGTGGCGCCGGGGCTGTACTGAGCTTCACGACTGGATCGGTGGAAGCCTCGCGTCGCATAGTCGAAGCCACGGGCATGTTCAGCATTTGCGTCAGCTTCGGCAGCATCAATTCCACCATCAGCCTGCCGGGATGCATGTCGCACGCGAGCGTTCCACCAGAAGTCGGCAAATTGCGTGAACTCCCCGCCGACTTGGTCCGCATTTCCGTCGGGATCGAAGACGTAGGCGACTTGATTGCCGACCTCGATCAGGCATTTGCGGCACTCACTCTGCCTGCGGGGCTCACCTCGGAGGAGGACGCCACCGAGGTAGCGTGACGGGTTTGAACATTTGTCGGCATCAACATCTGACGGATTAGCAACTACCACAATGTGGTACTCATGAGTTTATCATGGTTCTCCATAGTTTAGCAGCTGTCTTCCGGTGGTGCGGGCTGAGTTGTGCTCCATTCGCTCACGAAATGTGCGGAGCAGGTTCTACAGAGCAGGTTGCCGCTCTATGTCTGACAGTGTGGTAGTGCCGTCGCGTTATTAGCAAGGCTGCATGACGGCCATATCGTGTGCGTACACGGAAGATCACAGGCAGTACTCGACAGGTACGACCAGAGTTCGGATCGTACGACATCAATCCGCCGCCTCCGTGTAACCGAGAGTTTTCCACAGAACTCCGACGGACAAATGTAGTACCACTCTGTAACCAGCGGTATCGCGGCGCTTGCAACTCGAAGATGGCACAAGAGTTGCTTCAATTCTGCGTTTCGGCGTCTAACTACTTTCTTGTACGCTCGATTCTGTAGTTTACTTCCACCCAGCCGTTCGGCGATAATACACATGTTGCACCATTCATTCCACCATCACCTTAATGCTCACGCGTCGGCCCCAAACTCAGGTATCTGACAGTGTGGGAGGAGCAAAATGCAGGTCGAATCCGATAATTACAGCGACATCAGCCACCGCGAACGCATCTGGTTTTTCCCTAACAAGTTCTGGGCAGCCACCAAGGGCATGCCGGCCGAGGAAGCTAATCGCCTGATGGAAGAAGTCGAGAAGCTCGCCGAGGCGAAGGACGTTGAGGCGCTGAAGAAGTATCCCTTCGTTTTCGTCGGCGATCCCTACAAGGACGACCTCCCCGCCGCATAAGATCGAGTAAGTCGAGCCGTTGAAGTATTTACTCTGCCGAGGGCAGGCTATTGCTCCGCGACCTAGGTCGCAGCGGTAGCGGCCTGAGAGCGATCGGCATCTTGATGCAGCTTTCCAGAAGATAGCGGGCCCGGGCCAGCTGTTCGCCAAATGGACTCACCGAGATGGTCAGTCCTCGGGCATAGATCATCACAACCTCACCACGCCGCTCCACTGCCACCGCCGCAATTCTCTGGTCGTGGGTGTCGTCGAGCGCATTCGCCAGCCGCAGCACTGCCGCCAGCGGCATTAGTTCTGTCCGTCGCTGCGCCGTAAGTCCGGCAAAGATCGGATGATTCGACGACGGCAATGCTCCACGGTGATAATGCGCCACGATGGCGACATCCTGCAGATACTCTTCCGTCCATCCCACCGGCGGTTTCAGGCCGCGGATCTTACGATAACCGCGCTTGCGGTGCCCGCCATCTTTGCCGCCTTTGCCGCGGCCCACATCGTGCATCACTGCCGCCGCTTCCAGTATGCGACGCGCCGGTTCTGACTGTGCTAGAACTCCTTCACGCGCCAGGCCATCGAAGATCTCCAGCGCCAGCCGCGTGACCAGTTCCACGTGCTTATTGTCGGGGTCGTGGAACTTCGCCCAAGTCCGCATCTTTTCCAATGACGCTTCGGCGAGCGCGTCGCCTGCGGGCAACTCCGCCCGCCACTTCTGCCAAAGCGACTCGCGGCCCACCATCTTCTTCCGGTAAAACGCAATCCGCTTCTGCCGCTCCTTCGCTATGATCCGCTGCCACAGTCCGCGCTCTTCCGCGCCGACTTCCGGATGCGACTTCACCAGCGCCCACAACACATCAAAATCGTGGACTTCCCCGAGGGCATCCTGTAGATCGCGCAGATCGCGGGACCACCGCTTGTGGCGTTCGGGCAAGAAGTTCTCGACCGTGTAGCGAAACCGCTTGATGCCGATGCGCAGTTGGTGATACGCAACCGCGCTCCGGTTGCGTAGTGCGATGCGGTGCAACTCATGGGCCTCGTGCCACCGTTCCAGCGCGAGGTATTGGAATACGGGGCCTTCCAGCGGCACACGAGTGGCGCGTTCGGCAAGCTTGCGGTTCAACGCCATCCACCGCTCGCCGTCGAAACTCTGCACCGCCTCTTTCGCCAACAACTTCAGCGCCGCTTCCCTTAGCCGTAGTGATGCGAGCAAGATGGCGCGCAAAGGATCGTCTTCCGCCGAGAGTTTCTCGATCCACTCCATCATCACCTGGATATCGCGCAACTCGCCGAGGCTGGCAAACAAACCTTTGCCCAGCTTCTTCATCTGCCGCCACGCCGGATCGGGATCGACGGAAAGAAACCCATCAGCCAGAGAGCGGCAGCGCCGAATCGCGACGCGCAGGTCGTGCACCGGATCGCTGGCCATGTCTTCGCCGGCTCTGTCGGCTTCCTCAAGAACGCGCTCCGCCCAGTAGCCCAGTCCGGATTTCTTCTCCTCTGCAGGCGCCGCGAGTTCGCGTCTATCGTCGAGTTCGTTATCGGTGGTCATCAGTAAGGGTCGTCTCTCACCATTGTCGCAGAGCAGGCCCGCAGGGCGACGAGCTAGCGTTCAGACGGCGCAGCGGGTCCCGGAATGGGCTCGATCTTGCCTAACAAAAATATGTACGACGCAATGCCGGCCACGAGAATCGCCGCGGCCGCTAGAAACGCCCGCCGGAACGATTGTGAATTCCCCACCAGGTATCCCGTGATCACCGGCGCCAGAACGCCCGGCAGATTGGCGACGAAGTTCATAATGCCCGCCACCCGCGCCGTGCTTCCCTTCGGTGCGATTAGGCCGGGTATCGACCATCCCACCGGCGCCGACGCCGCCAATCCGCACAGCGCAATCGAGATCCAGACAATCGCCACGCGAGGATTGGTCGTGCGCGTTGCTCCCGCGACCGCCAACCCTAGCACCAGTCCAAGCACGAGGACGCTCTGGCGCACGCGGGTCGCATCGCATCCCTTGCGAATCAGGTGGTCCACCAGCCATCCGCCGACGATCAAGTCGCTCAAAGTCGCCGCGAGCCATGGGACCGCCGTGTAGAAGCCCGACCGCAGTATGTCGAGATGCAGGGCGGTACTCAGATATCCCGGCAGCCAAGTCAGGAAGAGGTAGAAGTTGTAGTTGTAGGCGGCCATTCCCAAGGCGAGCCCCCACACTTTTTTTCGCCGCAGCAAGAACCATAGCGATGCGGCCTCTCGAGGATGCGCCGCAACATCATCGCCTCCACCGCCAGCTGTGATGTGCTCGCGCTCCGCCTGCGACAGCAGTGGGTCGTCTTTCGGGTCGCAATAGACAAACCAGAACAGCGCGAAGTATCCCAGGCTCAGTAGCCCGGTGAACACGAAGCTCATGCGCCATCCCCAGTAGTGCACCACCACTGCGACTATGGGAATCCCGATTGCCGAGGCAAATTTCGCGCTGGCATCGAAGATGGCCGTCGCCAGTCCGCGCTCGTTGCGTGGGAACCATACTCCGATGGCTTTTGCATTACCCGGGAACGTCGGAGCCTCTGCGATGCCAAGCAGCAGCCGTGCCGAAATCATTGCGGCAAAGCCTCGCGTCATTCCGGTAGCAAACGATGCCACGCTCCACAGAAATGCGCTGAGGCGGATCACCCGCTTGACCCCGTATCGATCCAGCACCGGGCCTGACGGGAGCTGTAGCAGGATGTACGTCCAGCTATACGAACTCAGCAGATACCCTAGAGCGACCATGCTGAGACCGTATTCGCCTTTCAGTGGCGTGACGGCCACCGACAAATTGACCCGGTCGAAGAAATTGACGATCACGCCGATTCCCAGCAGCACGGCAATGCGCCAGCGGCGGCTGGTCCAGGGGGCCGGGGTTTGCGCGGACCGGGACATGTCAGATTGGTTCCGCAACAGTAGAACACACCAGCCCAATACCGCCCGCCATCCACGGATGATCGTGAACATGTCTGGTGCGTACTCCCTCTCACATCGTTTCGTGACTGCAATCACTGCGCCTCGGTCAGCCCGGGAGTACAAGATAATTAGGCCAGATCAAAGCTCGCTCGTGGAGGTGTCCCATGGCACCAAGTGTCGTCACGCGTGTGGCATTCAAAAATATCCTGTTCGCAACTGACTTCTCCGATGTGGCACAGCGTGCCCTCATGCACGCCCTCGCCATGGCGAAGCGATTCGACGCCCACCTCACCGTCGTGCATGTGGTGCCGCCGGAAATACAGACACCGATTCCCATGGAACCGGTGCCCCTGGAAATGGACTGGCAGAAACAGCGCGCCGCCGCATCCATGCAGCACCTCGAGGAATTCGAGCCGCTCCGCATGTACCCGCACGACTCGGTGTTGAAGCAGGGCAATCCCTGGCCCGAAATGGCCGACATGATCGCCAGTAGCGGCTTCGACCTGATCGTCCTGGGCACGCATGGCCGGGGCATGCTGGGCACGCTATTGTTGGGATCGGTCGCTGAAGAGGTCCTGCGTCACGCAACCTGCCCGGTGCTGACCGTGGGGCCAGATGTACTAGCCACATTGGTTGACCGCCAGCAGTTGTCGCATGTGCTGTATGCCACGGACTTTTCCGATGGCTCCCGGAATGCACTGCCCTTCGCGCTGTCACTGGCGGAAGAGAACAACGCGGAACTCACTCTCATGCATGTGCTCGAGCAACTGGAGCCGATGCCCATGGAGTACTCGAAAGAGCTGCTGGCCGACTACCGCAAGCGCCTCTGGCAGATGGTTCCCGACGATGCCAACCTCTGGTGCAAGCCGCAGGTGAGCGTGGCCGTCGGAGTGGCCGCAAATGAGATCGTCCGCTTTGTCCACGATCGCCATGCCGACTTGATCGTTATGGGCGTGCATAGGGGCGGCGCCGTCGCCAGCCACCTTCCCTGGACGGTGGTGCACTCGGTGGTACGCCACGCTCGCTGTCCTGTGCTCACTGTGCGCGGGGCCGCGCCTTCGGCGGCCTAGCGGGATCGTCGGCTGGGCGGCATCGCGCATGCACCGTCCCAGCGTGTATCTTTGCTGCCTATACCATAAATCCGCGGTTTTCGGTGCGGCATGCGCTACACTACGTAGCTCAGGCCGCAAACGAGCTGCAATCTGCGAGTGTATGGCGCGCATCGACTTCATCATTCCGGTATTCAATGAAGGACCGGCGCTGGAGCGCTTTCATGCCGCCTTGAACGCCACGTTGTCGGAACTTCCGCAGCATTCGTTCCGTTTTCTCTACGTCAACGATGGTTCATCAGACGAAACGCCTGCGGTCTTTGATCGTATGTCCGCGTCGGATCCTCGGATTTTCCCCATAGAGTTAAGCCGAAATTTCGGCCACCAAGCTGCCATCAGCGCAGGACTCGATGCCTTCGACGCCGACGCCGTCATCATGATGGACGGCGACGGGGAACATCCTCCGCAACTCGCGCCTGAGATGATCGGCCTGTTCGAGGCAGGCTACGATATTGTGCAGACCCAGCGCATGGACAGCGAGCGCAAAGGTTTTTTCCTGAAGCGCATCACCAGCGCGATGTTCTACAACTTGATCAACCGGATGGGAGAAACCAACGTCGTCGCAGGCGCCGCTGATTTTCGCTTGCTGTCGCGCGACGCTGCCGACGCCCTGCGGCGTCTGCCCGAGTATCACCGCTTCTACCGCGCCATGGTGCAGTGGATCGGGTTCCGCTCCGTCATTCTTCCCTATACGCCGGCGCAGCGCATCGAGGGCCGCTCCAAGTACTCGCTGCGCAAGATGCTGCGCCTCGCCCAGGACGGAATGTTTTCTTTTTCCCAGGCTCCGCTGCGGCTGGGCTTCATCGTTGGAACGGTATTTCTGCTGCTTGCCGCCACGGAGGTCGTTTACGTGCTGAGCTTCTGGATCCGAGGCGAAACGTCAAGGCTGGCTCCCGGCTGGAGTTCGCTGATGATCGTACTCACGATTTCCAGCGCAACCACCATGTTTCTGATGGGCATTCTTGGCTTCTACATTGGAATGATTTTCGAAGAGGTCAAGCGCCGGCCCGTCTATCTCGTGCGCCAGCCAAAATCACCGCCGCCCTCCGACAAGCCTTAGGACCGGATCTTCATTGCGCATCCGGAATGTAGTAAACGCGCATGGTTTTGCCGACCATGGCAATGGGCTTTTGCCCGGCCATCCACGGATAGCACTCGGGGTGCAGGAGCGCGCGGCGCAACTCTATGGCCACCCATCCCGAAGCCTCGCCTCCGCACCAGGGTAATTTCTCTGTATCGGGCAAGCCCAGCGAGCTTGGTTCATAGAAGCCGTCGTAGGCGATGGTCACATGCTTGATATCGTGCTCGCGAAGATACGTGGACAGCCGCGTCAGGTCTTGCCCCCAATCCAGATCGCTGATCACGAGAAGGCGCGACGGATCTTTGCCGCCGAACTCGTTGAAATAGGCAAGATAGTCCGGATGCGCCCGCGCGGAAGACGCGACCAGCCATAACGCCAACACGACACTGGCAGCGCGAAAAGCAGCCCGGTGCTTCTGCTGACTCCAGAGCACGGCCAGGCCTGCCGCCGCGAAAATGCTCAACAACGCAAACATCGGCATCACGTAGCGCACGCCGCTATTCAATCCGCTGGGCGCAGTCACCACCAGGATCATCACTGCCGCAGCCACTGGCGCAGCAATTTCCCAGTGAGTGCGGTTTCCCCAGTAGCGACGCACCGCCGCCACCGCGCCTATCGCTGCCAGCACTAACACGGCCAGAGGAGTCTTCAGCGCCAGCGCCGCCAGGAAGAAGTACCACCAACCGCCTTCTCGCTTTACACGGCCGAATAGATACGAGATCGTGCCCTCGCGGCGTTGATCGCGCATCATACGGATGCCGTCGAGCACCTCGGGCGCGGGCAACTGAACTTTCGAGGTCATTCCCCGAACCATGCCGGTGACTCTCGACGACTCGCCAAACAGTCTGACCGCCGCGCGGTCGGGGACAGTCGTGACCTGGTTCACCGGCGCATGCGAGAACCGGTAAACCGCCCATGTGGCCAGGAATGCGCACAGCACCGCCACTCCAGCAGTCCGGAACAGAGCCCGCCAGTTTGGCCGCCCGGACGCAGCATACAGTACAAGGATCGCAGCGCCGCATGTGGGCAAGAACGCAACCGTAGAGAATTTTGCGCAAAGCGCCAACCCACTGGCAATGCCAAACTGCGCCGCAGTCCACTTTCCCGGCCACGCCAGCCAAAGCGTAAACGCATACAGCGCCCAGCAGAACATGGCAGTAAATGCGATGTCGGTGGTGGCGACTGCCGAGTGAGCCAGAATCGTCGGCAGCATGGTGAATGTCCCCGCAGCCGCGAGTCCAGTCACAGGCCCGTACAGCCTCTTCGTCCAGAAGAACACCACCAGCGTGCAGATCACGAAATAGGGCAACACTCCGATGCGGGCCAGCGTGAGGTTGCGCCAATAGTGGCCATCAGCCGACAGGATGGGGTACGTGTCTTGCCACTTGGTGAACTGTTCTGGCGCGCGCAAGCCTGCCATATACGGCAGAAACGCCACCGAGATGCGCGCCAGCGGCGTGTGCTTGGTCTCGATGGTGTAGGTCCCCTTTTCCCACCACTCGATACCAGCGGCGAGGTGCGACGGCTCGTCGATGGTGTGGTTGAAGACGTGATAGGTCGAGACGATGCGCGCGATTCCAATCGCGATCAGGAAGACGAGGCAGACCGCCCACACGCGGCGACGGGAGAACAAGCCGGCGCCCGCTTCTGGAAGAGTGTCTCGTTTGGGCCGGTACTTCTCGGTAGTGAGTGGTGTGGTCACAAGCCCTTAACTCAATGACCCTGCGGCGTTCACCGTCTGCTGAATCACCGGCAGTGACACGCTTTGCTCGGTAATCATGGGGCCACGCAGGATGCCGAGACGGGCGGAATAGAGGTCCTTGGGGAGGCCTTTCATGTGCAGTACGACTTCGTTCACAACCTGGTTGTCGCGCTTGAGCTGCAACGTCATGCCGGGCGGCAATCCCGAGATACCGAACGTGTCGTCGGTGAGGCGTTCGAGCCGGAATGCGGGCTCGCTGTCGATGAGCACGTTGAGCTTCCCGTCAAGCAGGCGCACCGAAGCTTGCGCGCCCTTGGCCAACGTCGCCAGGGGCTTTCCGATCACAAACATGGGCATGAATTCGCCGGGAATGCGGAAGTCGCAGGCAAAGCGGCGCAACTCCGCTTCCGACGCGGGAATCGGCTCGGTGGTGATGGACATGCCTTCAGCGCGACGCCGTGCGATGAAGTCTTCAGGAAACAGACTGAGCACGAAGTCGTTGATCTGAACGTCGATCACCATGTGCACGCGCACGACCGGGCTATTGTTCTTAACCGAGTGCACCTTGGAGAAGTCGCCATACCACAGCTCGCCGGGATTCATCATCACCTGCTGGCCGTCGATGATGAAGATCACGTCGGGATGGGTAATGATCGGAATGTGCAGCCGCAGCAAGCCGAACTGGAAGCTCGTGTGGAAGTCGAAATGGTCTTTGATGTGGCCTTCTGGCGGCAGGAACAGGATACGCACCACCTCTTTCGGGCAATCCAGCTCGCGGAGAATCTGTCTCATGTAGGGCGCGCGTTGCAGTTCCTCGGTTTCCTGGTAGTGCTCGGTGCCCGCCGCGCTGGGAAAGGTGGACTGCTTTCCGCCCATCGAATAGAGCGCGATTCCTGTCCATTCGCCCGCGTGGTAAGGCCCAGGCTGCGGAGCGCGCCTGACTTCCTGCAGGGTCTGCAAATCGCGCTGCAGTAATTCGACGTCGTAGGTGCGAGGCAGACGAATGGCAGAAGGATCAGACGCAGGCGACATGGAACCTCCAAAGCTGGAACCGATGGTGGAAGCCATTATAGGCGAGCTTGCGACGTTCCGGCACTCACGTCACAGGCCACGAATATTTCGCTCGATGGGCTGTCCCGCTGCGATGTCACGAGCCAAATGCTTTCGCCTAGCCATCGGTTCATGGCCATCTTCAAGATTTGCTGGCCGACTTCGACTGGAAGTTCTCGAAGAACTGCAAGGCCTTGGGGACGGCAGCAGCAACGCCAGTCGCATACGTGACCCAGGTGTTGAAGACGTCGCCCTGGGTATACACGAGGAAGGCAACGACTCCCACGCCGACGATCAGCAGCGACGTTTGCAATGAGAACGGGCGCTGGCCCGCCAATTCCTTCTCCCACAGTTTCACAGTGTGATGCGGAAGAGCGTGTGGCAGGAAGTGCTTGAAGCCCGGGTCGGTGACTTTCAGCAAGCCATGCTTGCGCTCGATGAGTCCCTGCTCCAGCAGTTCGTAGACGATTTCGTCGCTGTTCGGGTTGACGATTTTCTCCTTCGCCAACTGAAGCATGACAAGCTTCTCGTTGCGGCGTAGCCCGGCAAAGAGCCAGTGGAAATACGAACTGGCGGAGATGCGGCTTTGATAGTCGGCATCGTCTTCGTCTCTCCTCTGTCGCGGAGTCGAATGCAAGTCGACGCGCACAAAGGACCGCAGCAACATACGCCAGCGTTCGCTGGCCTCGATCGAAGTGATCTGTACCGGGTCGAGGCTGGAGACGATGATGACGCTGTTGCTCAGTGCCGAGAGAATCCTCGTGAGTGCGGCATGGGCCTTCACGGCGGTCTCGTCCTTATCCGGCAGTCGTTCGAAATTGTGCACCACCAGCGCACGGCCATCGCGAATGGCAGCGTCGATGGGGTCCGCGGCCGGAGCCGCAGCGCCCGACGGAGAGGGTGGCGCAACGAGCAGCAACTCCTCGGCCTCGCGAACTTGCACGTCCGCGCGATGGAGTAAGGAGTCAATCTGCGGGCTGGTGTCAGGGCCGATGACCAGAAGGTTCATCGGAAGGTCAGCAATCAACGTTGCCGGATCAAGTTCGGGATCGGGGCCCTTCGCCAGCGGCGGCGACCCGAGGCCGAGAAGGAAGATGCGCGTGAAGCTGACGCGCATCATGCAATAAATGGCGCCTACGAACACGGCGATTCCCAGCCACCACAACCAGTCCAACCAGGGAAATTGAAACGGCTGCCAGGTAACGGTAATGGTGCGTGCAGTTCCACCGCTACTCAGCTTCGTCAACATAACCTCGCGATTGGACACGGACCCGCTGGTGGACCACCTCCACACATCCGACTTACCCTCGGCCAGGTGGCGGTCGTCGGCAGCGGTCTCGTTGTAGGGATAACTGAGCGCGCTGAGCAACGTGCTCTCGTCGGAGGTATCGACAATCGCGCCAGCGGGCGGTGGCCCTTCGCTCGAAACCTTCGTGTTGAGAAGCGCATGGTACGAAAATACCGGCTGCGTTTGCGAGGAAGAATTCGCATTGCCCACGAGTTGGCCAGCCTGCTGGCCCTCCGGGCCAGCCAGAATGCGTGTCCTGAAATCGCCCAGCTTCACATCCTGATAAAGCGCTTGCATCGTGAGTGCGCGATTATCGAAATCACCGGCGAGTTGCAGCAAGTTGCGCCTGACCAGAAGCCATTGTCCGTAGCCTGCCGCCACCTTGAAGAAACAGAGACAAGGCATCACCGCGATCAGCACCACCAGGGTCACCGCGGCAAAAAAGTACGCGGACTTCCACCGATCGGGCTCCGCCTGATCCTGCTCTGCCTCCACCGAATGTCGATCATCATGCCGGCGCACGATCACGACGGCAGACACCAATCCAGTGACCGGCAGGATTGCGGCCACCAGCACCAAAGCGAAGGGCGGAAGGAATCGCGACAGCACCAGCAGCAGCAAAATGGTACCGGCCGCCATCCAAGCGATGCGCCGGTATGGCTGCGCTTTGCGCGAGTCGGGCCAGAACCACCGTGCCGCCGTTCCTTTGTGCAACCAATGGACGGCAACCATGATCAGGATCACGCCTGCGGCATACGCCACGAACAAGATCGTGACCAGGCTGAGTATTTCGAGGTTCAACACTTCCTCGAGGTGCAGGTCACGGAAGATGACAATGGTCCAGAGCCCGTCCTGATTGCCGGCAGCCATGGGAGCGACGTACATGCGATGGGGCCGGCCAATGTAATTGGCGGTCAGAGCTCCTTCTGAGCGCATACGCACGAGTGAACGCAGGCCCGAGTCTTGACCTGCTTCGGCGAAGAAATTTTCGCGCAAATTTCGGGTGGGGTCGGAATGGAAGACCACCGTGCCGTCAGGCGCGAGGATCGCAAATTGATATCCGCCGGGCAACACAGCGTTGTAAACGGAGATCGGCTGCGTCACCAGGCCCTCAGCGAAACGCACATCGCTGTAAGTCTTCTTTTCTTTATCGTCTAGTTTGTGGAAAGTGAAGACCTGCCAGAAGATAGTGATGTTCTGGCCGGTAGTGGGCGAGTACTGCGAACCGATTCCCAGCGTGGGCACGATCTGGGAATCCACTTGCCGTTTCAATGAGCGCTTGATCTGCGGATAGTAGGGGACTGTCCCGTCGTCGAGGTTAATGAAGGGCGTGGGACGCGCACGTGTGGTCCACTTGATTTGTTGTTTTCCGTCTGAGTCGCTCCAGTAGGCGAAGAAGGGGTACGGGTATTTTTCTAGCGGCCGAGGGGTCTCGTTAATAGTAAGAATGTCGGCCTTGCAGGCCGACCGGGGCTTGCAAATTACATCATTGAGGCAATTTGTGGCATAACAGACGCTGATGGTGCGATTGGAATGATCCGCTGCATCTTGTAACGAATCTAGCAGCTCTTTTCTATTGCTCAGGCTGTCCAAAGTGGACCAAGCGACTTCCCGCTCAAGTTGAAAGTTGGTATTCATGGCGTGCGCGAGCTTTGCCATGTCCTGTTCCGCGGCGTGACCGAAAGAACGGTTCCAAAAATAAGCGTCGGCCAGGATGAACGTGACGAGAGCGGCCACAACGCAGGCGAACACCGCAACGAGCGTGACGTCTCGGGTGCGAAGGCGCTCGCCGGGCGCGGTGAGATACAGCTTGAGAAATGGATACGAAGATGCCATCAGCAGGATCGCCGCCAATATCATCAGGATGTACGAATACGGGATCAACTGGCTTTCAGCGCGGAAGCGATCGGCGCGCACCAAGCCGCAAAGGACCCAGGATTCAGGAGAGTACGAAGTCTGCTTACCGGTTGGGTCGGCACCCACAAACCCGACCTGTACCGGTTGCGAGTAGAGGCGATAGCGGGCCCCGGCAATCCAGATTTCTTCCTGACGGCTGGCGGGCGCCAGCCAGGAGATAGCGAATTGCTTCCTCTCTTTATCTTTCGTAAGAACTCCGGATGCGTCCTCCAAACCCGTGATCTGAGAGACCTCCACGCCGGACAGCGACCTCTGGAAAATAACCTTACCGTCACCTTGCGCGAGGAGTACGACGTCAAACGGGCTCAGGCTGGGTGCGCCCAAAAGACGGTTGATAGCTTGGTCGAGATCCGTCCGGAGGGCGAAATCGAAAGTTTTCTGTGCAGTGAACGCGTCCTGGTCGAGTTCATGGCGAAATGCGAAATAAAGGAAGTGTGTGCCCTCGTCGGCCTTGACGGCGATCCTGGGCGGGTCTTCATAGCTACTCTTGCCAACAGCCGGATCCGCTTCTCCGGCTTCGACCAACACCAACTGGGGCGCTACATTCGCCAGGAATTTCTGGAGATTGCTGCGCGTGGCGTTTTCATTGATCGTCCCAGGCTTGTTGGCCCAGGCCTCGACGACGCCGGAGTTCATGGCGTTGTCCATCATCCTGTCGTAGGTGTTCATCGACAGACGAATCTGGTCGCTCAGCGTCTTGAGATAGCGGAAACCACGGTCGTCGAGCAGCCGCTGCCGGCTCGGCACCCAGTACATGTAATACGCAACGAAGGCGACGAAGAGGATCGACAGGATGCTGACAGGCACGATCAGACTGCGAAGCCACGTCGGTTTCCGCACGGCATACTCCTGCGCAAGAAAGATAATTTGCGTCTATAGGTTCGAGTCTTGCTCGTCAGCGTTGAGAGTAACGCGATTGTAACCCCAATTCGGCCAATCGGACGGGGAAGGCTGCAATTCGAGTGCACGAAAAAGAAACCCCGCACAAGCAGTCGTTGCCATGTGCGGGGCGGGATGTACTCGGATTCGCGCTGCCGGGACGAAAACCAACCGCTAGTTCTTCGCTGGGGCCGGACTGGCGGCCGCTGCCGGCTTGGGCAGCGGTTTGCGCGGGAGCATATTGTCGCGCATGGCAGCGTCGTAGACATAGGCTGCAAGAATCACGGCGGCCTGCATCATGTCGTCGCGCTGGATACGCTCGTAAGTGTCGGCATTGGAGTGGTGCGTGCGCGTCATGTACTCGACCGGGTCTTGGATGAACTGGAAGCCTGGAATACCGACGGCGTCGAATGACTGATGATCGGTGCCGCCAGTGTTACGGTCGGTGATGGTGGTCATGCCGAGGTCTTTGAAGGGCTCCATCCATGCGCTGAAGATGGGATCCACTCCCTCGTTCTCCTGCAAGTAGATGCCGCGAATCTTGCCGGTGCCGTTGTCGATATTGAAGTAGGCAGAGACCTTCGCCTGGTCGGGCTTAAGGCTGAGCGGTGTGTCGTCTTTCCAAAGCCAACTGGGCATGGCCGCTTCTTTGGGATCGGTGGGCGGGGCGTGTGAGCCGAAGTGATTGGCCACGTACGCGCGCGAACCTAACAGACCTTCCTCTTCGCCGCTCCACAGGCCGATGCGAATGGTGCGGCGCGGCTGGAAGTCGATGGCCTTCAGGATGCGAACGGCTTCCATGACGACAGCGCTACCGGCAGCGTTGTCGGTGGCGCCGGTGCCGGCGTGCCACGAGTCAAGGTGGGCGCCGAGCATGACGAGCTCGTCTTTCTTGTCGCTGCCCGTAATTTCGGCGATGGTGTCGTAGGCGTTGGGATCGACATCGTAAAAGGTGTTGCGAACATCGATCTCAAGTTCGACTGGAATGTTGCGGTCGAGCAGGCGGGTGAGGCGTCCGTAATTTTCGATCGCCATGACGAGCGAAGGCACGCCAGCGGGCTCGTCCGGTTTATAGGGGCCTCCGCCCTGCACGAAAACCAGGCCTGCTTCGCCCGCCCGGCTGGGATCGATGATGGCTGCGACCTTTTCGTCCATGAGGTACTGATTGAGCGTCTTCTGGAAGGCGATGCGCTGGGCGGTTTCTTCGCGGTTGAATCGCGGCTTCTCGCTGGGAATTTCGTATTCCGCTATCTCCTCGAGTTTCTTGTCGTCGTAGCGCTGGAGCGCCGGCTTGTCCTGCGGCTTGACCTCGCGCATGTCGCCGTTGAGCACGATCTTGCCGGCGAGCTGTCCTTTGTACTTGTCGAGGTCGGCCTGGGTCGCGAGCTTCACTTTCATCACCGGCGCGCGGAGCACACCGTTGGTGCTGACCGTCCAGGCTTTGGGGTACGCCAGCATCGGCGAAGCCTGCGGCTCCACCATGCGAACTGCCGTGAATTCGTTGGACCAGCCGCGCCCGAAGGGGAAGCCTTCCAGGTGCGAGTTCACCAGTCCCCATTCGGTGAATTTGTCGCGCGTCCAGTCGTTGGCGCGCTTCATGTTGGGCGAGCCGGTGAGGCGCGGACCAATGACGTCGGTGAGCTGACCTTCGATCTCCATCACCTGGGAGTTGTGGAAGCCCTCGTTTCGAATCTGCGACATGACTTCCCAGTGGACCGTCTCGGTATTGGGAAGGACAGGGGTTGCGGCCAGGAGATCAGCGGGAAGAGCAATAGCCAAAGTCAACAGAGCGGCGGCAAAGCGCGAAAAAGCGCTGCGGGATGTACGAGACATATCGGAGTGAGTCCTTCGGCGGCGCAATGGTTCGCGCGGAGAGAGTTAATGAAAAAGGATAACACTGCCGAAGAAGACAGTTGCCAGTCACCAGTTGCCAGCGAGTGCAGGTCTCGAACTTGAGACGGCTGGCCACCGGAGTGTTGAGTGTTGCGACCGGGGGGAGGGAGCAAGAGGGTCCGAGTGACAGGGCCGAGGAGCGGCCCCTCCCGAAGCGGGAAGACCGAAACGGAACCCAGTGCCATTGCGGGAAGGTTGCGGCCCAAGCCGAATTTCGCCTTTTGTTCGTAGATTGATGATTTGCTTAGGTTTCGGGCGGGCTCGCGGAACGATCCCCTAAGTGGCTACGCACTTGCATTTAGGAAGATCGAAGCAGCAAAGAAACAGCGAAACGGCGACGGTGAGCGATGAACGCGACGATGGAAGACAGCACGACGCAAAATGGGGTCCAATCGCACTGGTGGACACAGTACTCGCCGGCGACGGTCCTGTTGGTGGAAGATGAGCCGGCAGTGCGGGAAGTGACTCGTGCGGCGCTGGAGATCGGCGGCTATCGCGTGCTGGAAGCCGACGGATCGGCGACCGCCGAACGTATCGCAAGTGACGACGAGACCGAGATCGACCTGCTGCTGACCGACGTGGTGATGCCGGGCATGAACGGCGCCGAACTGGCGCGGCGGATTTGCGAGTCGCGGCCAGAGCTGGTGACGCTGTTCATGACCGGCTATGCCGACAGCGAAGTGCTGCGCTCTGGCAACCATGGGCTCGACCCAGAAACATATTCAGAAGCCGTTCACCGTCAGTGGCCTGCTGGCACGAGTGGGCGACGCATTGGCGGCACGAACGAACGGCCGCAAGAATCTACAAGCTCCGCAGTATCCCTCCCCCTAATCTCTCTCCTCCGCGAGGCCCCGGACGTCTGACCAGTCAAACAACTGGTGGGACGTGCGGGGCCGCCCGTCTTGTTTCAGTGGATAGTGGTTCGTGGAAAGTGGATAGAGAAGGGTGAGCTAGATTGCAGCTGGATTGGCGCGAGACTGGCGCTCCAACTTGTGACGTCGCAGTTGAACGCGCCCATTTGCTCGCCTGCGCCGGTGCCTTCCCGCGTTTCAATCGCATCAGGAGGTCGCGCTGCCTATAATTGAGGCATGGCGAGAGGTTGGGAGAGCAAGTCCGTTGAAGCGCAGATAGAGGAATCGAAAGAATCGAAGCGGGCAACTAATGAGGCTGCACAGACTCCTGAGGAGTTGCAACGGCAGCGGAAGGCCGCAGACTTGACGCTGTCACGCAAGCGCATCGCGCAGCAGTTGAAGGCCAGCAGCAACGAGAAGTATTCGGAACTGTTGCGCCGGACGCTGGCGGAGTTGGACCGGCAGATTGCGGAACTGTCAGCGTAGCATCGCCGGTGCCCACGCTGGAATTCTCAATTGCCAGGACGTCCAAAGTGGCGTTCAAACAGTTCACGAGCGCGTTGCATGCCTTCTGGGCTAAGAATTACCGACTTTGCTTTGCTCTTGGGGTCGGAAATGTAGCCCTTCTCGTGCAGCCGGTCGAGCGCGTCCCAGTCAAATCCCTTCCACGCTCGATTCTCTGCTGAAAGTGTCAGCCACAACAGCGCCAGCACCATCTCATCAACTTTGTCTCGGTCGTATTCCATGACCCACTCCGGCAGACTTGGTAACACCTGTCGGCAAGCCCTCACAGCAAGCGGTGACTGCAATCACAGCACCCGCGGCAATCCGGTTCCAGAATGGGCGCAGAGGTGAGGTATGCCGGTTCTCATCATTGCCGTCGTTTTCTTCCTGATCTTCCTCGCCATGGGCGTGCTGGGCTTCACCGCCATGGCCAAAGAACACAAGGGACACCTGTTCAGCTGGCATTGGGCCGACAGGCCGAAGCAAGTCAAGGCGAAGTAGAAAACCCGACGCTCCAAGCGCTCCACGTGCCGGAACACGAGAGTGTTCGTCCGCGTCGCCCATCTCTTGACCTGCCGACACTCTCGCTGCATTCAACCGGATCATCGTTCCTGCTTAGCTCTAGCGGCAGACATTTCTGCCCATGATCTCGCAAAGTTCTTGATGGCATTCTCACGAGTCTTACACCGTCACACCACCTGCGCCGTTTTCACTAAACACTCTTCGCAGAACCCGCTGTCCTTGATGTCGATCCACTCGACGGAATGCGAAGCCGCCATGGCACAGCGGTATTCCTGGCAATGGGTAAGATGCAACGTGTGTCCGAGCTCGTGCACGGACTCGATCAGCAGGCGGTTGGCGAGCACATCGAGATCGGGAGGCAGGCCGTAAAACTCCTGCGTGAGCCGGTGGTACGAAACCACGGCGCCGGGGCCGCCCATCTGCGCTTCGCCGAAAACAAACGTCAGAATCGGAATGTAAAGGTCGCGCTCGGTGACGCCGAGCAGGCGCCATGTGTCTTTGCCGACGTGCCGCTGCATCGCGCCGAGAATTTCCGACGAATGAAACTGCTGCCGCTCGGCGTGCATGGCAAAAGCCGGATCGAGCGCGGGCGAGAGTATCTCCGCACGCACACGGAACTTCTCTGCCAGCGCCTGCCGCAACCACTCAAACAGGCGGGCGTCCGGGTTCCCCACCGGCAGCAGTTGCAGTTTCTTCATTGGCTCTCGGCACCAACCAGCTCTTTTTCCTTGCGGCTCCAGCCGTACTTTTTCAACTTGTGGTGCAGGGTAACACGGTCAATGCCCAGCACCTCGGCGGCGCGCGTCTGGTTGCCGCCGCAGTCGTCAAGCACGCGCAGGATGTGGTCTTTCTCGACGTCGTCGAGGCTGCGCGACCCGTTGAGGCTGACACCGTTGCGCGACTTTAGAATGAAGTCCTGCTCCTTAATGTCGGGTTCCTGCGCGACGACCATGGCGCGCTCGACGGCGTTCTCCAACTCGCGAACATTTCCCGGCCAGGCGTACTGCTGAAGCAGATTCATCGCGCCGGTCGAGATGCGGGTGATCTTCTTGTTCATCTCCGTGTTGAACTTGCGGATGAAGTGATCGACCAGCGGAGGAATGTCTTCGCGGCGTTCGCGCAGCGGCGGCAATTCGATGTGAAACACGTTGAGGCGGTAGAAAAGGTCGGGGCGAAACTTCCCTTCCTCGATCAGCTTCTCCAAATCCTTGTTGGTGGCGGCGACAATGCGGAAGTCCACTTTGATCGTCTGGTTGCCGCCGACACGCACGATCTCGCGCTCCTGCAAAACGCGCAGCAGGTCAGTCTGGGTCTTCAGGCTGATGTCGCCAATCTCGTCGAGAAACACCGTCCCGCCTTCCGCGATTTCGAACTTGCCCTTCTTGCGATACTGCGCCCCGGTGAAGGCACCCTTCTCGTGTCCGAAGAGTTCGCTTTCCAGCAGTGACTCGGTCAACGCTCCGCAGTGGATGACGACCATGGGATGATAGCGTCGATTGCTGGCGGCATGCACGGCGCGGGCCACGAGTTCCTTGCCGGTGCCACTCTCGCCGGTGATGAGCACGGTCGCATCGGTTGGGCCGACGGTGTCAATCGCCTCGAAGATACGCTGCATGGCCGAGCTTTGGCCGATGATGTCGGTGGGATGGGTGAGGTCGGCGACCGTCTCCTTGAGGCGAACGTTTTCCTGCATGGTCTGGCGGTGGGCCATGGCCTTGGCCACGAGGTGCGCGATCTCGTCGGGATCGAGAGGCTTGTTGACGTAGTCATACGCGCCGTTCTTCAGCGCGGCGATGGCGGTCTCCACCGAAGCGTAGCCTGTCATGATGATGACCAGCATGTCGGGATAGATTTCGTGTAGGCGGCGCTGCAACTCGATGCCGTCAGTGCCGCGCATCTTGATGTCCACGAGAGCCACGTCAAAGGACTGCTCGGCGACGCGGGTGAGCGCTTCGTTGGCGCCCTCGGCGGTGGCGACGTCGTAGCCTTCCTCTGCAAACCATTTGGCCAGAGAATCGCGGACGCTTAGTTCATCATCAACAATCAGAAGTTTGCCTTTGTTCATTTCATTACCTCTCGTTACTTCATACTGACCGGGGCGCGCTCTTCGACGCTGGCCGAAGTTGGCCTCTGGCTGTCCACCGGCAAAACAATCGTGAATGTAGTTCCCTGCCCTACGACGGATTGCACAGCGATGCTGCCGCCGTGGCGCTCAACAATGTTCTGGCTGATGGCCAGGCCCAGCCCCGAGCCGCCCGATTCCTTGGTGGTGTAGAACGGCTCGAACATGTGGGCCATGTGTTCTTCCGGGATTCCCATGCCGTCGTCGCGAATGATCAGCTCGAGCGTTGTGGCGGAGTTCTGGCGGGTGGTGATCCAGAGATTGCCGCCCTGCGGCATGGCGTCAATAGCATTAATCACCATGGCAAGCACAACCTGCTCGATTTGGTTGGGATCGCAGCGAACGTTAGGCAGCTCTTCGCCAAGCTCAAGGTTTAATTGGATGTTGCCCATGTCCATCTTGTGCTGCACCAGCCGCACGCAGCGATCAATCACCTGCGCCAGGTCACACCACTCCAGGTTCATGGGCGTGACCCGCGAGAACGAGAGCAGGTTCTTTACCAGTTCGCCGCAGCGTTTGCTCTCGCTGGCGACGAGGTCGAGTGAGCCAATCATCTCGTCATGGCGGGGAGCAGAGGAGAAGTTGTTCTGGATCCAGCGCTTCACCACACGCGAGTAGGTGAGAATGCCGGACAGCGGATTGTTGATTTCGTGGGCAACCACGGCGGCCATCTTCCCGATAGTGGCCATCTTTTCCACTTGCAGCATGTGCTGGTGCGCCTGCTTGAGTTCGCGCGTCTTTTCATCGACCCGGTCTTCGAGAGTGTGGGCCCAGGCGGTGATCTCGGCCTGCGCGAGTTGCAGGCGGGCGCTCATGGAATTGAACGACTCCGCGAGGTCGCCGATTTCGTCGTTCGACCGCACCGGAATCTGGAAGCCGAGTTCGCCCTTGGCAACACGTTTGGTGCCGGCCTCGAGCGCGCGCAACGGGTTGCGAACGACGATCCAGATAAATAGTCCGCTCAAGAAGACCACGAGCAGCAAGGCGATACCGGTATAACCCAGCATGGCGCGACGTTCGTGCGCGAGGCTGGCATCCACCTTGTCGAGAGAGAGGTTGGTATCGAGCACGCCGAGAATTTGCACGCTGGCAGGATGGGCGTGGCACGCGGCATTGGAACACGCGGGCCGGTTCTCGATGGGAGTGATGACGCCGAGCACCCGCGAGCTGCCGCTGTGGTACACGCGAAAACGGTCAGAGCGCTGGAGACGCGCCAGCGGCTTGGACTGCTCATGACAGGCGTAGCAGGACTCGGCATCTTTGTTGACTGTTCCGCCAACCTCGGACGGCAGCGTCGAGTAACTGATCACACCCTCGGAGTTGAGGATACGAACGCGCACGACGCCAGGCTGGTCAGCCATGTTGGCCATCATTTCGTAGAGGCCATTCCGGTCGTTGTTGAGCATGTAATGCGAGGCGCTGCGGCGCAACACCTCGCTCTGCTGCTCGGCGCTCACCAGCGCCGCTTCCTCCAGGTGCCCGCGATGCAAGCGGATGCTGAAGTAGCCAAGCAGGGCGAAAATCGCGAGTCCGGCCAGGAGTATGGACACCATCAGCTTGGCACTGATGCTGCGGCCCAGGTCTCCCAACAGAATGGCAGCGCGGCCTTCGCCCTCGGATTGGTCAGTCTCCAGCATGGACAGGCTCCGGGATTTCGGCGCGAACGCCTCTTACCTTGGGGAGCGCGGGGGCGTGTCGTTTTTCCTCCGGGAAGATGGGCAGATACCGTGCCGCAAATCCGAAGATGGCGAAGCCGAGAGCGACGAACATGGCCGTGATCACGACTTCGGTCCACTTGGGCGTGTAGCGGCCGCCGACTGCGTTCTCGACTCCTGTGATGGTGACATTGAGACGATTCGTCACGAAACCGAGGAGCGTGATCACAGCGGCAAGATACAGGCCCTGGGCGCTGTCGCGGACCCTGCGAAACGACAGCAGCGCGAGCGGGATCAGGACCGAGAGAAAGATTTCCAGCAGGAAGAAGCGCTGTTCGTAGCTGGGCACAAAGATGTCGTGCAGCACGCCGCGATGGTAAAAGTCCTCGAACTTGAGGATGCCGTAGATGGTCAGCACCACAATCAGAGCGCGTCCCAGGTCGCGCAGGATGGGGAGTTCGAGTTCACGTCCGAAATACTTCGAACTCATGGTGGACTCGAATATGATCATCGCCAGGCCAACTGCAATCGATGAAATGTAGAAGAAAACCGGCAGCAGCGGACTGTACCAGAAGGCATGGAGCTTATTGGGCATGATCATGTACAGGGTGCCAAGCGATGATTGGTGAAGAGTCGAGAGGATCACGCCGAGAATGACGAAGACGATCATCACGCTGCGGACCGCTTTTAGCGCCCAGTTCCACTTCAGGCGCTCGAAGACGATGGGCGAGAATTCCAGCGCCAGCACAGTGGTGTAAAGCATGACGCAGTAAGCTACCTCGAACATCACCGAGTGCGGATTGCGCATGATGAGCGGATGCCAGATGTTCCAGGGCAGACCGAGGTCATACATCAGTGCCGCGCAGACCAGCAGGTAGCCCATAAATGCGGTGAGAATCGTGGGCCGCATGATGGAGTGCCAGCGCTTGAGGTTGAAGATTTCGACTGCCGCAGTCAGCGTGAAACCGCCGGCGGCCAGCATCACGCCGCACATCACGTCGAACCCGATCCAGAGGCCCCAGGGGAACTGGTCGCTGAGGTGGGTAGAGGCTCCCAGTCCGTAGCGGAAACGAATGTAGGTCGCATAAGCACCCGCGATCATGATGACGACGAAAATGGCTTTCCAGAAGGTGAAGCGGAACTTGGGAACGGTCATTGCACACCACCCTTTTCATCCGTATGTTTTTCCTGGGCCTCGGCTTCGGCAACATCTTCGCGGCGATGTGTGATCCAGTAAACGCCGCCGAGGAGCACTCCGAAGATGGGAACGAAGTCGGGGATGCGCGATAGCACCTGGTAGGTGTACATGGGCAAGGCGCGCTGGGTGAGGTCGTCGCGATAACCGAAAGTGCTGAAATCGATCGACGACAGCAAGAAGACTGAAGTTCCGCCAACCTCCGTCTCCCCGTAAATGTGCGGGACATAGTTGCCGGGGTTGTCCTGAATGCGCTTGCGGGCCTCTTTCAGCAGCTCTTCACGCTCGCCGAACTTGGTCGCACCGGTAGGGCAGATTTCAGCACAAGCCGTGGGCTTGCCCTGGGCTACGCGCGGGGCACACATGATGCACTTACGCACGCCGGGAACGGCCTTGTTCCACTCGTACTTGGGCACACTGAAGGGGCAGGCCGCCATGCAGTAACGGCATCCCATGCACTTGTGCTTGTCGTACGTGACCGGGCCAAGGGCCGTCTTCTGGAGTGCCCCCACGGGACAAACCGAGGCACAGGCAGGGTCGTCGCAGTTCATGCACAACTTGCGCATGAACTTGTCGTCCTTGGTCAGGACGGTGGTGTATTTGATAGCCGACGTATAGCTCTCGTCGGCGATTTTTTCGTCGTACGGCAGGCCGTTTTCAGTGGCGCAGGCCTGCTCGCACTGCTTGCAACCGATGCACAGGGTGGCATCGTAGAGAATTCCGTAACTCATGAGTGACTCCAAGCGCGCCCAGACGGTAGTCGGCGGAAGACGAAGACTTGCACGGTGGTGCCGACGGGCAACGGAGGTAAGGACCGTAGAAAGGAACCTTCGCCGTCGTGGTGCAACGGCCGGAAGGGAAATCAGCGGTCGAGATATGAATGCTGGAAGGTACAAAAGAAGTACGCCGGACATGACGCAATTCGGCAGATTTTTGGATTATAACTAAAGTTATAACGTAGCTAAAAGGTGGGGGGGTACGGCACTTCCCCGAGCTTCGCGCCAGCGGTGCTGGCGACGCAAACTGAGGGGCCCGATACTTACTGCCGAAATACACAACCGACCCTGCTGCCATCAAGAGGCGGACTCTAGGGAACCCCGGTAATGGCGCCGGTTAGAAACTACGCACTGCGCAGAGTTTTTCAACAGCCGCACACCGAGCGGCAACGGCTTGGCGGACGCTCGCGCCTCTGCGGGCGCTAAGGTCTTAGAACGCCCAGGACAAGCTGGGCAACATCAGGAACAGCGCCAAAGCCGTAAGCAACACTGCAAAGATGACTTTCTTCATTACATCCTCTTCAACAGCAATGATTTAAACCGCGAACCGCACGTCAGCCGGTAGAAATATTTAATCCAAATATGAAATAGCGACGGACGGTTCACATAGCAGATATCTCCGCTTGCAGTATCAGTCTGTTACAGGAGGGGGTGGCACTTCTGTGACGGTCGTCACCGGAGAGCGTGATGCATTTCGCATCGCCCAAAGTTTTTAGGTGTGACGGATTGCATCGGTGGGAAGTCGCACTCGCTACGGAATTATGGAGAAATACTGCGGCAAAAATACTCAGTCCGGGCCGCCGATGCGAAATACAGCAATAGACCGAGCCTTTCGGGACAGAGGCTTCAGTCACCGCTGGCCGAGGCCGCCAAGCTGGGACGGGGAGTGCGGGTTCTTTGGGTGCGGGACGGGTCAAAAAAGTGCAAGATCCCGCAAACTACCCAGTAGCCAAGAGCGATCCCAAAAACGAATGAAACAATGATGGTGAACAGCAGCAAAAACGACATCAAGACTGGTGTCATGTCTTTCCTATTCTACAACTTAGTCAAGGCGCTCGGCCACCGCCCAGAAACTACTGTAACGCGCATTGACGCTGTTCGTTATTGCCAAATAAGATACGGGAGTAGAGTTATGCCTTCTCCCTTTTGGACTCACTAGCGCACACCGGGATGACTTTGGGGATTCGGCTGGCGGTCCGGAGCCCAAATTCCCTGCGTTTCGCCAAGAACGAGTGCGGAGCTCGAGGTCGGTGTTCAGCTCAACTGATAGAAAAATATGGCACTTACCAACATCACGGTCAGGGGAGCGCGGCAGCATAACCTGAAGAACATCAGCGTGGAAATTCCCCGGAATACGCTCACCGTGATTACGGGGCTGAGCGGTTCGGGCAAGTCATCGCTAGCATTTGACACGATTTACGCCGAGGGGCAGCGGCGGTATGTGGAGACTCTGTCCGCCTACGCCCGCCAGTTCCTGGACCAGATGGAACGCCCGGATGTCGATAGTATTGATGGACTTAGCCCGTCGATCGCCATCGAGCAGAAAACCACCAGCCGCAGTCCGCGGTCTACCGTGGGCACCATCACGGAAATCTACGACTATTTGCGCCTGTTGTTCAGCTCCATCGGCGTCCCCCACTGCCCGAACTGCGGGCGGGAAATCTCGCGCCAGTCGGCCGAACAGATTGTGCAGCGGGTCATGGAGTTAGAGCCGGAAGAACGGGTGATGATCATGGCTCCGATAGTGCGGGGCCGCAAGGGCGAGTTTAAAAAGGAACTGGACAAGCTGGTCCAGCAGGGATTCAGCCGGGCGCGGATTGACGGCGAGTTGCACAACATCGCCGACGAGGACGTGAAACTCGACAAGCGTAAGAACCACACCATCGAGGTGGTAATTCACCGCCTGCTGGTGAAACCGGGCATAGAGCGTCAGCTCGCGAACGACGTAGAGCTGGCAATGAAGCTGGCGGAGGGCCTGGTGCTGGTGGCGGTGGTGGACGGCAAAGAGAAGCTGTATTCGTCGAAGCTGGCGTGTCCGGAGTGCGGCATCAACGTACCGGTGCTTGAGCCGCGTTCGTTTTCGTTCAATAGCATGTACGGCGCCTGCCCGGAATGTAACGGACTGGGCAGCAAGTATGATTTTGACCCGGCGAAAGTCATCACGGACTGGTCAAAGCCGCTGCTGGAGGGCGGACTGGGACCGGGCTCGGCCTCGCAGAACCTGATTCATTCGCTGCACTTGGCAGCCGCAGCCTACGGTTTCGATCTCTCAAAGCCGTTTGAGCAGGTTCCGCGCAAAACGCAACACCTTATTCTGTACGGACCCGATGCCACCGAAAAGAAGAAGCGGGTGGGCTTCCTGGGTGTGTTCGCGTATCTCCGCCAAAACATGGAAGATAGCTCGTCGCAAGGCTATCGAGACTGGCTGCTCGATCACATGTCGGCAACGAAGTGCCCGGCGTGCGAGGGCCGGCGTCTGCGTCCGGAGAGCCTGGCTGTGAAAGTGAACAAGATGTCGATTGCCGACTTCACGGCACTGCCAGTGTCGCGAGCAGTAACGGCGGCGGCGAAAATCAAGCTCAACGAGCGCGAGCAGAAGATTGCTGGACGTATCCTGCGCGAGGTGGCAGAGCGGCTGCAGTTTCTGAATGCCGTGGGGCTGGGTTACATTTCACTGGACCGCTCGGCAATGACGTTGAGTGGGGGCGAAGGGCAACGTATCCGCCTGGCGACACAGATTGGATCGAAATTGCGGGGCGTGCTGTACGTGCTGGATGAGCCGTCGATTGGATTGCATCATCGCGATAACGACCGCCTGCTCGGCGCACTGGAGTCGCTGCGTGACCTGGGCAACACTGTTCTCGTGGTGGAGCACGACGAAGACACGATCCGGCGGTCAGACTACGTGATCGACCTCGGCCCGGGCGCAGGGCGCCACGGCGGCGAAGTCGTGGCCAGCGGAACGCCGGTGCAAATCGAAACTTTTCCGCGATCGCTGACCGGGCAATACATCTCCGGCGAGAAGCAGGTAATGTACCGCTTCGCTCGACGCCAGACCAACGGCAAAGCGATTACCATCCTGGGCGCGCGTGAGAACAACCTCAAACAGATTGATGTCAGCTTCCCTCTCGGCGTAATGACGGTCGTTACCGGAGTCTCCGGCTCGGGGAAATCGACGCTGGTAAACGACATCCTGTACCGCGCGCTCGCCAAGGCGATTTACGGCTCGCGCGAAGACGCGGGCGCGCACAAGAGCATCGGAGGGACGGAGTTCATTGACAAGGTCATTCGCATTGACCAATCGCCGATCGGACGAACGCCGAGATCGAATCCGGCAACATACACCGGCGTGTTCACGGCGATTCGCGATTTGTACGCGATGCTGCCGGAGTCGCGCGAGCGGGGCTACAAAGCGGGGCGGTTTTCATTCAACGTGGCGGGCGGTCGCTGCGAGGCATGCCAGGGCGATGGGCAGCGGCGCATTGAAATGAACTTTTTGCCAGACGTGTACGTGCAGTGCGAAGTTTGCGGCGGCAAGCGCTACAACCACGAGACGCTGGCGGTCAAGTACAAAGGGTACTCAATCGCCGACCTACTGGAGACACCGGTGGCCGATGCTTTGCCGGTGCTGGAGAACATTCCGCAGATCCGGCAGAAGCTACAAACGCTGGTGGACGTGGGGCTGGGATACATCCACCTGGGGCAATCGGCGGTCACGCTGAGTGGCGGCGAGGCGCAGCGCATCAAGCTGGCGCGAGAGTTGAGCAAGCGGCAGACGGGCAAAACACTGTACCTGCTCGACGAGCCGACGACTGGACTGCACTTCGACGACGTAAGCAAGTTGCTGGAGGTGCTGCATCGGCTTACGGACCTGGGCAACAGCATCATCATCATCGAGCACAACATGGATGTGATTCGCAACGCGGATTGGATCCTCGATCTGGGCCCCGAAGGCGGCGAAGACGGCGGGCGCATTGTGGCGCAAGGCACTCCGGAACAGGTGGCGCGAACGAAGAAGTCGTACACCGGACAGGCGCTGGCGAAGTTGCTGCTGGGCGCGAAAGATGGGAAGGGCGCGTGAGTTCGATGCTCGATCCGGAACAGGAGCCGCGCGAGGACGCTTTGCCAACGCAGCAGGAGGATCCGCCCGTCAATGTCGCTCCGGTAAACGAATTCCGCAGCTACCCATCGGAATACCCGCTGGTTGCTCAGCCGGAGGAGACGATCTTTTCCAGCGTGGTCGCGCTTGGGACGTTGCGACGGTGCTCGCCTTTGCTGGGGCAGCGTGGATCGTTTTGAGCGGCGTCGCGGTAGGAGTGGCGCGTGTTGCGATGGCCAAGCAACATCGTGCCGGTCAAGAACTGGCCGAGAACCCTTTGGTCGCGCTGGGAGCGCAAAGCGTAACGGAGCTGGCGATCCTGATCTTCATGGTCGCGTGGATCGGACGCCGTTCGTTGCCGGGGTTCTGGGAGGCGATTCACTGGAATTGGCGCAGTAAGAGGGCGCCGGGCATGTTGCTCGGAGGCGTTGCTCTAGCTGTCTTTGTGGATTTCGCCTCGCGCTATCTGCCAATGCCGAAGTCGCTGCCGGTGGAAAAGTTCTTCAGTGAAGCTGCGACTGCCTACCTGATGAGCGCGCTTGGAGTCATCCTGGCACCGCTGCTGGAGGAATTGTTTTTTCGAGGACTGTTCTATCCGCTGGTACGGCGTACCGTGGGCGTCACACCGGCGGTGCTGCTGACGGCGACGATCTTCGCCTTCATCCACGGCGCGCAGCTTGGTTACGCGTGGGCACCTTTACTGACTATCTTCGTCGTGGGCGTGGTGCTCACGCTTGTGCGGCAAGTACACCGAATCAGTTGCGGCATCGTACCTGGTGCATTGCGGCTACAATCTGGCATTGTTTGGCATGCTGTGGATCGGGAGTGATCACTTCCGCCATCTCGAGAAGGTAACAAATTAGGGATGTTATCGTTGAAAGTTATGGGAAATGCGCGCGCACAACTACTGAGGATGCTGGCGGAGAAGTCGTTCCGCCTGGGAAATTTCACGCTCTCCAGCGGAGGAACCAGCGATTACTACATTGACTGCCGGCTGACCACACTGGACGCGGCAGGAGCGGTAGTAACCGGTGAGGCCGTGCTGGAGGAGATTCGCGCACGCGGCTGGGAGGCCGACGCCATCGGTGGCCTGACCATGGGAGCCGATCCGATCGTCGTGGCGACGTCGGTGATCAGCGCGCAACAGGGATCGCCGATCGATGGCTTCCTGGTTCGCAAAGCGGAGAAGACGCACGGCACGGGGCAGCGCATCGAAGGCTTCGCGACAAGGGCGCGCGGGTCGTCATTGTGGATGACGTGTGCACAACCGGGGCGTCCACCGTCCAGGCGATTGATGCAGCCCGCGAGTACGGATTCACGGTGACGGGCGTGTTGTGCCTGGTGGAACGGCAGGAAGCGGGTGGACGCGCCAACGTAGAGAAGACGGCGGAACCGGCTCCGTTTATCGCGTTATTCACCGCCAATGACGTGCGAGCTGAGCACGTGTCCATGCTGGAAACGAAATAAACACATGATCAAGACACTGGAATGGACCGACGCAGGCGTGCTCTTCATCGACCAGACGAAGCTGCCGACGGAAGAGATTTACGTTACCTGCAAGACTTACGAAGAAGTTGCGGATGCCATCCGCACGATGATTGTGCGCGGCGCGCCGGCAATTGGCGTGGCGGCGGCCATGGGTGTCGCGCTGGGCGCGCTGCAATCGCAGGCAACGACGCTGCCCGAATTCGAGCGCGAGTTCGACACTATTTGCAACGTGTTGGCGGCGACGCGTCCGACGGCGGTGAACCTGTTCTGGGCGATCCGGCGCATGCGCGAGAAGTTCGAGCAATTGCGCGCGCTGCCGGTAAGCGAGATCAAGGCGGAGTTGGTGGCTGAGGCACAGCGCATGTACGTGGAGGACATCGCCGCCAACGAGGCCATGGGTAAGCACGGCGCAGTGTTGCTGCCCAGCAGCGGAGGCGTGCTGACGCACTGCAATGCCGGAGCGCTGGCGACGGCAGGATATGGCACGGCGCTGGGCGTGATCCGCTCGGCAGTGGCGTCGGGGAAGCAGATTCAAGTGTTCGCCGACGAGACCCGGCCGTTCCTGCAGGGGTCACGTCTGACAGCGTGGGAGTTAATGAAAGATGGCATTCCGACCACGCTGATCGCGGACAACATGGCGGGAGCGATGATGCGGCTGGGCAAGATCGATGCCGTCATCGTGGGCGCCGACCGCATCGCCGCCAATGGCGATGTAGCCAACAAAATCGGGACTTATTCGGTAGCGGTACTGGCGAAGGAGCACGGAATTCCCTTCTACGTAGCAGCGCCGATTTCGACAGTGGACCTGAACACGCCGGACGGCAGTAAAATTCCGATTGAGCAGCGGGCGTCGACCGAGGTGACCCACCTGGCCGGAAAACAGATCGCTCCTGACGATGTACGGGTGGAAAATCCGGCGTTCGACGTGACGCCGAACAAGTACGTAACGGCGATCATTACCGAACGAGGAGTTGCGCGCGCGCCGTATCAAAACTCGTTGGCGGAACTGGTTGCGACGGTGACTGTTTAGCTCAAACAGCAACTGTAACGAGCGAAGGCCGTTCACCTACTGTGGCTGCGGGCTGACCGGCGGCTGACTGGGGAGCGGCGC
Organism: uncultured Acidobacteriaceae bacterium; assembly: GCA_963814165.1. Lineage (GTDB taxonomy): Bacteria > Acidobacteriota > Terriglobia > Terriglobales > Acidobacteriaceae > DASRAA01. The sequence goes on along the minus strand of CAWFBW010000008.1, from coordinate 151,465 downwards.
CCCCGGCTGCTGGTTCTGCGGAGTGAAGGGCTGGCCGAAAGGTTGTCGATTGGCTGGGTTCAGCTGCTGTTGCATCTGCTGTTGTTGCTGCTGCATCCGCTGCAATTCCTGCAACATCTCTTCTGGTGTGCGATTTCCGGGCTGAATTACGGCGGGCGAAGAGTTCTCATCGCCGGGCGCGCCCGACTGGCCAGGAACAAGCTGGTTCTGGTTTTCGACCTCGGGTTCGTTCTGCTGATACTCGTCGTCGGGCGGCTCAACCGCCTGCGGCGGCGTTGGCCGATAGCTGTTCTGCGGCGGTTGTTTGGGGCGCGGAGTTGGACGAACCTGCTACCTTCGCCATGAGAATGACTTTCTGCACCGCGCCGGGATTGTTGGGCTCGCCGAGAATCACGTAATTGAACTTGGAGCCATTCAGCAGGCTGGCCAAAACGTTCTGCGGCTTACCCGGCCCGAGGGTGGCGACAACCCGCTCGGTGCCGGCCCCGGGTGGAATGTCAACTGACGCGCCGGTTTGCGTCTGCACTGAGCGCAATACCTGCGACAGCGTGGAATTGGTGGAAGAAATAGTGAGCTGCCCGTTGCTATAGGTGACTTGTGGTGCAGTCGGCGGCTGCTGCTCAAGCGTCGGCGGTGTAGGTGGCGGCTCGGGCACTTCAGAAGCCGGAGCGGGTTTCTTCGAACGATGACTCGGTTTGTGCGAAGGCGAAACAGCGGTCTTGTGACCAGTTTGCGCCGCGCCGTCGCGGACTGGCAGCAGCAGGGCAACTGCCAGGAACAAGGCGAATCCGAGTATTCGGCGTAAGCGTAACATAATCATGGACGGCATGAACCGGAGCCTGCTTCTCCGTAGCGCCTATTCTAACCCCTGCCAGGCAAGAGTGTTGTTGCGACGGTCTGGGTCGGGTGGAAATCTGTCGAAAGACTGAACTGAATACGTATGGTTCCTATTTGGAAGAACCGAAAACTTCTCGCGCTTGGCATCGGGACCATGGCACTCCTGATGGCCTCTGCCGGGCAGGCCCAGGAATGTTTCAGCGGCTCGGAGATTGAGCCTGCAACCGCCAAAGCCCTGCAGTCCGCAGCAGAGCAGTATTACACCATGTCGGCACAGGGTGACGTTGCGGGCTTGAAAGGGAACGCGGTACCGGAAGTAGCGGCAAATTTCGGCGGTATAGAGCGGGCGGTGGTGAGCCACAAAGTCTACTTCGCTCAAGGCCCACCGGCGGAAACGCGGATGTTCCTGCTGGATGCCAGCAACTCGAAAACAAACTGGCAGCGCGCCGACTTCTACTGCGGGATCTATAACTCACCGAACCGGGTTGGGATCTCCATTCCGAATCTTCCGCCCGGCCGTTATGCGCTGACGATCGCCAAGGTGGCGGGAAAAGAGCCGGCCACGCTGACCCTGGTGCTGGCCGAGGCTGGTCGAAATACGTGGAAGGTCGCCGGGTACTACGCACGGGCGACTACGCTGGGTAGCCGCGACGGGCAGTGGTTCGCGAACAAGGCGCGCGAATACAAGGAAAAGGGCCAACTGCACAATGCGTGGTTGTACTATCTGACGGCATGGGAATTGACAGCTCCGGTGGACTTTGTGAGCACCCCGACTCTGGACAGGTTGAGCGATGCGTTGCAGGCTGCGCGTCCTGCTGACCTGCCCAGCGCCGATACGTCAATTCAGTTGGTGTCGGGCGGCAAGACGTTTAAGGTGGTGGAACTTTCTGCCGTGCCGGTGGGCGCTGAACTTTACGTGCGGGTTCAGTGCGACTCCGCCAGCGCGGGGACTCCCGCAACCGCTTCGCAAGACAACGCGGCGATAATCCGGGCGTTGCTGGCCAAGTATCCGGAGATGCGAGAGGCTTTCGGAGGAGTGATAGCGCGGACAACGGATGGCTCAGGTCACGAGTACATTACGCTGACTGCGATGAAAGACATTCAGTGAAATGGGTGTGGGCGCGTGAGTTACAACTGCTGAATTTGTTACAATCGTGATTACCGCAGTTGTGGGCGCTTAACTCAGCGGTAGAGTGCCATCTTCACACGGTGGAAGTCACAGGTTCGAATCCTGTAGCGCCCACCATAGTTTTCAATAAGTTACGCGGAAATGTCGGCTGTTCTGCGGGCACACTGGGGCGCCCGGATACAGGCGACTCTTCAGGTTTCGCCGCTTTCCTCACCATCTCCACGACCTTCCCTCGTGCCCGCCGCGCGTCCTGGGTGAATGGCTGCGCGTAGAGACCGAGGGCAGTATTTGGATTCGCGTGGCGCCATAGCTCTTGTACCATTTCGACGTCCTCGCCGTTGGCCTTCAGCAGTGAGGCAAATGTCCGCCGGAAGGTGTGCCAACCAACCCTATTTTGGATGCGGATCTTTCTGACCGTAGGCTGAATGTGACGCTGCAAGATTGTCTGTGGCCAGTGTGGCATCAGGCCATGGGGCGATGAGAGGCAAACACCCAGTCGTCGTCTCCGTTATGCGGCGAGACTGCGCGCCCAGCTGCAAGATCCTCCAGTTGATAGGCATGAAGTGGAACCAGTTTCTTGGAGCGCAAACTCCTCGCTGACACGTAGTCCATTACCGTACGCAAGCGAATTCGACGCCAGCTCCCTGAGCGACGAATTCAACCGGATGGCATTCATCTTCCAAGATTCGAGAATGTCGGGGATGCGACTCCGTCTGTCCGTCTGCCTCACCAAGTTGACTGGGTTGTAGCCCTGCGAAATGAACTCGTAACGTTGGGCGTGAGTGAAAAGCACGCTGAGGACATTCCGGATGCGCTGCTTAATTCCGTTCTCCAAGCACTCGCCGGTTCTTGAACTCATCAGCGTGGCCAATCAATTTTCCACAGCGACACTCGTCACCGCGGCAGAATGAACAGGTCTAGCATTTCTTTATAGTTCTGCTTGATGGACCACGCGCGTCGCGTGTCGGAGTCAGTCAGTTCCACGTCTTTGAAGTGCTCTTCCAGACCGACGGTCGGAACCTGGGCCGCCGGAGTTGCATTGTTATTGATGAGCCTTAGCTGGTCGGCCACCTTGTTGGCCTGCGATTCCGTTAGGCAAGTGGGTTACTGGAAGATCATGATAACGTCATTTAAGGAGTCGGAGATCCAAACCGTTAACTTCTGCCGAAGATTCTGACCCGGGAGTGTCCTCTCGGTGCCTACTGATCGGCCTACGCCAAAAGCGGCAGTGCCGCCTAACCCAAGTTTCAACCCAAGAAGATCTTGGCCAGCGAGTACTTTCAGGTGCTGGCGGGTGCTTGGCAGTCCCCCGAAACCGTTGTAAGTTGTTGAAAATAATCTATCCACCTACTGCGGCATGGAAGCGGTCGCCGGTTCGATCTCGATTGGGTCCACCAATTCTTTTCAATCACTTAGAGCCAGCTTTGCCTTCCGTGCTTGAAGACCTCGATCCAAGGTGCAACGCAAGGCCTATTAAACCGGGGCGGAAGCGGCTTTCATGGCATCCAGAAATCTCGCTTGAGCTACTAACTGACCGGCATCGGTCCGATCGGGTCGGCGGTCACTCGGAAGGGAATAAACAAGAAGGCCAATCGCTCAGGGGTGATCGGTTTACAATCATGCCCTGGATGACAACAGAAACCAGTAGGCGAAAGGCAGATATTTTTGCGGGAACGAGTGATGCGCTCCAGCAACTCTTATACGGAGAACTTCGTTGGGAAAAGGTTCCAGGGTTGTGTGCCGAGCAGCACACATATCGAATCGCGTACTTCTATCTAGGAACACGGTGCCCGTGGTCGTTTAAACTTCAAGTTTTTCGATGACTGTGGTCTGACTGTAACGGAAGAGGTGTCTATACGTGCCCACTGCTGCTTGGTTAATGGGATCCAATTGGGAAAAGCGAATTGAGCGAGCCAAACTGAAGGCGGAGGATAGCCCGTGGGCGACAGAGTTGCTAAGTTTTTACCGGCACATACTGGAGTACCAAAAATCAGTGTATGAGAGCGCGCGGTCCGCCAACCTGCGGGCAAACGGTGCACCACTGAGTTTACGTGGGTCAGTTGACCTCCAGGCCGCCGCCGCGTTTTTGCCGGGACTGGTGGAAACGGTAAAGCAGTGGGCACCCGCGAAATTGCGGCAGGAGGCTGAGGAGTTTGGCAGTCTCTCGCAAGAGCAGATTCACGACCGGCTGCAGACGGCTATTCTGCCGTCACCCTGCGACGATGCGCCACCCGCCTTCTTCGCGCGTGCCGTCTTGCAGCCTCTGGCCGAGTGGATTGCCAAGAACAGTAGCGCGCAGACTCCCGCAGAAGCTGGTAATAAGTGCCCTCTTTGCGAAGGGGAGCCTCAACTCGCCATCCTCCGGCAGGAAGGCGACGGAGGAAAGCGCTGGTTGCTCTGTTCGTTCTGCCTGACCGAGTGGGAGTTTCACCGCATCCTTTGCCCGAACTGCGGCGAGCGCGAGCATGACAAACTGCCTCGATTTACCGGTGAGGGCAACCCGGCGGTGCGGTTGGAGGCATGCGACTCCTGCCTGGCCTACCTTAAGTCATTCGATTTGACCGTGGACGGGATGATCGTACCGCTGGTGGACGACATCGCGACCGCTCCACTCGACATCTGGGCCACCGAAAAGGGCTATCGGAAGTTGCAACCGAACCTGTTCGGCGTCTGACGCACTCCGCCTAATGGTGGCTGCCCGAGACCCAAATTTCCCCATGAAAATCATTCATTGACCAACCCCTAGCGCGGGTGTACGCTGCTTCACAACTCGTTCCGTGACAGGGCTCTGGATTGATAAGAGTGCTGGGAGGAGTTATGAACCTGCCGGGTGACGTTTCGACAATCTTCTTGCGGTCGGTCTTGATAGGGCTCACTTCTCTGAGCCTGGCAAACCCAACATTTCAGAAGTCTCCCCATGGAGGTATACGCCGTGGCTGTCTCTAGACGTACGTTCGTCAAAACTGGATTCGCTGGCGTTGTTGGCCTCGCGGCGCTTGGCTTTGATGTCGAGCCGCTCGTGGCGCAAGCCGGAGGACTGAAGATCTCGCGTACCACGGAAACACGGAGCACCTGCCCGTATTGCTCTGTGAGTTGCGGGGTAATCATTCACACCATCGGCGACAAGGCGAAAAACGTTACGCCCCAGGTCATCCATGTGGAAGGCGACCCCGATCATCCCATCAACCGGGGCACGCTCTGTCCCAAGGGCTCGTCCCTGCAACAAGACATTCTGAACGATCGGCGCCTCCTGAAGCCGCAGGTTCGCAGGCCAGGATCGGACCACTGGGAAGACATCCCCTGGAACCAGGCAATCGATGAAATTGCACGCTGGACGAAAAAGACGCGGGACGCGACGTTTATCGAGAAAGACGCCCAGGGGCGGACCGTGAATCGGCTGGAGTCCATCGCGTTTACCGGGGGTTGCACCGACACGAACGAGTTCAATTACCTGGTCGTGAAAACCATGCGCAGCATGGGGATTGTGGGGCTGGAAAACCAGGCAAGAGTTTGACACGGGCCCACGGTCTCAAGTTTGGGACCAACGTTCGGGCGCGGGGCGATGACCAACGGCTGGATCGACATCAAGAACACCGACATGATGTTGATCATGGGTGGCAATCCGGCTGAGAATCACCCGTGCGGTTTCAAGTGGGCGGTCGAGGCGAAGCGGAACCGCGACGCCAAGATGATCGTTATCGATCCGCGGTTCACGCGCACGGCATCGCAGGCCGACCTCTTTGTACAGATTCGGGCAGGTTCCGACATCGCCTTTCTCGGTGGAGTCATCAGCTACGCGCTGCAAAACGACCGCGTAGCGAAGGAGTATCTGGTCAATTACACCAATGCAGCTTTCATCGTGAAGGAGGGTTTCAAGCTTCCCGATGACGGCTTGTATTCCGGCTTCGATCCGGCCACCAACAGCTACAACAAGTCCACGTGGAATTACGAAGCCGGCGGCAATCTGACCGGGAAGCCCCCGGCTGGAGAAGTTCACTGCCGCTGCGGCAGGTTCGCACGCGGCACGCCGGCGCTCCGCCGCCTCCGGCATCGCTGCCGCCGAACGTGGCCTACGACCTCGACTTGCAGCACCCGCGCTGCGTTTACCAATTGCTGAAGCAGCAGTACTCCCGCTACACGCCGGAGATGGTGGAGCGCATCACCGGTATTCCCAAAGATCAATTTCTGAAAGCCGCGGACATGTACACCTCCATCCGCAAGGATGGGTCCACGAAGAAGGTTGGCACCATCATTTACGCCGTGGGATGGACGCAGCACAGCTTCGGAACTCAGATCATCCGCACCGCCGCCATGCTGCAGTTGCTGCTGGGAAATGTGGGTCGCGCCGGCGGCGGCGTCAATGCGCTGCGCGGGCACTCCAACATCCAGGGCGCGACGGACATGGCGGGTATCTTCGACATCCTGCCCGGCTATCTGAAGATGCCCAATCCCGTCCGATACGGACCTCAAAGCTTTCCTGGAGCGGACGACACCTAAGCCAGCCAAGCCGGGCGAGTGGGATTCGTTCAATTACTGGTCGAACACTCCCAAATTCATGGTGTCGTTTCTCAAGGCGATGTATGGCGACGCCGCAACCAAGGACAACGACTTCGCTTTCAACTACCTGCCGAAGATCGAACGCCGCCATTCCTGGACCGAGATCTGGGACGAAATGTACCGCGGCAGTATCAAGGGTTTTTTCGCCTTCGGCATGAATGGAGTGATGATTGGCCCCGATTCGCAGAAGAACATCGATGCCCTGAAGAAGGCTGATTTCCTGGTCGTCTGCGAAATCTATCCCGATGAGACCAGCGGATTCTGGCAGGCGCCCGGCATCACGGCAGAAGAATAAAGCAGATCAACACCACGGTCTACCGCCTGCCTGGAGCAGGCTTCGCCGAGAAGGACGGGACATTCGTCAATTCGGCGCGATGGCTGCAGTGGAAGAATGCAGCGCTTCCTCCGCCCGGAGATTGCCGTCTGGATCAGGACATCCTGGCCCAGATCTTCCTCAAGATTCGCGAACTCTACAAGCAGGAGGGCGGAAAGTTCCCCGATCCGATTCTGCACGCCTCGTGGAGTTACACACTGCCGGAGCATCCTTCGCTCAGCGAGGTGGCGAAGGAGATCAACGGCAAAGCGGTGGCGGAAGTCAGCGATGAAAAGACCGGGGTTTCGCTGAAACCCGGCCAGCAACTGCCCAGTTTTGCCATGCTGCGCGACGATGGCAGCACCATGTGCGGCAACTGGTTGTACTGCGGATCGTGGACGGAAGCAGGACCGATGATGCAGCGGCGCGGGACGGAAGATCCTTCAGGACTGGGAATCTACCCGAATTGGGGATGGTCCTGGCCCATGAATCGCCGCGTGCTGTACAACCGGGCGTCGTGCGACGTTTCCGGCAAGCCGTGGGACCCGACGCGCAAGCAAGTCTGGTGGAACGAATCGGCGCAGAAGTGGGTGGGCAATGACGTTCCCGACTTCAAGGCCGACTCCAAGCCGCAGGACCACATGGGACCATTCATCATGCTTCCCGAGGGTGTGGGCCGTCTCTTTGTGCCGCTGAGCGGCCTCGCCGACGGTCCTTTCCCTGAGCACTATGAGCCGATCGAAAGTCCGATCGAAAATCCCCTTGCACCCTCAGCAGTCGAACAATCCGATCGCCAAGAAATTCAAGACGGCGATGGACAAATACGGCACGGTGAAAGAGGGTTACAACCTGGTTTGTACCACGTACCGCCTCACCGAGCACTACCACTACTGGACGAAGAACAATCCCATGAACGTCCAGCTGGTGCCGGAGCCGTTCGTGGAAATCCCTGCGGAACTCGCCGATGAGATGGGAATTCGTGGAGGCGAGAAGGTGAAGGTCACCAGCATTCGCAACAACTACATCGCGAAAGCGATGGTGACCAAACGCATCAAGCCGATGATGGTGGACGGCAAGAAGACGTACCAGATCGGAATTCCGATCCACTGGGGATTCCTTGGAATAGCTGAGAGATGAAGGCCGGACGGCCAAAACGCCGGCGAACCTATTGACGCCGACGGTTACCGACCCCAACGCGTTTACGCCGGAATTCAAGGGCTTCCTGGTGAAGCTCGAGAAAGCATAGGAGGCGCGAGATGGGCGACCGCAAGACGCTGCAGATTCAGCAAATCTCGGCCCATCCTGGACCGATTCCCGGCGAAGGCACGCAGCGCCAGTCGAACGTCTGCAAGCTGATCGACACCACCACCTGTATTGGGTGCAAAGCGTGCGAAGTAGCATGCGTGGAATGGAACGACATGCCGTTCCAGAACACCATGTTCGACAACACCTACCAGACCATGCCGGACACGGACTGGAACTACTGGAACCTGATCAAGTTCAACGAGAGCGAGCATTCCGACGGCAGCTTCGCATGGCTGATGCGCAAGCATCAGTGCATGCACTGCGCCGATCCCGGATGCCTGCGCGCGTGTCCTGCCGACGGCGCCATCGTGCAGTATGCGAACGGGATCGTCGATTTCCAGCAGGAGAACTGCATCGGATGCCAGTTCTGCGTCTCGGGTTGCCCGTTCAATATTCCCAAGTTCAACCCCTCGACGAAAAAAGTCTACAAATGCACTCTGTGTTCGGACCGTGTAGGAGCCGGGTCTGGAGCCCGCGTGCATCAAGGCGTGTCCCACGGGTTGTCTGCATTTCGGCACCAAGGACGACATGAAGTTTCTCGCCGAGAAGCGGGCGACCCAACTTCGCGAGGTGTCCGGCTTTGCCGAGGCCGGTGTGTACGATCCCGAGCACCATCGGCGGCACGCATGTCATCTACGTTCTGCATGACATCACCAAGCCGGAGAAGTACGGCAACCTGCCGGCGAAGCCGCGGATCCCGCTCAGTTTCACGGTGTGGAAGGACTGGTTCAAGCCGATTGGACTGTTTGGCGCGATGTTGGGATTCGTGGGCGTTGTCATGCACTACGTCTTCGAAGGCCCGCGCCGGGAGCAGCCGGCTCCGCCGATCAAGCAAATCGATCCGCCGCAACCACCAGCGGGGAAGGAGAACTAGATGGCGACTTCAGCCAATCGCTTCGAGCATCGCACCAACGCGATCGATCGCCTGGGGCGCACGGTCGTCTACGCGGGCGAGTTGCTGCGCCATCCCGTATATACGCGCTTCCTGCATTGGATGGTGGGCATCTTCTTTTTCCTTGCGTTGCTGTCGGGTTTCGGTATCTACCTGCCGTGGATCTTTCGGTTCTTTACGCCGCTGTTCGGCGGCGGAGCGATGACCCGTTTTCTGCATCCGTGGTTTGGGCTGGGCTTTGTTATCTTCTTCGGACTGCAGGCGGTGAACTGGTGGAGTGTGATGCGCTGGGGGCCGTCCGATACCCGCTGGATGAAGCGCATCAAGAGGCTACGTTCGAAATGAAGACGCCATGGAGCCGGACGACGTGGGGTTCTTCAACGCCGGCCAGAAGATGCAGTTCTGGGAGATCGTCGGTGGTTGCATCGCATACGTGATCACCGGCGTGATCATGTGGTTTCCGGAGATCTTCGGGCGGGTCCTGGTCGCGATCTCCTATGTGATCCATGACATTTCCGCGCTGATCATGCTGTTCGGGATCTTCTTCCACATCTATCTCAGTACCTTTGGCGAACCCGGAACCATTCAAGCTATGACGCGTGGCACCGTGAGCGAAAGCTGGGCTTGGACGCATCATCCGGCCTGGTACAAGGCGGTCACCGGGCGCGATCCTAACGAGGCGATGGAGCAGGAACGGCGGCGTCAGAAGGCGAATAACTGAGCCTTTGCATTCCTTATTCCGCAAGCGACCCGGTGTGGGCAAATCAGTACTTTTCAACTACCACGCCAGAATCACGTTTTTCCATTGCCGGAGTCAGGTACTGTGCGGCAATCATGCTTGGCTGCTTGGTTAACGTCTTCCGCTCCCTCCAGGAGCTCATCTTCGAGAATCTGAGCCTTCGCCAGCAGTTGCTCGCTCTGCACGCTCAACGACCTCGCCGACGATTCACCACTCCTCTGAGGCTGTTCTGGGTTTTGTTGCGGAAAGCCTGGGCGGGCAGGAAACAGCCACTCATTCTGGTGACACCCAAGACCGTCGTCGGCTGGCATCGTGCTGGGTTTCGGATGTACTGGAAGGGGATTTCGCGAGTCCCTCTGAAGGGCCGCCGAAAGCCAGTGAGCAAGGAGGCTCGGGCCCTGATCTTTCGGATGGTTGCGGAGAATCCTACTTGGGGAGCACCACAGATTCATGGCAAGTTGTTCATGCTGGGATTGACGTATCCGAAGCAACGGTTTCACGATGGATGAGACGAGCGCCTAGAGCTCCCGAGCTCATCCGTCGCTGGTTGACCTTCCTGCAGAATCATCGCGAAGCCATCGCCGCCATGTGCTTCTTTGCAGTCCCAACCATGACCTTCGGCGTTCTGTACTGCTTCTTCGTGATCGCCCACGACGTTCGTCGATCCTGCACTGCAACGTGAACCGGAATCCGCAGGCGACTTGGGTCGCGATGCAGCTGCGCGACGTGGGAAGAGGGCAACGAGCCGCAACGCTTCCAGCTCTTCGATCGTGATTCGAAGTTCGGTGCCGATGTGGTGTCGACTGTGAAGGCCACGGGCAGCCGACCACTTCGCGCCGCGTTCCGCTGTCCATGGCAGAATGGCGTGGCTGAGCGCTGGGTAGCAAGTGTGCGAAGGCACCTGCTCAATGAGCGCCACATGAGACGTCTGCTAAATGAGTAAATCCGCTATTACCAATGGGACCGAACGCACCTTGCACTGGCGAAGGATGCGCCAACCCATCGAACGCGAGCAAAGCTCCTGCCGACAGGAGCAAAGGTGACGTCTTCGCCAACAGTCGACGGACTCCATCACCGCTACCTAGTCGGAGCTTAGGCCACCTCTGTAGCGAAGAAGACCTGAGGTCCGCAGACAAGCAAGCCCGTGCGTGAAATCTAGGACGCTAGTTCCTTGCACGCTCGTGCGCTAGCACCAACGGCCGAAGAACCTGAAGAGCGGAACCCTTGTGCTTACTTAAAGAGAACATATTGCGGCGGAAACCGAGTGCCCTCCAGTTTAGGGGAGGGATAGGTCACAAGGCCGCCTGACCGTGCGCAGTACAGATGCCGCCGGCTAAAAGCCAGCTTAGCGAAGTTTTAAGAGTGCGTTGACGCCGCGCTGAATCGCGGCTCTACCCTTTACCGCAAATCGAAAACCGATCTAAGTCAGGAGAGGGGCGTGCGGTTTTCAAGAAGCTAAATTCAACCCGAAGGCGGCACAATACTGACGACCGTAAATCTCCTGCTCCACGGATGGATGAACGTGCTCCGAACGGTACAACTGAGTGGGGCCCTGATGAAGCGGTTAACCCCCTTGGTTATATCCTGGAAATGGCCGGCGAGAGCATCGCGTGAAGTTGCGCCAACGCAAGCGTGGCTCGCCGTCCAACTCTGTTGCACGAATTAACCTGATCGTCCGACGGCAATTGAGGTGGAGGTGTTGTTAGGCACATCGTCCATTCGGAAACATCGTCTAAGGCGTCTACACACCCGTGCTCGCAAAACACTCAATTCGTTCTCGCTCGTCGACTGCGCAGCTTTGACGGTCTGGGACCCCACAAAGTCTTCCGGCATCGGCGCCTTCCTTACCATTACCATTTCGACGATCTAGCTCAGTGTTGCGCGCGTTTTCGCTAAACGTCTGAGCCTACAGATCCAGGCCATTGTTGGCGTGGCGTGCCGCAGCAATTCCTGCACGACCTTCACGTCTTCCTTTGTTTGCGGTAAAGCAGGACGCGGACGAAAAGTGTGCCAGCCGATCGTTTTGACGATTCCGAGCTTCTTCGCCGTCTTTTGGACGTGGCAACGAAGAATCATCTGGACCCAGCAAGGCTTCAGACTGTCGTTGCGACCAGAGGTAAAGACCCAGTCGTCGTCGCCGTTGTACGGCGAAACAGCGCAACGCCAGCGGACTGTTTCAAGGGAAAGCGATCGTTCATCAATTGACAGCTTCAAAAGTACGGCAAAACTCCACCAGCCTCTCGCCGGGACCGCCGAAAGCGATTCGGAACGCGGACGTTATCTCGTAGACGGGCCTAACCCAAAGCATGCGTTCGAGCGGTTGTTGGTTTTGGGCGAGCTTCATTCACGACGATCGCCTTCCCCGCCATGAGGGAACCGTTCAGGCCGAGAATCGCTTCTTGTGCGTCTTTATCCTCAGTCATTTCCACAAAGCCGAATCCGCGACCAACGCCAGTCGCCTTGTCCGTAACGATATTGACTACCTCAACCGGGCCGTAAGTCGCGAAAGCAGCTTTCAGTTGTTCGACAGTGGTGCTTACTTCGATATTTCCGACATAAAGATTTTTCATTGTTTCCTCAAGACTGGTGAGGATACGTGAGCTACAGCCGACCGTATCACTCGAAAAGCAAGACGATGGTTCTCGTCTCAGGATTGCCATTGTGAGGTGTGTGAAAGTGGTGTTGTCCGCTCACTGCCCGGGGACGGCTGCGCGTGTTTTGGAGTCAGGCCCCCAATCAGTACAACTTAACGGTATTCCAGGACAACAAGACCTGAACCGCTGGAAACTTACACCATCGAGAAACATGCAACCTCTTCTCTAGCAATTACGATCAGCATCGTTCGGCTTGCCGTTGTTATCCAGCCAGTTCAGCATCGAGCGCATGCTTGCCCGGGCCAGAGCGATACAGGAGTCGCCAGCCCCGTAATAAATGTTGATGGTGTCGCCGTCGGGTCCGATGGTATGCCCGCAGGGGAACACGACGTCGTGCACGTCGCCGCCGCGCTCATACTCCGTTTCCGGTCCGAAGATCCAGGAGTCCCCACGCAATAGACAAAGGTCGGGTTTTTGAAGGTCAAAAAGCGCAAGGCCGATGCGATACAACGCGCCCGAGGCCGTGTGCTTCACTCCGTGGTAGAACACAAGCCAACCTCTCTCGGTTTGGATCGGGGGTGACGACAAGCCAATCTTATTCGCGTCCCACCACGCACCCTTGCGCGCCTCCATCATGACGCGATGCCCTCCCCAATGACGCAGATCGGGAGAATAAGAAATCCAAATGTGGGCCCCGAGGGGAGTCATCGGTCGATGGATCAGCGCCCAGAGGCCGCCGATTCTGTGGGGCAACAGAGCCGCATCTTTGTCATCCGGCGACATGATGACGCCATATCTCTCGAAGCTTCGGAAATCCTTGGTCAGAGCGAGAGAGACTCCGGGACCGCCCTTGGAGTATGACGTGTACGCGACAGCATACTGTTGTAGCTCCGGAACGTAGGTGATACGCGGGTCCTCGATGCCCCAAAGCTCTTCGGGATATTGATTTGGCTCCGGCATTAGCGTGGGACTTGGATCGATTTTCCATCCGTCCACGCCGTTCTGCGAGCGCGCGGTGCAGAGATGAGACAGGCCGCGGCGGTCCTCCACGCGACAAAGCAAGAGAGTGGAGCCGTCTGCAAGCAGCGTTGCTCCGGCGTTGAATACGCTATTGATCCGGTATGGCCAGTCTTTGCTGGCCAGGATTGGATTCTCTGGATGCCGATGTAGCAGAGAGCCGGTGGAATCGATTGTGTCGATGGTCAAAGTCATAGCTGAGTTCACAGTAACAGGTAATTGACACCCGCATATTCTGGGGCCCGAAAGCCCTCAATGTGCATCGCTGGCCGGCTAGATCGGATGGTGCGACGAGCGAACGTCCTGAAGCTGCCGCATCTCCAAAAGAGCCATCAAAAAAGACAGCGTGGACTCTGCTCCCTGGTTCTCGTTGGCGCGATCAGGATGAAGACCGTCTCGACAGCCGCCTGTTGCCGCGTCGTATAAGGCAACTTTCAGGTCGTTGACTCCGAGGAACCAGTTGAACGCCGACCACGCCTGGGTGATCCAGTGTTCCTCCGAAGTCGCGCGATAAGCTTCAAGACACGCCGAGACGGTTGCGCAGGCTTCCACCGGCTGCTGATCGAACCGAGCCTTTTGACCGGCCTTACGATAGAAGCCTTGCGACCCGATCGGAACAAAGTGCCGATTCATGCCGCAGCGCTGTTGGGCCCCGAGCCATTCCAGCGACTCGAGGCCGGCCGCAAGCAATTCCTGGTTTGAAGTCCGGGAGCCCGCCAACAACAAAGCCTGGGGCAGGCGCGCGTTGGAGTAAGCCAAACCCTCTTCGAACCACTTCCAATTCGTCGTGCGGGTGACCCGAAAGATATTCAGCAATCGGTCAGCGAGCGAGTCTCTCTGCCTCTGTGCAGCCCGGTCTCCGGGAAATCGGTCAAGGTAGTTCTGAATCCCAAATATAGAAAACGCCCATGCCCTAGGACTGGTAAACGTCATTACCGCTGGAACAGCAAGCTCGAAGAGACGGCCCGCGAGTCCCCTCAAGCTCTCATCGACGGTTTGATTGATAGCGGCTCCAAGGGCCCACAAGGCACGGCCATGACTGTCTTCTGAGCCCTCAGACTCCTGCCAGTGGCGCTCATAGCTGAGAAAATTGCGGAATCTTCCGTTGGCGGAGTTGAAGGCAAGCCACAGAAAGGCCAGATATCGCGAAGCTAACTTCTTTGCCTCGACTTCTCCCTCTGTTCCAGATTGTTCCACCATGATCGCCGCGATTAACGCGCGGGCGTTATCGTCGGTAGTGTAGCCCTCGTGTTGATTGGGCACGGCGAACACGGCATGCTGGAATATCCCAGTGTCGTCTGTCATTCGGCTCAGGTGGTCCACTTTTACGGGCGGCAGACTCTGATTTGTGTTGACTGGGTTTGGACCAATCAAACGAGGATTCCACAGGCGCTCGGCGCGGGCCTTCTGGAAGCTGCGCATGTAGTCCTGGGCCACGCTTTTCCAAACCATGTTGCGCGAATATAGATAAGCACGCTTACGCATGGCGTGCCGTTCGGCCTCATTTTCCAGGAGCCAAATGGTCTGTTCTGCAATTGCGTTCGAATCGTGGAATGGAACCAAGACTCCGCGGTGCTGGTCAAGAAGCTCGAGCGCGTGCCAATAAGGGGTCGAGATGACTGCTTTTCCCGCGCCCATTGCGTACGCCAGCGTTCCTGAGACGACCTGGGCCTCATTCTTATAGGGAGTGACATAAATATCAGCCGAGCCGATAAACTCCATCATTTCCTCGGGGCTGACAAACCGGTTGTGGAATATGACGTTGTTCTCGACTCCAAGATCCTTCGCGAGTGACTGCAGCGATTCCCGGTACTTGTCTCCCTCACGCCGCCTGATGTGCGGATGAGTTGCGCCTGCAACGATGTAGGTCACGTTCTTGTTGCGAGCGAGAATGCGCGGCATTGCCTCAATGACTGTTTCCACTCCCTTGTTGGGGGAGAGCAATCCGAAGGTCAGCAGTACAGACTGGCCCCCAACCCCGAATCGATCTTTGTAGAAGTTCGGATCAACAAACGCGAGGTTCGGCACTCCGTGGGGGATGACGTCAATTTTCGCAGCAGGGACTTGGTAGATATCCTGGAGAAATTGCGAGGAGTGTTGACTCATGACGACCAGTCGGTCGGAGAGATCCGCCAGCTCGACCATCACGCGATGCTGGTCGGGATTCGGTTCACGCAGCACGGTGTGCAGGGTGGTCACAATTGGCATGCTGAGTTTCCGCAACAGCTCGAGGATGTAGCTTCCCGCCGCTCCGCCAAAGATGCCGTATTCGTGTTGCACGCAAACCAAATCGACATTGGTGAAATTGAGGAATTCGGCCGCACGGTCGTAAGACGCCAGTTCTTCTTCGGTTAGCTCGAATCGAACCCGCTCTGGGTAGCTATATTCGGACTCCGGATCATTCACGGGTAGTGCGAATAAACGTTCCGTTCCGAACTCGGTTGAAATCGCGTCACATAGATCAGTCGTGAAAGTGGCAATCCCGCACTGGCGTGGGAGGTAATTTCCAATGATGGCTATTCGGCTGGGAAGTGAAAGATTTACGCTTGCATCGAACTGCTTCGCTTGCATGAGTTCAGGTTCCTGCGGGGCCGGCAGTGCGATACCCAACGATCTCCTGAATGGCAGTGTCTTCGGTAACGACATGGACCACCTGTCTGGCTGACTGAACCGTCTGGCCAAGATTTCAGACGCTGCCAAGGTCGGAAATCCTCTGAAACGTCTCTCGGCAGGGTCGCATTTGTTCAATGACCGGTGCGTGCAATTTGCACACGCACCGGCGAAGTTCAACTATTTGGCTTCAGCTGCCTCATGCGCTGCTGCCTTGTTTTCGGCTGCTCTCACAGCCGCGAGAAACGAGTCCGTGCCAGAAGGAGCCCGCACGTCGCCAGACAAAGTTTTGGCAAAGGGAACATGCTTTCCGTAAAACGCCTTGGTGGAATCATCGTCCTGTTGGATCACGGCGCCGTCCACCGCGACTCCGGCAAACAAGCCCTTAGAACGCGAATAGCTCAAAGCTTCCGTGTTCATCTTCCAGTCGGTGCCTGCCGAGGCATGCCGTCCCACCGGACCAGCAGCAGCCGAGGCTTCGCCGCTGAGTTCAAACTTGCTCGAGAGCAACTTCTGTACGCCTGCGTCATTCATGAACAGTATGACGAGGTCGACTGATTGCGCGCCGGCCTGGAAGCCGAAATTGCCGCCGCCAATCGAGATAAACGCTGGCGCGCTCCAGCCGTGCTTGGTGCGGCAGGTAACGACTCCGCGTCCGTGCTCGCCGCCAACAATGAATCCGCCCTTCCCCATGTCGGGAATCACTGCGATACATTTTGCGTCTGCGAGCACTTCCGAAGGGATACCCTTATCGGGCGCTGCCATGATCTCGTGCAAGGACGTGCCAGCTGCTTGCAGACGATCTTCTGTCGCTGGCTTGCCAGATTCGGCAAACGCGAAGGTGGCCAGGGATAACGTCAACAAACCGATTACGTATTTTTCCATAAGGCACTTCCTTTTCATTCCACTTTGTTTTTGTGGACGAACTTGTGAGGGGGCGATTTCCGCCGGGAAAGTCAGACTACTCTGCGGCCACTGATCAGGTTGATGACCAGCACCACGACGGCAATAACCAACAGAAGGTGGATCAAACCACCTCCGACGTGGAGACCGAAGCCGAGTAGCCACAGAATCACGAGAATCACGAATACTGTCCAAAGCATGGTTCCTCCTTGGGCCCGTTTGAGGGAGTTGAATGTTGCGTTCAGCCGATCAGGACCGCTTCGCCATGGGATTGAAGGGTCACCATATCTCCCTGCGCCGGATAGCTAGATCCGGCCCAGTAGCAACAAGACCACCACGATGACGAGCAGCAAACCCAACCCGCCGCTGGGGAAGTACCCCCACGAACGGCTATGGTTCCACGTCGGCAGAGCACCTACCAGAAACAACACTAGAAGAACAATCAAAACGGTCGCGAGCATAACTTCCTCCAAACTCTTAGAACCTACCTCACCACGATGCCACCTCGGCAACCCCGCAGTCTGGTCAATACTGACCACGTCGGTTGCGGCTCACATCGCAGGCCTGTTAGCGGAGCGACTGAAGACCGAGAACTTGCCCCAGGATGGCGTCCAGCATGTTGTAGGAGCCGTTCGTGAGGCGTCCGTATTGATACTGGCGGTTGTAGCCGTCCTGGTAACCGCGCTGAAATCCCTCGCGGAAGTAGTAGTTGTAGTCGTCCCGATCGATGTAATAGCCGTTATAGCCGTAGTTCGCGTCCTGGTAGGCGTAAGAGCTCTGGTAGTTCGAGCCCCACCTGTCCTGGCGGTCCGCCTGTCCGGCCCGGTAACCTTCCTGGTAGCCATTGTTGGCCGCTTTGCGCAGCATGTCGGCGCCATACTGGTTTGTTTGGTAGTTGTTACCGCCGCGATTGTACTGATAGATCGGGGCCGAATAGAAATAAGGATCGTTGTTGTAATCGGGATGCCGATCATTCTGGAGATAGATCTGCTGTTGACGCAGGCGCTCAACATACTGTTGCTGAAAACGGTACTGCGCCATCCGATTCTGCTGCTGTAACTGCGCGGTCTGTTGCTGCATCACGCGCTGCTGCTGCTCCAGATGCTGGCGGTACTGGGTTAACTGCCGCTGCTGCTGCTCAACCATTTGCTGCTGGCGCTGCTGCGATAGGCGCTCCTGCTGCTGTTGGGCCTGCTGCTGCTGCTGTTCTGTTCAGCCTGCTTCGCTGCTGCTGCTGCTGGGCATGCTGTTGCTGCTGCTTGTTCTGTTCGGCCTGCTGCGCCTGTGCTGCTGCTGGGCATGCTGTTGCTGCTGCTGGTTCTGTTCAGCCTGCTGGCCTGATGCCTGCTGCTGGGCATGCTGTTGCTGCTGCTGGTTCTGTTCAGCCTGCTTCGCCTGCTGCTGTTGGGCATGCTGTTGCTGCTGCTTGTTCTGTTCAGCCTGCTTGCGCCTGCTGCTGCTTGGGCATGCTGTTGATCTGGCTTCGCCTGTTTGCCCCCTGAGGCGGTGCAGATGGGGCTTGCTTTGCCGGTGCGGTTGCTGCCGCCGGCGGTGCCTGTTTGTCGGGCTTACCGTGTTTCTTGTCCTGCTGTTCCTGTTTCTGCTTTTCGGTTGGCTGTTCCTGCTGTGCATAGGCGAGGGCAGGAATTCCCAGGAACACGGACAGTACCGCAGCGCTTACAACTCCAATTCGCTTCATGGTGCGTACCTCAACTGCAGCCTACTCGCATCGTTTAAGGGTTACTGAGCCGCATTGCTCACCGCCATATGCGGGGCGCTTTTTGTTTCAGCCTGCTTTTGCAGCCAGTGTGAGCATTCTTGAACATACAGGGGACCCGGTGTTGCCTAACCTTGTTTCAGGCGGAATGAGTTTGTTCGAAATATAACGGGGTGGAAGGCGCTCGGCCGTCTCCGCCGTTTCCCGTCACTCGCGGTTCCCGGGTTCGCCAGTCCGCGGCGGCGATGCAACAGAAAGCTGCCTCGAACGTTAGGAACACAAGAAAACAGCTTCCACAGGAAGCAGAAGAAGGTAAAAGCACATGCCGTTAGTTCAAGTTGTCGTGGC
The DNA here is from genome assembly GCA_963814165.1 of uncultured Acidobacteriaceae bacterium. Lineage (GTDB taxonomy): Bacteria > Acidobacteriota > Terriglobia > Terriglobales > Acidobacteriaceae > DASRAA01. The sequence goes on along the minus strand of CAWFBW010000008.1, from coordinate 132,504 downwards.
CCTGATCGTGGTAGGAGTCCTGTTGTGGCTGGTCAATCGCTTCATCCCCATGGCGGGCTCCATCAAGTCGATTTTGAATGCTGTGGTAGTGATAGCCGTCGTGTTGTGGCTGCTGAATGTCTTTGGGCTGATGAAGTCACTCAGCAATATTCACGTCGGATAATCGCAATCGCGAGGCACAATCTTCCGGGGGACTTCAACGCGAAGCGGCCGTCGTCGCCCGTTGATCCCGCTCGTAGGCAAAAAGAGACGTACTCGAGGTCCGGCTCAGTTCTGTTCATCGCAAGACTAGCTGCGCCCAAGGAGAGACCATGACCAACCTGGATGTAGAAGTTCCCGAAACAACAGTCGTAGTTGAGCAAGCCAAACCACAGACCAAGCAGAATACGGCTTCTAGTCGCGCAGCCGAGAAGCGCGCCGAGGCCGTTCAAGCAAAGAAGAAAAAGAAACGTGCCGCGCACCGCGTCGCGTTAAGACGGTCGAATACCGGCGGCTAAAAGTTACGAGTTCAGTCAGGGCCCCTGCGACGATGTTTTACGCGAAGGGATTCCATGGTCTCGCAGTTCTTTGGGCCGACACCTTTTGAGATCGTGCTGGCGAAGTCGTGATTCCACGAATATTGGTCTATATTGACCGTTCTAGTTTTTCGAAGCGTGGCATGATTTGGACATGACACAGAAGATGGCCAAGAACGACGTATATACCCGAGCGACCCTCGCCGACATAGCGAAGGAGATGGCAAAACCCCGCTTGACGGAGTCCGTCCGCGAAGCTGCCGAGATTGCGGCGGAAGAAGCCGAGCGCGGGCGCCTGCCGCATGGGCCAAGGGGAAAGAAGGAGAATTAATGCCAAGTCAAATCCAAGCCGGCACGATGATGGTGTACCAATCAGCAAATCTGCCGTCATTCGCCTCGGAAGGTAAGCCGTACTTCAGAAATTGGAGTTCGCTGGGGACGGCTGAGAGTGGCGGCCTCGATAGCCGGACCCACGCCATCGGGTGGAACTTGTTCTTCATCGCCGGGGAGATTAGGGCAGCGGTGCCCGCCTGGGGTGGACACAATACTCTGCGGCGCGGAGTCAAGAGGCTACTGGCTCGAACTCACTTGCAACATTTCAATTGCCTCGAACTGACCGACATACGCAGAAGATATTTCCTGGGCATCCCGTATCTGTCCATTTCCGCAAACCTGCGCCACATTCAACAAAGCTGCCAGATCGAATCGATCGAACTGCGGCTCCAACACGAGAGCAACTGAGCCCACAAAGCCGCCCCCTGCGAAAACAACGACTTACTGAGGAGGAACGAAATGAATTGGGAACAAGTAGAGAGTAGATGGAAACAATTGATCGAATCTGCTAAGGAAAACTGGAGCAAGCTCAGTGACGATGACCTGCAGCAAGTATCCGGCAAGCGCGAACAACTCGCGGTGAAGATCCAGCAGACCTACGGAATCACCCGGCGAGAGGCAGAAAAGCAAGTGTGGGATTGGGGCAAGACCGTGGAGCATGTCTCGAAGAAGATCGCGTGAAGGCAGCCAGCACGCGGCTTCGAACAAGGCGACTAATTGCGCAGTAAGAACGTTTTCAGCTCTTTGTGTACGTTCAACGTACCGTTGTAATCGATCAGGCCCAGCTTGCGAAACCGGTTCATAAAGAAGCTGACGCGCGACCGCGTGGTGCCAATCATTTCAGCCAGCGTCCCCTGGCTTATCTTCACGACGACGGATTGTGGCTTGGCATCTGTTCCAAAGTTTGCCAGTGACAGGAGTGTTCGTGCCAGCCGCTTCTCGCTGGAATTGAACAGTTGATCGAGGAAGTCTTGTTCTACTCGAGCCACGCGAGACAGCAGGTGTGCGATCAGCAGCCTTGCAAACGCTGGGTCATCATGGATGATGCGAAGGATTGCCGGCCTTTCTACTCGAACGATGGTTGACAACTGCACTGCTGTCGCAGTGGAGGTCCGCGACGATCCGATATTCAGGCAGCCTTCCCCAAAGAAATCGCCTTGGCGAAAAATCGCAACGACTGCCTTCTTGCCGCGTTTGGACAGGACCGTCATCTTCACGTTGCCGGCCTCGATGTAAAACATCGCATCCGCGGCATCGCCCTGGGAAAAAATGATCTGCTTGTTCACAAAATCGCGACTGGTGCTCCGTTTGCCGATCCTGTTCAGAAATATGCTGTGATCAAACATAAGTGCGCGTTTCCGTGGCATGGCCTATCCTCCTGGGCTCGATTTCAGCGGCGCGCTTCGGGTAGAACGTCGCCGCAGCCGTGCGTGTGCCTTGTCAGTCGACGCATGCCCTACGCCTAGCTTAAGGACGCCTGAGCGACGGGAACTGCCTCCACTTTCGCTCCAATGTCTACGCAGTTTTGCTGGGTCAAGCTCTCTAAGGAGGTCCGGCTTATCCGGTGTGTCACGGCAGAAGCGACTGTGCACAAGCGACTCAATGCACGCGGAACTATTGGGAGGAAACATAGCTGTTCTGGCTTCCTGCAAGGGGCACGACCGAATCTCACCCAGAGCTGGAATATTTACTTGGTAATAGTGTGCAATTTTGCACAGAAAACGCAAACTGCTCGGCTTTTACCGATGTATCATGCGGACATGTAAATATCGGCCCTTCGGAGGTGCGAAATGAGTTCGAGGGCCATGCCATCCGGTACCACGAGACGTCCCGCCAAACGGGCTGCATCCATTGATTCGCGTGCGATCCGCAAAACCAGCCTCTGGCGCAATTGCAGGGCCTTTACTGCTTCCGACTCCCAAACTGCAGCCAACCAATGGCGAGACGGTTTTCGATGCCAAGGCCTTCCTCGCGAAAGCCGGGGTGGGCAAGAAGATTCTCAGCTTGCATAAGAATCGGGCTGCCTTCGCCCAAGGCGACCCTGCTGACTCGATCTTCTATGTGCAGAAGGGCCGGCTGAGAGTTACCGTCACCTCCTCGAGCGGAAAAGAAGCTACGATCACCCTCGTGGGTCCCGGCGAATTCCTGGGTGAGAACTGCATGGTGTCAGCTCATCCTCTTCGACTTGCGACGGCGACCGCGATGATCGACAGCGAGTTACTCAAGATTGGCAAGGCGGAGATGGTTCGCGTACTTCACGACGAGCCCAAACTGTCGGACATGTTCATGCACTTTCTGCTTACCCGCAACGCTCGCATCCAGGCGGATCTGGTCGATCAGTTGTTCAACTCCAGCGAAAAGCGGCTGGCAAGGATTCTGTTACTGCTCGCGCAGTTCGGCAAGGAAAGCAAGCCCGAGACCGTGATCCCGAAAATCAGTCAGGAGGTCTTGGCTGAGATGATCGGCACCACCCGGTCTCGCGTGAGCTTTTTCATGAATCGCTTCAGGAAACTCGGTTTCATCGAGTACGACGGCGAGATTCGCGTCCACAACACCCTTCTCAATATCTTTTTGCAGGAATAACGGCAACGCAGTTTGCCAGACCAATCCTTACCCGCGTGAGCAGCTCTGCTCAGACGAACTCACTTGCGAGTCCTAAGCGCCGCATGGCTGGAGCGTGACTTGCACTGCTGCTTCGCTATGCGCCCGCTATCCTCCCTACCGTCTGCAAACCAAGATCGGAACGCTCCACGGTTTCCTGATGAAAACGGGCCTTCGCATGAACTGGCTGTTTGTAGTCAAGAAAGGAAGACGCCTCGAAAGCTGGCCAATGATTACGGACTTGTGGGTTGCCAGGACGTCACTGGCCCCGAACCGGCTTGTAGAAGATTACTCCCGAGAAGTCGGCCAGCGATAACGTTTCGGAGTGAGCCGAGACAAGCTGAGCGGCTGTCTGATCCTCGATCCCCATTTATCGTGCGTTCAGTGTTGCTGCAGAAGACCTGCAGTGTTCAGATCATGACGGTCACGCTCTATCTGCCGCCAAGACCTGAATCAAAGAAGCCGAGCAAATGAGACCGCGCCTCGTCTGAAGCCGGGAGCCGCCTGGCAACGCGAATCGTAACGCCGAGAGATTCCATGAGCGGACCGAGACAGTCCTTCACCCTCTGGTTGCGCACTCTGACCTCTTTGGGCAATGTCCGGCTGGCCTCAATCGCTTTCAGAAATACCTTTGCCAACGTGTCCCCGGCGGGACCGCTGGAGTCGGTCACTTCCGGCGCAAGGACCGTTCCACTCTCGGCATCGACAGCGATCGCAATCGAGGCGCAGGCGTTGCGTTCGCCCTTCTTCCCGAGTGCTGCCCCGGTGTAAATAAGGTCGAGTTCCATGATTCTTCGCACGGGAAAATCCCATCCGCGGAGTGCCGACAGAGTCTCGTCAGCCAACCGCACCGGCGCAACAGGTGGCTCAGGGGGAAGAACTGAATGGAACATTTCTACGTCGTACCGAGGTTCGGTCCCCTCAATGCGGGTGACCATTGGATAGGTATCGGTCAACTCCCAAAACTTCACGCTCTCCTGGCTGGTGACGGCAGCGCAGACCACGATCACGGCACGTATGCACTCGGCCAGGGTCCGGGCCTCCTCCTCGGTGACAAACCAAGGGAGAAAGCCGGGGCGCATGGTGCGGAAGATGGGCGAGGCCAGGCCCCTACCCTTCGGATGCCCCAGCGCGGCAAGCAACTCCCGGTCCTGCCGTAGCAACTCAGATCTGGGTACAAACTCCACATAAACGCAATGCGTGGATGCGAAGAATTCGCCGGGATCGGAGACCTCTTCAGCTTCGATCTTGCGAAACTGGCGAAGTCCCTCTGTCCCGATATAGGCGTGCATGGAAAAGACCTCGCCGAGCGCGCCCATGACCGAGCAGTAGCAGAGCTCGCCGCTGACGCTGTCGCGGACGAGAATCAAGTTGTCCTCGTCGAGGACTTGCCAAGGGCGTAAACCATACAGCTCGGCGGCCAATCGATAGAGCCGCTCCATCGCCGAGAATGATGGAGGAGTCTCACCTGCAAGCTCTTTTGCAAACCATCGCTGGGGAGGCACTGGGCCGGAAGCAGTACGTTTCTTGTCCATGATTGTGGGGCAACGCTCCTGTGAGGACAAACACCTGAACTCGCCTTCGTTGGCCCGTACTGAGCACGGGCTGAAGTTCTTACGGTGCTTTGGTCCCCTGGTAGATTCCTTCACGACCAGTCTACAGTGCTAACCACGGAGAGCCTCGAAGGGCGGCCAGCAGCCTGGCTCCGCTGAGTAACCAAGGGATTTGGCTCTAGGCCGATACGATCATTCGCCGCATTCCGAAAACGCTGTTTGCGCCCGAGGCATCGCTCCTCGTTTGGATGGAGACGTAACTCAGCAGAAATTGAATCTGCTCCAGTTCGCCGCTGGCCTGATGGCACAGTCGCGCACAGGTCTATCGTAAATCGTCGGGCGCCACCGATGGCAGACCGAACAGGCTGGTCTTGAGTACCACGCACCTGGAACCGATCTCAGCTTGTCTGGATTCGATCAGCGCCACGATGTAATAACCGAATTGCGAGGTCACGGCCGTTACGCAGTTTTTGCGCAACTCATCCTGGCAGTCAATCACCGTCAGCGGTCACCCCCTGCAGTGAGGGCGGTCACAGTTTCGGGTCCCCATTTTCAGGGAAGATGGAGGGTTTGGATACCCCAGAATTTCTAAGGAGAGCACCATGCCGGAGATCGCAGTGAGTGAACCGGTCGAAGCCGCCACGGACGTACGCCAGTCGGCTCCCGGACAGTCGCCCAAGAAGCCAGTCAAAGCGTTCAATTCATTTCAAATTGCACAAGCCCAGTTCGACAAAGTCGCGGAATACTTGGGATTGGATCCCGCCACGCGCGACCTCTTGCGCTATCCGCTGCGTGAGTTCCAATTCGCGATTCCGGTGCGTATGGATGATGGCTCGGTAAAGATATTCCGTGGCTTCCGCGTGCAGCACAACGACGCGCGCGGACCGGGAAAGGGCGGTATCCGCTTCCATCCGCAGGAAACGATTGATACCGTGCGCGCCTTGTCCATGTGGATGACGTGGAAGTGCGCTGTGGTGGACATTCCGCTGGGTGGCGCCAAGGGCGGCGTGATTTGCGATCCTCACAACCTGAGTTCGCGCGAACAAGAGCAGATCTGCCGCGGCTGGGTGCGCCAGGTCGCCCGGAATGTTGGTCCGGTTACGGATGTGCCGGCGCCCGATGTGATGACCAACTCGCAGCACATGCTCTGGATACTCGACGAGTTTGAGCAAATCCACGGCGGCCGCTATCCGGGATTCATTACCGGCAAGCCGGTGGGTATGGGCGGATCGCTCGGTCGCACCGAGGCGACGGGCTACGGCGTGGTCTTTACTCTGCGGGAGGCCCTGAAAGAATTGGGCATTCGGCCGGAGAACACGATGGCGAGCGTACAAGGCTTTGGCAACGTAGCTCAGTACGCCATCGAGCTTTACCAGCAGTTGGGAGGTCGTGTAATCGCGGTCTCCTGCTGGGATCAGCACGACCAGTGTTCCTACACCTATCGCAAGATGGATGGAGTCGACCTGAGTCAACTGCAGTCGATCGCGGATCGCTTTGGCGGAATCAACAAGCAAAAGGCTGCCGAACTTGGCTACGAACAGCTGCCGGGCGACGCCTGGATCGAGCAGAATGTTGACATTCTCATCCCCGCGGCGATGGAGAACCAGGTAACCAGTGAGACTGTTGGCAAAATCAGCCCACGGGTCCGCATCATCGTGGAAGGCGCTAATGGTCCGACTACTCCCGAAGCGGACGCGCAGATCAAAGAGCGCGGCATCCTGCTGATTCCGGATTTCCTCGCGAACGCTGGCGGCGTGACTTGTAGCTATTTCGAGCAGGTCCAGAGCAACATGAACTATTTCTGGGAGAAGGACGAAGTCCTTGGCAAGCTCGACGTCAAGATGACTGCGGCGTATGTAGCGGTTTCTGAACTCTCGCGCCGCGAGAAACTGTCGATGCGTGATGCGGCGTACGCGATTGCAATCGGTCGCGTCGCTAAAGCTTGCCACGACCGCGGGTGGGTGTAATACTTCGGGCCCTCGGTCCTGTTGCGCGGAGGATGCGGGGAAGGGCGTCGCCGAACACGATGTGCGGAGGCAGCGATGACCGAAATGAATACCGTGATTGCCGAGCTGCCGTTGTTCGACAGACATTTCTGGAACGGGGCCGTTCCTTTCACGCGCATCGGAAGCGGCGCGTTGGGCGGAAAGGCCAGCGGCCTTGCGTTCGCCAGGGACCTGCTCGCCCGTGAAATTGCGGTGTCTGATTTTCCGGGATTCGAAATCAACGTCCCGACGATGGCCGTGATTGCGACTGACTGTTTTGACCATTTTATTGCCAGGAATCACCTTGGCGAATTACCGGTTAATGAGATGCCCGATGACCGTATCGGGTTCGCCTTCGAGCAGGCCGACCTGCCCACGGAATTACTGGGGGATCTTCGCGCCCTCATCACGCAGGTAAAGACTCCGCTGGCGATCCGCTCTTCCAGCCTGCTGGAAGATGCGCTCAATCGCCCGTTCGCCGGGGTGTACGCGACCAAGATGATTCCGAACAACCAGTTTGATGCGGACACCCGATTCCGTCTGCTGGCTGAGGCCGTCAAGTTCGTTTACGCTTCCACCTATTTCCGAGAGGCGCGGGACTACATCAAGACAACCGGACGGGATCCCGGCGAAGAGAAAATGGCGGTCATCATCCAGGAGGTTGTCGGCAGGCGGCATGGAGACCGCTTCTATCCTGACGTGTCTGGGGTGGCGCGATCATATAACTTCTATCCGACGGGACCGGCGCGTCCGGAAGAGGGTGTGGCCAGTCTTGCCTTGGGTCTGGGCAAGACGATCGTTGACGGCGGAGTATCATGGACCTTTTCGCCTGCCTACCCGAAGAATCCTCCGCCCTTCGGCTCGGTGCAGGAACTACTGCGCGGTACGCAGACTGAGTACTGGGCGGTAAACATGGGCAAGCCGCCCGCCTACGATCCGGTCAGCGAAACGGAGTACCTTGTGAGTGCCGGCCTGAAAGAGGCGGAGGCCGATGATGTGCTCCGTTACCTCGCCTCGACCTTCGACCCTGTGCGCGATCGGGTCATTCCGGGCACCGGCGCGAGCGGTCCACGCATCTTGAACTTTGCTCCGCTGGTGGTCATGGAGCAGTTCCCCATCAATCGCCTGATCCAAGCGCTGCTCAAGGCGGCGGAAGACGCGCTCGGCGCGAACGTCGAAATTGAATTTGCCGTGACGATTCATGAAACCCGCGGTCAGCCGCCTCGCGCGAGACTGGGGTTTCTTCAGGTTCGCCCCATGGTCGTGTCGGAAGACATGGTCGAGGTCAGCGTGTCGGATCTGGCGGATTCGCGGGCGATCGTGGCTTCGGACTTGGCGATGGGCAACGGTGTCGCCGACGACATTCAGGACATCGTTTTCGTGCGGCCCGAAAATTTTTCGCCTATGCAGACGCCGCAGATCGCTCAACACTTGGAATTGATCAACCGCCGGCTCTCGGATCAGCAACGTCCGTTTCTCCTGATTGGCTTCGGGCGTTGGGGTAGCTCCCATCCCTCGCTGGGAATTCCGGTAGTCTGGAGCCAGATTTCGGGGGCGCGGGCGATTGTGGAGGCCACGCTGCCCGAGATGAACGTCGAGCTAAGTCAGGGGTCGCACTTCTTTCATAATCTATCGAGCTTCCGGACTTGCTATTTCATGGTGCGACATGACGGCCCATTTGCGATTGATTGGGATTGGCTCAACAGCCAACCCATCATGCAGGAGACAGAGTTGGTTCGCCACGTGCGTCCGGCAGGTATGCTAACGGTTCGCGTGGATGGCCGCTCACGCCGCGGAGTCGTATTGGCGGCGGAGCTGACGCAGGCGGGCGCCGAGGAACCATGAACCGAGACGAGACCCAAGTCGGCATCATCCTACGGGAGTTACAAGAGCGCGCCAAAGAACTGAATTGCCTCTACAAGGTGGACGAGCTATTGAATCGTCCGGACCTCCCCCTCGAGGAAATCTTTCGCGGCATGATCCAGGTGCTGCCGCCCGGTTGGCAGTACCCAAACGATTGCCAGGCCAGAATCATCTTCGAGGGTCAGACCATCGGGCCGCCGGACTTTTTTGCCACTCCCTGGATCCAAAGCGCCAACATTGTTGTGCAGGGAGAAACGGTCGGCCGCATCGAAGTCTCGTACAAGACGCAGATGCCAAAGTTCGATGAGGGCCCCTTCCTCAAAGAAGAGCGCAAGCTGATTGAGACCATCGCCGACCGTGTTGGCAACCACATCTTGCAGCGACGGCTGAAGGTGGTTTTTGAGGGCTTGTCCACCGTCACGGGGGAATTGGCGAACGAAAGAGGCGAGTGGCAGGTTGTCCTCGAATTTCTGCGCGACACCGACCCCGTTCTGTTGCGGCGCATTTCGCGTAAGCTGATCAACCACTTGAGCTGGTGTGGCGTTCAAGAGGCGAAGGAACTCCTGCAACGGACGGGAGTTTCCGAACTTGCCGAGACTGCAACTCCCGGCGACGAGAACCGGCCTCTTCGCCGCGAATTCCCTGCTGCTTCCGCTGACCTGACTGCGGAAGCGTTTCAGATCGCCAGCCAGCACCTCAGCGAATCCGAGATTCTGAACTGCGTTACGACCTGGATCAAAGAAGAGAAGTGCAGTTTCCTGGTACGGGCTCTGGAAAATCAAGCAACCTCGCTGGGAGAAGTCATCGAGGCAATTGAGCGCTATCAGCACACCGCGATCGAAGAGAGCGAGCTTTCGCTTTCGACTCAGAAAGGCCTTCGCGTTTCGCTTATACGCCGGTTCTTCTCCGAGAACCTCGAGTTCATCAACATTGCGAAGAACTTCATCGAGATCAAGGACTTTTTCGACCTGCTGGGGAGAATCATTTTTCCGCCCGGTTGTCATGGAAAGCTTGGAGGCAAGAGCGCCGGCCTATTCCTCGCCAAGAAGATCATCGACAAAGCGCCGGAGCAGTATGAAAAACTCCGTCTGGTGAAGGTGCCGCGCACCTGGTACATCACCTCCGACTGGATCCTGAACTTCGTCCACCATAACGAACTTGAGGATGTACTCAACTGGAAATACATGGAGATAGACCAGGTACGGCGGGAATACCCGCACCTGGTTGCGCTCTTCAAGAGCTCATCGTTCCCCCTGGAGTTAGTCAAAGGCCTCTCTTTGGTACTCGATGAACTGGGCGACCGACCGTTGATCGTTCGCAGTTCGAGTTTGCTGGAAGACCGCGCCGGATCAGCATTTTCGGGAAAATACAAGAGCCTCTTTCTCGGCAACCAGGGGAGTCGCGAGGACCGGCTCACTGCTCTGACGGACGCGGTCGCTGAAGTTTACGCCTCCATCTTCGGCCCTGACCCGACCGAGTACCGCGCGGAGCGCGGACTTTTGGATGTTCATGAAGAGATGGGGATCATGATCCAGGAAGTCGTGGGGCGGAAGGTCGGAAAATACTTTCTGCCTGCTTGCTCAGGGGTCGCCTTCAGCAACAACGAGTTTCGCTGGTCGGCAAGAATCAGCCGCGGAGACGGCCTCGTACGCCTTGTGCCCGGACTGGGAACCCGTGCTGTGGACCGGGTCAGCGACGACTACCCGGTGTTGATTGCGCCTGGACAACCCAACTTGCGCGTGAACGTGACCGTGGAAGAGGTATTCAAGTATTCGCCGAAACGTGTCGACGTCATCAACTTGGAGGCGAACGCGTTTGAAACCGTGGATTCTATAGCACTGCTGCGCTACTGCGGCGCTGGATACCCGCAGATCCGCCAGTTTGTATCGATTGTCGAGCACGATCGACTCGAGCAGTTGGTCGGCCCCATCCCGGACTTCGGAACGAAAGACGTGGTATTCAGCTTCGAAGGCCTGATCCGCAAGACGCAGTTCGTCCCGCGTATCCGCGAGTTGTTGACCCTTTTGCAAGCCAAGTTGGGCGGCCCCGTGGACATCGAGTTCGCCTACGACGGCGAAGACCTCTATCTCCTCCAGTGCCGGCCGCAAAGTTACAGCGGCGACACGGTGCCAGTTACGATTCCCCGGAATCTACCCGCCGACAAGGTGATCTTCTCCGCCAACCGTTTTGTCTCCAACGGCCGGGTACCGGCGATCACGCACATTGTTTATGTGGACCTGGAGGGCTACAGCCAACTGTCCAACCAGGCTGCGATGCGCGATGTCGGACGCGCGGTGGGGCGATTGAACAAGCTGCTCCCCAAGCGGCAGTTCATTTTGATCGGTCCCGGACGCTGGGGCAGCCGTGGCGACATCAAGCTCGGGGTTCCCGTGACCTACTCCGATATTAACAACGCCGCCATGCTGATTGAAGTTGCCCGCCAGCGCGGCAACTACCTGCCCGACCTTTCTTTTGGGACGCATTTCTTTCAGGACCTGGTAGAAGCGTCGATCCGCTATCTGCCTCTTTATCCGGACGATCCTGAGATAGCGTTTCACGAACATTTTCTTCGCCATTCACCCAGCGTGCTGGAACAGTTGCTTCCCGAGTTTGCGCACTTGTCTAATACCCTGCGCGTTATCGACGTGCCGAAGGAAGCCGAAGGAATGATCCTGCGCGTGCTCATGAATGCGGAACTCGACCGAGCTGTTGCGTACTTGTCGTCGTCAGGTCAAGCCGAGGGACAGGAGGAGGCCGAGTTCGAAGTGGTCGACCGGAGCGGCGAAGAGCACTGGCGTTGGCGCTTTCGCATGGCACAAGTGATTGCCGAGCAGATTGATCCCAGGCTGTCCGGGGTCAAAGCCGTCTACCTCATCGGCAGCACAAAGAATGCAACGGCGGGCCCGGCAAGCGATGTTGACATGCTGTTTCATTTCGATGGAACGGACGAGCAGAAAAAGGAGCTAATGCTCTGGCTGGAAGGTTGGAGCCGCTGTCTGAGCGAGATCAATTTCCAGCGGACTGGCTATCGAAGCGAGGGTCTCCTCGACGTCCAGTTCATTACCGATGCCGACATTGCCGCCCGCTCAAGCTATGCCGTGAAGATCGACGCCGTCACCGATCCGGCGCGAAAGCTACCGATGAAGCAGTGATGATTTGGCCGTAAGCAACTGACGCGCGGCACCTCGCCCAATAGCATCCGCGACCCCTTTTTGAGTCCTTGGAGAATGCCTGGTCCAAAGCGTGCGAATCAGAGACTTTCGGAACCCCAGAGCCCGAGATGCTTCTGGTTCATGCAACTTCAAAATTTCGCTCCTGCCTAACAGAAATCGAAACGATTCTAGCTACCGGCTCGTCAGACCCGCTCGATCTCTTAGGGACGGAATCCCGGCCCGAAGAAAGCGGTCAGGCCTTTCAGGACGACAGCTGGCCAGACGGATCCAGGAATCGTCGTTGCGAGGCCACCCGGATCGTCGCGGCCATGACATGGTGCTTATCTGGATCAAGTCGCACAGCATAAGGACCGACGTTGCTAGTCTCTAAGCAGATGAAGCGTTTCCATTCATCGCGGCCGAGATCACTCATAGCGCTGGACTTTACTGCCCACGGGTTCCACACAACAGTGGTCAGAGAATTCAGCTTCTCCAGGATTAGGCGTCGCTGCAAAACAGGGTCCACCAGTTCAATGGAATATTGCGTGTTAAGAAACACGCTGTCGGTTTCCGCGGAAAAGCGCAACACACCGTGATGGCACTTGCGGGCGCGTTGGTCAGTTTTGTCGATGAAATCGGTTGCGTCCAGTCCATCGATGGACGCGGCTTCGGCATCGCCGACACGAAAGTAGGCATGCAACGCTTCTTCAAAAACAAAAGGCGATGAGCCGGTATTTGAGACGATCAGCTCCAGCTTTAGTTGGACTCCAAACGTTGCGCGACAGACGAGCCGGAAGTCGTACGGCCACCATCTGCGTGTCTCGTCGTTGCTCTCGGTAAACATGCTGACAGCAACATCGCCGTCAGACATAAGGATTGATTCCAACTCCCATGCTTTCGTCCGGACCACTCCGTGTGCCGGGGCCACCGGGTCGTCAGCTTTGTCGCCAAACCAGGGAAAGCAGACGGGCACGCCACCGCGAATGGCACGGCCGTCTAGCCAGAGCGAGTGCGGACTGCAATAGAGGACATCGCTCGCGCCCTTAGGGACCCACGAGGTCACATGCCCGCCGTGGAGATACATTTCGCCCGTAGAGTTCGGCGTGGACACGACGACCTTGGCGAGTCCGCCGGTACCAGCGACCACCGAGGCGACGTCGGGAATTCCGAAGTGCGTGTCAAGATCGGAGATAGAGGAAGATGAGTCCACGATAGTCTCCCTAAAAAACGCTAGAGCCCCAGCGCCGCCCGGATCTGCCCGATGATTCCGGATACTGCGCCGCCAACTTCAATCGAGATGGCGCCTTGTGGCACTTCGAGAGTCTCGAACTGGCTGCGCAGCAGGGCGGGGTTCATATAGTGCTCGTTCCTCGCGACGAGGCGCCGGGCGATCAGGTTGAAATCAGCGTGCAAGTAGACCGGCTTCACCTCCGGACCTACCAGAAGCTGTTGCCGATAGCTTTCCTTCAATGCCGAACAGGCCAGGACGACGGATTGCCCATGGGCGATCCAGCCCACAATCGAATCGCGCAGCGACTCGAGCCACGGAGCGCGGTCGGCATCGTCGAGCGGAATGCCGGCGCGCATCTTGGCGATGTTGGCTGCAGGGTGAAAATCGTCGGCATCGGCAAAGGCCCAGCCAAGTTCCTGGGCAAGCTCCTGCCCGATCGTCGTTTTCCCAACGCCGCTAACACCCATGAGCAGAACGATCACAGTACCTTCCCCGGCGTCCGAGCGAATGAAGACGTAAACCGGAAGCCGGAATACATAAGCACGGCTAATTTAGCAGAACATCAGCAGTCTTCTTCCTTCAAGATGAGGGCATACAGGGCACAGAAAAAATATTGCGCGTTCTTTTAGAATCAACGATTTGGCCGGAAATTGTTCGCATGTAATTCATTTAACAACTAGTTACACGTATCTATGTGAGCCCGTTGGGCTTAGCGTTCGTCTGCGGGCGGTGCCGCCCGCTGCGCCGACACGGGTGTTCCGAGGAACGCCCGTGTCCGCGGGCTTACGCCCACGGCTCACACAAATCCCGACGCAAGCGGCTCGGTTTCGCGCTGTATGCCGCGCAGATCGCATCGAGTACGCCTCCGCGAAGCACACATCGACCACCACGGCTCGAACTGCAAGTTCCCGCAGGGGCTGCAGCAGTTCCCGAGTCTATGTATCCCGCTTCTTGGCACGATGGAGCTATGCGCCCTTGCAGGGACCAGAACCCCAGGGCTGAAGCCCGCCGTTTTGGGAGGGACTTATTCACTGGGCTAAAGCCCAGTGCTTCCACCCTGGACATAGCAACCGAGAACCTGCTCTAAAGCTCGGGTTGTTCCGCGGCCGTTGCCTGCACGCCTAGTCGTGCCCTAGCACAAGGCCGAGTAGATCAGGCGGTGGCGACCTCCTTTCTGGCGGCGTCGGCGGCAGCGGAAGCGGCGGGCTTCTTTTGGATGTCTACAGAAATTCCCACCCCGCCAACCGCAGGTGGGACGGGGCCCGCTTCACCTGCTGCTTGCGTGACTGCCGGCTGCGCCGCTGCTGCTGCCCGCTCGGCAGCCTGGCGCTGGGCGAGAAGTTTCTCGGCAGCGCGCTCGATGTTCTTGGTTTTGGCAACGGCTGCGTAATGCTCATAGTTGGCACGGAAGAGCTTGCGCAGTTGCTTGCGCTCGGCAGCGCGCTGGTGCTCGCGGGCGCGACGCTCCATGGCCTTGTAGCCGTGGGATTTCAGAATGTCGTTCAACTCAAGGTCCTGCGGGGTGACCTCTAACAAGGCAGCCTCGGCTTCGGCGGTGTAGTCGCGGAGCTTGAGAGGGGGGATTACAGGGAAGAGGGGCGAGCGAGAAAATGCAGGTCCCTCGACTCCGGCTGCCGAAGCGGCAGCCTGCGCTCGGGATGACAAATCAAATGCAGGTCCCTCCACCGCGCCGCCAAAAGCGGACGGCTCCGCTCGGGATAACAAATTAGGGAAGGCAAGTTCGGGCGGGGTGTCGACGTCGAGGTCAGAGGGGAGACCGTATTCGGCGGCGAGATCGACGGCTGGGCCGGGCTGGTCAGAGTGAACGATGCCGGCGGGCCACTTGTCGGATTTGAGCAAGTTACGGGACGCCATGTTCAGCAAGCGCATGAGACGGTCGGCGCGCTTGAGGTCAATCATGTCAGCGGCAATTGCTTCACCGAGTTGGGTGAGCGCGGATTGCACGGACTGCATAGATTCGAGGGGCGGGAGCTTTAAGTCGAAGCGCTCGCCGCGGGCGCGGTACTGGGCGATACGGAGTTGGCGGGCGCGATAGCCAAGATGGTAAGAGCAATAGTCGCGGGCTTTGGCGGCGGCGGAGCCGCAGGCTCGGCCGTCGTCGTGGGTGTGTCTGCAAAGTTTGTATTCCATGTCGCTCCTCGAAGAAAGTTGCCAGTAGTCAGTTGCCAGAAAAGACGGCTGCCCCGGCATAGGTGTCCAACTCTGAGGGTACGGAAAAGTCAAGAGCAAAGGCAGGGATTTTAGGGGAGTCGCCGTTACGAAGGTAACCAGTCCTTCCCAAAATGGGAAAACAGCGGTTGGCGATTGTCAGTCGCTAGTCAATCCACCTTTGCCAACAACCGGCAAATATGGGCCACGGAGGAAGAATGGCAGAAAAGCAAACACGGATCACAGCACGATTTTGGAGAGTTTTTGTAAGTGTAAGATAGTCGCACTTCCGCCTTATGCGACTTGGTTTAGCTATACTGCCGGCCTTCATCGTCTTGCTGGTCCCCTGCGCGTGGAGCCAGGACCTGGCGCCGCGGGCCTACGTCATCACGCCGATTCATGCGAACGCGGTGACCGTGACCTGGTCGTACTACAACGGCGGGCTGAGCTTTAATGGCGCGGTTCCGGTCAACGACGCCAAGGGCACCTACAACGTCCCAATCCTCAGCGTTTATCACTCCTTTAACTTCTTTGGGCGCTCGGCCAATGTTTCCGCGTTTCTGCCGTATGCGGTGGGAAATTTCACCGGAGAGCTGAATAACCAAGAACATTCGGTATATCGTTCCGGGCTGCTCGATTTCGGCGCACGGCTTTCGGTTAACCTGTACGGCGGACGCGCCATGCCGCCACGGGACTTTCGCAAGTGGAAACAGAAGGTCATTCTGGGAGCGAGTCTCAAAATCATCGCGCCTACCGGACAGTACGACCCCACCAAGCTCATCAACTGGGGCATCAATCGCTGGGCTTTCAAGCCGGAATTCGGTTACTCGCAGCGCTGGGGCAACGTGATACTAGACGGCTATGCCGGGGTCTGGTTCTACACCACCAACAATGCGTTCTACAACAATCCTGCACCGAAGCCGCAGACAGAGGCGCCCATTGGCAGCCTGGAAGGCCATCTCAGCTACGACTTTCAGAACTTTGGCTGGTTGAAGGGGATACGGGGCTGGGGGTCGCTGGACGGCAACTTTTGGTGGGGAGGCATCACGTCGGTGAACGGCATCAGCAACCTCCGGACGAAACAGACGAGTTCCCGCATCGGAGCCACGATTTCGCTGCCCTACAGCAAGCACCAGTCGGTAAAGATTGCCTATAGCGACGGCGCCTATATTCGTTTCGGCGGCAACTACCAGAATGTCTCGGTCGCGTGGCAGTACTCATGGGTTGGCAAGAAATTGAATTGATGAGTACTCGCGGAACTGGTTTACGCAACCGTCTGCGATGGACCTACGATCCTGGTCAATGAATGCTGGTCGCGAACGCCACCCACCAAGTGCATCGGATATCCTAGTTCTCATGCAGGTAAAGGTGCAGTATTTCGGCATGTTGCGGGAGTTCGCCGGACGCGAGAGCGAACTGCTGGAGGCAGGCGAGAACTCGTCGTTGGGCGAGTTGTATGCCGTTCTGCAGGAGCGAATCCCTCAACTTGCGGAGTTTCGACATGCAGTGGCGATGGCTGTGAACTACGAGTATTCCGCCCCGGGTCGGATTCTCCGCGATGGCGACGAGGTCGCGCTGCTTCCTCCCGTCAGTGGAGGCGCCCCGGACGCTCTTCCGCTTCAGACGATGGACCACGCAGCGCTAGTGCGCCAGCCCATCGACGGCGCTGCAATTACCTCGATGATCAAGCAACACGAGGACGGCGCGCTGGTGGTCTTCGACGGCGTCGTCCGCAACCAGACGCGCGGGCGGAGCACTTTGTATTTGGAGTACACCGCCTACGAGGCCATGGCGCTCCAGCAAATGGAGCAACTTGCCGTTCAGGCGATGGCCAATTTCGCCGTTCGCGACGTCTGGCTGGTACACAGGCTCGGGCGGCTGGAGATCGGCGAAACCAGTGTGTATATCGCCGTGGCATCGGCACATCGCGCAGCGGCGTTCGAAGCGTGCCGCTGGGTAATCGATACGCTGAAGAAGACTGTGCCAATCTGGAAGAAAGAGTTCTTTGAAGATGGCGCGGTGTGGGCCGACGGCGAGCCATTTCCCCCTGAAGTGCCGGTCGCGGGCGGCAGCGCGTCAAAGTAGTGCGATTCGGGTTAGAGTAAGACGAATGTTACTTTCCTCGCGGACGGGCTCTGGCCTCCTGAAAAACATGAGCAAGCTGGCCGAGGCCGTCGGATGGCTCTGCCTGGTGGCGATGCTTTCACTGGCGGCGGCTGCGCAGAGCAAGGTTCCGAGGCCGCCCAATGCCGACAAGGCAGCGACGCCGACATCGGTGCCGCATCCGCCAGACAAACCGCAAACGCCCCCGGCAGAGGACGATTCGAATACGACAATCCGAGTCAACGTAAAGTTGGTGAACGTGTTTGCGACGGTAACGACGGCAAGCGGCGCGCCAGTCTCGACGCTGAAGCAGGAAGACTTCCATATCTTCGAAGACGGGAAGCCGCAGAAGATTGCGGTATTTCAGCGCGAGTCCGAACTGCCCCTTTCGATCGTGATCGCCATCGACAGCAGCCTTAGTACGCGAAATTCTCAGCGGCTGGAACTGGACTCGGCCAGGCGGTTCGCGCACGCCATCTTGCGGCCGATCGACGGCGTCTCGCTGTTTCAGTTCAGCGAGGTGGTCGATCAACTCACGCCCTTCACCTCCGACATACGCGTGATCGACAAGGGAATCAGCCGCATCCACACCGGTGCGGCCACGGCCCTGTATGACACGCTGTACCTGGCGTCGGACGCGCTGATGGACCGGCGAGGCCGCAAAGTCATGGTCATTATCACCGACGGCGGCGACACGGTCAGCAAGTCCAGTTACCAAGATGCAGTGCGCGAGGCACAGCAGGCCGAGGTCATTCTTTACAGCATCATTATCGTGCCCATCGAGAGCAACGCAGGACGCGACATCGGCGGCGAGCATGCTCTGATTCAGCTTTCACGCGACACCGGCGGGAAGTATTTCTACGCCGGTTCAACAGAACAGCTGGATGCGGCGTTCCGCCAGATCAGCGAGGAGTTGCGGACGCAATACCTGATCGCCTACTACCCCAGTCAGCGCCTTTCGGACTCAGAGTATCGCCACATCGAAATCACGATCGATCCCGCCACGAAGAACTACGCAGATCCTGCTGATTTGCAGGTACGGCACCGGACGGGCTACTACACCATGCCGGCGAAGTAGCGGCTGTACTGACTGCGAGGCCGCTGGTTCTTTGTTACACTGCGCTTTCGGCGTGATGACGCCGCGAGGGAATCATGCAGAATCCGATGCAACCGTCCATCCAATTGACGAACACCAACGATTACCGCGAAAACTACGCCAACAGCGTGCAAGTGCGGGTAAATGTGTGGGACTTCTTTCTTGTCTTCGGCACGCTGCAGCAGCAGGACGAGTCGAAAGTGGAAGTCAGTAATTTTCAGGGCATCTACCTTAGCCCCCAGCAAGCCAAGGCGCTTTACACCATCCTGCAGCAAAACCTGGTGAACTACGAGTCCACCTTCGGCGAGATCAAGCTGGATCCGCGCATGAATCCTGCCGGCGGACCGATTCACTAAGAGCATGGGTGGTGACCCTCCGCAATCGAGAGTGACGGAGCCTCATGGGAGTTCCGGGCCCCGCGGAGGCCGAGCGCCTGTTGCGGTCGCACGGGTCTCTGCGCGCGATCAACTGCTGGCATTCTCGCTGATCTTCACCATCCTGTTTCTGACGCACGGATTTCTGCTTCGCCTGCCATATTTCTGGGACGAGGCCGGGTATTTTGTTCCGGCGGCACGGGACATTTTGCTGACCGGCTCGTTGATTCCACATACGACGCTTTCGAATGCCCACCCGCCGCTGGTGATGCTTTGGCTGGCGTTCTGGTGGAAGTTCAGCGGGTTCACGCCTGCGGTGACACGCATCGCAATGCTGCTGGTGGCAGCGTTTGCGCTGCTCGGCGTGTGGAGACTTGCGCGCCGCGTGGCGAACGATGCGGTAGCGGCGGCCACTGTGATCTGCACGGCGCTCTACCCGGTGTTCTTCACGCAGAGCTCGATGGCGCATCTCGACATGATGGCGGCGGGCTTCACGATCTGGGGCTTGGCCATGTATGTGGAGCGGCGGCCGGTTGCAACGGTCGTGTTTCTCGCGCTGGCTCCGTTGGCAAAGGAGACTGCCATCATCACTCCCATGGCACTGCTGGGATGGGAGATGCTGTGTCCGCTGCTGCGGGGCTTTCAGATTGAAGGTGAAGCGCTGTGCTTTCAGAAGCGCGATTGGGCACGCACGCTGTCGCTGCTGCTGTGTCTGCTGCCCCTGGTGCTGTGGCTGAGCTATCACCATTACAAGACGGGCTACTTTCTGGGCAATCCCGAATATCTGCGCTACAACCTGGGAGCGACGCTGACGCCATTGCGCGTGGCCCTGGCCATGCTGATTCGTCTTTGGCACCTGCTGGGGTATCTGAACCTGTTCGTGCTGACACTGATGGCTCTGTACGCGATGTCGCAGCCCGCGTTGTTGGAGCGAGACGGCAGCGAAAGACCGCGCATTGCGATTCCGGTGCAATTCGTTTTCGGCGTGGTCATTGCTGCGCACGTCGTGGCTCTGTCGGTGCTGGGCGGTGCAGTGTTGGCGCGATACATGCTGCCGGTCTTGCCCCTAGTTATACTGCTTTGCATTTCGACGCTGCGCCGGAGGATTCGGCTTTGGGCATGGTGCGTGGCGGCGGTGTGCGCGGCGTTCGTATTCGCGCTTTTTGTAGTACCTCCGTATCGCATCGCTCCCGAGGACACGCTGCTGTATCGTGACTACGTCATTCTGCATAAGCAGGCGGAGTTGGAGATCTCTCGCCGCTATTCACATGCCAGGGTGCTAACCGCTTGGCCTGCGTCGGATGAATTGACTCGTCCATTTTTGGGCTACGTCGCAAATCCGTTGACGGTCGTGCGGGTGGAGAACTTCTCCGAAAGCGAGATGGAACGAGCGGCGAAATCGCCCGGCGAGTACGACGTTGTCTTCCTGTTCACGACAAAATGGCAGCCGCCGAATCCCTTATGGCAATCGCTGCCCTTTGGCGAGGCGCTGCAGAAGCGCTTCTTCGACTACCACGAAGACGTCAGTCCGGAGCGGGCCGCGGCTGTGTTGGGTGGGCGGATTGTCAACTATCAGAACCGCAACAACGAGTGGGTCGCGATCATTGCCATCGAGCGAGTTGAAAACGCCCAATACCGACTCGAGTCCCCGGCTGCGAGTTTCTAGTGAAAGACGCCTCGCATTTGCCGAATGGCGACCGTCCACAGCCTACTGAGAGAGTGGATTTCTTCCTGCGCGATTATCGCGCCGCTGATTTCGATACCCTGTGGAAGATCGACCAGGTCTGCTTTCCGCCCGGTATCGCTTACACGCAAATGGACCTCACGGGTTTCGTCACCCGCAGAAAAGCCATCACGCGAGTGGCCGAGTTTCGACACGAAGCGTTGGCTGGGCGAGGGATTGCAGGGTTTGCGGTGGCTCAGCCCATTCGCAGTATCGGCAGGATCCTTACGCTGGACATTCTGCCGGAGGCACGGCGGTTCGGTTTGGGTTCGCGACTCATGGAAGATTGCGAGGCCCGTCTGCGCAGTGCTGGTTGCGAGCAGATCTTTCTGGAAACGGCGGTCGATAACGAGGCGGCAATCGGCCTGTATCGCAAACTGGGATACCAAATCATCCGCACTTTGCCGCTCTATTACTCCACGCACGCGCTGGACGCATACCTTATGGGCAAAGTGTTGTGACCCGCTTGTCTGGTATCCTCGTGCCCATCGTATGAAAGTAGCTATCCAGGGAGAGTTAGGTTCGTTCAGTCACGAAGCTGCCGGCAAGATGCTGCCGGATTGCAGTGTGGTGCCTTGTACGCGATCCGCTGAGGTCTTCGACCGCGTGGAAAGCGGTGCGGTGCGGGCCGCGGTCATTCCCATTGAGAATTCGCTGGCGGGCTCTGTGGCCGAGCACTTCGATTTACTACTGACGCGTAATGTATTTATCCACGGCGAGATGCATTTGCGTATCCGCCACAACCTGATCGCGCCGCCAGGGGTGAAGTTCAGCGAGATCAAGCAGGTTTTCTCGCATCCCGTGGCGCTCGACCAGTGCCGCAACTTCTTTGGCTCAAACCCCGGCATCCAGGCCGTGCCGTTCTATGACACAGCCGGCAGCGTGCGCCACGTCATCGCAGAGGGATTGCATGATGCCGCCGGGATCGCTTCCAAACTCGCCGCCGCCGAATACGGAGGGCGAATTCTACTCGCCGGCATTGAAGACGACCAGCAGAATTACACGCGCTTCCTGCTGATCAACAAGTCGCAGAAGGTCGCTGCTGCCTCCAACAAGAGTTCCATCGCATTTGCGCTCAAGAATGTACCTGGCGTTTTATTCAAGGCACTCAGCGTGTTTGCCTTACGCGATATCAGCTTGAGTAAGATCGAGTCGCGACCCATGCGTGGACGGCCTTGGGAATACGTCTTTTTTGCCGATATTCTGCGTGGCGATGATGAGGCGGCACGCAACGCCCTGCGTCACCTGGGAGAAATTGCCGAATTCGTCAAGGTGCTGGGGGTATATCCGGCGGCGAAGCCACGGTAGTTCATGCAACCGAAGAGGACTGGGTAAGCTTTCCTCCGTCTTTGGGAATCGATGTGTGAACTGTGACGTATGTGGTTGTCGCAACCTCCCGCGTTGAGTACAATCCTCTGCGCTTTAGAAATGCGGCCGGACCTGTTGCCTAGCAATCCTCAGGCCTGGTTATGACGATAAGTCGTTGTGCTACAAGGTGGCCGGGAGGGTACTCAGCCTTCAGGCCCGGACGCTGGCGAGCCGGATGGCTTGCGGATGAAACTTTTATAACGGTAGCTCATCAAATCTTGAGTGTAAGAGACTCAAGGAGTCATATGTCACACGAAGACAACAAGATACCGAGCAAATCTAGTGATCTGGCACCCGATCCAGAGTTCCGAAATGATGCCGACGAGGCGCGGACGCTGCCCCTTTTGCCGGTGCGTGACACTGTGCTGTTCCCTCATGCCGTGTTGCCTTTGACGGTGGGACGTGAGAGTTCCGTACAGCTGATCAACTCCCTGGGGGACGACAAAACGATCATCGTGGTGGCACAGCGCGAGGCGCGAGTGGACGCGCCGCAGCCGACTGACCTCTATGCTGTCGGTAGCCTCGCCGTGGTGCACAAGGTTGTGCGGATGCCCAACCAGAGCCTATTCGTGTTCGCCGAAGGGCTGGAGCGCGTCAAGGTCACCGAATACACGCAGCTGAATCCATTCATGCGCGCAACCGTGGAGTCGATCCCGGAGATCAACGCCCCGCAGAACGCGCAGATCGAAGCCCTGCAGCGCAATGTTTTGACGCTGTTTCAGCAAATCGTCGCCGGCTCCCCTACTTTGTCGGACGAGCTTTCGACTGTGGCCTCGAACATCGACGACGCGGGCCGCATGGTGGACTTCATCGCGTCGTCGCTGCCGTCGCTGTCCACCAAGGACAAGCAGGATGTGCTGGAAACCCCCGACGTGCAGGTGCGGTTGGACAAGATCAACCAGCACCTCGCCAAGGAACTCGAAGTCCAGCAACTGCGCAACAAGATCCAGAGCGAAGTGCAGGACCGGGTGCAGCAAACGCAGCGCGAGTACTACTTGCGTGAGCAGATGAAGGCCATCCAGAAGGAACTGGGTGAGCAGGACGAAACCACCCGCGATACCGAGGATTTGCGGCAAAAGATCGAATCCGCCGGCATGCCGGATGACGTCAAGAAAGAAGCGCTGAAAGAGCTTGGCCGCTTGGCGCGCATGTCGCCCATGGCCGCCGACTACGGCCTCACCCGCAATTACATCGAGTGGCTGGCGGTATTGCCTTGGCAGAAGTCGTCGGGCGTCGAAATCGACATCACGAAAGCCAAGGAGATTCTCGACTCCGACCACTACGACTTGGAGAAGGTGAAGAACCGGATTCTGGACTATCTTTCGGTGCGCCGTCTCAAACCGAACATGAAGGGCCCGATCTTGTGCTTTGTCGGACCTCCGGGCGTGGGGAAAACCTCGCTGGGCAAGTCGATTGCGCGTTCGCTGGGGCGGAAGTTCGTGCGCCTGTCTTTGGGTGGCGTGCACGATGAAGCGGAAGTTCGCGGACACCGCCGTACGTACATCGGCGCTCTGCCGGGCCAGATCATGCAAGGCATCCGGCGCGCAGAGACCAACGACCCGGTATTCATGCTCGACGAAATCGACAAGGTTGGACGCGATTTTCGCGGCGATCCGGGATCGGCGTTGCTGGAAGCCCTCGATCCGGAGCAGAACTTCAGCTTCCGTGACAACTACCTCGACGTACCGTTCGACCTGTCGAAGGTGCTGTTCATCACGACCGCCAACCAGCTCGATCCGGTTGCCGAGCCATTGCGCGATCGCATGGAGATCATCGAGCTTCAGGGTTACACGGAAGAGGAGAAGCTGCACATCGCGTTCCAGTACCTCATCCCGCGGCAGATCGAAGAGAACGGAATCACCAAAGACCAGATCGAGTTCCCGGAAGAGACCGTGAGCTTTATCATCCGCCACTACACGCGCGAGGCTGGTGTACGCAGCCTGGAGCGCACGATCGGCACGATCTGCCGTAAGCAGGCGCGCCGCATCGCCGAGGGCAAGACGGACAAGCTGGTGGTGACCACCGAACTGGTGCAGCGCACGGACATGCTGGGCGGCATCAAAATCCGTACCGAAGGCGAAATCGCCGAGCGCACGAAGCGCACCGGAGTGGCCGTAGGCCTGGCGTGGACGCCGACAGGGGGCGACATACTCTTCATCGAGGCCAACAAGATGAAGGGCAAAGGCGGCTTTAACATGACCGGGCAACTTGGCGACGTGATGCGCGAGTCCATGCAGGCGGCGTTGACCTGGGTGCGTTCGAATGCGAAGGAGTTGGGAATTGACGAGGACTTCTTCGCCAATCACGACATTCACATTCACGTGCCGGCGGGAGCAATTCCGAAGGACGGACCCTCAGCCGGCGTCACCATGGCGACCGCGTTGGTGTCACTGCTGACCGAGCGGCGGGTGCGTCCGCTGACGGCGATGACTGGAGAGATCACGCTCAGCGGCAACGTCCTGCCCATTGGGGGCATCAAGGAGAAGACGCTGGCGGCGAAGCGCGCCGGGGTGAAGGACATCATCCTGCCGGAAGACAACCGTCAGAACGTGCAGGAGGACCTGACGCCGGAACAGTTGCAGGGATTGACGATGCATTACGTGAAGTCGATACCTGAGTTGCTGGCGATTGCTTTCCCGACAACTCCCGCCGAAGAGAAGCATGACGAAGATGTGCGCGAACAGGTACTAACCGGGGCACCCGCGGCGTAAGGCAGTCGCGGAAACTCGGAGAGCCACCTCGAAAAAGGGGTGGCTTCTTTTTATGTTATGTCGACCGCAACGATGGTGACATCGTCGCCGGCCGCGCCATTGGTCCATGCGGTAACCGCCGCGCTGACGGACTGGCATATCTCGTCAGCCGTGTTCGACTCCGACAGGACGCCTTTCACGCGTAACGCACCGAATTCCTCGCCAGCGTTGTCCGCTTCGATCACGCCGTCGGTATAGAGGAGAAAGCGGTCGCCCCTTACGAAGCTCAGCGTCAGCGACTCATAGTTGGCGAACGGCATGATGCCCAGAATCAGGCCGTTCTCCACCACGTCCTGCACAGCACGGTCGGTAGCACGATAATGGAACAGCGGAGGATGGCCCGCCGCACTGTAGCTGCCGGTTCCGTTCTCCAGATCGAGATAGAGATACGCTGCCGTCACAAACTGACCCTGCAGTTTGCCGGCGAGAACAGAGTTCAGCCCGGTCATGACTTTCGCCGGGTCGTCGGCATGCTCGGATTGCGCCGCGATCGCCACTTTCACCATGGACGCGACGAGGGCAGCCGGAACGCCGTGCCCGGACACGTCGGCGATGAGAATGCCGACACGGCGCTCGTCCACGACTAGAAAATCATAGAAATCTCCAGCCACCTCCGACATTGGGATGTACTTCGCAGCAAGCTGCAGCCCAGCCATTTCGGGCATGTGCTCGGGGAGGATTGAAGTCTGGATACGTCGTGCAATCTCCAGTTCTTTGCGAATGGCGAGTAGAGCCTCTTCGGTGCGCAGGCTGCGCTGAGCAACCAGGTACCCCAACGAGCACAGGAAAACGGCAAAACCCACAAACTCGTAGTCGCCATTGGCGTTGAACGGCAGCCAGCCGCGGACATTGTTGTAAATAACGAACATCCCCCAGATCAGCATGACAATGCGCAACGTCTTCAGCTCGGGTACCGTGCCGGGCGGCACCACGAACAGGTACACGAGGATGGCTACGGTGATACCGATTACCAGAATGTTGTTGAGCGTGAAAAGCGCAAGAACCACCGGCTGATTGTTGCGTAGGACCAGGTACGCGAGCGCCATCAGTACGTTGACCGTGAGCAATGACTTGATAACGCGATTATGCTTCTTGGCGACCAGCCCCCAGCCGAACAGGATGGCGGGAATCCCAATCGTGAAGGTAACCAGTGCGATCTGGAACTCGATTGCTCTCTGCGAGAGAAACAATTGCGCCGAGTCCGTCATCATCAGCGCGCGATATCCGTAGAGAATCGCCAGAAGTCCAAACCAGAGCCGCACCCGGTCTTGCGTCTTGCGGCGCATCCATTGCACCAGGATCGCGGCGAGGCCAATCGCGATAGAGATAATCGCCACCACCAGCCGGGCGAAGTCGCCCAGCAGGAGCTGACGGAACGTAGCGGCAGTTTCAGAAGAAATTTGCACGGGTCCGTTACAAGATAGCCTGTCAGGAAATGCGGCGCAATGCCGGCGCTCTTCTATCGCGGCCGGAAAACGGCGAAATAGGCGTTTAACAACGATGAACGTCTGGACTCAGGCTGCGATTGGTGCCAGTCATATACTTGCCGTTCTGACATCGTCATCAAAGCGAGTAGTTGCTCGTCGTCGAGCTTGCGCTTCGCCATCAATTCGCGGTGCTTCTGCTTCATGCGCTTTCTGCCGCGGACAGCTCCCCTCAGGCCGCGCAGATAGGGGGCGAGTCCACCGCGCTTCAATGCATACGCCGTCCAGAAGAGCTGATACAACACGATGCGAGGCAAGAGCCGGCGAAACAGCGGTGCGGGATAGTTTTTCGTCAAGACAAAGAACTGATTGCGAGTCAGATACTCCACGACACGCGGATGCAGCGGCTGGCCAAGGGTTGCACTGCCGATGTGGTACGCGACCGCTTCAGGCACATACGTGCCGCGATAACCGATCAGGTTCACGCGCAGCGCCAAGTCGAGGTCATCAAGGTAGGCGAAGAAGTCTGCATCCAAAGCACCCGAGAGAAGAAATGCCTTCGAGCGATAGAGCACGGCAGCCCCACAGGCTGATAGCAGCGGCGTGCGCCCATCGAACCGACCTTCATCGCGATCGAGGTGTCCCAGTCGATACGACGCACCTGCGAGCAACATGGCATCGCCTGCGCCGTCGAGTTGGCCGTGGTCGGTGGCGCGTAGCAGCTTCCCGGTCGCGAAGCCCAGTTGTTCGTCGGCCTCCAGGATCTTCAAAAGTATTTCGAGATAGTCAGGAGCCAACTCCACATCATTTTTCAGCAGCAGGACATACGGCGACGGCACGGCGGCCATGCCGCGATTGATGGAGTTGGTGGTGCCCTCGTTGGTCGATAGCTCAATTCGCATCGTGTTGTGCGGAAGAGGATCGGGAAGGATACTGTCCGCTCGCGCTTCATTCTCGACCACAACGAGCTTCCACAGCTCAGCCGACAGGGTCTGCCGCTGAATGGCATGGATGCAGCGGACGGTCAGGTCCGGACGGTGCAGCGACGGAATGACTATGGCTACGGTCTTCACAGCGATTGTTTGGATCGTGTCATCAGAATACGACACCGCCCTGCACGCTACCGCCTGAATTAGCTGCGGCGAGCCGATCTGCTGGCGGTCTAAAACTGGCGCGGCTGGAATGCAAAGAAATACCACTTGAGGTAGAGGGGCAACCAAGCCCAGAAACGAAATCGTGATTCGCCCTGGGTGCGGCCGCGCCAGGTTGTGGGAAACTCGATGATCCGGCAACCGCTCAGGTACGCCTTCACCAGGAGTTCAAGGCTGAGCTCAAAGCCGCCGGTGCTCTCGATTTCAACCTGCTTCAGGAACTTTACATCATAGAGCTTGAATGCATTGGTGGCATCGTGAGTGGGAATGCCGCGCAGCCATCGCAGACTGATGCCAGCCATTCGCGAAATCACCTGTTTGAGCGCCGGAGCATCCACGAGTCGCCCGCCCGGCATGTAGCGGCTGGCCACCACCACGTGGTATCCCGACTTGTAATAGGCCAGCATCTGATCCACTTGCGACAAGTCGTCGGAGAGGTCGGCCATCACCACCAGTACCGCGCCGTCGTTCGCATGGTTGAAACCGCTGCGGATGGCTCCCACTACCCCACGGCCAACCTCGTTTTTCAGCAACTCAAGCTGGCGCTCTCCCGAGGCGATGACTTGCTGGACGACCGGAACGGTGCTGTCCTCGTCGAAGTCGTACACCACCAGTGCGCGAAACGGCGAACTGATTTGCGACGTTATTTCGCCCCAGAGTCGGGGGAAGTTCGCGGCTTCGTTGTAAACAGGGATGACCAGAGTCAGTTCGACTGGCGGCTCACCGCCATCCGAGTCGCCGTGCGTGGTCGAAGGCTCTCTTCTGGATGAATAGCCGCCCGGCTCGAATACCTCGCTCAAATCTGCCCAACCTTTACTTGGTCGGAGATCCAGGCAATCACTTCGTCCAGGATTTCATCCAGCGAAGTCGTGGCCTCGAAGCCCAGCAGTCGCCGGGCCTTGTCGACACTGGGTGACCGCTCCTGCACATCGTACGGGTAGGGCGGATCACAGACATATCGAAACGGCTTGTCGGGATTGATCTTTCGCCAGATTTGCCCAGTCAATTCGAGTACGGTGGTTCGTGTTGCCGTGGATAGATTGAAGTCGTCATTCAGCGCGTTCTCGTGCTCCATCGCGATCCTGATTCCTCGCGCCAGGTCACCCCCGTAGGTGTAGTGCCGGACCTGCATCCCATTGCCGAGGATATGCACGGGATCCTGGCCTCTGAGGATTTTTTGGACCAGGTCAGGAACGACATGCGATAGAGCGAGCTTCACATTGCCACTCCAGATGTCGTGGTCGCGCAGTGCCCGCTGCTCGCCGATGCCCACGCAGTTAAACGGACGCACAATCGTGTAGGGCAACTGATATTGCTCATGCGCGCCCTGTGCGAAGAACTCCGTCGCCAGCTTCTGGAATCCGTAGGTCGAACTCGGGGGCGGGCACCTGCGCTGGGCGCCTTCCGGAGTGGGAAACTCCGTTGAGTTTTCAAACACCATGCTCGACGACATCGCCGTGATCTTGCGCAACTTTCCGTGACGGTGCGCCCAAATCGCCGCGTCAAATGCCGCTGCAATGATCCGCTCGTTCTCCGCCAGCAGGTCGTAGGCGAACTCGTGAAAGTAGGAAATACCGCCGATCATGGCGGCCGCCGCGACGAACTGATCGCAGTCCTCGATCAATTCCTTCATCAGTTCGGCATCTTTGGCGTCGCCCTCGACCAGCTGGTAATTTGGGTGGGAGTCATACGACTTGGCCACACGCCCGTACTTGCTATAGTTGTCCAAGCCGACGACTTGGTAGCCCTCGTTCAACAACTCCTGCACCAGGTATCCGCAGATGAATCCGGACGCTCCAGAAATGAGGGCTTTCATCGACTAGTCTCGGCTTCCCACGGCCACTGGTGCCGAAACCTCACCATAGACCTTCCGCAGGAGTGATGGGTTCTCATCTGCGGCCAGCGAGTCCGCATACAACACCTGCTTGGCCAGCGCAACGCCAAAGGGCATACCAACCCGGCCGGAGCCTTCTGCAATCGACACACGAGCATCCCGAGACAACACTGAAATCCTTTCAACTAATGGAACCAGATCGATTCCGCAGAATCCTTGCGAGGAAGACCGCAATAAATTGTACGACAGCCGACGGCCCGCAAACCTGTGGGCGTAGGTTGCGCGCCGGCGCCACAACCCCATCGGGGTTTCCGGCGCCGATGCGACTACGCTTCGAACATTCGGCGAAGTGTGTCCTGGAACGGACGGAACGGCGGAAGCGTGACCACGCTACGCAACTTGACGGAGCTTCCCACCAGGCGGGCAACTTCATTGTCTCGAACAAACTCAGGATTCACTCGCACTTCGATGTCGTGGCCTGCAATGTCCTTCATCATTGAGACAATTTCGAGCAAGGCTATGTCCCGCCCACTGCAGATGTTGACAGCCTCGGAGTGGACATCGCTCTCCAGCAGCGCCACGTAGGCTGCAACCACGTCCTCTACGTCGGAATAGTCCCGGCTCACGTGGAGATTGCCGAGTTCGATGAAAGGAGCGCGCTCCTTGAAGTGCTTTACGATCTTGGGAACCAGGAAGTGATCAGCCTGCCCCGGTCCCGTGTAATTGAAGGGACGCGTGATCAGAATGCGAAGCCGGCCAAACCAGCTTCGAGCCATTTGCTCCATCGCGAGCTTGCTGCATGCATAATGGCTAACCGGCGCGGGGCACAGCGATTCATCCAGCACCTCGACGGGGGGCATTCCGTAGATGTTGGCGCTGCTGGCAAGCACAACCTTGCTGGGCGGGCGATCAAGCCCCGCGAGTACCTGCAACAGGTTCACTGTGCCAATTACGTTGACGCGGTAAAAGTCCTCTGCATTGCCATGCGCGACAAAAGAGATCGCCGCCAGATGGACAACGAAATTCGGCTGCGCCCTGCGGACAGTTCGCTCGACTGCGGCAAGATCCGTAAGATCGCACGGATCAGGTCCGCTCGGGTCGAGCCGCCACACTCGATATCCGCGCTCGAGCAGTGCGGACTCAAGGTAGCGCCCCGTAAAACCGCCGGCTCCCGTCAGGAGTACGGTCTTCGTTGCGTCAGAAGAGGGCATGGGTGTTGGCAACGCGCTTGATGTCTTCGTCCACCATGATGCGGCAGAGTTCCTCAAGGGAGGTTTCGGCGCTCCAGCCCAGTTCACGCTTGGCTTTGGCCCCGTCTCCGATCAGCATATCCACTTCCGCCGGACGGTAGAATTTGGGATTGATGCGAACGACCGTCTTGCCGGTCTTCGCGTCGACGCCAATTTCGTGTTCGCCGCTGCCTTTCCACTCGATGAGGATATCCGCTGCCTTCCCCGCAAGCGTGACGAAGTCACGAACCGACGCATTTTTCCCTGTCGCCAGAACATAAACTCCGGATTCTGGGGCCTGCAGCATGCGCCACATCCCGTCGACGTATTCCCTGGCAAAACCCCAGTCGCGTTTTGCATCCAGGTTGCCGAGTTCCAGCACCTCTCGTTTGCCCAGCTTGATACGTGCGATGCCGTCCGTGATCTTGCGAGTCACAAACTCAAGCCCGCGAAGCGGCGACTCGTGATTGAAAAGAATGCCGCTAACTCCGAAGATACCGTACGATTCTCGATAGTTAATGGTCGTCCAGTGCGCGAACAGCTTGGCCACGCCGTAAGGACTTCGGGGATAAAACGCGGTGCTTTCATCTTGCGGCACGGCCTGAACTTTTCCAAACATCTCCGACGTAGAGGCTTGGTAGAAGCGAATCTTCAGGTTCACGGTCCGGATCGCTTCCAGCAGATGGAGCGCGCCTACTCCGGTAATCTCGGCCGTCGTTACGGGCTGGTCGAAGGAGAGTCCAACGAAACTTTGCGCCGCCAGATTGTAGACCTCCGTCGCCCCGGTGCGATCCAACAGCCGAATACTTGCGCCGATGTCCGAGACATCGTGCTCGACGAGCTGCAGCGCCGGATGCTCAGGAACCCCTAACGACGCGATGCGCCAGAAATTGGCGGAACTGGTCCGGCGAAAAGCTCCAATGACACTGTACCCACGTTGCAGGAGAAATTCAGCAAGATATGCTCCGTCTTGCCCGGTGATCCCAGTTACTACCGCAACCTTCCCTGAACTGTCACCCATAGTTACGATTCTACCGTGAATAGCTATCGCCAGGCACAAGGAACAGCCGGTCTGCGCGAGATCGACTGCTACGATCGTGCCGTCATCGCCAGTCGTCCCCTGCGATCATGATGGGACAGTCGGGTTGAGTTGTGGATCTATACAGCGGACGGAAGCAACGCGATTGGCTCGTGCCAAGCGGAGCTGACTACACGCTTCTTCGCGAAATGCGTTCCCGACCGCGCAGGGCGGTCCGTCTGGGAATCGTGGCTCAGTGAAGCATCAGCATCCGAGTGGGCTCCCGTCAGATGCAGTCACGGTTACGCAACGGCGGCGTTCCACGGGTTTCGTGGGCGTCATTCACGTTGCTTGAAGCGATTCACGACCAGTGTGATCAATCCGTCGCTACAATAACGATCGTCCGCACCACTGGAGGTGAGGTCAATACCGCGAATCTCAGTGCGCCCCAATCCCCTCGAACTTCGTGTACACGGTGAAGGTCGGAGCAAGGATGTAGGCATCGGCAATGATCGCACCCGGTGGACCGTTGTGACTATAGATTGCATATCCACTCGTGTTTCGAGGGAGATTGAGGTCACTGCTGGTGGAACCTCTGACCACCTCTCCTCCCGCTGGAACCGTAAACAGAACTGAGGTTATCAGTTTGCTGTTCGAGAGTAAGCGTGAGAGCAACGCACCTGTTTTATTGCGGGCTGCTGTGATGAAGTTGTGGGATGAGCGAAGAAACAGTGTTCCGGTACGGCGTCCCCGTCGCAGTGCATGGGCGATCCAGCAGTTGGTGGAAGAGTTTGTACAGAGCGGCTTGAGGCCGAGTGAGTTCTGCCGCAGGCACGGAGTCGTGCTGGACACTCTGAATCGTTATCTGAGGAAACGAAGGAAAGCTGGGAGCGCAGGTGCTGGCGGCGGTGCTCTGGTGGCAGTGGAGCTAAGCGGGGTGAGTCCCACACAAGGACAGGCCACGAGCAGTGTTCTGGCAGTAGTTGTCGGCTCGGGCCGCAGGATTGAAGTTGGACTCGGCTTTGATGCGCCAACCCTGGCGCGGCTGGTAGGTGTGCTGGAGAGGTTGTAAGCCGTGTTCGGTGTGGGCGCGGCGACGCGCATCTATCTGGCGCCGGGAACCACGGACATGCGCAAGGGCTTCAACGGATTGTATGGGATGGTCCGTGATCAGTTGGAGTGCGACCCGCTGAGCGGGCATGTGTTTCTGTTCAGCAATGGGCAGCGCAACCGGCTGAAGGTTTTGTTCTGGGACGGAAGTGGTCTGTGGGTGTGCACGAAGCGGATTGAGAAGGGCCGCTTTCACTGGCCTGAGTCGAGGGACGCGGCGGGCAAAATCGTGTTGAGTCACGAGGAATTGGCGATGCTGCTGGGTGGGATCGATCTGGTACAAGCGCAGCGTCGGCGATGGTATCGCAAGCCGGTTACGGAGGAACCACGCAAGTTAAGAAGCCCCGCATAAACACTCGGCAAAACTGTTGTACTTCAACAGGCGTGTCTGTTATTCAATAGCCATCGTGAGTGCGACTTCCCAGCCTGCGACGAAGTCCACTGCGGCGGCAACTTCTTCCCACGCCGATCTCCTGGAAGAACTGAAAAATCAACTTAATGGGCCCCTGCTGACGGCGATCAGCGATCAGTTCAGCAATTTTCAGAAGACTGTCATCTCGTATCAAAACCAGCTGGAGTACGCGGAGTTGAAGATCCGGGTACTGGAAGAGCGGCTGCGTCAACAGCGGATTGCGAAGTATGGTCCGGGCAGCGAAAAGCTCTCCGACGCACAACTGGAGTTGCTGGAACTGGAGCCGGGCGTCAGCCGTGCCGAGGTCGAGGCCGAGAGCCAACGCGAGTCGGTAACCTCTGGCAGAAAAACAAGGCGCAAGCATCCTGGCCGCCAGACGCTACCGGGGAATCTTCCGCGAGTGGAAAAGATCGTGGCCTGCACACCGGAGCAGTGCCGGTGCGGCGGCTGCGGCGCAGAGACGACGGTGATCGGCTACGAGGAGAGCGAGCAGTTGGATGTCGATCCGGCGAAATACTTCGTACTGGTGACCAAGCGCGAGAAGCGCGCCTGCAGGCAGTGCGAGGAGCGAGGCGTGGTGGCGGCGCCACTGCCAGAGCGGATCATCGAGAAGTCGCTGGTCAGCGACCAGGTGGTGATCGATACGATTGTTGCGAAGTACTGTGACTCCCTGCCGCTGTATCGGCAGAGCGTAATGCTGCAGCGTGACTTGGGGATAGAGATCAGCCGCGGCACCATGGTTGGCTGGGTGATGCGTGTGGGCGAGCTACTAACTCCCATCGTGGGAGTGATGCGCCGCGAGTTACTTCGTGGAAGTTATATCCAGGCCGACGAGACGCCGGTTGAGGTGCAGATGCACGATGGCCGCGGCCAGAATCATCAAGCCTATCATCTGGCAGTACGGCACCCCGGGCGGTGATGTCGTCTTCGACTTCCGCCTGGGACGCGGACGCGAAGGGCCCAAGCAGTTTCTTCAGACATTCGAAGGTCTCCTGCAGACGGATGGCTATGCCGCTTACGACCGCATCGGCGGGCCGAAGATCGTCCATGCTGGATGCTGGGCCCATGCGAGGAGAAAGTTCATCGACGCGGTTAAGCTGAACCCCAAGGATCAGGCGGCAATGCGGATCGTGAAGTTGATGAATGATCTGTTTGCCATCGACGCCGAAGCGCGCGAGAAGAACATGGACCACGCCGCGCGTCATGGGTTGCGACTGGCGAAGGCGCCTGCACTGCTGGACGAAATCCGCGCACAGGCCCTGGAGGCACAGAAGAACGCCTTGCCACAGAGCGCCACGGGCAAGGCCGCCAACTACACGTTGGCACTGTGGAACAAGCTCACACGATTCCTCGAATACCCCGAGCTGGAGTTATCCAACAACCTCGCGGAGAACTCCATGCGCCCCATCGCGATTGGCAGAAAGAACTGGATCCACATCGGCAGCCCTCAGGCCGGACCCAAGGTCGCCGCGATCCAATCGGTCGTAGAGAGTTGCCGTCGAAGGAAGATTCCGGTGCGCGAATATCTGGCCGCAGTGCTGCCTGGTCTCAACAACTTCTCCATCCATCGCGTAGCAGAACTCACTCCCAAAGCCTGGGCCACAAAACACAATCAGCCCGCCTCATAACCCCAGCTTGCTGTCAACCGTGTGTTTGCTCTCACGCTCACATTCGAGTCGTAGACGGACAGAGTCCCAGTGACCGGCATGTCCGAGACGTTTAAGAAACCCCATTGGTCATCGCGGCCCGCCCATGTGCTCCAGCGAGGATTGAACAGCGTAGTATCAACGATCCGAAAACTGTATCTTCCGCTGCCAGAGACGTTCATCGCATAGATCCGATACAACCCGGTGTTCGAGGCAGGAAAGGAAATACGGCGGCCAACTCCATCTCCGTTTTTCATGATTGCAGGCGAGTACCCGGAATTCTGAGTGACTGCGACACTTGACGAGCCGTGGCAGCCTTGCAGGATGTCAGTTGGCCCAAAAACGCCGAGCGCGCCAATTTGCGGGCTCGGCGCGTTCGCGAAGTTGTCAACCGACGGCTCGAACTCGACCGAATACGAGTGCCCAGCTTGGGCGTAGACCCCATACCAGTAAGTCGCGCTCGGTGCAAACGTCGTACTCGGTAACTCGTCCGTCCGAGACGGTCAGTGCAGGGGCGCCGCAATCCGTGCTTTCACCAACGAGCTGCGACACAAAAGTCAAGGCAACTACGCAAATCAACACGAACCAACGGATAGCCATCGGTATGACTCCACAGGAAGCAGTAACTTAAATACGACAAAATGGTAACCGGTTAACAGTTACTGTCTCTGTGATTTCAGGACTGAAATCGCCTAGATTCCCAAATCGGGACAATCCTAAGACTTCCCGCGTCCGAACATGACCCGGCCAAACTGCGTTACCACTGTGCCTGATCGCCCGCCGGTTGGGCTCAGGCCCCGCGGATTGCTCGACACTCGCCTCTACTGCTTCTCAAACGTCAGCATGGCTCCGAAGGAGCCATGCGACCTGGGCGACAGTTGGGTAGAGATCACAGAAACGAGCTACTCTGGCAGCGGTTCCGTGTCAACAGCCTTGCCCAGGTGAAGGCGGAATTGAGCCCGGTGGCTTTTGCCGAAGGGTTGCACGTAATCCTGAAACAGGTGACCGCGGACTCGCTAGATCGAGAACAATCCATAAACGCATAACAAGGTGGATTCCACTCTGGGGTAATAAATATCAAATGAGCGCTGCCTCAGGGCAATTGGGAAGCTTCGGTGCAAGATTCCTTTTGGGAGGATCTGGGTCGGGTGAACGCTGGCGTTGCCAATTTGGATGGGAGACCACAGAGCTTGGTACGCGCTATTCGTGTGGATCCTGGTCTGCGCCACGTGTCTCAAGGAGACTGGGCTCCCAGCGAATGGTCTCCCGGGTCTGGCGCAAGGTGACGCAGCACTGAGCGGAGTGGCTGGGCTACAGCTAGGAGGTCGCGGCCAAAGAATCCGCGAGGCAAATTGTATTGAAAGTAGAAAACTTGTTGGCTTCGTTTCGTAAAATTCACTTGCGAGGGAGCTCCGTGCAGTTCGCTCGATCATGTCTCGTCACCAGCTAGCGATGTAGAAGCGAACAGGGAGCCGACGTCACCGTCTCCCCGTTGCCATAGCGCCGGATCGCATCAGTCACAAAGTGCCTAATGCATGCTACTTGAGTTCAGAATACTGATCTAGAATCCCTCGGCAAAACCGACCATGCCGGTAGAGCATTGCATTCAGACCGGTGGAAGATCCGGATCGCGTATAGCTCAGACGTGCTAAACCCGATTTACTGATCGCTCGATACCTGAACGTTCACCGGTACTGGCACGATTTCCCCTTTGCGTGACCGTTGCAAGCGCTCTAGTTGATTGATGGCGTATACAAGTTGGCGTTGGACGGTTGTTTCGTAGCGTAGGATGCGGTCGAGATCATTCCCTAAAGGCAACCAGAGGTGATCGCTTATCGCTGCACGCTCCCGGCTTGATTCAGCGTCCATTGCGTCTTCGATGAGTTCCGCCACTATTCGTCCGCGCCTGCGGATAAAGGCCCGTTTTACCATCCCTGCCTCGCACTTTAGGGCACGCTTCTGACGCCACCAGCAAACCGCTATCTTTTCGACCAGCATTTCTTCAAGCGTGCCCACCGGCGCGAGGTCCTGGCGAAGGCCGCCCACCAATTCGTTGAATTCGGCGGCGTATTCGAGCCTTCTTCGTCAGTGATCAGCAGTGCGGAGGCAAGTATGCCATGCATAAGCGCATTGCGTCGTGATTGATTCTTCCCTGCGTCGGTCCTAGGCCCAGTCGATCGCAGGGCGCTGCGGCGATTCGCCTCGATCTTTTTCAACGAAGCGGAATGGCCGCTATTGTTATCACTCACTGTCACGCCTCCGGTTTGGAAGTTGAGAACAGCTTATTAGATTCGCTTTTTGTTCGCTACGAACACCCTCTGCAGCCATGAATCAATCACGAAACAGGCGTGAGGGAACCGTCTTCCTGTCACAGCTTATGTCTCGCGTCCGCAGCTATTGCGGAATCTAAGTCTTGCGTCTTATCTCCGCGGCACTCCGAAATCAGGATGTTCTGAAGAACAAGTTTAAGTCTACCGATGTTTCGGCGGTGCCTCGCTCCGAGCGAGAAGTCGCCTGACATATCGCTCACCTTCCTTCTCGTAAGCAACCAGTCCTGCTTGGAGGAATGCGTCGCAGACCTGAGCGACACTCCTGCCCTCTGCCGCCGCAACTGACTCCAATCTCTTCTTTAGTTCAGAGCGGACCCGAAAAGTTAGCCTTGTGTCCTTCGCTTTCATTTTCAAGGGAATTTTAACACTGTAATTCATATTTCTCTTGACAAGCGCTTTTAAAAATAATGGCATCCTATGGATGACATTGTATGACATTCTGCTGATGAAAGGAACCGAAATGACCGATATCAACACGCTCCAGGGTGCGCCAACACTGACACAGCGCACAATCTTCGAAATAAGACCTCCCGGGAGAAATCTCCTTGCTTCGCAAAGCGAGCGATGGGCGGGGCGCTCCCGCCACACTTGATCGCCCAGCTCAAAACCTTAGGCCGTGACTACGAATTCTCCATCGATAAAGGTGAGTTACAAATCATCGACGGAAACTGGTACGTCACCCACACCGGCCTGCTCCGCCTGGCGCGTCGCAAAAGATGCCGCGGTATCCACGTGGAAGCCGTCGATTCGCTGTGTGATTCTGCAGCGAATCGCTTCGTTCTCAAGGCGACAGTGTATCCGTCCAAGGATTCCGCCGGCTTCGTCGGCTATGGCGACGCCGATCCGTCCAACGTCTCGGCGCTTGTTCGCGGTGCCGAGATGCGCATCGCTGAGACACGAGCCGTAAACCGCGCTCTGCGTAAGGCGTACGGAATTGGCATCTGCTCGGTGGAGGAGCTTGGTTCGAATCCGAGTCCGATGGCAGCGGCATCCGAGCCACAAAGGGTTCCGCCCCAGAATACCAGCGGAAACGGCAACGGGAACGGTTCCGCTCACAAGGTCCGCGACCGGCTCTGCCAGATCATCCGCCAGCACAAGCTGGATCCCTAGTTGGTGAAAGCCTACGCCGTCGACTTCTGCGGCACCAAAGCTCTCAAAGACGCCTCCCGCGAGCAGGTCGAACGCTTCGTCCAGCAGCTGGCCGAGGCGGCCAGGAAGGACCGTGATGCCCTCGTCTGCCAGCTCAACAGCTACACACCAGCCGGTCAGAAGGTGGCAGGATGAAACGCCAGGTTCCAAGACTCTCCCAGACCGCCCGCGATTCACATTCCGAGGTTCCAGACGGCATATTTCTCGTCCGGCTCGACAGTGCCCAACACCGCTGGCACGCACTGAAGCCGTTCTATATTCTTCGGCTCTCCATCCTCGAACCCGAGGCGCTTGCGGGGCGCTCGATCGTCAGCCGCCTCTACTGCACACCCAGGGCGATGTGGAAGCTGGGCTGGTTCCTGCGTGACTTCCTCTACGATCCCGAACTGCTCAGCCAGAGCGAGGTCGACGAGCAGGCCTTACGCGGGTTGGTGGGCGTAGTGAAGATCAGCCACACCCTGTTGAATGGCATTCGCCTGGTCAGCTTCGATGGCTTTGCCCCCGCCAGCCAGTGGGAAGAGTTGTCCTCAGCTGACGCTGCCCCGCCAAAGGTTAACCCCCGCAGCACAAAGGACTTGAGATTGGCTGCCAAGACGGCATCGCGATGAACTACAGCTACACCCAAATCGACCCATTCCTCCCTTCCGCTATCCGCGGCCGGCAACACGCGCTTGAGGGGGAGCCGCGACAAGGAGTGAGGGCGAACTTGTGGTTTGGCCTAGCCTTCGAACGAGCGCTTGCCGCCCTGTTTCGTCACGAGGACCCGGTCTCGATTTTGTTCCAGCAGTGGACCCTCTGCAAGCACCGGCAACTGGTATACCCGGCTGGAGACAGCTGGAACAGCATGGTGTGGCAAGGGGTCAGACTGTTGGAACGCTTCGTCCAGGATGGCCGGGTCGATGTCCCGGATCCCGGCCATCAGCAGCAACTGAAGTTTCGCCGTCGTATTTCCTCGAGGAACCAGTTCATCGCCGTAGTCGATGCTATCGGCAAGCTCGACGGCAATACGTGCCTGCTGGAGTGGAAAGCCTCTTCGGCCCGCTACTCAGGCGACCCGCCTGAGTTTACGGAGTTCGATCCCCAATTGCTCTGTTACTCGTGGGTCACAGGCATCGAACGCGTAGCCCAGGTCGTCTTTGCCCGTACCCGTCCGGTCGAGGCGCAGTATCTGCAGGCTGTCATTAAGGCCGAGATACGGAAGAAGGTCTCAGTCTGGGTCTAACGTGCCGTCCGGCAACTTGAATCTGGCCAACCACCGCCCCAGCGGGGCATATGTGCTGAAGAGCTTCACCGTCCAACTTGCGCTGTCATGCGGGTCGGCCCAAAGACACTGCAGATATCCGAAGCTCGCTGCTGCACCTTCGGGGAGTCGACCTTGGTCTGTTTGACGAGCTTGCTTACTAAGAATCCGCCCATGCCGCCTAAGCTCAATCACCGACGGGCCCAGTTGGTGCTGGGCAAGATCGACGAGATCTTGGCCTGGGAAGCGCGGCACCGGAACGAAAAAGATACCAAGTTTGTCGAGCTGGGGCGCTACCTCTGCGACGTGCGAGCAGGACAGTACTGGCGGCTGGAGAACCTGGCGTCCTTTAACGAGTTCCTTCAAAAGCGCTTTCCGGAATCCCGTAGGAAAGCCTACTACCTGATGTCGATCCATGAGCACCTGCCCCCGCAAGTCAGAAAGGACTTACGCGAGGTGGGCTGGACCAAGGGAGTGGAGCTGGCTAAGCTGGCACGCCGGCAGGGACAGCAGTTCGAAAGTGCAACCTGGATGCACAGGGCCCGGCAAATGCCGAAAGAGGAGTTCCGCAGGGAGGTGGAGAAGGAGCTGACCGGTAAAGACTCGGAACCCTCGGAGCTGATCTACTTCAAGGTCTACAAGAGTCAGGTCTCGGTCATCGAACAGGCCATCGAGACGGCAGCCCGGATGCTGGGTTCGGACAAGGCACGCGGCTACTGCCTGGAGATGATCTGCGCCGACTTCCTGGCTGGGGCCAACCTTGAGGTCGACAACCCGCAGCTCCTGCAGTGGACTCTTTCCCGATACTTTCGCTTCCTGCCAGACAACCTGCAGCAGGCGCTGCTGGAGGAGTTGGCCGGAAAACCCTCGTGAAACACGCCGGCCACAAGAAACCGCGCCACCGGCTGGAACATACACTCTACCGCCAGTTGCGCCGCCAAGTGCTCGAGCGCGACGGCTGGCGCTTCCAGTGCTGCGGCAACATGCAGAACTTGGAGGTGCACCACCAGCAACTGCGCAGCCATTCTGGCGGCGACATTGAGAGTAACTTGATTACCTTGTGCGCAACATGTCACGCTCGATTGCACTGCTGAGAATATTGACCGCCGCGTCGTCGCGACTCTGGGAGGTCAACGCTGATTGCGTCGCGTGTCTTCTTCCCGACGGCGCGCTGCTTCCTCCAATACGCGCTGGAGACCATCGGAAAAGGCCGCAGAACTCAGCTCCGCAGCGACCCGGGCTAGGCTGTTCGTTCGTATTGAATTCCATACGTCCCGATCGTGGTACAGGCGAATACAACAGTCAGCCAATTGATCGAGATCACCGGCTGCGAGGTAATCGGACTCGTGGTCCCACCGTAGCTGCGACGCAATTATGGGCGAGACCACCATGGGGACACCGTGCGCCGCCGCTTCGTGTGCCTTGAAAGGTACTCCTGCTGCATAGCGAGTAGGAACCACGACGACGCGCGCCCGTTCGTAGAGCTCGCGCAAATCGTCACGCGCGCCCAGGACTTCAAACGATGGGTCGGTGATCTCGGTCCTCAGTTGGTCCGTCCCATATCCGGCCAGAAGGAACTTAGCTCCCGTCCCACGATGCACCTTGGGCCAGTGTTCCTGGTAGAAGTGGCGGATCGAGTCGACGTTCGGGTTGTCGGAGCCATGCATCGCCCCGATGAAAAGGAAGCAGTCTCGCTGCTCGAACGGAGCGGCAGTTGGCGTCGTCCTCAGGGCATGCGAAACCACGTGTACGGACTGGACTCCCGCCTCTCGCATGACGTCGCGATCAGCCTCAGAAACCACGATTACGGCGTCTGCCAGCTTGGCCAAGGCAATCTCTTCATCGAGGTCAACCGGATCAAATGGACTCATCTGCTCCGGCGCGTCGCTGTACAGTTGTTTCCGTGCACGCCACCGTGGAGTGAAAATGGCCTCGGAATCGTAGACAAGCGCGAACCTACGGGACCGGAACAAGTCTGGAAACGCTTTCTTGAGGAGTTTCAGGTTGTGCGGCCGGCTGATCCACACGACGTCCGCACCGCCCATGTATACCTCGACTAGCTTTTTTCGGAAACGGAAGCCATCGAAGACTTCGATCTCCCGCGGCACGTCGTCATAGCTGTCGGTGAGCAGCGGAAACGTCGAGGTAGAACAGGTTACGTGGTGTCCGATCGCAGCGAGAGAAGTAACCACATCGTTACTGCGAGGATAGCCTGCCCCCAAGCTGCGTTTCGGGATCCTATCGTCTACGTACACGATTCGCAGCCCCTTGGCATTGGCCGCGATCCTTCCAGCGATTACATTCGATACGGCGGGGAGACAGTGCCTTGCCAGTGCGTGTTTCCACTTCTCGTAGAACTTGACCTGATGGGCCGCCATCTTGACGCGAGCTTGTTCGTTGTTCCCCGAACTGGCGGATTCGTAATGCGAGATATTCGCTTGCGGCTCATAGATGATACGCCAGCCCTTCTGCCAGAGGGCCATGCAATAGTCTGTGTCCTCGTAATATGCAGGCGCAAACTCGTCGCTGAATCCGCCCATCTCGTGAAAGAGATTTCGTGGAGTCACGAGGAAAACGGCAGAACAGTAGTCGACAGGGCGTCGAAAGTTGTATTGCGGCAGTTCGGCGTTCTCGCCGCGACCGTAGCCAAGAGCGCTACCGTCAGACCAGATGATCGACCCAGCCTCCTGCAACACACCATTGGCAAGAAGAATCTTCGCCCCTACCGCCCCGACGCGATCCTGCTCGAAGTTTTTCAGCACAGCGGAGACCGCTCCAGGGGTGATCAGGGCATCGTTATTGAGAAAACAGAGGTAGCGTCCGTTCGCTGCAGCAGCTGCCTGCATGCAGGCGGGGCCAAAACCTAGATTGTCCTGATTGCGAATGATAAAGGAGCCCTTGAACCGCTGGAGCATGGCCGGTGTCTCGTCGCCGGAACCATTGTCGACCACGATAAGCTCATAGGGAACTTCGGCGAACTTTAGAACGGATTCGAGAGTCAACAGGGTCAGATGTGCTTTGTCCTTCACAACCACGATGAAGGACATCAGCGGTACTTCGGAAATTGGAACATCGAAAGCTTCGTTGCCGGCAAGCAATTTTTCCAACCTGAGCTTGCCGCTGCCATTCCATTCCGACTGCGCCTCGCGAATTCGTAATCGCTGACTCTTGACTTGTCTGTCCAGTACCCAGCTCACGCCCTTGTCGAGCAGCTTGGTCCTTGTGTCTTCTCCCACCGGCAAGCGACGCACGACACCCCAGACAACCCTGAGTCGATCCTCCTCGTGACCGAAGCGGGCCGCTCGCCACAATGTCCGCATCTGGGTTATTGGCTTTGTCAACCATTCTCTGAGTTTGAATTTGGGCAATGCTCGCTCCCCCTAAAGAAGCACCGTGTACTTATCCGTCGAGCCTAGCGCGGAACTTCGTGGTTGTTCTGTTCCGTGCTACCGAAAATCCATGCATGACCACTAGGCAAAGAAGCAGCCGATGTTCCCCCGAGGCATTTTCACTCTACGAAAATTAGCGAGTGTGAACGATTAGAGATTCGTTACCTGCGCGGCGCTGAAAATCGCTCTGACCTGCAAGCCGGTTCATCCTCGGCCTCGCATTTCGCGAACGGCTCCTAAGACCACGGCGCTTTCATTTCGTCGGGAGGCGTTCCCTTGGTTTGTGAGTCCGCCTTTCCCCGAAATACACCACCCACCGGCGCACCCTTCGAAATCTGCTCGACGTCCTGAAAACCTACGTGCTGCAGCATGGCAATGCAGCAGGCAAAATTCGGGAACCAGAAGCAGGTGGGATCGTGCTCCGGCTTGTCCGCCGGACCGCTGGTGATGCCGAAGGGATGAAACTCGGCCATCG
Organism: uncultured Acidobacteriaceae bacterium; assembly: GCA_963814165.1. Classification (GTDB taxonomy): domain Bacteria; phylum Acidobacteriota; class Terriglobia; order Terriglobales; family Acidobacteriaceae; genus DASRAA01. Next base: position 89,281 of record CAWFBW010000008.1, on the reverse strand, counting down.
GTTTGTCGGAGGTGTTATCGCACGTTGCGGTTTGCATCAGGACGGTGCCGGTGCATACCGACGCTACCTTCTGCAGCGCCAGGATCGGGTGACGCAGGTGATACAGCACCCCGAAGAACATGACCAGGTCGAAGGTGCCGAAAGTGTTCGGATTCAGATCGTAAACATTTCCCATGTACGTGCGGGCGCGCGAACCCAGCGCCGACCGGCAGATCTCGAATTTCCGCGCCATCGGCGGATAATTCTCCAACCCGATAATTTCCGCCGCGCCTCGCCGCTCGGCCTCAAAGGAAAAGAACCCTTCGGCGTTGCCGATGTCGAGTACGCGCATGCCGGTCATGTCCGTGGGCAGGCCGTAATGGGGCAGTTTGTCGACCTTGGGGTCACTCCATCCGGGCGTGACAATTCCGCCCGGCAGCTCGATGCGATGGAACCAGTAAGGTTCTTCAGCAATTCTCGCAGCCGTCCATTCGCCGGCAGGCAGAACTTTCGATCCGGCTGTGGGGCTCGCACTCTCCCGGCTAGCATCTTCCCGGCTAAACAGTTTAGGCAGCTTCAAAGGTTCGGTCCTCTCCTTTTGCAGACCACGTCCGCTCGTCTTGTTTTGTTCGAAGTCCTACCCAAGCCAACAGCAGGATACCCAGTGCGAGACATGAGACATATGTCGCGAAAATCCTGGCTACCACGCCCTGCTTCGGCACGTGCCAGAACCGTACCATGAATGACTGCGGCTCGCAGTAGTCGCGCAAGTTGATGCTCTTCCAGGCCATGGCGTCGGGAGGAGGAGTCCAGACCCAGATGTGTTTTGGGGTCCACAGCACTGGTTCATTCCCGGAGCCTTCTACCCATACGCCGAACAACTTGGAATGAAATTGAACCGTGTTCCACACACTGTCTCCGAGAATCCATTCCAAGGTGTTCTGCCCGGCGTCCGTCATGGCAACGTCGCGAACGCCATAGTAGTAAAACGCTCCGAGGAATGAAATCACCACACCCACAATGGCCAAGGCCGTGAGAGGCGCTGCTGTCCGCCAAGAGAAACGTGGCCACGCCGCTCCAATACAGAGAATGAGCGGTGCGATGGCAAGATGCATGTATCGGCATCCCCAAACTTCATCCATGGGTGATTTCAGAAGACAAAGGAGCCCTAAAGTGCACGAAATCGTCAGCATCGCATAAACAGCAATTGCGCGGTGCGAGCGGTAAGCGCGTGGGACCGCGTAGATGGACGAAATAAGAATTGGCGAATAAAGGAATAGACCCTTGGTGGGAGAGCCAAACACACCAAGAACATTGCTGAAGAACGCAAACGGCGAGTCGATGAGCCACGGCCGCAAATTGCCCGCGCCCGCACCCTGCGGACCGTAGTACATCCCAGCGCTCCAGTGACTCAGCCACCAGATTGAACCAATCACTAGGACTGTTGTGACGAGGCGGCCTCTCTGCTCACGCCAGTTGTCCCGGAACTGCACGTATAGGAGAAACGCAACCATGGGTCCAAGAACGACTCCTGTGGTCTTCAGGGACAGGGCCATTCCGCAGGTTGCCGCGAAAATCGGAAGGCGCTTCCAGGTACGAATCTTCCCGTCCGCAAGGGCAAGGTAGCCGGCTAGAAATACGAAAAGAGACTGGTTCGTCTCCAGCCCTATGTAGGCGTATGGCCAAAGCATTGTCCCAAAGGCAGCGGCCAGCGTTAAAAAGAGGCTCATGGCCGGCGAGCAGAGCTTGCGTAGCCAGAGGAAAAGTATGGTCACCAGCGCGGCAGTCATCAGACCCGGCTCGAACGAGAGCACGAGGTCGGGCGACATCATTAGCTTGCCCAATTTTAGGAACGGAAGCTCAAGAAGCACGGGTAACGCCCCATGGCGCGACCATATCATCGGTGGCACGGTGAGGCCTTTCATCCGTGCGGTCATAACCTCGAGGAACCTCAATCCCGAAGTCATTTCTTCGTCTGCGTAGCCACGTCCGCCCATGGTGCCCGCCGACAAGCAGATGTAGCTAGCTGCAACACCGAAGAACAATATCAGGGCAGTCGTGTGTATGCGACTCAATTTCATTACTCTTCATCCCCACTTGCCGCCAAGTCAGTGCATCCCGCGGCTAGCTCCGTTATCTCGGTCGAGCTGATTAAACCGCCCATTGCCAGTTTGCAGGCGACGCAGCGTCATGCAGCGCGCTGAGCTCCCAGCTAGTCCATGCCGACCCTGTCAGGACTCGAATGCGCGATTTGTTTTGCGAGTGAGCGAGTTCAATAACTGTCAGCGATGCATTTCAGAAGTTGGCAGCGAGTTGTTGCACTCCGTCCTTAAAAGTAACCTTTGGACTCCACCCGAGCACGCGGGTAATCCGGGACAGGTCCGCCAAGGTCACTTCGGCATCAGCAATCCGCCGTGGGGCGTACTCCTGTCGCGGAGAAATCATGTCAGCCAGTTCCTTAACCGAAACCGTCGTCCCGCTACCGACATTGAATCGCATACCACGCACGTCGCTCTCGGATGCGGCAATATTGGCTGCGACGACATCGCTGACATGAACGAAATCCCGGCGCTGCTCTCCGGTGCCGTGGATCTGCAACGGCTCGCCCTTGGCCGCAGTTCGCAGAAAAATCCCAAGGACGAGAGCATAAACTCCTTCTTCGGGCTGACGCGGTCCATAGACGTTGAAATAGCGCAGGATAACGCAAGGCAGGCCATACAGCCGGTCGAACATTACACAGTATTCTTCACCCACATACTTGGAAAGACCGTAAAAGTTCAAGAAATCTCCGGGAAGATCCTCATGATGTGGGGCCGGCTGGTTGCCATAGTAAGTCGACGAACCACTATAGACGACCTTTTTGACACCAGCCTCTTTCGCAGCGATCAGGACGTTTTGCGTGCCGGCAATGTTGGTTGAGGTGCAGATTTCAATGTTATCCAGTGAAGCCGCAGAGCGGCTCATCGCGGCCAAATGAAAGACCACGTCGCAGTCTTTGGTGACACTGCGACACATTTCCAGGTCGCGGATGTCGCCCTCTACCATCTCAGCGTCTGCCGGCACCCACTCCCGCCGGCCAAGGCTTAAATCATCCAGCACGCGGACGGTCTTTTTCTGGCGTAACAGCGCTTCCACCAAGTGGCTTCCGATGAAGCCAGCACCGCCGGTCACCAAGCATCGAGTCATTGCCAACGCCCCCGAACCCGTTATTGTTTGATCCATTGCGAACGCGGCTGCACCCGAGAACGTAGCACGGTCCATAGCGCAATGATGCCGTCCATTGGCCTTATCTTCTTACCCTCGGCGACGGAACGAGGGTAATAACGAATCGGCACCTCGCCAAACGTCACTCCCATCCGATAGAGCTTGACGGTGATCTCATGGTCCAATTCAAAGCCACTACCTTCGAGACGCAATTGTTTGAGAGCAGCGGCAGGATAGAGCTTGTATCCGGTGAACATGTCGGGCACCCAAGTCCCTACCAGCACCGAGGTCCAGGCGCGGATCACCAGCGCCGCAGCCCACGGCCCGATCCCTTGGTTTGGATGTTTGCCAAGCAGAATGCTCCTGCCGTACGTTTGAACCACACCCGACAAGCGATTCCCGTAGATGCACTGCACCCCTGAATTCAGGGCCCCAACCAAGGCGGGATAGTCGCGGGGATCGTATTCCAGGTCTGCATCCTGAAAGAGGATGTAGTCGCCGCCGGCGGCATCAATTCCACGTTTCAGCGCGGCTCCCCTGCCCTGGTTCGGTATCTGATTGATCAAATGGACTTGAGGGAACCCGCCAACGATTTCGGCGGTCTTGTCTTTCGAACCGTCGTTCACCACAATGATTTCTTTCGTGAAACCGAGTTGCTCAGTGTCAACGGCGATCAGAGTGGCAAGCAGGTTTCCAATTGAGGCTTCTTCGTTGTAGGCGGGTATGACTATGGAAAGAATTGGCATTGGGTCTAATCTGTCGGGGTTGCATGGCGCCCTTATGTCAGTCTAGCAAAACGCCACGAGATCAGGGCCCACAGAGTCTTGAGTCCATCTGCCGTAGTTGATTTTTTGCCCTGCGCCCTGGTGCGCGGCCTGTAGTCGACAGGAACCTCAAGAATATATTCTCCCACCCTTGCCACCTTCGCGATGATTTCAGCATCAAGATCCATCCCGTTGGATTTGAGGTTCAGGGAACGCAGAAACTTGGTGTCGAACCCCTTGATGCTCGTAAGGGTATCGGTAACGTAACGATTGCAGAACAGAAGTGCCGTGGTGCTGAGCAAGATGCCACCGTACTTACCCACCAAGTACGGCAGCCGCTCTCCGCCGTAGATTGTCTTAAGCTGGTCGCCGACATTCTTGCACTTGATAACGCGAGTGCCAAACACGACCTTAAAACGATTGCGAATGATCGAAAACACGATGCTCTGCAGGTCGCTTTCCGCATACTCAAGATCAGCAGGGAAGAAAAGTACTATATCGCCCCGCGCTTTTCCCAGACCATAGCGCAAGGCGGCGCCTCGGCCTTGCCGACTGGGCAAACGGTAGACCCTGACCCCCGGAGTGCCATTGGCGGCCTCAAATGTTCCATCAGTCGAACCACCGTCAACAAAGATGATTTCCCGTCCCAAGTCAAAGTGGTGAAAGTCGACTGCAGTTAGGCGCCGTAACGTCTCAGCCGCCGTGCGAACTTCGTTGAGTGCCGGCACGATAATCGAAACCATATGAGGGTTCGAGTCGAAAGTGGCTCCAATGCGGCATTCGATGATGCGGCTCAGCTCCTGCGTCACGTATCCACCGGCGTGCTTTCCCTCGTGCTCCTCCCAGTCTCGCGCGGTGACCGTAGTCAACGGAAACTCGAATGCCTCTTTATCAAATGGGACATAGCTCGGAGCCTGAGCCCTCTCCGTCTCGTTGCCCTGAATGAAAAAATGTGTCACCACATCGTTCCAACCCAGTGACACCTCATCGTTACGCCACATCGCTCGAAGGAACTTCTGGGCTAGCTCGTTGGCATCTTCTTGCTGTATATCGACATCACGGCGGATGTTCGAAATGAACACTTTGTCCGCATCCTTGTTGGCAGCAATAGTCTCCGCCACACCACGAGTCAGGTAAGATGGCAAAAGCGAGGAGTGCTGCGTGCCCGGTCCGTAGACAATCAAATCGGCGGATTGGATTGCCCTCTGAGCTTCCGGATTGATTAGCGGGACCCTTCGCCCGGATTGAATGTAGGCTTCCAATTCCTCGACGGACTGACTGTTATCCGGCTCAATTCTGGTACGGTAAATCCCCTCTTCCACTAAAAACAGCTCGCAGATACGCGAGGCACTTTCCACGGATACCAATTCTGCTTCTCCACGGATAATATCGCCTGCCGCGGTCCTCGCCATCAAGAAGAGGTTCTCTCCTAGAGTGACGTTGAGAATACGTCCGCGAATTTCAAAGAAGTCGCTGTATGCGGCAATCGCCCGGTTGAAGTCCCGGCCCTCCTCTAAATAGCATCCTGAAAAAAGGATATTTCCGAGTGCACAATCGTCGAAATCGAAACGGTTGCCCTTGTCGGCTTCGATTTCGGCGTATTCCTGAAAGCGCGCGAAAAAAAGTCGGAACAACCGCGCTTGTCTTACGGAAAGCCGATCGAACTGCACGGAGAGAAGATCGGGCAGTTCCGAGGTTGAATCTTCGGAGATCGACCGCACCAACTTCATTCCAGCATCAAACGGATATCCCTTGGGAAGGCGATGATCAGAAAGGAATAAAAGGGCGGAGTGCCGCTCCTCCGAGTGAGGCATCATCCGGTTGATGTTCTTCCTGACATCCGAAGGACCCAGCATTCCTGGGATGAAACGTCGCAGTCGGCCAGTCGAGTGGCCGTCATCATATGCATTAATAATGACGGTGAGTGACAACTGCCGGTTACGAAGCAGGGACGATGCGATCGTGCCGGTTCCGCTGCCTCCGGAAAACAAAACGACCTTAAGTAGCGAGTCCTTACTGCGGTGCGTGCTCTCCGACACCTGAGGCTCCGAAAAAACGAGTTCGCCCTGCGGGATCACAGCGCACCGCTGGATACGAGATATTCCACATCTGCCGCTGAATTAACACCGACTGTCTCTTCAACGGTCACCACTCTGGCGGTAACGAGATGTCCGGCGACGGCGTCAAATAGAGGAAAGACTGGGAGAAAATTCTGCTCGCCTGTTAGTTGCCCTCTTGCCCGATCACACTTTACAAATTCCTTCATTTGGAGCTTTAGGGCCTCAGTTTTAAAGAAGAACACGCCCGAGTCGCTCTCACCCTCAGCGGGCATCTCATCGCCCTCGCGCTGCTGTAGGACGCGGATAATTTCGCCCGCGGCGTTTCGTTGGAAGTGGATGTACGGTTGCTGTCGCAACACTGTCGGGCATACAGCCACAGGCTGCAGTGGGCCCTGCAGCAGACGCATGCAAAGCTCGATCGAAGACCTTCGTAGCGCGACTTGGTCGCCCCATACCACGATAACATTGGGCGTTCCTACTTCAGTCAGTCCGCACGCAACCGCGTCACCCATGCCTTCGGGTGACGGTTGGACCGCAGTCCTATAGCGATGAGGCAAAAGCACCTCTACTTCCGGCACGACCTCAGTAACGCCTTCCGGCGAAAGAACGAACACGAATTCGGCGCACACGGAGCCGAAAAGACTTACAAGTCGCTCGAGGATTGAAACCCCAGCAATCGGGAACAGGATTTTCGGTTTATGGAATCCCAGTCGGGTCCCTCGCCCGGCGGCCGCGACCAATACCGTCCACGAGGCTGGATCCACAGCGGCGTCGAGCCATGGAGGGGCGTCTTCGAGAACCAAAACCCGGGCCATTATCGTCCGTCCAATACTGACAGAATATCTTCAAGACAGTCAATGACACACTCCACCCCAGCTTTTTCCAGTTCCTTAACCGTACAAGTTGTTGAAATTCCCCAGACGCGTGCTCCGGCAGCCTTACCGGCGAGCACCCCGCTGACAGCGTCCTCAATGATCAGGCATTCGGCTGGCGGCAACCCGATGCGCTGACACGCCAGTTCATAGATCTCGGGATTGGGTTTGGCTCGCAGCACGTCGCCACCATGCAGAACAGACGCGAACCGATCCAGCAATCCGTTCTGTCGCAGGAAGAGGTCGACCGTCGGCTTAGAGGCAGAACTCGCTAAAGCGAGTCTGTAGTTTCCAGCCAAGCGACAAAGCGCCTCGACACAGCCAGGCGCAATCGGATTCTCGCTGCTGATCAACTCCCGTGCGAGGCCGCTTTTTGTGGCTGCCAAGGAGCGAACAAGCTCTGGAGTGAATGGCACGCCGTTTTCCGTAAGAACAAAACGCAGCGCCTCATCGGTTCGCATACCGGCGATGCTGCCGTATCGAAACTCACGAATGGTGAAACCAGCCAATGCCTGCCGATAGGCCCTTTCGTGGATGGCCGAGGAGTACAGGAGCACTCCATCCATATCGAAGATGATCCCGTTGATCTTATGTTCCATCACGAATGAGCACTCGATGGTTGTCAGTCCCGACTGGGCGCGTTCACAGCACCATGCTGGCATTCTCCAGGTTGCGCTCCTGCACACTCACCAGACGGATCGCCTCCCGGAAGATGGGATGTCGGATCTCGTCGATCGCGGACGCCTCTTCCAACTGCGAGTATTTCAGCAAAAATTCATCCACGAATCTTGGGTGGATGGTGACGTAGACATACTTGTCGATGGCGCCGGCAATCAGGAACCCGCCATGGTGACGATAGTACGAAGGCAGGTAGGTGCCTCCACCGCCCAACGAGCCACGCAACAACGAACGAGTGATGATCATAAAGCGATAATCTTAGCGCACACGAAGTTCCGTTGTCTGGGCAAGCTGAACGGATGAACTGGAAGGGGCTATCTCGTTCGAGGCTGAGTACAGGGAACCGCTCTCTTCCTGCGCCGTTCGAGATATCCAACGGACTTAATTGAGTCGTCGGCAGGGTAGCGTAATGCGCCGAACCAGTTCTTGCACTTGGCATTTTGTGGTGACTGGAACGGATTCTCACGATCCCGCCTTGTTCCTTTATGATTTGTGAGCGGAGACGATTGCTGTGCCGATCAATGAGCGGGTACACGGAGTTCTTTCTGACAGTGGAGCGGGGGTGCTTCGTCCGATACTCGTGGCGGGATACGGCCGGAGCGGCACATCAGCGGTAATGAAGGTTCTTGCAACCGACCCTCGCGTGGTATTCGATCGCGAGTACCCATATGAAATCCGCTACCTGGCCTACTATGCGAAGCTCTCCTCAATCTTGAAGGACAGAACGCCTGATTCCAGGTTTACTTCGGACCACCTGTACGTACATGAGGAGAGCGTTTTTGGACCGTGGCCGTGGCCCGGCCATAATGGCGGGCAAAACGTGGATTGGCTGCGTATCTTTTGGGATTTGTTCAGCCGCAACGCAAAAACCGCCGATCCGCGGGCAGAATTTTACGCCGAAAAAGCCCCGGTGTGGCTCACGCCGATGGTTCGGCCAGTCTTTCCCTGCTTTGTCATTCATCTCTTCCGAGATCCCCGCGACGTATACCTCTCATCCAATGCGTTCATGAAGCAGAGGAAATACTACGGCTTTCACCGTAAGCATGACGACACCGATCTCAGCCATGCACGGAGCCTGGGTCTTGAACTCGCCAACTACTTCGAGAATTTTGTCGCAGATGGAGCCATATACCGAGAGTCATTCTTTCTCCGCTACGAAGACCTGGTGTTACATCCCGAGGACTTCCTTGCCTGGCTACGAAACATTGGACTCACGCCGGATCTCGGCGCTGGTTTTGAGCCAATCGAAGGGCATCGGACTTCGTCGACCCTAGCTACGTCGATTCGGCGCTGGCAGACTGAATACATATCCCAAGAGGTTTCCAGCTTCTTCGAACGACATTTAGGCCGTGAGATGATGAGGCTGGGATACTCCGTAGAATCCGTTGAACTCTGCCCATCAATTGAGTTCCGGACGGGGCAGCCAGTTCCAGATCTGAGCAATCCGGCCCACGGCAAGATTAAGATGCACGAAAATTCGATGACTGTCTACGTTGAAGGAAATGATTTTGGAATTTTCGTTCCTACCGAACCGATTCAGGCCGATGATGCAATAGAGATCTGGGTGTCGGCGGCTGGAAATGTTGGTGATCACTGTTCCCTTTATTGGCGCGACGCTGCTTCTTACTTTTCCGAGGAGCGCAGTATTCACGTGAATTTTGTCCCCGGACCTCACTGGAGGATCCTGCGCTTTCGGACGCGCGAACATCCTCTGTGGGACGGCAGAATTCAGCAACTCCGCGTGGATCTCTTCAATAGCGGCTCCACAGAGGTATGCGGCATTGGACATATTCGGTGGGTAAGGCTGATTCAATAACCTAATCCGAATCGACCCACTCCCGTAGTGCACTACAGTCTCCCGGTCGCGATTTCGTCTCCTGCATTAGCGCTCTTTCCCATTTCGGGAAGCTCTCCGAAAAACATGCGCCCCCTGTAGCATAGTAACCAATCAATAGTTACTATTGGTAATGAAGACAGTTACTTCGATTGGGGGCTTGTCCGATGTTTGTTCGCCTACTCGCATTGTCGATAACGCTATGCACGATGATGGCACCTTGGATTTCTGCAGAGAGCACCGACTGCACTGCTCCGGTGATTATCATTCCCGACGGCCGGCTCACACAGAGTTCGTTGCCTCAAACTACGTCGTTCTGGTACGGAATCTATACTCAGGCTCGGCACTCTTATTCGGTAGAGTTCGAGCCTCCGGCCGACAACTACCTCAACACAGTTCGTCCGAGATTTGCTCCACTTTCGGTTTTCGCACCGACGGATTTCCTGCAAAGCTGTCACGGTACTTCAAGCGTTGTCATCACACAGAATAGCGGCATTGCGCCGGCGATTCTTGTGAATTCCAACGGCGCCGGGCGGCGTATATCCTTTACCGCGCAGACAGCGGGGTTGCATCTGATCCAGGTTACGAACGTCATGGGGGCGGGTGCTTATACCTTCCGCGCAGTCGACACGACCCTCATCGGTATTCGATGGAATACAGCAACCGGGTATGATCTCTTGTGGACTATGCTCAATGTTTCTGACATGACAATCACGGGGACTTTCACGGCCCTCGATATGAGCGGCCACGTTATCGTCGAGTCGCAATTCAGCATTCCGCCGGGAGGCCGGGTCGCCGCGTCCTCCGCGACCAACGATCTTAATCTCCCCCGCAACTCGGTGGGGTCGGCCATGTTCAGCCACAACGGTCCGCCTAATTCCATTATGGCAGAGGCTTTCTTGAATGGTCCCACATCGTCTTTGCCGGAAAAGTTCGAGGCCCTCACGCCCCGCTAAGGAGTTGAGTCATAACCGACTTATTCTCTGGAGAACATCCCTCGGCAGATACTCTCGTAACTGTCTAATCGCCAGAACTGGAAAAAGGTCGCACGACTGCTACTCGCACCGCCTCCATTTTGCACGACTGGATGATAGGATTATGATATCGGCGAAATAGGTGCGGCCTGCAGCGCCATCAAACCATCGTCTCGGAATCTCTTTCGACGCATGAGTCCCATCCTGCCCCAACTCATTTCAGATCTCCAGATCGGTGACGAGCTGTTCTGGGAACCGACACGGCTGGTTCGGCCCGGTGCTTGGTCGGGGCACATTGCGACTGCCTTTTGGCTCACCAAAGTCTTGCAGCCGCGCATTTTGGTCGAGCTCGGCACTCACAGCGGAAATTCGTACTCGGCATTCTGTCAGGCAATCGCTACTCTTGGATTGCCGGCCCGGGCATTTGCCGTCGATACTTGGCAGGGCGATGAGCACGCCGGTTTTTACGATGAGACCGTTTACCGCGAACTCAGCGCCTTCAACGATACCCATTTCGCCGGATTCTCCAAACTCCTCCGTTCCACTTTTGACGACGCGCGCGGATATTTCGCCGACGGCAGCATCGATCTCCTGCACATTGATGGACTTCACAGCTACGAGGCCGTGAAGCATGACTTCGAGACTTGGAGGAGCGCGCTCTCCTCAAAGGCTATCGTAGTCTTTCACGATACGAATGTTCGTGAGCGGGAATTCGGAGTTTGGAAACTGTGGCTGGAATTGGCCGAGATCTTTCCCTCCTTCGAGTTCCACCATTCGGAAGGGTTGGGCGTGCTCGGCGTCGGCCAGGATCAGCCCGAAGTCTTGCGTCGTCTCTTTGGGTTGGACCCCGACTCTGCCGCAATTCTGAGGCGCACCTTTGCCGCCCGTGGAGAAGTATTCGGTAGCCGCTCGCAAATTCTGGACGTCACTGATCGCTGCGTCGTCTTGTCGAATGAGTTGCAAGCAAGAGCTAATCACGTTTCTGCTTTGGAACAGGAAGTTGCTCGGGTGGACGCGACATTTAGAGAAGCTTTGCGTGATAACTCAACGAAAGTTGAAGCGATTCGCACCCTCGAGCAGCAACTCGCTGGTCGCGAGGCGGCATTAGCAGACCGCGCGCAGGAGATTCAGACTAAGGTCGAAGTAATCAGCACCCTCGAGCAGCAGCTCGTGGGTCGCCAGGCGGCATTAGCAGACCGCGCGCAGGAGATTCAGGCCAAGGTCGAAGTAATCAGTAATCTCCAGCAGGAACTTGTCGTTCGCGACTCCAGCCTGCAGAGTTTCGAAGAAGAGCTTAACCGTGCTAATGCGGTCATCCAGCGGAACGACCAGTTGCTCGGCGCACGACAGCGAAAAATCGACGAACTTGACAAAGCTGCGGTCCAGCTACGACAGCAACTGGCGGAATCCGCCGAAATACGCGACAAAGAACTCCAGACCTTCTCGGAACGCGCCGAACTGCTCAATCAAGAATTGGCGAGCGCTCAGCGAAGGCTGGGCCTGATTGAGAGCAGTACCGCCTGGAAACTGGCGTCCAGGGTGAGTTCTGCTTTTCAACCTTTCCCTACCTTTCGTCTTTATGCCCGTCGAGTGTCCCGCATCCTCTGGTGGACGGTCACATTTCAGCTGTTTAGCCGCCTCCGTGACCGCCGTCGACTGTTTACGACGCGCGAAATCATAGCCACTTCTGACCTTTTCGATGGAACATGGTACCTCGCTCAATATCCGGAAATCGCTGAGGCTGGTTGGGATCCAGCGCTGCATTATGCATTGTTCGGCGCCACCGAGCATCGCAATCCGGGCCCCCAGTTCGACGCTGAGGCTTATCTCCGGCGCTATCAGGACGTTGCCAATTACGGAATGAACCCTCTGGTCCACTACCTCGAGTACGGGGCCAGTGAGGGTCGCGTCATAACTGCGGTGGGTGCGTCTCCACAACTTTCGACCGAGGGGCCGCCTGCGCTTGGCTACCCGACCTGGGTAGCTCGCTACGATACGCTTAACGATGACGATCGGGCCGCCATCCTATGCCACATCGAGCAACTGCAGGAGCGCCCGGCAATCTCCATCGTGATGCCGGTTTACAACACCAATCCGGCCTTTTTGCGCCAAGCACTCGATTCCGTTTTGGCTCAGATCTACCCCTATTGGGAGCTCTGTATCGCCGACGATGCTTCCACACATCCCGAGATTCACACGATCCTCGATGAGTATGCCCGCCGCGACCGGCGCATCAAGGTAGTTTATCGGGATGAGAACGGCCATATTTCTGCCGCAAGCAATTCTGCTCTGGAGCTAGTTACGGGTGAATTCGTGGCACTGATGGATCATGACGACGAGCTGACCGTCCATGCACTTTACATGGTGGCCGTCGAGCTCAACGCCCATCCGGATGCAAACATCATTTATTCCGACGAAGACAAGATAGATGCCGATGGTGTCCGCCAGACACCATACTTCAAGCCGGATTGGAACCCCGAGCTATTCTACTCGCAGAATTATTTCAACCATTTAACGGTGTATCGAGCTTCGTTGGTCCGAATTGCGAAGGGCTTTCGCCTCGGGTACGAGGGTAGTCAAGATTACGATCTGGCGCTACGTATTGTTCACCTTACGAGCGCAGATAAGATTCGACACATACCTCACGTGCTCTATCACTGGCGTACCCTGCCAGGAGTGCAGACATTCTCCATCGACAATCTGCCGACCGCCGTGCAGGCTTCCCGTCGCGCCCTCGCTGACTACCTTGCCGAACGTGGTGAAGACGTTCGAGTGACCGGCGGCAAATTGCCTCAATTCAACCGTGTGATCAGGGGTCTGCCTAATCCTGCGCCTTCCGTCTCACTGATCATACCTACGCGTGACCGCGTGTCGTTGCTTCGAGGGTGTGTCGATGGCCTCCTGCATCATACTGTATATGACAATTGTGAAATTATCATCATTGACAACGATAGTTGCGAGATCGAGACGATGCAGTACCTGGCTAGCCTACAGAAAGAATCGAACGTGCGCATCCTGCATAGCGAAGGAGAGTTCAACTACTCTGCGTTGAATAATCGCGCCGTAGCAGAGGCGGAAGGCGACCTAATCGGATTCATCAACAATGACATTGAGGTGATCCATCCCGAATGGTTGCAAGAGATGGTGACCCAGGTTATACAGCCCGGCGTTGGAGCCGTAGGCGCTAAGCTGTACTATCTAGACAACACCATTCAGCATGCCGGAGTGATACTCGGGTTAGGCGGAGTGGCCGGACATAGCCATCGTTACTTCCCACGCTCGGATGTAGGATACTTCGGTCGACTCCAGTTGGTACATGATGTTTCCTGCGTAACCGCAGCCTGCCTGTTAATGCCTAAGGCGGTCTTCGAAGAGGTAGGCGGTCTGGACGAGACAAATCTGACCGTCGCTTTTAACGATGTCGATCTCTGCCTGAAAATCCGCCAGGCGGGTTACAGGATCATCTGGACACCCTATGCAGAGTTGTATCACCTTGAATCGGCTTCTCGCGGCTCGGACGAAGTGCCCGAAAAGATACAACGCGCCATTCAAGAACGGGAATACATGAAAAAACGCTGGGGCGATGATCTTCTGCATGATCCTTTATATAACCCTAATTTGAGCTTGGAACATGAGGACTACAGGCTGGCATTTCCGCCTCGGACGGTCCGGCCTTGGCAGAGATATGTCGCCGCCAATTCCTTACTTACGACGCGCAATTAAGGAGCAACCGGCTCCTTTTCGCTGGGCCCCGTTAAACTGGCGGCTTTTCTAGGATTGCAGTTGACTGCCCCAGTGCACCAGTTTTCCAATGGGCCTCATTGCCAGCAATGACCTGGACCAATCTCAAACCCAATGTTCTCGACCACAGCTCAATAGCATTACGCTCGATAAACATATTCAGCGTCGGCGTCGACATTGTCCTCTGAGCATTGACCGTAGTCTCAAAAACGACCCAGTGCGCCGGATTAGCAAATTCCAAGAATGAGAAAACGAGTCGGCCACCCGGCTTCATTATGCGACGAATATCCTCGAGATAAAGATATGTTTCTGTGTGTAGAAGATGCGTGAAGACGCTAAACGCGCATACCATGTCCATCGACGAATCAGCGCATGGAATCGAGTATGACCGGTTTAGAAGGAACTTGTAATTTGGCGGGGAGATGGAACGGGCATAATCAAGTAATGCCTGCACAATATCGAGTCCAGTATATTCTATCGTCATGCTTTCGCCTAAGGCCTTGGCAAGCCGCCCGCTGCCGCATCCTAAATCAAGAAGCGACATTCCATTGCTAAGTCCAGCATATTGAAGAACGTCCCTCTCAATCGCTCCGATTGTGGCAAAGCTTCCCCCTACAGCTTGGCTCATGGCCTCGTCGAGAGGAAGTGTCTTGACTAAATTAGCGACGAGGCGTTCATAATCTTCTACAAAATGAAACTGGGCCACGTTCTTCTCCCCCTATCGATCGGGAATAGCGTCTCCCATCAGCACGATCATTATTCTATGCCTCATCGGCCAAGCAAAAGCCAGCTAATCCCTGAACAGGCGCCGGAGAGAACGAAGTGGTCGTGTTACTCTCCAGGAGCGCGAGCCGAGGACGCCAGATAAAGTGTCCCTGGCGGCACACAATTCCGCTTCCCTTTGTGACAGGGTCAATCTTAACTCAGTTATTTCTTCGGAACTCCAATCCTGAACGCTCGCATCGGTCGGCCTGTTTTCAGTGCCGGTACCGAGACGGTGGAGTTGGCGCGCAGCGCGGATCCAACTCTCCGACGCCTCTTCTCTGTCTGCGGAGTGACGCAGCACGACAACAAACTCTAACTCGCCCGGCTCAGTATCGTAGAATCGCTCGCAGGCAAATCGAATGAGGCCCTCGGTCGCAGCCTGTGTGAATAACTCCATCATCGAGCGTGGCGTGAATACCCAGCAGTGAACATCGTGGTACGTGCCGTTAGCAATCTGGTCTCTCGCAAGGCCTATTCCGCCATCGACGCCGTGCCCCGGAATCATCGGGAGCTCTGCTGGCAGGGTCCCGTTCCACGCGGCTTGAACATCAACCCGCCTCACCGAAATGAAATGATCCAGGATAGCGATCGGAAGGGGCGTTCGGGCCCGCAGGACATAGGCGTTTACGATGTCGCAAAGGCGACTTTCACGTCGCAAATAATCAAACGTGAATCGGCGATCGGGCACGACCAGCCTCAGAGTGCCTCCCGGGTTCAAGATGCTTTCAATTTCTTCAAGCCATGAGATCAAGTCCGGTACATGTTCAATCACATGCGAAGCGATAACATAATCAACTTTTGATCCGTTTAAGCATTTATCCAGCGTCAGTCCCCCCCAAACCGCATCGACTTCAACTATTTTTTCCGTCTCAACATTTGGGGCGTTGGCATACTTCCGTCGAAGGGTCTCAGTTTCCGCATGATCAACGTAGATAATATTGCCCTGTGACTTAGTGACCGTTGGGCGACACAGAGGACCTATCTCAGCTCCCCGGTCAGTCGCGAGATTAAGCCCTGACAGCAATTTGTCTCGACGATCCATGCGGGTACTCGTTATTGGGCTTTCTGTTGTCGTTCACGCAACCCAGCATCACCACACAATTCGTGCTGGCGTCATTGCAATCAAGTATTCGCTGGGGGATTCATGGTATGACTTGAAGCGACGCTATTAGACCCGATGAGGGACGAGCATCCAAGATACAGCCCGGTTATTACGAAAACAATGAGAAACGGTGTTGCCGGTGAGCAATAGTGCAGAAAATTCGTCGTGAATGAAGTCGCGGCGATGTAGCTCAGCGCGAAGATTCGGCTCGCCACCGCAACCATACTTCCAACCGCTATCGCCAGCATGGGTAAAGACGGCCGACGCACACCAAATCGGACGATCGCGACGAGCAGCCCTATCGTTGCAAAAACGGCGAGTGGACGGCTGCTCTTGGCGTATATGAGGCCCAGTCGATGCGCGTTGCGCGTTTGGAATGCACGACGTCGATCACTTACCCACGTGTTCGCGGCGCCGGCCTGCACATCCATGAACAAGATCAGGTTCGGTGTCGCAATAGGAGCACCCTTCGTAAGTAGCCGATAAAACGGGACCGAGACACTGTCTGTACTTGAGTGAATCGTCAGATCGCAGTCCATAACCGGGCAATCGGATATTAACGCGAACCGGCTTGCCTTGAGATCAGGATAAACCGCCACGACATCGGGTGCCGGCACAGTGTGTATCATATTCTTGACCTCGCGGTTTGTGCGTGCCACGACCTGTAACGTAGGCTCGTCCCCCCGAGCTGCCACCCAACCGTCCACCCGCCCGAGTGAAACGTTTTGAGTTACTCCGCCCACAGGAGGAGAAATGCGCTCCCCCGTGAGGTCGGCGAAGTCTGCCTGGCCGTTTGCCGTCCCGGGGCTCGGCACCGCGCCTACCTCCCCCCCTCCCATGTCAAACACTAGCTTGCCGATGACTTTCGCAGCCTCCACGGTTTCGCCGACGTATTCCCAGCGAAACGGTGGAGTGAAGCTATTTCGCTGGGCCGAGCATCGAATCCTGCCGGAATCGCATGCGCTATCTATTTCGTTCGCCACCGCGGCATAATACGCCTCTGTTTCGGGCGCCGAACGGTAATGGCCGGTCTCTGCCATTGCATCGCGCAGCGCCCACATAAACCATCCTGATTGTAAATCACAGGGAGGCGGGATGGGATGTATCGAGCATCCCAACGCGGCCCAGTCGTGGCCGTGCTGGCCATCGAGTGAAGTGGCTAACCGCTTTGCCTCAGGACTCACTTCGTACGCCTTCTGTCTGTCATCAGCGGGGGCAGGCACGTAGCGATGGAATTCGGTCGGTTGAATCCTGGTGAATGCGCCATACGCCCGGACAAATTCCCCGGAACGATACTCATTCGTCCGAAATACCCCGTAATAGTGCCAATTGATGGCGGCAACGGTTCCGACGCCCAATAGGAAAACCGCTAAGCTAACGGACATCGGTACAACAATCGAGTGAAGGCCTGAGACTTGACGTGCCCCATTATCCGGCTTCCCTTTATCACGCTTGGACAACAGCCAGAAATTGACCCCGCCAATCCCCACAACAATCGCACACGCCGGCAGCAACAATATGCTCTCTTCACGAGTGAGCCAAAATGCTGCCCACACCGATCCACAGATTAAACCCAGACGTATATTCTTCTGCGATCGCCGAAGCTCCGGAAAACTTACCAGAACCACTAGTGCAAACAGAGCCAGTGACTCAGCGCTGTACAAAGTCTCACGCGACACGCGGTCCATCCAGTTGTGCCACATCACTGGGTTCAGCGCCAGGCCTGCAAACACCACGACCGCTAGCCAGCGCCTTCCCGAGGCTCTCCAGGCTACCACTGCAGCAATACAAGAAGCAGCCAGGTATGCCAAGTGCTCCGCGATTTTGAGCGGAATTGCTAGTAACGATGCCCCGGCTATAAACAAAGGGTAGAACATGCCCTTTGCGAGAGTCATCTTGTCGTAGGGTCCAAGCCACTGCCCCGCTAGCAGGTAGTGAGCAGTGCGGACAAAGAACGCGTCATCAAAAATCGCATCGGGTACGGCAATCAGTGGTATTCCTGCGCGTATCCACAGGCCGAGCAGGCCAGCTGCTGCCGCCAGAAAGAGGGCGGTCCTTTGCGAAATATCTCGCGGCTTTGTTTGCTTTTCGTATTTAACCGGTTGGAATGAAGTTCTTAGGGCCATCTTAGCTGTCTTCCTCAGTGCCGGGCAACGATGGCAAAACACGGGCCATGTGGATGTTTCGGCTGGTCAAATTCGATGCTTATCTCGTTGAAACCAACATGCCTGAGTGCCCTCAAAATCGATTCCTTTGTGAGCCAAGTAGCTGTCCTCGCCGACCCGCCGCAAAAACCGCCCCATTGCAGTGCATTTTGATAACTGTATGTGGACGCCTCGTACTGGAATCCGTCTATTTGTAGGTGTTGAGCGGGACCTAAGCGACGACTAGCTTCCGGGCTCTCCGCGACAACTGTCGCGTCAAAATAGTGGGTCCAAAGGAATAACCGCTGCGTTCGGCGCGAGATATCGATTAGGAGTTGCACCGGGTCCGTCATGTGATAAAGCACTCCGCTCGCGAAGACCACATCAAACTGGTCCTGCCCTTCCGCGATATACTTCCTGAAGTCGCCGCAAAGGAAGCGTACCCGCATCAATCCCAAAATTTCTTTAACCACAAGGCAGCGCAGGAATGCCTCGGTATTCCCTTCAATTGCAATTACGAATTTCGCGCCCGCATTTTCGAGCATGTATGAGTGCCCGCCTTCGAGCGGCCCGAGTTCGAGCACGGTTTTTCCCTCCACGCCCCCGAGGCTCTCGATAGCCCAGGTCACACGCTGATCTTCAAACAGCGGGATGGTACCCGCTGCCAAAGAACTCCAAGTTCCTGGAAGGCGCGAACTCCAATGCCCCTTGAAAATGTCCAGTGCATTCTGAGGAGTAGGAAATGTCGTTACATAGTTATCAAGTATGTCTGTCATTTGTATTCCGAATTCGGCCGTTACCGGCATCAGCACTGAAGCTCTGCTTTCATGATACATGCCTAGTGGTCACGGGGTTCCGGTCGCCTGACGCACCTCCTGATTTTGATATCATGAACTGGTGCCTCGCTGAGGCGTCTTGGCGTCTGGCAAGATTTCGCGAAACTGGAAATCATGATCGAATTCTTGAGCAGTATTGTCCGCTATCGCGAACTCATCTGGGAGTTAGCGGTAAAAGAGCTGAAAATCCGCTATAAACGCTCAGTGCTGGGCTTTCTCTGGGCTTTGCTCAACCCTGCCCTGATGATGCTCGTGCTCACCATCGTGTTCTCGACCATCATGCGATTTGCCATCCCCCATTACGCCATATTCCTGCTAAGCGTGCTCCTGCCTTGGACTTTTTTTTCCCAGTCGCTGAGTTATGCCGTCGAATCCATTGTAGGAAATGGCGACTTGATCAAAAAAGTGGCGGTGCCGAAGTTGGTTTTTCCGGTTGCTGCCATCATTGCCAATTTAGTGAACCTCCTCCTGTCGCTCATTCCGTTGGCTCTGTTGGTGCTTGTCATGGGACACCCCTTCTATTGGACCTGGATCTATCTTCCCGTGCCCATTATCGCTCTGGTGATTTTTACTCTCGGCGTGACCTTCCTGTTCGCCGCGGCCAATGTGTACTACCGTGACTTTTCCCATATCGTGCAGGTTTTGCTTTCGGCTTGGTTTTATTTCACGCCTATCATCTACGCCCTCGACTTCATTCCCGCCAACATGCGTTGGCTGTTTAAGCTCAACCCCATCATTTACGTCATTAACGGTTTCCGCCTCGCGGTGTATTACGGGATCCTGCCGCGATGGCAGTCGATAGCGGCTTCTTTCGTATGCGCCTTCATTTCCTTGTTTCTGGGTTTCGCGGTGTTCCGAAAATATCAGGACGATTTTGTGTTCTATGTCTAGCTCGCTAACTAATCCGCGTTCCCTGCCGGTCCGCTTGCAGAATGTCACCCAGCGCTTCCGCGTCATCCACGAGCGGCCCGACAGCATGCGCGAATTGTTTACCAAGTTCTTTCGTCAGAAAATCCGCTACCACGACTTCAATGCAGTGGACAACGTGTCTCTTGAGGTGCCAGAGGGCCAGGTGTTGGGCATCGTCGGCGCCAACGGCTCTGGTAAGAGCACCCTGCTCAAGATCATCTCCGGAGTCTATCGGCCCACCTCCGGTCTCGTTCAAGTCAAAGGGAAACTGGCGCCTCTGATTGAATTGGGCGCTGGCTTCCATCACGAACTAACCGGCCGCGAAAACATCTTCCTCAATGGCTTGCTGATGGGATACTCCCGCGAACAGATGAAGGAGCGTGAGCAGCGCATTCTCGATTTCGCCGAGATCGGCGATTTCATCGATGTTCCGATCAAGCAGTACTCATCGGGTATGCACACGCGGTTGGCGTTTGCCGTCGCCACCGAGGTCAATCCCGATATCCTCATACTCGATGAAGTGCTCGCAGTCGGCGATATGGGGTTTCAGGAGAAGTGTTTTGAGCGCATTCGCAGGTTTCGCCGCGCCGGCAAGACCATACTCTTTGTTTCTCACGCGATGCCTGTGGTGGTTGAGCATTGCGACCGCGCCATTCTAATGGACAAGGGGTCGATTATCGCCGACGGCGATCCACGCGAGGTCTCGGCGCTTTACAGGTCCATCCTGACTCCTGAACCTGCCGAGGCCAAATGCACCAGCACGCAAGCAGACTCCTCATCAGAATCTGAATATTGAAGTCAGCGAACGCTACTTGGACGGATTGGGGTACAGCTCCGACATGCCCCGCAGCAGGTTTCGCTGTTCGTCATTGAAGCTCGATTGGAACTCGTCGGAATTGAAATACTGCGCCCGTTGGTCTGGACTCATCTCGCGCAGCTTCTTGTAGGCTACGAAACCTGGCTCTGCTGGTCCGACGGCAGCCCCCGATAGCTCTTGTATAGGCTGTCCGCCTGATGCTGTTGCTCGGGAGTCAGGTGCTCATAGGTCTCCATCCGGCTGAGCACCTGCTGCCTCTTCGACGGAGTGAGACTGTTGAAGCTGCGCAACCGCTCCAGCAGGCTCTTGCTGTCTCTCCGGAGTTAAGCTCTGGAACACCGGATCGCTTTCCAGCTTCTGCTCCTGCTCGGCCGGAGGAAGCTCCCCGTACTTCCGCAACCAATCGCCCTTGTGAGGACCAGGTCCTTTCAAGTGCTGTGCGGGTATGGCATTCGGGCTCGCGGGCTGCGTTTGACCCATCAAGTTGTTGCTTTTGGGGGCCGCGGCAGGTGCAGCCTGATGTTGCGCTGCTGTCGGCGCAGCCTTGTGCTGCTGCCAGAACGCCGCTCCGTACGCCGGAAACGTGCCGCCAACAACAGCTACTGCAGCCAGAATGATTACAAGCAGCGCGCATCATGGTTAATTCGTTTCCGTCTGAGTCGTCGTCCAGCGCATCAAAATCAGAGAACAAGTCCGCATGATTATCGAGATACTGCAGGTCGCCCACAGCCGCGCTCGTAGCGGTCGCGACTGGCCGAGTGTTTCGCGCCGAATCCATTCCATGCGTCGCCTTCCAGTGCGCTCCCTCAAGCATGCCCACACCCACAGCCAGCAACGCTGCCGCCGCCGTCAGTACCGCCGGACGCCGGAGCCAACTCATCCATCCCGCAGTCTGCTGGGACTGCTCTTCGCGCATTCGCGCTCGTAGCCGCACCGAAAAATACGGTGACGGCTCCACCGTCTGCCACTCGTCCAGCAATTCCATCGTCTGCCGCAGCGACGCCACTTCCAGCGCACATGCCTCGCAGCTTGCCAGATGTTCCTGCACCGCGGGGGTAGCCAGTTCCGGCCCGCTCAGCACCGCACTCATCAACTCGTCTCGAATCTTCCCGCACTTCATAACCGCACCTTACTTCCTACAGATTTTCTATATAAACTCTTTCAATTTTTCACGCAGCGTTTCATACGCGCGGAACAACAACGACTTTGTGGCCGACTCACTCAACTTCAACACTTCGGCGATCTGCTTGTAATCCATGCCCTGGTACTTATGCATCATCACCGCTGCCTGCTGCCTCTCCGGCAGCGCCTCCACGTGCTTTCGGATCGCCGCCAGCCGCTCTCGCCGCAGGATCACCTGCTCGGCATTCAGGCTCCGGTCCGCCACGTCCACCGTCAACCCGGTTTCCGTGTCCGGCTCATCGATATTGACCGTGTTCTCCGGACGCTCGTACTTGGTATCGCGCGCGTGGTTTACCGCCAGGTTCGTCGCAATACGATACAGCCACGTGGTGAACTTCGCGCTCGCCGCATACGTATGCCGCGAGCGATACACCCGCAGGAACACTTCCTGCGCCAGCTCTTCGGCTACGGCCTGGTTGCGCGTCATTCGGTACATGAAGCTCACCATCGGACGCCGGAACTTTTCCACCAGGTAATTGAAAGACTCGTCGTCACCTGCGGCTACGCGCAGCATGACCTCGGCATCGCTCAGCAGCTCCAGCACCGGAGTCTCAACCATGGATACCTGCGCCAGTTCGGGCGTACTGACGTCTGCCGTCCCCGCCCCTCCCAGGAGTCTGGTCTGCTCTATTGCGATGCTCGCCACATCTCCTGTAACCCCTGCATCCCACGAAAGTTGTGTCGTTTTCGTCCAGGATTGGCGCGGCTTTTTGAATGGATTCATAGGTTCCGGCTTGACACCGTCGGCTCTTCCCCGCAGGTCTCTTCCGCCGCGTTCTTCTCGCCTTCTTGCAGACTGGCATTCCACAGCAGTGTAAAACAGTATTATGCACAAGTCTCCCGCCTGCGGTCATACGACGGCCCCATTCCGCATTTGTTACCTACATGGCGCGAAGGTGCTACCCCTGATCGCATTCGTCTCTCATATTTCCGATGCTGACTGCTGTTCATCTGGCGGCCCAAACTGCTCCGCCCAAGCCTGACTCCCCAGATCTGTCCGCCGCCCAACCCTTTGATCTTTCCAACGAAATCGTCCGCGACATCCTTGCGAAATTCCAGCGCGGCATGGAAACCCACAGCCTCGACCGTGTCCTTGCCATCTTCGATGCCGACTCTATGCCGGACTACCCCCGTTTTCGCGACCAGATGGTGGCTTTCTTCCGCCTCCACGACAGCATCAAGTTCCGCTATCAGCTCCTGCAAGTCAATGAAACGAAAGACACCGGTTTCGCAACCGCCGACGTTGACATGGACGCCGAGCCCGCCGACACCCTCCCCACCGAGCACCGCCGCACCGCCCAGATGCGCTTCCAGCTCAAGCGTGTTGGCGCCGTCTGGAAAGTCACCGAACTCAGCCCCTTAGACTTCTTCACCCAATGATTGCCGTCACCCATGAAACGCGACTACCCTGACCATCCCATCGTCGGCGTCGGAGCCGTCATCGTCCACGACGGCCGCGCCCTGCTCGTTAGACGTGCCACCGAGCCACTTAGGGGTGAATGGTCCGTTCCCGGCGGAGTCTTCGAACTCGGCGAAAAGCTCCGCGACGGCGCCGCCCGCGAAGCCCTCGAAGAAACCGGACTGACGGTCGAAGTCGGCGAAGTCCTCGACGTCTTCGACAGCATCTTCCCCGACGCCGACGGCCGCCCCGAATATCACTTTGTACTGGTGGACTTTCTCTGCCGTGTCATTTCAGGCGAAGCCGTCGCGGGAAGCGACGTAAGCGAAGTGAAGTGGGTGACTTTGGCAGAGCTGGGCGATCTTCGCCTCCGGCCCTCGATATCCGCCGTCGTCTCGAAAGCTTTATCTAGCTAGGCGTGCGCGCCAACCGCTCGATTTCACTCGATTCTCAACGCCCGCACGGGATCGATGGAAGCAGCGCGCCTGGCGGGAATAATACCGGCGATGGCCGACGCGACGCACAGAATGACGACAGCGCCTGCCATTACTAAAGGACTCACGCTGGTGATCTCATAGAGCTGCGACTTGACATAGCGCACGCACAAGATCACAACTGGCACGCCAATCACCAGACCGATGAACGCCTGCACCAGGGCGCCTCGCATCACCATCGCGATCACTCGTCCGCGCCTGGCCCCGAGAGCCATGCGCACTCCAATCTCCGGCGTGCGCCGAACGACGGTGTAGGCAGTCACGCCGTAGAGCCCGATAGCGGCCAGCAGCAGGGCAAGCCCGCCGAAGAGTGAGGTCAGTCGAGCGATCATCCGTTCATCCGTAAAGCGGTCGTTGATCTGTTGCTGGAACGTCTGGAACTTCACGATAGTGAGGTTGGGATTGATTGCCGTCAGCGTGGCGAGGGCCAGCTTCTCCATGTCCGGTACGGGCCGGGCAGTCTGTACCACAATTGCTCCGGCATACAGAGACAGGTCCTTTTCGATCGGCTCATCGGTCTGGGCTGGCCGTTGCGTCAGCGGGACGAAATACATCGCATGGTTTTTCCAGTAAATGCTGGTGTACGTCGTGTTCTCCACTACTCCGACGATCTCATACGCGCTGTCCTTGCCGGGTTGCGTAAAGCCGAATCGATGTCCGATGGGATTGCGCTCGCCGAAGAACTGCTTGGCAAATTCCTCATTGACCACTGCGACCGGCGGAGCGGAAAGCGTATCCTGCGGCGTGAAGCCGCGCCCCATCACTACGCGCGTGCCAACGGAATCGAAGTATTCGGAGGAGGCCTTGACAAAGGACGCTCCTTTGTTCAGGTCAGTCTCTCCCTCGACCTTGGTACCCGTGCTCCAATTGTTGTCTTCCATGGGCGCATACGTAGCCAGCCCGACCTTCACCACCCCCGGCAACTCGTGGAAGCGCTCTTCGATCGTGCGATAAAGCGGCTCCACCTGTGTCGTTGCATACCCCGCCGACTGCGGGTTGACGTGGATGATGTAGCGGTTCGTCGCGTCCAACTTCAGGTTCGTGCTTTGCAGCTTGTTGAGACTTTGCGCAAACAGGCCCGCCCCGACAAGTAGTACGAGAGACAGCGCCGCCTGTACTACCACCAGACTGCGCTGCAGTAGCGAAGCGCCGTGTGTCGTAGTGCGCGCTTTCGAGCGCAGCGCATCGGCCGGCTGGGCGCGTGACGCGATGTAGGCGGGAGCAACGCCAAACAAAATGCCGGTGATGAGCGCCAGGCCACAGGCGAAAGCGACCACCACCCCCGATGGCTCTGGATTGATCGGCACCTGCTGCTCGCCCGGAAACGCCAGCGCCAGCAACATGCGCGCCCCCAGAAACGAGACCCCGAGACCGAGAACTGCACCGAGGCTGGCCAGCAGGATACTCTCCGTCAGCAACTGCCTGACAATACGGCTCCGCCGTGCGCCCAGCGCAGCGCGAATCGACATTTCCGCCCGCCGTCCCATCCCGCGCACCAGCATCAGGTTGGCGACATTCGCGCAGGCCACGAGCAGAACCAGAGCGGCGATCCAGGTCAACAGGTGCAGCCGGTCTTTGTAATAGTCCTGCATATTTTGGATTCCGCCGCCGCCCGGTGTGAGCACCACGTGCGCGCGCGCCACGGCCGCCTTGTCTCTGCCGGTCTGGTAGAGCTTCAGTGTTGCCAACTGCTGGTGCAACAGTGTGCTGGTTTTCTCCTGCAACGCCGGCAGCGACACTCCTGGCTTCACTCGGCCGATGACGTAAGCCCACTGCACTTCGGGATCGTGCAGGTAGGGCGCGCCCAGGATGTGGTCCATGGACTCGAGCGGCAGGTAATACTTCGGCGGATGCGTGGAAATGCGGTCGCCATAAAAGCCCTGCGGCGCGACCCCGATAATCGTAACCGGCTTCGTGTTCATCCAGAACGTGCTGCCGACAATCGACGGATCGCCGCCGAAACCCTCCTTCCAGGTGTCATAGCTCATCACCGCCGTCGTCGGCGCGCCCTGCTGGTCGTCCGCATCCACGAAAAAGCGACCCGCCGCAGGAGTCAGTCCAAATACGCGAAAGTAGTTGCCGGAAACAAACGTCCCCATCACCGACTTGCCAACCGTTTGTGGCCCCTCGCGGCGTACGGTGAGCGGCCGCCATGCGTAGCCTGACTCCATCGCAGCCAGTTCTTCAAACTCGGGCAGGTTCTTCTGGAAGAGCTTGTAGGTTTCGGTCGAGAACAGCGACATATCGCCATCGTCGCCAATGCCAGAGTTCACGCAGCAGTCATCCTTGTCTCCGATGCGGATCAGACTCTTCGGATCGGCGACCGGCAGTTTGCTCAGCAGCACCGAATTGACCAGCGTAAAGATGGCCGAGTTGGCCCCAATACCCAGCGCCAGCGTCAGCAGCACCGTCGCAGTGAAGCCCGGCGTCTTGCGCAACTGCCGGAGTGCATAACCCAGATCCTGAAGAAGAACTCCCATCGCTCATCCTCCACACATACCAACGTCCTTAATAGGCACAGCAGGTTATATGCCACAGGAATCCGCCTCAACCGCCTTTGTATCAATAACTTCCCACGCCGCAGTCTTCACGCCGACGTTCAGAAGCGACATGAAGTGTTCGAATGCGAACGCCAAACTGCCATGTAAAGGGTCCCGGCGCGGTCATGGCCATGAAGTGCGGGTGAGCCGCAGCGAATGCCATCTTGCGTAGGGATGTCCCGAAATCGGAAAGGACGTCCACCACAGAAAACACGGAACGTACGGGGAGGAAGTTGGACGAAGGCATCCTGTAGTTTGTCGTGCCGAAGCAGATGGGTTGCGCGCCAGCGACGAAAGCCTTCCGTGGTAGTTGATAGAGGGAAAAACGCCCGCCCGAATGAAGTCCACTCGGACGGGCGCGATGAGTTCTTGTGTGATTCAGCGAGTGCGAGCGCGGTGAGCGACCTACGAACTTCTTCAGCAGGTCAACTCGCCGCGACTCTCGCTCGTGCTATTTCGTCTTTCGTCTCCGCACGAACAGCCCGCTAAGGCCGCCTGCGAGTAACAGCAAGCTGGAGGGTTCCGGAACGGCCGAAGCAGTAACTGTAACGGTTCCGTCCTGGGTTAAGGTGCTAATTCCTCCCCCATTGGAATCAAGCAGAATCACGTTGAAAATCGTGATCTGGCTTGTGCCGGCACCTACGGGCATGAAGTCGAAGGTTACCAGGATACCGCTGCCGGTCACTCCCGGGACGGCGCTCTCCAGCGTGTCAGCGTTGAAGGACACCGTGCCACCAACATTGTCGATGATCCCGGGAAAGAAGAACGTTGGTCCGCCACTGGGGAGGAATGGACCCTCCGATATGTTCGTGACCGACAACACATTGGGATCAAACCCCAAGTCAAACTGAAAAGCATACAGATCGGTGACGTTGGTGATGGCAACGTCTAGGGAGAATGGTTGGGTGATATTCACGGTCGTTGTCGCGGGCTGCACGACGAGGTCGGCAAAAGCCGACCTCGTCATGCAGGCTGTCAACAGGACCAGCGGGAGCAGCCAAACAAGCATCCTCTGGGTGCGCGAGTTCATTTCGTTTTCCTTATAGAAGTCTTCGATTTTGCTTTCACGTAATTTGCATTCATTTTCTTCTCGCGAACCTTGCCGACGTTGACGTACTTACAGACAACACCCTTCGGCAGATGGCGGGAGACATACGAGAGGTCGATGACGTTCACGATGTTGTCGTGGTTCGTATCAGCTCTTGAATCAAAGCCCGGCTGGCCAAGGCGCAAACCAAACGAGGTCTGCTCAATGGTCATATCGATGCAATCGACCACACCGTCACCATTGACGTCGCCCGGCACGGCTGAACTGGGAATCAGTCCGACCACCACCGAGAGTCCTGCGATGCCGGTGAAGGTAGCGCTGAACCCGTCGGCATTCACCGAACCAATCACATTGCCACCATACACGCTGGGCTCTGGGACCAGATTACCGGTGCTCGGATCTACCTTGAACAAGGTAAGCGGATCGCCCGGGTTCATTTGAGTGGAGAGCGGAAGCACCAGGGTCATTCCGGGAGCAGGCAGCGGCAACGCCGGCTCGGGATTGAACGAGAGATTCACATAGTTGGTTCCAGCCGCAGAGTAGCCCTGCGGAATCGGCAACTGAATGTCCTCGGTGAAGACATCAATGGAGATGTCGGTAGGCTGGGTCAACACACCCGGGGGGAAGGTTACCTGGGCGCGGTCACCAAAGACCTCGTCCATTACCGTGCCGCCGGTGCTATCCAAGTTGCCGTCGACCTGGTTGGAGGGCAGCACGACCACCAGTTGCGTGGGGAAGCCCATGGCTTGCAATTGCGCATTGGTGAGATACAGCAAATTGTTGTCGTTATCGTAAGCGTAGATCTGGCTGACCTGCCAGGTCCCCGCCTCGCTGTATTGGGGCATGTAAAACGTGTATTGGTAGGTGCCATTCAGCGCCGTACCAGCGATGCGGTTGTACGAGCTGAAATAGGCATACTGAGTCTGGTTTCCGGAAGGACTGGTGAAGTACACCCAGCCGTATTGCAAGCCAGAGAGGTTATCCGTCAAACCCAGGTTTACCGTTACCGGCTGGCTACCCATGGTTGTATCGATGAAATTAGGACCGAAGGCCAGGCTGGACACTGCAGGCGGCGAGGTGTCAGACGGACTGGAGGTTACTGTGATCGTCGTGGGAAAACCCATCGCCTGAAGATTGGCAGTGGACAGATAGCTGGTGTTGTTAGCCGAGTCCCTTAACGAGACGAAGTTTACCTGCCAGTTGCCGGGCTCACTGTAACGAGGCATTGTGATCTGCCCGGTCCAGACGCCATTCAGCGGTGTGCCGGACACATTCGTGACGTAGTAATTCACCAAGCCCTGCCATTGCTTCCCGGATGGACTGGTTAGATAGACAGTGTAGTAGCAGTAAAACGGACAGGTGAAGTCCACTCCCGACAAATCGTCGCTTGCACCGAGGGTGACAGTGATGATCTGATCCGCGGCTGACGTGTTCACTGCCGACGGACTGAAGCTCAGGTTCGTCAACTGTGGAGGAGTAATGTCCTGCTGCGATATCACCGTGACCGAGTATTGAAAGCCAAGGTTCTGCAGGTCTGAGGTGGAGAGATATTGGTTGTTCGTAGCATTGTCGGTGAGCTGGAGGGATGCGATCGTCCAATCGCCGGCCTCGCTATATTGGGGAATGGTGATGTTTGCCTGCCAAAAACCGTCGAGAGTCGATCCCGAAACCAAGCTCGAATATCCATATAGATACTGGCCGGTTGACGGACTCTGTAAGGTGACAAAAACCTGCTGGGTCCCAGACAAGTCATCCGTGACGTTCGTGGTCACAGTGACGGTCTGAGGACCGCCCGTAACATCGACCGGGTTAGGACTGATGTCCACGTTGATCAATACCGGAGGCATCGTATCGGTCTGCGCAAGCAGAGTGACGGGCGCGACCAGACACACGACCAACACGAACAAACAGATACGTAGAACGGAGATCGCTGGCTTAGGTTCACTTATACGTGCAGCCATTTTGTTCCTCCACAAACGACGAAGTGTGTGAATCCACCTTTGGGTCATGGAATCGTACCACTACTTGTCCCAAATGCAACAACAAAGTAGCCGAAAAATGGATCAGCGACAGGGGTGGCGGTTCCGGCATGGCAGGTTGTGAGGTCCGTGAGTGTCCTGCGAGGTGTGGTCAAAGCGGAGTCGCTGGTGGCCCAGGTAACCCATCTAATTCACAGACTAGTCTTGAGCGGGAGTTTTGGTTCCCCTCGCGAAATCCCCCGCCGTTATCCATGGTCTCGTCAATTCCTCTATCTCCCGGCGCTCCGCTTCTCCACTTTGAACACCCGTCTCTTCACCGGCACTGGCAACTGGCAACTGACCAGAGTCTTTGTTCACCCATCACGCGCAACCGTGACTAACTCGCTTGGTGATTGACTCCCAACCGGAGTACACTTCCGACGGAAGGATGAGGAAGAGCTGTCTTCCCACGAGTCGGCAGCCAGACACCACCCCCATCCCTAGCTAGGTGGATCGACCTGTGAACGGTTCTGCTCGTTGTCGTTTTTCTCGCCATCGACCCACTTGTGCGGTCTTCCGTCCCCCCAAAATCCCCTCTAACTCATTTGTCCATAATACTTTGCCTATAACTCCCACGGGCTCAGGAATTTGCGCAGAATTCCGCGTATCTCCAAGAAAACAAGGATTTTGCGATAGGGGGGAGGGGGGCCTACCCCATCCGCACTTCCCAATTCGGGAAACTTGCGCTTGACCCAGTTCGTGCCGCTCTACATGACATCTGCCAGCCGGAAGCATTAGACTTCACCAAGCAACCATGACGACTCAGCCCCAATCCGCCGCAACTTCATCCAAGCGCAAGGGCTTGAGCATGGGCCTCGTTGTGGCCGCCATCGCAATCAGTGTTGCCGTGTGGTCATCGCGGTCGCACCGGCCAGTCGATATCGTCAACGCCAATCCGCCCGCGGCTGCGTCCACCGTCGGCGCACCGACTCCGGCAAGCTCTACCCCCGAGGCAACTCCGGCGGCGATGCCAGAGTCGGCCAATACAACCACTTCCCCCTCCACAACGCCGGGTTTCGGACCAACCATCGCCAACACCGCCAAGTCGTCAACTCCCGCGCCGGCGGGAATGGTCTGGATCTCCGGCGGCGAGTTCTCCATGGGCGCAGCTGATTCGCCCAGCGACGGTGAAGTCGGCATGCAGGCCACCAAAGACTCGCGTCCCATTCATCGTGTCTATGTGGACGGATTCTTCATGGACGCAACCGACGTGACCAACGCCCAGTTCGCCCGCTTCGTGAAGGCCACTGGCTACGTCACGGTCGCCGAGCGCAAGCCGCGCCAGGAAGACTATCCCACTGCTCCGCCCGAAAACCTCGTCGCCGGCTCGGTAGTGTTCTCTCCCCCCGATCATGCAGTGCCGCTGAACGACCATTACCAGTGGTGGACCTACGTGAAGGGCGCGAACTGGCGGCATCCGACAGGGCCGAACAGCAGCATTGTCGGCAAAGACAATTACCCCGTCGTGCAGATTGCCTATGAAGACGCCGTCGCCTACGCCAAGTGGGCGGGCAAGCGCCTGC
Organism: uncultured Acidobacteriaceae bacterium; assembly: GCA_963814165.1. GTDB lineage: Bacteria > Acidobacteriota > Terriglobia > Terriglobales > Acidobacteriaceae > DASRAA01. Next base: position 58,398 of record CAWFBW010000008.1, on the reverse strand, counting down.
CGACCGAAGCCGAATGGGAGTTTGCCGCGCGTGGCGGACTGGCCGGCAAGCCCTACGTCTGGGGTGACAACTTCAGGCCAAGCGGCAAATGGATGGCCAACACCCACCAGGGCCACTTCCCCAATTCAGACACCGGCGCTGACGGCCACGTAGGCATTGCCGCGGTGAAGAGCTATCCACCGAACGGCTATGGCCTGTTCGACATGGCTGGAAACGTGTGGCAGTGGACCAGCGACTGGTATCGTCCAGACTACTACCAACAGCTTGCCAAAGCCGGAGGCGTGACCCGCAACCCGCTGGGCCCCACCAACCCCTGGGACCCCGACGAGCCTACCGAGAAGAAGAAGACCCATCGCGGCGGCTCGTTCCTCTGCACCGACCAATACTGCTCGCGCTACATCGTGGGCACCCGCGGAAAAGGCGAGGTTTCCACCGGCACCAACCACCTCGGCTTCCGCTGCGTCAAAGATGCGAATCCTTCTTCTGATGCAAAGCAAACGTAAGAATTTGCCTTAGCGGCTTGTAACTTCTTGGCGTCTATCGAGTCTTACTGGTCATTAAGTGGAAACGGGACTCAGCCACCATTTAGGTGCTAGTCGGCCGTTGTAAAAAGCTGTGTTTTACAGCGAATACCGATTCGCCAAGGGCCGTGCAATCCGATAGAATCCCGTCCACGTAACAGATGTGGGGTCACAGCCAACGGACTGCGACTCGATTTCAACCAACCAACTTTTGAGGAGATTAAGCAATGACGAAGTCGATGAAGTCACTGATGATGGGCGCTGCCCTGGCAGGCCTTATGACCGGCACGACCGCGATGGCACAGTCCCCATCGTCCACCTCCGAAGCGTTCTCGAGCAACGGGAACCTGGGCCACATGGCCACCGCGTCCGACACGGACAAGCACGCCTGCAAGGGCCAGAACTCGTGCAAGGGCAAAGGCGGCTGTAAGTCCGGCGACAATGGCTGCAAGGGCAAGAATTCCTGCAAGGGCAAGGGCGGCTGCGCAACAGACGGCTCCAAGCCCCACGCAGCGTAGTTCCGGCCAGACCACAACGGTGAGGGCCGGAACCGAAACGTCCGGCCCTCCAAATTTGTTCTCCCGAAGTTTTCTGAGATGCCTGCAAATCGCTTCAATGGATTTACCGAATACGGCGTGGGCATCGGCCTGCGCATTCCGCACTACAACCACATCCTGGAACAGAAGCCGGTTTGCGACTGGTTTGAGATTATCTCGGAAAATTTCATGGTCGATGGCGGACGTCCGCTGTATGTACTGGACCAGATACTGGAGCAGTACCGGGTCGTACAGCACGGCGTCTCGATGTACTTCGGCTCGGCGGAGCCGCTGAATCGTGAACACCTGCGGCGGCTGAAGGCCCTGGTGCGACGAACGAAGACACCATGGCTGAGTGATCATCTCTGTTGGGGCAGCGTGGATGGCACGTATTCGCACGACTTGCTGCCGATGCCGTATACATTCGAAGCGGCGAACAAGACGGCGACAGAAGATCCGCGAGGCGCGCGATTTTCTGGAAGTACCTGTCGTCGTGGAGAACGTCAGCAGCTACGCCGAGTTTCACGCCTCGGAGATGACGGAATGGCAGTTCCTCACCGAGGTAGTTGAGCAGGCGGACTGCGGGATATTGCTCGACGTCAACAACATTTATGTTTCGTCACGGAACCACAGCTTCGATCCATTCGAGTACCTGGGCAGCGTGCCGCATGACCGCGTGGCGCAGATTCACATTGCCGGCCACTCGAAGTATGAGAAGTACATCCTCGACACGCATGATCATCCGGTGATCGATCCGGTGTGGCAACTGTACGCACGCGCCATCGAGTTGGTGGGGCAGACTGCAACCTTGCTGGAATGGGACGATCGCATTCCGTCGTTCGCAGAAGTCCACGGCGAAGCGCTGAAGGCAAAGCGATTCGTGCCCGAGAAAGTGACGGCGTGATGGACCTCGACCAGATACAACGCACCATGTTGGACGCGACCCGGCAGCCGTTGACGGCCCAGGAGGGCATGCGACAGCGGACGCGCGATGGCCGCTCGTTGCGCGGCATCGCGGAAACAATCATCAAGCCGAATGATCGCCTCAGTTCGTTTGAGCGGCTGGAGATATACAACCGCCAGTACTGGTTCCGGGTGTTGTCGGCGCTGGCCGAGGATTTTGAAGGACTGCAGCTGATTCTGGGTGACCGTGCGTTCGAGAAGCTGTCAGTCGCTTATCTGCTAGATTGCCCATCGCAATCTTTTACGCTGCGCAATCTTGGGTCCCGGCTGGAACAGTGGCTGCGAGCGCATCCGGAGTTCATAGCCGGAGTCGAAGACATTGCGCTCGATATGGTCAAGCTGGAATGGGCGGACATCGAGGCTTTCGACGAAGCGCGCCGGCCGCGGCTGAGCGAGTCCGACATGCAGGCGCTCGGTCCCGATCCGCAGTTCCAACTGCAACCTTTCGTTCGGCTGCTTGCTTTGGAGTATCCGGTAGATGCAATGCTGCTGGCGATACGGAGCCGACAGCGTGAATTCGGCATGGTAAGCAATGCCGTCGAGGAACGTCCGCAGCGGCGGCGCCCTCGGAAGCGTGCACTGCCGACGCCCGAAAGAGTTTTTCTTGCGGTCCACCGCGTTGACAACTCGGTGTATTTCAAGCGACTCGATTCTGAAGCATTTGGAGTTCTCCGCGCGCTGCGTGAAGGTAAACATCTCTCCGAAGCCGTGGAGGGCATGAATTGGAGCGATGGCGCGAGCGATCAAGCAACAGAGAAACTGAAAGCGTGGTTTGCGTTGTGGTCATCTTTGGGCTGGTTCTGCAAATAAACCTGGACGGAGCATTATGGACTCACTCTTAGACAGGCTGCGGTGGGCATACTCGCTTCTCGTCAGCGCCGGCAACTCGCTGCAATCGCCCTTTCTTCTCTTTGTGCGGCTGTACTGGGGATGGCAAATCTTTCAAACCGGATGGGGAAAGCTTCACAATCTTCCGCATGTGGTTGAGTTCTTCACCAGCCTCGGCATTCCCGCCCCCGCGCTGAATGCGTATTTCGTCACCGGACTGGAATGCTTTGGCGGGATCCTGCTGGCGGTAGGCCTCGGCAGCCGGCTTATCGCGCTGATGCTGACGGTAGACATGCTGGTTGCATACATCACCGCGGACCGTGCGGCATTGCTTTCCGTTTTCTCCAGTCCGGACGACTTCTACGCGGCCGCACCCTACACTTTCCTGGTGGCGTCGTTGATCATCCTGATCTTCGGCCCGGGCCGGTTTGCGCTAGACTACCTGATTGAATGCAGGTGGAGACAACACGCGGCCTAATCCCTCACGCGCCCCGTGCGTCTAACGGATCGAGTCAATCTGCCAGGATCATGATTTGCATCGAGACACCGGAAGCCGAATTTTTCTGCGCTTGGTCGCGCTCGCGGCGTTGACATTCAGCCTGTCGCGAGGCGCAGGATGTCAGTCGCAAAGCCCCGCGAGTGCCGCGGCCGTCAACGCGTGTGGCGCAACGATCGACGTGCAATTCGACGGCGAAGCCAAAACGGTCTCGCGGGCCGACCTCATCGACTGGATCCAGCGCGCTGGTGACGCTGTCTGCACGTACTACGGAAAGTTTCCGGTTCCACGGCTCCGGCTCGATCTGCACATTTGCGGAAGTGCCGGCGTTCACCGCGGAACGACCTATCCCGATGGCGGCGGATACATCACTATTTCCCTGGGCGAGAATACGTCGGTGGCACAGCTAAGTGACGACTGGATGCTGACCCACGAAATGATCCACCTGGCCTTTCCCTCGATGGCACGCACGCATCACTGGATAGAGGAAGGTATCTCGGTGTATGTCGAGCCGATAGCGCGAGTGCAGGCCGGACAGCTTTCCGCCGACCGCATGTGGAGCGACGTTGTCCGCGACATACCGCAGGGCGAACCGGCGCCCAGCGACGACGGACTGGACCACACGCACACATGGGGACGGACTTACTGGGGAGGAGCGATGTTTTGCCTTGTGGCCGACGTGCGCATTCGCCAGAAAACCGGTAATCATAAAGGACTGCAAGAGGCATTGCGGGGCATCCTGGACGCGGGCGGAAATATAACCCAGGACTGGGAAATTGAACGCGCGCTCGCAGTCGGAGACAAGGCGACGGGAACCACGGTGCTGGTTGACCTGTACCATTCGATGGCCGATCAACCGCAAACGATCGACCTTGCAGCAATGTGGAAAAACCTCGGCATCGTGCGTGATGCGGATGGCGCGGTGCGGTTCGACTCAACGGCTCACCTGGCCGACGTGAGAGCCAAAATTACACAAGCACCTTCGACTGCTCATTGAGGACAGCCCCAGGAAACCACAGGGATGCGCCTGGCCGCCTGCAAAACCTACCTTGCAGACACGCCGAGCCGCGCGGAGATGTGGACAAACGCCGGGTGTAAACTCGTAACCGTAACGAGACAACTTCTGCTGCCGGTGCTGCAAGCACCGGCGCTGCTGCTCGAAGGTCAATGTCCTGGAGGCTCCATGATCCGTAAATTCTTATTCGCGGTACTAGTTCTCTCAGTTTCCATCTCTGCGGTCGCGCAAAACGCTCCTGCCGCCCCGACCGTATTGAACGAAGCCGGGCTCAAAAAGGTCGTGCCCGAGGCGTACTTCTTCCGCGGGATGAGCGCCACCACGCAGTTGCGCAACTCCGCCGCCATTCACTATCCCGACGACTTCTACGTGATTGCCGGACTGGTTGATACCTCGGGATACTCCACGGATGTTAAGGCAAAGTACACCGGGCTGTTCATCACCGAGAAAAAGCTGCGTTTTGACGGCGGCGGGATGCTGGGTCCGGGACAGTACGGCATGGGTTATACCGCCGATGGGAAGTTTCACATCCTGAACGTGGCAGGCGACGAACTGCTGGTGGCAGACATCAAGGTTGATGACAAGCTCGCACGTCCGCAGCCGCTGAAGATCGTCATGGATGGGGAGAACGCGAAGCTCTACCTGGGCAAGAAGTACGTAAGCTTTATGACGGCGCCGTAGATTGTCAGTTACCTCTAGGTGACGATTCCGCCGACGATGGTCTGCACCACTTCGCCTGCAGGGGTGAACACGGCCACGTCGGCGTCGCCTCCAACCGAGAGCGTGCCCTTGCGCTTCTCGATGCCGAGCACGCACGCAGGGTTCAGCGTAGCCATGCGAATGGCGTGTTGCAGCGCGATCTTGGCGAACTCTGCCGTGTTACGCACCGCACGGTCGAGCGTCAGTACGCTTCCGGCAAGGCGTCCGCCGGATTCGCAGCGACCATCCTTTACTTGAACTTCCAAGCCGCCCAACGAGTATGTGCCGTCCGGCATGCCCGTGGCGCTGATGGCGTCGGTGATCAGGACGGCGCCGTCGAGGCCCTTGGCCCTAACGAAGAGATCGACCACGACGGGATCGATATGAATGCCGTCGACGATGATGTCGGCGGTAACTGAATTGTCGGTGAGTACGGCGCCGAGTATCCCCGGATTGCGGTGGTCGAGCGCTCGCATGGCGTTAAAAGTGTGGGTGGCGTGACGAGCGCCCGCACGGATTCCTGCTTGAGCTACTTGCAAGTCGGCGTCTGAATGACCGAGGCTCACGCAAACATCGCGGCGACCGGCCTCGGCGATCAGGTCGAGAGCGCCTTCGATTTCCGGAGCAATCGTCATCACGGAGACATGGCCGTCCGCAGCCTGCCACATGCGGTCAAACAGTTCGCGCGAAGCTTTCTCCAGCAGTGCCGGCGGATGTACGCCTCGCTTGGCGTGACTGAGGAACGGCCCTTCGAAGTGAATGCCGAGCGGACGCGCGCGTGTGCCGTCGCCATTACTGGCACGAGCCACCGCCTTCCCCAGCGCGTCGAGCGAGCGCAGGGTCGCGTCTATAGGTGCGGTGACGGTGGTCGGACAGTAACTGGTCACGCCGTGGCGGACCATGAGACGCTCGACCGCGGCCAGGCTCTCGTCGGATTCCTCCATCACATCGTGCCCAGCGCCACCGTGAATGTGGATGTCGATGAGTCCGGGAGCGAGAATGGCGTCGCCGAAATCGACGACACGCGTGCGCCCGGGAATGCCCAGATCAGCGCGGCGGCCGACAGCGGCAATGGCACCGTCTTCGATCAGCAGCGCGGCGTCGTCAATCGCCTGTAACGGGGTGATCAACTGCCGAGCCACCAAGAGTGTAGCCAATGTGAATCCTTGACGTTGCAGATTTGCGCTGGCCGATTGCTAGCCCGCGCGGTAGATCGTGCACAACGAGTTTACGTCGTAGCGCGGAATCCCCCAACTTCGGGACGGTCTCGATTCTGCTATACTTGCGGTTGGCGCGATCCCGTAAGACTCACACCCGTGAGTGTGCGCCGGCGTTGTTCGGTCGCCCGAACGACAAGAGTTTCAGAAGTCGGGGAGTGGCTCAGCCTGGTAGAGCACCTGGTTCGGGACCAGGGGGTCGGAGGTTCAAATCCTCTCTCCCCGACCAATTATTTCCAAGCACTTACAGCAGCAGCGAGACCTCCAAAACCGACCCCCTGGTTTTGCACCAGATTTCACCCGGCACTCAAGCGTCGCGAACCTCATAAATACTGCACTCCATGGCCATCGCAGGGTGCAGGACCGTCTACAAAATCGACTACAGCACTGTGACGGAAAAACCAGATGGCCTACGCAATTGCAAGCTGTTGAATTAAAAACGCTCATGAGTGTCGCCGTTGCGAGTCCAGAGCGCGGTTTCCGGGGAGCTTCACGGACCACTTCGGTGGTTTGCCGACAAGGACGAAGCCGCTGGCGCGGCGGACGCTACCGCGTATGGCGAACCCAGCATTGTTGGAGTAGCTGACGTAGTGTGGTTCACAGAGAAAGGAGACTCTTGTGACCCATCTACGCCAGATGATGCTGGAGGAACTTCAGCGTCGGAATTACTCGAAGAGTACGACCCGCTATTACTTGCAGTCGGTAGCGGACTTTGCCCGGCATTTTGGCAAGTCACCGGATAAGCTCGGCCCGATGAGCTGCGAAGCTACCAGGCCTACCTGCTCCGAGACCGCAAGCTCGCCGTCGGCACTGTGATTGCCCGTGTCGCGGCACTACGCTTCTTCTTCATCCGAACTCTCAAACGGCACGAGTTTCGAGAAGATTTGCCCTATCCCAAGGATCACCGACGACTCCCCACGGTGTTGAGTCTGGATGAGGTCGCGCGGCTCATCAATGCCGCCGGGAACCTTCTACAGCGTGCCCTGCTGATGACCCTCTATGGCACGGGGATGCGGCGCACCGAAGTGTCTCTGTTGACGCTCAGCGACATCGACAGCCAGCGCATGATGATCCGCGTGGAACGCGGAAAAGGCGGCGCTGGCCGTGACATTCCTCTCAGCCCGGCGCTGTTAGAAGCCTTGCGAGAATACTGGCGCTGGAAAAAGCCCCGCACCTATCTGTTCCCCAGCAGCGAACGCAAACGCGGCAAGGAACGACCCATCTCCGACAAGACCGTGTGGTATGCGTGTAAAGAAGCCGCCCGCCACGCCGGCCTCACGAAGCGGGTCAGCCCTCATTGCTTGCGGCACAGCTTCGCCACACACCTCCTGGAAGCGGGGACCGACCTACGCACCATTCAGATTTTACTGGGCCACGGTGACCTGGAAACGACAGCCAAATACCTGCATCTGTCGCAACGGCATTTACGGGCGGTCGCCAATCCCTTGGAAGGTTTGCCGCTTTCTCGGATCGAGGAAGTCAACCGTCACTACCACCGTAAACAGAACCCATGACTCGGCCCGCCGTGGAGGTGGCCGACATCCTTCGCGCCCAAGGCCAGCGTTTTATTGATCGGTATCGATCGAGCCTGGATTTCCAGCAGCTCAAAGCCTTGCGTGCCATTCAGCGCTGCCGCACCGCTGCCCTGGGTGGACATCGCGACCAGTGCTCGCGCTGCGGTTATCAGGCCATCTCCTACAACTCGTGTCGCAATCGCCACTGCCCCAAGTGTCAGTCGCAAGCTCGTGAGCGCTGGATCACAGCACGGCAGCACGATCTCCTCGACACCGGCTATTTCCATGTCGTGTTCACTGTGCCACACGAACTGAATGTGCTGGCGTTGGAGAACCCACGCCTGTTTTACGATCTGTTGTTCACCGCCACTGCGCAAACCTTGCTGGAAATCGCATCCGATGCCAAGCACCTTGGAGCCGAGATCGGCGTGATCGCCATCCTGCACACCTGGGGACAGAACCTGCTCCTGCATCCCCACATTCGCTGTGTCATTCCCGCAGGCGGGCTCTCGCGGGATCATCGTCGATGGGTTCGTCCGCGCTATCCTTATCTTCTTGCCTGTCAAAGTCCTGAGTCGCGTCTTTCGCGGCAAGTTCCTCGCCGGTCTCAAACGCCTCCACCGCCGCAACAAGCTACAGTGTGCGGGCCCGGCTGGGGCTCTCGCCGACCAACAACAGTTTGCAAAACTGCTCCGTCATCTCCATCGTCACGACTGGATGGTCTATGCCAAGCCCGCTTTCGGCGGTCCCTTGCAGGTGCTGCGCTACCTCGGCCGCTACACCCATCGCGTAGCCATTTCCAATCACCGCTTGGTGACCTTCGAACAAGAGCGCGTGACTTTCCGCTGGAAGGATTACGCCCACGGTGGCAAACAAAGCCGGATGACTTTGGCGGGAACTGAGTTTCTGCGGCGCTTCTTTCTGCACGTGCTACCCAGAAGCTTCGTACGCATCCGCCACTTCGGGTTTCTCGCTAATCGCTTTCGCCTCTCTCGCCTGGCGCTATGCCGACAACTGCTGGGTTGCAGTTGCTCTATGCCGCGAGAGGTCAGAGCCAACGAAGTCCATTCCGACAGTTCCTCGCTTTGGCATTGTCCCCGCTGCGGCGCATCGATGATCGTCATTCAGAGATTCACAGCCGCGGAGCTATCAATATGTACGTACTTCGATTCTTCCTAGCAGCTCCGTCGGTAACGACTCTTGGATGTGCCTCAGCACGCCGACGCCCTCGTGTCTCCACCCTGTCGCCATTGCCCGTTTTCCAACCTTTCATTCCACCCGTTTGCCGCCCGGCCCATGATCGCCAGCGAGGTTTCGCACTTCCACCGTACCCTCCGACCTCACAATCCGACTCCAGGCGGGCATTCAAATCCCATAGGCCCGCGTCCACCGCGCCAGCGGCTTCCTCCTAGTCTCCTTATCGAAAACGCCTCGGATGCAGGTTCTTCCGCTGCACTCAAGCGTCCCGCCCGAGGCGTTTCCGATCAAGGCTAGCGACTATACGCTCAAGTGGATTTCCGCCGCGAAATGCGCCCAATAGTATTCGTAGACCCTGGGGCGTTCCAGCCAATGTGTCAACCGAATCGTGGCCAAGCCGTCATCGCGGAACACTTCGAGCTTTCTCTGACGCTGGGGGAAGCAATCGTCGACAGCGTGTACGGCCATGCGCAGACAGCATCGTCGGTGCTCATCTGACATCCTCCTGCGCGCGTATCGCGCGAGTCGATCAAATGTCGGATCAAGTTGAAACTAGGGCACTTCTATTTGTAACCGACTCTTGCCCCGGGCACTGTTCCGGCTCTCATCCCGGTGAGACTCACGCCGTATACCCGGCGTCCACTGCCAAGTCCGTACCGGTTATGTGAGAGGATTCATCCGAGGCTAAGAACAACACCGCTTTGGCAATCTCCTCAGGGAAAGCCATTCTTTTCAGCGAGGGCTGATCGGGACTAATCCCACCTAAAGCCTCCCAGGCGCCTTCTTCGCTGCCGTGTTTAGCGACCAGATCTTCCCAGAAAGGCATCTTGCTCCACATCGGAGTGGCAACGGCGGCCGGAGAGACGCTATTCACCCGAATCCCATGCTCCTTGCACTCCAACGCAACCGCTTTGGCCAACATGCGAAGGCCAGCTTTACTGGTGCAGTATGCGCTAGCCCCAGCGGACGCCTTGATGCCAGAAGCTGAAGCAATGAGCACGATGCTGCCATTTCTCTTGGGGATCATTGTACGAAGTGCGCTGCGAACCCCAAGGAAGGCGCCGTCGAGATTGACGGCCATGACCCGGCGCCAATCATCCAAACTCATGTCGGCAGTGGGCTTTGCATACGAAATGCCAGCTGCCGAAATGAATACATCCATCTCTAACACTGTCTCCCCTGTCAAGCACTTTTTGAGGCACACCACAGCATCCGCTCATAAGAGCGCGCCATTTCGCGGCATGGCGACTTCTGGCCCGCGCCGTTATCGCGTGCCGCCTCAAGTTGGAGTACCGGGTGCAGCTAATTGGACAGGCTGGTTCAAACCAGAACGGTCGTTTACTCAATCGCCCGAGGCATCACCGTAAGAACAAACTGGCAGATCGGTGGACTCGGTTCTCTTGGTTTGGAATTCGGCGAGTGTTAAACCCGATTCTCCGTGATCCTCACTTCGGGGAAGCAACAGGAATCATCGCGTGTTCATAGGGCGTGCCCGCCCACATCATGTATGGTTTGCTGGGATCCGGGTCCTTAGCTTCCGTATAGCCCAACGCCTTGCTGGGTGGACCGAAAAGCATGATGTGCGGCCCGGTTACGATCCAATGATTGTCAGCGGTTTTGCTCGTAGCATACGGGTCGGTATTGCTCGCTCCGTCGTCCCCCGTCAGCATGTACGAAATCCCTACCCTATTCGGCGGCGGCACGTGCTTCATCACGGCATGGATAAAGTCCATGCTGTTGCGATCATTGCACATCCTGTTGTCAGTGCCCATGATCATGCAGGTAAATCCGTTATTTCCCTCGCGGAGGGTACGCATGTTTCCGTCTTTCCCCGCGCGGACGACAGCTGCTCCTTTGGCGACCGCTTCGGGAGCAGCGGACAGAGCTTGAGCGATGTAATCGGAGTCCGACAGCTGCCCTTGCTGAGGGCTGGCTGTGATCGCGATAGCGAGCAGCGATACCACGACAGCGAAGATCGTGTTTAACATCCGCATATTTTCTCCTTTAAGCCGGAATTCCCTTCGTGGCCTCGGAAAAGAACGGTGAATGACAACCTGGGACTGGACCCAGAAGGCACCTGACTGGGTGGTGACCCACACCCTGGCTTATGGACAAGCTCGCAGAACCGCGAACCTGACCTGCCGGAGCACGCGCAATTCGGCATCGGATGGCAACCCGATTTAGCCGAACCTTTACACGCGGATGATTCTTGGCCGCAATTCCTGAGCTACAGCCGCGACCTATGACTGGCTCGCCATTCGTGCGCCACAGCAGCTCATAATTACCGAACAACATGACACGAATGGCGAGTCGTTCTCGAGCTGATCATTCAGTTGTCATCGTGCATGGGACGCAACTTGTTCTTGTAGACCGCGGTGCCGACAGCACGGCCCAGGCGACCGCCCGCATCTTGGTCGGTTCGAAAATGTATCCCGCCGTAGACGCGCGCGTCGTCGACATCGTCGGTGATCTGCTTGAACGTGGTGTACTTCAAAATGATGTCGGGCACTGCGGGGTTCGATAGCGTGATCGAATGCCCGCCCTCGCCGTACAGACGCCTCAGGACCTCGGCACCGCCGTAACTTGCGCTGGCGTGATTTGAGGGATAGCTCGGAAAACATGGCGTCGCGATGAACGGAACGAAGGTTGGATCGGGATCGGTTTTCGGGTTGTCGTCCGTGTCGCCGGCACGAATTGCTGTTTCGGGGCGCCAAAAGTTGTAGCGATACTTGTTAAAGAATGACGCCACTAGGCCGTCACTGATTGCCATGTTTATCAGGGCCAGAGCTCGGGCATTTTCGGACAGCGTACGCCCCTGTGCGGCGGCGACCTGCCGGGCAGCCTCATTGAGTGCCAGAGTCGGTGAGGAGGTCTGGAAAAATCGCGCGACAGCTGCCCGATCTGGTGGCCGCTCATTGCTGGTGAGGCTCCCGACCGTCATCACCTCGACGTAGGCTTTCGCGTACCGGTTGCTGGTGAGCGCTGGTGGTGGATCGAGGAGAAACGCCCGAGCACTCGGGATACCGAACGGGGTTATGTCCTGCCATTGAAAAAAGGTTCCGACGGCAACTCCATTCACGATTGGGCAACTCGGTGTGGCCTGCCATTCGCCCGGAACAGGCGGGCCGGGTATCTTGAATTGCGGCGGCGACGACCCGTCGTTGGCGCGCAGAACGACCATGGCAAGGGCGGCAGCTTCACCGGTCGCTATGCCGTCATTCTTAGCTTGGCCGTCCGGTATCAATGCCAGCGAGTTCGCGCGGTCGGTGTCGAGCGCAGGCGCGCTGGCTGGGAAATAGGTACTCAGCACCCGATACGCAGCTTCGATGGCTGCCGCATCGGCGGATGCCGCTCGCGGCGCCACGATGGTCCCAAGATACGGTCGGTAGTTGCCCGCGATGGAGTTGACGGCTTCAAACACAGCGAGCTGCACGATAGCCGCGTATCGCGCCTGGGCGGGTGGGCTCTGGCCGTTCGCGATGGCCGTATTTACCGCAATTACATTCCAGTCCAAGACGACATCGGCGCTGGCGACTGCGGACCCGAACAACAGACTCACCATCAACCCGCATAGGAGCCCGAAAGTTCTATTCGTTGTTCTGCCATGAATCCTTTTCATTGTCCTTCCTCCAAATTCTTGAGCGGTCTAGTGAGCGGCATCATTGCAATGGAGGACGTGATTGTCCATAGCGAGGCGTGTGTCGCGGCGTTATGGTTTGTGTCGCGCTAACTCATAAGGACAATTACACTTAGATCAGGGCTTCCGATGTGGTGTAAAATCTTTCATCTTCCGTAAGGCGTGCCATGGCTTCCCAGCCAATTGGACAGCAGCAATCGATCCGGTTCGGCGACGACTTCGAGCTCAATGTCCGTACTCGCAGGTTGTGCCGCGGCAGTCATATGCTGAAGCTGGAGCGTATCCCGCTGGAGATTTTGGTGCTGCTGCTCGAGCACCGGGGCGACATCGTCACTCGCGACGAAATCGTCGCCAAGGTTTGGGGCAACAGTGTCTTCTTCGATACCGACAACAGCATCAGGGGAGCGATCCGCAAGGTTCGCCAGGTGCTGAAGGACGACCCCGAAAACCCACGGTTTATACAGACCGTGACCGGACAGGGGTATCGCTTCATCGCGCCAATCATTATTCCGGAGAAAGAACACCGTGAGGAAGCTTCTAACGCTCAACCATCAGGTGTCCCCGATACCTCGACGAACTTCGTCTCGGAGCTCGATGGCTGGTTGCAAAGCCGCAGACTGCGTATAGAGAAGGAGGATGGAGACCGAAAGGCTCATAAGACGGCGAATGCGGAAAACAACCGCGGACCTCTGACCGCCGGTCGCTGGCTTGTTCTGGGCGGAGTAGCTTTACTCGCCCTGCTTGCTGTTGCATACATGACGACGCGGCGTCGCGCAGCGGATGCCACTGGCCCCAAAATCAAATCTCTAGCCGTATTGCCTTTGAAAAACCTCTCTGGCGACCCAACTCAGGAGTACCTTGCTGACGGAATCACCGAGGCGCTGATTGGACGGCTCGCCAGAATCCATGATCTGCGCGTTATTTCCCGCACGTCAGTGATGCACTACAAGGACACGCAGCTCTCGATGCCGGAGATTGCGAGAACGCTTCGTGTGGATGCCCTTGTTGAAGGCTCAGTGATACGAGAGGGCAACCGAATTCGCGTCCATGCCCAGTTGATTCGCGGCGCGACTGACGAACACTTCTGGTCGGAAACCTATGATCGCGAACTGCGCGACGTGCTTGCCCTTGAAAGCGACGTGGCGCAATCCATCGCCGGGAAGGTCGAGGTTACGGTCACCGGCGAGGAACGCGAGAGGCTTACCGCAGTACGTTCCGTTCCGCCGGAGGTCTATGAGAGCTATCTCAAAGGGCGGTTCGCCTTAGACAAGAGCAACAGGAGAGCCGACGTTGAGGAGAGTATCCGTTATTTCGAGCAAGCCATAAAGATCGACCCGACGTTTGCACCGGCTTACGTTGGGCTGGCGGATGCGTACGACGGACTCGCCACGGTTTTTATCGGAGTCTCCCCCTTGGGAAATGCGTCCAAAGGTGGTTGAAGCAGCCCACAAGGCCCTGGCGCTGGATTCAGAACTTGCGGAAGCATATGTTCTGCTGGCAGACGTACAGCAGCAGCAGTGGCAGTGGGCCGACGCTGAGGCTGGATACAGGCGGGCGCTCGAGTTGAACCCGAATGACGCTGCCGCCCACCGTGGACTCGCCCACTGGTTGCTATTCCAGGGGCGTATTGACGAAGCACTAGCTCGGTCTCGCCGCGCACGTGAGCTTGACCCACTTGGAGATTCCACTACCAACATGGGGTGGATTCTATTCTGCGCCCGGCGCTACGACGAAGCCATCCACGAGTTGCGAAGCAAGCTGGCGCTACGACCGGACGATGCATTAGCCCTCTGGGTACTTGGATTCGTTTTTGTCGCCGACGATCGGCCCGAGGAAGCAATCCCGGAGCTGGAGAAAGCGGTCAGTGTTTCCGGTCGTAGTCCGGGCATTATGGGTGTGCTGGTCGCAGCATATGCTCATGCTGGGCGGCGGACGGATGCCCTTCGACTCTTGGCGGAATTGAAGACACGCAATCAGCAAACGCTACGTTCCTGCGGCTGCGTTCATAACCGCTTACCTGGGACTCGGCGACTACGACGAGGCATTCGTCTGGTTTGAGCGGGCCTACCAGGAGCAGTCCAACATTCTGCAATTTCTCAAAGTGCACCCATTCTTCGATCCCGTGCGAAACGACCCTCGTTTTGTGGACCTGCTCCACCGCGTCGGGCTTGACCAGGCGAGGTAGTCGCGCTTGGATTGGCGGGAGTCACGCTCGCAAAGCTACTTTCCGTGTTGCGGACGTAGCACGGGCTATCCGGAAGCTGGCTCTCGGTCGAAGAGATAGGCCGCCGCATGGATCGAGCTGTATGTCGCCAAGAAAAGAGACCTCCGGAAAGCCGACCGATGACTGTGAATCTGTGGTCTGCCAACACGAAGTTGGTCCCAAACCGGCATGTGGGAGATTACTTTGGACAAGTCGGCCAGCGTTTACGAATGCTTCCCGTTCATCTGGCCGTATAACGCCCGACGGTTCCTTCTGGCGACCTCCGCCAGAGCGTACTGTCGTTCCGCGACATGCCGACAAACTGTCAAGGTGGATTGCTTCCTTGTAGCCAGCCATCCGGGCGTTATCCTGTCAACCTAGCTCCCGAACGGCGCCTTTATTGATGATTCGCTCGCGGTAACGCATTCCTAGTGCTTCGCGGCGTCCACAAGCGGCGCACCGGAACACGACTCGGGTGAACCGGGCCAGCTCGATCCGCGGTATTTGCCCAGGACCCGCCCGATGAACAGTATGACAGGGAAAACGATGCGCTGGACGGCTTTGGGCGGAGTCGCGATCAACTGTGTGTTGCGATGGCGCCAGAGCACGTGGGCTAAGTAGAAGATCGATGGCCTGCCATTCGGGCTAGCGTTGAGGACCGCAAACACCCCCTGGAGGTAGCGATCCAAGTCAACCGCCGGAATTGCCTGGCCACTAAACTCCAAGGGATCGTCGCCCGCGTTCCACCAGTTGTGATAAGTGCCTGCGGCAAAGACTGCGTTCCCCCCGGCTGGCACTACGATCTTCTCTTTTCCGACTTGGGCGCCGAGTGTCCCGGCCTTCACCTTGCCCTCCTCCCGTTGATGGAAATGCACATGAAGGGGCGGGCCGCTCGCTCGTGGCGGCAGGGACCCATCGAGGTTCAAAACGATTTGGC
The DNA here is from genome assembly GCA_963814165.1 of uncultured Acidobacteriaceae bacterium. Classification (GTDB taxonomy): domain Bacteria; phylum Acidobacteriota; class Terriglobia; order Terriglobales; family Acidobacteriaceae; genus DASRAA01. The sequence goes on along the minus strand of CAWFBW010000008.1, from coordinate 42,635 downwards.
CATGGGCGTCACGCACTCGACTCAACCGCAGGATCTCTCCGGTGTGCCGGTTTTGGATTGTCACGAAATTATCCAAGATTGCCCTTCGTCTACGCGTCAGCTCCGAAAGAATTTTTGCGATTTTATCATTTGGAGTTCGAACTGGGGGCGAACCATCCCGCAGAAGGTGAATCCGGGCGGGTCCGTTAGCTAGTCCTGGATGACGAGCAAGCGGGAAGTAATCCACCTGGCCGAGTCCGGACAATCCGAAAGCAATTTCACCTGGCCGTATAACGCTAGGGCCTTATCGGAAGCGCCCCGGCGCGTGAAAAGGCGAAGGGGAGCGCCTCAGCATAATGCCGGGGCGCTTTCGATAAGGGCGTTAGAAGGAAGCCGCTGGCACCAGGGGGGCGTAGGCCCTCAGGTTATGGGTTTTGAATGTTGGTGAAAGCGTCGAAGACGGGGTAGAAGGCTTGGTCGGTTCAAGAGAATCCGGCAGAGCCGATTGGTAACAGTGCGAAGATGGCGTTTTGAGGCCTTCCCTAGACGGTTGTAACGATAGTTATCGACTGCGAGGCACACGTATCGTGCGTACGCCGAAGCACGCATGGTTTTCGTCAAATGGGCGGCCTGGTTAGGAGCTATCAAGGATATAGACCTGGTGCCCTTGTTTTTGCTAGATCTGGGCGGCGGCTAGCAACTCCACAACGCGCATTGGGCTACCGCAAACTGGACATTGCCAAACACCAGTTGCAACGGGGTTCGCTTCAGCAGGCGGAGGTGCGACCGCTAGTGCTTACTTGCATTAGTGATGGATATTACGTAATGTGATTGGCAAAGGGGGTGCCTTTGCCAAAAACAGCGCCGATACCGGAATGTTCGCAAGCGGATCGTCAGGTTTTAGAAGATTGGGCGCACAGCCGCACGATGGAAGCGCGATTGGTGGAACGAGCGAGAATCGTTTTGGGGTGTCTGGAAGGGAAGCCGGTCAGCACGGTGGCCCGGAGTTGGAAGGTGCGGCCGAACACGGTGATCGATTGGCGTCGGCGCTTTGCGGCGGAGGGAATAGCGGGATTGCGGGACCGTCGGCGATCGGGCAAACCGCCGCGATATACAGGGGAGTTTCGCAAGCAAGTGCTGGCCATGCTGGAAGAACCCCCGCCGCAGGGACAAGCAGTATGGGATGGGCCGGCACTGGCGAAGCATTTGAAAACATCGGTGCATGCGGTCTGGCGCGTGTTGCGGAAAGAAGGCGTATGTTTGGCACGCCAGCGCCGTTGGTGCGTCAGCACGGACCCGGAGTTCACGGCCAAGGCCGCCGATGTCGTGGGTCTGTACTTGAATCCCCCACAGAATGCGTTGGTTCTTTCCGTGGATGAAAAGCCGAGTATTCAGGCGTTGGAGCGGAAGACGGGATTCGTGGAAACGGACAGTGGGAAAATCGTCCGCGGTTTCAAGAGCACCTATAAGCGCCACGGCACCTTAAATCTGTTTGCCGCCCTGGAAGTCGCCACTGGTGCCGTTCATACGCAGACGACCGGCAAGAAGCGGCGAATTGAGTTTCTCGAATTCATGGATCGCGTGGTCGCCGATCTCCCGGCGGGAAAAGAAATCCATGCGATCTTGGACAATTACTGCATCCACAAGAAAAACGATGCCTAGCTGGCGGCTCATCCCAACGTGTTCTTTCACTTCACGCCAACCTCGGCCAGTTGGTTGAATCAAGTTGAAGTCTGGTTTGGTATTCTGAGCCGCAAAGCCCTGCGGGGAGCGTCTTTTCGCGACATCGAGCAATTGCGCCAAGCGATTGAAGACTTCGTGGCAGCCTACGGACCCAGGGCCAAGCCGTTCGTCTGGCGTAAACGCGAAGTCAAAGGTTCGCAGTTGCGCAATACTATCGTAAACTTACGCGATTAAGTACTAGATGGCCGATTGCGCCTCAGAAACCACACACACTTCGTTCACCAACTGTCTCCAACCACGGACGCCAAGTAACTAGTCTAGCTTCTCGCTTAGCGGCTTTTTTGCTGGCGAAATAAAAATACGCTCCGACGCTTATGAAATTGACCACCACCGCGATCACGTTCCAAATGATCACCGGTCGCGAGGCAATCAATAAGCCGTAGTAAACCCATAGGATCTGAAAGAGGCCCATGATGGCCGCCATGCGCGGGTTCATGCCCGCAGTGGAGCGGCGCTTGAGCATCGCGATCAGATCCGGCAGCGCGGCAACGGTGGTTCCAAAGCCCGCCACTAAGCCGAGGACTTCTGACCGCTGCATATGGGGATCCAGCAACCTCAGTCCGTTATGCGGAACCAGGTCCTGACAGCCGGAGAGGGTTGTCATGAACGGAAGAAAGATCACCAGCGCAGCTCGGTTGAACATGTCGCCCCTTTATGTTCTCGTTGCTGGGGGCCTGTGTTCTTTCCGCCACGCCCAAATGAGAACGATGGCCAGCAGTGCGTGGAGTAAGACAGCGGGCCACAAGAGTATGCCAGCGTTGCCGCCCAACCCGACCATAATCATGTAGACGGCGGCGAGCACGGCGTAGAGCAGCCGTCCGAGAATTGCCTGCGCGGAACTTCGCGCGGGCCAGCCGGCGACGCCGATGGCTACCAGGGTGATGCCGAGCAACCGGCCCAGGATGCCGCCGGAGCCCCCGAGTTCCATGCCGAACAAGAGGCTTACGACGAGTTGCGGGTCGACGATGAGCAGAAGGCCAGTAGCGGCTTCGCTGAGTGAAGCAAGTCAGAGTATGTTGATCATGGTGAATCGGCTCTCAGTTGTCAGTTGTCGGCGATCCCGGGTCAGCGCCCCTCTGTTGGGCGTTAACCCGGGGCACCGGCCCGGATGCACTTCTTGGCCAGGGGCTACTTCTCCCAGGTTCCTGTTGTGCTGCTTGCAAGAAAAGTCCGCGCCTCCGCAGGTGCCTTCTAGCGACGGTTGGCTTCGCTCAGCTAATGGCACTCGTTGACGGGCGGGACCTTGCCATTGAGCAGAACCGCCAGACCCTCGACCGAGCCAATCGGAGCACCGACATAGATCGTCGAACCCGTCCTGCCAGTGGTCGTTTCGGCTTTGCAATACTTGAAGAAAGAGTTGTCGCAAGGATAGGGCCCGAGGATTTGATGCCCTTGCGAGTCCCCGGCGGTCTGCGCCTTAGTGATCGGGCAGGAACAAACAATTTGCCCCTTCCGCACGGGCTTGTCGAAGCCCGGGAACGTCGTATCCTCGGTGCTTTGGAAGCATATTCCGCCGTCGCACTGAGCGTAGGCGCCAGCGCCGTCGCCCGAGCAGGTGTACACTGCGCGGTCTCCCTTGGGTGAAGCGATCGAATCAGGCAGACTGTAGGTGCTGATCATGTATTTGTTGTCGGCACCTGCGGCATTGACCGAGCAGACGTCCTGGTCCTTGCCCATGTGAAACGGCAGGCTGATGCTGTCTGTCGCCGTGCTTCACGTCGCACTGACAGTAGGCGACGCCGTCGTACACATTGCAGCGCGCCGCAGCGCAAAGCGCATACGTCTGGTCCTTGCAAATCTTGAATGAGTGGCCGGCCATCATGTCGAGGAGCTTTTCGACGCAACCTTTCGAAAGCGAGCCCATCTTGCTCTCAATACAGGTTTTGACTTTTAGGACGTCTGGCAGCACGCCCGAACAGAGGTTCCACACATCGCTGCCGCACGCTTGGATCAAAGCGTAATCTTTGTCCAAACTATCTTGAGCCATCGAGGGCGAAACCATGCCCGTCAACAACACTACCGTAACGGACAACCCTGCGCTGATCAGCCGCGCAGTTGCAGCCTTCTTCAAACCGTCTGGCATTGCGTTTTTCATTTGCTGTTCCTTTCCCATGTCGAACAAGTTGCAGCGAGCCGCGGCGCAAAGCGCGTAGGTCCGGTCCTTGCAGAGCTTCATCGTCGGCTTCCCGGATGATTGCTGTCCCCCGCTCGAACCATGCTCTGGCATCGGGCCTGAGCAAGGAATCGTTTAGTTGTGTGGTATGGATGCGCCGCTCCGACCTCGCGGGTGCGCTCGCAAATTTCTTGGCTCCCGTTCTCACGCCTGCAGAGCTCGAAGCAGCGCACGTGGAGGGCTGGATACTGGGAATCGCATGAACCAGCGGATAACGCCCACAGGGATACGAGGAAGGATCCCACGCATGGCGAAAAGAACATTTCCCTTGGCTAAGGTCTACGGCCTGCTTGAGCCAGGGCCAGTCGCTCTGGTCACAACCGTCCACAACGGGCGAGCCAACATCATGACCATGTCTTGGCACACGATGATGGAATTCGAGCCGCCGATCGTGGGCTGCGTGATCAGTAACCGGGATTACACATTCGGCATCTGGAAGCAGACCAAGGAATGCGTGATCAACATCCCGACGGTGGAACTGGCAGCCAAAGTGGTGGGCTGCGGGAATACCTCAGGGCGCGACATAGACAAGTTCAAGGCCTTTCAACTTACGCCAGCAGCCGCCTCCGTGGTGAAAGCGCCACTAATCGACGAGTGCTATGCGAATCTCGAGTGCAAGGTCGTCGATGCGCGGATGGTAGCCAAATACAACTTCTTCATCCTGGAGGTCCAGAAAGTGTGGATCGCGCCGTCAACGAAGCGCCCGCGGACAATTCATCATCTGGGAAAAGGGATGTTCATGGTCGCCGGCAGGATGATCAAGTTGCCTTCCAAAATGAAATGAATTTTATTGTGAAGAGCGAAATGCGCGGCGCACGGTTCGTTCGTCTGCCCAGTTCTCCGATGATCTGAGGCAGGTGACACGACTTAAGAACCGTACGCCGGCATTGCGGTAGCGGTTACCGAGGGCGGACGGATTGCAGAAATCCGGCCAGCTTCGCCGTGGCCTTGTACTGGGGAATTGGCTCCAGCTCCTTGAAGGCGCTGGTGAAGGCGTTCGACAGACTCCACATGGTCCGCGGCTGAAACTCCTCATGCACCAGCTGAAAGTAGAGATCGTGGACCCGCCGGACCAGGTGCTTTGGAAACCCAGACTCCTCCTCGATGAATGCCTGGTAGATCAGCAGCTTTGCCGAAGCCGTTGACAACTGCAGCGCCTGCTATTCTTCGACTTGCTGCTTCAGCGGCCCGAAGTTCCTCTGCATCCGATCGACACCAATGGCCAGGCTGTCTTCCAGTGAGAAGTGCTTCGAATGCTTCGCGAGCACGGGAGTATATTCCCCGTGAAACGCAAGGTTCTCGCAAACAAAGACTCTCAGGCCAACGGTGCAACTCAGCCGAAAGCTCTTGTCATGGCTGTTCCTCAGGCCTATGGCAAAACGGTTATGCCGACGTCGGCATAACCGGTTACATGCCGACTTCCCGTTTATGCCGCCTAGTTACCTGACACAGCGCTTAGGAGGAGATCGAGTCGCATCCTGAGTCGGCATAATCAAAGGCCTTCCAGAAAGGCGAGGAGTTGGTCATTCGGGCGATAGCGTACGAGCTTGATGCCCAGCGGCTCAGTGCGTGAGAGCGCCTTCTCCTTCAAACGCATGTCCGCATGGAGATACATCTGTGTTGTTTCCACGGATTCGTGCCCCAGCCAGAGCGCAATCACTGAGCGGTCCACGCCATGCTGAAGAAGATCCATCGCAGTGCTGTGCCGCAACACATGTGGGGAAACGTTTTTCCGTCTGAGTGAAAGACAGGTCCGTGCGGCAAGATGGGTGTATTTGGTGATCAGACGCTCGACCGCATCGCGGCTGAGTCTACCGCCACGGATACTGGGAAACACTGGGTCTTCGGGGCGGCCCTTACGTTCGCGCAACCAAACATCGAGCATCTTTGCCGTTTCTGGACGAAGCGGCGTGCAACGCTGTTTTCGACCTTTACCCAAGCAGCGCACATGAGCTCCAGTCCCCAGTACGACGTGCTGGCAGTTCAGCATGATCAACTCGGATACCCGCAAACCCGTTTGAGCCGCGACCAGGACCAGAGTTCGATCTCGGCGTCCGATCCAGCTAGAAGGATTCGAAACGGTGAGCAAGGCTTCGATTTCTTCTCGAGTTAGAAACTCGATCGGCCGTTGTTCGTGACGCTTGTTGGGTACGGCCAGGATTCGGTGGCAATGTAGCGCATGTGCGGGTTCCTCCAATGCGACATACCTGAAGAACGAGTGGATTGCTGCCAGCCTGGCATTCCGAGTACGAGCGCTGTTTTTGCGAGAACGTTCCAGGTGTTCGAGGAATAGGACAATGAAAGGTGCATCCAGGTCCTCGATCTTGAGTTGAGAAGGCATTTTGCCGAGCTGTTCCTTAGCAAACTGCAGAAGCAGACGAAAGCAATCGCGATATCCCGCGATGGTGTGCGGGCTGGCTGCGCGTTGACGAAGCAGGCGATCGGTAAAGAAAGATTGGAGGAGAGAGGGGAAGCTGGCGGAAATCACAGCCGCACCTCCCGTGGGATCAATCGCTCGGTCGCCAGTTGGAGGAGTTCGGGCACGGCTTCGAGATACCAGTAGGTATCGGTCACGTGGACGTGCCCCAGATAGGTGCTCAGTTTGGGAAGCTCTCGTTCGACATCAAGGCCGGCGCGATACCATTGAATCAATGTGCGTGTGGCGAATCGATGGCGCAAGTCATGCAGCCGTGGACCGCGACCGTGGTACTTGGCCGGCATGCGCAAGCCAACTTGCTGCGATACCTTGGCGAAGTTGTAGTGCGCCGTTGTAGCAGGAATCCGCCTCCCGCGTTCGGAGACGAAGAAAGCCGGAGTTGATGGCGCCGGAAAAAGGCGATCTCGGATTTCAGCGTATTGTTTCAGGGCGGCTACAGTAGTGACGTGAACTGGCACATAGCGTGATTTCCTGAACTTCGTCCGCCGGATGTGAAGAATCCCGCGATCGAGATCGACATCGCTTCGATCCAGGCCAACGACTTCATTGACGCGCATTCCGGCTGCGACCAACAGACCAAAGAGAGTTGTAAACGTGCGGGCACGGAGTCCCTTGGACGAAGGCAGTTGTTGCGTTCGGCGGAGGATTCTGTCGATCTCCTCGTCGGTGTAGATGTGAGGGGGCTTACGTCGATGATGATAAGGAAGAAGGCTTGCAGGGGGGATCTCAGTGCGAGGTTCAATGGCGCTATACCAGATGGCGAAGCGTCGAACCATACCCAAACGTGCAGCCCAGCAGGCAGGCTCAGCTTTGGTAGGCTGCGTGGCCCAGCGAAGTGCCAGATTCGTGGTCATGTATGAGCTGCCTGCCGCGTGGAGGAACTCGACAAAATTCCGTAACAAACTCGCGGGTTTCCGAAGTTGGAATCCAAGACTACGGCGGACATGGATGTAGTCTTTTAATGCTTGTTTCAGCGCTGTCACTGTGCACCCCCTATCGGCCAGACCTGAGCCAGCGATCGCAGGCTGTTGAAGTCAACTTTGGCGTAGATTGCCGTTGTATTCGGATCTCGATGTCGAAGCACCTCTCCAATCTCCCTCATCGTCGCCCCGGAGCGAAGCATGGAAGTTGCCAGACTGTGACGAAGTAAGTGAGCACCCCTGGAGGAAGGATTTAGTTTTGCACGCTCGATTGCGCAACGAGCGATCGTCGGCAATGTCCCCTTAGCAGCCAACCCACGGTGTGGGGCTTTCATGCAAACGAACAGCCTGCGTGTGTGGCACGCAGGGCGATCTCGCCGAAGATATGACGCAAGAGCCTTGCCCACATCTTCAGGCAGGGGCATCCAATCCTGACGCAGCCCCTTGCCCCGAATGAGGAGTTCGCCTGTCCTCCAGTTGATGTCATCAAGCTGCAGAGCAACGACCTCGCCAGCACGAAGGCCAAGACGGGCAAGCAGAAGAAGGATGGCGTAGTCACGGCGGCCAATCGAGGTTCCACGATCGCAGGCGCTTAGCACGTGCTGGACTTCCTCTGAGCTGATGTACTTCGGTATGGTGGCCTGCTCCCAATGCGCCACTCCTAATACGGAAGCTGCCAGGTCGGTATCGATGTTCCTCTTCTGAAACAGAAATCGGAAGAAAGAGCGGAGAGCTGTCGTTATCCACTGGGCTGTCTTAAGGCTGACACACGGGCAATGCCGCAGGATAAACTTGGAAATATCAGACGCTTTTATCTCCTTAAGAACGAGCGGTTTCTTCCCGAACCGCATGACGAGAAACATCCGAGCATAGGACTGGTGGCGGCGGATTGTGCAAGGAACGAGCCCTCGCTCTTGGCGCAGATACTGCTCGTATGCGCCTAGGATGCCCGCTAAAGGTGATTTATCAGGAGCCAGCTTGCGATGAGGAATGACATTACGTTCTCGCAGGTGATCAACGAACTGGCGCAGAGTTGGCAAATCAAGAGCGTGAACTCGCCGCTTCTGTTTGGCAAAAGCGCCTATGAGGCCCTCGTCAAGCTGCGAAATTACGCGCTCGCGTCTTCCGAGCCACCACCCGAGCGCGGCCAGCAAGTACAACTTGTCCTGAATCGTCTTCTTACAATAACCACTATCCATCAGGCACGTCGCAAATGTTCGAAGATGCGACTCCAACGGATTGCCTCGAATCTGTCTCTCCGGCAAAGCAGTGTCTAGCATTTCTATCCTCCGCTTCCTGGCTCTCGTGCCAGGACAAAGATGGGAGGATTATGCCGAACAAAATCCCACTGTGAAGCGGAGAACTCAGTGCCGATATTCAGGAATGCACTCGGAGCCCAGATGGTATCGGCATAATCGGCCAGTCGGCATGAAAACGGCAGCCGTCGAAGCCGGAGCTAAGGTCCATCACGCCGAACATGCGCATCCCGTCCGATGAAACGGCGTATTCCTCCCGCACCACGCCAATCTGGCGAAAGCCGAGTGCTTCGATCAACTTCTCGACAACGGCAATGTGGGGAATGGGTTTGTGGGTTGCTGTGGCCGCCGGCGTTGCCACCCGAGCCAGTTCTTCGCGGGTCAGCTTGGCGCCATAGGAGCACAGCGTCATGGTCGGAGCTGGGTCGGGTACAGGGCTGAGAATTGCCGCAACTGGCTGGTCCTGCTCGATTACGGTTGTTTCTTGCATCGTATCTCCTCCAACAATGGAAATCGGGAAAACCAGCAGACAACGAGGTCTGCGATTTTCCGGAGTGGGTGTGCCGCTTCCGGCGGTGCGGCGCCCGACCGCAACAGACGGGTTCGTCTTCGCGGTCAAGCAACTTACGAACGAGAGATCTCAGGCGGCGCGCACTAGTCCGTTGGTTAAGAGATCCAGGAACCAGAGTTGGTCCACTTTGCGCAGGTCAATGTCAGTTGGGTGTTCGAGGATGAAGCGGCGTACATCCTTCTCTTGGATCAGGTAGATGTCGCCGTTCTGCTGTGGGCCTCGTGCCGTGCCTCGGAATTTGGCCTTCAAATGGCCGCTCTTGATCCAGCGCGTCACGGCGTGAGGGTCGATCCCCAGTGCTTGCGCAAGACTGTACGCGGAATAGAAGCTGCCGTCATGCTTGAAGCGCATCCGCTTCAACTTAAGGTGGATTCCGGTTACGGTTCGGGAGTATCCGGCAGCCTTCAGCTTGAGACGGATTCGCTCATCGCTCATCCACGCATACCGGGACAGAATGCCCAACTCCGCCTCGCTCCATGGCAGCTCTTTGGTTCGTGCCAGGCCCAATTCGCGGGCGCGCTTCTTCAGCGCCCAATGCGGCATACCGACCTTGTTAGCCAGTAGCCGGATGCCCGGACGTGTCTTTCCGTCTCGGTGGTTGAGATAAACCGCTCGGATGAGCTGGTCGATTTGGTCTGTGAAGACGTATTTGCGTCGCCTCTGAACTTTGATGCGACCAGGGGCGACGCAGAGGATTGCTTTACAAACCAACTGGGACTGGCTCGCGTATAACTGTTCCATAGCAATTCCTGATGTGCAGGTCCTGAGTTCTGGGATCTCGGTGAACAAGGGATGACCGACTGGAAGACCACAACGCTGGGTAAGACAGGCTGGAAAGTAGGCCGTCTCGGTCTCGCATCCAGTTATGGTGCCGACGAACGCTGCGTACAGATGGCCGTTGAGCGGGGTGTCAACTACCTGTATTGGGGCTCGATGCGTACTGCCAAATTCGGTGCCGGACTTCGCAGCCTGCGATCACATCGCGATGAGTTTTGCCTCGTTATCCAGTCCTATTCGCGTGTGGCCGCGATGGTCCCTTGGAGCCTGGAACGCGCCCTGAAGTCGCTCGGCATGGATCACGCTGACATTCTTCTGCTGGGGCTCTGGAACAAGGACGTCAGCCTGGCGATCTTCGACCAGGCGTTGCGGCTTCGCGAGCGCGGTCTGATTCGCGCCATCGCCGTCTCGACCCACAATCGGCCACAGGCAGCAGCAATGGCTAACTATAACGGCAATGTCGATGTCCTTCACGTGCGCTACAACGCGGTGCATCCGGGCGCTGAACGAGACATCTTCCCAAAGCTGCCGGCGCCTGAGGTCAGACCCGGGATCGTGTCGTTCACGGCTACCTGTTGGGGCGATTTGATGAAACCTGACAAGGTGCCCGTCGGAGATAAGGTTCCCTCGGCAAGTAATTGTTATCGGTTCAATTTGACGAATTCGGCGGTTGACCTCTGCCTGACTGGACCCAGATCACCGTCCGATCTGACAGCCGCGCTTGACGCGTTGGACAAGGGTCCAATGACTCCAGAGGAAATGGACTGGATGCGGCGGGTCGGCCAAGCCAAGTACTTTAAGCCAAGCCTGTTCTCCATCAAGGGTTAAGAGGACGAAATTGGTACCGCTGGTGCTATGACTTGAGCACCTAAATCCATATGTATCTCCGCCCTCAACGCTTCGAACCGTTGGGGGCATTTTCTGGGTTGTGCATTGCTTTGTATCCGACGGATAAACACCTGACTCGCACGATGCACGCCTAGCGGAAGGTGTCCGCTAAGAGGGCCGAATCGTGGGCGGAGTACGCCAATCAGCGAAGACGAACGTAAACCTCTCACCCTTCTGAACGTTCGTCACCAACACCGGCCGAAAACAGGCGATGCAGGTTCCACCCGTGCGGCGGACGCTGGGATAGACAATCCCCGCAGAGCCGGTCTCCAGAAGCTGGGCTGCCAGTGCCTGCGAAGCAGCATAGCTGGTGGGAGAGAGACAATCCGTGTGCTCCGTCGTTCCTCGAATGTCGTGGAACTCGGCACGGAAATCCGCCCGATAGTCGACGTAATCGGCAATTTCTTCTTCGTTCCAATCCGTTTCTTGCAGCCAGAGCTGTTTGTGGTAAGCAACTTCCGCCTGTGAAGTCTCCACTTCAAAGCCCGCGTACCACGCGCCCCGATCGGCGGAATTGAACCGGGAGCCGTTCGGCGCCGCGTGGCAGAAAGCCGCATTGATGATTCGATAGGAAGGAATTCCAAAGACCAATTCCCTGGCGTCGATCCCGGGCAACAGCCCTGACTCTGCTAAAAGGCGGTCGTTGGTGGCATTATCAAGCTCAAAGATCCCGTCCAGAAGTTCTCCGTCCTCCGTGAGCCTGGTCAGCACAGACGCCCCGCCCTCCGCGTATTGAGCGGGAATCAGACGATGCGTATCTCGTTGGTCAACTTGAACGGTGGCAGGCAAGGCTCATCTTCCGCCACGACGGCTATCCAGCAATCGCCGGACGGCGAGCATGCCAGGCATTCCACCCTGGATCAGAAACGCCAGAGGGGGTTGGTTCTTGAACATTGGGTTGCTGTTCGGCCTTGACACCCATTGGTTCGCTAGTTTTTCGCTGAACAGAATGTTGAGGGCTTTGAAGATCCCGATCAGCAGAGAAATACGAGTAAGCTCGTCCTGCGTCAGGACGCCTTTGCGGCTCTTCTTCAGCCCGTAATACCTCCCGTTGGAAATCCCTCCCAGCAGTAACATGGCATCGTCGCTCTTCAAGGCCCACTTCTCGGCAATCTTGAGAACCGCTTCGATAGCCGCCGGACTCAGCCGCTTACGGGTGGCGGAGTCAGTCAGATCAGGCAGCTTTCTTAATTCCAGCCCTAGATCACGCGGGATTGTCTGGGTAGCCACAGGAGTCCTCCAGTTGTGTAGCACTTTATCTCCATATATGGATTGTTGTCAAGGAAGCTTGGTTGTTCAGAAAACATTCCCCGGTTGGCCTCTCAGAATAGCGATAGTTGCCCGGCAGGTGTTACTCTGCATGGGTAACGACGCGACGAACCGGCAGCCTCCAAGAGGGCTGCACCCGGAATCGAATCGATCGGCATCGGCAGTATTGTCGGGACGTCAGCTTCCGGTTGCTCATTCGCTACGTTCCCCGAACCTTCCTCGGCTCGCGCTGGCGTCGCGGGCCGCAATTGGCCGAGCGCGCGCCACACACTGTCCGCAGACTCCCCAATACCCTTGTTCTCCACCAGCTCACGCGCCATCGCCGTGAGCATGTCGTCATCACCGTCAATGGCCTGGAGACCTTCGGAAGCGAACTTGCCCTCCATGGCCAAGGCCACTAGGAGTTTCTTCCCCATTAAGCGGAGACAGACCTCCTGCATCGTGCCAGCATAAGCAAAGAACTTCACCTCCACTGGGCGTCTCTGTCCGATGCGCCATGACCTTCGGCTGGGCTGACGTAAGGTATGAAGTGAATAGCCCGTCTCATGAAACAGGATTGTCGAAAAGTCCAGCAGATCCAGCCCTGTCTCAACGATCTTGGGATGGCAGATTGCGACATCGATTCCACGACGCAGCTGTTCACGGTACCAGGCTTCCCGCCTGTGAGTTGGGACGCTGGCCCGCAGGATCGCAGCCCGTATTCCCTCGGATCGAAATAGCTGTTCCAGACGCGCCGTCACGTCGTGCTTGTTAGTGAAGACGGCAAAAACCTGGCATTTGCGGCCGCGTGCGAGCTGGGCTTTGACTTCTTCGATGAGTGCCCGCTCCTTCGCATACGTTTTGTCCTTGTCCAGATCAACCGTTTCGGCGATGACAAACGACTCGCGGCATTTGGTTTCTGGGTCAAATTCAGAACCGTACAGAGTGCCGAAACCATACGGATGGTCCGGCCATGCGAGCAGTGCGTTCAGCATGGTGCTGGCGACGCTGCTGTTACCGCGATGCTCCTTCAGGCAGGCAGTGATCTCCTCTTCGAGCTCCTCATAAGCCGTCTTCAGAGGCTCTTCCATCGCCACTGGTACGACTTCCTCCCGATAACTTGGCAAACCGTCCGAGATGTCCTCCAGGCCAATGAACGCGCAGTGGTCCATCAGATACTTGCCGAACAGCAGCGGCGAGGCGCCGGGCTTGCGCTTGATCGTGACCGTCTTCTTGGTTTTCTTCGAGCAGGCGTTGTCTTCGACTGTGATGCGCTCGATGGTCTCGATCACGCCGAAGTCGCGGGTGAATCGTTCCCGGCCGGCGGAGCCCCACTCGTAACCGTCCTCGGTCATGCGCCTGGCATCGGTGCGGAACAGGGTGTTGAACAGATCATCCGCATAGCCAGAAAGCAGAGTTCCCGTGAGTCCGAGGAACCGTCTTGCCGTCTTGTTGAGCACGCCGAGAGCATTGCCCTGAGCGGTGTCCCCGGCCAACTGATGGATTTCGTCCGCGATGGCGTAATCAAACCATTCCGGCATGAAGCGTCCCATGTATTCAGTCGGTGCCATGCGAACGATCTTGTTGCCGTCCGCCTGCCAAAGCGCGGAGCATTTGGTCTTGCCTGCCTTCGAGTCCTCTACGATCTGGTGCAGGCGCTTCTTCTCGAAATCGAGCGCGCTCAGCCTCACCCCATCCGTCTCGACTGGACAACCCGTATCCGGATTCGTGACCGATCCCAGGTATCGTCCAGAACGGCTTTTGCCGTAACAGTGCTTCCAGAAATAGGAGAGCTTTGCTTTCTCTCGGCCAATGCAGAAGATCGTGGTTCCGGGGCAGAGACTTCGCCACCCTTTCCGCCCCAGACGCCGCAATTCAGCCAACGATGTGTGCAGCCCTTCGCGCACGATTTCACCACGACGCAACCGGACTTCGTTGATGCCGTGCGGATCTTTCGGATCGCCGCCATTGCGCATATCGTCGATCAGGAACACTCGCACCTGAGGCAGCGTTAAGAAGGTTTCCCGCGCCCATTTCTCGACCAGGTGCGGCGGCGCCATGACCAAGGCCGAATATGGTCTGCCGGCACTATGCACCAACATGCTCCCGAGAGCAATGAGTGTCTTGCCAGAGCCGCACTCCGCGACAACGTTTGCATTGCTTGCCAACTGCCAGCGCTTGCTCACGCCCATAATTGCCAGGGTTTGGGCCGGATAGGGTGTTCGGAGCATATGCGAGAGCAGTGGAGACGGTGCCTCGCCTGCACCAAACAGCGCCGGGTACGACGACAAAATGCGATTGCCGATCTCCTCGCTGTGGGTTCGGAGATATGTTGTGATGTCAGTTATGTTGCCAATGCTCATCGTGACCTGCTTTTGCGGGAGTCGGCCGTGTTTACTGCGCCACATAAGTTTTGGGAGTCTGCGGTGTTGAGGGTCGGGTGTCCGGGCATTGCGTTGCAGTCGTCAACTGGGACGGTAGTTGTCGGAGGAGGGATAAATCCATGAGGTCTCAGCTCTGGGATTCATCCCTCACGACCAGGTCAGAGACCGCGCAGAAACTCCATAAGACTCGGATCGTCGCGCCACTTCCTCTTAGTGACCCTGCCGCTTCCCGGATCACAAGTTGCGAGAGCCTTCGCCTTGATCGCCAAGTCAGTTTCTGCATAGACATTGGTGGTCTCCAACGACACATGTCCGAGCCAGCAACGGATAGTGTTGATATCCACACCAGCGCGAAGCAGATGGGTAGCGGTTGTGTGGCGGATGGTGTGCGGACTGATGCGCTTTGTTCGTAAGGATAAAGCCTGCTTAGCTGCCGACCGCGCGTGCCGTTCCACCAGCGTGTGGATGCCAAAACGTGTGATCGGTTCGCCATAACGATTGAGAAACAGTGGGGCTGTTCCCGGTCGTGCGTGAGTCAGAGGCAGGAGCGCATTCATGGTCTTGGTCCACAGCGGACAAAAGCGGATCTTTCTGCCTTTGCCGAGAAGCTTCACCGACCCAGAACCTGTCGAGCCAGGTTCGAGATGTTCCACAAGGACGCCCGCAGCTTCGCTGGCCCGTGCGCCGGAGTTATAAAGAAAGAGCAAGACAGCGTAGTCCCTCTGTCCCTGGCTCCTGCTTCGGTCTGGCGCGGCAAGGAGTGCATCGATCTCGTCCTTCTCCAGGTATGAAAGCGAGTTCTTTAGTGAGCGCTTGAATGGGACGGTGCGGATCTGACCGCACCAAGACACGTGCTCGGGGCTGCGCTCGCCGATGAAGCGGGCCCAGGAATGGATTGTGGCAAGCCGCTGATTTCGGGTACCAACCGAGCAATGACGAGCGTCTTCCACATGCGCAAGAAACATTCGGATGAGGTCCGGTGACAAATCATCGACGGTCAACCTGTCGACGGGTTTCTTGCATTCACGAGAAGCGAACGGCAGCAGAAGACAGAATGTGTCTCGATAACTGTGCTGAGTGTTCACCGAGAGATTACGTTCCCCCATAGCGTGCTCAAGCAGGAAACGTCGAATCCATGGCCCGAGAGCTGAGCGATCAATCATGCTCCACCTCCGCCAGTGCGTAGCGTTCAAAACAACGGTTCGCTTCCTGTAAGAGCTCTTTGGTCATCGTGAGATAGTAAGCGGTGCTTTCAATGTTCACGTGCCCGAGATAGACGGAGAGATGCGGAAGGAGACGTTGTACGTCTTTCCCTTCGCGGTACCATGTGACCAACCGGGTCACGGCGAAGGTGTGGCGCAAGTCGTGAAGCCGAGGCTGAAAACGTCCGCCGTCGAAGCGGAGGACACCGGCCTCCCTTCTTAGCCACTGGAACATGCGGAAGGCGTGGTCTTTTGTCATCGCCGCCCGTCGTCTCGTGCAGAAGACCCGAGTATCGGGAGCAGGACTGCTTGGCCATTGCTGGTCACGGTAGGCGCGCAAAACCTTGACAATGTCGGAGGACACCGGGAGAAGTCGTGACTTGAAGAACTTGGTCTCTCGAACCGTCAGCAACCCCTCCTCGAGATCTACATCACCCCACTTGAGCGAGGCCCCTTCGCCGAGACGCAGCCCAGTGCCATACAGCAGAAGCAAAAGCGTACGCATCGTCAGGGGCGCCAAGATCGACCGTGGGGGATAGCAGGAATCTGGGATAGCGAGCAACCGCCGCATCTCATCAGTGGAATATAGATACGGGACAAACTGGGCCGGCATTTTGGGCACCGACTTCGGCAGTGGAGCGCTCTCCATGTAGCCACGGCTAATTGCGTAGCGGAAGAAGACACCTGCCGCACGGTACTTGGAAAGCCAAAATCGGGTGACTGTTTCTTGCCTGCCTTTGAGAAACTGTTCCACCTGTTGTACCGAAATGCCTCGGAGTTCAACATCGCCTACCTGACCAAGGAGGCTTCTGAGGTGGTATTCCGTTCGCCAATAGACCAATCCGAGTGCCCGCTTATGAGTGACGAATTCCTGAATTGCGGCGGCAAGGTTCACAAGAGGCCTCCGATCCGCAGGCTGGCGACTTCTCGCAGCCCCTCGATTTGAGAGTCAGCGCGGCAGGTTTCAACTTGCCGGTGAATAGCGTAGCCAATCAGAGCAGTCAGATCCTGCTGGGCCACTTGTCGCAATGATCGATCATCAACCTTGGCGTAGATTTGGGTTGCCTCATTCGAGCGGCGTCCAAGATGGTCTCCGATTTCCTTGAGCGAGAACCCCTCCGACAGCAGATGAGTCGCGCAGGAATGCCGCAATACGTGAGGCCCATAATGCGGAAGTTGGATTCCGAGTTGCCTGATGCGAGCGGCGATTACACAGCCCAAACCGGCTGGTGTGATTGGCCGAAAGGGGGTTTTTAGCCTCAAGAACAACTCGCGGTATGGGGATCGGGGCCGGACTTGTCTGAGGTATCTGAGAATCGCCTCGCCGACCTCAGCCGTTAACGGGTAATCTTGTATCTTCCGTTATTTGGACCGCCGCACATGGATGCGTTCGGCCGTCCAATCGATGTCTTCCAATGTCAGACTGCTGACTTCACCTATGCGAAATCCATAAAGAGAGAGCAGGAGAATGACCGCGTGATCTCGAACGACACTCGCCTGATCGCCTCGCGTACCCGCGATCAGACGCTGAACCGCTTTCCAAGGCGGGCCTTGTGGAAGCAGTTCGTATGTGTAAATGCTGGGCCGGTCAATCGTTTCAGCGATCCCTGGGGCACACCACGCATGGGAAGCCGCATACGTGAAGAAGGATCGCAGTGACTGGACATATGCGACGACCGTCCTCCTCATCCAGCAACGCTCTCCATGCACAGCGAAGTAATCCGCAATCATCTTTGGTGTGGCTGCTGCGATCGAACCGCCGTCTGCGTACAACCAATCCAAGAACTGCACAAGGCTGCGCTTTCTGAAGAGCACCGTTTGGGCTGATAATCCTCGCTCCCTGGCGAGGTGACGAAGGAAGTCTTCAAGCTGTTCTGCAAACGGAATCGGACGACGTGGTTCATTCCAACGCCCTAAGAACCGCAACCAATTGGACGTGATCGAAACAAAATCCGTTTTAGCGGTCCGAATAGTCCGGGCTTGAGTGCCTTGCCGTGTCCGGCCTCTGATCCATGCATCGGCAGCGACAGTCACCTTAGACAAATCCAGATTGTGACCCTCGATATCGATTCTCTCTGCGGCGGCCAAAAGGATTTTATTGAACTCCGCTAATCGGCGTGAGCTATGGCCTCGTTGCTGAAGGTGAAGCAGGTATGTTTGGCGCTCCTGAGGGAACGGCGCGCTATTACATCTCTGTTGTAGATGTGCGGGCTCTGTAAATCGTCTGAGCAAGGCTGATTCCTTTCGAAAGCAAAGTGGACATCAGCCGAATGTGAATTTATGTGGCCATCAACCCGCAACTGGGCCCGCAAAAGAAGGCTCTCATGACCGTCGACAACATAACTAACATCGCAACATATTTGAGGATATGTGGTCGACCACATATTCGGAGATAATCATGGATAGTGTCGAGGTTTTGCATGGATTTCTCCGGGAAGGCGAACAGGTGAGATGAGACTGGACGTAGACTGCTATTCCGGTCGAACAGCAGACGAAAGGCCGGTTCGCTTTCGGCTGGACGGGCACGAATACATGGTCGAGGAGGTCCTCGACCAGTGGTACGGACCTTCCGATACCTATTTCAAAGTCCGCGCCGATGATGGGAATCTCTACATTCTGCGCAGAGAGACATCAACGCCCGATGGATCCTGGCATCTGGAGTCATTTCGGCAGCTGCCACACCGTTGAAGGCAGACGTCTATCAGATTTCATCTGCGGATCGAAGTTGGAAGTGGACTGACGCCGCGCGTGGGCAGGGATTCTGGGGGGACGTTGGATGAAAACTCGCGACCGATTGGAATTGGCTAAACGTCACCTACCCGCCAATGAAATGAGCGGAATTCGGCGAGCCGGCGGTAGTCTCGCTCATTGGCGGTAAGTACGCAGATGCCTGATCGCCCGGCACTCATGGCAATCAGGGCGTCGTTGGTCAGTCTCCCCTGCCCGATTTGCTCGTAGTTGTACTTCATTGCCAAACGAGCCAGGACTTTGCCGGTTTGAGTCCAATCGCTCAGATTGGGCACCAGAATTCGCTTCGCCCTGTCAAAATCCCGTTCCAGTCGCTCCACTACACGCCGTTCCCGGTCGCCTGCGCCCGCGTAAAGTTCTTCGAGCACGACCGAACTCAACCACAGCGGTGCGTCGGCCGCCAGTCGCCTCAGGGAAAGGGCCGCGCCGTTACCCCGGCGCAAGGCGGAGATGTAGACGGAGGTGTCGAACAGGGCTGGTTGCATCTAGCCCGCCAGGGAGCCGTAAACGTCTTTGATCTCAATTCCGCTATTGAGAAAGCGCTCCGTGGCCTGAAGGGCCAGGCAATTCTTCTCATGCTCCGCAATCGCGAAGTCCAGGGCACGGTCAATGGCCTCCGTTTCTGTCTTGGCTCGCAAGGCTTTTTGAGCACGCTTGATCTTGGCCGCGTCCAGTTGGAAGTGCTTGTGGGTTCGCTTCGTTGCTATGGCCATGGACTATCCTCCTGATGCCGAAATTATACCAGTGATGTACATGATTTAACAGACAATGTACATAACAGTTCGCGACTTGGATGTCCCGAGGAACGCTCTTTTGGTTTCGTCTTGTATGCCTTACACCACGCTCAAACAGCGTATGCCGTGTCAGGCGACATAGCGAAGCGCCTCGGTCCGCCAGTTGCTCAGAACATTCCAATCGCGTGCTTCTTTCGAGCGATGCTTTTTCAGCCATCGGCGTTCACTCTCGCTCACCTGCGCTCCGGCTAACAGTTCTTCGCGCGCAAGTAAGCTTCGGCTCAGCGTGGCCTCCAACTGCTCCAGCGCTGCGTCGCGCCTTGAATCCGGCAACGCTGATCGCTGACCTGCCTTTCTCGCCAGCGCCACGACAAATCCCAGACGATTCTGCAAGTCGTGGAGCTTGGCTTGCTGTACCAGCCACTCAGGGTCCATCTCCCAGTACTTCAGCACGAGCCACGGCAGCGCCTCGAATAGCCGCGCCTCCAACTGATTCTGCGCCAGAGCACTCAGCAGGAGTTCGCTTGGGTTTCTGGGGGTTCGCCGCGTTCTCAGATAAGCGAAACCAGGGTATCCAAGCCCGGCCAGGTCGGTCGCAAGCTGCTCGACATCGGCCATCTTTGGCTGCCAGGATACTTGCGACGGCGGCAAGGTAGCCGGCGATAGCTTGTAAACCTGAACCATCCTCCGCGCCAGTTCCTGCGACAAAGGCCGTTGGCCCTTCTCTAGCATCGAGAGATAGCTCTGCGAGACGCCGAGGTCGGCCGCAGCCTGTTGCTGGCTCAATCCGGCCTGATTTCTTGCCTTTCGGAACTGCCGCGCGTTCATTGAAATCGTCCTCACATGCCTCCTTCAGATTATCACAGAGTTGTGATAAGTGGAGTGCGGGCTCTAGCGCCTGGCCTGAATCGTGTCTTGATCAGCCTGCGTTCCTGACGAGACGGATCTCCGGCCATTCCACCGCGCCGTTCGATGGCGGAAATGCGAGCTTATGGTTCCGCAGTCCCTTCCGAAGCAGCGCCAACAATTCTTTCCGCTTCGCCTTGATGGCGACACCGGAATACCCGAATCCCGGCAGCTGCTGGATGCGCTTCTGCTGCTGCAACTGCGAGATCATCCACGGTCCCCATTCTGGCGTGGCGGGTAGGCCGTAGTGCCGCACCAGCGAAGACCAGATGAAGGAATGGTCGTCGCTGATCAGAAGCAGTTTCCCATCGGAGGTCGTGTCCGCCAATTCCTGCGAGCAACTCACAAGATGTCTCAGCGGCCGTTTCCGTCCGGGAACCACAATGGAGCCGCGAAAGCACAGCGGCTTCTCGCCCAGCGAGAAGATGCTCTCTTCACCGGAAGGATCGACCACGGTAAATGAGTCACCGTTGGCAAAAGCGGCAGCCAGGGCGCCGACCTCCACGTCGCCGCCAACAACTGAGACCAAGTGGGCTTTGCCTCGGTTCTCACCTACAAAGGCATCCAGGAAGACGCGAAGGTTGGTTGCCGTCTTTTCTGTGCGCCGCCGATAAACGAGTTTGCCGAAACGTTCATGAGCGTTCTTCATCGCCGAGTGCACCTCTTTCCCTGATTTAGTTCAGCGACTGGGCCGGCTTGGCCAGCGCCGTTTTTCGGCTAGGGTGTTCAAAGGACTGAAGGTTTGTACATCGAGGAATCTTGGGCAGGGAGGTGCGCAGATGTTCGATTACGGAGTGCTCATTGGGTGATCGTTAGGCGATGGCAGTCTTCGCAACCGAGTCGGGGACACAGGTTGGTGGTTAAAGTTGAGCATCCTTAGAAAAAGAGTGCTGGAGATACTCCGAATCGTTCAGCTGGGTTGTTCCGACCGCATTCTCGATCCTCCCCTTAAACCAACTCCCTTGCTCTTGCGGCAGGCTGGAAAAAGTCCCGTTCCGCGTTGAGCGTGGAGTCGAGATGTTGCTTGATCGTGCCTGCCCTAACGGTGGCTGGAACGCAGGGAACGGAGTTGTCTATGGAGTTGCCCTTGCACCACATCCTGACGATACGGCCATTGCACTGCTGGCCTTGAGAGATCGAGGACAGCACCCGATTGTGGAGAGTGGCGTTCAGTATTTGGAACGGCTTGCCCCGACTCTTGCCGCACCATGGAGTCTCAGTTGGGCAATCCTCGCGCTTGCCGCTCACCGCCGGCCGATTGCTTCGCTTCACCGTTCTCTCGTTGCACTTCCTGACCTCTTAAGCATTGAGGACACCAGCACTCTGGCGCTGGTCTGTCTTGCCCTGGACTTCGGCCACACCCTTTCGGCCTTGGGAGTCGGACAGTGAGCCTCACCCGTCGAGATTTTCTTATTGGCAGCGCGGCACTTGCTGCCGGCGCAACGGTCACTGCGCCATTTCTTCTGCCCAAATACCATTCGGATCAGCGACCGAAACGATCCAGAGTCGCGATCCTCAATGCCCACCAATACTCCCAACAACTTGACCAGACCATCGCCGCAGGGCTTCGCCTCTTCCCTATCGACGTCCGCGGCAAGACCGTGGTCCTCAAGCCCAACTTGGTCGATTACATTCCTAGGAACGCAATCAATACCCGCCCAGTGCTGGTTCTTGCCGCAGCAGAATCATTTCGACACATGGGCGCTAAGTCTATCGTAGCTGCTGAGGGTCCTGGGCATCAGCGCGATACAAGACTCGTTCTTTCGCAAAGTGGGTATGAGCAGTGTCTTCGAGACGAAAAGATTCGATTCATAGATCTGAATCGCGACGAACTAATTCGCACGCCGCTACGAGCCGGCTACACCGGAATGAAGAACCTCTGGCTGCCGCGCACCGTGCTGGAAGCTGATTTTCTCGTTTCGATGCCGAAGATCAAGACCCATCACTGGTCTGGCGTCACTCTCAGCATGAAGAGCATGTTCGGCGTTATACCGGGCTCGAGATACGGTTGGCCGAAGAATATCCTGCACTGGAATGGCATTCAGGAAAGCATCCTCGATTTGTGCGCCACCGTTCCGATCCACTTCGTGATCGCGGACGGAATCGTGGCGATGGAAGGCAATGGACTCAACGGCACACCGCGGCCGCTAGGCTAGATTGTGCTTGCGGATGATCCTGTCGCTGCCGATGCAACCTGCGCGCGGTTGATGGGATTTCACCCACAGCAGATCGTTCACGTTCGCGAGGGCTCGAGATTCCTTGGGAACAGTTCACCTGAGGTGATTGACCAATTAGGAGAAGTCCTCATTCAACCCGTGACTCCATTCCAAGTGGTTCCGGAGTTTCGATTTCTACATGCCAAAGCGAGGTAGCTATACCTGCGCTGATCGCCATCTTTTCGAGCGAATAATCGAACTCTGCGTCGCACTCGTAGCACACACAATATGTCCGTCTGCCGATCGTGAAGACGCGGCTAAGACTGCTGTGCTGACAGCCAAGTAGAAACTCGAGCAATCTTGTGACGTGCACGATTCGCATCTCGTGGAAGGGCGCATGGCGCCATCCACTGCGGGAGGGTGCAGGTCCAATGCCAAGCCTGATGAAGGCTAAATCCTTGATTAACAATCGCGTCAGGAACTCAGAAAGCCCAGTTGCCCGGCCTTAGACGGTCGCTGGTCAGCACGGCTTCGTAATACGGCCGGCTATTCCGGCATGCAATTCGAGAAGCGCCGAGTTCAGGACGCGAATACGATGTAAGCGCGCCGGCGACGCCAATGAGGATGAATATGCCCATCAGAACAAGGATGCCCAAGGGGTGTGTCGCGTCATCGTGTCAGGTTTCCGCAAGGGGCGCAGTCAAGAACTGAGAGTGTAGCAAATGTGCAGCGCATTCGACCGTCTGGACCCGCTGCTGGACTTTGGTGCTGCAGACCCGCTTTCGCAATTTCTGCGCTGCAAAAGCACTCAATAGCGCATCACGGTTTCACTTTGCTATCGTGGAGCTGACCGCTCCACATCCATGTATGCAGGCACAATTTCGGTCATGATGTTTCTTGCAAATCGCTAGTCACCGGGACCGCGAAAGCATGTGTCACTCCGCACTCACTGAAATTCTCGTTATTGATGCCCTGACGTGCGATTAGCACCACCACAGACCGCGCACCAGCGCGGTACGTTCCACCCGGAACCGGTAGCGCCTTGTTCCATTCGCAAATTTCATGCGGCGGATCAAGTGCAGTATCAATCCAGCGCCGCCACTGTTCTGTACCATTCCTTAATATTGGAAGGTCAAAATCGAGAGCTTCCCAATACGCATTCAGGATGAGATGCAGCCACAGCCCTTCATCCTGCAGATCCACACCTACGGCGAGGCTGTGCGAGCCGGGTGACCAATCCGGCTGATCGAGTTTCACGCCGTGCCAGGCGCGTTTCACCTCGCGGGGGACCTGGCTTAGACTCACGCGCCGGCGCTCATGTTCCACGTCCCGCAGCACACGGCGCTCGATCAGCAACTTCACGAACCGGAGAACGTCAGAGTGTTCGGACAGCAGACTCCAGTTGAGCCAACTCGTATCATTGTCTTGGCAATAAGCGTTATTGTTGCCGCGCTGACTACGTCGCACCTCGTCTCCCATAACTAACATTGGTACACCGAGCGAAAGCATGGTTGCGGTGAAGAAGTTCTTTACCTGACGGTTGCGCAGCCTCTCCATTTGGGGATCGTCCGTCGGGCCTTCGACGCCGCAGTTCCAGCTTCGGTTATCCTCCCGGCCATCGCGGTTGTCCTCGCCGTTTTCTTTGTTGTGCTTCTGGTTAAAGGCGACGAGGTCGTTGAGGGTGAAGCCATCGTGACACGCAACGAAGTTGACGCTCTCTTCGGCCTCGCGCTCCCTCTGACCATAAATGCCTGGGCTGCCGAGCAGACGGTCGGCCATGCGCCCCACGGAGTCATTCGAGCCCCGGAAGAAGTCCCGGACATCATCGCGAAACTGATCGTTCCACGTCTTCCAGCTATCCCCCACGAAGCTGCCGACCTGATAAAGTCCGGCCGCGTCCCATGCCTCCGCAATCATCTTGGTACCGGCTAGCGCCGGATCGGACTCGATGTCCCACAGCACCGGAGGATTCGACAGGACCGCACCGGAGGAATCGCGCGCAAGGATCGATGCAAGATCGAACCGGAAGCCATCTACATGCATTTCGGTCACCCAGTAACGGAGGCTGTCCATAATCATGCGGCGTGTTACTGGATGGTTCGCGTTGAGCGTGTTTCCTGTGCCGGTGAAGTTCGCGTAAATTGATCGGTCTTCACCCAGAAGGTAGTAAGTGGGATTATCAAGGCCGCGGAAGCATTGTGTTGGGCCGTCGTGTTCACCTTCCGCCGTGTGATTAAAGACTACGTCCAGAATGACTTCGATGCCAGCTCGGTGCAGCGCCTTCACCATGTCTCGAAATTCATCTACCGCTCCCAGTCGGTCCGGGCGGGAGCTGTATGCCTGGTGCGGTGCAAAAAATGCAACCGGGGAATACCCCCAGTAGTTTGTTCGGCCCGCAGGCGCGTCCTGGGGATCAAACTGAAAGACGGGAAGCAGTTCGACCGCGGTAATTCCCAATTGCCGTAGATAGGGGATCTTGTCGACTAATGCGGCGTATGTACCACGTTTCGATTCCGGCAGACCAGAGCTAGGATGTGCGGTAAAACCGCGCACATGCATTTCGTAGATGATGGTGCGCGACCACGCCCGCTTCAGGGGCGCGTCACCTTCCCAGTCATACGCGTGCGGGTCCGTGACCACGCTCTTCATGGCCGTCGCCATGTTGTCGCCTTCGCGACGGGCCGCCTCACGGGAATAGCTTTTTGGCACGACGATAGCGCGAGCATACGGGTCGAGCAGCAGCTTGGAGGGATCAAACCGGAAACCCCGATCTGGCTGGAATGGCCCGAAGGCCCGGAATCCGTAGATCTGACCCGCTTCCACCCCGGGCACGAATACGTGCCAGTAATGGTATGTGCGGTTCGCTACGGGATCGATGGGAATGACGCGGGAAGGGCGAGCGTCGTCCACTTCATCAAAAAGCAGCAGCTCAATGCTGGTTGCACCCCGGGAGAACACGCAAAAGTTGGCGCCGCCGGTTACCAGCGTAGCCCCGATTGGAAAGCTACCGCCGGTCGTCGGGGCCGGAAACGGCTTCAGTCTTCGGGACGCCATTAGCTCCACCTCAGCGACAGGAGTTTGTCCTCGGCCAATCTCCCGCTCGCCAGCATGGACACCATGAACTGGTACAAGCTACGGTGTTCTGAAACCGCTCGTCGTTGTCGAGCGGCGATGCAGAAATCCGAGGTTGTGCGGTTCGTCATCGGCGCGTGATACCGAGGCCGTGAAGCTGGTTTTCGATTTCCTCAAGCGTGTGTTGCTCCGGCAGTCCGACGGGTTGATCAATACCCCGCCGACGTGAAATCCTGATTCGGATCATTGCTTCAACCGTCTGATTTCGACTATCGAGAACGAAGGTCGAATAGAACGGAATAACCTCCAGGGAGCAGGAATGGTCGACACGATGCGAAACCTTTTCCACGATCCTCTGTAATTGGGCGTAGCCCAGCGCGTAGTGAGGATCAGGACCCGGCACCATAAACTCATCCTTAATGTTTACTCCGTAGATCTCAACATCAAAGCCAGCCTGAACCCTTCGATTAACGGCCGAAGAGCTTCCATGCCTTTCCTCGAGCAAGAGGTAGTATGGCAACACCTCGTAGAAAGCGTGATGTTCCTTAATCAACGAGCGGAGATTGTCAGACATATCAATCTTCCTCCTAAGTCGTCGCATTGCGTCCACGCCCTCGTCATCAACGAGGCAACGTTCTCGTCGTATGCCTTCCTGATGCGCTCGTTAGACCGCTACTGGGCAGTCTGCAACCGGCCGTGGAACATGCGGTTGAATAGAGGCCAGCGCCAACTGCACCAAGACCCAGGAAACGGATGCGGCTGGTGCGCGAATAACGCAGCGAACAGGACTGGGTAGCCATGGCTCATAACGAATTGGACGATATCGTTCATACAGAAACCAGGCTCCCGGGCAGGCTGTCCCTACGATCAAGCCGCTTGTACACATCCAATATGTAGGCCTCCTCGGCAAGGATCTTCTGTCCGAGTCTGCTGAAAGACGACCGGGTCGCGTCGCTCACAGAACCCCTGAAGGTAACCTCCGTTAGCATCCGAACGCACTCCGCATCATCGCTGGTAGATCCGCCTCCCGGCTTGACGATCAAAGCCTTCGCGGAACATTGCATTTCTGCGCTTAGCATCGTTTCTCCCGTACACCAACAAAGTAGTATGCAGGCGCTATGCCAACCGCGAACTCGCACTAAGCCATAGAAAAGATAGGCGTCTTGGCAATGCGGACCAGTGGACAGCCGCGCCCGAAACTCGGCAACGCCGGAATGTGGGCAGGTGGATCAGCAGGCCGAAGGCGATGGGCAGAGTGGGGACTGCAGACTGATAAGTGTCCTGCTCGCTTATTCGAGCGGCTAGTGGAATAGACTTGACGAAAGGGGGTTGCTGGCCGCTCCGGCCAGCGCTACGAGCCCATCACTTCACTCTTGTCGAAAGGCCACTTCCAACCGCCAATCTCGGGGCTGTCGACTCCGTACTCGTAAGCATGACGCCGGCACGCAAGCTGGCAATCGCGAAATTCCTCTTTAGCATGCGCTCCTACCCTCTGCAGTTTCCCCACGCGGTCAATTGCGTCGATGGCGAGACTGAAGCGGTCTGTTTGATTGTTAATCGCCAGCTCCATGGGGGTGTTAATGTTTCCCTTCTCTTTGTAGCCGCGCACATGCAGGTTCCGGTGATTTGTGCGGCGGTAGGCGAGCCGGTGAATCAGCCAGGGGTAGCCATGGAAGTTAAAGATGATCGGCCTGTCGGTAGTGAAGAGAGAATCAAAGTCCGCATCCGTCAGGCCATGCGGATGTTCTGTGTTCGGTTGTAGTTTGAACAAGTCGACGACGTTGATGAAGCGGATCTTCAGGTCGGGGAACCGTCCTCTGAGTAATACTGTGGCAGCCAGAGCTTCTTGTGTTGAAATGTCGCCCGCTGCAGCCATGACAACGTCAGGGTCCTGATCTGCATCATTACTGGCCCATTTCCAGATGCCTATGCCTTTTGTGCAGTGAATAATGGCATCGTAATGTTCAGATACTGCAGGTGCCGCTGCTTGTCCGAGACAATAACATTGACGTAGTTTTCGGATCGCAGGCAGTGATCTGCGACGGACAGTAAGCAATTCGCATCCGGCGGTAGATAGATACGGGTAACTGCTGCACTCTTGTTGAGTACTACGTCGAGGAACCCGGGGTCCTGGTGCGTGAAGCCATTGTGATCCTGACGCCACACCGTTGAGGTAATAAGAAGATTAAGAGACGCGATTTTTCGACGCCACGGTAGCTGATTGCAGATGGACAGCCATTTCGCGTGCTGATTGAACATCGAGTCGATTACATGAACAAACGCTTCATAGGATGAGAGAAAGCCGTTACGACCGGTCAGCAAATAGCCCTCGAGCATGCCCTCCATTGTGTGCTCGCTCAGCATTTCAATAACGCGTCCGTCGGAGGCCAGTTCTGTGCCATCACTGTCCTCGGGCAGAGTTCCCGCAATCCAGAATTTCTTCGAAGCCTGATAGACCGCATCCAGCTTATTGGAGGTGTTCTCATCAGGCGCAAACACCCGAAAACTGCTCATATTCGATTTCATGACGTCCCGCAGGAAGGTACCCAGCGGTGGCACATTTTCGACTTCCAGACTCCCTGGGCTGTCGATTTTGATGGCGTAGTCGCGAAAGTCGGGCAACCGCAGTTTTTCTCTGCGCTCTCCATTCGCGTGAGGACTGGCGCTCATGCGGCGCGAGCCGGATGACGCAATTTCGGCGAGTTCCGGCCGCAGCCTTCCGTTCTCGTCGAAGAGTTCGTCGGGCTTGAATGACCGCATCCAGTCCTCCAGAATGCGCAGATGTTCGGGGTTGCTCTTGACGTCTGTCACCGGAACCTGGTGTGAGCGCCAAGAACCTTCAATCCGATGTCCGCCCACCTCCTTCGGCGCGCCCCATCCCTTTGGCGAACGCAAGACCACCATCGGCCAGCGCGGCCGGATTGCGGTGCCACTCTTCCGGCATTCTTCCTGATGTGACTTGATCTCGGCCATGCATCGCTCAAGGGTCGCGGCCATTGCCTGATGCATGCTGTCAGGGTCGGATCCCTCCACGAAGTAAGGGTTCCAGCCGTATCCGCGTAACAAGCTTTCCAATTCTTCGTGGGTAATTCTTGCCAGCAGAGTCGGGTTGTTGATCTTGTATCCGTTAAGGTGGAGTATCGGTAGGACAGCCCCATCGCGGACTGGATTTAGGAACTTGCTAATGTGCCACGAGGTCGCCAATGGGCCGGTTTCGGCTTCACCGTCGCCCACTACAGCTGCGACGATCAGGTCAGGATTGTCGAACGCAGCTCCACAGGCATGGGAGAGGACATAGCCCAGTTCGCCTCCTTCGTGAATCGAGCCTGGGGTTTCCGGGGTGCAGTGACTTCCGATACCTCCCGGGAAGGAGAATTGCTTGAAGAACTCTTGGAGGCCTTTTTCGTCCTGAGTTTTTTCTGGGTAGATCTCAGTGTACGTGCCCTCCAAATACACAGGTGCCAGAACCCCTGGCGCGCCATGGCCCGGCCCCGCAAGAAAAATCATCTCAAGGTCATGTTTTTTTATAAGGCGACTCAGATGGATGTACATAAAGGCCAGACCGGGGCTTGCCCCCCAATGGCCTAAGAGCCGACTCTTAATGTGCTCTGGCTTCAGGGATTCCCGTAACAGGGGGTTTGCCTGAAGATAGATCATTCCTAGAGCCAAGTACTTGCACGCGCGCCAAAAGGCGTCGAGCTTGTTCAGTTCATCGACGCTTAGCGGCGCACCCGGGACAGTAGACCGCGCTGTACCCTCGGGCCTCAATCGCTCTGCCAAGTCTTGTGTACCTGCGAGCAATGTCATTTTCCGTCCTTCCTTCGCTGTTCGGTGGCTGTTAGTTAACAGCTCGCCAGTTCCAGTGGCTCCCCTCGTCTCTTCTTTGCAACTCACATTGAATCTCCACAATCTCCGCTACATCTTTCGTCGTGAGCGTGACCTCGCCGGCGAGGATTACAAAGAGCATGTCGATGAGCGTGTCAGTCGGAATGGTTATCAGTTCTCCGAGCAAGTCGCACCCCCTGGTGGAGCGAATCGAATATCGGATATTCATATCGCAATTCGAGTGCCACGAATAGGCACGTTAAAGTGCAAGCAACGGGACCTATTTTCAGTTACATGCGCACCCGCAACGTAGGTAGGATGTGGCGGACGAAGGGCACTGACGGAATCCGGGCAGTTGTCGTCACGGGTGAAGTTGCATAATTGACTTGGCGTCCGACAAATCCGTTGACTGAAGTTGATTTCCATATTCCGCGTCAGCGCAAAGCCAAGCCAGCGACTGCAAATTGATGTCGCCCTTGGGCCGAAGTTACTTTCAGGCTCCTGTCTCGGACCTCTGGAGTCCCTGCTCCCCGATTCCGAGCACGACTCGCCCGTTGACATTTCCAGTCCTGAGACGCTGGAAAACCTTGTTGATCGATTCGAGTGGCTGCGTCTCGATCATCGCCTTTACCTTGCCTTCAGCGGCAAAGCTCAATGCCTCTTCCAGATCGAGCCGCGTGCCTACAATCGAGCCCCGGATCGTATATCCGTTCAGCACTAAATCGAAAATCGAGACCGGGAATTCTCCCGGAGGCAAACCGTTAAGCACACAAGTGACGCCGCGCCGCAGCATGCCAATCGCCTGCTTGAAAGCCATCTTCGACACAGCCGTTACCAGAACTCCTTGTGCCCCGCCAATTTGTTTCCGAATTTCTGAGGGCGGATCTTGTGTCCTGGCATCGATCGCAATGTCGGCGGCGAGCTTTCGTGCCAATGCCGCCTTTTCCGGCCCCAAGTCCACGGCCGCCACATGCAGCCCCATTGCCTTGCGTACTGGATCGCAACGTGGCCTAACCCGCCGCCCGCACCGAATTGGTTGCTGCGGGGTCCGTGTCTAGCACATTAAAGTGGATGCCCTTCGCGACGTTGGTAAGGCACGTAGACCCGCACACACGTCAGTACCCCACCACTGCAACACTCTTGTTGTGATCAGAAGGAAAGTGCTCACTCGCAACTTTCGCGGCCTTTTTGGCGAAGTCATTGGTGGCTTTCAGGTTGTCGCCGAAAAACCGCACCTTGCCGTCGATGTCGCGCTCCAGCAGCACTTTTCCCTCTTTATCCGTGAACTTACAATGAACCGTAATGGAGGTGGCCCCGCCAACCGTTGTGACGTTACGCTCGAGTTCACTGCCTTTCTTGAAGCCTGTGACCGAGGTGTGAAGAATAACGAGATCGGGGGCACCGGTGGCATTCCGGTCACCGTCACGATAGACCTGGGAGAAGCCGCCTTCTTTCTGCAGCTGCTGGACTAGGTTCTCGTAGAGGGCCACCTGGAATTCAGCAGGCAGGTTGATCTCCCCGGGCTGGATCATCTCAACTTCGATCGCAGATGACGGTGATTTGGCTACTGGATCGGCTTGCGCGCACAACAGGGGCGCCGCACTTAATCCGGCTATGAGTGTCCAAAGAAGAGTAGCAGTCTTGATGGTCTTCAACGTTGTTGCTCCTTTGCCTCAGATTGCTGCGTCGGGTCCGCTGTCGAGTCTTGTTTCGGCGGGATGCTGGTATGAGCACCCTGCGCGAGCAGCGACTCTTTGATCAATTCAGCCTTGCCGACCGGCATGGTAAAGACGGCCCCGTGAAGGCCGCCGTCTGAATCCCGATATTGAATCGTAATGGTGTCGATCTTCTCTCGTAAGAGACTGATTGCCCGCCCAGCTCCGTACGGGGCGAGCATAGTAAGCGTACCCACAGTTCCCCTGATGACACGCTGACTGTCATTTCCAGTGACAACGTCTTGGATGGAAGCCGCAGAAACATCGCAACTACTTTTTGAGGTAGCGAAGGTGAGCGTACTATTCTCGACTGTCAGGGTACCTTTGGTGTTTTCCTTGATACCTGCCAAGCCTGTGACTTGCACCGCCTCCGCCGCGGCCGGCGCCGATTGGGTCTGGCTGAGCGAGGCAATGCTCCCGAGGAGAAGCAGAAGGGGTAGTAATGTTGCCTGTGCAAATTTCACGACTAGAAATCCTTTCCTGAACCCGTAGTGCGACTGGCCGTTAGCCCTGCCTGATTGGTTCGGGTCGTAGGGCTGTGTTTCGGTCAACTTCATCAATCTCAGTTAAGATAAACGCAAGGTGGTGCGGCCGAATCAACTGTCCATAAAATACCGGAGACAAATACTGAGGGTGTCCGCAATCACAAGCAGGAATACAGTCCCATAGGTGGCAAGGATTGCGAGAAGCCGCAATGGGTCGTCATCTGCCTGAAGTAAGACAACAATTAAGAAAGCAATAGGGAAGAGCAAGGTCAAAGAGTTGGCCGACACGAGCACTGTCCAGAACCTTGTTTTACGACAGTTGTCTTTCATGTTTGCACCTTTGAAAACCAGCAGTGGTTATTTCTCACTCTTTCTCGCCCACCACCGGAACAACTCCCTCACGTGACCCCTGATTTTGCCGTTTCCGGTTGGCGGTCACTGCACACGCTCGTTTGTAACGCCACCTGCAGTAGTGCAGATGGCGTGCCAATCTATACCTTCCTTAACCTCTTTGCTTCTCAGTGAACGCCGGCATCTCGCCACGCTTCCCATGCCCTCATCTGGGCAGCATGACCGTAAACGAGCATCAGCTGGTCGGCGACGGGACTCCGCTGGTGCCGACGCCGAATGGCATCTGCCCGGCGACGGTCTCGCTGGGGCATGCGATTCGCGAAGATATGAGAAGCCGATGCTATGCAAACACATGAAACTCCAACATCGTTGAAGACTTCGCCTTATTGTTCTGCCATTTGGTACATCAATTGCTGCGTGATAGAGGTGAATCAAAACAGATTCATGCTGGACGGACTACCGAGAAGTGCGATCCTCCCAATTCCAGCAGAATTCCCCCAGGAATCAGAAAGGGGGCAAAGGTCGCGTACGGAGGATAGATCCGGCGTTTTTACAAGGACAGGGTGAGATGCCACCTAGGCAATTGTGACCTCGTACTCGGCGAAGCGGCGAAGGCTCAGGCCCGGGACGAGTGTCTATGACTGAACCGGTTGGCGGTCCCATGCAAACGCCGATAAAACGGTCGCACTTCAACCCGCAGGAATACAGGTCGGCCTCTAAACAGACGGGCCGATCCAGGGAGCCAGAAAACAACGATGGGCAAGAAATCCAAAAACAACATAAAACAACAATCAAGGCTGGACAGTAACACTCAACAGTTCGGCGTCAATGGCCAACCGAAGATCGGCAAAAATGAGTACGAGGCCGAGATCTTCAAGCTACAAGTTGAGCTGGTCAAGCTCCAGGACTGGGTCAAGGCGACCAATGCCCGAATTGTGATCGTTTTCGAAGGACGAGACGCTGCCGGCAAAGGCGGGATGATCAAGCGCATCACGGAGCGCGTCAGCCCGCGCATCTTTCGCGTGGTCGCCCTCCCCGCGCCAACCGAGAGGCAGAAGACGCAACTCCCTGCCCAGCGCTACATTGAACAACTGCCCGCCGGAGGTGAAGTCGTCATCTTCGACCGGAGCTGGTATAACCGCGCCGGTGTTGAGTACGTGATGGGCTTTTGTACCGATGAAGAGCACAGGGAATTTCTCAGGGACTGCCCCATCTTCGAGGGCTTTCTGGTCAGCCAGGGCATCATCCTTCTGAAGTACTGGCTCGAAGTATCGGAAAAGGAACAGCACAAGCGCTTCCTCGCGCGAATTGAAGATCCTTCCAAGCGCTGGAAGCTTAGTCCTATGGACTTGGAATCGCACCGCCGTTGGCACGACTACTCACGCGCCCGGGATGCGATGCTTGCGGCCACGGATACAGTAGCGTCGCCCTGGTACGTCGTTCCGTCAGACGACAAAAAGCGTGCCCACCTGAACTGCATGGCGCACATACTCAGCAGCATCCCGTACGAGGAGATTCCTTACACGCCTCCCAAGCTTCCGCCAAGGCAAAAGCCGAAAGGGTACGTAGAGCCGAAGCAGAAGCATCGAACCGTCCCGCAGCATCTGGTAGGCCTGCCAGCATGTCGACGCGTCCATGGTCTCGTGCTTTACCAGAATGGCTGGTCTCATGCCGTGCGGATTGGCTGCGGCCCGACATCGTCGCGGGGCTGACCACCGGCGCGGTAATCATTCCCATGGCGATGGCGTATGCCATGATGGCCGGGCTGCCGGTGCAGGTAGGCCTCTATACCGCCCTGGTGCCGATGGTGATCTACGCGGTGCTTGGGACCTCGCGCGTGCTCAGCGTCAGCACGACCACAACGTTGGCGATCCTGACCGCCGCTCAGTTGGGGCAGGTCGTGCCCAACGGCGACCCCGCAGCCCTGCTGGGAGCCTCAGCGACGTTGACGCTGCTGGTGGGAGCCGCACTCTTGCTGGCGTACCTGCTGCGCCTGGGAATCGTGGCGAACTTTATCTCCGAGCCGGTGCTCGTCGGTTTCAGAGCCGGCATCGGGCTGGTCATTGTGGTGGACCAGATCCCGAAGATCCTTGGCATCCACTTCACAAGAGGCACATTCGTTCAGAATGTCCTCTCGATAATTCACAGCCTTCCAAAAACGTCGTTAGCAACGCTGGCCGTCGGGCTCACGGTAATCGTGATTCTGCTGAGCATGGAGCGTTTCCTGCCGAAACTGCCAGCGCCGTTGCTGGCGGTAGCTGCTGCGATAGCGGGCGTGTACTTCTTGAATTTGCAACATCGGGGTGTCGAACTGGTGGGCCACATACCGCCAGGACTGCCCTCGCTGGTGAAGCCAGACCTTTCGTTCATAACCGTGCTTTGGCCCGGCGCATTAGGGATTGCCTTGATGAGTTTCACGGAGACGGTTGCGGCCGGCCGAGCCTTCGCGCGAAATGACGAGCCGGCGCCGCGAGCAGACAGAGAGCTGCTTGCAACTGGACTCGCCAATGTCGGAGGCGCGCTCTTCGGTGCAATGCCCGGCGGCGGCGGCACAACGCAGACGGCGGTCAATGTCCGCGCGGGAGCTCGCACGCAATTAGCCGAGATGGTAACCGCGGCGATGGCACTGGTAACAACCCTCTTCCTCGCTCCACTCGTTGCGATGATGCCGCAATCTGCATTGGCGGCGCTGGTGATTGTGTATTCCTTCGGACTTATTAAGCCGATCGAGTTCCGTGAGATTCTTAGCATTCGCAGGACCGAATTTTCATGGGCGATCGTGGCGTTCGCAGGGGTCGTGCTCGTCGGCACCCTGAAGGGAATCATCGTAGCCATCATCGTTTCCCTGGTCACACTGGCGTACCACGTAGCCGATCGCTCCAGTGTATGTCCTGCGGCGCAAGCCCGGAACCAACGTATTCCGGCCGCAATCGCCGGAACATCCCGAGGATGAGAGTTTTCCTGGCCTTCTGCTGCTGAGGCCGGAAGGTCCAATTTTCTTTGCCAATGCGGCACAGATCGCACACAAGATTGAGCCGCTGGTCAGGGAAACGCAACCGAAGGTCGTCGCGGTGGACGCTAGCGGAGTCCTCGACATGGAGTACACCGCGCTCAAAATGTTCGCACAAGTTGCGAAGAGGCAAAGTCAGGATGGCATTCAACTGTGGCTGATTGGTATGAATCCCGGAGTTTTGGCGGTCGTACAACGATCACCGCTGGGACAGATCCTGCGACGTGAAGGAATGCATTTTAATCTGGAGATTGCCGTTGGACGCTACCTGAGGCGTACTCGGCGAAGCGGCGAAGTGTCAGGCCCGGGACGAGTGTCTATGACTGAACCTGTTGGCGGTCCCATGCAAACGCCGATAAAACGGTCGCACTTCAACCCGCAGGAATACAGGCCGGCCTCTAAACAGACGGGCCGATCCAGGGAGCCAGAAAACAACGATGGGCAAGAAATCCAAAAACAAAAAGAAACAAAAATCAAGGCTGGACAGCAACACTCAACAGTCCGGCGTCAACGGCCAACCGAAGATCGGCAAAAATGAGTACGAGGCCGAGATTTTCAAGCTACAAGTTGAGCTGGTCAAGCTCCAGGACTGGGTCAAGGCGACCAACGCCCGCATTGTGATCATTTTCGAAGGACGAGACGCTGCCGGCAAAGGCGGGATGATCAAGCGCATCATGGAGCGTGTCAGCCCGCGCATCTTTCGCGTGGTCGCCCTCCCCGCGCCAACCGAGAGGCAGAAGACGCAACTCCATGCCCAGCGCTACATTGAACAACTGCCCGCCGGAGGTGAAGTCGTCATCTTCGACCGGAGCTGGTATAACCGCGCCGGTGTTGAGTACGTGATGGGCTTTTGTACCGATGAAGAGCACAGGGAATTTCTCAGGGACTGTCCCATCTTCGAGGGCTTTCTGGTCAGCCAGGGCATCATCCTTCTGAAGTATTGGCTCGAAGTATCGGAAAAGGAACAGCACAAGCGCTTCCTCGCGCGAATTGAAGATCCTTCCAAGCGCTGGAAGCTTAGTCCTATGGACTTGGAATCGCACCGCCGTTGGTACGACTACTCACGCGCCCGGGATGCGATGCTTGCAGCCACGGATACAGCAGCGTCGCCCTGGTACATCGTTCCGTCAGACGACAAAAAGCGTGCCCACCTGAACTGCATTGCGCACATACTCAGCAGCATCCCGTGGGAGGAGATTCCTTACACGCCTCCCAAGCTTCCGCCAAGGCAAAAGCCGAAAGGGTACGTAGAGCCGAAGCAGAAGCATCGAACCGTCCCGCAGCTCTGGTAGGCCTGCCAGCATGTCGACGCGTCCATGGTCTCGTGCTTTACCAGAGTGGCTGGTCTCATACCGTGCGGATTGGCTGCGGCCCGACATCGTCGCGGGGCTGACCACCGGCGCGGTAATCATTCCCAAGGCGATGGCGTATGCCATGATGGCCGGGCTGCCGGTGCAGGTAGGCCTCTATACCGCCCTGGTGCCGATGGTGATATACGCGGTGCTTGGGACCTCGCGCGTGCTCAGCGTCAGCACGACCACAACGTTGGCGATCCTGACCGCCGCTCAGTTGGGGCAGGTCGTGCCCAACGGCGACCCCGCAGCCCTGCTGAGAGCCTCAGCGACGCTGACGCTGCTGGTGGGAGCCGCACTTTTGCTGGCGTGCCTGCTGCGCCTGGGAATCGTGGCGAACTTTATCTCCGAGCCGGTGCTCGTCGGTTTCAGAGCCGGCATCGGGCTGGTCATTGTGGTGGACCAGATCCCGAAGATCCTTGGCATCCACTTCACAAGAGGCACATTCGTTCAGAACGTCCTCTCGATAGTTCACAGCCTTCCAAAAACGTCGTTAGCAACGCTGGCCGTCGGGCTCACGGTAATCGTGATTCTGCTGAGCATGGAGCGTTTCCTGCCGAAACTGCCAGCGCCGTTGCTGGCGGTAGCTGCTGCGATAGCGGGCGTGTACTTCTTGAATTTGCAACATCGGGGTGTCGAACTGGTGGGCCACATACCGCCAGGAGTGCCCTCGCTGGTGAAGCCAGACCTTTCGTTCATAACCGTGCTGTGGCCCGGCGCATTAGGGATCGCCTTGATGAGTTTCACGGAGACGGTTGCGGCCGGACGAGCCTTCGCGCGAAACGACGAGCCAGCGCCGCGAGCAGACAGAGAGCTGCTTGCAACTGGACTCGCCAATGTCGGAGGCGCGCTCTTCGGTGCAATGCCCAGCGGCGGCGGCACAACGCAGACGGCGGTCAATGTCCGCGCGGGAGGTCGCACGCAATTAGCCGAGATAGTAACCGCGGCGATGGCGCTGGTAACAACCCTCTTCCTCGCTCCAGTCGTTTCGATGATGCCGCAAGCCGCATTGGCGGCGCTGGTGATTGTGTATTGCTTCGGACTTATCAAGCCGATCGAGTTCCGTGAGATTCTTAGCATTCGCAGGATCGAATTTTCATGGGCGATCGTGGCGTTCGCAGGGGTCGTGCTCGTCGGCACCCTGAAAGGAATCATCGTAGCCATAATCATTTCCCTGGTCACACTGGCGTACCACGTAGCCGACGCTCCAGTGTATGTCCTGCGGCGAAAGCCCGGAACCAACGTATTTCGGCCGGAATCGCCGGAACATCCCGAGGATGAGAACTTTCCTGGCCTGCTGCTGCTGAGGCCGGAAGGTCCAATTTTCTTTGCCAATGCGGCACAGATCGCGCACAAAATTGAGCCGCTGGTCAGGAAAACGCAACCGAGAGTCGTCGCGGTGGACGCTAGCGGAGTCCTCGACTTGGAGTACACCGCGCTAAAGATTTTCGCACAAGTTGCGAGGCGGCAAAGTCAGGATGGCGTTCAACTGTGGCTGATTGGTATGAATCCCGGAGTTTTGGCGGTCGTACAACGATCACCGCTGGGACAGCTCCTGCGACGTGAAGGAATGCATTTTAATCTGGAGATCGCCGTTGGACGCTACCTGAGGGATGAACTTGTACGGGAGCAGCCATGAGTTATAGCGTGTGTGAGCTGATGCAATGCTTCAGAGTAGGGTCGCTTATCACGGCTTGCCGGCCGGTGTAAAACTCTTGTCTATGCCTACTTCTGAAGCGAAAGTGCCTCGCGAGCCATTGTGGGCAGTCGTGGGTAAATTGGCAGTTCGCTCCGCATCTTCGGTCAAACGGACCGCCTCCTTCATCTGTTGCAGGGAGACGAGCATGGAGTTCCTTGAGACGCGGCGCACGATAGGATTGACCACCCAGCGTAGCGCAGTGGGAATGTCGCGACTCAAGGCAATCGCCTCGACTTCCACGTAGGTTCCGCCGTCCCTTTGCTCAAACCTGGCGACGCTATACAGGCGCCAGATGAAGCCGCTGCCATGATCCGGCGGAAGTTCCTGCTCGTCCGCGCGGCCGTAGTGCCGGATCTCTTGCACCCGCGTGGTGTGCGTGGTGCTGTACCATCGCCGGTCGTCGATTTTGAAATAGCAGGTTTCGTAATCCATATCCAGCGCCGTCTCGGCTACGGCCTCTTTGTTCAGTACGCGCATGGAATACTGTTCACAGGATCCATCGCTGCTGAGCAACTTGGAATCAACAACTGTCGGCTTGTAATACTCCTTGTAGTTGCTGTAATCACGCGCGGCGGACAAAATGTCTTTGATACTGGCGTTCGGGAAAAAGGCCGCGCCCAGCCAATCGTGGATCAAGCCGGAGGGCACCGGTTTTGGGTTTTCCTTCCCGACGGACGAGACCAGAATCTCACCATCACGGACACGCTGAACGCGGTCGGGCTGCTGGTCGATCCAGAGAAAGGGTGTTTGGGGGCCCATCTGTGGACGAGCGGCATCGAGGTGCGCGTTCCAAGAGACTAAAGTGTCTTGCCTTAACTCAGCCCCATGGGCGAGCGAGGGCGCGACGAGACAGCCCGAATAAACGAGCATGACAATAAGTGTTCGGTATGTAGCGAAGCTGTAACGACTACAAGGGCTTGTCTGTCTTGCTGAGGTCATGTTTGGTTACCTATTCTTCTTCGCGCAAGCGATGGATTTGAGCGACAGAATCTTCAACTTGCGAACTACTCGATCTAAAGAGCAAGGCGGATGCCAAGGCATGATCAATGTAAGTAGCTGAGAAATCGGGGATTGACGAACTGAGGATGGGCGGCCGGTCAAAACTGTCGACCGAATATCGGCGGTGGTGGATTTCTGCCCACATTTGGGCAGGTTTTTGGGCCGAACGTACTTTAGCGAGGCAGGGTTCGGTCGGTCGATCAACCCATCCAGGCGACTGCCAGGTAACCTTTGCGGCCTTGGATATTGCTGCGAAGGAATGCAGCATTGGTGGCGTTGCGTACCGAACCCTGCCAAGTGCTACCGCGACGCGCAACTCGGACTCGCTAGGATCAAGTCGGTCACGGTAAGTGTGCCATCGTTCTCGGTTGACTTCACGACAGCCACCCTGACCTCCGTATCGACAAAAGCCCTGAGGTTGACACTGTCACTCCTAACCTCCCACCATTGCAACCTCGGACCATGCAATGCGTACTGATCTGCACCGGGACCTTGCTCCAGACAGCCGGCCAGCCAGGTCACTTCTTGGGCTCGCTGGCCGGCCGTCGCGGGACCACTGTTGCCATTCGGGGTTGTCATCGTGTTCTGCGCGCATCCCGCTATCGCAATGCCGGCCACCAGACTGGCCTCAAGCAGCCACAACGCAAAATTTTTTTTCATGTTCATGATGCTCATACAAGATTGCTCGCCTTTCTGATTGTTATGAATCCATTCCTCCGCGCCTCAGAGACAGGAGTTCGCCTGTGCCAATGTTCGGGTCGACAGCATAGAGACCAGAAACTTTGTGCAAGCGACGCTATTCTGAAACCGCTCGTCGTTGTCCAGTGTCGAGGAGGAGATGTAATACTCGGTCAGCGCGAGGCGTCGGTTCTGGTCAATAAGCCAATCGCTCCAGGTCCGCAGCCGAGTGCTTTGCTTTTCGAGTTCCTGCAATGCCTGTTGATCGGCACCGTTCGCGGCGGAAAGAGCTGCCAGTTTTAGCGCATCGTCAATCTCGGCAAGGTCGTTTTGAATCCAGAACTCGCCAAGTGGAAAACCCCTCCTGATGGAGTTTTCCATCTTTCGCTCAGTCAGCTCCAACTTGAACGCGGCGTTCAGGCCGGCTGCCGCAAATGCTGGTGACATTTTGCCGGATTCCGGTTCTCGCGGCTCGGATTTTGACCACACATTGACCACAATTGTGTGTTCGCCGTAGTCGCTGCTTCCTTGCTGCTGGGTCACAGTGTTCGTAGATTGTGTTTTCACGTCTTGCGCGACCGTCGAAATCACGAGCGCCCCAGCGATCGAGAATGCCAACATCCAATGTCGTTTCACATCGACCTCCTCTACACCCCAAATGTCCATTTAGGTCGCGACCGAAACATGTAGGTCGCGGAAGTTGCGTCGGCTGGATCTCTGTCAGCCGGCTCTGTTAACGTCTTGTACCACTCAAGCGCTCTACAATAGGCGCCCACGGCAGATTGAAGCGGCACATTCAGCAACAACACGCAGTCCTCAAAAGAAGCGGCGTGGCAGCCGTGAAGAACCAGAACAGCCCGAGCCAAAATGTCGAGCTGCTGCACGACTTCACCTGCATCCAGCTCCTGGAGCCTTCGAATCTCGCCCCATGAAAGAGGCTCGCGGCCATTGTGCGAGCAAGTCCAGTCAGCGTATCGTTTAGCAGTTTCCTGGATCGATGAACGGACGGCGTTCAGTGCAGTGCGGGCAGTAGCCAAATGCGCCCAAAGCACCAGCCAGTCACGAAAATCGCGGCTAGTGGTCCCGGCAAGACATGTTGCGTCGATAACCGATCGCTCCGCCATTTCCGCAGTTCCCGTAATCATCAGAGCAGTCCAGCGCAGACTCTCGCTCGGGTTAGCAAAAGGATCCTCGATCTCGGTCGTGCTGAGTACCTGTGCGATTCGTTTCTGTTGCTTCCTTGTCAGGTGCAGCCAATACATGCATCACCTTCGCGCCGTCAATTTCTCGATCGTCAGAGCTTGGAAGAGTCGGGGCGACGGACGTAATAGGTAATGCAGCCCGCGTGCCAATCAGTGTTTGCCGCAAGTTGCTGAAATCAAAACGCCTTTACCAATGCAGACTGAATCTGCCCTGACCAAATGCAGGCGGCTGACGAAACTCCAGTAATCAGTCTGCGGATAGGCAAGCGAGCTTTGAAGCGTAACTGGCAAAGAAAGTGACGCAACGACCGAAAAGGACAGGAGGTTAAGAGGTAGCGGCGTTATTGACGCCGCCTTGGGTTGCGATCCTTTCAACAGCAAGGCGGCCTCGGACAAGAGTTTCTGAATGGTATGGGCCCGCTCGCTATTGAGGAACCGGTGGTGTTCCTCCAGAGCTCAGAGTCTGGCGCAATAACCCATCCACCCTTTGTTGTTGTTCGCTGGTCAGCGCCTTATAGAGCTTGGTCTCAAGCTGTGAATTCGCCACAATGAGCTGCTTGATAATCTGCGACTATTCTGCGGCGAGAGCCTGAACTTCCCGGTCGTCAACTTTCCCATTCAGTTTCATCTCAAGCACCTTGCGACGGCTCTTTTCAAGCCGGTCTACAAGTGGTTGTATCTGCTTGCACTGTTCGGTAACCTGTGCCTCGAGCGCCTGGATTTCCAGCGGCGTCAGATGGAGATAGTCAACGAGCTGGTCGGGAATGTCAGGCGAGCAGACCATCGAAGGAATAGCGAAGGCGCTCCCGGAAATCTGGGGTGAAGTATTCGCCTGCGCGTAACTTTGTGGTCGATTGCTGTCCTGCGGCGCCTGGTACAGGGTACGTAGGAGCTGGAAGCGTGTCAGTGCAACGTAATAGCGTTCCAGGCTGAGGTATTCGGCTTGATCGCGGCAGATCTTGCCTTCCCGAGCGGCCTGCGCAATTTCGGCTAACTCCGCCGACATGGCTCCAACGACCTCCTCTAACCGGTCTTGGTAGATCCTTGCTTCCTGCCCTCCTGCAGGTGCTTGTAGTTGCGTAGCCGAGCCGGTTGTGCCGCCGCCTGAGTTTTGCTGCGCGACGTTTGCGATTGGCCCGGCCGCACTTTGTACGCCGCCATTCTCTTGAGCATTGGCGGAAACCGCCAGCGCACACGTTAGTAGGAATCCGATGATCCACTGTGATTTCACTTTAAGTCTCCTCTTAACTTGCCGGCCTGCGGCGGATAGTTCTTGAAAAGCTTGGCCATGGATTTTTGAAGAATTCTGTAGTTCTTATCAGGGTCTCTCTTGAGGTCGATGGTTTTGGTGCCGTCTCCGCGCCAGACCAACTGCTTTCTTGCAGGATCATAGAGGTCCACGAGGAGCGTTCCGACAGGAATAGTGGATGTTTGACCGGTGACTGTACCGCTATTGAATCCGCCCCAACCGCCGCCCCATCCCCAAGGGCCGCCGCCGTCACCAAATGCCGACAAGTTGATGCCCTTTTCCTCTCTGACCATGGCGTGATAGCCGACCTGGAGATCCGCATCCTTTTCGACCCTGGTCAGGCCTTTTTGCCCGAGTTGTTCGTCCACTGCACGCTTAATGGACTGATCGATCAACTGGTCCGGCACCGCGCCGCCGGGGCCTGGGAGGTCGACCCATTGGTAAGTTTTATAGGCTCCAAAGTTCGCGCTGTGGTCGTAGTTGTAGTGAACATCCTGTGCATAGAGAGAAGTCATAAATATGATGAACACAGGTAATAATGACAGGCGTTGAATAAACCTCATTGAATTTCCATTTCCGCGAATATGCTCTGCTTCGTCTGCAGCAGAATCATCGATTAATTAGTCGTGAGATTTGAAGGTACCGGTAAACGGGCTTCTGCTTATGATGGGCACGTCATGAGACTGGCCCAGAATGTCATTCCAGGTGATTGTGTCATCGCCTACCCGAACCAAGACTTCACGGCCAACTGCATACTGGATCATTCCCGATGGCGGTGGAGACTTGGTCACGACAACATAGAGCGTCCGGTTTACTTTCACTGACACCTCGTAAAGCGCGTCATCGGGATTCGAGTTCTCCGCAGACGGATGCGGA
>CAWFBW010000007.1:0-666985 GCA_963814165.1 uncultured Acidobacteriaceae bacterium | reverse complement strand
CGCCTCGTGCTAGCCAGTTTGCGGCGAATCGCAGGACCGTTCACCGGGTCAACCACGACCACTACGCGATCGGCGCCTGCGCTGCGTGCGCTGATGATCGCACGCAGCACAAGGGGGAGGGCGCCGACTTCTGCAAGCATTGAATTCGATAGATCGGCGTCCGACGCTTGGTGATTTGCCAGGACGATTGCCGCCTTCAACGGCGACGACGAGAGCTCATTACTCTCTTCCACATTTTCTGCCAGCATTTGGGACTCCCTTTCATTTCCGAGACTCTGGCGCTTCTGAATTGTCCGTTTGGAGCGCGAGAAATACAGCAGGCAAATCCCGCCGACGATGGCCCAAAAGATGCCTCTGAAGCGGCGGCACAACCCGAGTGTCAGGCCTTCGCTGGCGCCGAGGCCCACGAGTTTCACGATGGCCACAT
This sequence comes from uncultured Acidobacteriaceae bacterium, assembly GCA_963814165.1. GTDB lineage: Bacteria > Acidobacteriota > Terriglobia > Terriglobales > Acidobacteriaceae > DASRAA01. The sequence goes on along the minus strand of CAWFBW010000007.1, from coordinate 666,558 downwards.
TTCCGCCCTCATAGGCGCCTACCGTGCCAGGAATCAGCCCCCCAATTGCGTTGATAAGTTTGGTGAGAGACTCAAGCATCAGTGCTCCCACGACCGTCTCTTTGCTTCCCATCAGCAGGAGGATCAAATAGATCTCTGCGATAGCCAGCCCGTGGGCGACGAAATTCAGAGCAACGCTCATCCAGAAAGCACCCGGAGCGCGGGTGTGGAACTTTAGCATCTGCTGCTCTGCCGATAGAATTACGGACTCCTTGCTCTGCAACCACCCCTTCAGCCAGGGCACGCGCCCGACAACCCGTGCCGTACCCGACAGTACAGGCCAGCCCCGCTGGAAGGCCCGCACGGCCAGGAACAACAGGGCAAGAAGCACAATTGCGGTCACACAGGCACAGATTCGCAATCCCCGCGGAGCCGTGGGCACAAACATGAGTGTGAGGAGTCCAACAATCATGACGATCAGGCCGCTGAGCATGAACAGGCCGCGGTCCAGCACAACGGATGAAATTGCGCTGGAGGTCTGCACTTCCGAGCCGAGGAGAGACGCCCTGGTTCCGTCGCCGAGTACCTGTCCAGCCACACCAAACTGTCCCAGTGACTCGGATGCCAGTCGCAGGCCCAGAGTGCGTGCGAAGGAAACCTTAGTCAATTCGCCGGGCGCTGTGAGCCGCCACGCCCATGTCTTTATGACATGCGAGATCCCAGCCAGGCCGAGAACAAGTAGAATGCCCCAACCAATGGCTCTTGCGTTCTCCACAAGCTTGTTCGTTCCGACATGGACAACGAGGTATGCCAGAAGAGCAACGCCGAGCAGCAAGGCCAGGATGCGCAGAATACCTTTCTCTCGCGGCGCAAAGTTAGGCATAAACGAACCCTGTCCCTGTCGTATTGTGAATCAGCTCAGGCTGTAACGGTAAGGACTGCAGCGCGTATTCCAGCGCTTCAGGGGTATCCACGTCCTGCCAGTACCCTTCTCCAATGTCGAATGCCTTGAAGGTTCCGTTCTGTGCCATCAGGCGAACTCCGTCCGACAACGAGCAGTTTTCGTTTTTCATTGCGCTTTCGAGCCAGCGGAACAGCACCGGGTCACAGTGAAACATACCCGTGTCCAGAGCATCATAGCGCTCCAGATTCTTGCCGATGTCGACGATGCGGTCTCCATTGAGTCTGACCTTGGTTGCGTCGTCGATGTCGAACACACGATCAATGTTGCGATCCACGGCGAGAAAGACCTGTTCCTTTCCCATCGGGTGACGCAAGAGGGCCTGCGCATTGGCAGGATCAAACATGTGGTCTGCCATCATCAACAGAAAAGGCTCGTGGATTACGGGCTTGGCGCGCAGCACGGACACGCCGTTGTTCTTGTGGTAGTCCGGATTCTCCACCCATGTGACCTGAACGCCTTCCATGGGGTGGCTTTCGTACCACTGTTGAATCATGTGGCCGCGATAACCGAGGACGATGACAAACCTCTCGATCCCCGCCTCACGGGCGCCGCGCATGACGTGCTCAAGCAGTGGTTTGCCGTGGAGCTGCACCAGCGGTTTGGGAAGTTCTCCCGATCGAGCTGCCAGGCGGCTGCCATTGCCGGCGGCGAGAATCAGAGCAAGCTTAGTGTTGGACATACTTAACCTCGGTCGGCGCCGGGCTCGCGGACCCACGCGCGGAATTTGAAAGTGGGGAATAATCGAAGTAGCGAATGCTGACATCGGTGCCGTCAAAGATCAGCGCTTCGGTGAAGCTGGTGGTCTCGACCGGATACCAGAAAGAACCGCTCTTGCGGTACTGCTGCACGAAGTGAACACTACGTGTCCAGAAGGATGGACTCTTTGCCGGCTGACCCTCAACGCGCGCCACCGCAAAGTCCTCCGCATCGACCCAGACGCGTCCGCGGAACAGATACTTGTCACTACGCTTGGGAACCGCGTCTACGACATAGGCAGGTCGACCCTGAAGATTTTCGGATCCGACTAGGTGAAACTCGTAGTTGGCCGGAACCATTCGTGTTTTGGGGCGGGTATCGGGCTCAGAGGATTTTGCTTCCGAGTCCAGCATCTTACGCAGAACATGCTTGTTGGCCGATTTCCATCCGTCTTCGGAAACGACCTGAAAGTGCTTTGTTCCGTTCGCATCGCACACAACGCTCGCCACCATCTCGGCACGCTTGTTCATGCGGTGGTTGTAAAGGGTGTATTCCCGACTTCCGCTGTAGCCACCGCCCAGGCTCTCGCGTTGGCCGTCCCGTTCGATCACCCTTGCCATTACTTCGTCGGCGCTGAGTGAGGTTGCGACGGGCGCCTGGCCAAGCAGCGGCACCGTTGCACAAATCAGTAATGCGGCGATGATGATGTGTTTTTTCATGATCAAAACTCGAAGACGAACTTCCCGCGGAACTCTCTCCCGACAACGTTGTAGAAGCCCCCGAAGTTTGAGCTGTTGACGATGGTCTGAACGTCGCGGGGATTGTCGTGGTTGAAGAGGTTGAACACAGCCACGCCGGCTCGCAGCTTGAGTTGTCTCTCGCCCACATGAACCGTGAATGGCCGGGTAACTTGCAGGTCGGTGGACATGAATGTCGGGAACCGTTCTGTATTGCGTTGCCCTATGTACTCGCGGAACTGGTTCTGTACCGAGTAGGGGAAGCCAGTATGAATATCGAATACCGGCACTACCGTCAGTTTCCATGGCGCTGAAATGTCACCCCACAACAGAACCCGGTTGGGCGCGTCGAACGATAAGCGCCCCCGGGCATCCGGCTGAATCACCGCCTGCGGATAGTTGCCAAAGAACAGAGATGGATCATTCAGATTTCCATAGGCCCGGGAGTGCACATACGAACCGTTGAGCGTGAAGCGGGTATGCGTGTACCGCCCGGTAACTTGAAACTCGCGATAGGAGTCACTGCCTCCGTTGGACACGTCTATGTAATTCCCTTCCAATCCGCCGGTGGGTGACACCACGAAGTCCCGAGCAGTGTTGCGCTGTTCGTAGCCCAACCGGAGAGTGAAGTTCTCCGTAACTCGTCTGTCCAATTCCACGTTCCAGGCGGTGCTGCGCGGGTTCTGCAACTCGCCCATGATACGGTTCTCGTACGCGATCGAACCGGTTACCTGGCCACTCGGTTCGAGAACCGAGACCGTACGATCGGGGAAGGATTCGAAGACCGGAAGCATCAGGGGAACGCGGTCGTAGAAGATGCCAGCTCCGGCCTTCAGCAGCGTCTTCCCGTCATTGGTCAGCGACAGAATCATTCCCGCTCGCGGCGACGGGTGCGTCGCACCGGTCACGCTGTCAGTGTCGGTTCGCAGTCCGAAGTTGAGAACAAGTCGCTGAAACGGAGTCCATTCGTCAGAGACGTACAACGCCGCCTCGTTCTGATTAATGTTGAACGAACTTGGATGTGTAAAGTTGATACTTTCGATTACCGAACCCGAAGAACCAACCAATTCGGCGGGGAGAAACGTCTGGCGGCCATCGAAGGACGAGTGTGAGTAGATCAGCCCCGTCTTGATCCGATGGGAGCCGAGGAATTGTCGAGGCGCAAACGTGTAACTTTCCTGCCAATCGAACCGATTGGTACGCCGGCTCTGCTGGTTGAAGAATGCGCCCTTAGTCGTGTCGATCCACAGTTGGTAAGAACCGCTACCCTCGGGTGTCGTGTCGGCATCATAGGTTTTGTAGCTTATTTGGGATGTCAGAGCACTGTCGGCACCGGTGAGAAGCCGGTGTTGCCCATAAATCTGATATCCGCGCTGGTGGAATTCGACGGTCGAGGGCTGGGGAGTGAAGGTATTCAGCCCCATGTACTCCAGTTTCTGCGGAAAAACGGCAACCGAGACGGTCGCGGTCTGTTTTGTGTTTATATTGAAGTCCAACTGCGTGTACGAGTTGAAGCCTTCAAGCGTCTGATCTCTCTCCGCGGGAGGCAAGCTGTTAACAGGTGTCCGGACGAACCGGTATTCAAGAGACTGCGTGATGGCGACCTTGTCTCTGACTAGAGGACCTGTAAACATCATCCGCGGCGTAGATGATTCGATACCCATGACGCTGCCGTCACGGACCCGCACGCGCGGAAACACGTTTTGAATCGTGAAGTGGCGGCTTTCATAGTTGCTGGATTTTGTTTCAACACTGGATACTGCTCCCGTGAGCTTTCCGTATTGAGGGTCGTAAGGATTCGAAATAACCTGGACTGATGACACTACGTCGATCGGGAGGCTTATGGCCGGGCTGCCGGTGGCGGGGTCCGTCACGTTCGCACCGTTCACCAGAGCCCCGCTCTGGGTGTTGCGGGCGCCCTTCATGTTGATGTGGCCGTCGGGACCACGCACAACTCCCGGAACCAGCGGCAGCAAGCTTTCAAATCGCTCGTTTGCGTTGGGAGCATCAGCGACCGTCTTCTCCGTGATCGTTTCCGTGATAGTCGGGACTCTTTCGTCATTGGCGGTGTCGGATACCGTTACCGAAGTCGTGACCGCCACCGGCTTCAATTCCAGATCCATCTTGCTGGCGGCGCCGCTCTCAACCGTGATCCCCTGGGCGGCCTGGAGACCAGGGAAACTGGCTTCGACGGAATATGTGCCGGCTTTGACCTCACAGAACGTGTAGCGGCCCTCAGCATCGGTTTCAGCCTGCAGGTCCGTCTCCGGCCCCTGTAATGACACCTTGGCTCCCGGAACATAAGAAGGTCCCCCGGAGTCCGTCACAAAAACCGACCCTTTGATTGCGCAGGCGCTACCTGTGCTCTGGGCGGTTGCACTCCAAGTGAAGATCAGGCACAAAACGATAGGTAGGATCAGCAGCCTGGTTGGACCGGACATTACGTATCGTTCTGTGCCTTGATGACCAGAGTCCGCTGGTTTGAGTTGCGATTTCATCGCGCGTTTCTCCCGGTTCGAATCCACTGAAGTTGTTTCGAACCTCGCCGCAAATAGCTGGCTTGGACGAGAGAACAACCCGAGGTTCAAGATCAGGTTCGGTCTGCCCTCGATTTGTTCTCTCGTATTCACGCAACTGCATAGTGCATTCGGATCACCAAAGCCGAACTGCGCTAAGTAATTGCACAGCAAGGGAAACTCGATGCCGATCCATTGAAGCTCTGCCCGCATTCCGGCACTAACATTGGCAGTGCCACCCGCAAGCACGATCACAAGCACCTGTACTGCTGAAAAGCCGTTTGAGCGAAGAGCGCGGCAGAATTGGCGCATCGGAAGTGTGGAGAGTCAGGGTAAGGACTCGGGGGGAAAATGAGACCCAAGTTGCAACTGGGAGAACACAGGAACAAGCCAGAATCTTTCCGCCTTCGCGCGGCACACTGAATCCGAACCATTGGTCAGGAGGTGACTCGTGGCAGCGAAATGTGGCGAAAGTGTCGCTTGAAGGGTGGGGGTGACCGTTAGTGTCATCCTTGTTGTCATGACGCCGCGATCCCAGTAAGTTTGCCTCTCTCTCCGATGTGAATATGGCTCCTGAACTCGCTTGATTGTCTGGCAAGCGGTTCAGCAAGCAGTAGCAGAACAGATACAGGATTGAGCAGAGTCGTACAAAGTTTGTGGGGTATTCACGCTCCTACAGGGGGTACACCTCCGTCCCGCGCGATCCGTGGACCGATCCTCAACGCGTTAGTGCTGATAGCTCTTGCTGCGGCTAGAGGGACTGCCGATCCTCTTAACGGAGATCGCGCCCCAATTTGGTCACTGCCGCGATGCGGGCGGAGGTTTAAGCCCGCACTGTGGGCAATCACAGCTGTAAGTCCAACCTATTCAATAACTAAGTCGAGCTCTTCGTTTGGCCCCGGAAATGCTTATTCAGAGTTCGACGGCGTCAGCTAGAGCGACAATCCGACGCGACGCCGGCGGCAAGTACGCTTTTGCGGAGCTTAACCATCAACGATCGGAGGGAAAATGGAAACAAGCCGTCTGTGTCTGAGGCAGATCTCAGATATGCGAAGAACGCAGAGAACATCACCGACCGAATCCGAGAGCGTGCCTGCGAGCTTTACCAACTCCGCGGTCAGAGCGATGGGCACGAACTGGATGATTGGCTAATAGCAGAATCACAATTGCTACAGAGACAGCGGGCAGAGGATTCGTAGATATCAACCTGATGAATTCGAGCCTGAACACAAGAATGAGGTTTTCGCAATTTGCTGGGGTAACAACCCAGCGCAGAAGGGCAGCGACTAGCGCTCTCCCCCAAGTTGCTGCCCTTCTTTTGGATCAAGCCGGCTGCAGCAACAGCGCAGCCGTACTCATATTTAAGGAAGCAACATTCATATGTTCGTCAATGCATCTGAGTTTGGTGGTACGACTCGGTCCCAGGCACACGCAGATCACGGCGGGATTTATTGTAGTAACGAGGAAAACATCCTCTTTCGTCTGGCGTACTTAATCACCGGAGACGAAGTACAGGCAGAAGATTCTGTCATTGCGGCATACGACTTGGCTGAGCAAGGTAAAACGCCCTTTCGCGAGCTGGCTGTTGGAATGGGCCAAATGTGCAACGGTAAAGAGCGCAATCGAAGCGCGACTAGCTGAGATTCGAGGATGCGAAGATCGGTACAAGAATTTAGATCGCAAGCGGCCCAGACATCGCCCCCAAGTAATGAGACATGACCTGCCAGCAATGACGGAGTCAATATTGTGCCTGGATCCAGAAATGGTTATCTCTGAGCTGGATCCACTCGCCCGCGCGATTCTTGTCTTGCGCGGCATACTTAGCGCCTCAGTTCGGGACTGCTCGATTCAGCTCAATGTGTCCAGCGAATCGGTTCTGGCAGTCCAGCGCCGAATCACCACATGGCTTACGACTGTGCGCAAGAAGCAGCTACCCGTTTTGCAGCGACCCGCGTGAGCACTGAGTACTGCTGGTTCGGTGTGCCAGTCGCGGACTGCTGATCGGAATCCGTTCCGGCAAGGTTAGGTGCGCCGAAGCTTACGCCATCGAGCTCAACCTGTTGTGGCCATCACGACGCGATCGCTTTATGTCAACCTGGTGATAGCTCGGTGACTGGGTGTTCCCGGAACACCGTCGGCATTTCCTTTCCAATCCTGGATGTACACCTTTTCTCCGCATCTGCCGCAGAACCAGTAGTAACGCCGAATGGCGTTATGTCCAATCTCTGAGCGAACGGCAGTTGAGTCGTTGTGAGTGCACGTTGGAGCGCTGTCTCCACAGACGATCGAATAGTTTCAAAGTATCGTTCTCCTAGCGGCGGAAATGATATATATCAAGCTATGCGCGAGTTGGAAGACTCGTAACGCGAATAGCCCTCGCCATCTTCATCTTGCCTAACTATCGTTTCACTAAGCTATAAATCATGCCGATTACGATGGCCCAGAGCGCCAGCGAAGGCAACAAAGCATAAACCCAACCACGAAGGGCATTCCCGAAGATATAGCAATCCGCCTCACGCCCACGGGGTCCGTCCAAGTCTTTGACTTTCGCTACCGGGAGCGATACGCCCCCTTCAAAGTGGCAGGGAACGCTTTCCCGCAACAAGTCAATTCTGTCCTTAACCGTGCCAGGACTGACGGAATCCTCTGCAGACGAGTTACTGCCGGGCTTTTCGACGGTGTAAGCCGTGTTCATCATGATTAATCCCTGTTTAGTCGCCATCAAGGCTGCATTGAGCCGATAGTGGCCTCTCAGAACACGCTCTCTATCTTGTCCGTGCATCTTCGTGATGCCCTCACGGATGGATGCGGACGCGTTCATAGACACTTCACAGAGAGCAACTTGCGTGCCAACCCTAAGACGTTTCTAAGGTCTTTGCTCCCTGACCCTTGCACAGCCCCGCTAGAACGGTCTCGCGCCCAAACACTGGCGCTGCCCAAATGCGGTCAGATCTCGCATTCACCCCAGGAGGCCATCTGATTACAGAAAAAAGTACTTACGCGGGATGAGTTTTGGCGAAACGCGTGCACTCGTGTAGTCGTGCAATTCAAACCGGTGGAGCGAAGGCAATGCTGAATTCAGGGCTAGCGACGGTTGCGGCGGCCAACAAGGCGATCGAACTTAGGGTAACGGCTATTGTGCTGCTATTGGTCAAAAGCTGTTTATCATCCCCTCCAGCGACGCTCAGTGCACGTCTGAACCGACAACGTTGAAAGGGACGTGTTCTGGAGCCGCGACGACCAGCCTACGTGCAAGGAGCGAAGGTCATGTCCAGGGTGAGTTCTTGATCTTGTCAGCCGTTACTGATCAGGACGGAAAGTTCCGCTTTCCAATCTGGAACCCGGGACATACGTAGTAGAAGCAACGTTCTTCGGTCTTCACGACGATCAAAAGATATCGGTCGAAGCTGGAACTGAGAGTACATGTCGCACTGCAACTCGGATACCTGATCCACAACCTCGGCTAATCCATGAGGTCTGGGACGAGGTCCAGCGATCAAAAAATAAGGACGGGAGGGTACATATGTCGGAGAATGCTTCAAGAACAATGGGAAACAAGATGCGGCTTGAGGTTGAAAGCTCGGGATCATGATTCCGGGCATGGGAGCCGTGGCGACCACGTTCGTCGCCGGCGTAGAGGCTGTGCGCAAGGGCATCGCAAGCCCGGTCGGCTCAATGACACAAATGGGCACCATTCGCTTGGGTAAGCGCACTGATGGCCGTTCACCGAAGGTGAAGGATTTCGTGCCGCTGGCCGGGCTCAATGATCTGGTATTTACCGGCTGGGACATCTTTGAGGACGACATGTACGCCGCGGCCGGGAAGGCTGGTGTGCTGGAGCGCTCGCTGGTCGAGCAGGTCAAGCCTTTTTTGTCTTCGATCAAGCCCCGCAAGGCGGTGTTTGACCACAACTACGTCAAGAAGCTCGACGGTTCTAACGTTAAGAAGGGCAAGAACAAGATGGAACTGGCCGAGCAGCTTCGCCAGGACATCCTCGACTTCAAGCAGTCGAGCGGCGCGGACCGGCTGGTAATGATCTGGTGCGCATCGACTGAGACCTTCATCCAGCAGAGCGCGGTTCACCAGACGGTGGAGTCGTTCGAGAAGGGTCTGCTGGCGAACGATGAGAATATCGCACCGTCGATGATCTACGCCTACGCAGCCATGCAGGAGGGCGTTCCGTTCGCCAATGGCGCGCCGAACCTGACGGTTGACGTTCCGGTGATACAAGAACTCTCTCGCCGAAACGAAGCGCCGATCTGCGGCAAGGATTACAAGACTGGCCAGACGCTGATCAAAACGATTCTTGCGCCGGGCTTCAAGGCGCGCATGCTGGGGCTGAACGGTTGGTTCTCGACCAACATCCTGGGCAATCGCGACGGGGAAGTGCTGGAAGATCCGGGTTCATTCAAGACGAAAGAAGAGTCGAAGCTGTCGGTGCTGGAGCACATTCTTCAGCCCGAGCTTTACCCCGAACTTTATGGCCACATTTGCCACAAAGTTCGCATTAATTATTACCCGCCACGTGGTGACAACAAGGAGGGTTGGGACAACATCGACATCTTCGGATGGCTCGGCTATCCGATGCAGATCAAGGTCGATTTCCTGTGCCGCGACTCGATTCTGGCGGCGCCGCTGGTGCTCGATCTGGTGCTGTTCCTCGACTTGGCGAAGCGTTCGCCGGCGTTGCGTGGCATCGGCATCCAGGAGTGGCTGAGCTTCTACTTCAAGTCGCCGATGACTGCGCCCGGGCTGCATCCGGAGCACGACCTTTTCATTCAGTCAATAAAGCTCAAGAACACGCTACGCCACGTGATGGGCGAGGAGATAATTACCCACCTGGGATTGGATTACTATGACTCACTCCAGAGCGAGGAGCATGACCATGTGCGAATTTGATTCGCCTGAGACATACAGCATCGCTCTCCAGCTCGACACCGATCTTCGTGAGGATGTTGTGGAATTTGCCTACTTTATCACCAGTGACGTCGCCGAGGTGTCGCCGTTCATTGATCAATTGATGCGTAAGATTAATATCCTCCGACGGACGGACGGCACCGAAGTAGATATCGAAGTGGCTTTGCGGGAAGCACTCTTGAATGCCATCATCCATGGTAATAGGGAGGATCCTAGCAAACACGTTTCTCTCAGAATGCGCTGCGGTGCAGATGGAGAGGTCTCGATGGCGATTCGGGATGAGGGTGCCGGCTTCGAGATTGGTTCTGTGCCCGATCCGACAGCTCCGGAGCACCGAATGTCCACTCACGGTCGCGGCATTTACTTGATGCGAGCTTTGATGGATCAAGTATCGTTCGAGGAGGGCGGCACTGTCGTGCATATGCGCAAAAGCCCAAGCGCACCTCCTTATTGATCACAGTAACGGTGTGACCAGTCCCGCCAGGGGGTCTTGCGACCGTCGGACGCCCAACCGATCCCGCTCACAGGCTCCTGATCCGTCACAATCGAGAATCGGATTCTTGGGCTACTAATGCTGAGCTAAAGACCGCGTGTGAAGCGAAGAGCCCAGGCCCCCAGCGCTTGTCTAATCTTGAGACTAACAAATAGAGGGACGGCGAACCGTCTCTGTCATACTAAGTTAGACAAGTAAAATGCTTCGATTAGACGCCCGCGATACCCTTGCTTTGCAGGACCCGGACGATCACACGCCGATTCTCTGCTTCGGCCTTTGCGGTCCTGCCGTCGCACGAAGTGGCGGCTTGGGCCGGATCTCGTGATAGAGGTGTGAAGGAATATTTCCTCATGAGCGGTTCCTTCACGTCGGCCATGCGGGAAAAGAGTCTCTGCTTGACGCTTATGAACCGGGGAGTCAGGATTCGCTGCTGCGGAATCTCTACGAAATTCGTATGACGCCAACTCGCACGCAGAGCAAAACTCTTGAGGATGCAAGCCTAATGTGACGTGCTTCCCAATGAACTTCCTCGACCAGAGTCTCTCAGTTAGACTTTGGGTCACCGCCGGTCAGTCTGGTGTCCGGTTGCGGAGTCAGTTGCCGAATACACCGCGGCCTGTCGAAGTCAGTTTGCCGGTATCGACTACTAGCCTGGTTGCGAATTCCGGATCGCCCGTCAGCGCCATCGCGAACCAGTACAACTCTTCCATTTCAGTAACTGATTGTGTTTCACCGTGCGACGCCGCATCACGTTCTGAAAGGTGGCGTCTGTTTGTATGGCTTGGGTGCAGGGGCATCATAAGTGCGTTTCTCCTTGAATGGGAACTTCGGTTTGTTCGCTGCCGGGTCTGCATCGTTGGGCACGCCCGCGAGTTCTGTTACGTCGATGTTGAGGACTTGGCCGTTCGCTCTCGATCGGCAGTTGCAGGCGTTCACAAACATCGCGGGAGTAGGCTGATTCAGCGATAAAAGTCAACCCGATATTCTTGAACCACAACAACACTTCTTCGCCGACGGCGTCGACGAAATTCACCTCCGACAAATCCACAATTAGCTTTGAGGGGAGTTTTGAGTCTCCGATCAGCGTTCGCGCGTGCTCAGCAAAATCTCGGACGAAACGGCCTTCCATTCGCATCTTCATGGAGTCCGGAAGTTCGTAGAATTCCATTCGCAACATCTTGGTCTCCATTTCTGCCCGGGCTTCTCAGCCCTGCACTGTTTCATTGCAGATGATGTGCCAGACTGCGAACGCCGCAAACTATTGAAACTACGGGGGAGAAATGGAATAGCAACAAAGATGCCGAGTCCTCATGCGGGCACTGCCGCAATTCTGGCAACGACCGTCGAAGAATCATGTTTGACTCGGGTCTGAGAAGCAGTAAAGGTCCACACGTGTCATCCGTTATTCGCACTTGGACCATGATGATGCGCGGATCGTAGATCATCCCCACCGGTCTGCGGACACAAGTAACCCCGGCAAACGGTGAGTTCATTGTGTATGGGCATTCCAAACCGCGAGTGCCCAAATACCGGCACTCCCAGGGGGGCAACGAGCGTCCCGCCAATTACGCCCGCTTGCAACTCATGCAGCTAGTGACATTTACCAGTCCGTATATAGGAATGATCTCTTTGCGTCGTTGGCCACAGGCGTGCAATGACCATACCAGTTCGGCAAGAAGGCCGTTCTTGTGAGTTGAATGTATGGAGGCAATCGCTCCACAGCAGATTTCGTTCGAAGGCCGAATCAGCATCGACAACTCCAACGCGATGCGTAGCCGGCTCGGGAAGGCTTTGACGCTTAAACCGAAGCAGATGGACGTGGATTTGTCGCGAGTCACTTCCATTGACATATCCGGTTTAGCCACATTGCTTGAGGCGACTCGCATCGCGCGGGACCAGGGGACGCGGCTGAGAATCGCCGGCATTCAAGGTCAGGTCCAGCTTCTGTTCGCAATCACTCGCCTCGATCAAATACTCGACACAGCGGCGGAGGCGCAAAGCGCGTGAATGTGTTCGAACAGGTTGGCGGTGCCGTCGTCCAGAACTTTGCCTACGTTGGTGGCCTGAGCGAGCAGTTCTGGGCGGGAGTGCGTGCACTGCCGCGCGTGCTTCCCATGTTTGGCAAACGGGGCCGCTGGCAGGCGGCAATACGGCAGATGGCCGCCATCGGCGTCGCGGCGCTTCCCATGATCGCCATCATGGCCGCTTCTACCGGGATGATTCTGGCGCTGCAGGGCGCGGCGGAGTTGCGACGGTTCGGGGCTCTGCGCTACGTCATCGACCTGGTAGCGGTCGGCTTTACCCGCGAACTGGGACCCCTGTTGACAGCCATAGTCGTGAGCGGGCGATCAGGATCGGCGTTCTCCGCTGAGATCGGAACGATGGTGGTGACCAGCGAGATCGACGCCTTGCGGACCATGGCGCTTGATCCCATCGAGTTTGTTCTGGCTCCTAAGTATCTGGCCGCCATCGTCATGGTTCCCTGCCTCACCATCATGTGTAACGTCTTCGGCATTCTGGCCGGTGCTGGGTTCATGTACCTCAGCACGAAAATGGCGTTGGGCATTTACGTCAAATACGTGCTCGACTCGATTTTGCTGCGCGACGTTCTAGGTGGACTTATTAAGAGCCTTGCGTTCGCCACCATCATCGTCCATGTCGGATGCATGGAGGGCTTCAGGGTGCGGGGTGGGCCCGAGGCAGTGGGTCGCTCGACTACCTCGGCGGTTGTCCGCTCGACATTCCTCGTAATTCTGGCAGACCTGTTTTTCACCGCCTTCTTTTATCTGGCGAGGTTGCAATAGCCATGGCGAGTCCCGTCATCTCCGTCCGCAACTTGAGCGTCAACTACGACGGGCATCAGGTGCTCGACCGCGTAAACCTCGACATTCAAAGCAATGAAATCATGGTGCTGCTGGGCGGCAGCGGTTCGGGAAAAACCACTCTGCTGCGCCACGTTATCGGATTGGAGCGGCATGGCTCGGGTACCGTCCTGATTCGCGATGTGGATATCAATAAGTGTGCCCCTCAAACGTTGAAACAGATACGCCGAAAAATAGGGGTCGCATTTCAGGAGTCTGCATTATTTAATTCGCTGTCAACAGAGGAGAACGTCGCACTGCCACTCCGGGAGCTAACTGACGTTGCTGAGCCGGTCATTGAAATCATGGTTTACCTTTCGCTGGCAGCGGTGGGATTAGCTGAAGCCGGCAAGCTTATGCCACATGAGCTGTCCGGCGGAATGAAAAAGCGGGCGGCAGTGGCGCGAGCGATTGTGATGGACCCCGACATCCTGGTATTCGACGAACCTTCGGCTGGCCTGGATCCTATCGTCTCCGCGGAGCTGGACGAGCTGATTCTCTTCCTGAAGCAGGCGTTCCACATGACTATTTTGGTGGTCACGCATGAAATACCGAGCGCATTGCGCATCGCGGACCGTATCGCGATGTTGTACAAAGGTTCGCTGATCGCCGTCGAGGACAAGGCCTCCTTTCGGGCTAGCGCTGATCCGCGCATTCGACAATTTCTTGATGGTATCCCCGACAAACTAGGCGAAGTTCCCGCGGTCCAGGAGCATTTGCGCGAATTGTCGGGTATGACGGGAGTCGCAAGTTGAAAAATACTGAAGCAAAAGTCGGCGCTCTGGTCGTGCTCTCGGCGGTAGTCTTGTGCGCTACCGTCTACTTCCTTGGCAGCGCGCAGTTCGGCCGCACGCGAACGCCCTATCACGCGTACTTCAAGTACGCAGGCGGATTGGATCCTGGGACCGACGTCCTGTTCGGCGGAATCAGCGTGGGCAAGGTGACCGCGGTGCGGCCGGATGCAAACGATCCGACGCGCATCGAAGTCGATCTTGAGGTCAAGCAGGGAACCCCGGTCAACGCCAAGTCCATGGCCAAGCTGGGCTCGGTCAGCCTGATGAGTTCGCCGGTATTGTCCATCACGACCGGCACCAATGACTCCCCACGGCTGCAAGCGGGCGCTATGATTCCGACACAGGAGACGGTCAGCCTGGACGACATGCAGCGGGAAGTCGCCGCCATTGCCGAGTCCGCCCAAAAATTGATTACCGCTGTGCACACGGATGTCGACAACATCACCGGCGATACCCGCCAGGTGCTGGCAAACGTCAATGACCTCACCGGCGAGGCGAATCGCTGGCACGTGGCTCAGATACTGGCGAACGCTGATGCAATGATCGCAAGAACATCGCCGCAAATCGACCGGATAGCCACGAATGTAGAGACGCTAACGGCCAAAATGGGCCCGACTGTCGATAACGTCAATTCGACCGTTACCAACGCAAACGGGACCATCACCGTGCTGCGGGACCGGACTCAGACCGATCTCATCGAGCTACAAAAGACGCTGGTTGAAGTGCGCAGCCTGGCCGAGAACTTACAGGCGGTAGTTCATACGAACCAGCAGAACATCCAGTACACGCTCGAGAACATCCGCATGACTACAGACCACCTGAACGACTTCACCGAATCTGTAAATGAGCGGCCCTGGAGCCTGATACGAATCAAACAGCCAAAGGACCGGGAGGTTCCGAAGCAATGATGAGGTACGCATGATAACCAGCGGTGCAAGATTCGCATTCTTCGCCCTGACCGCGCTGCTCCTGGCAGGATGTGCCGGCAAGGTGCGCTATCCCGACTATTACATGCTGGCCTTGGCGCCATCCAAAGGCCCCGCCGCCAACGAAGGCTACAAGCTTCCAGCCGTAGCTGTTCAGCGTTTCGAAACACCGGCTTATTTACGTCAAGGCCGCATCGTTTACCGGCAAACTCCTGAGCAGATTGGATTCTACGAGTATCACCGTTGGGCCTCCGACCCGGGACAGGTAGTCACGACGGCAATGATCGATTCTCTTCGCGCAGCTGGCGTTTTCTCAACAGTACAGACCTATGACGGCCAGGAGCATGCGCCGTATGTCTTACAAGGACGACTAGAGCACTTGGACGAGGTCGACTATGAAAACGGCGTGCGGGTCGAGGTGAGGCTATTTGCCCAACTCCTGGATACGAAGACCGGCACCGCCATATGGGCAGGCGATACGACAAAAAACATTATTGTCGAGCAGCGCCAGGTGAGATCTGTCGTACAGGCCATGGGACAGGCTACGCAGGACGGCGTCGACCAACTGGTCCAGGACCTAAGAAATCAGCTTTTTGCGCCGACTGTAGCGGCTGACAAATCTACGATTTCCGCCGCCGATAAACGAGATAGGACGGTCAAGTGAGTTGCGGGCGGCCCGCGAGACGCGTGGTTTTGGCTGGTAGTACAAAGTGACCGGCTGATGCCGATGGTATCGGCCACCAACTTCGCTTCACCGCCCTGGCCACGAACTGCCGGGCCTGCGAGTGAGCCTGAGACAGCAGCTCACTCGCCCAACACGTTTTTTAGGGTTTTCGATCTATAGATGCGACCGCCCCAAGGCACGCTCCAGTCCCGTGATGCGTTTGCTCTGCTCTTCGTCGGCGGGTGCGGCTGCGGTCCTCCCCCAAGCGCAGCCAAAGCACCTTTCGCCAGCTCGTCTTTCCAACGGTAGAACAGCGCTGGACCAATCTCGCGCTTTACGGCAGGTCTCGGACGCTTTGCCCGACTTCAGACCTTCCATCACAATGGCAAACTTCTCTTCGGCTGATCTCTGAACCTTCGATCGTCTTCCCATCTCTCGCCTCCTGGCGGAGGCCCTGAATCATATCCTATGACCGTGTCCAGTTCTAAAGGGGTGCACTACAGACGGCGCGAGCAATGCTGATGCGGAATCGTCTTGCGATGGACTGAACCCGCTCGCGACGTTCAAGAAGCCGTCAGCTAAACCCTTCGGGCATAGCGGTTTCACTGCCTTCGGTCGGCTGTAAGCCCCTTTAGAATCAATAGGCGGCCGATGATACGCCCGGCTGTTAACCGGAGTGTTGTAACATCGACTCCCTAACGGCACCTGTTGAGAGAAAGACCGCCCAATCGGGCACGGAGATCCAGGCATGACATCAGCGGCGCTCACCAATGTTAAAGGGCTGATCCCCCACGAATCAGCCCTTCGATCCCACCCGTTCAGTTTGGTAGCAATTTGGTAGCAAATTGCGCAGTTTATGCCGGTTTTTCCGGCTTGTCCGGCCATTAACTGCTTTAGAATCAATGGCCGACTACCTTGATACTTCCATGGCATGGAAGAGGTCGTCGGTTCGATCCCGACCAGGTCCACCAATTCAATAACTTACGGCTCCCCTCTCTTGCAGCTTGTTAGTATTTGGTGGCAAACAGCAGAAGTTGGTCCACCGAAGCTTGAGAATCTGCACCCGCACTCCGGAAGTGGTGATCGAGTCGACTGCCAAGAAATCCAAGTAAAATAAAGAACCTAGCCGACTTCTGCGGACCTAGCGTTCTGGCACTCTAAAATGCGATCTCCGACATTATTGTTGACCTTTTCCAAGTTGTGGAAGAGATCGATTTTCAGGCGTGTCCACTACACTACGCCGCTGCAACGCCATGATCACTCATCCAATACTCGTGCTTGCGTCGGCGGAATGGCCCATCGGATGGGAGTTGATTCCGAAGTTGCCATCCTGGTCCGATCAAGCAAACGGATAAGTCACGTTTCCACTGAGCTATTCTTTTCTTTCTGGCGGGCAGGTCACCCGCAGTTAGCCCCTAGCCCGCAGTCGCAAGTCTGTCGGTGAGTTCGCTTTCAGGTAGAACTTAAAGTGAGGTGTATGCGCTCGGTATACGTCTTGGCTATCTTCATCGCCGGTGTGCTGTTTGCCAAGGCCGCCAGTGGGAAGGCCGGAATGCGAGTGGTCGCAGCCGATGGGAGCGGCGAGTTTCGCACGGTTCAAGCGGCCGTGGATTCAATTCCCGCCGAGAACCGGGAGCGCATTGTTGTTTACATCAAAAATGCAACTTACCGGGAGCAGGTTCACATTGCGAATTCGTTCATCACGCTGCGCGGAGAGAACCGAAACAAGACCGAGATTGTTGCGGAAGTGGATACGAGTGCCTGCGATGTTGGGGCGAACGAATCGAAGGAAGAGCACTGCGCTACTGTCTTTGCGGACGGGAGCGATCTGGTATTTCAGGACGTCACAATCAAGAACTCGTTCGATGGCAGTGCCGGAGGTAAGGCGGCTGCGCTGGCCATAGTGAATGACTCCACCCGAGCAATTGTTTCCGGTGTGAATGTGGTTGGGAGTGGCGGGGACACGCTGGTGCTTTCGGCGCGGCGTTGGGCGCGGGGAGAGGGAGCCGAATACTACGTCAACGACAGTTACATTTCGGGGACGTATCACATCATTGTTCCGAGAGGCACAACGTATGTCACGAATTCGTCATTCTGGTGCATGAGCGGGACGAAGATATGTCTGTTCAACGAAGGGATCTCGCGAGAAACCGATAAATTAGTAATCCGCGATTCCAGCATCGATGGCCCCGAGCCGTTCGGGCTGGGCTCGTATTTTCGCGATGCCGCATGGTATTTCGTGAACGATACGATCTCGGCGAAGTTGAGAGCGGACGGCGAGATCTTCCGCAACCCTGCGAAAGGATATGAAATGCAGTGGGGGGAAGGGCGAGTCTATTTTGGAGGTAACAAGGCGCCCATGTACCCATGGCTCCGGGACAACCTCAACACTTCGCGTGCAAAAAGCGGGGAACGAGTCACGTCTGAGTGGACGCTTCCGGACTGGAACCCTGAGAGCAGGCAGCGGCCCACCGTAGTTCGAATCGAGCGCATTGACGATGAATTGCGGATTACATTCAGCGAAAGCGTAACGGTTCAGGGCGCTCCGATAGTGAGACTTGGTTCTGGTGCAACAGTTGTTTATGCAGGCGGAAGCGGGTCGAAGACGCTGGTGTTCGGAGGCGGTGAAAAGGGGCGCCCGGTGAGGCTGGACCTCAACGGGGGCGCGATTTTCGCTAGCGGAGCCTCGCGGTGGCAGCGTGATGCCGACTGCGCGTTACCTCGTTGAAGACAGGCGCGCACACGGTAGCTCGGGCGGTGTGGGAGACTCCGCGTGTTGCAGAATCGCGAGCCTGCCGGGCAAGCGGCCTATTATCGAGACTG
Organism: uncultured Acidobacteriaceae bacterium; assembly: GCA_963814165.1. Classification (GTDB taxonomy): domain Bacteria; phylum Acidobacteriota; class Terriglobia; order Terriglobales; family Acidobacteriaceae; genus DASRAA01. The sequence continues at coordinate 648,188 of CAWFBW010000007.1, read as the reverse complement.
GGGACGCTTGCTAGGTAACTGGAGCTGGATTAAACAGAGCCAACGCATTGTGAAGGCCCCAGTGGTCGGACCACGTCTTCTTGCGCCCGCTGGCGACGTCAAGGACGAGATCGAAGATCTTCTGCCCTATTTCCTGAATCGTTGCTTCGCCGGTCGCAATCGGGCCAGCATCTAAATCAATAAGGTCGGGCCAGCGCTCGGCCAGCGCCGTCCGAGATGACACCTTGATCACTGGAACCATCGCAAGCCCGTAGGGAGTACCTTCACCGGTAGTAAAGATGTGCACGTTCATCCCGGCGGCAGTCTGGAGAGTACCGCAAATGAAGTCGCTGGCGGGTGTCGCGGCAAACACGAGCCCTTTGGCTCTAACCCGATCACCGGGAGCCGAGACGTGAACCAGCGCAGAAGAGCCTGACTTAGCCACCGAGCCAAGAGCCTTCTCAACGATGTTGGCCAGTCCCCCTCGTTTGTTGCCGGGGGAAGGATTCGCACTACGGTCGGCCGATCCGGCCTGCAAATATCCGTCGTACCAAGCCATCTCGCGAACCAGCGCCTGGGCCACGTCTTGGTTGGCCGCACGCGCGGTAAGGAAGTGAACCGCATCGCGAACTTCGGTCACTTCGGAGAACATTACGGTCGCACCTGCCCGAACCAACAGGTCTGCCGCGTAACCCACAGCGGGGTTCGCTGTCACCCCCGAAAATGCGTCACTTCCACCGCACTGGAGCCCCACGCTGAGTTCAGAAGCAGGGCAGGTAACTCGCTTCCGTTGATTGAGCTTCTGTAATCGAGCCTCGGCCATGCGCATGATGGCCGCAACGATATCTCCGAAGCCGCGATACTCTTCATCCTGCAACCGGACGAGCCAATCTTCCTGGTCGAGGATCGGCAGACTCCCGGCCGGATAGAGGCGGGTGGGCTGAAGCTTTTCACAGCCGAGACTAACCGCCATCGGTTCTCCGCCAAGATTCGGATTGAGGCTGATGTTGCGAATAGTGCGGATTGGTATGTCCGCCATCGGTACATTGATTGCGACACCGCAGCCGTATGGATAGGTAATGGCCAGCACGTCGTCGACCCCGGGATATCGCGGCAATATCTCCTGTTTGATACGACGAACGGCGAATTCGACCGTTGGGGCCACACACTGAACGGTAGTCGTAATGCCCAGAATGTTCTTCGTGCCAACGGAACCGTCTGCGTTTCGAAACCCCTCGAACGTCACGCCTTCGAGAGCCGGCAACGGTTTGGGGATTTTCGTGCACACAGGCAGCTCTGTCAAAACTGGAGGTGGAGGCTGCGTCACTAGCTCTTCGCGTACCCAAGACCCTCTTGGAACTGCTGCGCTGGCGCGACCGATGATCTGGCCGTATCGAATGATGGGTTCGCCCTCGGCTATATCTTGCAGCGCAACCTTATGGGCCTGAGGTATGGCTTCCAGCAATGTGAGACTGCTGGGGAAAATCGTGCCCTCCGCGAGCCCCCCAGGATTCGCGATAATGGCTACGTTATCGTGCGGGTCCAACTGAACATAAAGAGGCTGCATGGACTTATCTCTTGACCTCCACGTGCGCAAGCTTCTCGTAGAACTTAACGAGTGAGCCGTGATCGGCGTCGCCTAAACCGTCAACCTTCAGCGCCTGCATAATTTTCATCACGGCAGCGGTCAGCGGTAGAGGGACACCGAGTTCGTGGGAACTGCCGATGAAACTAGACTTCATTTTGAACTCCCATTGCAATATTCAGACCGCTGCCGTCGCCATTCGCACGCCAGTGAGTTCGACCCGCTGAATTTTCCCAACCACCAGCAGATAGCTCAGGATCGCTCCCAGAGCGTGTGCGCCCACATAGAATAGGGCTCCGTTAAATGAACGATAGTCTTTCAGGATGTAGCCGATCACAATCGGCGTAGTGATTCCCGACACGTTGCCGAACATGTTGAAAAGGCTGCCGCTCAAGCCGGAGATTTCTTTCGGGGAGGTATCAGAGACAACCGCCCAGCCCAATGCGCCGAATCCCTTACCTAAGAACGCCAGCGCCATGATCGCAACCAGCAGCCACTCCGAACCTATGTAATTGCAGGCAACCATGCTCAACGCCATGAACATCCCAGCCACGATAGGGAGCTTGCGCGCAAAGGTGAGTGAGTGACCCAGACGAAGCAACCGATCAGAAACGAGTCCGCCAAGAATACCGCCGCCAAAACCACACAGTGCTGGAATCGAGGCGACGAAGCCGACTTTCAGAATCGACATGCCGCGCGCCTGTACCAGGTAAATTGGGAACCATGTAAGGAAGAATGCGGTGACTGTTGCGATGCAATACTGGCCGAGGTACACACCCAAGAGCATCCGGTTTGAGAGCAGTTGTTTCAAATAAGCCCACTTCGGCGCGGTATCCTGCCGATTCGCGTCCAATTCTACGAGGCCGCCGCCATTTTGGATGTAGAGCAGCTCTGCGGAACTAATTAACGGATGAACCTTCGGACTGTACACTGTCTTGAACCAAACTACTGACAAAATGGCGCCCACCGTTCCCATGAACCAGAAAACGTATGGCCAGCCGAATTTGTGGGTAATCCAGCCCATAATCGGCGAGAACAGGACAAGGGCGAAATATTGCGAAGAATTAAAGATGGCAGATGCAGTTCCCCGCTCCCACGCGGGGAACCACTCCGCAACGATGCGACCATTCGCGGGGAAGACTGGGGACTCCGCCAAACCGAGCAGCAGGCGAAGTGCAAAGAGAGTGGCGAATACTCCGCCGACGGCGCCCAGACGGCCAACCCATCCCTGAAGCAGCGCAATTACAGACCATAGAAACAGAACGATGCCGTAAATCTGCCTTGAACCGAAGCGGTCCAGTACCCAGCCGGCAGGGATTTGACCCAATACGTAGGCCCAGCTGAATGCAGAAAGAAGATAACCGAGTGCAGCCGGGCCGAGCCGCAGGTCCTTGGCCAGGGAAGCGCCCACGATCGAAAGCGATGCCCGGTCAGCATAGACAGCCGTGGTCGCCAGGAAGAGCATCAGGACGATCAGGTATCGAACATGAGTGCCGCTCGTGTTCCCTTGATGATCGCGAAAGCTCAAACATCTCCCTCATGCTAGAGAACTGAAATGCCAGCTAGTTTTCTTTCGTAATTGCAGCCCTGCTTGCCCCGTCGACAAAGTTGATCGCATCTTGCTTTGCGGGATAGCGGTTTCCGGTCAGGACGATGTTTCGGTTGTCAGGTCCTTTCAATTCCAAGAACGCACCGACACTCTGCGGAGCTGAGCAAAGCTGTACTGCTGCACCTGCAACGTTCCTCAGTCTTATTAGCGGACCAGCGTTTCGCGGTTGCGTGGTCGTCACTCGCAGCAGGTCCAGATCCGTCACGGAATCTATGTCAAACACCGGTCCCTTGCGGCTGCTTAGGCGGATGTTCGACAGGGAGACGCCGGAAGCGTTGACACAGGTCAACCCGATCTCGGCGTTGTCACCATTGAAATTGCCGATGCTAATTTCACGGATCGGCATCTCGGCGAGCCCTTCGATCAAGATCGCCTGCTTGGAGTCACTGACGCTGATATCGCTGAAGTGAATGTTCCGGAATGTGGGGGTGAACTTATCCACGGGTTCGGCTTTGTGGCGATCGCCACCGGTGTAGAACATGGTGACCGTTACGCCCTCGTCAACGTTGCGCATCACGACATTCGACGCGCGGAAGTTCTCGACCACATTGCCTCGCGTACGAGCCGTCTTGATGCGAAGGCCCCGGATGGTTCCGTCGCAGACGCAGTTGCTCACGACGACATTTCTTACGCCGCCGGAGGTTTCACTGCCGATGCCAACGCCGCAGTGCCCTGCGCCGAATACGCAATTCGTAACGGTGATGTCTTCGCACGGAATTCCGTCTTCACGGTACCGATACCCGGACTTGATGATGATGCAGTCATCGCCAACGCTGATGTAGCAATTCGAGATGCGGACGTTCTTGCAGGAATCCGGATCGATACCGTCGGTATTCGGCGAATCCGCGGGCGCGGTAATCGTGACCCCGTCGATGTTCATGTTCTCGCAACGCACGGGATGAATGTTCCATGACGGAGAGTTCTGGATGTGCAGACCGCTAACCAAGATGTTCTTGCAGTCATACAAATTGATCATCCGCGGACGACCCCACTTCAAAGGCGAACCCGGCGGATTTTCCGGCTCGCGTTCGTCGCCCATTCCGGCTTTTCGACGCATCTCGCGTACGGTTCGATAAGCCTCCCACCATGGATCGCCCTGGCCATCGAGTGTGCCGCGACCAGTAATCGATACGTTCTCCAGGCTCTGGCCGTTGAATAGCGATGCATAGACTGTGCGGTCGATGCCTTCCCAGCGTCCCTGTATGCCGGACACACTGGCGATATCGGTGGTGAATGCGAGGGTCCCGCCAGAGACGACTTCCACATGGACGTTGCTCTTCAGGAATAAGGCATTGGTCAGGAAACGACCGGCAGGTATGACGACTTTGCCACCGCCGGACTGTGCGCACGAGTCAATGGCTTTCTGAATCGCCGCGGTAGCCATTGTCTTTCCATCGCCGACGGCGCCGTAGCGAGTGATATCGAAGAAAGGCTCGTCTTGCGAGGTATCGTTTGGTAGCGTGGCTGCAAACGCGGCGCCCGACGCAGGAACTCCGACGGCGGCAGCAACTGCAAGATGCTTTATGAAATCACGACGGGCGGATTCATTGGACATGGTTGCCTCGACTATTTTGCGGACAGCGTAACTTGCAGGGGTGACTGGGCCCGGCGCGTCCACTCGCCGACATAGCGGTCCCAGTCTTCTACGGTGGCGAATTGTCCGCTCTTCGTCCAGCCGAATCCGGCATAGTAGGCCACTTTGCCGTCTGTGGGCAGCTTGGTGACGACAAGATAATTACCTGAGTCTTCGGCAAACTTCTCGAGCAAACTCGGCTGCATGACGATGGCGCAACCGAGTTGGCTCCCATCGGCTTTTACCGGCTCCCAAGTGCGCATCGTCCCGGCGCTGGCATTCGTTAGCTGCGATGCACCCTGACTGTGCTTGATTCCTGCGGCATGCGAGAGTGAGGCAGCGATTCCTTGGATCTTGTAGCTGCTCTCGAATCGATCCAGGTTCTGCCCTGCGTCCAAAGTGATGCGCTTGACCTCCGAGACAGTCGCACCGCCCGCACTCCATTGCGGATACTCCAGCTCGAACATCACACGGATAGGGCCGTTGGCGAAAGTGTGGGAGTGAACGAAGTTGGATGAGGGATAGAGCTTGCCATCGAGGTAAATTCCATTTCCGCCACATCCGCGACTCTTGCCGACCGAGTACATGTCGGCACCGTCGCCATGATCGTGGTGATAGTCATCCATCATGTACCACTCGTTGATGACCAGACGCGAAGTGCGTTTGGTCCAAACATCGACTCCGCTGCTGACCAGCGGCTCCTGTGGCCAGGTCTCGAGCTCCTTGCCATACATGCGGTGAGCGATGCGGTCGTTCTCCCAGGCGAAATCATCACGGCGTTCCTGCACGAACCGCCCGTACGCTTTGAAATCATTCTGGTTCGGGACCTGCTTCTCCCCAACTGTCAGAGTGAAAGTGCGCGTCGCGTTCGGGCCTATATCAGTTTGGAAGATGTAGTCGTCAAAGACGCCGTCGTCGTCGTTATCGACCGCCTGGGTGAGCAGACTTTTCCCGCTGTCATCACTCACATGAATGTTGCGGACGTCGTCGACCGAGAGCAGGTGGCGCAATGCGTCGGCATTCAGCGCCACGGTTTCGCTGTTGCGTGTAAGGTCGATGGGGTTCTTAACAGTAACGGTCGCCGAGCGGGCCTGGGCGAACGCGACTGGGGGCGCCAGAAACAAGACCGCAGTAATCTGCAAAATCGTGGCAGTTCGCATCATTGTCGGTCCTCACTCGACGAAGCTGGGTTACTTCTTGCGGTGGTAATGAAAGGTGTTGAGCTTGCGATCCACGTCGAAATTGCGCAGCAACGTGATCATTTCGGCACCCGCCATTAGGGTCGGACCATAACCTTGCGGCGCCTCGACCGAAGTCGGACGGTTATAGTAGTAAACCGCATCAAAGGCTGCCGTGGTTCCGACGCAGATCCCGTCGATCTGACCGTTCTCATGAATGTGTTGCTTGAGAGCCTGCCAACCCGTCTGGGCTACCGGCGCGTAGGCGGCCGTCAGCCAACCGCGATTCACTCCGCGTGCTATGGCAAACGTATACATCGCCGTGGCGGAGCTTTCGAGATAGCTGTCCGTTCGGTCGAGCAATTGGTGCCACATGCCAGTGTCGCTCTGCACGTTGGCGACGCCCTGAATTGCACGCTGGTAGAGATCGAGAATCTGCGGCCGGTCGGGATGATCTTCGGGCAGGACGCTAAGCAACTCGGTGATCGCCATGATGCCCCAACCTGCGCCGCGTCCCCAGTAGAAGCGCTGCGGGTATTTCGTGTTCTCAAACCAGGCGTGCGCGAAGAGTTCGTTCGCCGGATTGAACAACCTCGCCGACATCTGAATTACCTGGCGCGCTGCATCGTCATAGTATTTGCGATCGCCAGTAAGCTTTCCCATCTGCGCGAGGAAGGGAATGCTCATGTAAGCGTCATCGATCCACAGTGAAACAGGTTGAGGGCGCGGGCGAGCCAGCGTTCCGTCTGGCATGCGCATTTGCTTTTGCGTGATGAATTCTGCCACCTGGTTGATCGCGGCGAGGTAACGAGGATCATGCTTGAGAGCGTATGCCTTGACCAGCGCAGATCCAATAGCGCCGCAATCATCCAGTTGTTGCATTTGCATCAGCCGTCCGTAACCGGCATGCTGCGGGCCAAATTCCTTTGCCTGCGCACGGAAGTAAGGCTCGTGATCGAAAATAAAGTCGAACACCTTGAGCGTGTAATTCTGAAACTGCGGATCACCGGTGGCCGCGGATGCCTGCAGCATTCCTGCCAACGCGACGCCGTTGGAATAAGTCCAGTCGCCGAATTCACCCATTCCCGAGTTGACGCCGGCCGACTTGACCGGGTGAGACATATCCGTTACCGGCTTGCCGGTAGTGGTGTCAACAATCTGGTCTGGAGTGGAGCGAACATAGTAAGCGAGAATTCGATCGAGATCCGCTTTGATCTCGGCCTCGGTTGGTACCGTGTAGTCCACACCGGGGGCAATGGAGGGCTGGGAAAAAGAAGGATCGCTTCGGCCGGGAGGTACGGGCGCATTTGACTGCTGACCCCAACTAGACATTGCCAGAACGCAAAAACAAGCCACCCCAGATGCACGTAGGTTTGCCATCAAGCTGCTCCTGCCCGGTCTTTTTGCATTTCCGAAAGATCGAGTCCGAGGTAGTCACGGGCATTCGCGAAACAGATATTGCGAACCATGCTGCCGACGAGTTCCACATCCTGGGGCAGCTCACCTCGCTCCATATCTTCACCAAGCAGGTTGCAGAGCACGCGCCGGAAATACTCGTGCCGGGGATATGACATAAAAGATCGGGAATCGGTCAGCATCCCGATGAAGCGCGAAAGAAGGCCGACATTCGACAAAGCATTGATCTGCCACTGCATGGCTTCTTTCTGGTCGAGGAACCACCACCCGCTGCCATACTGGATCTTTCCGGAAATCGGGCCATCCTGGAAGTTGCCGATCATCGTGGCAAAGATGTAGTTGTCTGCGGGATTCAGGTTGTACAGGATTGTCTTTGGCAGGGCATTTTCCTGCTCGAGCCGATCCAGGTAGCGGGCCAGAGACTCCGCTTGTGGCCAGTCGCCAATCGAATCGAAGCCGGTGTCGGGACCCAGCATGCGCATTCCGCGGCCGCTGGCGTTGCGCAAAGCTCCGAGATGCAGCTGTTTGGTCCAGCCCTTTTCGGCGTCCAGATGACCAAAGAACACCATCATGAAACTCGCGAATTTTTCCTCTTCGAGGTCAGTTACAGGCTGCCCTGCGCGGGCCTTACCGAAGATTGCGGCGGCCTCCGATCCGTGCAGAACTCGGCGAAGCAGCGATTCAGGCCGTGATCGGAGAGGCGGCAGCCTAAAGAGTGAAAGTAGTCATGGCGGTTTGTAAGTGCTTCCAGACAGTCCGCTCGAGTCTGCCGACTTCCTTGCCGCTTACTGCGGCCAAGCGGTCGAGCCAGGCATTGAACTGCTGGTGTCGGCGATCCGTCAGCGCTCTGTCGGGGCGGAATGCCGGATATACGCGGGTACCGTGTTCTGACGCGGCAATCTGTCTGTGCCATCCGAGGTCGTCTGTCGGGATCGTCAGTAGTGCATACGGCACGCACCTCAAACTTGCTGAAGATGCCGCGGGGACGCAGCTCTTCGGTCTGAAGGATTGCGTTCGCATTGTCCCAAATCTTGCGTGCGCTGCTCGGATTCAGCGTTTCATCGATTCCGAAGTAACGCTTCAGTTCCAGATGCGTCCAGTGATAGAGCGGATTGCGCAGCGTCTGCGGAACCGTTGCGGCCCACGCCAGAAACTTTTCAAAGGGATCGGCGTCTCCGGTACAGTAACTTCTCCGGCGACGCCGTTGGCGCGCATGGCGCGCCACTTGTAATGGTCCCCCTCCAGCCAGATTTCGTAGAGATCGTTGAACCGACGGTCTTCCGCAATGTCCTTTGGCGGAAGGTGGCAGTGGTAATCGAGGATCGGCTCGCTTTCGCCGTATCGGTGATAGAGCTCACGTGCTGACTTCGAGTGGAGAAGGAAGTCCTCATGTATGAACGACATCTGGCTCCTTCCTCAGGGAAGCTGGCGCTGCGGCTTGCACGCCCCCTTCAACCAGGAACAGCGGCTTCACGTGGCGATCAAACAAGTTCGTCGTCACATTTCTGAAATGGAGTCTTCGCAGGCGACCAGCATGTCCAGATAACGCGCACCCATGTGCGCAGCAATCTTATAGCCGACATGCAGCAATTGCCGGAAATTGGAGTTGAATTCCGGGCAGCTCTGCTCATGGCGCAACGCATTCACATACTGCTCGGAGGTCCACTGGGACACCTCGTTAGGAGCCGGTAGCTTCTCGGGATCGATATTAATCACCGACGCGTACGGGGCGCACAGTTCATCTTGATGCGCATACGCCTCGGCATAAATTTCTTTGGCCAGCACCAGCCCATCGCCGCCGGTTTCGGCAAGGCCGATCAATTCTTCCAGCCATGTTGTTCCGGCGGTCTTGATGTGAACTCCGGCGCCGGTCTCGCGCAGTGTCCGGCGAATCGCTCTATAGATTGAGAATTTGTCACTGCCGGAGTGAACGCTCAACTTCAGATTGTCAGGCAATCCATAGGCTGGCACGGCATGTGCAATCACCGCTATGTCCGATCTGAATTCCTGCTCAAACTGTTCGGGATCACCGACGTAATCGACCCCCTTGTTGAACCGGCCAGTGAATTTAGGTGCGATGGTCTGGATGGGAATTCCCTGGTCTGCAATCGCAGCGAGAATCACCAGCAACTCGGCCGGGGTTTGAGGAGTGTCGGTCTCGTCCATCGAGACTTCGGTTACAAAACCACCCGGCTTGCCTTCCTCCAGGCGGCGGTAAATCAAGGCCGCCTCGTGGACCGCGAACAGGTACTTACGCGCTGCGTTCTCCACATCAGTGCGCGAAAGATGCAGGGGCTCTTCAAGACCGGGCAAGGATACCGGTGTAAGCAATTCCGGGTGACGACCTACAAAGGTGTGAACTTCGGATGGAGGTGCGGGGTGGCCTATTGCAGATGCCACGTCAATGGTGAAAAAATCGCTCGCTGCCAGGAACCCATCCACCGTTTCCAAATTGATGTGGTCCGCATCCACGTAGTACGAATGCTTCCATCCCAGTGACAGCACAGCGGCATCCGCTTTCTCGCGCACGCTCGCCGGTTTCGAGCCGATGATCGCATGTTCGCGGTTCGACTTGTTCCAAACGGGTACAACCGTTAGCCCTGCTGCTTCCGCCATCATGCAGGCATGCAGTTGAGCACGGGCCTGGTGTGCGAAACGATCACCAACGCCAAGCGAATAATTTTCCAATTTGCGGGAGTTGAAGGACAGATGTGGATCCGATGTCATGAAAGGTCCTCGCGTGCCAATTGGACTATAAAGAGTGGTTGTTTTAACTATTAAAACAGATTTCAAGCTAACAACGTAAAGTTATTCTTACTGTCCGTCGGATGTCAACAAGACTTTTTGGGAAATTTCCCAAGACCCCCTGTGGACGCCCACTTTTCTCTCTTAAAAATTCCTGTTAATAATCCTTGACAAGTCCGAGGACTGCGTGAGAGGCTCTCGGTCTTAAGGTTTTATCTATTGGAAAGTCGTTTTAAGTATTGGAACATGAAACTACCGCGAACCATTCAAGGAAAATACATAGTTGAGGCCGTGGCGAAGGCTTTCGAAGTCCTCGAATCATTTCAGGGCTCGGAAGATGTAACGCTTGGCGAAGTCAGTCGGCGTGTCGGACTGAATAAGAGCCGAACCTTTCGCCTGCTCTACACAATGGCGGAGCGTGGGTACATCGCGCGCAGCGACGACGGGGCGCGCTACCGACTCGGCATGAAGCTCTTTGAACGTGCTTTCAATGTTCACCGTGAGTTGAAGGAAGTTGCGCGAATGGCGATGCTGGAGTTGAACGAGAAGTTCAACGAAGCGGTGAACTTGGCTGTTCTCGAAGATGGCCGCGTGGTTTACCTCGACATCGTGGAAGCCTCGCGCCCTTTCCACACCGTCGCGACCGTGGGTTGCCGAATGCCGAGCTATCGCACTTCGCTCGGCAAGGCGATACTCGCGTTCGCTTCGCCCGAGCGTGCAGGGTCGATCGCGGAGAAATTCCCGAGCGAGCTTTCTCCGCAGCAGTTAAGGAACCTTCAACGCGAACTGGATCAGATCCGTCGGCGCGGTTACGCCGTGGACGATGAGGACAACGAGCCTGGCGTGGGATGCATCGGTGCGCCGGTCTTTGATACTACGGGCGAGGCTGTGGCAGCGATCAGCATTTCAGGATCAGCTCACCGAATCCTGACGCACAGCAAAGTGATTTCGGAAGCTGTCGTCGCGACCTGTGAAAGCGTATCCAGAGGCTTGGGGTTTTCCGGAGTTTATCCGTCAGGCAGTGGCAGGGTTGCCCACTATCGTCCGGCAAGCGGAAGTTAATTTAGGAGTTAGTTCGTTGTATGTAAGTTGGGGGCAGGGTGGCGATCGGAAACCAGGGGGCAGGCATCGCGATGGTTGGTGGGGCGAGCACTGAGTCTTCCAGTGTTGGACGTTACCGCTGGTTTATCTGTGCTCTCCTGTTTTTCGCTACCACCGTCAACTACATGGATCGGCAGGTGATAGGCCTACTGAAGCCCACGCTTCAGGCCGACCTTCACTGGAACGAGATCGATTACAGCAACATCATTTTTTCGTTCCAGTTAGCTTATGCCGTAGGCTTGGTTTTCATCGGCAGGTTCATGGATTGGCTGGGAACACGCAAGGGTTTCTCGCTTGCTGTATTCGTCTGGAGTATCGCAGCCATGGGTCATGCCGCTGCGCGCTCGGTTTTCGGATTCAGCGTGGCCCGCTTCGCTCTTGGGTTGGGCGAATCCGGAAGCTTTCCGGCGTCAATTAAGTCAGTGGCAGAATGGTTTCCGAAGAAAGAGCGGGCGCTTGCGACCGGGCTGTTTAACTCCGGGGCCAACATCGGTGCGATCGTCACTCCGATTTTCATTCCGTGGCTGACTTATCGCTATGGCTGGCCGTCGGCATTTCTGGTGACCGGCGCGATGGGCTTCATCTGGCTCGCGCTTTGGCTTCTCTTTTACCAGGCACCAGAAATGAGCAAGAGAGTTTCGCCCGAGGAACTGAGTTACATCCGCAGTGATCCCGGTGAAACAACCGCCTCCTTTGGTTGGGTGAAACTCCTGGGCTATCGAGAAACCTGGGCCTTCGCGATTGGAAAATTTCTCACCGATCCCATTTGGTGGCTTTACTTGTTCTGGGTGCCGGACTTTCTTTATCGGACTTACCACGTTGACCTGGTCGGGATGACATTGCCGCTAATCGTGATTTACAACGCGGCGACGATCGGCAGCGTCGGAGGTGGTTGGCTATCGTCCGCGCTGATCAAGCGTGGCTGGACCGTCAATCGCTCGCGGAAGACTGCGATGTTGGTCTGCGCGTTGGGGGCCGTGCCGATAATCTTTGCGGCCCATGCTTCGAGTCTATGGATAGCCGTGCTGATTCTCAGCCTGGCGACCGCCGCCCATCAAGGATGGTCGGCAAATATTTTCACCACTGCATCGGACGTATTTCCGCGCTCCGCTACTGCGACGATTGTCGGAATTGGCGGCATGATGGGCGCCATCGGAGGCATGTTCATTGCCAAGGTCGTTGGATATGTTCTGCAGTGGACGGGCTCGTATTACAGCGTCTTCCTATTAGCAGGTTTTGCCTATTTGTTTGCTTTGCTCGTTTTCCAATTGTTGGCTCCCAGATTGGAGCCGATCGAGATCGGTTAGCGGGTCGGTGCTGCCGACCGCACTGGCCCATGCATTCGCTGAAATAGGAAAGTTGAATGGGCGAGATATTACAACTTAAACCGAAGTCCGGATGTAAGTGGGACCTCGTAAGTCTGGGCGAGGTAATGCTTCGACTTGACCCAGGTGATGAGCGCATTCATACCACGCGCTCGTTCCAAGCCTGGGAAGGTGGCGGCGAGTACAACGTCGCCCGCGGCCTGAAGCGTTGTTTCGGCTTGCAGGCGACGATTGTCACGTCGTTCGCTGACAATCCGGTTGGCCGGCTCATTCAAGACCTCATTTACCAGGGCGGCGTGGATCAGTCTCATGTGAAGTGGGTGCCCTTCGATGGCGTCGGCCGCACAGTTCGAAACGGGCTGAACTTCACTGAGCGAGGTTTTGGGCTGCGAGCAGCGCTCGGATGCTCGGATCGTGGCCGGACCGCTGTTTCGCAACTTAAGCCGGGCGAAATCGACTGGGAGGAGATTTTCGGGCGAGAAGGCTCTCGCTGGATGCACACCGGCGGCATCTTCGCTGCTCTATCCGAGACAACTCCACTGGTGGCTCGCGAAGCGATGCAGGCGGCGCGCAAGCACGGCACTGTCATCTCGTTCGACCTCAACTATCGGGAATCGCTTTGGAAATCAATTGGCGGCAAGAAACGGGCAAGGGAAGTTAACCGTGAGCTGGCTTCGTACGTCGACGTGATGATCGGCAACGAAGAAGATTTCACGGCGGCACTTGGCTTCGAAGTGGAGGGCGTCGACGAGAATCTCTCCGCCCTTGACCCCGAGAACTTCCACAGAATGATCGAGAGGGCCGTTGCCGAGTATCCCAACTTCAAAGTCGTCGCCACAACCCTGCGCAATGCGAAAACGGCAAGTTTCAATGCTTGGGCGGCTGTTTGTTATGCCGACGGGAAGCTCTATTGCTCATCCACTCGTGAGAATGTCCAGATTCTTGATCGCGTCGGCGGTGGAGATTCGTTCGCTTCAGGTGTCATCTATGGGTTTCTTTCAGGCAGGGACCCACAGTGGGCAGTGGAGTGCGGGGCAGCGCATGGTGCGTTGGCCATGACCACCCCTGGAGATACCACGATGGTCACATTGCCTGAAGTTGAAAAAGTTATGAAGGGCGCAAACGCGCGCGTGGTTCGCTGAATGCGAACTCTCGCAAGCGTCGGCCCTGCTCTTTGTCGCACCAGACTATTCCTAGCCGAAGGGCGTTTGGAGAACTGTTATGAAAACAAGGCGTTTCCTATGTAGTCTAGCCGTGATCGTATTGGTCGTATTGGGGCAGAACCTGCTCTTCGGCCAGGCGGTTAACTTCGCTTCCATTCAGGGTCACGTAACGGACAGCAGTGGTGCTACGCTGCCGAACGCTACCATCACCGTTACGCAAACTGATACAGGGTTTTCCCGTACCGCCACTTCGAATGAGAGTGGCCAATACCTGTTTAGCCAACTTCCGCTTGGCTCGTACGACCTCAAAGCCTCGGCTAGCGGCTTCGGGGACTTCCTGGATAAAGGCATCGTTCTCACGGTCGGAGCCAGTCCGACCATCGACATCAAGCTCGGCGTTGGCAGCGTGTCAGCTACCGTTGAAGTGCAATCCGATGCAGCCCTGGTCGACACCACCAGTAATTCGATCAGTACGCTCATTGATTCAAACCGGATTACCGAATTGCCTCTGGATGGGCGGAACGCGCCCCAATTGATCATGTTGGCGGGAGGAGCGGCGAATCCTACGCTGCCCAGCAACGATTTGAACAGCACAAAAAACTATGGTAACGGCAATAGCGCCGGTGCATCGCAGACGATTTCAGTCGGCGGCGGCCAAGAGAACGCTAACAACTATCTGATGGACGGCGGCGACAACAACGACGCCTTTTCAAACATTAACGCGCCATTCCCCATGCCTGATGCGATTCAGGAATTCAGTGTTCAAAGTAACGGTCTGTCGGCCCGTTATGGGGTGCATGCAGGCGCGACGGTAAATGCCGTGACGAAGTCTGGGACAAACCAGTGGCACGGCTCTGCCTTTGAATTCCTGCGCAACCCCGTCTTCAATGCCAGCCCGGTTATTTTCTCGACGCCAGCGCCGGGAACGCGCTTCGACACCTTAAAACGCAATCAGTTTGGCGGCACTTTAGGAGGCCCTATCAAGAAGGGAAAGCTATTCTTCTTCACGGGATATCAGGGGACTCGCCAGAGTGCGTCCTCGCTGCCAATTTCAGCGATTGTGCCGACGGCTGCGGCGCTAGCCGGCGATTTCTCGACGATGATGTCGGCCGCTTGCCAAAGCTCCGGGAAGGCCAAGACTCTCAAATCCTATAATGGTATCCCCATCGTCGGCAACAAAGTCAATCCATCCAATTTCAATGCGCAGTCTGTGGCGCTCCTGGGGTATGTGCCGATCGCGGACAATCCATGCGGCAAGATCAGCTACACGTATCCTCAAACGTGGAACGAGGACCAAGGTATCGCCAGGGTGGACTGGAATGTGAGTGACAAGCAGAACGTCTTCATACGTTACTTCATTACCAATTCACGTGTACCGGTCCCATTCGATACAGAAAACATTCTGCCGCAAAGTCAGGCGACCAACCAGTATGCCCAATACCAGACCTTGGCAATCGGTGACAACTACACCATTACGCAAAACCTGGTTAATTCCCTTCATGTTACCGGGACGAGACTGGCCATCAATCGCGGCCCTGCTCCGAACATGATCAACCCGGCGACAATTGGCATCAATGTTCCTTCTCCCATAGCTACGGGATTGGTAATGAGCGCCTCTGGATACTTTGCCACCGGGGGTGGTTCGTCGATGCCAGGGCACTTCATCAATAACCTTTATCAGGTTGCAGACGACGTGGATTGGGTGCATGGAAAGCACCAGTTCGCCTTTGGCGTGAACTACATGTACATGCAGCTCAACTACCTGTCCACCTTCCAATCAAATGGACAGTTCACCTTCGCCGGAAACCTCACGGGCGATAACCTCATGGATTACATGTTGGGATTTATGTCCAATTATGTGCAGGGAAATCCTGAGGCGGAGAACTGGCGCTACAACTATTTCGGCCTATACGCGCAAGACACCTACCGGCTGAGACAGAACCTCACATTGAATGTCGGCATCCGCTGGGAGCCGTATTTCCCGTCTCATGACGCAAAGAATCGCGGTAGTCATTTCGACTACAACAACTTCGTCAATGGCGTCCACAGCACGGTATATCCGAATGCCCCGGCCGGCCTGCAATACTGCGGAGATCCAAATGTCCCTTGCGCCTTCGCCTACAAGCAGTGGGCGCAGTTCTCGCCCCGCGTCGGCCTGATTTGGGATCCTTTCGGTGATGGGAACACCACCATCCGCGCGAGTTATGGAATGTTCTATGACAGCCCGGAAATGTACTACTTTGACCGGTATGCCGACAATTCGCCATTCGGCAGCGGCGTAAGCTTCACGCCCGCCGCGGCGGCAGGCGGCAATTTCACGAATCCCTACCAGGGACAGGCAAGCATTCCCCAGTTCCCGCTGCCTTTCCCGCAACCTGGCGATCCCAATGCTTATTTCCCATTGAACGGTGTCTACATCAACAACGAGTTCAACATTCATCCCATGAATGTTCAGAGCTGGAACCTTAGCTTCCAGCGGCAAATGGGCCGGGACTGGACGCTCTCTTTGAACTACCTCGGCAGTCATACCATTCACGTCTGGACTGCTTATGAGGCGAATCCGGGCTTGAACCAGAAGACGGTGGGAACGCCGTCGGCGGCCAATGGCGGTAGTGGATGCACGGCAAATCAAGCACAAACCACCGGTAACGCCAACTGCCGGCGCACTCTGGTCGTTGCGAATCCGACCGTCGGACAGTATTTTTCTAACCTGACTTCTCTGTGGGATGGCGCCACAGCAAACTACAACGCATTGCTGGCGACCGTCAAGAAGCCGCTCACGAACAACTTCACGGTTCTTTCGAATTACACTTGGTCTCACTGCATCAGCGATCAGGACTTTACCGGCGAACTGACCAACAGCCGTCCGAATCTCTACGTCACTCCGGTGAGCAATCCTGACTATTCAGTGCTGACTGGTGACCGCGGCAACTGCGGATTCGATATCCGGCAGTCCTTCAACCTGTCGGTTGTCGCCCAAACGCCAAAATTCTCAGGCACGAAGGGTCTGCTGCTCGGGCAGTGGCAAATTGCGCCGTTGCTGACCTACCGGAGCGGCGTTCCGATCACAATCACCACCGGCGTTGATACGACACTTGTCGCTTCCACGACAAGCTTCAAGGCCCGGCCCAACCAGGTAGGTGATCCGGAAGTCGGTGCCTGCAGCAATGGTGCCGATGTGGGGACGCGGAATTGCTGGTTCAATACAGCTGCCTACGTTACGCCGGCTCTGGGTGTATACGGCAATCTCGGACGCAACTCGCTTACGGGGCCCAGCGCATTCACTTGGGACACGTCGCTCTCCAAGCAATTTCCGCTTACCGAACGGCTGAATCTGACCTTCCGTTTTGAGGTCTTTAACCTGCTAAATCACCCTGTGCTTGGAAATCCCGTTACGGCGGCGAACAACTCTAACTTCGGTAGAATCCAAACCCAGGCCGTATCGTCGCGGACGATGCAGTTTGCCTTGAAGCTGTTTTTCTGAGCCGGAGATGTAACAACCCCGGAATGGGCGGCAGGGAGCACCTCCCTGCCACCCATTGCTCCAGCCGTAGAATAAGGATTGTGCGACGCTACGAATTTGTGTCGCTTGAGAGTTGCCATGACCCATTCTGAAGAAGTTCCGTTCGACAAGATGGTCTTTCGGGGTACCAACAAACAACTCGGAAGGCGCATTTCTGTATCGCCAGCCAACAGCACCAATAAGCACCTGTCGTACGGGCGCATCATTTTGAATTCATCCTGTCCCAAGGTCTCCTTCGACAACGGTGCTCAGGAAACAGGTTTTATTGTGCTCGCGGGTGAGGGAGATGTGACCACTGCAGGCCAGACCGTTCGAGTTGGCCAGTACGATTCCATCTACATTCCGCGAGACAGCTCTGTCGAAGTGTTGACGCAAACAGCACTCGATATTGCTGAGTTTTCCGCGGATGTAGACACCAAGTATCCCTTGCAGGTAGTGCGTTTCGAAGACATCAAGAAAGATCCGGGTCTTGTCTTCGAAGCCGGGGCGGGTACCGGTGCCTCCCGCCACCTCCACATGGCTTTGGGCAAGAACATCCAGGCCGGACGCCTGGTCGTGGGCTTTACATGGTCGGAACCCGGAAATTGGACAAGTTGGCCGCCCCACGAGCACGCGGCAATGCTCGAGGAGATGTACGTTTACTTCAACATGCCCGAGCCGGCATTTGGCGTTCAGCTGGTTTACGGCAATCCAGAGTATCCCGAACTCGCGACAGTCGTTCGCGACGGCGACGCGGTCCTGATGCCAGGCGGCTATCATCCCAACGTGTCAGTGCCCGGCCATAGAATCTGTTTTCTTTGGGCGATGGCTGCCCACCGCGAGAAAGAAGATCGGCAATTTGGTGTCGTGAACGTACAAACTGGTTTCAACCAAGGCAGTTCAGGATTGGAAGCGGGTCGAGCTCCGAAATAGGCAGGAAGATGATCCTCGACGCCTTTCGACTAGACGGAAAGAACGCCCTCGTCACCGGATCGCAGAGTGGGCTGGGGTTTGCCATGGCGCGCGCGCTCGCTGAGGCGGGTGCCAACGTTGGGTGCCATGGGCTTACGCCGCAGCCTTGTGCCATTTGCTCGGAAGTGGCCAAGTTGGGGCGCCGGGCATTCTACGAGCCTGGCGATGTCTCCGACTCAAAATTCTGCGCGTCGCTGCTTCAGCGCATGATCGACGAGTTCGGATCGATCGACATTCTTGTGAACAACGCTGGCACGATCCGTCGGGCCCCTGCCGCGGATTTCCCCGAATCGTACTGGGACGAGGTGATCGCCGTGAACCTCACCTCCGTATTCCGGCTTTCGCAGCTTGCCGGGCGCCACATGCTCGCTCAGGGACACGGAAAGATCGTGAACGTGGCCTCGCTGCTTTCATTCCAGGGTGGCGTGTTTGTACCCTCATACGCGGCGGCGAAATCCGGTGTCGCCGCGCTCACTCGGTCCCTGGCGAACGAATGGGCATCCAAGGGCATCAACGTGAACGCAATTGCCCCCGGCTACATGGCCACCGCAAACACGGAACCACTGCGCCAGGATGCCGAGCGTTCGAGGCAGATCCTCGATCGCATACCGGCCGGGCGCTGGGGAGACCCCACGGACCTGGCCGGCGCTGTAGTGTTCCTAAGTTCTGCGGCCAGCGATTACGTGAACGGGCACATACTGGTTGTTGACGGCGGTTGGATGGGCAGATGAATAACGAAGTGATCGCAACTACAGCAAAAGCGTTTACGATGCAAGTACACACTTCATCCTGAATTATTTGTTTGTTTGGAGTATGAAAAAAAAGCGAGCAAAGACGAAGGTTTCAGCGTTCGAGCCGGCCGTGCCGATTGACTTGAAGGCTGCGGCAGACCAACACACCGCTTTATTCGCGGAGACATCTGGCGGACTGCCGAAGAGCCTCCCTGATGCAACTTCCGGTCTGGGCCAGCGCACTAAGATAATTGCTTTTCTCCTCAGCAACCGTCCGGTGCTGCATCCATTCCACTCCGCTGTTTTGTCAGGTGCTGAGGCATTCTGTGCTGAGCACGATTACGCGCTCCTGTTCCTGCCATTCCAGTACGCCACAACAAACGCCGAGGTTTTGAAACTTCCTGAAATCCTCGGTGATCGCCAGATCGTCTCAGGTGTTATTGCAGCAGGTACAAACTCCGAGGCACTACTGGAACAACTCACGGCAAGCGACATTCCCTGGGTCGCGCTGGGCAACAACATCCTTGGAAAGCGCCACGAGCAACCGATCCCTGCAGTTTACTTCGACGATGTTGGTGGAACCCACGAACTCACGCGGTACTTGATCTCCCTTGGGCACCGCTACATTGCGTTTGTCGGCAATTTGAAACTGCCGTGGTATGCGCGACGTCATGCCGGCTATCTCACGGCGATGGAGGACGCCGGACTCCCTCCACTTACGAGCGAGCTGAGCTACAAGGAAGGCGAAGAGATGGGTTACGTGGGAGGCAAAACGGTCCTTCAGCAGGCCAACCGGCCCACGGCCATAATCGCCGGCGATGACGCTGCGGCACGAGGTGTGTACAAGGCGGCTCGGGACATGGAACTCACAATTCCCGATGAAATCAGCGTAGCCGGCTTCAACGACACACTGGAAGCTTCAGCGTTGCATCCCGGCCTCACGTCGGTACGTGTGTTTACCGACGAACTCGGCAGGCAATTGGCTGAGATGTTGCTGAAGCGGATCGCAAACCCGGAACTTGAGCCGCAAAGTGTCACTTTGCCTACGCAGCTTGTGAGGCGCGAATCGTGTACTCAGCTGTCGCTTGTCCCCTCTTCGAGAGTGTCGTGACAGAATGCACTAGGGGGTAGGCTTTTGATCGTCGTGCGCAATCGGGAAGCATTCTTGCGCGAACAGAGCTCCCAAAATCAACCGTCACTCGGAGTGGCCCATGTCTGATGTTGCAGTTGATCCATCAAATCGATCCACCGCCTTTACCGCAACCGAACTCTCGAAATGGTTTGACTTCAGCGGGCATACCTGCGCAATCACGGGAGGGACCGGAGTTCTTGGTGGTGAGATGGCATGCGGTTTGGCTGCGCTCGGGGCCAACGTCGTCATCCTCGGCAGGAATTTGGAAGCTGGTAACGCGATTCGCGAAAACATGGGCGCCAACTCTAAGAATGCCGAAATTATTCCTTGTGACGTCCTAAATCCCGACAGTCTGCTTGCAGCGGCCGACAAAGCGATTCAGCGTTTTGGGCGAATCGACTCGCTGATTAACGCCGCGGGTGGCAACGATCCTCGTGCCACGACCAATCCTCAACAGCCATTCTTCGATCTCCCGCCGGAAGCTTTACGCTGGGTCTTCGACCTGAACGTCATCGGCACAATCCTGCCGTCACAAGTCTTCGGCAAAGGCATGGCAGAGTCCGGAAGCGGCGTGATCTTGAATGTTACCTCGATGGCGGCCATGCGTCCCTTGACTCGCGTTGCCGCGTACGCGGCAGCAAAAGCGGCAGTTAGCAATTTCACCCAGTGGCTCGCGGTCCACCTGGCCCAGGAGTACTCGCCCAACATCCGTGTCAATGCGATCGCACCGGGCTTCTATCTGACTGATCAGAATCGCTTCCTGCTCACCGACAAAGATTCGGGCGAGCTAACGCCGCGAGGCAAGTCCATCATTGCTCACACTCCAATGGGTCGCTTCGGAGATCCGAAAGACTTGCTCAGCGCGACATTTTGGCTGTTGTCCCCTGCGTCGTCCTTCGTTACTGGAGCAGTGATTCCGGTCGATGGCGGATTCGGCGCGTTTAGTGGTGTGTAGATGTTTTACCTGGTGAGAGGCAATCATGCGTATTAGCACCGCAGAGGCCCACCCGTTAGCTTCGTTGCCGAGGAATCACGACTTCTTCGTAGGCATCGATTCGGACGGTTGCGCTTTTGACAGCATGGAAATCAAGCAGAAGGAATGTTTCTGTCCCAACACGATCAAGTACTGGGGCCTGCAATCGATAGCGAAGTATGCCCGCGAAGCGGCAGAATTCGTAAACTTGTATTCCCGGTGGCGGGGCACCAACCGCTGGCCGGCACTGGTTTCAACTATGGATTTGCTTTGCGATCGTCGCGAAGTGCTGGCTCGCAATTGCGACGTGCCGAAAATCCCGCGGGTGCGGGAATTCATCGCCTCCGGCAGGCCACTGAGCAACGATGGATTCAAGGCATATCTGGCGGAGCATCCCGACCCCGAGTTAGACCGCGCTCTCGCCTGGAGTAATGCCGTTAATGCCGCAATCAGCGACATGGTGTTTGGGTTGCCGCCGTTTCCATACGTCAGGAAGTCGCTCGCCCTGCTCGAGAGCAGCGCTGACAGTGTCGTCGTTTCACAGACGCCGACGGAAGCGCTTATCCGCGAATGGGAAGAGCACGATATCTCGAAGTTCGTCTTGGCCATCGCGGGTCAGGAGTTGGGAACAAAGAAACACCACCTCAAGACTGCTACGGAAGGGAAATACGCGCGTGACCACGTCCTGATGATTGGTGACGCGCCCGGGGATCTGGAAGCCGCGCGTGCGAACACCGCATTGTTCTATCCCATCAACCCCGGACAGGAAGAGGCTTCATGGGAACGCTTCTACAAGGAAGCTATCCACAAGTTTCTGACAGGCGAATTTGCGGGTGCATACGAACATAACCTGATTGCGGAATTCGAAGCTCTGTTGCCATCAATTCCGCCCTGGAAGCACTAGCACAACCATGGTCATCGGCACAGGATCCACGGAAAGTTACCTCGACGACTCGGCAATCCGCAACATCGTCGAGCAGGCGGTAGACGCTGCGCCTTTCAGCGGCCAGCGTGTGCTGGTGATTATCCCAGACGGTACCCGCACCATGCCGATGCCGCTGATGTTCGGCCTCTTCGAAACGATTCTCCGTCCACGAGCAAAGGCTCTCGATTACCTGGTTGCACTGGGCACGCACCAGCCCATGACGGATGCCCAGCTCTCCAAACTGGTTGGGCAACCTGTTCACAATGGCCGTTGTGGCGAAGCGCAAATCTTTAATCATCGATGGTATAAGCCGGAAACCTTTGTCACGCTGGGACAGATATCAGCCTCCGAGGTCTCCGAACTCACCGGCGGGTTGATGGCGCGTGATGTTTCCGTTTCACTGAATCGCCTGGTTCTGGACTACGACTGCATCGTAGTTTGCGGCCCCGTCTTTCCTCACGAGGTCGTTGGATTCTCGGGTGGCAATAAGTATTTTTTCCCCGGCATCGCAGGGGCCGAGATCATCAACTTCACGCACTGGTTGGGTGCGGTGATCACCAACTACGACGTGATCGGTGCCGGATACACTCCGGTTCGCGCCGTTATCGATCGTGCGGCAAAACTCATTGCTCGCCAGAAGTCGTGCTTCGCGTTGGTCGTCACGAAGGAAGGGACAGCCGGGCTTTATTTCGGCTCTCCGGAGGAGGCGTGGAAAGCCGCCGCCGATCTCTCCTCGAAGAAACACATTGTTTGGGTCGAGAAGCCATTTCAACGCGTGCTGTCCGTCCTCCCCGAACTCTATGACGATCTCTGGACCGGGGCGAAGGGCATGTACAAAATGGAGCCGGCAATTGCCGACGGCGGCGAGGTCATCATCTATGGTCCGCATATTACCGCGGTTAGCTACACGCACGGCAAGCTGATTGACGAAGTCGGGTATCACTGTCGCGACTACTTCGTGAAGCAGTGGGAGAAGTTCAAGAACTACCCTGGCGGCGTGCTCGCGCACTCGACGCATGTCAAAGGTCTCGGCGCTTACGACCCTGTTACCGAAGTCGAGTCCTCTCGGATTCGAGTCACGCTGGCGACAGGCATTCCGGAAGAGCGGTGCCGTCGTATCAATCTTGGTTATTGCGACCCTGCCACCATCGAGTTCGGCCAATGGATGAATCGTGAAACAGAAGGCGTTGTCATGATCCCGCGGGCCGGCGAAACTTTATACCGCCTGAAGAAGTCAGTCGCAGCGCATTAGGTAGAGCGGGAATGGATTCCTATCTTGTCAGTGAACGTGATTGATCAAAGAGGCGCTCGAATGACGAAACAGCAAGTCCGCGACATGATCGAACGGGTTGGCATCGTTCCTGTTGTACGCGCCTCCTCGGCTAAGCTTGCAAGAAAGGCGGTCGATGCGGTCTGCTTCGGCGGAATCCCAATCGCGGAAATCACAATGACGGTTCCCGATGGGGCTTCCTTGATCCAGGAGCTCGTCACTGAGATTGGGGACGAAGTTCTTGTTGGGGCCGGTACCGTCCTCGATATTGAAACCGCGCAGCGCTGCGTGGATGCCGGCGCGCAGTTTGTGATTAGCCCTGGCTACGATTCATCGCTCGTCTCATTTGTCCGTTCAAAGGGTATGCTCATGATTTCGGGCGCTCTGACGCCGACGGAAATCATGGCCGCCTGCAAAGCTGGCTCAGACATCGTTAAAATCTTTCCCTGTGGCGAACTCGGCGGTGCCCGATACCTGCGCGCTCTTCGCGGCCCTTTCCCCGACGTCCCAATGATCCCAACGGGCGGCGTGAATCTTCAGACGGCCGCTGACTTCATTGCGGCGGGGGCCATTGCGCTCGGTGTTGGCGGAGATCTAGTTTCCACTGCGTTGTTGAAGTCGGGCGATTTCCACTCCCTGTCCGAAAACGCTCGACGGTACGTCGAGACCGTCGCTGAAGCACGAGCGACGCTATGTAAGTCCGAGTGAGATTGTCTGACTGCGCACGGAGCAATCCTGGACATGCCTCACGCTGTTCACGAGCGGGTAGGGATCGGCACATCCCTCAGCCTCTTTAGCCGATGAGGTAACGCTTCCAAAGCCTACGTTGAAGTTGAAACCGCCTTGGCCCCATCGTCGGAAGCGTTGCCTCCGGCTCCATTCGGTATTTTCGCATTGGTCCTGCCATCCGTCCCACTTCGGGAATAACCGGTTACTTTCGTTTCATTTCCTTGTCGATTTCTGTTGGCTCCGCCACCGCCGATGGAGTATTTCTGATTCTGGCCAGTTCCGTACGCGTCCGGACGAGGCTCCTGCGGAGCGCAGAGACCTGCTAGCTAAGTTCTTTGATAACAAAATTTTACGTATAACCACCTTATTTCCAAGACTTTGCAGGAAATTGCGCAATCTGGCGAAATTTTGGTGCAAAACGCCCTAATAAGTCGACCTAACTTCTTTGTTTGTGCGACTTTACGTGTAACTCATTTGCTTGTGCTACTTTGCGGGGAATTTATTCGTAAGTTATTGATTATGAAAGGTTAGCGGTGGGGGGTAGGGGGTGCGACTCTTTTTTTTGCCCGCCGTTTTGCCCGCCCTGGTCCTTCGCACTTCCGGTACGAACCTCCCTTGGACGCCGCGAAGCACGAGGCGGTCTGCCTCCTGCGTCTTGGGCTGCGGAGACCCCAAGCGATCGAGGGTAACGACTGCGCTTCTCATTCCGATTGACGGCTCGCGAGCAGCGAATTCCAGAAGAGCGCCGCAATCGTGCAGCAGCCGAGGAAGGGAACCAGTAGTGCGGCCCGTAGACTTCCTAACTCGGTTGACGCATATCCAACCAGCCAAGGCATGACGGCTCCTCCCAAGGTAGAGAGCGCGAACAATACGCTCGCGATTTGCGGCGCTGCGGCGCCAAAGCTGGAAGACAGCATACCGATGGCAATCGGGTACAGAGAGGACAGTCCGAGGCCGACGAGCAGTGACGACATGATGGCGCCGGAGACTGAGTGAGAGTTCAGCAGCGTTGCTGCGGCCGCAACGGCGAGCATGGCGGCCCAGCGTGCTTGGGTGACTCCTGAAAGTCGCCGTAATGTCAGCGGTGCTGCGAGGCGACCAACGAGCAGCGCTCCGTAAAAATAGGACGGCACAGTCATCCAAGCGTGGCTTTGCGAAGTGGTGATGCGCTTGGCGTAGGACGCCAGCCAGGCTCCGAAGGCGCTCTCGGTGCCCACGTAAACGAAGAAAAGCGCACCAAGAATCAACGCGACCGGAGAAAGAAGAGCGTAGTGGAATGTTTCTTTCTGCAGCGATGCGGAGTGATGGCCGACATCCGGCATGTCGACAGGAACCAGCAATAGTCCGATGACCAGCAAACTGAAGAAGCCTGCGACGCTCCATAGGAAGGAACTAAGGTGGCCGCGAGGCTGGAAGGCCGCAAGCAGGAAGGGGCAGGCCACCGCACCGGCACTCCAAAAGAAATTCAGCAAGTTGAGAGAAGACGAACTGTCTTCGCGGGCCGTCCGAGCGACGAGCAGGTTGGTGCTAGGGACAGTCAGGCCGATACCGACGCCATAGCAGAATACCGATGCGATTCCCCACGCGTAGGCGCCGGTCAGCAGAGTGGCAGTGCCAATGCCCATCATGGCAATGCCTGCGACCATAGTTGGTCGGAACCGGATGCGGCTTACAATAGGGCCGGAGGAAACAGTACCCAGCAGAGATCCCAGGAACTGCGCCGTGAACAGGTAGCCACCGTGCGTGTCGTTAAGAGACCACCGAGCTGCGAGCGTAGGCAGCAGGGGGCCAAGTAATACGGTGATGAGGCCAGTGGGAATAAACGCAGCGTACGCGAGTACGTTCGGCGTCAAGCGCAGGCGACGCTCGGAGACGGGCAGCGAGCAGACCTCCACACCGGAGAATGGCGATCGTGGAATTCTTGCAGTGACCGAAAATAACCGGAAGCTGCGGCGATGCGCCTCGGCAGTACCTTACTACCTTGGGCAGCGCGTAGACAACGCACGCAGAAATGCGGCAGAGCCGAAGTGCGACTCGCCGCGATGCGATGCGCGTGATTCTTTGCGAACCGAGTATCTATTTCACCCGAATGACGGCCAGGCCGTTCACGGGCAACTCGATCGTCAACTTGCCGTTGCTCAGGTGCGTCTGCTCCGGCGAAGGCAAGCGAGAGTCTTTCCGCAGCTGTTGAATCTGGGCCTGGGTCGGATAGCGTGGCTTTCCCATCTTGTCGTACAGTGCCAGCGTGTCGCTGTGCTTCTCATCGACCCGGGCGATGGAAACCGCGGCGCCCTGCTGCACGCCTTTGAATTCGATTTGCATCGTCTTGGGCGAGCCTTGGTCACCAGGGTTGACCAGGTTCCATGCGGCCAATACCAGCGTGCCGTCCTTGGCTTTGGTGACGAGAACGTTGGGATCGTCGTTGGCTATACGCTGATTACCGAGTGAGTGCAGCACCTCAAATGCGTAAAAGGCGGGTTTAGGGATTCCGCCGGCGGCAATCAATCCAAAGCCGCCATAAAACGGCTTTTCACCACGCCCTGCTCTTCGAAGACGTCGGAGAGGTTCCAGTAGGACATGGCTTCTGTCATTCCGTCGCATTGGCTGATTGTGTTTGCCATGAAGGGTCCCATGTAGATCGAGTCGGTCACCTCGACGGTGTTGTCGTAGGCGGCGTTGAATTCGCTCCAGAACAATGGGATATCAGGACGGGCTGACGCTTTGATCTGTTCGTGCACCATCTTGACCGCACGGCATACCATCTGGTTGCGCGGAATGTGTTCCTCGGTCTTAAACACGTCTTTCGAGGTGTCGTTGCCATAGACGTGGGTTGAGACGAAATCGAGAGGCACGTTCTTCGTTGTTGCGTGCGCGATCATCGCGTCAACCCATGCCGCTTGCGCCGTGGAAGGGCCGCCTACCCGGAGACGCGCGTTGGCGGCCTTCACGGCCTTGGCGGTGTGGTCGTACAGCTCGAAATAGGTCTCCTGTTTGGGATTGCCGGCCCAGAAGTCGATGTTGGGTTCATTCCAGACCTCGAAGTACCACGAGGCCACTTCGTCAATACCGTAGCGTTCGACCAAGTGCGTGCAGAACGCCGAAACCAGGGCATCCCACTTGGCGTAATCCTTGGGCGGAGTGTTGTTAGGCTTGTACCAGAACCCAAAAAGCTCATCACGCGAGGCAAGCTTCTTTGGCATGAAGCTGATTTCGACAAATGGCTTGATACCTGCGGCCAACAGTTCGTCGTAGATCTGGTCGACGTAGGAGAAATTGTAGATCGGCTTGCCATCTTTATCTTCGTCGTAAACACCGACCTCGTCGTCGAGGATGGCGTGGAAGCGCACGTATTGGAAGCCCGTGATCTGCTTTACTTCGTGCGCATCGCGGCGCCATGAATCGCGCAGCGTCAGAATGGCACGGCCCGACCCGAACATCTCTTCCCAGAAGTGGGGGAATGGGCGAGCCGTCGCGGTTGCGTCGATGTTAACGGTTTGGACAGGTGTCTGCGCCGCGAGGGACAGCGCACCGACGAAAAAGACGGCTGTCGCTGCCAACAAAATCGATTTCCTAAAATAGGCCAAGAGCATGTCACTACCTCAAAGTCGAAATGGAGCAAAAGAATTGACCGGCAACTAGCCGGTGGCGTGCGATTCATGAAAGCCGGCGGCTTTCATGCTTTTCTGCACTTCAGGAGCGGTCATGAACGTCTTCCACACGAAACCCGTACGGTGGTTCTCCACCATCAGCATGGTGATGCCGACGTCAATGCCGATTACATCCGGGTTGACCCAGCTGTTCCTAGGATTGAATGCGTCGGTATAGCCGTATCGGCCCCAGACGCCCGGCGCAGTTCGCATGGCTCGCAGTACTGCCATACAATCGTCGTAGCAGAAAGCAATGGAGCCGCCTGGGGCGCAAGGCACCACGGTACCGTCAATCGGTCCCATGGCTGGAGGCCCGCCCCAAGCGACATATCCGTGCTCCGAGTCCGATGAGGTGATGCCCCACAGGGTTTCGGAGTACGTGGGAAACCGGCTCTTCAGCGATTGACAGAAAAGCTTGTGTGCCTGTGTTGCCTTGACTGAGTTCTCGTAATAGTTGGCGTAAGCATCACGCTGATTGCGGAAGTCGAACCAGGCCTGCGAATACTGATGGGTGAAAAGCGGATCGCCGGACGAGATATACGTAATTCCTTGATAGGTGTAAGTCGGTCGCGACCACGCGCTCCAAGTGCTTGCCGGTAGGGGATTTTTCAGGGCTCCCATCCCAAGCAGGTACATCATCATCAACTCGCAGTAGTGCTCCCAGCGGGCGTCAAGGAACCCGGAGTCCGGCTTCCATCCCATCGAGAGGGTTTTGCCGCCATCGAGCATCCATCGCCACTGCACGCGTCCGTTAATCTTGTTCGCCAGGTCGACAATTTCGGTGTCATCGTGGAAATACTGGCGCGCAGTGAGTACACCGCACAGCAGCAGGGCAGTGTCGATGGAGGAAAGCTCGCAGTTCCAGGCCCGTTCTCCGGTTTCCCAATCCACGAAGTGGTAATAGAAACCGTTGTGTCCTTCGCTCAGGTCGAACGTCGATTGCAGCGTGGTCAGTACACGGGCACGAATTTCTTTGCGTGGCTTGTATCCGCGAGAGTCGCCGATACAGAGCGCGGTGAGGCCGAAGCCAGTGGATGCAACGCTGGCTACCGTGTAGGTGTCGGTTCCGCCGGTCTTGGCGCGATCTTTGACGAAGCCTGTTTTCGGATTGGCTTGTTCCCAGAAGAATTGAAAGGCCGTGCGCTCGATTTCGTCGAGCAGTTCTTCATCGGTTCCGGAGTAGGCAGGAGAAGCGGCTTTTGAAGGATGCTGGGCCCATGCCGAAGGAAGAATATTGGGAAAGTTTGCGGCGAATGGCGCCAACAGGAGCAATCCTTCGCCCGTGCGCAAGAACTGCCTGCGAGTTATTCCGCTGCCGTCGCCGTTTTTTCTCGTCATGTTCCGCCCGCAACATGCGGCCACAAAGCAAAAAAGGCGCGCCGGACTGAGCCGACGCGCCGAGGGGTGGGGTTAGAAGACAAACTTGAACTGTACTTCTGCCGTGCGAGCTCCGAGTGCGCTGGTGGCCTGACCAAAGTGCGGGTCTGTTATCACCGTATCGAGGCTGCCCAGGTTGAGGTTATTGAAGAGGTTGAACGCGCTCATCTGCACCTGCAGTTGCGAACCCTCGCCGATGCCGGGAATGCGCGGCAGCGTGAACGCCTTCGTCATCGTCATGTCGAGGTCGAAGTAGCTCGGGCCGGTGAACGCGTTCCTGCCGATGCCGGGAGCTTGCGGAGATCCACCGCACACCTGCGGGAACGGCAGTGTGCAAGGCGTGACGGTCGGCGCCACAAAGTAGGCAAGACCACCCTTGGGGAAGGCTCCGCCTTGGCCGAGGAAGGTTCCATTGACGTGGCTGCTAGCGGCTCCGCCCAGATACACGGCCGGCAACAGCTGCCCATTCGTACCGTTCTGGCAATTTCCGCCCTGGTAGATAATGTCGCAGGTTCCGGCATAAAATACCGGGGAATATGGGAAGCCCGAGTGGTAATTCATGATGCCGCTGAACGTCCACCCGCCAAGCACGCTTCTCTTCCAGCCCTGGCTTGCGAACATGACCGGTGAGTACACGCCGTAAATCTTGATGGCGTTCCCCACATTAAAGTCCGAAGGACCATAGTTGGCAGCCGAGTTCCATTGGTAGTAGCTCACCGAGTACGGTCCCGAGGCGTTATCCACGCTCGATGAATACGAGTACCTTCCGGCGATCTGGAACTGGCTGCTGAACTGGTGGTTGATTTCGGCATACATGGCGTTGAAGTGGGCGTTCGCATCCTGCGCATACCAATCCACATTGTTCACCAGCGGATTCAACGCAATCCCTTGCGCGCCGTAAATCGAGTTGGCGTTGTACTGCCGCGTCAAGTGGTGCGAGTTCGTGCCCTGGAAGCCCAGCGTTGCTACCCAGTTCCTGCCCAGGTCATACTGCCCAACCAAGGAATAGCGGTACGCATAGGCCGTCGGATAATACGACGGGAAGCCGGTCACACCTACCGGCGGGCCGTTCGCCGGCAAGTTCGCCGAGTTGAAAGTGACGATCGTATTCGGGTTTGCCGGATAGGGCTGGAACTGGTTCGGATTTGAGGGGAAGTCATAAACCACGTTCGAGCCGTAAAGATTCGTGCTGCCAATATTGAACGGAACGTTGGGCCAGCCGTTGAGGGTGATGGCCTGTTCCTGACCGTTGTAAGCCATGCCGAAGCCACCACGAATTACCAACCGCCCGGCCATGTCATGTCCGAGGACCGAGTTCGGGCTCCACGCAAATCCCAGTTGCGGGCTGAAGTTTCCCTTAGGCGGCGTATACAGACTGCCCCCAAGCCTCATGTTCAACCCTGTCAGAACGTTGGTTCCCTGTCCAAGATCGACACTCGACAGCAGGTTGTGCAGGAAGTACGGCGAGCCGAAGTAATCCCACCGCAGTCCCATCGTCAGTGTCAGGTTTGGCTTGAACTTCCAGCTGTCCTGGAAGAAGAAGCCCCACCACGTTACGCGTGAGTCCTTGCGCACATCCGTGGGCACGCCGGTCAGCGGGTTGAAGGTTCCGGTCTCGCCCGCCTGTCCGCTGAGGGCGGGGTTCTTGCTCAGGTTGACGGTTGCGTCGTTGAGGAAATCCCAATAGTTCGCGAATCCCCAATTCGGACGGGCCGACCACGGCGCCTCCTGCACAAAATGAAACTCGGTGACCTCGCCGCCGAACTTCATGGTGTGCGCGCCCTTCACTTTCGACACCACGTCTTTGTAACTGTACGTCCACTGGTTGAAGACGCTGCCCGCCGCCGTGCCCAAGCCGTTAAGATTTTGCGTGCCGATCTTGTTGCCGTTGTTTGGGTCGCCGATGAACCACGTCTGCGGCAAACCGAGCGCTGCCTGAGGATTGCTCGCCAGCTCGTTCCAGCGCCATCCCGCAGCATTCACTCGGAATTCGTTGAGCAGCGTGGGTGTCCACGTCCGGTTCCAAATCAGCGTCATCGCCTCGTTAATGGCGTCGTGGTAGAACTTGTTCGCCGGTCGCGCCAAGCCGCCGTTGATGTTCGATTGCGTCACCGGCACCCAGTAAATGGTGAACGCCAGCAAGTCTTTGTTCGTCGGGTTAAAATCCACCCGGCCCATGTACTGCTGGTTGGTCTGCGTGGTCGGGCCCTGCGCATTGACGAAGAAGATATCGGCGACCCCATCCAAGTTCGATGGGTTTCCCGTGCCATCACCGCCCAGTCCAGGATTCAAGTTGTTTTGGAAGCTGGGATCATTTGTTCCCAGGGGAAACATCGACTGGATCAGCGGCCGCCCGATGTCCAGACCCTGGCCGGGAATCATGTTGCAGTTCTTTCCCTGCACCAGTCCGATCGATCCGCACGTCTGGTCGATCACGCTGGTGTAAGACGTAGCCGCTTCTCCCGCATAGGCTCCGTATCGCGAAGCAAGACTGCCGGCCGGAGCTGAGGCCAGCAGCGACGGGGTCTCGTACCATCCCGTTCCCGTGGTTGTGGAGGCATTGCGGATTGTGTCGTAGGCGAAGAAAAAGAACAGCTTGTTCTTGAGAATCGGACCGCCGATGCTGCCGCCCCAATCGTTGAAGCGGGACGTATTGCGCTGCGGCGCAGTCGGCATGCCGGCACTTCCGCTCCAATTCTGGTACGCGTTCAGTCCCGGACGATCCATTTTGAAGAAGGCGGTACCGTGGAACTCGTTCGTGCCGTTCTGCGTCACCACCTGGATCTTGCCGCCGCTGCTGCGCCCAAACTCCGCGTCGTATTCGTTGCTCGTGGCCTTGGTCAGCTTGACGGAGTCAGGGTTTGGCGTCACGATCGCCGCGCCGTTCCACGACACGCTGTTAACACTCACTCCGTCCAGTGAGACTCCGTTGGCGTCCGTCCGTCCGCCCGCACCGCTCACCTGGGAGCGGTTCTCTGTGGCGTACACACCAGTACTGGCGCCAGAGCCACCCGGGCCTTGGTTGCCGGGTATTGATTGCGTACCTCCACCGGCATCGCGTGAGCCATCGCCAAAGAACCCGGGGGCCAGTTGGACGACTTGAAACACGTCACGGCCAAACACGGGCAGGTTCTGGATGTCTTTACCGGTAATTGTGCCGCTGATCTGAGCCGTTTCCGTGTCGATCAAAGGCGTTTCCGAAGCATTGACGGTCACGGTCTGGGTGGTAGCACCGACTTCCAATTCAACATCGACAGCGTTTTGCTGCTCGGCAATTATAGCCACGTTGTCCAGAACTTTCGTCTGGAAGCCGTCTCGGGAGACTTCAATCTTGAAGTGGCTGGGGGGCAAAGCACCGAAGTTGTAAATTCCGGCGCCGTTGCTGGTGGTCTCCTGACTCCTGTTGGTTTCCAGGTTTGTGAGTGTGACCTTGGCGTCAGGAATTACCGCACCCTGAGGATCGGTGATCACACCTTGAATGGAGGCGCGGTACTGCGCCTGCGCACCTACCGCCAAGAAAGTGAGAATCAGAAAAGAAGCCGACAGGACAACGCGATTGACCCACCCGCATCGCGACATGTGAAACCCCTTCTTTGGACGACGTAGAATCGTCAGATGTTGAATTGGCCGTTATTGGCCGCACCCCATGTTCCCGACCATTGCAACGGTTTAGTAAATCCATTTACTAAATCGCTTTACTCCCGACTTGACCTTGTAACATGGCGGTATTTATGCTGTCAAGAATTTTTGCCGGGAAATGACATTGACGGCGGGTATAGCGGGATAGACCGATACGCGATCGGCTACGACGGATCGCGCTGCAGGAAGCTTGCCACTACGTTGAGAACGGCTTCAGCCGTCTCTTGCGACACGCCGGTTTTTGTCATCAACATTTGTACCGCGCCATTCGCAGGTGAGCTTGAACGGCGCTGACCGGAGTTCGCGCCAGCAGCCCTCAACTTAGCTCCGGCGGGTATGCTTCCCGATACCGGGCTCGTGGGAGCGGGCGCCGTAGTTCCACGAACCACCAATTCTGGGTCAACAATGATGGAAGCGGGCTTCGATTCCGGTTCTTTGGAAGAAATACGGCGCAGTAGCGTCTCGGCCGCAATCTTCCCCATCTTCCGCAGCGGTTGTCGAACGGTGGTGAGGGCCGGGGACTGAAATGCAGCGCTTTGGATGTCGTCAAAACCGACTACCGAAACATCCGTCGGGACGAGCAGCCCAGCCTCCCGCAAAGCGTGCATAGCTCCGATGGCGGAAATGTCGTTGAAGGCAAATAACGCGGTAAACGGCTTACGCGTCGCGATCAGTTTTCGCGCAACCTTATATCCGAGTTCCGGCGAGGCCTTGTCGCCCACAAGTTGCATGACCAAGTCGGGGGCGATGGTTATGCCCAGCTTCTGCGCGTTCCGCACGATCGCGTTCCACCGCAGCTCGGTGTCGGAACTGAATTGTTGTCCCTTGATGAATGCAAACTTTCGGTGTCCGAGATGAACCAGGTGCCGCAGTGCGAGCTCCGCCGCCATGTCGTGGTCGATCTCCACGTTGGTCACGCCGCTGACTTCGTTGTGGCCTGAAACCGTGACTACCGGCACGGGAAGGCTGCTCGTCCAAGGCGTATCCACGGCAATGATTCCATCTACCGACCGGCCGAGGAGGAGTCTCGGATATTCTTCGATCAGGTCGGGCTTATGTCGATGACTCGCGACAAAATAAAAGTAGCCTGCATTTAGAAGATAGTCTTCAATGCCGCTCAATACCTGGGTTTCATAGCCCTCGCTGATCTCGGGCACGATGACGCCAATGCTGAAAGTCCGCTGCGTACGTAACGAACGGGCCACAAAGTTGGGACGGTAGTGAAGCTTCTCGGCAGCCGCGAATATCAGGTCCTTGGTGCGCTGGGGTATGTTTTCCGCCACCTCTGACCGGTTGATGACTAGGGATACCGTTGCCGGTGCAAAGCCAACATAGTCGGCCAGCATCTTGAGGGTTACGTGTTTTTTCGGCCGCTCGCCTACAGCGCGACTGGTTCGGCCGATTGATTTTTTCGGCGGCACTCGTGCAGTCTCGCACACGTTTTGCGGCAAGAGCAACAAGGATTTTTGTGCGCATTATTTTCTTGACGGCTCAAGTCGGCTGATATACAAAGGATAGCCTGACTTAAGTAAAGCGATTTAGTAACGATTTACCAATCATCCTGACCCGTGCAAAAGCAAGTTGGGGACTCGGTTAGCAAGCGCGCGATGTGAACGCTTGGGGCTGCAGGAGCAGCCGATGTGATTTGGATAGTTGAGCGGGTCGGAGTGAAGCTTAATGAGTTTGGCGGCAAGGAACGCTCCACCGGACCCACCCTGAAGATCGTTTCTTGCCGTCGAAAAGCGGATCTTGGGGTCCGCTTTTTCAGTGCCAGAAATCCCAATCGATCGCGTCTTTCGTGCAGTGCTTAGAGCATGACCAACTTTGCCATGAATACCGTTGATTCAGCGATTCGTACATTGCGCACAATCCCTACAGTATGCAGTCTCCTCCTGCTCGCAGGTGTCATGTCAACGCAGGCCCAGCAACGGATCATGATCGACGCGACGGCTCCTGAGGCCCCGCTGCCGCATTTCTGGGAAGAAATGTTCGGCTCGGGCCGCGCCATTCTCGCCCTGCGCGAGAGTTATCGAGACGATCTTCGCGAGG
The DNA here is from genome assembly GCA_963814165.1 of uncultured Acidobacteriaceae bacterium. Taxonomy (GTDB): domain Bacteria; phylum Acidobacteriota; class Terriglobia; order Terriglobales; family Acidobacteriaceae; genus DASRAA01. The sequence continues at coordinate 613,568 of CAWFBW010000007.1, read as the reverse complement.
TCAAGAAGGCGACCGGATTCCAGTACGTGCGCTTCCACAACATTCTTCATGATGAAGTTGGCGTGTACGACGAAGACGACCAGGGAAAGCCGATCTACAACTTCACTTATGTGGATCAGATCTACGACGGACTGCTGAAGAACGGCGTGCGTCCCGTTGTCGAAATCAGTTTCATGCCGAAGAAGCTGGCTTCCGACCCGAATGCCCTGCACCCGTTCTGGTACAAGCAGAATGTCTCGCCTCCCAAGGACTACGCGAAGTGGGACGACCTGATCCGGCATTTCGCGCAGCACCTGGTGGATCGCTATGGTCTGGGCGAGGTTTCGCAGTGGTACTTCGAGGTGTGGAACGAACCCAATATCGACTTCTGGGCGGGTAATCCGAAACAGCCAACCTACTTCGAGCTGTACGACCACACGGCGCGCGCGCTCAAGACGGTTTCCCCGCTCTTGCGGGTAGGTGGGCCATCGACGGCTGCTGCCGATTGGGTTGATGCTTTCCTGGCTCACTGCGCAAAGCAGAACGTCCCGGTGGACTTCGTTTCCTCTCACGGTTATGCGGATGACACCGTCGAAAATTTGTTTCATACAAGCGAGCAGATTCCCATGAACCAGCGGGTTTGCCGGGCGATCGGAAAGGTTCGCGGGCAGATCAAGGAGTCGCCGTTTCCCAAACTGCCTTTGTTCTGGACGGAGTGGAATGTCCGCGGTGACCACGAACTGCGCGACACGACGTATGTCGCTTCCGCCTTGGCTTATGACATTGCGCAGTGCGATGGTCTCGTGGACATGATGTCGTACTGGACATTCGACGACGTGTTCGAAGAGGGTGGCGTGCCCGCCGATCCGATGCACGGCGGCTTTGGCTTAATCGCGGTCGGGAGGTATCAAGAAGCCCAGCTACTTCGGATTTTCGCTCCTGCACAAACTCGGCACAGAGCGGTTGAGCAACCCCGCCTCCGACGTTCTCGTTACTCGTCGTGCCGACGGCACGCTGGTCGTGGCCGCATGGAACCTGGTGGAGCCCGAGGAAAAGGGGGCTTCCAAGCGCGTGCAACTGCAGTTTCAAAACTCGAACCCGGCGGCGACGGTGCTGATCAGCCGGGCGGACGACTCTCACGGAAACACGCTCGCCGCCTACCGGAAAATGGGAAGCCCACGGTATCCAACTCCGGCGCAGGTCGAGAAGATCAATCGCGAGGGCGAGTTGCCGCCGCCGGAGGCGGTTCAATTGAAGAACGGCGCAATCGAGATTGAAATCCCACCGAATGGTCTGACGATAATTGAGCTGCCTAAGTAGCCACCCCTTATATGCTTCCTGCAATTCTCCGGGTGTCTTCGCGTTTCCGGACCGGCGGGCGATTACACTAATTCTGGTATGTGGTAATGGTGACGCTCCGCTCTTGTCTTGCGATCTGTACGGCCGTCAGCCTTTGGTCGGTATTGCTCTTCGACGCTCAGCAAACCGAAGCGCAGGCGCAAAAATCCGCGCCTAGCTTCGCGGCCCTTTCCGCTCAAGCGCAGGCAGCACGCGATGCCGATCGGCTTGACGAGGCCGCAGTGCTGTACCGCAAGGCGCTCGCCATCAAGCCGGGATGGGCGGAAGGCTGGTGGTCGCTGGGTACGATCGACTACGACCGAAACGCGTACCGTGAAGCCGCGCAATCATTCGAAGAGTTGCTGGCGTTGCAGCCGACGTCGGGGACGGCACGCGCCATGCTTGGACTTTGCCAGTTCGAGTTGGGGATGGAAGACGCCGCCCTTGAATCGCTTCAGGAGGCCAGACAGTCGGGGGTCGCCTCGGACCCGCAGTTCCGCCACGTGATGCTTTACCACGAAGGAATCTTGTTGCAGCGAAAAGCCCGCTTCGAAGCGGCACAGGAGATTCTCGGGCAGTTGTGCCGGCAGTCGCCATACCCGCCGGAGGTGAATCTCATAATGGGCGCGGTTGCGCTGCGGGTGAGCGACCAAACCTTGCCGTCCGCGGGCACGGCAGAATACCAAGTGATGGAGGGATCGGGCGAGGCGACGTGTCTGGGAGCTCAACGGAAATACGACGAAGCCCGGCGGCAGTTCGACACCCTGGTCACCAGTTACCCGAAATATCCCAACTTGCATTACGCCTACGGAAAGCTGTTGCTCGACGCTAGCGATAACGATGCAGCCGTTGCGCAGTTCGAGGCGGAGATTCGGAACAATCCGAACGACGTCGTCTCGCGGTTGCGCATCGCTTCTGCAAAGTACCGCATCGACTCCGCCGCCGGATTGCCGTATGCCGAGCAGGCGGTCAAGCTCGATCCCAGCCTGCCGCTGGGACATTACCTGCTCGGCCTGTTGTTGCTCGACACAGACGACTACCTGCGCGCCATACCCGAACTGGAGATCGCGCAGAAGGCCTTCCAGGACCAGCCCAAGGTTTACTTCGCACTTGCCTCAGCGTATTCCCGGGCAGGACGACACGACGACGCGGCGCGTGCCCGCGAAACCTTTATGCGATTGAATAAAGAACAGGAATCGAAACCGGGAGCGTCGGATTCGAGCGAGATCGCGCCGCAGCCGGATACCACGCCAACTTCGCCCAAGCCATAAGGCCCTCGCAACGTTCGTGCACTCACCTACTGTTTCGGCTCTTCGACAACGACGATGCGGTCCGATTGTACGTCGTGCATCACCTGCCGAATACCGCTGGGCCAGCGTACCTCCAACTCCTTGACGTGCCGATTTGCTCCCAGTCCGAAGTGCACTCTGCTGTCGCTGGAAGAGGCATAGCCCACCGAAGTCGTGACTTCGTTCCACTGCGAACGGCCATCTTCCGTGGTGATGCGAACCTGGGCGCCGATGCCCATACGGTTGCTCTTCGTGCCGACAAGCTTGAGAAGCAGCCAGTGGTTGGCTCCGCCCGAAACGTTGTGAAAAACGCGGGCCGGCTCCCCGAGCGCTGTGACGACCGCGTCGATTCTGCCATCGTTATCAAGATCGCCGAAGGCCACCCCGCGATGAGGAGCGGCGACTTGGAAATCGGCGCCGGCCGTCGCACTGACATCTTCGAACTTGTCACCGCCAAGATTGCGGAAGACGGCGTTGGGCTCGGCGTAGGTCCGGCTGGGAGTCAGCACGCTGATGTTGTCCAGCACGTTCGCGCGAGCCACGAACAGGTCCTTCCAGCCGTCGTTGTCAAAATCCACGATGCCGTTGCCCCATCCCGACATCTCGATGGTTCGCCGCGACAGTCCGCTGGAGACGGTCAGATCCACGAAGTCACCCTTGCCGCGGTTGATGTAGAGAGGAAAGGTTTCGTGTTCGACGGCGGTGTGCCAGATATCGGGCAATCCGTCATTGTTCACATCGCGGAAGTCGGAGCCCATGCCTGAGAGGGGCGTCCCATCGGGCGAGTAGCCTACTCCGGCCTGCACGCCGACCTCTTCGAATCGCTTGCCGCCGATGTTATGAAACAGAAAGTTCTGGGTCGTATCGTTGGCCACGAAGGCGTCCAGGAATCCGTCGCCGTCATAGTCGGCAAACGAAACGCTCATGCCCTTGCCGAGGTGCTCGGCGATCCCTGTTTCCTTCGATACGTCGGTGAATGTGCCGTCACCGTTGTTGCGATACAGCGTACTGTGCAGCGGGGCGTACTGCTTGGGATGGCAGTAGGCCCGCACCCCGTTCTTCACGGCGCAGTATGGATCTTTGTTCGGCTCCCACTTGCAATAGTTCACCACGAACAAGTCGAGCAACCCGTCGTTGTTGTAGTCGAACCAGCCCGCCGCCACGGACCACATCTTCTTGCCATCGAGCTCAGCGCCCGACATCCCAGCTTTTGCTGTTACGTCGGTAAACGTTCCGTCACCATTGTTGTGGAACAGTTGATTGCCGTTGACGTTGGCAAGGAACAGATCGGGGCGACCATCGTTATCGTAGTCGCCGACTGCGACGCCCATTCCGTAGCCCGCTCCCGCTACGCCGGCTTTCTCGGTCACGTCGGTAAAGGTTCCGTCGTGATTGTTGTGGTAAAGCCGGTTCCAGTACTCGGGAGTGGTCTTCTTCAGCGACGGGATTTCCGCGCCATTGACGAAATAGATGTCCAGGTAGCCATCGCCGTCGTAGTCGAACAGGGCAACGCCCGCCACCATGGTTTCGACCTGGTTCTTGTTGGGCGTGGGGAAGTTGCGGGTAACGAAATGTACCCCGGCCTTCTGCGCGATGTCCTCGAAGCGAATCGGCACGGCAGGTAGCGAAGCTCTCTCTTGCGCAACTGTCAAACTGCAAGCCGCTAGAATTACACTCAGTCCAGATCGCACGGTGCCCATCGGCGTCAATCGCACGCTTGTTAGACCCCTTACTGGTTCCGCCACAGTTCGATTGTATAAGCGCTATGTCGCCGTGTCAGGCTAGGGACTCCAGCATCTCGCCAACTGATCGTATCCTCACTAATGAACGTCAACCACTGCGGATCGAGCCGAGGTTGCATTCCATCTTCGACTCGTTCAGATACCACATCGGGCGGTTCGCCCGCCTGGTGACCAACGCGCTCCACAGCCATTGCCACTTCTCGCCTACTGCGGTACGGTTTGTCTGCACACGCTCTAGCTTCGGGGCGTCGCGCTTCCGCCACGAAGCAGAGGGAGAAATCGGCCATGAAGAATACCGGTCATAGTTCCGAAAATCGAGCACCTCTGACTTTAGGCACCGCGGCCCTGTTGCTCGCTGTCACTCTCTTTTTTTCGTTTGCGGCGTCGGCAAACGACTACTACTTGCATACGTTTTTTGATAACAGTCTGACGCCCGACGCCTACTTCTACAGCGCCGCCAGCGCGACATATCCCAGCGTTATCGAACACAATGACGACAAGCTGCCGGTCGAGAGCAAGGTCACTGTCACACCTCCGAATGCGCTGCGTCTGACGTGGCGGTCGCACGAGGGGGGTTCATGGAAAGCGGAAGTCCGGCTGGTCGATATCCGTAACCGCTTCCCTAAACTCCAAGGCGATCAACTATCGTTCTGGCTCTATGCGCCGGTAGCGATCGGGGCTTCCGACTTGCCGCTCGTCATATTGTCCAATGCTCGCGAAGGCTTGCAAGTTGCCCAGTTTCCTGCAAGTTTTACCGATGCCGTGCCGTTGGGAAAGTTCGCCGGCGACTTGCCTGCGGCACGCTGGGTGCGCGTGCAGATTCCATTCACCGCGTGGCGGTCGGCCTCGATCTACGAGTTTCAGCCCGAGTATCTGCAGGACATCATCTTTCGCCAGAACAAGGCCGACGACGTTACCCACACGCTGCTGATTGACGAGATCCGGGTTGATGATGCCGCTGACGCAAACGGCTCGCAGAAACCCGCGGCAACCGTCGCCCCTCCAAAAAATCTTGAGGCCTTCGGTTACGACCGCCACATCGAGTTGCGCTGGGGGCCATCACCCGATGCCGGAGTGGCACGCTACATCGTCTACCGCTCGCTGGACGGCAAGCCGTTTGAACCGGTAGGAATCCAACTGCCCGATACGTTTCGCTATGTCGACTTCCTGGGCCAGTCCGGCCTCAAGGCCGAGTACAAGGTCACCGCCTCCGACGGTGATTACCACCAGTCGGCACTCTCCGAGATCGCGTCGGCGGCCACCCGCGAGTTCACTGACGACGAGCTGTTGACCATGTTGCAGGAGGCTTGTTTCCGCTACTACTGGGACGGTGCGGACCCGCATTCCGGGATGGCGCGGGAAAACATTCCCGGCGACGACCGCGTGGTGGCCACCGGCGCCAGCGGGTTCGGTGTCGGCGCGCTGATCGTCGGCGTGGACCGCGGCTTCATCACACGCGCGCAGGGCGTCGAGCGGCTCAGCAAGATCGTCGATTTTCTGGAGCACGCACAGCGTTATCACGGCGTGTGGTCGCACTACATGGACGGCAGCACGGGCAAGACTATGCCTGTCTTCGGGATGTACGACGACGGCGGCGACCTGGTCGAAACGTCGTTCCTCATGCAGGGGCTGCTGGCGGCGCGGCAGTACTTCCGCGGTACCCCCGCAGCCGAACAGGCGCTCTATCGAAAGATCACTGCGCTTTGGGAAAGCGTCGAATGGGATTGGTACCGCGAGAAACCGGACAGCGCGTTTCTCTATTGGCACTGGTCGCCAAACTGGAACTGGCAGATTCATCATCCACTGATCGGTTTCAACGAAGTGATGATCACCTACCTGCTGGCTATCGCTTCGCCAACACACGCCGTGCCCGCAGATTTGTATTATTCAGGATGGGCCAGCCAGTCGGAGCGCGCACAGAAGTATCGCGAGGGGTGGTCCGGCACCAAAGACGGCGACCACTACGCGAATGGGAACACGTACTACGGTGTCAAGCTCGATGTGGGAGTCGGCACCGGCGGACCGCTGTTCTTTACCCACTACTCCTATTTCGCGTTTGACCCTCATGCGCTGTGCGATCGCTTCACGTCGTCGTACTTTGAAAACAATCGCAGTATCGCGCTCATCAATCGCGCATATGTGATCGCCAACCCCAAACGCTATCCCGGCTACGGCCCCGACGCTTGGGGGCTCACCGCCAGCGACGGGCCCGACGGCTACGTCGCGCATGCGCCCGACCGTGAGCACGATCTGGGTACGCTGACCCCAACCGGCGCGCTCGCTTCGTTTCCCTACACGCCGGATGCGTCCATGCTGGCGCTGAAACATTACTACCGCGACTTGGGCGATCGCCTGTGGGATATCTACGGCCCGCGCGATGCCTACAACATTCAGCAGAACTGGTACTCCCCGATCTACATGGGACTGAACCAAGCGCCGATCGTGGACATGGTGGAGAACTACCGCAGCGGACTGGTGTGGAAGTCGTTCATGTCGAATCCGGAAATCGGAGAACTGCTGAACAGGCTGAATGCCGTGACTGCGAAGTGAAGGGCGTTCATCCCGTTCGGCCCGAAGTAGGGGCGGCACTTCTAAGTTCAGGGACGGCCTGGCCAAGTACCGCAGGAGAGGCGGGATTGTGCCACACGGGACTAACCATTCGTTATTTCCTGCCGATTGAACATTCGTGCAGCTACGGCATTCCTCGGAAGGTGGTAATTAGGGAGGATTATGGGTATTCGTGTACTGATCGTCGACGATTCATCGACGATACGGCGGATTATCAGCCGTTGCCTTGACCGGGCGGAGTTGGGTGTCACGGACGTTTTCGAAGCGAGCGATGGCCTTGAAGCTCTGGAATTGCTGGCGAGTCGATCGGTTGACGTTGTGCTGACGGACATCAACATGCCCAATATGGACGGATTGCAACTCTTGGGTGAAATCAGAAAAAGCCCCGAATGGGGGACGATCCCCGTGCTCGTGATTACCTCAGAGAGTGGTTCCGAGGCGGTCGGGGAAGCGGTCTCCAAAGGGGCCGCCGGCTATATCAAGAAACCGTTCACGCCGCTCCAATTGCGATCCCAGTTTGCTCCCGTGGTGCCGTTGGTGAATCGAAACTAGACGCGAGTCAATGCCGGTGGAGGATGGCGTGCTGACAACAGTGGAGCAGGAGATTGAACGTGCGACCCTCGAAGTGTTTACCGTACAGGTTGGCTTTGACGTCGTATCGGAGTTGCCCGGTGACAAGCCTCGGGGAAGAGAGAAGTACAAGCTCGTGTCGTCGTTGAGGCTCAGCGGATCGGTTCGCGGCGCCGCGCAGGTCCGGTACACGCTTCCCATGGCCACATGCATTACCTGCCGTCTTCTGGAGGCGGAACCCCCGGTTGCAACCGAGTCGATTTTCGATGCCATGGGCGAGGTCGCCAACATGATCGTCGGCAACGTTAAGAGTTCTCTGGAAAACCAGTGGGGAACGATCCGAATTGGAATTCCAATTGCGGGCGTGCTCGCAGATCCCTCGTTGGATTTGGCTTCCATGGGAGTAGATTTCCGATGGAACGATGAAACCTTTTCCGTATTACTCGCATTTCAGCCTGCCATGGTGCAAGGCCATAAAGATTCAGGGATCGATCAATGGGATGCCGACGGGGCAGCAAAGAAAGAGGATCTCGTGGTTGCTGGACGCTGCTTTGGCACGACGCCTGCAGATTGATTAGGGCGATGACGGCATTTGTTAATCCAATTCCAATCTTGCGGAGAGGAAATTGATCGAAAGTTCAACGCGGTGAAGAAGGTACTCAATCAACGTGAGATCGACGCCATTCTGGGAAGGGCTCGAGCCGAAACAGCTGATCTGGTAGGGGGCAAGCGGCGGGCGATTGAACCCTGCAATTTTCGGAATGACGTCCAGATGTCGGACGAATACGCGCGGTGTATGTCGAATCTCCACGAAGCGTTTGCCCGCACAATGGCGAATTCGCTGGGGGCTTATTTCACATAAACGTCAACTACGTTGGTCGAGGGATCGTACCGGAGGTTCCACACTTCCTCCATAAGTGTCGTGCGCGAAACCGGACGTCCCGCATTGCGCACGAGGTACTCCAATACGTCAAACTCCCGTGCTGTGAGTTCGATTAGCCGCCCATTACGCTCCACCCTTCGCTTCTCACGATTCAGCACCAGGTCAGCGACTTGCGAAATCCTGCTGATCGGGCCCGAATTGCGTCGGAGCAACGCCCGGACCCGCGCGTGCAATTCGACAAAGGAAAAGGGCTTTATCATGCAATCGTCGGCGCCAGCGTCCAGTGACAGCGCCCGGTCCTCCACGCGGTTTCGGGCAGTCAACACGAGTACCGGCAGCCGCGGCAGGTTCGGCCGAACCCGCTTGACGAGCGAGACCCCATCCAGTTTTGGGAGATTAAGATCCAGTATCACGAGATCGAACCGCCCACCCTCTAAAGCTGACTGTGCCGATTCGCCATCGTGCAGCACGGTGACCGAGTAGGACTCAGTCTCCAATTGCTTCCTTAATAATTCCGCCAGTGGTACATCGTCCTCCACCACCAGCACCCGACTGCCGGCGTCGGGACGAAACTCGCTCCGGGTTTGATTTGCTTCCATGTCTGCTGCCCGCGTTTCTTTATCACCACGCGGAATCAGGTCGAGCGAACAAGGACATTCAATCGCCAAGTCATCCCTGAGTCTCGATCTCCGCGGTATCTAATATTTCATCTTGGCAAGCGAAGCACTGTGACAGGAATCACGGTGGGCCAAACTTTGGTTTGAATTCGCGGAAACTTTAGTAATCCCTGACGTTGTGGTTACTTTAGTAATCTCACTTTCGGAAACAGCATTGGGCTATTCCGTAGCAACCTGATCAAATGTGACGTTGCTCCACTCGATGGTTGCCACGGCTGCGGAGAAGGTAGCATGCAGGCGGAGTTTTCTCAGCGATAAAACGCAATGGAGTAAAAAGCAAAGTGCTGATTCACGGTCGCTCTTGGGTTTCTGCAGATCAGGCGCAATTTTGCGGGTAATTTTGAAGGTGAAATGGAGTACCATGCACCTAATGGGGCTCGGCCGTGTTGGGGGTGGCTGATGAAGCGAAGAATCAGGTCTTCCGTTTGTACGTTTTGTATTTGCGTGCTGTTATCGGCAATGAGCAATGCTCAGCAGGGTGGTACCAGCGGCGGCAAAGTGCCTTCTACCCGCGTGCCCAGCAGACCGCCGGCTAATGCGGGACCACTACCTCAACAACCCGTATTTTTCTCTGGGAAAGTGATTCTGGATACCGGGACTCCGCCTCCGGGCCCGGTGGCGATCATCAGGACTTGCAACGGCAATAGTCGCCGCCAGACGTACACCCTTGGGGACGGCGCTTTCTCCTTCACCCTGGGCGATCGAAACTTCAGCGACACGACGCTGGATGCCACGGAGGATACGCGCGGATTCGGCACCGATAGTCCCTCCTCCCGTGCGAATCAGTCACTAACTAACATGACGGACCCTCGGTCGATGATGGCGGACTGCGAACTGCGAGCTGAGTTGCCCGGCTATTCGTCGTCGTATATTCGTCTCGATCCCTCGATGAACAACTCGAATTTGGGTGTAATTATTCTGCATAACCGCGCCAAGAAGGCCGACGGCATGGTTACCGTCGCTAGCCTCGCAGTACCCATGAAGGCCCGCAAGGAGTTCGAAAAGGGCAGCGAACTTCTGGAAAAGGGCGATATGGCGAAAGCTGAGACATCGCTCCGCAAAGCGATCGAGCAGTGTCCCAAATTCGCCGAAGCCTGGACGCGCCTGGGCGATTTGGAACAACGGCGGAGGAATACAGATGCGGCGATGGATGACTATCAGGAGGCTATTTCTGCGGATCCCAATCTGCCCCTTCCTTATCTACGAATGGCCTTTATCGAGGCGGTAACCGGCAACTGGGAACAAACTCTCAGACTCGCCGAACGCCTGATCGCACTGGATCCGACGGATTTTCCGCTCGCTTACTACTACGAAGCAGTTGCGGAGTTTAATCTTCAACATACTGCCAAGGCGGAAAGTATTGCCCTGCGTGCGGAAAGCATGGATAAGGCGCACTCTGAGCCACGAATTGAGCTGCTGTTGGCCAGCATCTGTTCTGCCAAGGAAGATTACTCATCCGCCGCAGAACATTATCGGACTTATCTGAAGCTGGTGCCTGACGGTCCGCTCTCTGAGCACGTCAAGACAAACCTCGCGAAGACTGAAGAGATGGCCAAGTCCCAGCGTCCACCGAGCACCTCGGTGGATAAATAAGATATCGCGATACAGATAACTTTCTGACACGAATTCCGGCACTATTGATCGCCTATGGCCGGATTCTCGCGCGGCGGTTATGATGATGGATCGTATCGCGCCAGCCCTTCGACCAGAAAATGGAACCGCCAAACGTCTCTGCGAGTTTCGAGAACAGCCCACAACTCGTCGCAAGGATATTTCGCCAGAACTACGGATCGCCCGTCGGGATTTTCCGCGCTCCGGGCCGTGTCAATCTGATTGGCGAACACACTGACTACAACGATGGCTTCGTGATGCCCGCCGCCTTGGGTTTGTCCACTTATGTCGCTGTTGGCGGTCGCGATGACCGCGCAGTCAGCGTTCTTTCGTTGGACTTTGAGGAAACTGCAACGATTGCGCTGGATGATCCAGGCTCCGGCCCAACTGGACACTGGAGTGATTACGTTCGCGGAGTCGCCGCGGTATTGCAGGCATCTGGTGTGCCTTTGGGTGGCGCAAACCTGGTCATCAAGAGCGACGTTCCGATCGGGGCCGGACTTAGTTCTTCGGCGGCGATTGAGGTTTCCGTTGCTCTTGCGTTGCTTGCTGTTGTCGGGCGCAGCCTTGATCGCCTCGATATAGCCGCCCTTTGTCAGCGTGCTGAGCACCAATATGCAGGTACGGAGTGCGGAATCATGGATCAGTTCATCTCTTGCTTCGGCCGGGTAGGGTGCGCCCTGCTTCTTGACTGCCGCAGTCTCGCTCACGAACTGCTGGATATCCCGAGAACTGTTCGCATCGTCGTATGCAACACTATGGTGAGGCATGAGCTCGCGGGCGGGGAGTACAACCAGCGCCGCGCTGACTGTAAGGAAGGGGTACGTTTGCTGAGGACTAAGCTTCCCGATATCCGCGCGCTGCGCGACATCGACACGGCTCAACTGACTGCGGTTGGTAAGACGTTGCCAGAGCGGGTCTACCGCCGCTGTCATCATGTGGTCACAGAGAATGCGCGCGTTCTGGAGGCGGCCCAGGCGCTTCGACGACTCGACTTGGACTCATTCGGCCGGTTGATGGTCGAATCTCATCGGAGCCTCCGCGATGACTACGAAGTCAGTTGCCGAGAACTCGACCTAATGGTGGAGTCCGCCCTTGCGTGTCGCGATGTGTACGGCGCTCGAATGACGGGAGGCGGATTTGGAGGTTGTACGGTGAACCTTGTGCAAGTGGATGCGGTAGATGCGTTCAAGGAGAACGTCTCGCGCCGGTACGCGAGTGCAACCGGTCGGACACCTGCTATTCACGTCTGCTCGGCCGAGGACGGCGCAGGTCCGGCTGTGCAGGGGTGTTCATGATAGACGTCCGCGTACTGCGTGAATCCCCCCAAAGACGCTTTAATCCTCTCACGCGCGACTGGGTGCTGGTTTCGCCGCATAGAACACAGCGGCCCTGGCAAGGACACACCGAGCCCCAACCGGAAGAACGCGGCTTGCGTTACGATCCTCATTGCTATTTATGCGGGGGCAACCTTCGCGCCGGTGGCGTTCGAAATCCATCCTACGAATCAACATTTGTGTTTGATAACGATTTCGCGGCCATGAAACCCGACGAATTGCCAGCGCGGGTGGACGACGACGGAAAGGGAATCATGATCGCCGAAACCGAGCCCGGCATTTGCCGCGTGGTGTGCTTCTCCCCCCGGCATGATTTGTCGCTCGCCGAGATGGAGGTTCATGCGATTCGTTCTGTTGTCAACGCCTGGGTTGACCAGTACTGCGAACTTGGCGCGATGCCTCTCATCAATCATGTTCAGATCTTCGAAAACCGCGGCGAGATGATGGGATGCAGCAATCCTCACCCTCACGGTCAAATCTGGGCCAACCACACCATCCCAAACGAACCCCGCATAGAGCAGGCTGCGTTTGCGGAGTACCAGAGACGCCATCACAGTTGCCTGCTTTGCGATTATGTTGAGTTGGAGCGGGCCAGCGGCGAACGAGTGATCTGCCAGAATGAGCAGTTCCTCGCACTCGTGCCATTCTGGGCTGTTTGGCCCTTCGAAATTCTGGTCTGTAGCCGGAGCCACGTCGCTGATGTTGCTGCCCTCGACGAATCAGAGCGCGATGGTCTGGCGGACATACTGAAGCGCATTACCGCACGTTACGACAATCTGTTTCATGCGTCCTTCCCATACACTATGGGGTTTCACCAGCGGCCCACCGACGGCGCGGGTCATCCGGAGTGGCATTTGCATGCTCATTACTATCCACCGCTTTTGCGCTCGGCGACGGTGCGGAAGTTTATGGTGGGCTATGAACTACTTGCTGCTCCCCAGCGCGACATTACGCCAGAGTCTGCAGCCGAGCAGCTACGCAACGTTCCGGAGCAGCATTATCGAACCAGCAAGATGCAGGCAGGAGATTAGTGCTGCACGGTTATCGTCCGCGCGCGAAATCTCGCCAGGCCCCAACTGCGGAGTAACAACCCATTTCTGCCGGCGATGGCATTGGTTTCACGTTTACAATTTCGGCATGCATCGCCTCACAATCAAAACCCACCGCAAGCGGGAGATTCTTGACGTCACCGATCAGGTAGGGATGCTCTTGCGCCAAAGCAAGAATGCGGGCTCTGGTGTATGCCACCTCGTTGTCCTGCATACGACTGCTGCACTGACGACCGCCGATCTCGATCCGGGAACTGACCTCGACATGCTCGATGCGTTTGAACTCTTGATCCCAAAACTAAATTTCCGGCACCCACACGACCCCGCTCACGCACCCGACCACATCTTGTCGGCGCTAATTGGCACGTCAGTCACGCTCATAGTTGAGCGCGGGGAACTGGTGCTAGGGACATGGCAGCGGGTTGTTCTAGTAGAGTTGGACGGCCCGCGAACCCGCGAGATCGCCATGGGATTTGTTCCGACGGCCTAATTGAAACGAGGCGAGCAATTCGTAGGACGTGCTACGCAAGAACCTCTGGATTTTTCCTCCGTAATCCGGCAACATAGCTGATATTTCCTTCCCTCAAGGTCATCTGGCTCAAATGGAAATGGCGCGCATCTTCGGAATACCCGCAGCACTATTGGTCATCGCCGTATTGGCCAATCGACTGTCGCGCTGGACACGAGTGCCCGACATCATCGTTCTGCTTCTCCTCGGAGTCGTTGTTGGACCCGTAATGAAGTGGGTGAATCCCCAGAACTTCGACAGCCTGACGCGCATTCTTGGAACGTTGGCGCTGATTCTCATCCTGTTTGAGGGCGGCGTAGAACTTCGGTTAAAGGAAGCAATCCGCTACTCACCCGGCGGCTTGCTGCTGGCGGTGGTGAGCTATGGACTCACAGTAGGAATGGTCGCGGCGGTCGCGAGGTTTACTCTCCACTTGACCTGGATGGATGGCGCGATCCTGGGTTCGGTCCTGGGTTCCACGAGTGCTGCAGTTGTCCTGCCGGTGATCTCCCAGATGGACGCGCCGGAAGCGATCAAGATTACCTTGACCTTGGAGTCGTCGCTCGGCGAAATCCTCGCTGTCTTGACCGCTGGCACACTCATTGGATTGCAGAGTACCAAGCCCGTGGTTGAGGGTCTGATCACAGGTTTCGGTCACGATATCTTCGTTGACGTAGCCGTGGGTATTGCCGCCGGATTCGCCTGGTCAAAGGTATGGCCTCTGATCGCGGATCAGCAGTTCGGCAATGCGCTCAACCTGGGAACTATCTTGGGCGTGTTTGCACTGGGACGCTACGCCGGTGGAAGCGGGCTCTTGGCAGAACTGGTATTCGGACTGACTCTTGCCAACCTGCCGCGGACGCCTCAAATGACCCGGCGGGGCAAGCGAATGCTCTCGTTTCATTCGGAACTCACCTTCCTGGTGCGCTCCTTCTTCTTTGTGGTACTGGGTATAATGGCGCAGATCGTGGGGCGTGCCTACATACTGCCCATCCTCAGTATCCTGGCCGCCATCGTTGCGGCACGATGGCTCGCTGTACGTGGAACCAGTTGGTCGATACGCGACATTACGAAGTCCGATACAGAGCTTCTGGTTCTGATGTTTCCCCGCGGTCTGATCACGGCTGTCCTTGCGTTGCAGGTCTTATCGGCGAAAGGGCAGCAGTTGTTCTATCTCCCGGCGATGGCATTCACGGTGGTGATTTTCACGAACATCTTTGTCGTGGTTGCGGCAGTACGTTGCAAGAAGGGGACGACCGAAACGATGAAGGTGGAGACAGAGGCTCCCGAGTTGGCTGTATAGCCAGCGTCGGCCGGGGAATTCAATTCATCAGTGGGGCCCCACCGAGGGCGCTTACGCGAATCCGAATCAGACCATCTCCGTGCCCCACAAATCATGAAGGTGAAGAACTCCCGTCAACCGTCCCGACTCGTCCACTACGGGAAGGGAAGTGATCTTCTTCTGCTCCATGATGTTGAGAGCGGCGATGGCGAACGCGTCCGGACCGATTGTCACCGGTCCGCGAGTCATACAATCGCCTGCGGTGAAATCGAAAACGTCTTTGCCGTGATTCTCCAGCAGCCGGCGCAGGTCTCCGTCGCTAATTAATCCCATCAACCTGCCATCCTGCTGCACGGTGGTCATACCTAGTCCTTTGCGCGACATCTCGTAGATAACCTGAGCAATCGGAGTAGAGGGCGCAACCGTTGGCACGGCATCGCCGCAATGCATCAGGGCAGAAACCCGGCTAAGACGCTTTCCTAGCTTGCCGCCGGGATGGAGGCTTGCAAAATCTTCTTCTTTGAATCCTCGCTGTTCCGACAAAGCTACGGCAAGTGCGTCTCCGAGAGCGAGCATCGATGTGGTGGACGCAGTCGGCGCCAGTCCGAACGAGCACGCTTCGCTGGTCACCGAACAATCCAGAGCCACATCAGCCGCCTGGCATAGCGTAGAGCGCCTACGCTTGGTGGCCGCCGTTGAGTAGAGGTCGTCACAGGTCATACTGACCAACTGGATGCCCAATCGCTTCACGGTCGCCAGCAACTGCAGGATCTCGGCGGTCTCTCCACTCGCTGACATCGCTACCACAGCGTCGCCGCGCACGATCATCCCAAGGTCTCCATGCATCGCCTCTGCAGGATGCAAGTAAAGGGCTGGAGTGCCGGTCGAACTAAGGGTCGCCGCAACTTTGCGGGCGATCAGCCCGCTCTTCCCCATGCCGGTGACTACGACTCTACCGACACAGCCGTACAAGACGTCAACGGCGCGCGCGAAATCTTGCGCCATAGGACCGGCAATCCGGTCAGCCAACGACCGGAGAGCTTCTGCTTCAATCCGCACGACAGTTTCCGCTATTTTATGCATGGTCTATGAGCAGGACAGCTTCACGGTTCACGAGCCGCTGCCGCAGGCTTTGGAATTGCCACCCCATGAGAGTTGAATACCAACGTACCGGCTGTATTAGGACCGCCTTCCAACGCTACGGGTTGGCCATTGAACGAAATTTCCACAGCGCCCGCGTTTCCCGTCCAAAAAACGATCTGGTCAGTAGCACGGACAGTCTTCACGTCAGGAGGAGCGATGATGCCTCGTACTGCTATTTTGCCGTCGCTCTTGATCGACACCCAGGCATGGTCCTTAGCGCGCACTGTGACTTCGAAAACCTCTCCGGTTGGCGATGCCACCGCCGCGGCAGCTGGCGGCGAACTCGCACTCACCGGAGAATTGCCAGCGGCTGTGGACGAGCGCACGTCTTGAGCAGTTTTTGCCCCCTGCTCGGCTGGCGTGCGATCCTGGGCGGTTGTTCCTGTCGGGTTATTGGAGCCTGCCGCTGCGTTCGTGTCAGTTCCCGGTTGTCCAGGGCTTCCGCTGGCCGCGGCGGGAGGACCGACAGGCTGTGACGTAGGACTGACAGGGACCGGGGAAGCTTCGGCCGTTGCCTGGCGTTGTTGGACGCGATCCCTATAAATACGCCAGCCGCCCATTCCCGCCGCGATGACAACCAAGAGGATCAAAACGGGAATAATTGGGAACCCAATCGCCCGTGAATTGCCAGTATCTCTTCCCGAGCGGTCAATCCGCGGTTCGTTTTGCTCAGCAATTACTCTGGGATCTAGGCTTGATTCTCCCGCAGCAATCAGATATTCGGTGACCGCCTCATCCTCATTCAACCCCAGGTATTTGGCGTAGGCACGAACAAACCCCTTGTTGAAGATTCCGCCTGGCAGGAGTTCGAATTGTTCTTCCTCAAGTGCGCGCAGCAGGCGAGTTCCGATCTTCGTCGATTCGGCAATATTTTCTAGTGAGATGCCGCGCATCTCGCGCTCGCGCCGCAGCCGCTCGCCAAACGATCCCATGGTTTCCAGTTCTCCCCAGCCGGCAGTGTCGTGCTGTCTCCATCGGCCGTGCTGGTCACTGACGCTCGAAGTCATCCGTTGACCGCTCAGCACGAGGCGCGTTCAAGTTGTCGTGCAGTTTGCCAGGCTCAAATTGCCTAGTAAGGGCGATTCTCGTAACAGAGACGATCGTACTATAGGATAAACCACTATTTTCCTGTAACATGAACATCGATTCACGGACCTTTGCCGCGCTTGTCGAATGAGCGGACAACGACCCGTCCGGTTCGAGTATTGCAACATCCCTTCAGGTCATCGAACATTGGCGCCCATCACGGATAACGATCGCCAGCTATACGAGTTGAAGATCTTCCACGACGTCGCCAAGGCGCTGACGTCGACTCTCGATCTCGATACCATCCTGCAGACGATCATGGAAAAGATGGCTGCGTACATTGAACCAGCCACTTGGGCTTTGGTGTTGATCGATGAAACCAGCCGCGAGCCTTACTACGCGGCCTCAGTCGGCAAGGGTGCCGAAGGACTTGCCGACCTTCGCCTGTCTAGCGGACAGAGTCTTATCGAGTGGGTTATCAACAGCAGGGAAGCACTCGTCATCGAAAACGTAAATGCCGACCCAGTGATTGATCCCGATAGCAGAACGTCATGGTTTGAGGGTAGCTGCCCCGTAGTTTGCGTGCCGGTACGCACTTCAGGCAAGGTGCTGGGCGTGATTGAACTTGTGAACATCGACCTAGGTGTTTATTCCCGCAGCGAAATGCTTTTGCAGACACTCGCCGACTACGCTGCTATCGCCATCGAAAACGCCCGTGCCGTGGGACGAATTCAGGAACTTAGCATCACCGACGACTGCACCGGGCTCTACAACGCTCGCCATCTCTTCACTATGATTGCGGAGGAGCTTCACCGATCGGCTCGCTTCGGTTATGAATTTACCTTGCTATTTCTCGACCTCGACCACTTCAAGCATGTCAATGACCAGTACGGGCACATTATTGGTAGCAAGCTCTTGGCGGAGGTTGGCGAGTGCCTGCGAGAGAGTCTGCGGCTGGTTGACGCCGCATTTCGCTATGGCGGCGACGAATTTGCCATACTCCTGCCCCAGACCTCGCAGGAGGCAGGTCTCCGAGTTGCGCGCCGCATTGCCCACGTGCTGCAACGTCGACAATGGCTGCCGGATGAAGGCCTCCAGGTCGAGCTACGGGCTAGCATTGGAGTCTCGACCTACCCGGCTGACGGTGCCACACCGCAGCTCATTGTGCAACGTGCTGACGACATGATGTATGCGGTGAAGCAGGCGGGTCGTGACAACATTGCAGTGTCTGGTTTGGGAATCGTGGGCTTGGACGAAGACCCGGCCGCAGGGTAACGTATACCGCCGTTTCAATTTGGCGTAGTGTCGGCTGCCGCTGATACAGGGCGCCAGGTGTTGGGGTTCGCTGCGGCCTGGGGATTGACTCCGAAGTCCCAAACATAAAGGTTCATCTCTTCCGGCCCCAGCATTTCTACCACGGCGTACTCTCCCGGTGGTAAGTCCCGCTCTGGTGTCACCTTGAACCACTCTCCTGTGCCGATCTTTTCCACACGAGTTGGAATGAAGTTTCCCTCTTGCGATGTCTTTCCCGAAAACGTCACCTTCAGGTTGCCAATTACTCGAACGTCATTCTTGGCCTCCGTCCGTACGATGCGAAAACGGTTGTTCAGCGGAATGTCGTTCAGTGCTGCCTGATCAATGTCCATGTAAATCGTCGGAGATCCTACATGGGATTGAATTTTGGCGTGCTGCCCTTTCAATTCGAACGGGTGCTTGGAACTTCCAATCGGGTTGATCACGGCGCGTAGCACGCTCTTCTTGTTCGCCCTCTGATTCAGTTCGCTGCCATCTTGCAGAATCTCGGCCAATTCGGGCTGGCCATGGAACTCGTCAAGAAGAAAGACACCTCCGGTACCCGGGAGGCGAAGTCCGGGCAGAATCTCGGGCGAATTCGACTCCTCCTTCTCGCGTTCCTCCCGTTCCTCCGGTGTTTCCACGTGGGCTCGCGCCTTGCCCTTGCTGAGGTCGGCTTCGTACTTATTGGTCGCGTCCCAGTCCACTAGCGATGCCGGCAGGTCTTCCCACTCAAATCGTTCCACACTGAAATAATGAACTCGGTCACCCTGCATCTCATACTTCGAAACCATTTGATACGAGCCATCTTTCAGGATCAGGCGCTTGGTTTGTTGCTCCGGAGTTACAGGCGATGCGGTTTGTGCAAGTGACGGTAAAAATGACCCTACCCAGATGGCCACACAGAGCGCTAAGCTGTGAAGGAATCGCATCATAACGATTAGTTTAGACCCTGCAGGCATCCGGCGGGCTTCTCTCCACTGGGCCGTCTACTGCGGTTCACGCATGAAAGGGTTGCATTGTGACTAACGTCACAGCCGCTGGTGAAAGCGATGGCGAGAATAAGAAAAGTTCGCGCCACCGCCTGCCGTTCGCCACTATGATTAATGATGCGATCTTTTATTTTTATGAGGTAGCAAATGGATAGCGCACTCCTGATCCACCGATTGCAGTTCGCTTTCACGGTCACGTTTCATTACCTGTTCCCGCAGCTCACCATGGGACTAGCTCCGTTGATCGTGGTCCTTAAAACATTGGCGATCAAAAAGAACGACGACACTTACAATCAGGCGGCCCGATTCTGGGCCAAAATATTCGGCATCAACTTCGCCATTGGCGTCGTGACCGGAATTCCCATGGAATTCCAGTTCGGCACCAACTGGTCGCACTTTTCTCGCTTCGCTGGTGGCGTAATCGGCCAGACCCTGGCGATGGAAGGTCGTCTTTGCCTTCTTCCTTGAGTCCACCTTTCTCGGGTTGTTCCTTTACGGCGAGAAGCGGCTGAGCCGCGGCATGCACTGGTTCACCGCCCTCATGGTATTTGTGGGTTCCTGGGCTTCCGGATATTTCATCGTCGCTACCGACGCCTGGATGCAGAACCCCGTAGGCTACGAAAAAGCAGCCGACGGCTCGGTGCAGCTGAGCAGCTTCTGGGCGCTGGTCTTGAATCCATGGGCGTGGGTCCAGTATGCCCACAACATGAGCGGTGCGGTCATTACGGGAGCCTTTGTCATGGCCGCCGTTGGCGCCTTCTATCTGCTCGGTAGCCGCCACGTCGAGCAGGCACGCATTTACCTCCGCGTCGGAGTGACTGCGGGCCTCATTTTCACTGTCCTGCAACTCTTTCCCACGGGCGACCAAGCCGGCAAGATGGTCGCACAAAAGCAACCCGTGACGCTTGCCGCGATGGAAGCACTCTTCGATACGCAAAACGGTGCGCCCCTGGTGATCATCGGCCAGCCTAACATGGCCACACAGCAAATCGACAACGCCATCACGGTACCGAAGATGCTGAGTTTCTTGACCTTCCGGCGTTGGGAGGCGCAGGTCCATGGCCTGAAGGAATTTCCAGAGCATGACTGGCCGCAGAACATCCCGCTGCTTTACTTCGCCTACCACATCATGGTGGGGCTCGGGACCGTGTTCATTGCCGTGATGGTGATTGCCGCTTTCCTGCTTTGGCGGCACAAACTCTTTGAGTCCCGCTGGATGCTTTGGATTCTGATGCTGATGTTCCCCCTACCCTACATCGCCAATACGGCGGGTTGGATGACCGCCGAAATGGGACGTCAGCCCTGGCTGGTGTACAGTCTGATGCGCACTGAAGATGGCTTCTCCAAGATGGTTTCCGCCGGCAACGGCTGGTTCACCTTCCTCGGTTTTGCAGGAATGTACACCATCCTCGGAATCTTGTTCCTGTTCCTGGTGCGCCGCGAGATTGAACACGGACCCGAGCCCGCAGGCGGCGTGCCCAATCCAAACCTGCAGCATACTTTGGAGGTGCGATAGCCATGGCAACGATTTGGTTCATGATTGTCGCAGTAATGGTCGCCTTGTACGTGTTGCTCGATGGCTTTGATATAGGCGCAGGCGCGGTTCATCTCTTAATCGCCAAGAATGACGTCGAGCGTCGCACCATCCTTCGCGCCATCGGTCCGGTTTGGGACGGCAACGAGGTTTGGCTGCTTGCAGCCGGTGGGACACTCTACTTCGCCTTCCCGCTGCTTTACGCTTCCAGCTTCAGCGGATTTTATCTTCCGCTGATGATGGTCCTTTGGCTGCTGATGCTTCGCGGTATCGGCATCGAGTTCCGCAACCATATTCACGATGGCATGTGGACCTCTGCCTTCGATGTCATCTTTTCGATTGCGAGTGCATTGCTGGCTATTTTCCTGGGGGCCGCTCTCGGGAACGTGGTTCGCGGCGTGCCGCTCAATGCCGACGGCTACTTCTTCGAGCCCCTCTGGACGAACTTCACGGTCGGCACCAACAACGGCGTGCTCGACTGGTACACCGTACTTTGTGGAGTGGTGGCCCTGGTGACACTCGTTGTGCACGGCCTACTCTATGTTGCGACCAAGACCGAGGGCGACCTGAATGCGCGTGCAAGAGGAATGGCGCGCAGGCTGTGGCCAGTTCAGGTGCTCCTGACCGGCCTTAGCCTGATTGCCACCTTGTACGTGCGCCCCGGAGCGCTGCATAACTACCTGACATGGCCGATTGGATTCGCGATCCCCTTGCTTGTCGTTGGCAGTCTCCTCTACCTGTTTTTTGCCGAGAGAAACGGAAAGGACAAGGGCGCATTTCTGGCCTCCTGCGGCTACATCGTGGGGATGCTGGTGGGTGCGGCTTTTGCTTTGTATCCCATGGTCCTGCCCGCTACTACCGATCCGATTTACAGCCTCACCATCGAAAACACGGCGACAGGAGCTCACGGCATGCGGGTCGGCTTCGTGTGGTGGGGAATTGGCATGGTGCTGGCAGCTGTTTATTTCGTCTTCGTCTACCGAATGTTCCGCGGTAAAGTGCAGCTGGAAGACGGCGCCGATGGGCATGGGTACTAGCCAACGACTGTTCGGCAAAATCAAGGCTCCAGCATCGCTGGAGCCTTTCCACTTACTGGGTGCACCAAGGGTTTACGGGCGGCGCTACGTTGACGCCGTCGTCATGACCCCCGCAGTGTGCTCCACCTCATGCGCCACCGCAATCGACAACCGCCGAATGCCCTCACGAATCATGTCGGGCGTCGCATTCGAGAAGTTCAAGCGCATATGCGAACCCGAGTCGCCCTCCGCGAAAAACGGATGTCCAGGTACGAACGCCACGTTCTGGCGCACGGCCTCGTCGAATAAACGCATGCAATCCACGCCTGCGGGCAGCGTGACCCACAGGAAGAGTCCGCCTTGCGGATGTGTCCACTTCACCTCGGGCGGGAAAAAGTCATCCAATGCCGACAGCATCGCGTCGCGGCGCTCTTTGTAGCACTGGCGGATGGTCTTCACGTGCTCGTCGATAAATCCGTCTTTCGCAACCTCGTACATGACCATCTGCGCAAACGTGCTGGTGTGCAGGTCAGCACTCTGCTTCAATTGCACCAGCCGCGTGATAACGTCCGGCGGAGCCACGATCCATCCCAGCCGCAGTCCTGGCGCTAACACCTTGGAGAAGGTGCTCAAGTAGATGACATTTCCCAGGTGATACCCGTTGTCCCGCAGCACGTTCATCCGGTCCAGCACCACGAGCGGCTTAATGTGCTCGCCTTCGTATCGCAATTGTCCGTACGGATCGTCTTCGATGATCGGAATGCCGTACTTATCTGACAACCACACTAATTGTCTGCGCCGGTCTTCCGATAGTGTCACGCCGCCCGGGTTCTGGAAGTTCGGCAAAACATACATGAACTTCGGCCCAGAGCGCAGCGCCCCTTCCAGCAATCTGGTTTGCAGGCCCTGTCCATCTATCGGAACCGTGACGTACTCCGCGCCCATCAGGTCGAAGGCCTGCAACGCTCCGAGGTAGGTGGGCGACTCGACCAGAATGCGGTCGCCCCGATTGATCAGCAACTTGGCAATCAGGTCCAGCGCCTGCTGCGAGCCCGACGTAATCATGACGTTGTCCACAGTGGCGACGATGCCGTACTTCGCCATTTGCGTCACGATCAGCTCACGCAAGGGCTTGTATCCCTCCGACGGTCCGTACTGCAGAGCTGCCGTCGGCTGGGTGGCGAGAACGATCTCGCAGGCGACCCGGAATCGCTCGACGGGGAACACCTCTGGCGCAGGCAAGCCGCCGGCAAAAGAGATGATTTCCGGGTTCGTTGTGAGTTTTAAAAGCTCCCGAATGATGGAGCTCTTAGCCGTCTTGGTTCGTTGTGCGTAGCGATGGGCCCAGGGCGCAGCCATAGAGACACCCCCAATTACTCTCCATTGTCAGGTCTCTCAAGGTTTGCCGTCTGTGACACAGCACACGTCGCGGGTGGTCATGTTTCACAAACAGTCGGCATGTGAATCATTTGTTTCAAGGCTGACGATCGTACGCTTGCACCATCTGGCGTAGGCGGATGCCGATTCCCAACGCCAATTCCTCCGCCCGGTACCGCCACCGCCAGTTGCCCGACGATGTTCCGGGCAGGTTCATGCGGCCTTCTGTTCCCACCCCCAGCACATCTTGCAGGGGAAAAATGACTGTGTCAGCCACCGATGCCATCAGCGTGCGGATCATTACCCAGTGAATTTCGCTGCCATCGGTATCGAGATACTGCCGCGCAAACTCCATTTCCTTCGAGACGTCTTCGGCGGTGCGAACGCTGTCACCCTCACCCGTGCTCGTCCACCATCCCACCACCGTATCGTTGTCGTGCGTGCCGGTGTACGCCACCCGATGCCGGGGATAGTTGTGCGGCTTGAAATCCGGCGCTTGCGGATCTTTCCCAAACGCGAACTGCAAAATCGCCATCCCCGGGAACCCGAACTGGTTCCGCAGCCCTTCGACTTCGGGCGTGATGACCCCCAGGTTCTCGGCCAGGATTGGCAACTTGCCTAACGCTGTTTCAACGGCCTCGAACAATGTTGCGCCCGGGCCCTTGACCCACACTCCATTCACCGCCGTGGTCTCGGTACCCGGAATTTCGTAATACGCCTCAAATCCGCGAAAGTGGTCTAGCCGGATCATGTCGAGCATTTCGAACGCCCTGCGGAGCCGACCTATCCACCACTGGAACCCGGTCTGCGCATGCTTTTCCCAGTTGTAGATCGGGTTCCCCCAGCACTGGCCAGTCGCGCTGAAGTAGTCCGGCGGAACGCCGGCAATCACGCGCGGTGTACCGTCAGGATTGAGTTCGAACATGTCAGGCGCAGCCCAGACATCCGAGCTGTCCTGCGCCACGTAAATAGGAACGTCACCCATCACGCGGATTCCATTGCGCCCGCAATGCGCTTTCAGGTCTGCCCATTCCCGATCAAACTCAAACTGGATAAACTTGTTGGCCTCGATCTGCTCGTGCAAGCCACGTCGCACGCGGTCAAGTGCCGTCGGCTCGCGCAATGCCAACTCCGGTTCCCATTTCGTCCACATCACGTTGTCGTGGGTTTCCTTCAGGGCCATAAACAGCGCAAATTCGTCAAGCCACTCCGCGTGGCGCTGGCAAAACGCCTCATACGCCGCCCGCTCACTGCCGTCGGCCTTCTGCGCGAAACCCGCAGCCGCCTTCTTCAGCAAAGGCAGCTTCCAGCGGATCAGC
The DNA here is from genome assembly GCA_963814165.1 of uncultured Acidobacteriaceae bacterium. Lineage (GTDB taxonomy): Bacteria > Acidobacteriota > Terriglobia > Terriglobales > Acidobacteriaceae > DASRAA01. The sequence goes on along the minus strand of CAWFBW010000007.1, from coordinate 589,035 downwards.
GTACCGAAATCCACGCTCTCCCGCGGTAGTTTCGGCTGCGGATCGAGCTCATCGGCAGACAGATAGCCGGCCTTGACCAGCGAATCCGCGTTGATCAGCAGCGGGTTACCCGCAAACGCCGAGAAGCATTGGTACGGCGAGTCACCGTAGCCAGTCGGTCCCAGAGGCAGCACCTGCCAGATCGTCTGGCCCGCATCTTTCAGGAAGTCGGCAAAGCGGTGCGCCTCGCCGCCCAGCTCGCCAATGCCATGCGCGCCCGGCAGGGAAGTGGGATGGAGAAGAATACCGCTTGATCGTGGAAAGCTCATGCTTCGCTACCTGCTGAAACTGTATGAAATCAAAAACCGATCAACGCGCAGCCCCGCCCGGCTTGAACGTTGCAAAGGGTTCCGCATCAGCCGGAAGCGGTACGGCTTCGACAATTGTTTCGGCTCCGGGATCCACTACCCTCTGCATCAACAGAGCTGCAATCGCCATGAACACGCCCCCGGCAATCACCGCCGCCAGTCGGTTGTTGTTCAAGAGATGATTCATGACCCAGCCGAAACCCAACGACGCGATGATTTCAGGGAGCACAATGAAAAAGTTAAAGATGCCCATGTACACGCCCGTGTGTTCTGCGGGCAGCGATCCCGCCAGCACCGAGTACGGCATTGAGAGAGTGCTCGCCCAAGCGATCCCAACCCCGACCATCGACAGCAGTAGCAGATTCTTGTCGTGGATCACTGCCACCGAAACCAGACCCACGGCTCCGCACAGCAGGCACAAACTGTGTGCGTGTTTGCGACCCACCACCTTCGCCAGTTTCGGAAGGAAGAAAGAAAACGCGAAGCACACCAGCGAATACATGCCGAAGCAAACGCCACCCCACTCCACGCCGCGGGTGTAGACCGGCGAACTCTGGTTCGTTGCTCCGAACACATTGCGCGCCACCGCTACCGGAAAATACAACCACATGCAGAACAGCCCCAGCCACGTGAGTAGCTGTACCGGGGCGAGTTGCCGCATGGTCTTCGGCATATTGCCGATCGCCGTGAAGATCTCCTGCGCGTGACTCCCAAGGCTCCTATGTTCCGACTTCTTCTGGCGAAACGCATTTAGGTCGTCTGGCGGGTACTCCTTGGTCGTCAGGATCGTCCACAGCACCGCACTGAAGAACGCAGCCGCGCCCACGTAGAACGAGAGCCGCACCGTCAACGGAATCGCATGGCCGGAAGTGTCGGCGTCCAGATGAAAGAAGTTGGTCAGGAGCCACGGCAGCGCTGACGCCACCACTGCGCCCAGTCCAATGAACAGGCTCTGCATGGCAAAGCCCTGCGTACGCTGTTCCTCAGGAAGCAGGTCGGCCACGAATGCGCGGAACGGCTCCATGCTGATGTTGATTGACGAGTCCAGGATCCATAGCAACCCCGCTGCCATCCACAGGACTGACGAGCGTGGCATCATGATCAGCGCGATCGAACTCAGAACGGCGCCCACGAGAAAATAGGGCCGTCGGCGTCCCAGTCGAGACCACGTATTGTCGCTGGCATGACCGATGATCGGCTGCACGATCAGACCCGTTAGTGGGGCGGCCAGCCACAGGATCGGGATCTTGTCTGCTGTCGCGCCCAGGTACTCGTAAATGGCGCTCATGTTGGCCATCTGAAGTCCCCAGCCAAACTGAATGCCAAGGAATCCAAAGCTCATGTTCCAGATTTGCCAGAAACTTTTTTGTGGTTTTTGCGCCATGCGACCGAACCCCGTTACAGTACTTCGTTCGTTGTGATGGAGATCATCCGACACTGTACTCCGACAGTCGCCCAACTTCCAAACGAAACGGCTAGCGGCACTCCTTATCGGCACAAATCGGTTTGCCCCAACTCTGTCCGTGCAATACCATCGCTCGTTGGGATCAAACAGGTTCCGGTAAAGGACAGTCTCATTTGGGGGCCGCAGTGACAACGCCACAAAACCGCCATGCCAACCGACAATTAGTTGCCGTCCTCACCATCGCTGTCGTCTTGTCGATCCCCTGCGCCGCAGCTCAGCCCCAGGTATCTAAAGTCGAGCCACCCAACTGGTGGACCGGATTTGTCTCTCCGGTCATGGTGCTCCTGTATGGCGAGAACCTAGCTGACGCAAAAATCTCCGTGTCTTACCCGGGCGTCCGCATCGACAAAACCCAGCTTCAGCCCGACGGCAAGCACGCCTTCGTTTGGCTCACTATTGCAAAGTCCGCCAAGCCCGGCAAGATTTCTCTTATTCTGAAGACTTCCGATGGAAGCGCTACGGCGGCGGTGTCTCTGCTTCTTCGCCAGCCGCAGCAGGGTCGTTTTCAAGGCGTGACCCGCGACGACGTTATCTACCTCATCATGCCCGACCGCTTTGCCGACGGCGACCCTTCCAACAACATGCCAAACGGCGCGACCCCAGGCACCTATGACCGCAACGCGCCCAAGGCCTATCACGGCGGCGACCTCAGGGGCATTCAGAACCACCTGCCGTACCTGAAAGACCTTGGCGTCACGACGCTCTGGCTCAATCCCATCTTCGACAACGACAACACTAGCGAGGCATATCACGGCTACGGCGCCACCGATCTCTACGCCGTCGAGGACCACTTCGGCTCGCTGCCCGAATTCCAGGAGCTCGTGAACGCCGCCCATCAGCAGGGAATCAAGGTTCTTCTGGACATGGTGCCAAACCATGTCGGCCCGAAGCATCCGTGGGCGACTTCGCAGCCGGCTCCCGGATGGTTGCACGGCACAACCGCGAACCACATCAACACGGACTACGACTATCCTCCGGTGACCGATCCGCACGCTGTCGAAAAGAACTACCGCAGTGCGCTCGATGGCTGGTTCGCCAACATCCTGCCTGACCTCGCGCAGGAGAACCCCTTGGTCGCCCAGTACCTTCTACAAAACGCCTATTGGTGGATGGAAACTGGTGGGGTCGACGGCTTCCGCATCGACACCTTCCCCTACGTGCCGCGCACCTTCTGGACGACCTACCTCCAGGGCCTGCAAACCACCTATCCCAACTTCTTCGCCGTTGGCGAGGTTTACAACTCTGAACCGCCCGTGGTCTCGTACTTTGCCGGAGGCCAGAAAGGCTTCGACGGCATCGACACCCACCTCACCACAACGTTCGATTTCCCCATGGACTCCGCCATCCGCGAAGTGGTGAACCACGGGGCTTCGGCCAAGAAAATCGTGGACGTCCTCCGCCAGGACCGCCTCTACCCACATCCCGAATTGCTGGTCACTTTCATCGGCAACCACGACATGACGCGCTTCCTTACCGATGCCAACGGTTCGACCGACAAACTCAAGCTCGGCTTCTCGCTTCTCGCCACATTGCGTGGCATACCGCAAATTTATTCCGGCGACGAGATCGCCATGCCCGGCGGCGCAGATCCCGACAATCGTCATGACTTTCCCGGCGGTTTCCCAGGGGATCCGCACAACGCTTTCACGCAGTCTGGTCGTACTCCTGAACAACAGGATCTCTACGCCCATGTGCAGGGCCTACTGAAACTACGTCGCGAACACCCTGCTTTGCGCCTCGGCGTCCAGAAGCATGTGGCTGTTACGGATGACTACTACATCTTCACCCGTGAAACTGCCGGTGAGCGTTTGCTGATTGCCTTCAACAAGGCCGACGGGCCGAAGAATCTTACTGTGGACTTGACCGATACCTCCATCGCGAATGCCATGGCCCTGCACGGGCTGAATTCCGCACCGGCCGCAACTCTGCAAGGTACCCAGCTGCAATTACGCATGAATCCGCAGTCCGTCGCGATCTACAGAATCGACTGATGATGTGCCGTGTGTGATTGTGCGTTGCTCCTGCATGCCTTCTCCGGGCAACGGACTGTCCAGTCATCCGTACTCAAATTCCCACTCGTAGGTGACGGCGGTCACAGTGCACCGAGCATCCGCGGGGATACAGTGGTTTACGGTGTGAGTAGCCGTATTGCGACTACATTCGGCGGCACGCCAAGGATTCATGCATTGCGTCCCGGCCCGGCTCTTTTTACAATGTCGGGCAGTTGCGCAACTTTAATACCTACAAGGAGAAGGAAATTCCATGAAGCGTTTCATGTTCATTTTGGTTGTCATCGCGATGATGTCCGGTATGGCTTTCGCTGCGGAAGACGGCGCGGCCATCTACAAGTCGAAGTGTGCCATGTGCCACGGCGCTGACGGCGCCGGCAAGTCCGGCCCGGCATTGAAGGGCGTGTCAGCAGCCACGGTTACCGACGTCCTCGAGAAGGGTGGCAAGAAGGCCCCCCACACCAAGGGGATGGCCGCTCTGACCCCCGACCAGGTCAAGGCTGTGGCGGGCTTCGTCGCGACCTTGAAGTAGGCCTGAACTCCGCTCGAACCTTCAGAACCGGCCCATCGCGGCCGGTTCTTTATTTGGCCACCACCGCCACTCCGTAGTGCGGCAGCGTCACCGACTGCACCGTCCCGCCGTTCAGCACATCCTGCATCGTCGACGACAGCTTCACCGTCTGCGGATCATTCGCAAAATTCACCAGGATGTACACCGCGCCCTTTGCTCCGTACCGCGGATACACATCCACCCCCTCAGGCACCGGACCGAGCGCCGCCTTCACCCCGCTCACCTCCGTCATCCACGCCGCCGCCCGCTCCATCGTCTTCGGATCCAGCCACGCCCCGATGTACGTAATCCGCCCGTTGCCCACTTTTCTCGTAATCGCCGCAGGCTGCCCATCCAGCCATCCGTTGCTCTTGCCGTAGCGCATCAGCACTTCAACATCGGCATCTTTCGCGCTCAGCAATTCCGCCCACATCGGACTCTCGCCCGTTCCCCACTTGCCCTCGATCGGCACTGCATCCACCAGCGCGTAATACTGCTCGACCCGTCCACCGAGCACCTCGGTCAGCGGTCCGGGCTGCCTTTGTGGCCACAAGCCGTTGTCATCGTCCTTCATGGCGGACCGCTGTCCTAAAACAAGATGCCCGCCATTATTAACGTATTGCATTAAGTTCTTCGCATCCGCATTCGTAAGCACATTCAGACCCGGCGCTACCACCAGCCTGTACTGACCCAGCGCAGCCGACGGAGGCACGATATCTACCGACTGGCTGATTTCTCGCACCGGTCCGTAGTAGCTCAGGATCTCCTTCACCGGGTCGTAGTTCTTGTTGTGCTTCTGCCACTGGATCGCCCACCGGCTGTCATACGAGTGCAAAATCGCGACTTCGGATTTCACCGAAGTTCCCGCCAATACCGGGCTCGCTTTCTCAAACTCCTTGCCAATCTGTGCAATTTCCGGATACAGCGGGTCCGGCGTTTCATCCGGCCCCACCAGCGTCCCGTGGTATTGCTCCTGTCCATTCAGCGCGCTTCGCCACTGCCAATAGCTCACCGTGTCAGCGCCGTGCCCGATGTCGTGCCAAGCCATGGCACGCACTTCGCCCTTATCGAGCCAGTTGTTGATGTCCGCCCAGTTCACCCCGCCCGGCTGCGTTTCCATCACCCAGAAGTTCTTGCCCTTGAAGCCTCGCGTCAGGTCGTGCGCCGCGCCGTTCCTCACCGGATCAAGGTGTCCCTGTCCCACGTAGTCGTCCCATGAGACGAGATCCAGGTCCTGCGCCACCGTGTAGTGATCGTAGCCGTCGAACCATCCCATCATGTTCGTCGTGACGAATTGTTTCGGGTCGGCATTGGCGCGAATTACCTCGAGCTGGTTCTTCTGATAACTCCGCCACGTGTCGCTTACAAACCGCATCCAGCCCAGCAGTAGGCCGGGGTTGCCATACCCGGTCTGTATCGGCACCTGGTTCCAGTTAAAGTACGTCTCGCTCCAGTATGACGTCGTCCACCGCGTATTCAGGTTGTCGAGCGTGCCGTAGCGGTTCTTCAGCCACTGCTGAAATTGCGCCTTGGTTGCCTCGTCAAACGAGACGTTCGCGTATTCGTTGTCAATCTGCCATCCCACCACGTTCGGGTTGTGCCCGAACCGTTTCGCCAACTGCTCCGCCATGGCTCGCGCCAGCTCGCGATACTTTGGATTGGCAAAGTTAAACTGCTGTCGGTTGCCATGCTGATCCTTGCGGCCGTCCTCCATCGTCCGCAGCGTCTCCGGATACTTCTGGGTCAGCCACGCGGGAGGCGCCGCCGACGGCGTTCCGATCACCGTCACGATCCCGTGCTTCGCCGCCGCCGCGACCGCGTGGTCCAGCCAGTCCAAGTCATACTGTCCCTCGCTCGGTTCCATGCGGCTCCAGGCAAACTCCCCCACCCTTACCATGTGGATGCCCGCCTGTTGCATCAACGCAAGATCGGCATCCCACCGCGACTCCGGCCATTGTTCCGGATACCATGCCGTCCCCAGTAAGAGCGCCGGCGTCTGCGGCGCAGCTTGCGCGTGAGCCGCTGACATCCCACCAGCCAGAACGCAGAAGATCGCGACAACAAGATAAGGTGTGCGACTTCTTCGTTGATTCATCCGTGTCATCCGTGCAAATCCGCGGCTGCTTTGTCTTGTCACGCCGTCCCCCAAATCTCCCCAATGATGCGTTGAAAGTTTGCTCCCAGCACCTTCTCAATCACCGCCGCCGGCTGCCCCCGCTTCTGCAATTCCCACGCGATGACCTCCATGTGATCGGGGCCCGTGAGATCCGACACATAGGGATACCGGTCTTCCCCAGGCGCTCCGATGCCCAGCTTCTTTCGTCGCGCGATGTCCTCGTCAAACGCCTTCTGTTGTTCCGGCGTGAGCTTCACCGCTTGAATCGATCCATCCGACCCAATGCCCACATGGTCCGCGCCGCAAATATTGATCGCCCCAACACATGGTTGATCACGTGTTCCCGTGTCGGCACCGTCGGCGACGCTACCAGATATGGCATCAAATACACACCGAAATAACCGCCCTTGTCGGCCAGCGTTTTCATGATCTCGTCCGGCTTGTTTCGCGGATGCGCATAAATCGACGCGCACCCCGAGTGCGAAATCAGCACCGGCTTCTTCGACGCGGCAATCGCTTCCGACGTTGTGCGGTACCCGCTGTGGCTCAGGTCAATTGCCACGCCGATCTCGTTCATCTTCCTTACCGCTGCAAGTCCGGCCTTGCTCAGCCCAGCATTGCCCGGTTCCAGACAGCCGTCGCCGAAGTCGCTGCGGTTGTTGTAGGTGAGCTGCATGATCCGCACCCCCAGCCGCCGAAACGTCTCGATCCGTGACGGTTCAGCTTCCAGGAACTGCGTGTACTGGAATCCAGGCATGATCCCGATCTTTCCCTCACTCTTGGCTCGTCGCGATGTCCGAATACTGCCGCACCACCATGAACACGTCTGGCGACTGCTCCACCAACGCATCCACATAGGCGAGGTTGTCAATCGTTCCTTCGAATGTCGGTGCGGAAATCGTGAAGTTGATTGCCGTGATGCCCGACTTCCGCACGGTGTCGACCAGCGCGGCATCCGGCAGCGCATCGTCGCCTGTAAACGGTCCGCACAGCGTATCGATCACCACGCTCTTGCGATACAGCGACGCAATGTCCGCAGGGAATTGCTCCGCCGCATTCGCCAGCAAACTCGGAGCTACCGCCGCCACTGCCGCAGCCTGCCCCATCGTCCTCAGAAACTCTCTTCGATTGTGCATATGAATGGGTGCCCACAGTTGCCTTCGGTTGGCAATTGTGGGATCCGAATGACTGCGTCACCTCAACCTCGGCTGGTGCCCAAGGTTCGCGCGCCTCTTATGGAAACAACCCTGGGATCCAGATTACTGGACCACTTCAAAGCTCCCGTGCGACGTCGCCGTAGAATCCTCGCCCGCCCACACGTCGAACACCGCCGGCTCCACCACCCATTTCTTTTCCGACGGGCTCCAGTACGTCAGCTCATCTTTCCCAAGCGTAAACTTTACTGTCTTCTTTTCGCCCGGCGCTAGCGCGACCTTCTCAAACCCCTTCAACTGCCGCACCGGACGCGACGCGCTACCCGACTGTTGATGAATGTACAACTGCACCACTTCATCGCCCGCGACGCTGCCCGTGTTCTGCACATCCACCGCAACGCCGATGTTCTCGCCGATCTTCGCCGTAGCGTTTGTCCACATGAAGGTTGCTCACCGCAAACTTCGTGTAACTCAGCCCGTACCCAAACGGATACAGCGGCGTGCTCTTTATGTCCTGGTAGCGCGACTTGAACTTCGGATCCGTCTCCGGCTCATGCGTAAGAGTGTGCGCGTAATACAGCGGTTCCTGCCCCGCGCTGCGTCGGCCATGTCACCGTCAACTTTCCGCCTGGATTCGCATCCCCGAACAGCACATCCGCCACCGCATTTCCGCCCTGTGAGCCCGGCTCCCACGCTTCCAGAATCGCCGGCACATGCTCCGCCGCCCATGCGATGTTCAGCGGCCGCCCATTGATCAACACCAGCACCACCGGCTTGCCTGTTGCGACTACCGCCTCCAGCAACTCCTGCTGCCGTCCCGCGAGTCGCAGCGACGAGTTCGAAGCCGCCTCGCCCGCCATCAATGCTTCTTCACCCAACACCAGCACCGCCAGGTCGCAACGTTTCGCCGTCGCCACCGCCTCATCAAACGCGGCCTGCGCGTCCGGCTGCACTCTGCGCTGGCTGGTCGTGCAACTTGATGCTCTGCATCCCCTCAAAGTTCGACGGAATCTCTCTCCGGATGTTCGGCCCCTTCGCATACTCGACGCGAACGCCGGAACCCACCTTTGCCTTGATTCCCGCAATCACCGTGACCACGTCATTGCCCGCCGGTAATCATCCCGCCCCAGAACCCCACCTGTGCCGGACCTGAATCCGCCACCGGACCAATCACCGCAATCGACTTGTACTTCTCGCCCGACTTGTCCAGCGGCAGCATTCCGCCGTCATTCTTCAGCAGCACCATCGACTTCTGCGCCGCCTCGCGCGCGAGCTGCGGCGCTCGCCGGATCGTTCAACACACCGGCAATCTTCGACTCATCGACATACGCGTTCTCAAACAACCCAAGCTTGAACTTGGCGACGAGCATCGGTCTGACCATGGCATCAAGTTGCGCCTCGGTGATACGACCAGCTTTTACCAGCTTTGGAAGCTCATTCAGGTACGTGTAGCTCGCCATATCCATGTTCACGCCGGCATGGAACGCCAGGTACGCCGCGTCTTCGGGGTTGCGCGCATACCCGTGCGTAATCAGGCTCCGGACTGCCATGGCATCGCTCACCACGAAGCCATTGAACTTCCAATCCTCGCGCAGCACATCATGCAGCAGAAAATAGTTGCCGGTCGCCGGAACGGAATTCAAGTCCATATAGGCGCTCATCAGGCTGCCCACGCCGGCGTCAACCGCTGCCTTGAAGGGAGGAAAGTACACGTTCCACAGCAAATCGTCTGCTACGTAGGACGAATCGTAGTCGCGTCCGCCATCAGCCGCGCCGTAGGCTGCAAAGTGCTTCACGCATGCCAGCACGTGGCCCGGCGCGCCCAGCTCCGGCCCCTGGAATCCCCGCACCTGCGCCTTCGCCATGATTGCCCCGAGATACGGATCTTCTCCCGCGCCCTCCACCATGCGTCCCCAGCGTGCATCGCGCGCAATGTCCACCATGGGCGCAAACGTCCAATTGATGCCCGCCGCTCTCGCTTCTCGCGCCGCGATCAGTTTGTACCCGTTCCACCAGTGCCGGGTCCCATGTCGCCGACATCGCCAGCGGAGGCGGGAAAATCGTGTGGTAGCCGTGAATCACGTCCAGCCCGATCAGCAGAGGAATATGCAGTCGCGATTCCGTCCAACCGCGATCTTTTGCAGCCGTTGATTGCCGCCGGCTCCGACACCCAGAGGACCGATCCCGCCAGCCCTCTGCGCACTTGTTCCTCGGCCGGAGGCAGCACCCGGTACCCTGCCGGTAACTGTAGGGCGCCCGCTTGGTTGAGCTGCCCGATCTTCTCCTCCAGCGTCATCTGCTTCAGCAGCGCATCAGCGCGCTGCTCGGCGGTGAGTTTGGTGGTTTGTGCCCGCGAGAACGCCGGGCTCAACAGCAGGCTTGCGACCAGGATTGCGACCTTAGCGAGAACAGTGAAAGATAGAGCTCGGAATGACGGACCAAAGTCTGATTCCCCCGATATTGGACTGTGGTGCGGCACACATGCACCAGCCCGCCATCCTAACACCTGCGTGCCCCGTAAATACCAACGATTGTTGTGTCGTGCTGCAAAAAGTTAGGCCGCCCGTCAGCACGGGCGGCCCATCCACTCATACTGGCGGCGGGGCGGATCGCTCCGGTGCCCAATCGAAACTCGGAAACGACTTCCGATAACCGACAACCGGCAACTGACAACTTTCTACATCTCCGCCCGCAGGTGTTTCACCGCCAGGCTGTGAATCTGTGACACCCGCGATTCACCCACTCCCATCAGTTCGCCGACTTCTCGCATGGTCAGTTCCTGCTGGTAGTACAGCATCAGCACCTGTTGCTCCCGCTCGGGCAGTTTCGCTATCGCATTCTGTAAGCGGCCCTCGATCTCACCTTTGACGCACAGCGTGAGTGGATCTTCGTCCGGTGGCCCCGGGATGTTCTGCGCCAGGTCCGTGTCCTGTCCGTCCTCGTTCAGGTCGCATTGCAGGCTGCTGATCTCCAATCCGCGAATTTCATTGGTGAGTGACTGGAACTCCTCCAGTGACAGCCCGAGTGCTTCGGCCATCTCCGGCTCCGAGGCATTGCGTCCCAACTCCGTCCGCAGCTTCTGCATGACGGTATCGATCTGCCGCGACTTCCGGCGCAAGTCCCGCGGGCTCCAGTCATTCTCCCGCAGGCTGTCGAGGATTGCTCCCCGAATACGAAACTTCGCATACGACGCGAACTTGACGTTCTTTCGCTGAATCAAACTTATTGAGGGCATCGATCAGGCCCACCATTCCGGCCTGCACCAAGTCTTCAAACGGTACATGTTGCGGCAGGTGTTCGTGGATTCGGCGTGCAATGTACTTCACCTGTGGCATCTGCTCCAGCACAATCTGCTGGAATTCCTCTTCCGAGCGTGGTGCGGGCGTATCGATAGTCGGGGGTTGCATGGGGTCGCCTCCAATTCACGGCTGCGCATCTGAAAATCGTCGGCAGTGGCAGCCGGCCAGGGATTTCGCGGCAACTGGCAGAAGACGGGAGACGAACTAAGGAAGCGCTCTATTTGGTGCAGAATGACAGTGTCTGGTCCGTCGTTTGCAGTCGTCCACTCGTGTGCAGGTACAGGAGTGCTGCTTCTGCTCTGCCGGGTGGTGCTGAGGGAGGGACCTTCAACCCGGCGCGGACGGCCGGCTGCGGATCAATCGCCCGCACGCACCTCCGCCTGCCACCGGTTCGGCAGCCGAGGCCGTGGGACAGGCATGGGCGGATCGCCTCATGTCCCACGTTGTAGTACCTGAACCTTAGAGCGCTCTTAGTTGTGGGTTAGAAGTTGTTAGGAATTTGTCAACAGATGCAACTGCAACGGGCACGGTTCTATAGAGTCAAGAAACTCATCGCTTTTGGGGTGCGGAAACGGCCCGACTTCAATCGCGCCTTAGAGTTTTACGATTGTCATTACGAGGTCGCCTCGGTGACCGAGGGATCTGCTTTCCGGCGCTCACCGCAGCTTGTTGAGAATCGCCTGCGACCTCGGACGGTACGGCGAGGTTGCTGTGACCCTCGATTACTCAACCGAAGATTTGTCCGGCCCGACGCTGCCCCCGCGGTTCGCCAGAGTGGGCGTATCCCGCAGCATCCGAAACTCCAGCATCCTCTGGTGTAGCACTTGTGCCGCTTCCAGCAGGACCTTCAACCGATGACGCACCTGCTCCAGGCTTGTGTCGTATCGAATCGCCAGCTCGAGGCCACATTCCAGCGTGGTCAGCGGTTGACTCATCCCGTGCAATGCTTCAGTGAGATACTCGTCGCCACCGGGCTGCGAAGAAAGGCCGCGAAGTTCTCCTGCTTTCATGCCATGACCTCCGACGGGTTCCGTATCTCATACCCGACGCCGCGCACCGTGTGAATCAGTTTCGGACTGAATCCCTCATCCACTTTCTTGCGCAGATAGTTGATATACACATCCACCACGTTCGTTCCCGTATCGAACGACAGGTTCCACACGTGCTCCACAATCATGTTGCGCGTGATCCGATGTCCCGCATTCCGAACCAGGTACTCCAGCACCCCGAACTCTTTGGAGGTCAACTCAATCCGCTTTCCCGCCCGCCTCACCGTGCGTTCCACCCGGTTCAGTTCCAGGTCGCCGACTTTCAGTACTAGTTCTGCTGTCAGCGGTCGCCTCCTCATGAGCGCCCGCACCCGCGCTGAAAGCTCGGTAAACGAGAATGGCTTCAGCAGGCAGTCATCCGCGCCCGAGTCCAGAGCTTGCACCCTGTCTTCAATCCGATTGCGGCCCGTTAGTACCAGCACGGGAAGAGAAGGCTTCCTCGGCCGTATGACTCGCAACAATGAGATTCCATCCAGCTTGGGCAGGTTCAGATCCAGCAACATCAGATCGTATTCGCACTCGCTCGCCAGCCAGCGCGCTTCCTCGCCGTCCGGTGCCACATCCACGGCATAGTGCTCTGCTTCCAGGCCATTGCTCAGAAAACTCGCCAGCGGGGCGTCGTCTTCAACCACCAGAATTCGCATAACGGAACCTTGTCCCTACTCTTAACGTCACTCTCGTCCCGGTTGGGCCGTGGAAATCCCCCAAACAGCCTTCGCAATCCAGTGATTCCCGTTCCAAATTGGAAGTGTCCCATTTCGGATGCGATGCCCGCCTTCCCCACTTTGGCCGTACATGCCGGGCAGCATCTCGGTGAGATTGTTTTTGCTTCACAACCACCTGTGACTCGAATCACAGCCACATTCTCAGAGGTTTGTCATAACTAATAAATGCAAAGTGTGGGATCCAAAGCCAACATTCTGAAAGTGTCCGCCACGCTCAAGAAATCCCTGTTGAGCGCAGGTACTCTCAAGCAGTTTGCTCCTCAGCAGGTTATTTTCGACGTGGACCAGAAAAACCAGGGGGTCTACCTCATCGTCAAGGGCAAGGTGCGCATGTACGTTAGGGATTATCCCAAGTTGGACCGCATCTTCGCTTCCAACTCGCTTCTCGGCGTGCCGTCTACCTTTACCGGACATCCTTACAGTTTGGGCGCCATCGCCACGACCACCGCCGAGGTTGTGCACGTCGGCACGCAGGCTTTTCTGGACCTGATGACCGCGCAGCCCGAGCTATGTCGCGAAGCGGCCGATCTGCTCAGCCGCGAGGTCACATTTATTCAGGCGGCGCTCGCCGAACGCCGCCGTTCCAAGAATTTGGCGTCCACTCAGTTGGTCGCCAGCTAGATTTTCTCCAGCGCTTCCTTCAGCAGCTTCCAAAAGCTCTCTACGGTCGAAATCTGTACCCGCTCGTTCGGGCTATGAGGATCCACAATCGTCGGTCCAAACGAAATCATCTGCATCCCCGGATATTTTTCGCCAATCACTCCGCACTCCAGTCCGGCGTGCATGGCAATTAACTTCGCGGGTTTTCCAAATACCGTTTCGTGGGCAGACTGCAAGGCTTTCACGATCTCGCTTTCCGGCTCCGGCTTCCATCCCGGATAATTCCCGCTGTGTTCTGCCTCAAACCCGGCCAGCCCGAACCCCGTCGCCAGCATCCGCGCCAGCGCATTGCGGCTTGCCTCGATCGCACTCCGTTGGCTGGTGATGATCTCCGCCACGTCGCCATTGACCGACACCACCGCGAGGTTGGTCGAGTTCTGCACCAACCCCGGAACGTCGGGGCTCATCGCAATCACCCCGTGCGGCAGAGTGACCAGCAGGTCAATGATCCGCTTCGCGTCGGCCGCATCCAGCACCTTGTCGGGTACGGCTGCCTTCTCCGCCGTAATCTCCAGCCCCGGATCGAACCCTCCCAGGTCGGCCTTCCACTCCGCCTCGCACTTGGCCAGCAGCGACCTGAGCTCGCCTTCTTTCGCTGCCGCTCCCACCACTACTGCCGAAGCCTCGCGCGGAATCGCGTTCTGCGCACTCCCGCCGTTAACCGCAGCCACGCCCACCGGCAAGCTTCCGGTCACCTGCTGCAGCACCGTGCCCAGCACCCGCAGCGCATTGCCGCGCCCCTGGTGAATGTCCACGCCCGAGTGTCCGCCCTTCAGCCCCGACACCTTCACCCGCCACGCCCCATCTCCCGCAGCCTTGGTGAACGCCACCTTCCGCCGTCCGATGGTCTTCACCCCGCCGGCGCATCCGATACACAGCGTTCCTGTCTCTTCGTTGTCGAGGTTCAAAAAGTACTTCGACTTCAGTACACCGCCCTTAAACTCCGCCGCCCCGGTCAGTCCGGTCTCTTCATCGATGGTGAACACAAACTCTAGCGGACCATGCGCGATGTCGGTGCTCTCCATTACCGCCAGCCCCGCCGCCACGCCCACGCCATTGTCGGCGCCCAGCGTCGTGCCTCGCGCCTTAAGCCAGTCGCCGTCGCGCCACACGTCAATCGGATCAGTATCGAAATTGTGCGGGGTGCCTTCGTTCTTTTCGCAGACCATGTCGAGATGCCCTTGCAGCAGCGTCGGCGTTGCCTTCTCGCGTCCCGGACGCGCCGGCTTGCGCACCACGACGTTTCCGGCGGCATCCTGCGTAGCTTCCAGCCCCAGCTTCTTGGCCTGTTCCAGGACATAGGTGCGCGCTGCCGCTTCTTTGGTTGATGCCCGCGGCGTCGCCGCCAGCACGGCAAAATGCTTCCACAAGATCTTTCGGTTCCAGCCCTTCGAATGCGGATGACATATGACTCCCTCAGCGGAAAGATTCCCCTGCAATCCTAGCCTGTCGCACGGGTAGCCCACAATTGGCGGATACTTGTGGGTTTCCCGATCTCGGTGCCTTGGGTTCGAGCGGCACCTCTCACCGCTAATCCGCGACTCAAACACAAAAAATGCGGGGATTTCTCCCCGCACTCTCCATCAATGTTCAAAACTCTACTGTTGATACGGCTGCACCATCGGAGCCGTCGTTCGCACCACCTCCGGCGCCTCCGGCATTACGATCCACGCGATGATATACGCCAGCACTCCTGCGCCGCCGCCGAAAATCGCCAGGATCAGCCAGACTACTCGCACCAGCGTGACGTCGAGGTCAAAGTACACCGCAAATCCGGCGCAAACGCCTGCGATCTTTCTGTCCGGGCTTCCCTTGGGCGGGCGAATCAGCTTCTGAGCTCGCGCCGCCACGTAACCCACCGTGCGTCCGCAATAGGCGCAGTGCACCGCGTCGTCTTGAATTTGTTTGCCGCAAAAGTTGCAGTACATGGAGCCTCCCCATCACTAGATACGAAAAGCTTAGAAAAAGGTTCCCGCCGCCGCAAGTCCTCATGTTGAGCTTACGGGCCAGTTACCAGCTACCAGTTACCCTACTGAATCACATACGCCTGCTTCATATACCGCCGCGCCAGGTCCGCCGACTGCGTATCCGAGTTCGCCGCAATCACCGCCTTGTACTTCTCCAGCGCTGCATCTCGCTTGTGCATGGCATCATACATTTCGGCTTCGTTCAGCATGGCCCGCTGTTTGAAGTCTGGCTCGGCGGCCGAGCTCGCCGCCAGCGCGTAAGCGTCAGCGGCGCCCTGCAAATCGCGTTGGCCCTTCATCGCCTCACCTAGTCCATACGCCGGAATCTCCATGCGGCACACCGTGAATGCATTGCTCCGGCAGCCAGCCACGATCTTCTTATACGCCGCCACCGCTTGCGGTCCATGCCCGGCAGCGTTCAGCAGGTGGGCGTATTCGGTAGCAACCAGAAAGTTTCGCGGAAACGCCTGATACATTCCGCCCACCAACTCCAGCGCCTCGTCGTACTTCTGCTCCCGCCGCAGGAACAGCGCCAGGGCAATCTTCGCGTCCCAGGCCACCTCGGGACTGCCGTGCGCCGCTACATCGCGCAGGTACTGCAGTCCCTTCTCCTTGTTGCCGCTCAGCCCCGCCACTGACGCCATTACCTTCACTGGCCAGCTCAGGCTGCCGATGACGTAAAGGTCCACTCCCACCGACAGCTTGGCGTCCACATAATTCGGATCCAGCTCCAGCACCCGCTCATGGTCGTGTCTGGCGCCAATGGCGCTCCGCAGCGCCGCAAACCACGCGTGTTCCGCCATGCCCATGTAGGTTGACTTCAGCCCACGGGCCACTCCTCGGGCGTACAAGGCGTTCACGTCATTGGGGTTCTTTGCCAGATATCCGTTCGACAGTTGCTCTGACTGTGCGCTCAACTGGTTCACCCGGTCGTGCACCTTGGGATCGAGCGGCACCAGGTATTTCTTGTCGAGGAAGCTCTCCGTCGCGTAGGCCTCGGTGTCCAGCGCCCCAATGCGATACAACTCCTTGAAGATTACCGCCGAAAGCAGGTGATTCACCGCAAACGGATCGTCCGGATGCGCTTGCACGGCCGCCTCAAATTCGCGGATCGCCTTGTCGTATTCGAGGTTGTAGAAGTTGTCGAAGCCCTTGCGCGTGGTGGCGTCGTTCGTAGATCTCGTCGGGGTCCACGTTCCGCTATCCGCACCGGCTGACGCCACCACAGAAATGAGCAAAAGAAGAGAGGTGGCCAGGACACGCCGGCCGGGCTGGTGGCAGCAATTGGATGACGTAGAGCACTTCATCGGGTGCGCTTGCTCAGAAGTTTACCCGAAGTCTCGTCGATCGCTCTAGGCGCGGAACGGGTAGCGCACTCGCGACCGTGTAATCCGTAGTTGCTCGTGCCTTTAGACTGACGGCCGACGGCTGACAGCTTCTTCTCATTCACAACGCAACGCCCTAACCGGGTCCACCCTTGTCGCGCGTCGCGCCGGAATGTAGCTCGCCAGCAGCGCCACTCCCGTCACCACTAGCACTACGCTGGCATACGTCAACGGATCGCTGGGACGCACGCCGTAAAGCATATTCGCCATGAATCGTGATAGCGCCAGCGACACCACCACACCGCACGCCGTACCCGCCATTGCCAGAATCATCGCCTGCTTCAGCACCAGCCCGACCACATCGGTGCGGTCGGCACCCAGTGCCATCCGCACTCCCATCTCGTGCGTCCGCCGCGTTACCGAGTAGCTCATCACGCCATAGATTCCCAGCGCCGCTAGGATCAGCGCGGTTCCGGCAAACGCCACAAACAGCCACAATTCCAGCCGCGACTGCGCGTTGGCGTCCGCCACCGCCTCGTCCAACGTTGTAATTTCCGATACCACCACGTTCTTGTCGATCGACGCCACCGTGTTCTTGATCTCGCCCGCCATTGCCGCCGGGTCTCTCTTGGTCCGCGTCACCAGCGTGATGTACTCGAAATGTCCCGACGGCGCCTGAAGGTACTCCCTGCTCTGCTTGAGTGGCAAATACATTTCCGGCGCTGGCGTGCCCGTCCAAGTGTCCTGCTTCGCGTCGCTCGCAATTCCTATCACCGTCAGCCATGCGGGATTCTTGTCGAGATCGTCGAGCGTGATTCGTTTGCCCACCGCGTCCTCGCCGGGCCAGTATTTCCTCGCCAATTGCTCGTTAACAATCACGACGCCCGGCGCATTCAGATTGTCTTGCTCACCGATATCCCGCCCGCGAAGCAGCGTAATATTCATCGTTCGAAAGTAGCCTGGAAACACGACACGATACACCGCGGAGGGCGATTCGCCGGGCCGCGATGCCGGGCGGCCCTCGAGCGAGAAGGGAAATCCCCACCTATCGCCGGCAAGTGGCACGTGATTGATCGCGCTGGCCGACTCCACGTTCGGAAGTGCATTTACCCGCTGTAGAACAGTCTGGTAAAACGCCAGCCGTTTGCCCGGATCGGCCTCAGCCGATCCCGCAACCGACATCACGGCACTCAGAACATGGTTCGGGTTAAATCCCGGATCGATCGCCTGCAACGCATACAGCGTGCGGATCATCAGCCCTGCACCCGTCAGCAGTATCAGCGCCAGCGCAAATTCCGACCCAACCAGCACATGCCGCAGTCGCACGTGCCGGCGGCTCTCGCCGCCGCCCCGTCCCGCCCGCAGTTCGTCCGGCGCGACAACATGTCCCGCCTGCCATGCTGGAGCCACACCGAACACGACTCCCGTTACGATTGACACCGCCGCAGTGAACGCCAGCACCGGCCACTCCACTTCAATCGCTCCGAAGCGCCGCAGAACGCTCGGCGCCATGCTTCGCAGCAACCCTACTCCCCAAAAGGCCAGCGCCAGCCCCGCCGCTCCTCCGGCTGTACCGAGCAACATGCTCTCCGTCAGGAATTGCGCGATGATCTGCGAGCGCCGGGCCCCCAACGCCGCGCGCACTGCGATCTCTCGCTGCCGTGCTGCGCCGCGGGCCATCAGCATATGCGCCACGTTCACGCACGCAATCAAAAGCACGAATCCTACTGCAGCCATTAGCACCAGCAACGCCGGCCGTACTGCGCCTACCGCCTTGTCTTTCAGCAGCTGCACCGTGACGTTGCGGTTCGTTCCCGGAAACTGCTGCTCCAGCCGTTGCGTGATGGTCGCCATTTGCATCTGTGCGGCCGGCAAACTCGATTGCGGCTTCAGCCTGGCGAAAATTCTGAGGCTTTGGCCCTCGCGGCTCGTAACCCGATTGCCCAGCGCCAGTGGAGCCCAAATTTCCGCTTGCGTATTCCAGAACGGCGCAAACCGGAACCCCTGCGGCATCACGCCCACAACCGTGTACTTCTCGCCCTGTAGTGTGACCGGTTCCCCTACAATCTTTGGATCTCCCCCGAACCGCCGCATCCACAGCTTGTAGCTGAGCACCGCTTCCTGTTCCCGCCCGCGCTCGTCTTCTTCCGCCAGGAACCATCGTCCCAGTATCGGGCGAACCCCCAGCATTGGCAGCAATTCGTGGCTAACCCGCATCCCGATGACCGATTCCGCCTGGTCCGTGCCGCTCAGGTTCGGAGTCCACGCCTCAGCAGCGCCCATGCTCTCAAAGGTGTCTGCCTCCTTCTGCCAGTCGAGGAAGTTCGCTGGGGCCACCGGACCGTCGCCGTCGTGCAGAATTGTCACCAGCCGGCCGGAGTCTTGGTAGGGAAGCGGTCGCAGGAGCACCGCGTTGATCACTGAAAAGAGGGCCGTATTAGCCCCGATGCCGATCGCGATGGTAGCCAGCGCTATAAAAGTGAAACCCGGCGACTTGCGAAGTTGGCGGAGACTGAAGCGCAGGCTTCTAAACAAGACGATCCTTCATAGTCGAAAATGGCAATATCTCGAAGCTGATACTGCATCCCGACATCCAGCCTTAATTATTGCAATGATTAGACTTATACCAGACGAAAAGGGTAGCTCCGTCCGCCTTCGGCCTCGCCCGTCCGCCCGTGGACACGGCTGTGCTGCGCTCGGCCTACTCCCCAACCCGGTAGTGGTGGTTCAGCGGCCCGATCCCTTTTCCCACCGGATAAGCCGCCGCTATCGCTTGCCGCACGTACTCCTTGGCATCCCTCACGGCATCAATTACTTGCGAGCCGCGAGCTAGCCGGCAGGCGATTGCAGCCGCAAACGCGCACCCCGTCCCGTGCGTACCGCACGACTCAATCCGCGGGGCGCTCAACACCTGCCCTGTAACACCGTCACTCCCCTTGAGGCTGACGAAGTCGTTTGTTTCCTTGAGATCACCGCCAGTGATGACCACCGCTTTCACCCCCATCTTATGTAGGCTCTCGGCCGCTTTCCGAATACACGGCAAGATTTCTTCCCACGAATCTGACGGGTTTGGTACCGTGCTTTCCCCAACTAATATCAATGCTTCCTGCAAGTTAGGCGTGACCACGTCAGTCAGCGGCAAGAGCTGGGTTCGTATCGCCTCGATTCCATCCGTGGCGACCAACTCCGCGCCCGAAGACGCGCGCAACACTGGATCCAAAACGACGTTCTTCGGCCGCCGCCGTCGCACGAACTCCGCCACTACCTCGGCAGCTTCCCCCGTTGCGAGCATCCCGATCCTCACAGCTGCAATGTGGACGTCGTCAGCCAAACGCGAAAGAGTCTCACGCATAAGCTCCGGACGCACCGGCTCCACCGCAAACACGCCCTGGGTGGACTGCACCGTCAGCGCCGTAATGCAGGTAACCGAGTAACAGCCCAGAGCTGCGGCAGTTTTGATGTCCGCCGTAATTCCGGCTCCCGACGATGGGTCGTACCCGGCAATGCTAAGGATGACTGGTCGCGTTGCCATTGGAAGAATGTATCGCACCCCGGGAACCCAAGTCTCCGTGTTTGTCGTGCCCGGGTGGTAGGTTTTCTTGTAAAGCTATTATTTTGTTAAAGGTTACAATCAAACGTCGCGAGTTGGACACCCACGCTGCCCATCGCCCGCCTCTCCCTTCGTTTCACGTGTCAGCAAGGTGCGGTTTCGCGCGGTCCTGCGGCCGTTCTCCCGCAACTCATTTGGATACATATCATTAGCCAAATGTCAAGCGCAAAATTCAGAAAATTTTAATTTTGATTGACTCTCCTTCTACCCGGTCGGTAAAATTTAACAATCTGTACGGGAGGGCCCCATATTTTGAAGCGAGGTGTTTAATGCTACGAGTACTGAACCAGGCAGCCTTGGTCCTGCTTTTGACCACGGCGCTGGGTGCGGCACCCGGTAACAACAAGACACCGGACTCGAACCAAGGTATCCCGGGACAGACCCAGGGAACCATCAAGCCTATTCCGACCCGCAAGTTTCAGGTCGGCAAGGCTTCGTGGTACGGAAGACTGTTCCAGCACAAGAAGACGGCCAGTGGCGAACCGTATGATATGCATGACTTTACGGCCGCCCACCGGACTCTCCCGCTGGGCTCTTGGGTCAAGGTCACGAATCTGAAGAACGACAAATCGGTGATGGTCCGCATTAACGACCGCGGCCCCGTCCTGAAGAATCGGATTCTGGATCTGTCCTACGGCGCTGCCATGATTCTAGGCGTAGGCGATTCAGGTATCGCCAAAGTTCGCCTGGATGTCATCGAGACTCCGACCGTGGCCACAAACAACAGCCCGTTAGCGGCTGGAGGATCACAATAGTCCTGTTTTCATAGTGCGGTAAAATGGGCCGATGCTTAACCGAGATCGGCTCATCGTAGCGCTCGACGTCTCGAGCGCTACGCAAGCCCGCCAAATCGTCGAATCCATCGGCGAATCTGCCAGCACCTACAAAGTTGGCAAGCAATTATTTACGGCCGAAGGCCCGCAGATCGTCCGCGATCTCGTCGCCTCCGGCCGTAAGGTCTTTCTTGACTTGAAGTTCCACGACATACCCCACACCGTCGCCGGAGCGGTCTCCGAGGCCGCCAAACTGGGCGTCTGCATGTTGACCGTCCACGCCTCCGGCGGCAGCAAGATGCTCAAAGCCGCCGCCGAGGCCGCCGTCCAGTCAGCTTCCAAGCCAATGGTGCTGGCCGTCACGGTTCTGACCAGCCTGTCCGATGCCGACCTCGCCGAACTTGGCATCTCCGGCCACGTCCAGACGCAAGTGCTACGACTGGGTTCTCTTGCCCTCAACGCCGGTTGTGGAGGCCTGGTAGCCTCGGCCCTCGAAGCCCGCGAGCTGCGCCGGGAATTGGGCAACTACTTTGCGATCGTTACCCCGGGAGTCCGCCCGGCCGGGACGGCCCTCGGCGATCAGGCCCGCGTCCTCACTCCCAAACAAGCCATCGCCGCTGGAGCCACTTATCTCGTCGTCGGCCGCCCCATCCTCGACTCCCCCAACCCCGCCCAAGCCGCGGAGTCGATCATTGACGAAATAAGCTAGAGGGTGCCCCGACACTACGGCTTCGCACTACCGTATTCTCAGCAAGCTCGGCGTTAGCATAGGCGTCGTCTACAAAGTCATGACACCCTGCTGCATCGCTTGATCGTCCTTAAATTACTGCCTGACGTTGTAGCCCAGAACCCACCGGTCCCTGAGCTCTTTCGCCCGGAAACCCAGTCGGTGCTGTAAACAAGAGCGACGATCGAAGCAGTGAAGCTGAAGCGGCCGGGCGCTCTGAGTCACGACTTAGCAAATCAACGCATCGGTTTATTAACGTGAGGAGACAGCAGAACATGTGGCATAGCTATGGATGTTGCCCAAAGAAGTGATCGGTTTTTTGGTACGATAATTTGGGCAGTATGAAGAACCTACGGTTTGCGTCCAGATTCGTTGTCTCGTCTTTCTGCTGTGTGTTTAATCGACATCACGAAACTAAGGTAAGGTATCGCCTGGCGGTAGTGTTGCTGATCGTGGTGGCAGGCATGCTCGCGGGGGCACCTCGTTCTTACGCTCAAGGTGTGCCACCGGCTTCGTTTCCTCGAATGCCAGAGGGCCCTATCGCCTCGCGAAGTGGCGCGAGCCTCCAGGTCACAGTTCTCGACGAAAACAACAAGCCCTTGAAGCAGCAGGCGCTGCTCAGGCTCACCGGCCGGGCGACTGGCAGAGTGTTGTTCCAGACCACGCGCGGGTCAGCGGCGACCTTCACCGATCTCCCTGCGGACACGTACCTTCTTGAAGTCGGTGCCGTCGGGTACTTAGGCACACACAGAGACGTTGCTCTCACCGACGTCGCCTATGACGCGAAAGAGACAATCATATTGGCGCTCGATCCGGCGTCGGTCGATCTCAAGTTGAAAGACCCCGCGCAGCTTCCATCGAAGGCCCGCAAAGAAGCCGAAAAGGGAATTCAGGCGCTGGAGCTCTCTAACTTCGTGGAGGCGCGCAAGCACCTGGAAGCGGCGAATCGTGCATATCCATCGAGTTCTTCGATCAACTTTCTCCTGGGATACCTGGCCCTCCAGCAAAGGGACCAGGAGCGCGAATTGGACTATCTTACGGTTGCCACGAAGCTTGACCCGGCCAACATACCCGCGCAAAACCTGCTCGGACAGCTTTATTACCAACGCGGTGATTACGTGCGCGCGGCAGCAGCGGAAGAGATCGTGGTCGCCGGCAGCAGAGATTCATTGATCGCGAGAAAAATACTTGCGAACTCCTATTTGAATCTGAAGCAATACGAGAAAGCGCGACAGAATGCGCAATCGATGGTGGACATGGGTGGCAGCGAGGGTGCGTCGGCCCTGCTCATTTTAGGGCAGGCACTCGCAGGGCTGCAGCAGTACGAGGCTGCCATCCAGGCGCTCAAGACCTACCTTGCTGGCAAGCCCACGAGTACGGCAGAACCTCAGGCTCGGCAGCTGCTTGCCCAGTTGGAGAAGCAGGTGTCCGACGGCGGTACCAGCGCCAAGCTAGACGTCGGGCGGGGCGATCCGAACCTGTTGGCGGACATTGAGTCCTCCGCTGGAAGCGCGGGAATGCCGGCCGACATAGATGCGGTGAAGCCGTCCATAGCCGCCGGAGTTCCGTGCCCGGCAAACATCGTGGGATTGACTGCGAACCCGTCCAAGGCATTGGTGGATAGCGTGGCCCAGTTCTCAGCCGTCGAACACATGGTTCATGAGAACATTTCGCCGGACGGGACTCCCAGAAGTCGCGAGACACGGCAATTCAATTACGTGGTTTCTCTCGGCGAAACTCCACAAGGCGGATTGACCGTTGACGAGTATCGCGATGCTGACAACCTGGACATGCCCGGCCAGATAAAGACCACCGGACTGGCAGTGCTGGCAATTGCCTTTCACCCCGCTTTCCGAGACGACTTCGAGATGCACTGCGAAGGTCGTGGCGATTGGAACGGACAGGCGGCGTGGCTGGTGCACTTCCGTCAGATGGATAACAGGCCCAGCCGGCTGCGGACCTATGTGGTAAATAAGAACAACTATCCCGTGAGCCTGAAAGGCCGGGCGTGGATTGGCGCCGACAACCTGCAGATCGTTCATCTCGAAACCGATCTGGTGCGACCGCTTCCTGAGATTCACCTGATGACCGAACACACCAGCGTGACTTACGGTCCGGTGCGGTTCAAGAACGGCGATACCGACCTGTGGCTCCCAACGAGTGCGGAACTGTACGTACACTTCGGCAAGCGGCGCTTCTACCGCAGCGCGAACTTTGACCATTTCATGCTTTTTGCAACGGGCGCCTCCGAGAAAGTGAAAGTTCCCAATCCCGCATCCAGTCAGGGTCCGACCGCCAATCCTGGTGATGTAATGCCCCGCTAGTTTGTGTTCCACCTATCGATCGCGTCCGATGACTCGCGACCCCTGGCTAGCGTCTTTCTCTTGGTTGCTGCGTGCTCCACCTTACCGACTTCTTCGGGCGGCAGCGTGAGACAAGAACCGAAAGGTGGTCGGTCCTTGCTTGTCGTAGGCAAATCTGGGGATTCAGCTCGCCCCGACGACCAGCCCGCGTCCTTACCCCGAAGCAGGCCATCTCCGCCGGAGCGACTTACCTCGTCGTCGACCGCCCCATCCTCGACGCCGCCAACCCCGCCCAACCCGCCGCCATCGTTAGCGAGAACGGCGAAGCCGCATTCGGGTAGGGCATTTCACGGTTTCGGATTCCCTGGTTTCAAGAGCTCCGAAGTGACCCCTTGGATATCTCTACGGCGAACGAAACTTATTATGTATGGCGCTAGAGTGCGCCCGCATGGGACGCGACATCCTCGGCGACAACGGCATCGCCGACGAGTACCCCATCTTCCGCCACATGGCCAACCTTGAGTCGGTCAAAACCTACGAAGGCACCCACGACATCCATACGCTAATCATCGGCGAGCACATCACGGGGATTGCGGCGTACTAAGAAGCACACTGCGACGATGAAATTGAATGGGATGCCACCCGGGGGACACCAATGTGCCATTGACAACCCGAATGACGCATGGCACGCTCCCCGCACATGGTGGCTCGGCACCTAGTGTCCCACTCAGCTTCACACCGAGGCCCAACGCAAGCTCGATTTGAAGGAGACAACAATGAGATCGCGGATCGCCTCGGAGAAACTCGCCGTCCTAGGAATCACCCTGATGCTGATGATACCGCTCCTTTGCAGTGCCAGCAGCATCATCTATCCTGTCAACCGGATGGTAGGCACGGGAACCGTCACGGGATTCATCGAAACGGATGGGACCCTCGGCGTCCTTAGCGCAGCTAACATCGTCGATTGGAACATTAGCTTGGACGTCGGTGCCGACCACTACGACCTTTTCGGCCCATTGAGTGGCAACAGTTCAACCGCCTATGTACAGGGCGTTGACCTGACGGCAAACCCAACACAGATACTGTTCGACTTTGATGGCATCGACTTGGGATATTTTCTGCTTCAGTTCAGCGTGAATGTCCACGATGGCTTTCACTATTATTGCGACGCCAACTTCCACGGACTCTGCCTGCAGGGGGAAACGGATTCACCCGAGTACTATACCGATGGCCAGACGGTAGACCGCTCGGGAAATGTTGTTATCGCCGGATCCGTTACACCTGAGCCGGGCACATGGGGTCTTGTGCTCTCAGGGCTGGGGCTGTTGGCGCCAAAGCGAAGGATACTTGGCATTCTCAGAACGAATCGAGACTGATCGCCGGATGCCCCATCCAGCTCGATAATGGAGCACGTACTCCACACTCCGACGGATAGTGACCCTCCTACCGGAGTGCGCAGCACTGGCTCCGAGTCTACCCCCTGTTGGAGGTTTCTGGACACTGTCGCGTAATTGGCCTGTACCGGGTGCGAGTGCTGTTCTGAACAGCGATTGCGCGGGCTCACGAAGTCTCAGGAATTCACGCATCTCTGGAACGGTAACGCCATGAAGATTGCTCTCCTCACGTTCGCTCTGGTCGCGCTGGCAGCCGCAGCAAACCCGACTAATCCCTCCAACGGCCTTGTCGGTCTCTGGAAGGATGCCGACGGGCAAATGCGTTTCAACGCGGATGGGACGGGCGTGGACCATGGCGATCCCTTCCGTTACGAGATCCGCGGAAGTCAGATAACATTAGCCTTCGAACAAGCCACTGTTACGCTGCAGATCGAAGTCCGAGGCGACACTCTGACGCTGTCGGGATCCGGTGGAACCGGCAACCTGACGCGTGTGCATGAGGAGGCCGGGCCGGGCCGGGTGCGGCAAGAGATGGTTGGCGAGTGGCGCTACTTTTCGTTCGTCAACATAGCGGCGAACAATAGCCGTGAATCCATTCAAACCTTGACACTGAACGGGGACGGTAGGTTCAAATTTTCCATGAGTACCGACAGCGTCACTCCAGACGCTAGTGTTACCGGGGGCGGTGGCGAGTCGGGGACGTGGACGGCTACAGAGACCTCGTTGACCCTTCACTCCCCGCAGAAGGGTACCCAAGTGCTCTCCCTGGAAAAACGTAATCACCCGAAAACCGGCGAGGCCATGCTCGTGCTAAACGGACAGAACTTTACGACCACCACAATACGGCCACACTGGTGAGTACCAGTTCCCGGTCTAGAGGTTGGCACCATCGACCCAAGGCGGTAATTCCTCTCGGCCGGTTCTATAAAGGGGAATGTCAAGAGGAAACACCTCTCCCTGCGGGTGCAAAGCCACTTCTTTGACATCCAGGCTGGTGGCCCAGGTATCAAAATCCCCCGGGCTGGTGGCCCACATATCCGTTAAGATCGGTCTAATGTCGGCAAGCACGTCGAAAACCCACGACGTCGGCTTTCACCGCTTTTTGTTCGAGGAAGATCCGCATTTTGGGATCGTCGAGGGTTTGGGCGATCTTGCGAAGCTGAGGGACCATGGCCTGCAGTATCAACTTGGTAGACGCCGGATTTTTCTCTGATCGCACGAACGCATCAGTATCACTCTCAATCTCGTCTGCGATTGTAAGAATGCGCATCGCGCTTACCGGATGAGTCGCCCGTTGGTGCAGATAGTTTTCGTACTCGGCCGCCGAAGGGAAGTCGGCGGGGGTCGGCTCCAGTCGCGACGCGATCAGGAAGAAATACGTCATGCCGAGCGGCACCAAGCCGATTCGACGCATGACTTCCAGCGCAAAAGCGTCGGCCTCAATTTCTTGCTTTTGTGCCTGCTGCGCCGTAATTGTGTTGTAGGGTTTGTGGTGGTACATCACATGGGCATACTCATGGGCGGCGGCAAAGTACACGCTTGACTTTAGAATCTTTTGCGAGACGTCGTTCACGTACGGATCATTGAGGGCGGTACCAGGCACGCCAAGAGTATCGAAGGGAGAGCCCTTCGCATCTTGCGGGCGGATGCGCAACACAGCAGCGTAGTCGGAAACGATGCCTTGGTCACAGCCCATTCTGTTGTAGTAGACGAACGCAACTGACAAGTCGTCAAGAAATTTCACTGATGCGATCGGCAGGAAAACTTGTCGCTGCGCCGCAATTGAGTAGAAATCGAGGGGAGACTTGTTCTCACCCATGAGCGGAAGATTTAAGGTGATGTTGCCTGCTCGCCTACGCTCATCCTGCGTCAGCCGCAACAGGAAGTCCTCCTCCCACAGTCCTTTCAAATTCCGGCTATATACACCTGCAGCTTTTTGCAGATCGGAACCTGAATACAACAGCGACACGTCTTGCGCTCGGACTGGAACGCAAACGACCGTCCACAATGCGAGTGGTAATAGCCAACGCATATGTCCCTCCTTATCGCGAACAGCCGGGCCTAGATGCATTAAAGATGGCTTTGGCGGGGCTTGTCGTAGTTGCCGCACTTCCGACTGCCCACTGTTTGAACGAATCGAATTTTCCCCATTCGCTGACATTCCAGACGCTATCGAGCAACGCTAGCTTCGCGTCCCGAATTGCTGGGTCAGTTTCACTGGCAGGAAGCGCGCTTGACCCAGTAGTGGACAAGCGCTGCATGCAGTTGAGTATTTGGATTGAGGATTCAACCCGCAACTGCTCTTGCGCAGCGCCGGAAGTCGCGGCTTGCGATGCCGATTGTTGGGATGCTGGCGCCACTCCCTCGGTCATGCCTTGATACACCGCATCCCCGCCGACCTTAATGGGCTGCCTGAGAGAGGTGATGACGACGAGCACACCGAAGGCCGCGAAGAACAGCCCGGGCCCTGCCTTAGATAGAACAACTGACATACCGGGTAGTTGAATTTTGCCGTCACTGAGGGTCTCGAGGGGGATGACCAGAAACAACCGGAATCCGTAGTAGACGGCCAGGCCTCCCAGCAATACCGCGATGATTCGCTCGATACTGTGAGCAGCAATGGCGACGAGATTGGAATCCATAGTGCCTCCAAACTCTTCAAGTACCTGCGGGGAAGCCCCTGCCGGTGTACCCCTTCGTTGTTCGGTTACGACGTTAGGAGTAGTTAAACTATCAGTCGCGGAATGGTATCACAGTGGCTGGTAGGCTGATTAGATAACCGTGTCGGCTCCATGCCGCCGGGTAGACTTGGTGCGCTCAAGCAAACCAAGGCTCCGTCAAAATCATACACGGCTAAGTTTGCATTGCCTTCTCGGCCGTAGCCGGGTTTATGGGAGTAATGGCGACGTCGTAGCCGAGCTTGCGAAGAGTTCGTGCCAGAGTGCGGGCGCGGCGCTCGCGAACCTTGGGATCAGGTTCGCTGCCTTGCTCGATTATCGCACCCCTCGTGCAAGATCTTCCAAATTCAGCCGGCAGTAGCCGATGGGCGATTGCCCAGATGGCAGACTTGTAACCCAAGCGAGGCGGCAGACGCCGGTTCACCGCCTGAAAGTGACTGCCCTCTCCTCTTCATCTGCAGCTTACAGTGACTTGGGCTAATGTTATCTGACTTCCCATATCGCACCCCCTCGTGCAAGATCTTCCAAATCAGCCCGGCAGAGCCGATGGGCGATTGCCCAGATGGCAGACTTGTAACCCAAGCGAGGCGGCAGTACGCCGGAACACCGCCTGAAAGTGACTGCCTTTCTTCTTCACCGCAGCGTACGCTGACTGGTTTAGTACCCGCCGCAGATATTTGTTCCTTTTGGCCGGGCGACTGCTGTGGTTCTCTTCGGCGCTTTCATCCTTCCCGGACGGGTTCCCACCCACGAGGCGGGTGGCCCAACCCGTTAACCAGTTGCTAGAAATAAACTTACATGAGAGGGTGGCCCATCTCGCCTTCTTTTGACGGGGTGGGGCTTTTGACTTTGAAGTCCCCGCGCCATCCGCGTAAATCCGCGGCTGCCCTTGCTTCTCCGTCCGCTCCGTGTCCTCCGTGGTGAAGGCTGTCTTCTGACAACGGACATCCGGCAACTGACCACTGGTTCCGTTCATCCATCACGCGCATCGGTGACTAAATCGCTAGGTGCTTGGCCCAACCCGATGTACACTGCGACCGGAAGGATGAGGGTGAGCTGTCGTCCACCGAGTCGGCAGCCGGACACGAGCCCGATCCCCACTAGGTGCTTCGACCTGTGACCGGTTGTGTTTGCTCTCGCTTTTTTGCCCATCTCCCCGCCCAGGCCCTCTTCGGGCTCACGAAATCCCCAGCTAACTCCTTTGTTAAGAAGATTTTGCCAGTAACTCCTACGCGCAGAGGAATTTACGCGAACTACGACCCCTATCTCCAATGGAATGAAGATTTTGCAAAAAAGGGTGGGGGGGGGGGTGCGCGTTGTCGGACATCGTCCCATTTCGGGAATTCCTCGTCGCCTTGCTCGCGCCTTACTGGAACGAGTTCAGTGCCGAAGTCTGATCGTCGTGGACGTCAAAGATCGTGTACAGCCTCGTGACTTGCAGCAGGTTGCGAACGTTCTTGTTCAGGTTCATCAGTTTGAGTTCGCCGCCCAGGTTGCGCAGGCTGGTGTAGTTCATCATCAACTCGCCGATGCCCGAGCTGTCGATGTGGATGACGCCTTGGAGGTTGAGCAGGATCTTCTTGTAGCCGTCTCGCACCAGTTGCTGCACCACATCGCGCAGTTTGCCGGTGCCTTCGCCAAGGCGGAGCTGGCCGCTGAGGTCGACAATGGCCACCTCGCCAACGGCCCGCGTACTTGCCTGAATCGTCATGCACCCACACTCCTACACTACTTTTGCGACGGTGGCGACCGAGTGCCTAAGTGTATAACCAAATATGCTGTTGGCGCATCCATTCCGCATTACAAGTTCGCGCGAACGATCATGAGATTTCTACAGTGGGTTCTAGCCTTAGCGATATTGGCCCCTCCCGCAACGGCCCAGAAGAATGACTGGCTCATCGTTCCCGGCCAGCGTGTAGGGCCGGTTAAGGCAACGACCACGCGCGCCGATCTCGACGCCATTTTCGGCAGGGAGAACGTGCAGGAGCGCAACCTCGACGGAAACGGCGGTCCTGAGGCAGCAACCGTCGTTTATCCCAACGACGCAAGCGCAGGGCTGGCGATTACTTGGGATCGCGAACGACCAGCCGCGATCCGCATCTGCTTCAGCACGCTGACGGGCCCTTGCCGTTGGCGCACCGCCAGTGGAATTCACATTGGCATGTCCATCCGCGAACTCGACAAGCTCAACGGCAAGTCGTTTCAGGTGGACGGGTTCAGTCAGGAGCAGGGCAAAGTGAGTTCCTGGCGTCACGGCGCGCTGGAAGAAGACCCGGCAGCGTGCGGCCATCTTGTGGTGGGCCTGGCTCCCGCGGCGATGGTTGACGGTCGCAGTATGTCGAAAGACGAATTGAGACTGTGGAAGTCATTGCAGAGCGAAAAGCCGTATTCGTCGTCATACCCGCCACTTCAGGATCTCAATACAACGGTGTCAGCGCTGACGCTGGAGTTTACGGGTAGCGGATGCGGAAAATGATGGAACGAGAAAAGCGGCCCGAAGGCCGCTCTGCTGCACTGCGTTGTTGTGACTAGTTGGCTGGAGCCGAGGTCCGAACCGCGAAGTGCTGTTCGGGCGCGGGCAGTCCGGCGTTGGCTCCGGTGTCGCGAATGATGCGGTTGGTGTCGAAGTACACCTGCCAATAGTGAGTGTTGCTGCAGTAAGGGCGGACTGCCAGCACGGGACCGGCGAGAGTGAAGGTCAAGATTTCGACATCGGGCGCGGGGCTGGTGAGCACGTTGGGAATCTGCGCCAGATTCGCCTTCAGCAGCGCGATGACCTTGTGCACGTCGGCAGTGTGATCGAGTTGCGCCTGCAAGTCCACACGGCGGTACGGATTGGTGGTGAAGTTCTGGATGATCTCGGCGAAAACCTTGCCGTTGCCGACGATGTTGCGGATGTTGTCAAGAGTATTGATCGAAGTGACAAACAATCCTACTTCTTCGACGGTTCCCATCACGCCACCGGCGACGACGAAGTCTCCCACCTTAAAGGGCTGCAGGATAACGAGGAAGATGCCGGCAGCAAAATTGGCCAGCAGTCCGCTCCAAGCGAGTCCGACGGCCACGCCGGCGGCGGCAATGAGGGCTGCAAGACTTGTCGTCTGGACGCCGAAGAATCCCAGGATCGCGATGACGAGCACGATGTTCAAGACTGCCCCGACCGCGTTCTGGATGTAACGGATGACCGTCGGGTCGATGTGCTGCTTGGTCATGCTGCGACCAATCATTCGGTGCACAAGACCGATCAGCCACCGGCCGACAATCCATAGGGCAAGTGCAGAGACCACCGCAATTGCCAACGATAGGGCTAGCGCTTTTCCCGACTGCATATACTCGCTGAATCTGGACGTATCCATATTGAGGCTCCCAATGATGTTAGTGAGTTGATAGCAGCCCGGGGGAGCCGCTTTGCGAAATCATACTATGTAGCAGCACTGTTGAAAATGCACGCGCGAGCAAGCTATCGCCTTCACGTGGTATTAATGCGCACTCTATTCAAAGACAGCGGTAGCTGGCGCTCGTTTCGGAATTAGCTCGCCGATGCGACGGATCTGTGCACCCACCGAACGCAGCTTCTCTTCGATGCGCTCGTAGCCGCGATCGAGGTGATAGACACGGTCGATGATGGTCTCGCCATCGGCCACTAATGCGGCGAGCACGAGCGAAGCCGAAGCGCGCAAATCGCTGGCCAACACCGCAGCTCCGCTGAGCGGGGTCTTGCCGCGGACAACTGCGCGGCGGCCTTCGATCTTGATGTTGGCGCCCATGCGCACGAGTTCCTGTGCGTGCATGTAGCGGTTCTCGAAGATGTTCTCCGCGATCAGGCTAGTACCTTCGGCTTGTGTGGCGAGCGCCATAAATTGTGCCTGCATGTCGGTCGGAAAGCCAGGGTATTCCTCTGTCACGATGTCGGCAGCCTTCAACGGGCTGCCACCCACGACCCGAACGGAGTCGCTGGTGATGGCGACTTGTACGCCACATTCGTCGAGTTTGCTGAGCAACGCGGCGATGTGATGGGGCTCGCATCCGGTGACCGTGAGTTCGCCTCCGGTGAGAGCCCCGGCGATGATGAACGTCCCAGCTTCGATGCGGTCGGGAATGATGCGGTGACGCGCTCCCCTGAGTTTCTCGACTCCCTGGACTCGAATTGTGCGCGTACCGGCACCTTCGATGCGCGCACCCATCTTGCCCAGCAGGCTAGCCAGGTCCACGACTTCCGGCTCGCACGCACAATTTTCTAGCACCGTCTCACCGTCGGCCAGGGTTGCGGCCATCAGCAGGTCTTCGGTTCCGGTAACCGTGATCTTTTCAAAGACGATGCGCGCGCCTTTCAATCGCTCAGCGCGGGCCTCGATATAGCCGTGCTCCTGTGTAATCCGCGCTCCGAGTTTCTCCAGTCCCGTGAGATGAAGATCGATAGGACGCGCGCCAATAGCGCATCCGCCGGGCAGTGACACGCGGGCATGATGCATGCGCGCGAGCAGGGGTCCAAGAACCAACGTCGATGCCCGCATGGTCTTGACCAGGTCGTACGAAGCTTCTTCATTGGAAAGCTTGCGGCACGAGATGGTGGTGCGATGTTGCGCGCGGCCGTAACCGAGTTCGACCTCAGCTCCCATCGAGGCCAGCAAATTGCGCTCGGTAATGATGTCTCGTACCTGCGGGATGTTTTCCAGAATGACTGGCTCTTCGGTGAGCAGCGCGGCAGCCATGGCGGGCAGAGCAGCGTTTTTCGCGCCGCTGATACGCACTGTGCCAACCAGTGGATTGCCGCCGCGGATTACGAGTTTGTCCATGACGGGAAGTCCACAGACATTCTACGAGGTCAGGCGGAGGAGGAGGAGACTTTGGTCGTCATCCCGCCCGTAGGAATCCGAGAGCGACGTGTGGATCCTCCGGGCAATGGAGGACAGATCATGGGAGCGGTGTTCTCGTAGCATCCGTTCCACCTGCTCCATGCCAAACTCTTCGCCGCTCTTGTTGGTTGCTTCCAGAATACCGTCGGTGGCGATAAGCAGGATGTCGCCCGGTTGGAGATCGACCTCATGGCCCCTGTACGGCGGCCCATCGAGTAAGCCGAGGGGCAGCTGCTGGTCCGAAAGGCGCGCAATGTTCCCGTCGAACGAGGCGTGCAACATCGCAGGTTGTCCGGCAATTGCATACTCCACACGGCACGCACCGTCGGTGCGGTACATGCGCAATGCCGTGCAGGTCGCGTACATGTGGGCCTCTTTCACAGCCGGCAGGACTTCATTCAAGCGCTCGAACACAGCGGACGGGGACGGCAAGTCGACCAGTTGGGTACGGACTGCCGTCTTGATCATACCCATCAGGATTCCCGCGGGAAGGCCGTGACCAGAGACGTCGGCGACGTACGCAAACACAGAACCGTCAGCAAGAGGGACTACATCAACCAGGTCGCCGCCGACTTCGGTGCTGGGAACCGAAATGCCATAGATCTCCAGGTCTGCGGAGCGCCAATCGACGACGGGCACCAAGGTTTGCTGGATGCCTTGCGCAAGGTCGAGTTCGGTCTGCATTCGAACCACGCGTGTGCCCTCGTTCTGGATAAAACGCATGAAGAACATGTAGGCGGAGTAGCTCAAGACCATGCACGCGATGGTCGCCACTCGGGTGCCATGTTCGATGGTGGGGTGGGCAAGATCGCCGACGTGGTGCATTCCAACGGCAATCAGGCGCGATCCTAGTGCCCACAGTAGAATTACGCCAACTATCCAGCGCGGAGCACGGAAGAAAGCCAGTATAAAAAGAACCGCGATGATTCCGCTGAATAGCGACCAGACGAACACGGTGAAGAACGGTTTCTGCCCCAGCGCGAGCAGCGAGACAAAGCATCCCATCATCCCGAACAGGCAGAAAATAGCGAGGAGCAGAGACGTCAACCGCCGCAACGGCACGGTTTTCCAATAGGCGCGGTGCAAGGCCAGAGGTCCGCTCTGCGTCCAAAACGCGGTAATGGGACGAAATAGCATGATCCGTGCGAATTGGTCTGAGAATAGCAGAACCGAACTACAAGGCCTCGACGATGGCGTCATGTAACAGCGGCCAAACTTGCCGGATGGCGCGCGAACTGCGGTCGGGCCAGATACGATTGCTGAGAAACGTTACGCTGAGGTCGCGCGCCGGATCGATCCAGAGTGAAGTGCCGGTGAAACCGAGGTGACCGAAGGAGTGCGGGGAGAAATATCTCCCGGAGGTGGATGGTTCAGAGGGTGTGTCCCAACCGAGGGCGCGAGAGGTTCCCGCCGGGGACTCTTCGCGGCGGGTGAAGAGCGCGACGGTTCCGGGACAGAAGATCGGCGAGCCGCCCCGCAACATGCATTCGGCAAAAAGAGCGACATCAGAGGCGGGGGCGAAGAGTCCGGCATGCCCTGCAACGCCGTTCATGACGGAGGCGTTCTCATCGTTGGCTTCGCCTTGTATCACGCGTTGGCGAAAGGTGAAGTCGTCTTCGGTGGGAGGGATTGAACTTTTCCACTCCGGCGGTGGACAAAAGCGGGTTCGCGTCATGCCCAAGGGCGTGAAGATTTCGCGCTGGGCAAATACGTCGAGCGGTTCACCGGCTATGCGCGACACGATCTCGCCTAGCAGGATGATACCGATGTCGCTGTATTCGGCCTTCGAACCCGGAGTGGTTACGAGCGGTGTCGCACATGCGGCGCGAATGAGTTCGTCGCGCGTTCCGGCGGTTTCGAACAGTTTCACATATGCGGGCAGGCCGCTGGAGTGGGCCAGCAACATGCGTACGGTGGCGGCATGGCGCTCTGACGATTGAGACCTTGGGCCAATAGCGGCAAATTCGGGGAGCACCTCGGCGACGGGCGCATCCAGATTGACCAAACCTCGATCGTACAGGACCATGGCCATTGCGGTGGTTGCCATCACCTTGGTTACCGAAGCGAGATCGAAAATGGTATCGGCATGGACTTCGGGCGAGTCAGAATCGTAAGTGAAGCGCCCTAAACCGCGCGACACTAGCAGAGATCCACAGTGCGTGACCGCCAGGGAAGCTCCCGGAAAGGCGTGTGCGCGGATGGCGTCTGTGACTATCCCGAAGGCGTGTGCAAACCGCACTGCTTGTTCGTCGAATGCGTTCATCAACGGCTTGCTAGCGTATGCGTCTTGGTTCGGAGTTGGATTCAAAGTGAGTTCGCTGGCGGTGGCAACCTATAATAGCTTGCTCGGTTACGCGTCGAGATGGGCGCGACTACGAGCATCGCACATAAGTACAAAATTCACGAAAGGTCTTGGAGTCATTGAGTCGCAAACGCTGGTGTACAACTATCGCCGCAGTATTTCTAGTTACTGTGCTTCCTGCGTTCGCGCAGCTTCCGGCCACTTCGAGCGATCCTCCATTGCTTGTCATGGATCTGGCAACGTACGCCGACCGCCTTGCTCCCGTGGATGCCATCGTGAACAACGCCGTTGCGCAAGGCGAGACGCCGGGCGCGGTGGTGCTCATCGGGCACCAGGGCAAAGTGATCTATCGGAAAGCATTTGGCAGCCGGTCGCTGGAGCCTACGCTCGAGCCGATGACGGTCGACACAGTATTCGATATGGCGTCACTGACGAAGGTAATGGCTACCACCGGAAGCATTATGCGCATGGTGCAGTTGGGACAGATTAAGTTGAACGATCCAGTGTCGCGCTACCTTCCGGAATTCGCCCAGAATGGCAAGCAGGAGATCACGATTCGCCAGTTGCTCACGCATTACTCCGGCCTGCGGCCGGATCTCGACTTGAAGCCAGAGTGGACCAGCCAGCTGGAGGCATTCCGGTTGGCCAGCATCGAAAAGCCGATCTATCCGCCGGGCTCGACGTTTGTCTACAGCGACATCAATTTCATTGTGCTGGGGGAACTGGTGCAGAAGCTCAGCAACATGATGCTGAACCGTTACGCCGAAACCTTCATCTTTACGCCGCTCGGCATGACGAACAGTAAGTTCCTGCCTCCACAATCGTGGTTCCCGCGGATTGCCCCAACACAGAAAGATGAGCGCTCGGGGCTGATGCTGCGCGGGTTGGTGCACGATCCCACCGCGCGGCAGATGGGCGGGATTGCCGGGCATGCCGGGTTGTTCTCGACCGCCGACGATACGGCGAAGTTTGCCCAGGCCCTTCTGAACGGCGGAACTCCGGTATGGTCACGACTGACGGTAGAGAAGATGACAACACCGCAGCAGCCGCCGAACATGACCGTGTTGCGCGGGCTGGGATGGGACATCGATTCGCCATTCTCCTCCAATCGCGGCGAATTGCTGCCGGTGGGATCGTTTGGGCATACGGGATTCACCGGCACTTCGCTGTGGATCGACCCGACTACGGATACGTATATCGTGATCCTTACGAACGCGGTACACGTGAAGAACGGCAATGTCGTTACGCTTCGGACAGAGGTTGCAACCGCAGTCGCGGCGGCACTCGAGCTGAACCCTGCGGAGGCGCAGCGCGTGCGGATTGCGCAAATCACCGGCTACAACGAACTGCTGGCATCGGCCCGGCGTATCACCGTCCGTAACGGCGAGGTGAAGACGGGCATCGACCAACTGGAAGACCGGAATTTCGACTTGCTGAACGTGCCAGGCATCGCCAAGCCGCGCGTTGGAGTTGTGACCAACCAGACGGGAGTGGACAGCCAGGGCCGACGCACCATCGACGTGTTGGCTAAGGCTCCGCAACTTCGACTGTCCGCGATCTTCAGCCCGGAACACGGCGTGCAGGGGACGGCTGATTCAACCGACGTCAGGAACTCAACGGATGCGGCAACGGGAGTGCCGGTCTACAGCGTCTATGGTGACAGCGATACCAAGCGGCGGCCCACGGCCGAGCAGATGAAGGGTGTGGATGTGCTGGTGTACGACATACAGGATGCCGGCACCCGGTTCTACACGTACGAAACCACGCTTGGATATTTTCTGGAGGCTGCGGCCAAGGCAGGGAAGCCCATTGTCGTGCTCGACCGACCGAATCCGCTGAACGGCGCGTATGTGCAGGGTCCGGTGTCGGATGGATTGCTGGAGAGCTTCGTTAACTATCACAGTGTGCCCATTCGTCATGGGATGACCGTAGGCGAATTGGCGAAGCTGTATAACGCCGAGCGGCGCCTCAATGCCAATCTCACTGTCATCCCGATGAAGGGCTGGATGCGCGGCGACTGGTTCGATTCGACCGGAATGCAATGGGTGAATCCTTCGCCGAACTTGCGAAGTTTGGATGGGGCGACACTGTATCCGGGAGTCGCGCTTATTGAGGGTACGAACGTTTCGGTTGGACGCGGAACCGACACGCCGTTTCAACTCATCGGCGCCCCATGGATCAAACCTGTCCAACTCGCGGCGTATTTGAATGCGCGGCTGGTTGCGGGGGTCCGCTTTGTCCCGACCGAATTCACGCCCGCATCCAGCACGAATGCGGGGAAAGTTTGCGGCGGAGTGCAGATCATGGTCGTCAATCGCGAGATCTTGGATTCACCAGAACTGGGGATTGAGCTGGCGGCGGCGCTGCGCAAGCTGTACCCGCAGGAGTTTGACATGTCGAAGATCAATACGCTGCTGGCGAATCAGGGAGCGTTTGTGGCGCTGCAGGCGGGGCGGGATCCCCGGCGGATCGCGGAAGACTGGCGCGACGCGCTGGAAAAATTTTTGCTGGTGCGCACGAAGTACCTGATCTACCAGGATAAATAGCCGGAAGCTACTGCCGGCGCAGTTGCCCACCTTCGAGGGTCAGTTCGCGCTCAAGAATCATTTCGATCGATGATCCCGGATTAAGCTGAATCTCTGGCCCGCGAGTCATTAGCACGGTCGCCAGTCCCAGCACTCCGCCGGCGGCTCCGCCGATTCCAGCGTCCTTTCCGTCGCCGGCAATAGCTCCCACGCCCGCTCCAATGCCGGCAGCCCGCGCTATAGTGGCCGCGTCTTTCCCTTTGCTGGAGTCGCCCTGAATGGTTCCTTCGGTGCCCTTGGTGTGCATACTCTGCGAACCCGGAACTCCTTCCACGCTGGCGGGAATCAGAACCGTGTATCCGTTGGGGAAGATCATGGAGGTAAAGCTCATCTGCAGCTCGGCGCGGCCCTTGACCCGTCCGGGCCGGACCACTCGCCGTACGACGCCCTGCACGTACGTCCCCGCGGGAATGACGATTCGATTGTTCTGCGTCACCGGGAATGCTGTCTGCGCATACACTGGATCGCCTTCCTTCGCGGTCTTCGAGGTAATGCCCTGGGTGAGAGTAAGTGGAATCTTGGTGCCGGAAGCAACGTTGTAATCAC
The DNA here is from genome assembly GCA_963814165.1 of uncultured Acidobacteriaceae bacterium. Classification (GTDB taxonomy): domain Bacteria; phylum Acidobacteriota; class Terriglobia; order Terriglobales; family Acidobacteriaceae; genus DASRAA01. Next base: position 550,595 of record CAWFBW010000007.1, on the reverse strand, counting down.
TCGACGTATCGACGTTAGGTTGTTGCTGTTGCGGAACTGGATTTCGCGGAACGACGTGCGGCTCTTCCTGCGTCCAAGAGGTGGCGGTTAGCGCGATTGCCGCGATCGAAAGGACTGCCGTGCTTCGCATTGGTTCTCCGTTCCAGGCGGGGATGAATCAGCTTACTGCCTCAAACGCAGAAATGGTAACAAAGTCGCGGGAAATCGTCGGTGATTTGCCCGCGGAATCCCGCCCCCAAGTCATTCGCGTTACTTGAGGTTGTACATCGCGTTGACGTGCGCGGTTACCGTGATTTTCTGAGCGCCGAAATCCTCAGTCGGCGCGGCAGCAGCTTCTCCGGCTTTCATCGCCATGGGAGCCGCCATCATTATCGGCCTTGGGCGCGGCTGCTCATAGGTGTCGACCGAGGCATAGGAGAGCTCGCCCAAGCTACGGCTACCGCCTCGTGCCACGGCGTTGGCTTCGGAATGGGCACGTTGCAGTGCATCCTCCACCGCCTTAATTTTCGCGGCGTCCATATCGTCGAGGACGTAGCTGAGCGACTGATTGCCTGTGACGTCCATGTCGGCCAGACCTTGTGTCAGCGGGCCGATCTTGGAGAAATCCTTGATCTTGATGCTGATGTTGCTATCTACCCGGTAGCCGACCAGCTTGCGCTTCGGATTTTTGTAATCGTAAACCGGGTTCACCGAAAACATTCCCACTTGCGCCTGCTTCGGATCGAGTCCGTTGGCGCGCAGAAGCTGGCGAACTTGTTCTGCGGCCTTCGAAGCGCGGGTGTTGGCGGCTTGCAGATTGTCTTCCTGTGCCGAGATGTTGAATTGCATCACTGCCGTGTCAGGTTCGGCCTCGTACTTACCGTCAGCGCCGACCCATACTGTGTTGGGCAGTGGAGTGCTGCTGCGGTCCTGCGCGAGCATCACACTGGGCACGACGAAGGACAGAGCAACGATTACGACCGGGATAAGGCTGCGGATCCTGCAAATGTGCTTCATACCACCTCCGGCGGGCCCTGAGCGATCCCCAACGCGGGTCAGTTCCTAGGGCAGCCTGTGGGAAATACCCGGCATTACTTTCATGATGTCGTTGTAAATCACCACAACCGCAAAAAGCACCAAGAAGACGAACGCCGTCTGGTAAATGCGCTCCTTGATCCGCACACTGATGTCCCGCTGAAGAACCGTCTCGATAATCAGCAGCAGGATCAACCCACCGTCGAGAATTGGAATCGGCAGAAGATTGAAGATGCCCAAGTTGAGGCTAATGGCCGCCAGGAACCCAAGTTTAATGGGCCAGCCGGGCTGCTGTGCCACCTCGCCCGCCGCTCGCGCAATCCCAATTGGGCCTTCCATTTGCTTGATGGAAGCCTCGTTGCGCAACATTTTTCGGACCATGTCCACAATCAGCAGCGAGTACTTCTTGTTTTGCGAGATCGATTCGTCGAAGGCCTTCCAGAAAGGGAGTCTGCTAACCGTGTAGCGTTCCGCTCCGAAGCCAAGCCGGTAGCGCTTTTCGCCGCGGTCCGTGGTGATCACGGGAGTGGCCGTAAACTTCACTTCGTGGCCATTTCGCAATGCCGTAATGGCTGCTGGCCTGCCGCCCTCTTTCTGCAAGTAAGTGATCACCGAATGCAACGAACGCATTGGTACACCGTTTATCGCCACAATCTGGTCGCCCACCTGCATGCCCGCGAGCGCAGCCGGCATGCCTGATTCGATCTGAGACACGATGATCGGTTCTTCGGGGATCAAACCCAGCATCGGTGGTTGCGAAGCATCCGACATATCGGGCATTGCCGCGACAGGAGTTTCCAAGACCTCATTGCCGCGCTGTACCGCGATATCGAGCGGCACTTTTCTCTGAATCGCGGACTTCAGCTCCACGTCTTCCCATGTCGGGTTCTGCCAGCCGTCAATCCGCACGATCCGGTCACCCACCTGGATACCCGCCTTCGCGGCGGGCGAGTCCGCTTCGACCTCACCTACTACCGCGGGTTCATCCAGGAACTTCGCGTGCTCGTAGTGGAACATGTTGACGCCCGTTAGAACTCCAACCGCCAACAAGATGTTCATCGCCGGGCCGGCCAGCGCGATGAGGAACCGCTGCCAGCGGGGATGGGACACGAACTCGTCGGGAGCGCCGCTGTGGGCCTCCAGCGGATTCTCGCCCGCCATCTTGACATAGCCGCCCAGGGGCAGTGCGCTGATTCTATAATCCGTGTCACCCTTGCGGAACCCGACCAGGCGTTTTCCGAACCCTAACGAAAAGGTCTCAACCCGTACACCGCACAGCTTGGCAGCGGCGTAGTGTCCAAATTCGTGAATGAGGATAAGGATCCCCAGGAAGATCACGAACCAGGCAAAGTTCCATAATGCCGATAATGCGAATGCTTCCATAAACCTCTTTGACTTGACGGGCTAATTTCTCTTGGCCATCGAATGGCCGGGAGCAGTTCCGCTTGCTCGGCCTGACTCCCGAACCCGATGCCTCGCCCTGCGGCGGGCGTCAGCATCCCAGTCCAGAACCTGTTCTATAGATTCCGGTCTCTGGGCAGGCGTTTCACGAACTATAGCTTCAATTGTAGATGGAATATCGTCAAAACCAAGTGCGCCATCCAGGAACGCCGCCACCGCCACCTCGTCCGCCGCGTTGAGAGCAATGGTCTTAGCTCCTCCTGCTTCGACGGCTTCGTAGGCCAATCGTAAGCAGGGAAACTTTTCCAGATCGGGCGGGCTGAAATCGAGCTGCTTGAGTTCCGTCATAGGGAATCGCAGATTCGACTGAATTCGTTCCGGATAAGTCAGCGCGTACAGAATCGGCAACTGCATATCGGTTACCGAGAGCTGCGCTAGCAGGCTACCGTCCACGAACTCCACCATCGAGTGGATCGTGCTCTGAGGATGCACGAGCACGCTGATCTGGCTGGCCGGCATGTCGAACAAGCGGCAGGCCTCGATGACCTCGAATCCTTTGTTCATCAGCGTGGCTGAATCGATTGTGATGCGCTTGCCCATCTTCCACGTTGGGTGGTTCAGTGCTTCTTCAATCGTGATGTGAGGGAAGTGGCGCTTGGGCGTGTGGAGAAAGGGGCCGCCGGAGGCAGTCAGCCAGATTCGATGGACTTCGCCGCGCGTGCCGCCACGCAAGCATTGATGAATCGCGTTGTGTTCGCTGTCGATGGGTAGCAGCGGCTTGCCCTGCTTGCGGGCCTCGGCGACGATTAGCTCACCTGCCGTCACCAGGCATTCTTTGTTGGCCACCCCGACCGTCTTGCCGGCCTTCACGGCTTCGTAGGTGGCTTCCAGTCCGGCGACGCCGACAATCGCGCTGACGACAAAGTCCGCGTCAGGATGTGTGGCGACCTTCACCGTGCCCGGCGAGCCATAAGTAACTTCGATGGCGTGACCAAGGCCGACTTTCTTTAGCTTGTCGGCCAAGTGTCCGGCTGCTTCTTCGGACGCCATGGAAACGATCTTGGGATGCCAGCGCAGCGACTGCTCGAATGCGAGGTCCACGTTCGCTCCAGCGGCGAGAGTGGCCACGGAGAAGCGATCGGGAAAAGCCTCGACGATCTTCAGCGTGCTTTTACCGATGGAGCCGGTGGAACCGAGGATAGCGATGTGTCGCATGTAAGGTAAGAGATATGGTAACCCTTCACCGCGCGACGGTGACCGAAAAATACTGGCTCATCCCTGCGATGTAGAAGATCAATCCTACCGGAAGTGCGAAGAGTAGCGCGTCTATGCGGTCGAGTACGCCGCCATGACCGGGAAGAAGCGTTCCGGAATCCTTTACTCCCGCGCCACGCTTCAGAGCCGACTCAACCAGATCGCCAAGCTGTGCCGCCACGTTCACGGACACTGCAAAGAGCGCGATGAACCAGAGCGGTGCCATTTGGAATGCCCAAGGCGATGTTGGTGGCGGCCAGATGGTCGCATGGGCCGCAGGAGTGAATAGATGTAGCCTTTGCAGAAGTTCTGCAACCGAATTGATGTAGTGAAACAATAATATTCCAACAATTACCGCTCCGAGTACGGACGCTACTGCGCCCTCCCATGTTTTTCCCGGGCTGATACGAGGCGCCAGCTTGTTCTTTCCTATCGCGCGCCCAACGTAGTAGGCCGCGATGTCGCCACACCACACCAGAAACATGAGATAGAGCAGGTACAGTGCACCGTTCGGATAGCTGCGCAGCAGAATCAAGACGCCCAGCGTGAATCCGACGTACGGCAAACAAAGGTACGACACCGCAGCGTCAGGCAAAACCTTCGAGAGCGGCTCGCGGGTCAAGCTCAGCAAGAGAAGGACGAGAGGAGCGAGGAACGTAATTGCCGGGACACTCCAAATACAAGCGATCCAGACGGTCTGTCCCTTGAGCGCTGGTTCAGTAGGTTGCCCGGTGGAGGCTGTCGCGAACGCAAATAGCATCACTACCGACAAGGCGACCAAAATGTAGCCAGTCACAGGAAATGGCTGGTATCCCTGCGCCTTCACGATGCCGAAGTACTCATGTGCAGCCAGCACAGCCACACCAAACACCAGCAGTGTGAACAACCACAGCGGCGCCTTAAATAGCGCGACGATGACAATGGGAACCAGAATGGCCGCGGTAAGAACGCGCTTCACGAGGAGTGTCCGTCTCCGATCAATCCGCCAAAACGCCGCTCGCGCTTTTGAAATGCCTCAATCGCCTCAAGCAGTTCGGCGCCACGAAAATCGGGCCACAGGGTGTCGGTCACGAAGATTTCGGCGTAGGCAGCCTGCCATAGCAGGAAGTTGCTCAACCGCATTTCGCCGCTGGTGCGAATCAGCAGGTCCAACTCGGGGAGTCCGCGAGTGTAGAGATGCTGCGCGATCGACTTCTCGTCGATCTTCATGTGATCGAGGCCGCCATTGCGCGACGCCTCGCGCGCCAGCGCGTGGAAGCAGTCCACCATCTCGGTGCGCGCGCCGTAATTCAGCGCCAGAGTCAGCATCATGCCCGTGTTCTTCTCGGTGGACTCGCGCGCCCACGCCATGCGCTCCTGCACTTCCTGCGGAAGCTCGTGCTGCCTCCCGATGTACTGCAGCCGGATGTTGTTTTCCATCATCGTCGGCAGCTCCATCATCAGGTAGCGGCGCAGCAGGTTCATCAGGTAACTGACTTCACCTTTGGGGCGCTTCCAGTTTTCGACCGAGAACGAGTACAGCGTCAGCGCTGGCATGCCGATGCGCGCGGCTGTCTCAATGGTCGAGCGCACTGCCGCAACGCCCGCGCGATGACCGGCGATGCGTGGCAGGTGGCGGCGCTTGGCCCATCGGCCATTACCGTCCATGATGATGGCTACGTGATGTGGAAGCCGCTCCGGATCGAGGCGGGAGAAGATCTCTGCCTCTTTGCGGTTAAGCCCTGCGGGGACTGTCGCTCGCAAAGCAAATTCCTCGTAACTTATTGAAAATACCATATGATAGCTACCCGTGCAATCAGTCGATGGTGGGCGCTGGATTGCGCGCGACCGCGACTGCTAAAGGCCGATGTCTGCGTTTCGTTTCGTTGGTAAGAAAGTACTTTGCAATACAAAGTTATATTCGTCAAGAAAAATATTTCCTAGAGATCGTGCGGCCATCGCGCTCGCCACTATCCAGGGAACGCCGCGCATCGAGCCAGTCAAAGTGGGCGACTTCTATTGCGTGAGTGTTCCGGTAACGCACTCGCGGGCGAGTGAAGGTTTGGATGAAGGGCAGATTGTGGAATTCGAATTGAAGTAGCTGGCAGAAGACAATCGGCGCTCGATTGAGCGGCGACGGAGGTCGTGCCGCTGACATGCGTCACTGCATTGCGCACTCGGGATGCTTGACGATTTCTGCCCGTAACCCGCTCAAGTCGAAAGTGCTTGCAGTAGGCGTACCCGTTAGGAATGGCGTGAAGGCGATGGACACGCTGGGCACGCTCAGAAGCGCTTGCACAAACTGGATGCGCTCCGGTTCGGTTTTGCCGTAGTAGTCGAAGGACTGGAGATTGCCGTGAGAGACCCAAGTCGTGGATTGCTTGTGTTCTCCGAGGGTTACATCCAACTCCAGCGACGCGGAGTTTCCGAAGGTTGAATATTCCTGCTCAGTCAGAATTCCGCCCGGCGAAAACGTAATTACATGAGCAATTTTCTTGCCCTTTTGCTGGCAAGTTACGCTCAGTAGCGGCGTCTTCGGTTGGCCCGCGACAGTCAGTGTGTATGGCTTCTGTGCCGCGACGCTTACCGTCACGATGCCCTTTTCGGCGGTCACACGTATCTCTTGACCAACGACCGCATGTGAACATAAACCCCATGCAGTTGCCACTAACAACGTGATGGACCGCGCGATCTTCATGTCGTTCCGTAGCTAAATCCGTGAAAGTGAAGTGATGACCCCTTCAGGATATGCCGCGTGTCAGCGCTTGTCATTTCGGGAGTAAGAAAGCTCCTCAGCCGGGAATTCAGCAATTCGTAATGCGTTGCGCTAGCTTGTTCGCCAAGGCGCACATAGCGGTCTTGATTCCCGCCTTCACTAACCACCAATTCATCGGGTACGCCGTTAAGAAGCCGCAGGCCATGGCCAACTGCATCAGGAACCAGAACTCGATTCGCGACGGCGCGATCGGTCCGAACCACACAAATATGACCAGTGCCATCCAGCCGTACATGCCGACCTGCCCATAGGGAATTGATCGGCCAGACATACCGCATTACTGTTATGGGCTGCGGTTGCCGGCGCACGATGTCCACCGCAACCACCACGCATGAGACGATGCCGGCTACTACCATCATCCAAGAAAGCGGATGCAACCACCGACTGATTGTTCCGCTCACCGGCTCTCCTGATGAAACCCCAGCCGGATCATTTTACCGCTGCTCGCCCGGGCGCATGCAAAAGCCGAGGCTTGCGCCTCGGCGTTTTCCGGTCGGCTATGGTTCACGCGGGCAGCCCATGGGCGGCCGTCCGCGCAGGTTGGAAAACACCGGCGGAGCCGAAACTCCGCCTCGCGTTGCACGTCACCGCTGAAATACAACGCGAAACTTGATGCCTCGGTGGCCCAGGTTCACGCCCTTCTTTTGGGCGTTGACCCGCGAATCAAAACTACGCGCCCCGCCGCGGATGCGCGACCATGTCGCGAATCTGCGCCAGCACACTGGTGCGCTGCATGCCGTCGAGTTGCTTGGTAAATGCCGCCATCTCGGAGATGAACGGGTCACTCAACAGCTCGGTGATCTCGTTATCCCGCGACGGGCTGCATGCCGTCAGCAGGTCGGGCACCGAAACAGTCAGCGCATCGGCAAGCCGTGCCAGCGACGACAAGGTCGGCGTGGCCTTCTCGTTCTCGATTTTCGAGACGTAGGTACGCGGTACGCCCATGCGCAGGGCGAGTTGGCGCTGGCTCAGGCCGTGCTGCAGTCGCAGGTTGCGGATGGCCTGCGCCACCTGCACCTCCGAACGGTTCGAGCCAGCCGGCTCCATGACCGGTGCCGCCAAGCGGCATGCTAGGACTGGTTCCGGCTCGTCCTCATCCAAGGACGTGCGGCACTTCCGGCACATGTTGTTGACGGTTCTGAACTGGACGAGATGACAATGGTCGCATCTCACCACTTCCCGGTTTTCTACGGGCGCGAGAGTCGTAGCCATTAGGTTTTGGGAGTGCCAGAGCAGGGCACCGTTTCCCCATGGATCGTATTGTGGACCGCTTGATCCATTGAAACTATCCGTACTTTGCGGCATTCGTTTGATACAGTCAAGGCTTGCAATGCCCGAAACCCGAAAAAGCTGTGCAAATTTAGGGCGCTTGGCCGGCACCGGCCAACAAAAGCCCGATAAATACCGGAGAAAACCGCAATGACCCGCGATGAGGCGTGGTGTTTACTAACTGAGTTCACTCTGTCAGAAAGTTTGCGCAAACATGCTCTGGCTGTGGAAGCCTGCGTCCGCGCGTACGCCCGCAAGTTCGGTGAGGACGAGGAACTTTGGGGGATCGTCGGCCTCATCCACGACTTCGATTACGAGAAGTATCCAACGGCTGAGGAGCATCCCTTCAAGGGCAGCGAGATTCTGAAGGAGCGCGGGGTGTCGGAGGAAGTTCGCCGGGCGATCTTGTCACATGCGAACTACAGCGGAGTGCCGCGCGAGAGCCGCCTGGAGAAAACGCTATTCGCCTGCGATGAACTTGCCGGATTCATCACGGCCAGTGCCCTGGTCAAGCCCAACAAGTCGCTGGCCGAGTGCGACGCCAAATCGGTTCGCAAGAAGATGAAGGACAAGGCCTTCGCCCGCTCCGTCAGCCGCGACGACATTATCAACGGTGCTGCGGACCTGGGTGTCGACCTCGAGGACCACATCGCCTTCTGTATCGAGGCGATGAAGGCGATTGCGCTGGAGTTGGGGCTGGCGGGGAAAGATCAGGCGACCAACTAGGCCATTACCCTCGCACCAACTTCTTTACGTGCTCCACCACGGCAGCTACCGCGACATCGTCGCGCGTGCTTCCTGCGCGAATGACAACTTCCACGATGCCGTCCACGAGTTTCTTGCCGACGTTAATACGGTAGGGGATCCCAACCAGGTCTGCATCCTTGAACTTCACGCCGGGACGCTCATCGCGATCGTCCAGCAGCACATCCAGTCCCTCTGTTTCCAGTGCCTTGGCGATTTCTTCCGCTCCCGTGTTGATCTTCTCGTCCGTTGTGTTTGTGGGAGTCACCACAACCTCAAACGGAGCGATGTTGGTAGGCATCCAGAAGCCGTTGTCGTCGGCGTTCTGTTCGACGCAAGCAGTCAGGATGCGCTCCAGCCCGATGCCGTAGCTACCCATGATTGGCGTGACTTCCTTGCCATGCTCGTCGAGCACGCGTGCGCCCATCGACTCCGAGTACTTATAGCCCAGCTTGAAGATGTGGCCGATCTCTACGGCCTTGCCGATCTTGAGCGGTTGACCGCAGTTGGGGCAGCCTTCGCCCTCCACCGCGTTGCGCACGTCGGCGGTAATCGTCGGCTGGAAGTCGCGTCCCGGCGTGACGTCGCGCAGGTGATAGTCAAGCTTGTTGGCGCCGCAGATCATGTCGTGCCGGCCTTCGAGCGCCGCATCCATCACTGCGGTGAAGCCACCATCCAGCACCTGCTTTGCAAACTGCGGCCCAACTGGACCAATAAATCCGCCCGGCCCGGCGAAGTATTGTTCGACCTCATCGGCAGCCATCGGACGCAACTCCGCCACGTCGAGTCCCTTGTTCAGCTTGCGTAGCTCACCGTTCAGCAGGCCAAGCAACTTGGTCTCGTTGACGGTATGGTCGCCGCGCAGAAATACCGCTACCGCTTGCGACTTCGGAGCCTCTTTCGCATCCGCGCTACGCACGACGGCCATGTACGCCACCGCCTTGATGTCTTGCTGCGGCAACACCTTCAGGAACTCCGACACATCGGCAATCGCGCCCTTGCCCGGAGTGTGCACCAACTCCGGTTTGCCGTCGCCCGTAGGAGCCAACTCCTCCACCGGCGTCCAGCCGCGACGTTGCCTTCTCGATGTTCGCTGCGTAGCCGCAGCTTCCGCAGCTCGCTACCAAGTCTTCGCCCGCGTCGGTGTACACCATGAACTCCTGCGAGCCTGAGCCGCCCATCGCGCCCGAATCGGCATGCACCACCACATACTTCAGCCCACAGCGGTCGAAGATCTTGCAATACACGTCGTGGTGCTTCTGGTAGCTCACGTCGAGCCCCGCAGCATCGATGTCGAACGAGTACGAGTCCTTCATGGTGAACTGCCGCACGCGCAGCAGGCCCGACTTCGGACGCGGCTCGTCGCGAAACTTCTGCTGGATCTGGTACCAGATTTGCGGCAACTGCTTGTAGCTACGGAGTTCCTTGCGTGCGATCTCGGTCATGACTTCTTCTTCGGTCATGCCCAGGCACAGGTCGCGACCGCCGCGGTCTTTCAGGCGGAACATGTTGTCGCCCATTACCTGCCAGCGTCCGCTGGCCTCCCAAATTTCGCGCGGATGCAGCGCCGGTAGATAGAACTCCTGCCCGATGGTGTCCATTTCTTCGCGTACGACATTGGCGATCTTCAGCATCGACCTGTGGCCAAGAAAGAGAAAGGAGTAAATACCGGCTGCGAGTTGTCGGATGTATCCGGAGCGCACCAGGTACTTATGGCTGGCGACCTCAGCGTCCGCCGGGGCCTCACGAAGGGTGGGAATAAAGAGCTTTGACCAACGATGCATGGTTTCTAATTGCTTTCTTTGAGAATGGAAGAATCCTTTATTCTACCGGAATCCATCGCTTGCATCGTTGCTGGCCCGCGACGCATCATCTACCCATCACCGAGGAATTAACCATGTATCACTACGATCCCGCCACCGCACTCGAAGAACTGAACGACGATGCCGTGCTGCCAAATCCTGTCCACCTGCGCGACATGATGTTGCGCGCGCACCTCGATGCCGACCATTCGCTGGAATACAATCGCCTCTTCGTGGACTACCAGAAGCGCTTTGGGGAGCTGCAAAAAGTCGGCAAGCAGTTGCTCGAATCCCTGGGCGCAGTGAAGAAGTAGAACTATTGCCGCATTCCGCCATCTTGGAGGAGAAACTGATGAAGCTCACCGTCATCGCCATTTTGATCGTCCTCGTAACCTCACCTTTGTTCGCGGCGGACGGCAAGCCCGTCAGCTACAAGAGCGGAGATGAAACGGTCAACGCCATCCTCTATACGCCGCAGGGTAAAGGCCCTTTTCCCGCGCTCGTCGTGATCCACGAATGGTGGGGGCTCAATGACTGGGTAAAGGACGAAGCCTCCAAACTCGCCGACCAGGGATACGTTGCGCTCGCCATCGATCTCTACCGAGGCAAGGTTGCCACTACGCCCGACGAGGCGCACCAGATCATGCGGGGCGTGCCGGAAGACCGCGCCAGTCGTGACCTGCTGGCCGCGACCGCTTTCCTCGCCTCGCAGAAAAATGTAGAGGCCAAGCGCATCGGCTCCATCGGATGGTGCATGGGCGGCGGCTATTCGCTCAATCTCGCTATAGCCGACCCCAATCTCAAGGCCGCCGTTATCAACTATGGCCACCTCGCTTCTGACGACGCTACACTCAAAAAGATCAACGCCGCGATCCTCGGCATCTTTGGTGGACAGGACAAAGGCATCCCTCCCGCTGACGTGAAGAAGTTCGACTCACAGCTCAAAGCGCTAGGTAAGACCGTTGACATTCACATCTTTCCTGATGCCGGACACGCCTTTGAGAATCCCAACAACAAGACAGGCTATCGTGCCGATGACGCCGCCGAAGCGTGGAAGCTGACGGTCGCGTTCCTGGCGAAAAATCTAAAGTAGCGCGAACCACTTTCCTACACCCGTTCCACGACCATGGCGATTCCTTGGCCAACGCCAATACACATGGTGCATAGCCCATAGCGGCCGCGGGTGCGATGTAACTGGTAGATCGCCGTAGTCACGAGTCGTCCTCCACTCGCGCCCAGAGGATGCCCGATCGCAATCGCTCCGCCATTCGGGTTGACCTTGGGCGAATCGTCCGGCACGCCTAATTCACGCAGCACAGCCAATCCCTGCGCTGCGAAAGCTTCGTTCAGTTCGATCACGTCCATCTCGCCGATCGCTAGCCTCGCCATCGCCAGCGCTTTGCGCGATGCTGGGACCGGCCCCATTCCCATCACACGTGGCGCAACTCCCGCGGCAGCCGCCGTTACGACCCGCGCTTTCGGCGTCAGCCCATATTTCTTCGCCGCAGCCTCCGACGCAAGCAGCACCCCGCATGAGCCGTCGTTGATGCCCGACGCATTTCCCGCCGTCATCGTTCCAGTCGGCTTGACGATCGGCTTCAGCTTCGCCAGTGCCTCTATCGTTGTCTCCGGTCGCGGATGCTCGTCTTTGTCCACCACCACGGCTGCTCCCTTTCGCTGCGGAATCGTTACCGGATAAATCTCTTCAGCCATCGCGCCACTCGCAGTCGCGGCTGCCGCTCGCTGCTGGCTACGTAGCGCAAACGCATCCTGGTCTTCGCGCGAAATGTGAAACTCATCGGCCACGTTTTCTGCTGTCTCCGCCATTGAATCCACGCCGTAGCTTTCTTTCATTGACGGATTGACGAAGCGCCAACCCAGCGTGGTGTCTTCCAGCTTGGCCGCGCGCGAGAACGCGGCGTCCGCCTTGCCCATCACGTAGGGCGAGCGCGACATGCTTTCCACGCCGCCTGCAATCACCAACTCCGCCTCGCCGCTCTTGATGGCCCGCGCCGCCATTGCCACCGCTTCCATGCTGGAGCCGCACAGACGGTTGACCGTTACTCCCGGAACCTCTTGCGGCAGGCCCGCCAACAGCAGCGCCATGCGCGCCACATTGCGGTTGTCTTCTCCCGACTGGTTGGCGCAGCCGTAGATGACGTCATCCACCTTCAGCCACTCGATGCCGGGGTTGCGCTCCATCAGCGCCTTCAGCGGGATCGCCGCCAGATCATCGGTTCGAACGGAAGAGAGAGCACCGCCATAGCGGCCGAAGGGAGTGCGGAGAGCGTCGCAGATGAAAGCTTCGGGCATAGGAGCCTCGTTGGGCAGCGGGAGCGTTGAAGCGACCATCATAACTTGAGGGGGCTTGGTGCCGCATTTTGGCTTCAGGTCACCATTTGTTTTCAATGGGTTAGGCGGAAATTGTTCGTATGTCATTGATTTATCTGATAGTTATTCGTATCTATTTCATTCCGTTTGACTTAGCGTGCCTCCGTGGGGCGGCGCCGCCCGCTGCGCGGGCTCGGAGAGAGCAAGAATGGCGGTGTCCGCGCACCACGCGCACGGCTAACACAGATCTCGCCGCAAGCGGCTCGGTTTTCGCGCATGAGTTGATATGCCTTCTCCATTTCGAACGACATCTTTGGGCACACGTTGGCCGCGGTTCGGCGGTATCGCGACTCCGGAGCACACGACGCCGCTCCGCGGCTGGACGTTTTTTCGCGGTTGACCCCACGCTTACGCGTGGGGCTAAAAGCACATCGCCGCTCCGCGGTTCAAGGCTACTGGATCGCTACTCCGCGGGTAGAAGCGCGGCGGTCGGTTCAGGCGGTGGCTTCCTCCTTGTCGGCGATGGTGTCGCCGGTGGCGGCCGAAGCAGGTGGTTTCCTGGCGGCGAGGTCTAGCTCGGCGAGTTTTTCCTGCAACAATTTTTCGGCGGCGCGCTGGATATTTCTGGCCTTGGCTTCGGCGACGAAGCGATCGTAGTTGGCGCGGAAATACTTGCGCTGGCGGCGACGGCGTTCGTTGCGCTGATGCTCTTTGGAGCGCTCGTCCCAGGCTTTGTATCCGTACTTCTTCATGATTTCCATGAGCTCGATGTCCTCGGGCTGGACCTCGTTAATGGCAGCCTCGGCTTCGGCTCGTAGTCGCGGACCCAGGGTTTGGGAGCGTCGTCGGGGAAAAAGCAGGTCCCTCGACTCCGGCTGCCGAAGCGGTAGCCTGCGCTCGGGATGACAAATCAGAAGAAGAGCGCCGCCTTCCCAGGATAACCCCGTTGAGGCGGGCGGGGAAGGCGACGTCGGGCGCGAGGCTGAGATCGAGATCGTTGGGGAGACCGTAATTGGCGGTGAGGTCGATGGCGGGGGCGGGTTGGTCGGAGTGATAAGGGCTGGCGGGCCACTTGTCGGCCTTGAGCAGGTTGCGGGAGGCGAGGTTGAGGACGCGAATGAGGCGGTCGGCGCGCTTGAGTTCGATCATGTCGGCGGCGAGGGCCTCGGAGAGTTGGGTGAGCGCCGATTGCACGGCGTGCATGGATTCCAGCGGCGGGAGTTGCAGGTGGAAGCGCTCGCCGCGGGCGCGGTACTGGGCGATGCGCATGAGTCGGGCTCGGTGCTCAAGGTGGTAGAGGCAAAGGTTTCGGTCGGTGACGGCGGCAGAGTTGCAGATGTTGCCGTCGTCGCGGATGTAGGTACAAGTACGGTATTCCATGACGCTCCTCGAAGAAAGTTGCCAGTGCCAGTTGCCAGTTGTCAGAAAAGACGGCTGCCCGGGCATAGGTTTCCAACTCTGAGGTTACGGAGAAGTCAAGAGGAAAGAGAGAGATTTCAGGGGTGTTGCCGTTACGAAGGTAACCAGATTTTCCCGTTTTGGGAAGACAGTTGTCGGTAGCCAGTTGCCAGTGAACTCACAATTGCCAATCAGAAAGCAAATGCGGCATTGGAGAGCGAGACAAATCGCCCGTGGTAGCATCGGGTCGTATCGAATTCAACGGATGGCGGTTTTCTTGCGGTGGATAGCCTGACGCCAGAGCAGCGAAGCGCACAGATGGGCTTAGTCCGATCCACAGACACCAAGCCTGAAATGCCCGTGCGTCGCCTGGTCCACTCTGTGGGATATCGCTACAGACTGCACAGGAGAGATTTGCCTGGTGTTCCTGACCTGGTGTTCGGGTCAAAGAAAAGGGTCATCTTTGTCCATGGCCTTTTCTGCCACGGACATAACTGCAGGCTAGGCCGGATGCCGAAGTCTCGCCTCGATTACTGGGAGCCAAAAATCTCAGGTAACCGTGAGCGGGACATCTGCACACTTCGGCGTTCGCGTCGGAGGGCTCAGACTTTTGTCGTGCTCTATAATCGTCTCCCGCCGGGGAGTGCTTGACTTGGCTATTGAAAATCTAATCGTCGGGCAGCTGTACTCAAATGAGGAGATCTTTAGATCGCTGGGTGTGGCAAATGCTGGCGGCATTCGGATCTCGATTGAGGACGAGACGGTCATAAGGGCCGTCATTATGACATCCGATCAGAGCTTTCACCGCGCGTGGGAGAATCCGTATCACGACAGACTTGAGGGCTCAGTCCTGACGTACACTGCGGCGGGAAAGTTCGGCCAACAGACGCTTGGAGGCGCAAATAGCCGGCTAATCGAGCAAAAGACCCGTAACTTTCCGATGCATGCCTTTGCGTTGATTGCCAGCAGACGAGACAGGACTGTGGGGGCAAAGCGTTGGAAATACCTGGGGATGCTCGAGTATCTCCGACACTATCCCGACACGCAACTCGATGCAGATGGCAAGGTTCGCGCGGTCTGGCTTTTCGAGTTCAAGATCCACAGCGAGCCCTTGGTGCTGCCACTCGCATCCGAGCAGGCCATCGCTGACGAGATCCTCACAGCGTCGAGGCTCCGAGCGGCTGATACGTCTGATGACGACGAGATCATTCGTGAAACCAGTCAACCGCGGCTGCAAGAGTTAAAGCGCGTCGAAGAAGTTCGCAGCAAGTTGCTGGCGATGGAGCCGAGGAGATTCGAGGTCTTTATCAAGGAGCTGCTCGTGCACTGCGGATTTCGCGACGTTTGCGTTACGAGATTCACCGCGGACGGCGGGGTTGACGTAACTGGCAGGCCTGGCGATCGTAACTGGATTTTCGAGAACACTCTCGTTCAGATACAAGCGAAGCGCTGGTTGCACTCCGTCGGGCGCAAAGAGGTCGCGGAACTCAGGGGGAGCCTGCGGCCGTTTGCGAGGGGTGCTGTGCTCACGACAAGTCACTTTTCAAAAGCTGCCATCAGCGAGGCCAGCGAAGAAGGAAAGAATCCAATTGCCCTGGTCGACGGCTTTAAGCTCTCTAGGATTCTGCTCGACGAGCAATTTGAAATCAGGCCTTAGCCGAACCGCCCGAAGAATGGTAGCCTGAGCGGCAGATTATGGCGCGGGCCCGTTTGGGTCCTACCACTGCTCGAAACCGCCAGCCTCGCGCCAGATTAGAGCGTGCTTCCTAGCTGGCGCACGACCATAATATGCCCCGGCAAATATCTTGTTGTACTCTTCCTGGTGGCCTTCGATAGCGGCCGCAAGGGCGTGACACGTCGCAGGACTAATTTCGTCACCATCATTCGATTCTGCGAGCTCTCCCGGGCTGATGCCATTGGCGTTAGCGAACTCGCGAATCCGCCGCCAGCCCTCCCAGTTGTAATGGAGAGTACCGCCTCCGGGATCACGCGGTATTAGTTCGATGCCCATAGGCCCTCAGGAAACACCCCGTCGCAACGGCGAAACAACCCTCGACGACCTGATGTGTCTCTCTCTGATGATGCTCATCAACAAACCTTTGACGTTCTCAGCGATAAAAATTCTCTGGCGTGTCCTCCCAATGCCCTCAAACATCGCCTTGTAAAGTCCGGTGCGCTTGCCATTGACTCCGACACGCTTGCCATTGACGGATACGTCCTGACATGGAAATCCGCCAATCAGGACGTCAGTTTGTTCCGGAATAGAGTTTACGGCACTCCAAACGTCCTCGCATTTGATCTCGACGCCAAAATTCTTCCGATAGGTTCTGCACGCTGCTTCGTTGTGTTCGTTAGCCCGGATGACCTCGAAAGGCAAGCGATTGTACTCGCGGCCGAAAACAGTGAAGCCGCCATGGAACCCGAAGTCCATCCCTCCACAACCTGAGAACATCGATACCACGGAGAACTTGCCCTTTGGAACTGGTGGCTTCTGGTCTGCAAAGAGGCCCGGGCATTCGTGATGGGCAACGGTCGAGCGTCTTGCGGGTAACGTTCTTCTCTTCATTCTGGACTGTGTGGTCGCTGAAGGGACATGCGGTGTGTCGATCAATATTGTTTCGTTCTGGCGCTTCGTGGTCATTTTGCTCATCGCTGTTCTCACTCAGGGCTTTTCTGTCTCAACGAATCTCATCTCGATCTGAGGCTGCTCGACCAAACGTTTTGCCTCCCTCACCAGGGTTTCCAATTCTGCTTCGGTGAAAAGGCGCCTCCCGTTGCGATCCTTGAACTGCGTTTCCCGCAGCCGTCCCGCCTTTAGCCAACGGAAGTAGGTGGCTCGGCTAAGGGATGCACTCGCCAGAGCCTCTCCAATCCGGTACAGCTTCTTGTCGCTTACCACGAACGGCATATTTTCCGTCTCAATACTTCTTGAGACGTAATGATACACTATGCCCTTGCGTGGCCAGTCGGACATCCCAAGCGGAAAATGGTTGGTTCGTTGGGAGTTGGTATTCGCCATTCATTCGCCCCATCCTAGCCGGATATGCAGAGGCAGTCAATCAAAAGCGTCCGTCGCCGGGGATGTGTTGGGCGCATCCCGATCCAATTTGGGACAGTCCCTTTTCGACCCTAGATGACGAGGCCGACAATTGCCTTCTGTTGGCAATTGTGGGATTCAGAGTGTAGTTTCTGCTTCGCCATGATTCTATAGCCACGCCGCAGTCGTCGCCGCTGGCGTAGTGACGGTAGCTGCTCCAAGCCCAATCTTCCGGTCGCTCAACCAATCCACGCTTCAGCGACTTTCAACCCAAGCAGTATGCGGTCGTGCAACGAAAAGTCCCGACGCAAGCGGCCAACAACGGGCCGCTTGAATGGGCCACCCGACGTTCTAGAACAGCACGCGACCTTCCGCACGCAGCTCGACTGCTATTCCGCAAAGGGATGCAGTTCTGGGGCCGGAATGCCCCGCCGCTCGACCTCTTTGCTTTTCACCTTGTTATAGAGCGAGCTGCGTGAGATGCCCAGCCGTCGCGCTGCGCGGTCGATCGAGCCTTCTTCTTCGTGGAGCACGGCTTCGATGTAGCGTGCTTCCATCTCGCGAAGAGTGAGGTGATGACTGTTCCCGGCATGCGTGCCGTTTCCATTTCCGTTTGAGCCGGCAGAGGAGCTTCCCAAATACTGCAGTTCCAGGTCTCGCACCGTGAGCACGGGATGCTGCGCAATCTGGGCGGCGCGCTCCAGCACGTTGTGCATCTCGCGGATGTTGCCCGGCCACGGGTACTGCTGCAAGACAGCCATCGCGGTGTCGTCGAGTGAGACGGCGGTACCGCGCTCGGTGGCGATGCGTTGCAGGATGTCGCGCGCCAGCAGCGGGATGTCTTCCTGACGCTCGCGCAGCGGCGGGATGCGAATTGGAATGATGGTGATGCGGAAAAACAGGTCTTCGCGAAAGCGCCCTAACCGCACCAACTCTTTCAGGTCGCGGTGGGTGGCTGAAATCAGCCGGATGTCAACCGTGCGGTCGTGCACATCGCCCAGGCGGCGGAACTGGTGCGCTTCGAGAACCTTGAGCAACTTCGGCTGCACGGTCAGGTCGATGTCGCCGATCTCATCGAGAAACACCGTGCCCCGGTCAGCCACCTCAAGCAGGCCGGGCTTGGCGTGTACCGCGCCGGTGAACGCGCCGCGCTCGTGCCCAAACAATTCCGTTTCCAGAAACTCGCGCTCCAGCCCGGCGCAGTTGAGGTCCATGAAAACCTCGTCGGCACGTCGGCTGTTTTCATGGATCCACTTCGCCAACACGCCCTTTCCCGAACCGGTTTCGCCCTGGATCAGGATGGGGCTTTCGCTGCTTATCACTCGTCGGGTTAGCTCCTCCAGTCGCCGGATCGAAGGACTCTTTCCCAGAAACGGGTCTAACCGCTCGCGATAAGCTTTCGATTTGCGCACCAGCGACTGCTGCCGGAAGCGCTTGTTCTCGACAGCGCGCACCAGCAACGCGTGCAAAGCCGGGAGTTCGACGGGCTTGGTTAGAAATTGTTCCGCGCCCTCTTGGATGGCCCGCACCGCCAGTTCGATCGATGCTTGCCCGGTCAGCACGATCACGGGTATATCAGCATCGGCGTTCTTGCAGTGCTGCAGCAATTGCAGCCCGTCACCGTCGGGAAGAGAAACGTCAAGAATCGCGGCGTCGGCGGCGACGCCGGCAAATTTCTGTTTCGCTGCTTGCACCGAGTCCGCTTCCGTAACCTGGAATCCCCGCAGTTCGAGGTAGTGACGGATGCTGAACCGAATCACCGGATCGTCGTCCACCAGCAGGACCATGTTTCTGGTCATGATCGTGCTCGCTTGCTAGATTGCGCAATTTCTTGACACATTGCGGCCATGCGCACCTGCACTGTCTGTCAAATTGTCCAATCCGGGGACAGGCTGGAGCGTAGCTGTGCGACGCACAAAAGGAGGGTAAAGCGGCGCTGATCATTCTAACGCTGATCCGGGAGTGATGCTTGCCTGCCACATCGTGGTCTCGCAGGTCCCTTGGCCGAAATATCCGGCGCTGCGCGGCCACTAGCGTGTCGAAAAGTCGTAGGGCCATTCTGCGGGGATGTGGCGACAAACTCTGTGAGCGCGGTCACAAAAGCGGCGGTTATTTCTAATAAAAAAGGACCCGAGTAACGGGTCCTGCGCGATTTCGTAACTGTGCAACCGTCAGGCGCTCGCCTGACCGCCTATTTTCATGGAAGCATGGCGTGGTCCAATCCTGTCATCTGCCTGCCAATCGCCCACAAAAACCGCGGATTGTGTCTGAGGTACGTAGGCAGTAGAAACGAAACATCCTTGGCTTCCAACTGCCTCGCCACGGCTGTCTCGTGCCTTGCTTTCGTGTCCGCCGCCAGCCAATTTCGGGTCATCGATTTGCTCGATTCCTGGGTTCGCCAGGGCCTTGCGCGGATATGGCTCCGCCACTCTGAGTCCCATACCCACTCGCCCCTCACCGCCGCTTGGGGACGCAACGAGCGAGAACTTTTGGAGTCAGCACTTTAAGGTCATTCGTAGATAGCCACAAAGTGCCACCGCTGCATGTGCATGACACGCGCCATTCGTGACCTGGATCCAAGTAATTGAAAGAAAAAGGCCTTTTGGGATTTGCCGTTTTGGACGTCTTCCCATTTGTGTCCAAAATCCAGAAACTAGACGGTCACTGCGTCCAAAATGTGGATGACAGATTCCCCGATAGGCACTCGCCTCCCACATGCCTTGTAAATTTGTGGTACAAATCACCTGCTATGAACCATTCGATCCCGCGCGCATTTGCCCTCGTCCTCGCTCTCGCCGTTTTCTCTTACCCGGCTTTCGCCAAGGACGCCGGCACAGACAAGCCGGTGAAGAAAACAACCGTCGCCCTTAAGGACGCCAAGGGCAACAGCGTCGGTTCGGCCACCATCAAGACCTCGGGCAAGGGAGTCGAGGTCAAGCTCGACGTGAAAGACCTGCCTCCCGGCGACCACGCTCTGCACTTCCATCAGAACGCCAAGTGCGATCCGCCCGACTTCAAGTCCGCCGGCCCGCATTTCAACCCTGACAAGAAGGAGCACGGCTTCCTTAATCCCAAAGGACACCACAACGGCGACATGGCGAACTTTACCGTAAGTGCCAACGGCACCGCCAAAGCTACCATCAAGGACGCTGACGTTGTGCTGGGAACGGGCACCGAAGCCAATTCGTTATTCGCTAACGGCGGTACGTCGCTGATGATTCACGCCAAGGCCGACGACATGAAGTCCGACCCGGCGGGCAACGCGGGCGACCGCATTGCCTGCGGCGTCATAACGAAGTAGCCCGGACTCTTTAGCGCCCGTTCGTCTCCGCTCGTTCACGATCAGAAGGTCGGGCGGCAGGGTGTTTGCGCGTCCCGCCCCATCAAGCTAAAACAGAAGCAGTACTTATAATTTCTCAAGGGAGATCCATGCGAGTTCTCGTCACCGGCGGAGCCGGCTACATCGGCAGCGTTGTCGCCGACCACCTTTTGCGCGCCGGACACACCGTCACCGTTCTCGACAACCTCATCATGGGATGGCGCGAAGCCGTTCCCTCGGGTGCCGAATTCATTCACGCCGACGTCGGAGACGAAGCCGCGCTCGATCCGCTTTTCGCCTCGCACAAGTTCGACGCCGTGCTGCACTTCGCCGCGCTCATCGAGGCGGGTGAGTCGGTCAAGGTTCCCGAGCTGTACTTTGACAACAATTCTCTGCGCACGCTGACCCTATTGCGCGTGATGTTGAAGCACGGCGTCTCGCGCTACGTGTTTTCATCTACCGCGGCGGTGTACGGCGAACCGAAGATCGTTCCCATTCCCGAAGACCATCCACTGGCTCCGACGAATGCCTACGGAGAATCCAAACTCATCGTCGAGCAGATGCTGGCCTGGTTCCATCGCGCCCACGGATTCCGCTATGCCAGCCTGCGTTATTTCAATGCCGCCGGAGCAACGCCCTCGCGTGGCGAGGCGCACCGCAGCGAGAGCCACCTGATTCCGCTGATCTTGCAGGTGCCGCTCGGCCAGCGTGAGTTCATCTCGGTGTTCGGTTCGGACTACCCGACGAAAGACGGCACCTGTATCCGCGACTACATCCATGTGGACGACCTCGCCGCCGCGCACGTGCTTGCGCTTAACGGGTTAGAAACTCACGAAACTTTGATCTGCAACCTCGGTACCGGAAGCGGCTTTAGTGTGCGCGAAATTGTCGAGATCGCGCGCCAGGTTACCGGCCACCCGATCACTGTCCGCGAAATGCCCCGTCGCGCCGGAGACCCGGCGGTGCTCGTCGCCAGCGCCGAAAAGGCCCGCCGTCTGCTGGGATGGGCCCCGCAATGCTCCGACGTGCAGAGCATCATCGAGAGCGCATGGCAGTGGCACAAATCGCATCCTCGCGGCTACCGCACAACTCCGTAAAGGTTACGCTTCGGGCTGTGTTGTCGATCTCAGGCTTAGCGCACCACTTCGATGGAACTGACGGGATGAATTTCGTTCCAACCGTTGTCGCGGTCAGTGACGTAGGAGCCGGTAACGCGCACCTGCTCGCCGACCTTTGGGACCGCTGCCGTCGCACGGTACCCGCCGCATGCCTCGCGCGATTCCTCCGAATCATGCTGGCAGATGACCTCGACCACCAGCGTGCCCTGCGTGTGAATCGCGTTCAGCAAATTCAGGACCGACTTGTCTGCTGGATCCAGCGCGATGTGCAGGTCGCCTCTCCTGACTCGTGTACGGAAACCACGCGGCCTTCCATCGCCGTGCAAGCAGCAATGACCTGAAGCCGGTCTCTCTTGTACACGTGCTGCCACAGACTCGCATCGCAGTCGCTTGCTGCTAGCCTCACCGGAGCCTTGCCCGCATAACGCCATTTCGCCCAAAGAAACAGGCCTGCCACTATGACGAGGACGGCCAGCAGAATGCGTGCGGATCGATTCATGCGTGACGCTCCGCAGCTATCTTACGCATCTTTTTCGCCGGCTTGCATCCTGTCAGGCTGCCACCGCGAGAAATGGGAAACCGCGGCACCCATCATATCTGTGGCGTCCGGACCTTGAAACCTCCCGCAGTCCGATACACTTTTCTCATGAAACCAGCACTTCTCGTCCTTCTGTTCTGCCTTCCCACGCTCGCCCTCGCGCAAGCCGATAACGGTTCCGAGCTGCGCAACTCCGGTTCGGACTATGTGCGCATCTGCTCGCCGACTCCCGAGAACCGGGCGAAGAACTACATGGCTGCCTGCAACATCTGGCTGACCGGTGTGGTGGACGGCCTGCAAGCCTACAACTCCAATGCCCAGACGCTGCCTCTGTTCGACGCGCCGAAACTCACCGCCGGCGAAGCCAACCAGGCCGTGCTGAAATTCATCACCGACCATCCCGACAAGGCCCAGTTGCCCACCGCCGCCCTAGTTCTGGGAGCGCTGGTGGAGAACTATCCGCGCAAAGAAGCAGGAGATGAGCCCTGAAGCAAAATACGCGAAACTAACCGAGAAACCGCGCACGCTGGTCAGGGGTGGGGAGGAGACACGCAGAGTCTGAAGACGCTAGGCGCCGGCGATTGCGGGCGATGAAGCGATACACAGGATTACGCAAGAATCCTGGAACCAGCGAACCAAGCGTCGCGAGGATTGCCCAGATTCCGCCCAGATACTTCGCTGCGTTGAGCGTTGCGTCCGACTCAATCGCAACTTTACCGTCAGCGATCCAGAGCATCGATTCCACGGCTTCGAGATGGAATTGCCGGCGCAAGTCTTTTCCCAACTCCGAGTCGCGAGGCACGAAGCGCAAATCATGCCGCCGTTCATGCCGCAGTATGAACTGCACTGAGCGCGCGCAGAATCCGCACTCGCCGTCATAGACAAGCATCGGCGCGTTATCGGCGGTAAGAGACATTTGCGGCATGGCAATATATAGATGCACTTTGGAGACAACTTGCTCTTCGCCGTTCGCTTTTCGCAGAAACGCCCAGAGCTGAAGAAAAGCGAAGAGCCAAGAGCGAAAAGCGAACCGTCAGTTCCCCCGTGGTGAAGACTCTTCGCTAGCCCTTGAATCCCGCGCTGCGCAAGGCGCTGCCGAACTTATCAAGAAAGTCGTGTACGTGATCGCGAGTTGCCAGCGGTCCCATTAAGCCGATGCGGAAAACCTTGCCGGCGAGCGGGCCGAAGCCTCCGGCGATCTCGATGCCGTCATCGTGCAGCAGCTTGGCGCGGACTTTGGCGTCGTCCACGCCTTCAGGCACCTGCGGCGTGTTGAGGTTCCAGATGCTGTATTCCTCGGGCACGAGCATCTCGAGGCCCATCTCGCCGATGCCCTTGACGAACTCCTGATGTGCCTGATGATGGCGCTGCCAGCGGTGCTCGAGGCCTTCTTCCTCGATGAGGCTCAACCCCTCGTGCAGCGCGTAGAAGAGCGTCGCCGACGCGGTGTGATGGTAGCGATGCGAGACGAACAGGTAGTCGGAGATAAGCTTGAGGTCGAAGTACCACGAGACATTCGTGGTCTTACGAGCCTTCAGCCACTCGGCCGCGCGCGGAGAAATGGTGATGGGCGAAAGTCCTGGAGGACAACTCAAGCCCTTCTGCGTGCAACTGTAGGCGATGTCGATGCCGGTCTTGTCCACGTGGACAGGCATTGCGCCGAGCGAAGTGACGCAGTCGGCGATGACCAGTGCTCCGACCTCGTGAGCGGCCTGGCAGATGGCCTCACCGCGCTGGAAGACGCCCGTCGAAGTCTCGGCAGTGACGTACATGACGACCTTGGGCTTCTCGCGGTGGATGAACTCGGCGGCTTCGCTGTCGCCGAACGAGCCTCCCCAAGGTTTCTCGAAGCGGACGACGTTGCCGCCGTGGCGCTTGGCCATTTCCGTCATGCGGTCGCAGAAGAATCCGTTGGCGAAGATCACGACTTTCATGCCCGGCTCGACGAAGTTACCGATAGCGGCTTCCATTCCGCCGCTGCCGGTGGCCGAGATGACGAAGGTCCATTCGTTCTCGGTGCCGAAGACATGGCGAAGCATGTGCTGGTTGGCCTGGCTGACCTCGAAGAAATAAGGATCCAGGTGTCCGACAACCGGTTGAGCCATGGCCTGGTAAACGCGTGGATGCACCTGCGTCGGTCCGGGACCGAACAACAGCCTTTTTGGGGGATGAACGGATATTTCTGCGCTGACTACAGCGGGGCTTTGCTGGGTAGTAGACATGGAGACTCCCTTATAATGTCGGTAATAGTATAGCGACACTGACGTACTGTCGGCGGCATTTCCGGCATGGCGCCAGGTGGCGAAGGGGCGCCCTTCAGGAGATGGGAATGATGGTTTGGCGGCTGCTGCTGCTGACCGGAGCGGCAGGGTTGGTGACGAGCACGGGCTATCTGTTGCTGGTGATGATTGCCAGCGCGCGCTTTTGCCGCGACCGCCGAAAAACAACCATTTCATCAACGAAGTTTCCGCCTGTCAGCTTGCTCAAGCCCGTCTGCGGCATGGAGCCCGGCCTGGAAGAACACCTGACCGGCTTCTTCGAGCAGCAGTATCCCAGCTACGAGATCATTTTCGGCGCCCGTCGCGGTGACGATCCCGCGCTCGAAGTGGTGCGGCGAATCAGCGACATTTATCCGTCGGTCCCGGTGAAGATCGTTATTACGGGGGAGCCGTGGCGTCCCAACGCCAAGGTGTGTTCGCTCGTGAAAATGTTCGAGCGGGCCTCGCATGATTACCTCATCATCAGCGATAGCGACGTGAAGGTTGAGCCGGATTATATCGCGGCAGTGGTGCAGCCGATGCTGGACCCCGGCAATGGCATGGTGACCTGCCTGTATCGTGGACTCCCGACCGGCGGGTTGTGGTCGAAGCTGGAAGCGCTGGGTATGAGCGTGGAGATGACTGCGGGCGCGATCGTGGCAAATTTGATCGAGGGCATGAAGTTTGCTCTGGGACCGACCATGGCGATCCGACGCGATGCCTTGGAGGCCATCGGCGGCTTCGAGCCGCTGGCGGATTATTGCAGCGACGACTATCTGCTCGGCCGCGACGTCTCCGAGAGCGGGCGCAAGGTGGTGATGTCGCATCATGTCATCGATCATGTGGTGATCAATTGCAACTTCGCTAGCTCCATGCAGCACCAGATTCGCTGGATGAAGAGCACCCGCTTCTCGCGTCGCGCGGGCCATTTGGGGACCGCCCTGACGTTCGCGATGCCCTATGGTTTGATCGGGCTGATCGGGGCTGCGGGGCTGCATCAATGGGCGCTGGGAGTTGGGCTGGTGGCAGCAGCCTATGTGAATCGCGTGATTCTTTCGCTCGTCGCCGGATGGGGAGTGGTGAGAGATCGCCGAGCGCTTCATTCAGCCTGGCTCTATCCGCTGCGCGACTTGATGGGCTTCCTGTTCTGGTGCGCCAGCTATACAGGCCGAACCATTGTGTGGCGCGGTGACCGGTATCGCCTGGAAGGCGGAGGGCGCATGGTGTTGGTGCAGGCCGGAGCGACGAGCATGCCAGTCGAGGAAGAATCCCCATCACCGACGGCGGTTGTCGGGAAGTAGTCGAGAATTTGTCGGTTACAAGCGAGGAAGCCGTTGCTCAGGAAGATCGCCGTTGCAGGCCTGTTGCTCGGAGTAAACTCGCTGTCGGCTGCCCAAGTGCGTGCCGAGAACCCTAGTTGGAAGCAAGTTGACGCAATCTTCGCCCCGCTTGTGAAGCCCGGGTCCCCGGGACTAGCTGTGATCGTGTTGAGAAGCGGCGACGTGGCGTTCCGACGAAGCTATGGTCTGGCCAACCTCGATAGTCGCGCTGCCATCACATCCGATACCGATTTCCGTCTAGCCTCGTTTACCAAGCAATTCACGGCGACTTGCATCATGCTGCTGGTGCACGACGGAAAGCTGAGCTACGAGGACAGGCTTACGAAAATATTCCCCGATTTTCCTGCCTATGGCAGCGCTATTACGGTGCGGATGCTGCTGACACATACCTCTGGCCTGAAGGACTACGAAGATCTGTACGCCGCGCAATTTCCGGGAGTGGAAGGCAGCAAGGTCCCGCAGATTCACGACACACAAATCCTGGCACTGATGGAACGGCAGACCGGCACCGATTTCGCGCCCGGCAGTCAGTGGCGCTACAGCAATACGGGATACGCGTTGTTGGCGATGGTCGTGGAGAGAGTATCTGGTAAACCGTTTGGCGATTTCCTGCGTGAGCGTATTTTTGTGCCACTGGGCATGAAGAGCACGCTGGCATATGAGAAGGGGAAAAACGAAGTCCCTCATCGTGCCCTCGGCTACACGAAGGAAAACGGCAACTGGATTGAAGCCGACCAGAGTTCAACGTCGGCGGTGCTAGGCGATGGTGGCATCTACTCGAATGTCGAGGATCTCGCGAGGTGGGACCGCGCATTGCGCGACCACACATTGATGACTGCTGCCGAAATGCAGCCGGCATTTGCGCCAGTGAAAACTTCGGGCGGTGCGAAGACCGACGACGGAGAGCCGACCGAATATGGCTTCGGATGGTTTCTCGACCCGTACAAGGGCCGCAAGCGCGCTTGGCATTCGGGCACCACGACGGGGTTCCGCACCTACATCGCGCGTTTTACGGATGAAGGGTTGACCATCATCATCCTGTGTAACCGCGATGACCTGAAGCCTGGAAATCTTGCGGAACGGGTGGTTGACCTCTACCCTGAACGGTAGTTGGCTTGCGTCGGAGGCCTTTTTGGGGAACTCTCGACTGGCGGAACGTGAATCCAGAGATGACACCCTTTCGACCAACCAAGGTGTGCGTCTCGGCTGTGGGTGCAGGCATCAATATAACCGAACCTGGAAGGGTGATTGGTGTAGCTTTCTGCTGTAATGTTGAAACCAGCATCTGAGTGAGACTCCACGAAAGAAGAATGAAGCCTAACTTTTCCCGATTTCTATCCCCGGCAATCTTGTTAACCGTGCTGGCGACAGTTCCCGTGGCTGCGGTCGCCCAGAACGAAACACCAGTTCCTGCTCCAACTCCCACAGCAGCTCCACAAGGCGACCCTCTGCACCTGTTTAGCGCTTCGGTTCAGGCGCTGACGGCGAAGGTGACTAAGTCCGTAGTGCAGATCGTAGCGACCGGGTATGGATTGAAGTCCGAAAAGCCGGCCAACAACACTGCGCTATTTGAGCCGCAGGAGGCCATTGGCGCGGGAGTAATCCTGTCGGCAGACGGGTACATCGTGACCAATGCGCACGTAGTGCAGGGTGCGCGCAAGATTCGCGTGCGGATGCCGGGATTGGAGACGCCGAATGAAGACGACTCAACGCCGCACGGCCCGGTTAATGCCAGAATAGTGGGCATTGACCGGCAATCGGATCTGGCGGTGCTCAGGATCGATGGTAAGAATCTGCCCGCGCTGGAGCTTGCTGACTCAGACCAACTCAAGCAGGGACAAGTAGTTTTCGCGTTTGGCAGCCCGCAGGGGCTGGAGAACTCCGTGACGATGGGCGTGGTAAGCGCCACGGCTCGGCAGGTGAGCGAAGACAACCCGACGACCTACGTGCAGACGGATGCGCCCATCAATCCGGGCAACAGCGGCGGTCCGCTCGTGGACGTGGATGGCCGCGTTGTTGGCATCGACACTTTCATTCTGTCGGAGTCGGGGGGCAGCGAAGGCTTGGGATTCGCCATTCCGAGCAACGTAGTGAAAAACATTTATGAGCAGCTGAAGACCGAAGGGCACGTGCATCGCGGTCAGATCGGCGTGTACCTGCGCACGGTCACACCCGACCTCGCCGAAGGATTGAAGCTGCCGCTCAATCATGGCGTGCTGCTGGAAGACGTTACAGCCGACTCCTCTGCCGCGCGTGCGGGGCTCAAGGTAGGCGATGTCATCACCAGCATCGGCGGCAAGCCTGTGGGCGATGTGAAGGAATTCGCCACCATACTGTTCTCTTACAAGATCGGGGAAATGGCGCCCATCGGCGTGATGCGCAACGGCAAGCAGGAGACGGTCGAGGTTAAGGTGACCGAGCGGCCGGACGATCCACAACGTTTTGCTGACATGGTTTCCGGACCGGGTAACGTGGTAGAACGGCTGGGAATCGTCGGCATCACAATCAATGACGACCTGAGGCGAGCGTTGCCAGACCTGCGCATTCCTTCGGGGGTCATCGTAGCGGCGCGGACTCCGAGCGCATTGCTGATGGGTGAGGGACCTGAACCGGGAGACATCATTCACTCGGTCAATACCACTCCCATTAAAGACATCGCTGGGCTTAAACAGGCGCTTAAAGACGTGCCTGCAGGGAATGCAATCGTTCTGCAAGTGGAGCGCGATGGCGAACTCAGTTACCTGGTGATGGAGTCGGAGTAGCTACACGCCTGTGACGCCGCAGGTTCCGGGAGCGTCAGGGTCGGCGTCCTGCGGGCCTTTGGGGCCGCCTTCGCGCATCTTAGCGCTGGTCTGCTCAATCACCACTTCCACCACAGCCGTCGAGGTGAGGTGCGACGAAGGCGCGGGCGTATAGTCGCGTCCGGCGGTGCGTCCGGGGAAGTAACGCTGCGTCATGGCCTCGAACATCACGCGCTTGGAGTCTTCGTCTTCGAAGATGCGGCCGCGACCGAAGCACATCACGCATCTGTAATTAGCGGAGTGATACTTCGCGTCGCGCGAGTACACCAGGCCGTCAAGTTCGGTGATAGTGACGCAAACGGGAATGCCTTTTGCGAGTTCTTCGAGCATGCGGCTCGACATTCCGCCGTGAATGTAGATGCGGTCGGGGTGCTCGGGCGAATAGTGGTAGAGAGTAGGAACGACGTACGGCAGGCCGTCTTGCATGAAGCCGATGTGGGCGACCTTGCCGGCGACGAGAAACTCCTGGTCGCGCTGCGGCACGGCGCGTTCGGGATGCTGATGAACTTTGGTCGTCCAGATACCTGCCTCACCCATGCGTAGTCTCCTGTGTGTCTAGCATCGCTGAAATTGTGGTGGATGGGAAGGGCTGGTTCCTAGCGGGCAGCGAGTTCGTGTTGCACGGGTTGCGAGCCGAGATCGAGGCGCTGTTCCGCGACGCGCAGGAACCACTGATTCATCACGACGTTTTGGCAGAAAGGACGGTTGCGGAGCAGTTGGCGGCCGAGGAATTCTTTGACTACGTGCGGAAAAGACTGGATGAGGGAATCCATGCGGCTGCGCTCGCGGCGCAAGCGCAATTGTAAGAGTTCGTGATAGAGCGACAGATTCTTTGCGCTGAAGTTGCCGCCGGCGGACAGGATCGTGTGCGCCGCGATCAGGCCAGACTCGATGGCCGGTCGAATGCCTTCGCCACTCTCAGGATAGGCCAGTCCGGCAGCGTCGCCGACGAGCAAAACGCCATCACTGAGGATTTTGCGGTCCGTCCGGCCCCAGAGTCCGTAGGCGTGGCCTGCAATGCCGTTGCTTGGCGTTTCAACTCCACGGGTCTCATGGAGGTAGCCCACGAAATTCTTCACATGCCGCGAAATCTCGTGGGAGTCGGTGCGGCCGAGTCCCACGTTAAGGTAGTCGCCTTTGCGGAAGACCCAGCCGTAGCCCTTCATGTCGCGGCAGAAGAACAGCTCGGGCAATTCAGCGTCGATCTTCGAGTGCGAGGCCTGGGAACCATCCATCTCGAACTCGATTTCCTGCGCCAGGACTGGCGCCGGAGAGCCTTTGTTGCCGAGATAGCGTCCGACGGGGCAGAAATGTCCACCTGCTCCGATCAACATACGGGCGCGAATTTCGCCGCTGAGGATCCAGCCACCGTTCGTCCGCTCGATGGAGTTGAGTACAAAACCTTCGCGAATGCGGGCGCCGCTGCGGCGCAATAGGAACTCGTCGAATTCGCAGCGTCGGATGCCGTAGCTGACTACGCGGTCGCCGCGGACTTCGACCTGAGGGCCAGCCGATGGCGCTTAGCCGGAAGCCGGTGATGGGCTGGATGACGAGTCCCGCAGGATACTCTCCGGGCGCAAACTCCAGCTCGTCGAGGATCAGCGGCGTGATCCATCCGGCGCAGAGCTTGTTGCGCGGAAAAGCGGCACGGTCGACCACGAGCACGTCGAGGTCTGAGTGGCGCAACGCCCAGGCGCACGACGACCCAGCGGGGCCCCCGCCGACGATGACTACATCGCACGCGTCCATAGCTCGCGCTCCGTCTCCTCGTCGAAGGGGGCGTAGAGATGCTCGCGTGTCCAGGGAATCGACTGGCAGCGGCTGCCGGCAAACAATATCTGGAACAGCTGCAGGTTGCCGGCGTGGAACGACGCGATGGATCCGGCAAGATAGAGCCGCCACATGCGGGCGAAATCCATACCGAACTTTTGCACGACCGTGTCGAAGGAAGCGTCGAACCGTGCCAGCCAGTGTTCCAGCGTCTTGGCGTAATGCATGCGAAGGTTTTCGACGTCGAGCACGGAGTATCTGTGTGGTTCGAGGACATCCATCGATTCGCGGAGAGTCGGTGCGTAGGCGCCGGGGAAGATGCGGCGGCGGATCCAGACGCTGAATGGTTGGCTGTAGCTGCGACCGATGAAATGCAGAAACCCCCGGCCCGTATCGCCGATGGTGCCGTGAATCACGCGGCCCATCTCGCGGTAGTTCTCTCGCCCTACATGCTCCAGCATGCCGACGGAGACGAACACATCGAAGCGGCCGCTGACATTGCGATAGTCATCCTCGACAAATTCGACCTGCGACGAGACGCCGGCCTCGCGTGCCCGCTCACGCGCCCACGCGATCTGTTCGTGCGAGATGTTGAACGCCTTGACGTTCACACCGTAGTGCTCGGCCATGTAAATTGCGAGCGCTCCCCAGCCGCAACCGACTTCTAGCACGGTCTCGCCCGGACGCAGGCCCAGCTTGCGGCACACCAGGTCCATCTTTGCATTCTGGGCCTCTTCGAGCGAAGCGTCGGGCGTTGGGAAGTAGGCGCAGGTGTACACCATCTGTTCATCGAGCCACAGGCGGTAGAAGTCGTTGGAGAGGTCATAGTGCCGGTGGATGTTACGCGCCGAACCGCGGCGGGTGTTGGCTTGCGCCCAGTCCAGCCACCTCGCGAGCAAACGCCAGTATCCGTTACGGATGCGAGGTGAAGATGCGTTAACGTGTTCCAGGGCGCGGACCAGGTCGCCGTCCATCTTGATCCGGCCGGAAGAGTAGGCGTCGCCAAAACCCACTTCGGGGTTCACGACCATCGAAAGTAACGTGGAACGGTCGGGTATGCGGACCGTGCCGACGATACCGTCGTCGCATTCGGGCCGGTTCTCCGTGTCGCGCAGAACGAGCGCGACGGGGATAGGGCCGATCAGAGAGCGTAAAGCTTGCAGGAGTTGACGATCCATCCAGGAGGTCGTAGAGATCTTCACCGCTTCCCCCAAATTCCAGCGTCATAGCCGGAGATCTATTGTCAGCACTACGCGCAAAACATACTCAGAGTCGGCCGGGCCGACTGGACATTACCGTCAAGACCAGTGTCGCACTTTTAGGGCTAGAACGCAGCCATTTTGTGAACGCCTCGCCCAAGTCTGAACTGGATACCGCTTATTACACCCTGAGGTGTAACCCAAAAACGACCGCGAGTTGGCTATGCAGCCACTCCAGTTGCAGTGGTGATGGTTTCCAGTCCATGGGAATCGGGGCCCGTCTCCCGCCGTCGCAGCATCAAAGCAAAGAACAATGCCAGGAAACCGAGTATGGAGAAGATCCACATTCCCAGGGCATAGCCGTGGAAGTTCTCGGGTCCAGCGCGGCTAACGTCGTTGGCATGGCCAATCGCAAGATTAAAGATGAAGAAGCCAATCTGCTGCAACAGGCTCATCAGTGCGTAGGCGGTGCCGAGGCGGTGTTCGTTAACGATGTAGGCAACCGACGGCCACATCACGGCGGGGATCAGCGAGAAGGCGATACCCATCAGAGACACCGGCACCATCAGCGAGATGTCGCTGTAGGCGATCATCAGGTAAACGGGCATCATCAGGAACGAGCCGACCACCATGAGGCTGGCGCGCTTGCCAATCTTGTCGGCCAGCAGGCCGAACAGCGGAGTGGCGATCATGGCGGAGAGAGGTAGGACGCTGTTGAAGAACCCGGCTTGTCCCTGGGCTGCCGCGAATGCTGCCGTCGAACTGGCGGCGGCGTGCATTTGGGACAGTATCTTGCTGGTGAACAGGTCAATGGCGAAGGTGCGGAAGGGAAAGATACCCGAGTAAAAGGTAAAACACAGCGCCACCACGTACCAATACGAAGGGTTGAACTTTAGTCCCTCGGAGAAGCTCAACTTGTCTGGTTCGCCGGACTTCCCTAGCGAGTACCGACCCTCGGCGTAGCTTTCCAGTACCCAATACACTCCGGCGCCGAGGACGGTTGTGGAGCCCACGACCACTGCCAGCAGGAGCGGCAGGTGCCAGCTCGGCTGCGCATTCACTCCGTTGGGAAAGAACGCCCACTTGGCCCAGGTTGGCGAGTTGTCGGCGGCGATGGAGGCCATGCGCGCAATCGTCAGGTTGATGCCGAATGCGAAACTTAGCTCCTTGCCCTTGAACCACCGGGCAAGGGCGACGGTGACGGCAACGATCTGCGACTCGGCGCCGAGGCCGAGCAGGGTGCGTCCGGCGACCATGGTTGAGAAGCTGCCGCGAAACGCCGTCAATGCCGCACCCGCGAGGCACAGCGCCGAAAAGAACAGCAGCGACTTTTTGAGGCCGAAGCGGTCGATGAGAATTCCGCCGATGAGCAGCGTAAGCACGGCGGCGACGCTGTAGCTGGAGTTCAGCCAGCCGAATTTCCAAGCAGTGAAGCCCAGTTGCTCGAGGAAGATGCGTTCCAGTGGATTGATGCTGTCGTAGATGTAGTAATTTCCAAACATAGCCAGGCTGACAAAGATCAGCACCAGCCAGCGATATACAGGGCTCGGTTGGGGACGGCTTTGGAGCTGCAATTCTCCAGCAGACATGCGACCTCGTACGGTTTTGGACTTACGCCGTCACTTCGACGTGAGAAGGGAAACAATATCAGATGAACGCGACAAGGGCTATCGAGCGGAAAGAACCCCAGACATCGAAGGGCTGAGGCCATGCACGAGCCCGGCGAACTCTCATCACCGTATTTTCATGAATCTGCGAGACGGAACCAACTTGCTTTGTGCGGAAAAGCGGGGCATAATGCGCCCTCAGCCTGAGGACTAAGAAGCCATGAATGCTATTCCCGCCGATCTCAATTGCATCCTGCTCAACGCCTGCGGGGCGGCCTACAACGTCGCGCCCGGAACCAACGTTTATGTTCCAGATACTATCTACAGTCCCAATGTGCCTTACTCCCAAATTCCGCAGGTCGCGGCCGGGGGAGAAGGTTTTATCAACGTGGCCACGGTTGGGCAATGTCCGTTTGGCATCGTGGTGGCATTTCGCGGCACCTTGCCGCCATCGAAGACGGACCCAGACAGTTGGCTGGACTGGCTGCAGAACTTCTTCGCGATTCCCGCCACGGCTCCGCCCGGGCCGAACCACGTACCTGGCCAGGTACATAGCGGTTTCTTCAACGCGACAGCATCGGTCATCCACCAGGTACAAACCCTTGTCATGGATCTCAAGCCTGGTACCGGGAACCCTGTTTTCATCACGGGGCACAGCAAAGGCGGGGCCTTAGCGACGATTGCGGCGTACATTCTAAGCCAGAATTCTGGCGTGCCTGGCGTTCAACCGGTGATTACAGTTGCCTCGCCACGGCCGGGCGACGTTGCTTTTCAGCAGGGATTCGAGATGGTTCTCCGGCAGACGCGATTCGAGAACTACAGGGACTTGGTTCCACTGGTGCCTCCGCCGTTGGATTTCATTGGGCGCATCAGCAGTATTCCTGGATTGGTTTTTACCGAGGCGGGGCGGAGGCTTCAACACATGCTGCAAAGTGCGAAAGACTGGAATTACGTCCCGGTGGGCAACATGCTCTTCGTGACGAAGGACTTTAATGTGATCGCAAACGAAGATTTGACGGTGCAGAAGTTGGACGTGGCGGCGGAGTTTATCGAAGACTTTATTAAAAAGAATTTCAGCTCTTTCGGCGACGCCCATTCGCTGCTGCCTGGCAAGGGGTACCACTCGGGTATCTGCAGCTAAGGAGGGCGTAGCAGGTTGGGTTCGACGTCGGGAGGCCGGGGGTAGCGCCACGGCTTTCTCGCACCCGCCATTTCTGAACGAAGAGTCTCAGCCTGAGTGTCGGCTCGCTCGATCGCCATTCGGCCGCTTAGCCTCTGCTATTCTGCACACATTACTCTTCCAAAACAGCAATTCCTGACCGAAGGTTTCTTGCGGATGCCACCAAGGACAGCCATCATCATAGGGGCGGGTCCAGCTGGACTCACGGCAGCGTACGAGCTGCTCAAGAGAACGGATATCAAGCCCATCGTGCTCGAACGCAGCGAGTACATGGGTGGCATCGCCCGCACGGTGTCATACAAAGGCAATCGCATTGACATTGGTGGCCACCGGTTTTTTTCCAAGTCCGATCGGGTAATGAACTGGTGGTTACAATTCATGCCCCTGCAAGCGTCACAGGCCGCGCACACTATGATCAGCTACCACCAGAAGACCCGCGAGATTACGGCGGAGCAAACCGGAGACCCGGAGCACACCGACCTCGTGATGCTGGTGCGGCAGCGCAAGTCGCGCATCTACTTTCTGCGGCGTTTCTTTGATTATCCGATCAGCTTGACCAAGGACACGATCCAGAAACTCGGACTGATGCGCACCTTTCGCATCGGACTGAGCTACACGAAGGCAGTAGTGCTGCCCATCCGCAACGAACAGAATCTCGAGCAATTTTTCATCAATCGCTTCGGCAAGGAGCTCTACAAGACGTTCTTCCAGGCGTACATGGAAAAGGTGTGGGGCATTTCGTGCGACAAGATCAGCGCAGAATGGGGAGCGCAACGCATCAAGGGGCTCTCGATTACGAAGGCTGTTACGCACTATCTGCGTAAGGCGCGCGGGAACAAGCAGGACTTGGCGCAAAAAGAGTCTGAGACGTCGCTGATTGAACAATTTCTATACCCCAAGTTGGGCCCTGGCCAACTCTGGGAGGAGGTGGCGCGCCAAGTCAAGGAAATGGGCGGACAAATATTGACTGGGCATTTCGCGAGCCGTATCCAGCATACGTGTGGCCGCGTCACTGCAGTGGAGACGCGAACCGCTGAAGGTGGTGACCATCAGAAGTTCACCGGCGACTTTTTCTTCTCGACCATGCCAGTGAAAGACTTGTTGCATGCCATGGATCCTGCTCCTCCAGATTCAGTTCGAGACGTCGGCGACAAGCTTGTGTACCGCGACTTCCTCACCGTCGGGCTGCTATGCGGGAAGCTGAAGGTGAACGACGATCACGCGGACGCAAACTCTCTGATCAAGGACAGTTGGATTTATATTCAGGAGCCTGACGTCAAGCTTGGGCGTCTGCAGATATTCAACAATTGGAGCCCCTACCTGGTAGCAGATCGCTCAAAGGTGTGGGTTGGACTTGAGTATTTCTGTTTCGAAGGCGACGAATTGTGGCGGATGCCCGATGATGCACTGGTTCGCTTCGGGGCAAGCGAACTGGCAAGAATAGACATTATCGACGAGGCTGAGGTGTTAGACGGTACTGTTCTTAGGATGGACAAGACATATCCCGCATATTTTGGCTCTTATGACCGGTTCCCGGAGATCAGACGTTATGTCGATACGCTGGAAAACCTGTTTCTGGTAGGCCGGAACGGAATGCACAAATACAATAATCAGGACCACTCCATGCTGACGGCCATGGTGGCAGTGGACAACATCGCGGCCGGATCTCTAAACAAGGAAAACGTCTGGTCGGTGAACACCGAGCAGGAGTACCACGAAGAGAAGTAGCCGCTAAAGGCGGTACAAGTTCCAGTGTCGATGGGGGACGCAGTGGGGAACCATGGTTCCGTTGAACAGTCAGACTCGACCGTTGTTGGAGAAAATTGGAATGATGACGTCCTGACCCGGCGGGTTCGCGTCGTTGGCTGGTGCCTGCTGACGATTGCGGCCCTCATCGATACGATCTACACCCGCCATGCCATGCAGTCGGACGGTATCTCCTACCTAGACATGGGCGACGCCCTGGTGCGCGGCGACTGGCACATGGCGGTCAATGCCTACTGGAGCCCGCTGTATCCCTGGCTGCAAGGCGTGGCGCTTCGGCTGGTCAAACCCAGCGCATATTCACAATTCACCGTGGTCCACTGCGTAAACTTCCTGATCTACCTTTTTGCATTGGGGTGCCTTGAGTTTCTGCTGCGGGCAGCGACAGCGAGTAAGGTCCGAGGCGAAGTAGGCGCCGATAGCAGTAATCCGTTGCCGTCGTGGGCGGTGTACGCGGTGAGCTATGCCGTTTTTCTGTGGTCGTCACTCAGCCTGATCAGCATGGAGCGGGTCAGCCCGGACCTGCTGATGGCCGGGTTCCTTTACTTGGCCGTCGGGTTGCTGTTGCAGATTTGGGCGCGACCTCAGAGTTACTGGCTTTTTCTTGGACTGGGAGTTGTGCTGGGGTTCGGCTACCTCGCGAAAGTCCCTGTCTTTTTACTCGCGTTCGTGATCCTAGCGATAGCGTGGGTACTGGGAGGCAGCTGGCGCAGCGCGACTCCTCGAGTGATTGCAGCGGGGCTGGTATTTCTTGTGATTTCGGCGCCTTGGGTCTCAGCTCTTTCCAAGGCAAAAGGCCGGTTGACGTTCGGCGACAGCGGAAGAATCAACTATGTTTGGCTGGTAAACGGTTCGACGCCCACATGGTACTTTCAGAACTTGGGCACCGCCAGCGGACATTTTGTGCATCCCGTGCGGAAAATTTTCGCCAACCCGCCAGTGTACGAATTCGCCGCTCCGATCAAGGGAACCATTCCGGTCTGGTACGACCCGTCGTATTGGGCTGACGGCGCCAAACCGCGGTTTCTATTGAGGCGCGAATTATCAGTCGTCGTGCGCTGGCTGTTATTTTACCTCGACCTGCTGTTTTCCGCGCAGGCTGCGTTGTTGGTTGGCTTTCTTGTGCTCTGCTTCATGGCGGGGCGGGATCGTGTATTTCAACAACTGGGTGCAAGTTGGCCGGTGTGGTTGATGGGTCTGGCAGGTCTGGGGATGTACGCTCTCGTGTATGTGGAACTGCGCTACGTCGCGGAATTCTTCACGTTGTTCTGGGTGGGACTTTTTGCGGGCCTGCAGACACCTCGTATCCGGGACGCGCGGCAACTGGTGTTGTTGGTTACCGCGGCGGTGGTCATCGCGGTTGCCAGTCCGATTGCGGTGGCGACGGCTGATCACTTGTACGTGTCGCTAAAAGGGCTGCCCCACAATCAGTGGGAGGTGGCGCAAGACCTTTACAAGCTGGGTGTCGTGCCGGGCGACAAGGTGGCGCGGATCGGTGGGCGTTACGGCACCGATTGGGCGCGTTTGCTGCAGGTGACGGTGGTGGCAGAGGTGCCGCGCGCCAACGCGCGGGAGTACTGGTGTTCTACACCCGACTTGCAGGCGCAGGTGATAAGTACATTGCGCGGCCTGGGAGTGACGGCAATCGTTGCCGAAGAACCCCCCCCGGATGTGGTATTTGTCCCCGGGACGGAGTGGCGCAAGTTGGGCGACGGTACCTACTATGCCCTTCCACTTGGTGGCAACAGCGCGAAGTAGCTATTCACAGGAGTGATGCGTGCGCTGAAAGTGGCGGGGCGTATCGCGGATATTCCGCGAAAAACTTCGCGTTCGACCCTGGTTTGGGACCCGGGTCAGTGTCTACTGCGCGGCTTGAGGGCCCACACAACCCTATGAAAATGTTGCATGGGGCCTATGATCTAGTGCTTCGTGCGGTAGATGATGGTCTCGGCGCCGTTGTCGGTGGTCTTGAAGTCCGAGGGCACCGTGAACAGCGACGGGTCTGGTTCGCCGCGCTGAATGTTGGTCAGCTTGAAGGTCTGCTCGCCTGTGCGGGGATCGTTGCGCTTGCTCAAGACAATCGTCTTCAGTTCGGGAGAGGTCCAGACTTCGGTCACGATATTGATCGGCCGATCATTACCGATCTTGCCGGCGGGAATGGTTTGCGTCGTGCGTACGCCGGTTACTTGGACACCCTCCATCGTTTGCGTTCCGAGGTTCTCTGCAGTGACCTCGCCGGGATGCTCCATTTCAACCCGTCTTGTCCAAACCATTGGCGGAGCAGACGGCGGGGGCCCTGCCCCAGCGACGCCGGCCTCTCCGTGAACCACCACGGTATTGGTGGCAATCGCGGTGCCAGCCATCCCCTGCCGTCCGAGAGGAATCGCATGCTTCCAAGCGGTCTTGTCAGTCAGGTTCAGCGTATAGGCCACTCCAGCCACCGGATCCTGGATCATCACGAGGTGTGGTGCGTCACTGGCTGCGAGACCGCCAATCATCGGAAGGGGTGCGTCCTGGCGCGTCCGGCCCTGGGAATCGCGAGCGGCCGATCCATCGCTGCTTTGTACGATGCGCGTACCGTCAGCGAGTGTCTGTACCGACTCGTTGGTGATAGTGGCTGAGTAGGGCGCCCCTTTGACCACGGCGCCTGGTCCCCCGAACGTGCTGAACCTCATGGCCTCAGCCTGGAGAGGCGCTTCGAAAATGACGTTACCGGTTTCCTGCGCCAGTGCACTACACGATAAAGCCAGGACAATAGTCAAGATACGTTTCATGGTTGGGTGCTTCTCCTTTGCAATTTCGATTTCACGGGTGCAGTCGGAAGGCCTGGATGGAGCCGTCGGCTGCAAAACTCACATTTGCGATGTAGGCGACTCCCTCGGGGACCGCGCCTGGAGGAAACATCGCGTCGGCGGGTATGGCGATTTGAATGGCTGGCTGTCCGATGGCCCAATCCTCGTGCAGCAGGTGGCTGCGGCGAGGAGCGGGGCGTCGCTTCGCAACCGCGGGTGCAGGCTGAGCCTGCTCCGCCGGTTCAACCGCTGGCTCCTGTGCAACTGGAGTCGTGACTTTCGCAGCCTGTAGCGGAGGCGCAGCTTGTTTCTGCGCGCGAGGCAGCAGCAAGAGCGCGACAACGACTGCAGCAGCGGCAGCAACCGCGAAGGGAATCCAGCGCGGCAGTTTGTGCGGCGACTGTGCCGCGGGGCGCGGTTGGGTGGCGGCGGAGTAGTATGCAGCGAAGTCGCTGGATGCGGACTTGAAGGCAGCGACGCGCTGGCCGCAGTCAGGGCAAGCTTGCACGTGCTGCTCGACGGCAGCAGATTCATCCTCGGGCAATTCCGCATCGATCCAGGCAACCAGTCGTAAATTTGAGTCACACATTACATTTCTCCGCTAACTTCTTGATCGCGCGCTCAACTGTGTCGGCCACCGTTGAGGTTGATATCGCCAGCACCTCGCCGATTTCGCGGTAGCGAAGCCCCTCTGCCCGTAACATCAGGCACTGGCGTTCTGGCTCGGCTAACGCGCGAACCGCGGTCGCCACCCGATGTAACCTTTCCTTCTCCAGCACAGATTGCTCGGGACTGGCGGCGCTCGAGGCGGTGTCGAACACAGGGTCGAGCGACTCTCCCATACGCTGCGCGTAGCTCATCTGGGAGTTACGGGCGCGATTGTGAGCGACGCGAAACAGCCAACTGCGAATGTTCGCCTGCGATCCTCCCGACGATAGATGCTTGTGCAGGCTGAGAAAGGCATCCTGCACAACGTCCTGCGCTTCCTCCGGCGAGAGTCCGAGCCCAGCCAGATACCGCAACAGTGGCTTGCGCAGCTCCTGAAACAGCGTGGTCGCCTCGCACGAATCGGTCGCAAAGCGCGATAGCGGCAGGTTCAGGGGTATCGATTCGCCACTCATAGGTTCTTTGACGTCGCGCCTCTAGTTATAGAACAAGTGAGGGAACGGATTTTACGGACGGCCGGGCATCGAGGTTGCGTGGGTTGTCGGCATGGGGTCAAATGGTGATGCCTAATGCCGCAGGAGGGATGCGATGTCGTTGCGAGCGATTTGCTTTGTGGATATGCCGTTTGGCAAGAAGCCGGACCTGACGAGCGGGGTGACGGTGGACTTCGACCAGATCTACGAGACCGGCATCAAGCCGGCGATCGTGGATGCGGGCCTCGAACCAGTGCGCGGAGACCAGGAACGTACGGGTGGCATCATTCACGTTCCGATGTTTGGTCGGCTGCTGCTCTCGGACTTCGTGATCGCTGACCTCACGCTCTCCAACCCAAACGTGTTTTACGAACTGGGCATTCGGCATACAGCACGGCCGTTTACTACTGTGCCCATCTTCGCGGCCATCCATCCGATCCCGTTCGATGTGGCGTTGGTGAGGGCCATTCCGTACACGCTGGTGGACGGCAAGCTCACAGAAGAGAGCGCAGCCGCGCTCAAGGTTGCATTGGGCACTCGATTGGACGAGGCCATCCGGGGAGCGGCAACGCAGGACAGCCCTATTTACCAGCTCATTCCCAGCTTCCCAAAGATCGACCTGCCGCACGAAATTACCGAGATCTTTCAGGATCAGGTGCGCCACTCAGACGAGTTCAGCAAGACCCTCGCGGACGC
This sequence comes from uncultured Acidobacteriaceae bacterium, assembly GCA_963814165.1. GTDB lineage: Bacteria > Acidobacteriota > Terriglobia > Terriglobales > Acidobacteriaceae > DASRAA01. The sequence goes on along the minus strand of CAWFBW010000007.1, from coordinate 510,069 downwards.
TCGCGCGAAGGGTTCGAATAGCGAGCGGGCGGAGGCGTTGCGGGGAATACGTGACGGACTCGGCGATCTCCGTACCACGCAGAGTACCGCGCTGGTGGACCTGATGCTTTCGTTCCGGGACGTGAGTGCGTGGGACGACATGGTGAAGCTTACCGACCAGTTTCCCGATGGCCTGAAGTCGAACGTGATGGTGAGGCAGCAGAGGGCTTTGGCTCTGAATCGCCGTAACCAGCCTGGAGATCGTGAGGAAGCGCAAGCGATTCTGGAGAAGCTGGTGAAGGAGAAGGGCGCCGACCCAGAGACGTTGGGGATTCTTGGCCGCGTCCATAAGGACCGCTACGGCGAGCTGAGCAAGGCGGGCGACCTGATGGCTCTTGCTGCTCTGGATGATGCCATCGAGGCGTATACCAAGGGCTTCGAGAGCGATCCCAGGGATTACTACCCAGGGGTGAACGCTGTGAACCTCCTGGTGCAGAAGGGGGATGCCGATGCGCTGAAGGAGGCCGACCGGCTGGTTCCACTGGTGAGTTTCGCGGTAGCGCGTAGAGGAGGCGCATCTTCCAGCGACTATTGGGACCTCGCTACCGTGCTGGAGTTGAGCTCGATCGGAGGCGATTGGGCGATGGCGACCCGGGTGTTGCCGAAGGTGCTCAATGCCGGGAAGTCTTCGTGGATGATCGAGACCACCATGAAGAACCTGAACCTCTTGAAGGCCGCTCGCGAACGGGAGGGGCAGGCTCCTGCCCAACTCGACCAGATGCTTGGGTACCTGCAGAAGCGGTATCAGCAACTGCAGGGGGAAGAGGCCGTCAAGGGGTAGGGACTTTCGCCAAATTTTCGCTGTAGCCCTCCTTTGTTTTCAATTGTTTGGCAGGAAATTGTGTGCAAACGATTGATTGCAAAAGACTTATAGCTATCCAAGTCAGCCATAAGGACTTATATCTGCAGATTCCTGCACATGGGTCTTCCTTGACGCTTGGTGCCACATTTGCAGACGGCAGGGAAATGCGGACCACGGCTAGGGCGGCTTGCTCGCTTGGGCGGGTAACCGGACTCTCCGACAGTTTCCCTGTCGCTTGGGCAGAGCCGCAAGGTGAGCGCTTCCTAGCGATTGGTAGCAGATCCCATACTCAGTGACGGTCGATTTCAAAGAGCCGCTTCCGCACCCTGAGGTACGGAACCGGCAAGCGATACTCATCCCTTGCCCTTACGACGGGTTTTATACAGGTCGGGCAGAAGAGGCAAAAGGACATGGAACACACGGCCGTGTGATAAGGGAAGACGATAGGAAATTTGCGGTCAGGCCTACTTCGGGTTGGCCGAAGTGCAGGGTGAACGCGGGACACCAGGAACCAAGCGATGGTTGCGAGACCCGGGTTAGCGGCCAGAAGCGGGCCGCTAACCCTTCGGCAAGCTCAGGGCAGGCTCTGGGGCACCGGGCAAGCAGATGTGGGCCACGATGGCGCCTAGTTGTGACTAGGAAGACTGAGGCGAATGTCCCGCACCGCTGCTGCGAAGCGGAAGAGCGTTCATATCGAATCTAGTGAGTTCTGCAGCCATCGCACTGGCGATCGGAAGGCCGGTTGCGGCTTCGATGTACATGAACTGTCCGGCGGGGTTGATTTCGAAAAAGAGGTAGTCGCCGCCGGGAGTCAGGCGCATATCAATGGCGCCGAAAGTGAGGCCGAGCCGACGCGTCAGTGCCAAAAGCTTAACCTGGAGCTCGTCAGGGATATCGACCGGCTCGATTTTAGCCGAGTTTATGTCGATACGGCAGTCTACTTTGTAGCTTGTCTGCTGGGAGTGGATGGCAGCGGGAAAGAGTTGGTCACCGACGGCAGTGATTCGAAGGTCATAGCATGCTTCGACATAGTGTTGAAAGATGACGGGTGCGTGTTGGACGTGGTCGAGCAGATGCAGTTCATCCTCTTTCAGGATTCGAGTTTCGCGCCACTCTTCTTCCGTGGATGAAAAAGACTTGTAAACGACATCACGGTAACCGCGGCCGTCGACGAACTTGCGGGCCTCGTGGGGGTCGTTGGTCATGAGAGTGGCAGGAATGCGAAGGCCCACCTGCTGAGCTACCTTGAGCTGATAGGCCTTGCGCTGAGCAACGAGATCACAGATGGGGTCATTGATCCACCGGGCATCCATGGTTTGCCAAAGGCCCGAGAGCGCCTCGAAAGCTTCGTTAGCGGCGAAGAGACGATGGCTAGGCCGGACCATCTGTTCGCTGATCCGAGCCGGCTGAGGCCTTCGCCACCAGACGCTGCCGAAGCGTTCGAGTTCGAGCGTACGGCCCTGCACTTCAAGGCGCAGGGAGCGGTTATCACTACAGCAGCTATAACGAATGGACAGGCGCGCGACTTCGGGAAAGAGGCTGGTGTCAAGGACCTCAACCTCGTTCCCGCTGCGCTCCAAATGAGCCTTCACTGCTACGGCGTGCTCATCCGACGGTTGCGCAATGATGAGGACCGCCATGAGCTAGGATCCGGTGAGTTGGCGGTACTCAGCCAACAGGGCCATATATTCCGCGGTTAACTGCTCGGCGCGAACGGAGTCCACGGCGCTAAGGGAGCCGGATGAATCCGCCTCGGCGTACTGGCTGAGCAGTTGCTCATATTGTGCTAGCTGTGCCCCGATTTGCTCGACCTGCTGCTGGGCAATGTCGGGGAACGATTGCCTCCAGGCCATCGTGTGATGAGGAGTGGAGAGGACGAAAGGCACGTGACGACCACCGCCGCCGGCTCCGAAAAAACCAGAAAAAGGAGGATCGCCGACTGGACCGGGACCGCCGGGACCAGCTACGTCCCGGAAGAAGGCAGTGGGCTGGAAGTCGCGGAACGAGATGGTGGTTTGAAGATCCTGCACAGCGACGGTAGGAAAGTCGCGTACAGCCGCGGTTGCGACGTCGTTCCTCGCCAGGGTGGGGAAGTCCGATGCAGCCAGGGTGGGGAAGTCCGAGGCGGCAACGGTGGCTATGTCGTTCTTCGCCAAGGTGGGAGCGTCCGAGGCGGCCAGGGTAGGGAAGTCCGAGGCGGCGACGGTGGTGGTAGACGGAAGGTCCGCGAGAATGAGAGTCGGGCCAGTCTTGGTGTGTCCGATGGTACTGCGATCGGTGTCGAGACAGGCTTGCATGCGGAGGATCTGACCGTTGGTGAACATGAACATGGAGTCGTCGTCGGTGTAATCCATGTAGTTCATGAACAGGTCGCCGTTGGGACCATTGCCGCAGGTGACGTGGGGAAATGTGGGCTTGCCGAAGTTGTGGTCGGCGCAGTTGGGTGTATCGGCGACGAAATCGTCGCCGCTGCATCCGCCGCCGTCATCTCCCCAGATATGGCGAAGGTTGAGCCAATGACCTATCTCGTGAGTGGCAGAGCGGCCGAGATTGAAAGGGGAGGCCGCCGTGCCGGTATTGCCAAAGGCGCTATGGAGTATCACGACTCCGTCGGTAGCGGCGGGGCCACCGGGGAACTGGGCGTATCCCAGAAGGCTGTTACCGAGCTGGCAGACCCAGATGTTGAGGTAGTTGGCGGCGGGCCAGGCGTTGGCGCCGCCCGTGGCAGCCGATTTTACCTTATCGTCATCAATGAAGGAGGTGGAGGCTGTTGAGGTGCGAGTGATGCCGGTAGTGGGGTTCCCACTGGGGTCGGTGGATGCGAGCTGAAACTCAATGCGGGCGTCGCCACACAGGGGTTGGAAGACCGCAGGGGTCGAGCCGACGTCGGCGTTTATCTTGCGGTAATCCTGATTGAGAATTGTGATCTGACTATTGACCTGGGTGTCGGAGATGTTTTGTGCCGCGGTATGAAACACTACATGGACGACGACCGGTATGACGGTAACGCCGGTGCGCGCGCCCGCGCGCATGCCCATGGCAAATTGAAAGGCGTGGTTCTCGCTCGCGTTGCGGGCATTCACGTACTCGGGGACAGTGCGAAGGAGGCGCTCGTGAACCGGCATAGTGCCGCAGGTGCGAACCTGGGGCATGGCATCAGTTGGAGGCGTCGGTGTCGCCGGGGGTGTCGGAGTTCCCTGATTCTTTTTTGCTTTTGCCATTGTCGTCTCTTTTCTTTTTCGTGATCGGCTGTGCGGTTGAATTACGAAGATGTCTTGAGAGGCCGCAGGAGAAGGCGATCGGGAGAAACGCTCTCAATCGAGAACTCCTTACTCTCGCTGCCTTTCTGGTGGAGAATGAGGCGCCGTCCGTCAAGCTTCCAGGAACCGGCCGGCAATTGAGAAGAGCGATCGTCTGGGCCGGGGACGGTACGACGCAGGGTGCCATCGGCGTCAAGGGCCAGGGCGTCGCGACCCCTTGCGGGAGGAAACGGATAACCAGCGAGGCGAAAAACTTGCGTTCCCTCTGCATCCTCTTCATGGGAATGGATCCAGTTTTTTGCAATTGCTGCGGCTTTGAACTTTGATTCCATAACGTCACCTTGGAACTGAAGGGTGTGCGTACCCTCCCTCTGAGGGCGCCTTCCGTCGCTGGCACTTAAGTTTGCTGCCGAGAAAAAGTGGGAAGAGTCTGAAACTAGTCTGTCGGTCGGAATTGTTGTGCTTACGCTGCCCTAATTTCTTGCACTCACTCTGAAGTTGTAGGCACCATTGGATTGGTTCCGACACCAACGTGCCGGAAGCATGTCATGGGTTGGGCGGAATAGCAAGCAGTAAATGAGAAATATCTGGTGATTCGAACTTGCGCCCTACGTTGGAGGTGCATAGGCAGATCCCCGAAACAGGGACTTACGCGGTACCCGAGATCTATGCCCCCACGTACCTCGCGTACAGACTTCTGGCGATGGCGGGGTCGGTGGTGCCTTTGATGATGGCGCGGCCGTCGGGGAAGAGGGTGAGCTCGTAGGGGTCGTGCCAGAACTTCAGGACGAACTCGTTGTGCTTTGCCGTGCCGGGCACCCCACTTATTCGCGAGGCTCCAATGAGTGGGAATATCTCATTACCACGAACAATCTTAGGTGCTGACCCGACCAAAAGGGTAAAAGGCATGCTTTTGGATGCAAAAACTTGCAGTTTCTCCTATCGCTGTAGTACTAAGTGCTTTAGTTGTATAGCGCTCCTTTGGCAATAAAAGTGCTATTCCCCAGGGGATAGTTAGCGAAGCGGTGTTCACCTCAGACCACTTTTGGGCCACTCAAAAGGCTCGGTCGGTTCAGCAACCAACAAGCTTAACCAATAAGGAGATGTAACAAGATGCAGCGCAGAATGATGCTTTTCGTACTAGCAGGAACCATAGCGATTGGCTTGGTAGCCACAGCGCAGGCTGGCGTCACTTACACAGTAGGAGACGTTTTCGTTGCGATTGGCAATGGCCAAGTTAATGAGTACACCCCGTCGGGAGTGTTCGTCCAGAACATGAACAATGGCACCGGCAATACTTACACGACCGGCATGGCCTTTGATTCCGCGGCAAATCTGTACGTAACAAACTTCAACAGCACGACTTCGAAGTTCGACAATAGCGGAAACCTGGTCAATGCGGCTTGGGTTACCGGACAGGCCAACAACGAATCGATCTCAATGCCGGGCGGCGCGTTTCCAGCGCTAATCGGCGATGCGTCGCTCAGCACCATCAAGCAGTACAACAGCTCGGGTGTGCTGCTAAACAATTACACGGTGCAAATCGAAGACCGTGGCACCGATTGGGTTGACCTGCTCGCGAATGGCAAAACCGTCTACTACACCTCGGAAGGCCACAATATTTTCAGTTACGACATTTCGACTTCAACCCAGAACTCGCCATTTGCTACCGGCCTTCCGGGAGGAGCCGCTTACGCTTTGCGGGAGATCGGGACCGGGCCTCTCGCTGGCTACGTACTGGTCGCTGATAGTTCCAATGCGCTGCTGCTCAACCCTTCGGGCGTAATCGCGACGGTCTACGTCCTTCCGGGCAACGGGGGCGAAGATTTCGCTCTGAATCTCGACCCAACGGGCACGGCTTTCTGGACAGCTGACCTCGCCACAGGAAACGTTTGGGAAGTTAGAATTTCCGACGGGGCCATTCTGCAGCAGTGGAACCCTGGAGCCGGTGGCCAGACCGCTGGCCTGGCGGTGTTTGGAGAGATAGGTCAGGGTGGTAGTACTCCGGAGCCAGGTACGCTGGTGCTGCTGGGCTCTGGCATCCTCGGACTAGCAAGCAAGTTCCGCAAGAAGTTGTTTTAGTCTTTCGAAACCACATTTCCGTCCACCCGGAGCGTAAACAGGGTCGCCAGAGCAACGATGGCGACCCTCTTTCGTCTGTGTTGGGCTGCCTACGATCCGATGTACCTCGCGTACAGGCTTCGGGCGATGGCGGGGTCGGTGGTGCCTTTGATGATGGCGCGGCCGTCGGGGAAGAGGGTCAGCTCGTAGGGGTCGTGCCAGAACTTCAGCATGAACTCGTTATGCTTCACGGTGCCGTGAGGGGTGAGGCGGCGGGTGATTTCGTCGAAGTCGATAGGGCGCTGGCGTTCGTGAATCTGTACTGAGTTGCGTCCGCACAGGGAGATGTGGGGGCGGCCAACGCCAGCGAGGTGGATGAAGTCGCGCTGTTGGCAGGCGCGGCAGCCTTCGCGGGGATGGTTCGCGGAAACCTGCGCGAACTCGTTCATCCAAACGTCGTAAGACAGCAGAGTGCGCCGAACTTTGTCGCGCGCGCCGACGATGAGCTTCATCGCCTCGGTCGCCGCGATCGACGCCACCAGGTTTACGGCTGAATTCAGGATGCCTGAGGTGTCGCAGGTCTCGACCATTCCCTTGGGGGAATCAGGAAAGATACAGGCGAGGCAGGCGGTGTCGCCGGGCAGGATGTTCATGGTGACGGCGTAGCTGCCGACGCCGGCGGCGTAAATCCACGGCAGGTTCTCGCTGACGGCGAAATCGTTGATGAGGTAGCGAGTCTCAAAATTGTCGGTGCCGTCGAGGATGAGGTGGACGTTGGCTGAGCAGGTCTTCGATGTTGTCAGGCGTGAGGTCAGCGACGTGGGGTTCGACCTCAATTTCGGAGTTGAAGGCGCGAATCTTGCGGGTGGCAGCGATGGCCTTGGGCAGCGACTCGGCGGCGTCGGCCTCGTCGAAGAGCACCTGGCGCTGCAGGTTGCTAGGCTCCACGTAGTCGCGGTCGATGATGCGGAGGTAGCCGACTCCGGAGCGAGCGAGCAGGGAAGCGAGAGCCGAGCCGGTGGCGCCGCAGCCTACGATGGCGACGCGCGCAGCTGCGAGCAGCTTCTGGCCGTCAGGTCCTACGGGTTGAAAGAGGATTTGGCGGGAGTAGCGCTCGGCGAATTCCAACAGGCTTACCTGCTTTCGGGATGCTTACTTCGTTATTATAGGAACGCCGCAGAGGATTCGTCCCGCAGGGCGGGACTCTCACGGGAACGGTGGGTCCGGGGATGCGTGTATGCGGCTGACCCGGGTGCGAGCCAGGCAGGACAACTTCGACCGCGGCGGCTGGCAACTGACGGGTCCGACAAGGGTTAGGGTTTGAGGAAGGCAACCACGCCATTCATTTTCGGGGTGGCAGTGCTGGGTGCGGCTCTCCTGCCGTGCCTGCAAAACGCGTGGGCGCAGAACCCTCCTCCGGCTCCGGCACTCACCGAGGATCGCGCGGTCAACAACCCACAACACCCGCTTCCAGAGCTGAACGGCGCGGCCAAATATCAAGGCGAAATCGTACGGAACATTCAGTTCAAGGGAATCGCCGGAACGAACGCCGGAATGCTGCGAGGCCTGCTGCTGGTGAAAACCGGCGAGCCGCTCGACCGCGAATCGCTGCGCGAATCCATTCGGGTGCTGTACGCCACGGGACGTTTTTCCAGCCTGCACGTGGAGGCTGCGGCGGAGAAGGGCGGCGGCATCACGCTGACCTTCGTCACGACCGAGAACTACTTCAACGGCGACGTCAGCGTCGAAGGGCTGAACGCCAAGACGCCTCCCAAACCGCACCAGTTGGTCAACGCCAGCAAACTGGAGCTGGGGGAGCTGTTTTCCGAGGAGAACGTAAAGTTGTCGATCGATCGCATGAAGAAAGTACTGGCCGATAACGGGTACTTCCAGGCGTCGATTACCTATGAGTTGTTGCCGCATGAAGACACGCGGCAGATGAATGTGGTGTTCCACGTGAAGACGGGCGAACTGGCGCGTGTGGGCACGGTGAAGATCGAAGGCGACACGGGCATTGCGCAGGAGCAGATTCAGCAGATCACCAAGTTGAAGCCGGGATCCAAGGTGAAGAGCGCCAACCTGACCCGAGCGCTGGAGCGGCTGCGGAAACACTACCAGAAGAACCAGCACCTGGAAGCGCAGGTTTCGCTGACCAGCCATGAATACAACCCGGCCAGCAACACCCAAAATTACGTGTTCGAGGTAGAGCAGGGTTCGAAAGTGGTAATTGTTGCCGAAGGAGCGAAAATCCGCGGCGGCGAGATGAAAAAGCTTGTTCCGGTGTACCAGGAAAATGCGGTGGACGACGACCTATTGAATGAAGGCCGTCGCAACCTCAGGAACTACCTGCAAACGAAAGGATACTTTGAGGCGCAGGTAGAAGTTGAACGGCGTGGTGTGCCAGAGCAAGACCTGGTGAACATCGTTTACAAGGTGGACGAAGGCGAAAAGCATGAGCTGGCCGCGGTCGTGATAACGGGCAACCACTATTTCGACCGGGAGACGTTGCGCGAGCGCATGAGCGTGCAGCCAAAGAGTTGGATCCTGACGAATGGACGATTCAGCCAGCGCATGATGCAGGACGATGTGAACGCGATAAAGGCGCTGTATCAGTCCAACGGATTTCAGGATGTCAAGGTCGAGGCCAACATCGAAGACAACTACGAGTCGCATGCCACCGAGCTTGCCGTGATGTTCCACATTACGGAAGGTCCGCAAACGCTGGTCAGAAACCTGGTGATTGAGGGCAATGAGAGCTTTTCAAAGGAGCAACTCGATCCGATGTTGAGCAGCGTAGCCGGCCAGCCGTTCAGCCAGGCTGACATGGCGAACGACCGCGACGCGATCATTGTCTTCTATTTCAACCGCGGTTATCCCGATGTGCAATTCGAATCCACGGCGGTGCCGGTCAAGGACGAGCCGAACCGCATGGATGTGACCTACAAGATCAGCGAGGGGCAGCGGGTTGCCGTGAACCAGGTGATCGTTACGGGAACGGAGAACACGAGGCCCTACATAGTGAACCGCCAGATCCGCATACGCGATGGCGATCCGTTGAGCCAGGCGAACATGATCGATTCGCAACGCCGGCTGTACAACCTGGGGCTGTTTAACCAGGTAGATATGGCAGTACAGAATCCCGAGGGCATCGAGCCGCAGAAGAATGTCCTGTTCAACATGGCGGAGGCGCCGCGCTGGACGTTTCGCTACGGCGGCGGTGTGGAGTTTGCGACCGGAAACACGCCGGCGCTGAACAATCCACAAGGGCAGGCGGGGGTGAGCCCGAATGCGGTGCTGGAGATTACGCGGCTCAACATGTTCGGGCGCGACCAGACGCTGAGCTTTCGGGCCCGCGCGGGCCTGCTGACAAGGCGGGCGCTAATCAGCTACGACGCGCCACAGCTACATTGGTTCAGCCGCGACAACTGGCACTTCACACTGAGTGCGTTTTACGACAACACGGTCAACGTCAACACGTTTACGTCGGAACGCCTGGAGGGGTCCGTCGGCGCAGAGCAGCGGTATAGCCGGTCGACGACGTTCCTCTATCGGCTGACGTACCAGAGGGTGAAGGTCGATCCCGCGAGCCTGGTGATCGATCCCGGACTGATTCCGCTGTACGCACAGCCGGTGACCATCGCGATGCCCAGCATGACATGGGTACGCGATCGCCGGGACAATCCGGTGGATACCCACAAAGGGAGCTACAACCTGCTCGACATGGGACTGGCGACCAGCGCGTTAGGATCGCAATCGAATTTTGGCAAGGTGCTGTTTCAGAACTCGACGTACTACACCATTCACAAGAAGTGGGTCCTGGCCCGCAACACGCAGATTGGTATCGAGCATCCGTATGGCACCAACTATTACCCCGGCGGATCGGCGACGGCGATACCGCTGCCGGAGTTATTCTTTGCCGGCGGCGGAAATTCGCTGCGCGGATTCGCCATCAATCAGGCAGGGCCTCGGGACCCGCTGACCGGGTATCCAATTGGCGGGCAGGGGCTGTTCGTGAATAACTTCGAACTTCGCACTCCTCCGGTGATGTTGCCTTACGTCGGCAACAATATGAGCTTCGTGTTCTTCCACGACATGGGGAATGTATTCGCCAATCCAAACCAGATTTGGAGCGGACTGGTGCGATTCCATCAACCTTCGATTGCGGCCTGTTCGCCACCGACTTCAACCTTCGGATGCAACTTCGCTTACAACCCGCAGGCAGCGGGGATCGGACTTCGTTATAAGACGCCGGTAGGGCCGGTACGCGGCGACGTCAGTTACAACTTCAGTCCTACGCGTTATCCCGTGCGCGACCAGAACAAGATCGAGACCCTCAGCCATTGGAACTTTTTCTTCAGCATTGGACAGACATTCTGATGAGACGACTCATTCACATCGCGATTTGCACCCTGTTGCTGGCTCCGGCGGCAGCATTTTGCGGAGAAATCATTGACGCCGTAATTGCCACGGTGAGCCGCCAGCCGGTTCTGCAAAGCGAGTGGGACGATGCCACGCGCTTCGAGGCCTTCATGCAGCAAAAGCCGCTGGCCGCCATTTCCGACCAGGACCGAGTCCATGCGCTGCAACGGCTAATTGATCGGCGCCTGCTCGAGGTACAGATGAACAACGCGAATTATCTGGCGCCATCGGCTGAGGAATTGAAGTCCGCGTTGGCGCAGTTGCGGGCACAGATTCCCGCGGCCAAGGACGACGCGGGCTGGCAGGCCTTGCTGGCGGAGTATGGCTTTACTCCGCGCGAGATCGAAAACCACTTGAGGGTCGAGACGCAAATGATGAACTTCGTGGAAGTACGCTTGCGTCCTAACGTTCACATTCAGCCTGAAGAAGTGGAAGCCTATTACCGCGCGCAGGTGCTACCCGACCTGGAGAAGGCTGGGGTAAAGATGGTAACGCTGCAGGAAGTGGAACCGAAAATCCGCGAGTTGCTGGTGCAACAGCACATGGATGAATTGCTGGATGCATGGTTGCACAATCTGCGCCAGCAAACGCCAGTACACAGCTCGGTACCGCTGCCGGCCACGGCGGAGCACGAGGTCGTGGGCGGAAACTAGTTATGGCCGAAGACGCAAAAGTCCGTTTGTCGCGCTTCCCATGGTGGTTCTGGGTGGTGATGGCCGGGCTGTTTTCTGTGTTGGTGGTGGCAATCGGCTGGTTCCTGCAAAGCCCGGCTTTTCGCGAAATTGTGCGTAATCGCGTCATCCTGGAACTGGAAAAAGCGACGGGTGGCGACGTGGAGATACAGTCGCTGACGTGGAACGTATCGAAGCTCGAGGTTGAAGCGAAGGGGATTACAATTCGCGGGCTCGAGCCGGCCACAGATGTGCCCTTCGTGCACGCCGACCGCCTGTATGCGCGGGTGCACATCGTTTCGTTCTTCGGTGCGAACATCGACCTGCAACAGCTCACTCTCGAGCGACCCGTCATCCATGTCATTGTGAACCCAGACGGTTCGACCAACCTTCCCGAGCCCAAGGTGAAGTCGAACGGCGATCACCTGCAACAACTGTTCGACCTTGCCATCGGCAAAGCCGAGGTACAGAACGGCGCACTGCTGCTGAACGAACAAAGAATCCCTCTCGACTTCAAAGCCAATGACGTCGGCGTGAGCATGGGCTACCAGGTCGTCGAGAAGCGCTACGACGGCACGGTGCAAGTGGGCAAGATGGACGCTCAATTCCCGGACTTTCGCGATATTCCGGCCAGCGCGAATGCCGAGTTCAGCCTGTGGCGGAACCGCGCGCAGGTGAGATCACTGAAGGTTGTGTCGCAGAAGTCGTCGCTCGATCTCAGCGGAACGGTGGACGACTTCCAGCATCCCAGGGTCAAACTCGACTATGCAGCAACCGTTGATCTCGGGCAGGCGGGCGACATTGCGCGCATTCGCGAGTTGCGCGGAGGCAGTGCGAATCTCAGCGGCGCCGGCACGTATGACGCCGACAGCTTCTCCAGTAGCGGCAAGCTCTCCCTGCGCAATGTCGAATTCCGCCAGGAGGGCTTTGCTATCAGCGACGCCAGTGCCGGCGCGGAGTTCTCGATTGATCCAGAGCGGATTGCGCTGAGAAAGATTGATGCGCGGGTTTTGCGTGGAAACCTGACTGGGAATGCCGAGGTGAAGCATTACGCTCCGTCGCTGGAACCCGCCGGTGCACAGTTGAGCGCCGAGAAGCCGTCCAAGACTGCAAGGCCCCCGGCAAACGCTGCAAGCAAGGCAGTGAGCACGAATGCAAAGGCAGGAGCGCCCGCGGTTCAGCAGGGCTCGGCCAACCTCAAGTTGGCCGGCGCTTCACTGGGTGAGTTGATACGTATGCTCTCGAGCAAGAGCCTCCCGCTTGAGAAATTGAATACGACCGGCGTCGTGAAGGGCACGATTGACATTTCCTGGAAAGATTCGATCAAGCGGGCCGGGGTGGAGATGGCCTTGGATTCGACTGCCCCGGCGCAAAGCGAACCCAACCAATTGCCCACGAGCGGAACATTTCGTGGCCGCTACGATGTGAATTCCGGCAACACCGAGATTACTGTGCTGAACCTTGCGACGCCTCACACGGAACTTAGCGCTTCCGGGGCGATAGGTTCACACAGCGTGCAGCTCAAGGTGAGCGCCAATACCAACAGTCTGCAGGAGTTCGAGCCGCTGCTCATCAGCGAGGGCCAGTCGTCGATACCGCTGCAGATTGAAGGCCGGGCCAACTTCGCCGGAACCGTCAGCGGCAAGATTGCCCACCCCGACATTGTGGGACGCCTGCTAGCCACCGACTTCAGTTATGCGTATACGCCTGCCGCGACGCCCGCGCCGCAGCAAAAGGGCACACTGGCATCGCTTCTACACTTGGGAAAGCCGGAGGTTGAGCCGACTCCACCGCCACAATCACGGCGAATCCACATCGATTCGCTGGCGGGCGACGTGCAGTGGGGGGGAACCATGTTGGCACTCCATCACGGGATTGTGGAGCAGGGAGCAGCGCGCCTGAACCTGGACGGAAGCGTTCAGCTCAAAGAAGGCGGCTTTGACGACAATTCGCCATTTCAGTTCAATGCTTCGCTGCGCAATGCTGACGTGAGCGATCTTCAAAAGACCGCAGGCACGGATTATCCGGTGAAGGGCGTTGTTACCCTCATCATTCAGGCCAGCGGTACGAAAGCCGACACTCGCGGCCAAGGGAGTGTTTCGATCAGCGGGGGAGAGGCCTTCGGGTATCCGATTAAGACGGCAACGGCTGACATCCTGCTGGCCAACCAGTTCGCGCAATTACAAAATATTCGGCTAAACGCACTGGGCGGATCGGTGCTCGGCAGCGTCGCCTACAATCTTGACACCCATGAAGTGAAGACCGACCTGCGTGGCGAGAAAATCGACCTGGCGCAAATTACGCAATTGCAGACCACAACGCTGCAGGAACATGGCACCGCCAATTTCACGCTGAAGACCTCAGGAACGCTACCGCAGCCGGTCATTGACGCTCACCTGCAGGTCGCAAACCTGGTGTTCAACGACGATTATCGCGGCGGTGACTTCCAGTTTGACGCAGTGAGCCAGGGCGACAAGCTGCAAGTGACCGGACGATCGAATTTCGAGCGAGCGGTGGTTTCGATCGACGGCACCGTGGAGCTGAAGGGCAACATGCGGAGCGACCTCCGGATGCAATTTAGCCAGGTGGCGATTGACCCGTTGCTCCATGCTGCGCTGAAGACGCAGATCACCAAACCCTCGCACCTAAGTGGACATGCGGAAATCAGTGGTCCGCTGCGGCAGCCGCGCTTACTGGGTGGTTCCATGACGATTGACGCGTTCAGTGTGGAGTTGGAGAAGATCGCGATTCAAAGTGAGGGACCGGTCGAGCTGTCACTTGCCGACGAAGTCGTCACGATGAAGCGTCTGACGCTGTCGTCGGAGGACACAAACCTCAGCCTTGGCGGCACGGTCGATCTGAAGGGTCAGCGTCCGCTTGACGTGTACGCCAAGGGCCACTTCAACCTCGCGCTCTTCCATGCGCTGGATGACGAAATTACTTCGTACGGAACGACTGATGCGGATGTAACGGTCAAGGGCACCATGGCCAATCCGGTCATGAATGGCAGGATGGTGATTGCGCACGCCGGGTTCTCGCTGATCGATTTGCCGGCCGCCCTGGGTGAAGTGAACGGGACCATGGTCTTCAACGAGAATCGCCTGGAGGTTGAACGCCTGGCGGGGCGAGTTGGCGGCGGGCAGGTCAATTTTTCAGGATTTATTACTTACGGCGACAATATTGGTTTCGACCTGAGCAGCAACGGTACCGACATCCGTTTTCGCTACGCGGGCGTGAGCGTTACGGCCGACCAGACCTTGCGCCTTAGCGGCACCATGAAGAGCTCGTTGCTCAGTGGCGAAATTACCGTGACCCGCTTCGCACAGATTCCCTCGGTTGAGCTGAGTCCGGCGGTGATAAGCCAGCCGGTGAGCGTGCCCAACCCGGCTTCACCCCTCAACAACTTGCGGCTGGATGTGCGCATTGTGTCGGCCCCGGAGCTCACGGTGCAGACCGCTCTTGCCAAGCTGTCAGGCGATGTGGATATGCGGTTGCGCGGTACGGGAAGCCGGCCGAGCTTGCTGGGGCGTATCAACATTGCCGAAGGCGATATCAACCTCAACGGAACCAAGTATCACCTTGACCGCGGCGACGTTACGTTTGCGAACCCCTTGCGTATCGATCCCATTCTTGACGTGGAAGCTACGACGAGGGTACGGGACTTCGACATCACCATCGGACTGCACGGAACCATCGATAAGTTGACCACCACGTATCGTTCCGATCCTCCGCTGTCGAGCGACGACATCATATCTCTGCTGGCTTTCGGAAGCACGCAGGAGGAAAGTTACGCGTCGAGTCGCGGCGGAAACCTGGGAGAAGGCGCGGGCGGTGTAGTGCTTGGACAGCTCATCAATCAGACTGTCACGAACCGGGCGTCGAAATTGTTTGGTGTCAGCGCCATTCGTATTAACCCGGCCCTCGGAGGACCGGAAAACAATCCCAGCGCCCGGCTCACCATCGAGCAGCAGGTGTCCAACAACGTGACCCTGACCTACATCACCAACTTGACGCAGTCGGCCCAGCAGGTCGTTCAGTTTGAGTACAACATTAACTCGGAATATACCGTGCAGGGAATTCGCGACGAGAATGGCGTAGTCAGCTTCGACTTGCTGATTCGGAAGCGCAAGAAGTAGGTCGCGGCAGCGGTAAAACTGCGGTGTACGGTTCCGTTATCTTTAAGTCCCTGCTCGCGGGCGCGCGCCTGCGGGTGGACAGGCCAGCGGTTTAGACCCGCGTCTATGTCACCGATTTGGGCGAAACAACGCGATAGTCCCGAGGACCTCGCCGCACGGCGCGCGCGGATGGTCGAGGTGCAACTGCGGCAGCGAGGCATCCGCGACGAGCGGGTCCTGGCGGCGATGGGGAGAGTGCTGCGCGAAGAGTTTGTCGCCCCCGAGCTGCGCCCCGAGGCATATGGCGATGGGCCGTTGCCAATTGGTTCTGGCCAAACCATCTCGCAGCCTTACATGGTGGCCACCATGCTTGAGGTGCTGGAACTGCAACCGTCCGATCGCGTGCTGGAGGTCGGTACGGGTACTGGCTATCAGGCAGCGCTGTTGGGCGAATTGGCAGCGGAAGTGTGGACCATCGAGCGCCACAGCGATCTGGCCGCGAAGGCGCGCCAAATCCTTCGGGAACTCGGGTATCGCAACGTGCAAGTCGTTGAGGGTGAAGGTACTGTGGGTTTGCCCAAGGAAGCTCCATTCGACAAGATCCTGGTCGCAGCGGGAGCACCGCAAGTGCCGCCATCGCTGGTTGCGCAATTGGCACTAGGTGGAATTCTTACGGTCCCGGTGGGCAACCGAGTGGAACAGATGCTGCAAGTCGTCCGCAGGACGGAAGACGGGATCACTACATCGGGCAGTGTGTCCTGCTGCTTTGTGCCACTGGTTGGGGCCGAAGGATGGGAACCATAGCGCGTCAGCGCAGCAGCAGTACTGACGCCGCTGTGGCGATTCCGGCTACCGTCATGAACACCCCGAGCATCCAGTAGTGTTTGCGGCCTGTAAGCAACGTGATCGACGTGACAATCAGCGCGATTTCAAGGAACACCTCGGCCAGGTCAAATCGGTTCGCGCGCTGCGTTTCGCGAACGAGTTCGGCTTCCAGTTCGCGCGCTTTGTCCTGGATCTCTTTCTTTTCTTCGGTGTATTTGTCGATGTTACCTTCAAAGCGCTTTTGCACCTCTTCAGCCTTTTCGCTCTTGCCTTCGATCGCGGTTAAAACGTCATTCAGTGCCTGTAGATTGTTCAAGCGCAAATTCTTGGCCTGGTAGTAAGCCCACTGGTCTGTAACCTTGTTTTGCAGAATAATTTCTTCGGTGTGTGTGCGATGTCCGAGTAACGACACGGTTGCCACCAGCACAGCGACCACCGCCATGGTGACGCTCACCGGCGCCATGCCTTGGCGTTCGCTGGCCGCTTCGGCGCGTTCCTTGAGTTCGTGCATCTCGTCGCCTACTGACATGAGGCCTCCGTGGTAAGTCTTGTAACGGGCAAGCGAATGAGAATCATAGCAGTCAGGGTTGGGGCAATCGCGAGAGGTTCGCAGTAGCGCGCCTGGGTTCTCGCATTGATCAGTGGGTTGGAGGAAGCCGATGCCAAAACCGTTCACTCTGTACATGGTGGTGGAGCACTTCAAGAATAAAGGCGCCGTACCTGTTTATCGCCGTTTTCGCGAGCAGGGGCGCATGGCGCCTGAAGGCGTAACTTACGTGTCGAGCTGGGTTGACGAAAAGTTCGAGCGCTGTTTTCAACTCATGGAGACGCGCGACCCCAATTTGATCGATCAATGGATGTCGAACTGGAGCGACTTGGTTGAATTCGAGGTTTATCCGGTGATGACGTCAAAGGAAGCGGCGGAGAAGATTGCTCCGCGCCTTTAGTAACTTCCAAGGGGGGCGCGCGCGAAACGCGCCCCTGCATCTGCTACTCGGTTACGTCTTTGACGTGGGTCGCGATCCACCACTCGTTGCCGAAAGCATCGCGTACAGCGCCGCTGCGGTCGCCATAGGGATGGTCGGTCAGCTCCATGATGGACTTGCCGCCCGCGGCCACTGCGCGCAGATACACGTCGTCGCAATTCGGCACGTATAGGTAGAACATGCCGGGCATCGGCTGATACGGGCCGTGCGCCTCGCCCAGTTCCAGATGCGAGCTGCCGATCTTCAGCGTTGCGTGTTGGATCACGCCTTGCGAATCGGCATGGCGGCCGAGCTCTTCGGCGTTGAAAGCACGCTTCAGGAAATCCATCACTGGCTCAGCACGCAGCGGATGCAGGCTCGGTTGGATGTCGGGCGCGCCTTCCCACTTGTAGTTGTCGCCGTGATAGGTGGCGATGTACCAGAAGTTTCCGGCGGCATCTCGCACAGTCGCCGAGCGTTCGCCATACGGTTGGTCGACGGGCTCGGCGATCGACGTGGCCCCGGCCTCGAGCGCGCGTTTGTAAGTGGCGTCGCAGTCAGGCACGTAGTAGTGGAACCCGAACTGTTTCGGATTGCCACTCCATTTCAAGCCAGGGCCGCCACCACCCATCATCAGCATGGAATCGCCCACCCGCACTTCGGCGTGAATTCCGCCGGCTCCTCCGATGCTGCGGAAAGTCTCTTCGGCGCCGAATGCCTGTTTGACGAAATCGATAAGCCCGGCTGCGTCCTGCGCAACGATGTAGGGCGTCAGCGTGCGGTAACCCTTCGGGATGGGATCGACTGCTGACCGCTTTGGTGGTGCCGGTTGGTCGGCGTTCATTCTGCGGTGCATCTCCTCAACGGACATTTCCTCGGTGACTGTCGAAACACTCCACAGGTATCCGAACGGGTCACGTAGTGTCCCTTCACGGCGGCCGTAGAACTGGTCCTTCACGGGGAAGACAACCGTCGCACCCGCATCTACGGCGTGCTGGACGAAGGCATCTACGTTCGGGACCGAGAGCGCCATGGCGACCGGCGAATTGCCTAGCGTCTCCGCGCTGAAGCGGCCACCTTCGGGCCATTCATCGGTGAGCATGATGGAGGAATCGCCGATCGTGATTTCGGCGTGCGGGATCTGTTCGCCGATCGCAAAGCGCATGATCTCTTTCGCGCCGAAAGCTGCTTCGTAAAATTCGATTGCCTTCGCTGTATTCTTGTACGCGATTCTGGGTGCTGCGGCGGTTCGGGTCGCCGCAATTGGTTCTGTCGTAGTTGCCATTGCTGTACTCCTCTCTAAATCTGATTTGAGCCGTTCCATGAATTCGGCGCGCGGCAGGTCGCGCAGTTCGCTTGCAATGCGGACGAGCGGAGCAATCTCAGGGTCCACGTCGGCGATCGGTACGCCAGGTTGCGACAGCATTTGGGTGATCGCCGCATTCAATTGTTCGATCAGAGAGCGCTTATTCATTGGCACCCTCCACTTGGGCGCGAAGCTTTTCCAACGCGCGGAACTGCAATTGCTTGATGGCGCCTTCGGTTCGTTTCAATTCGTGCGCGATTTCGCGTATCGACTTTTGCTCCACGAAGCGAAGGACAACTACGCGCCGCTGGTCGTCGGGAAGGCTTCCCACGAGTTGGTAGAGGGCGGTGCGTTGCTCCACTTCGTCCATGCTCGAGTCGCTCAATTCATCGTCTGGGGGCAAGGCAGTTTCCCGCGCGTTCTGGCGCCAGCGGTCTGCCAGCGAGTTGGCCGCTATGCGCATTAACCATGCCGCGAAGGGTGCGCCACGCCATTCGAAGCGGTGCAGATTCGCCAGCGCCTGATGGAAGACCTCGGAGGTGATGTCTTCCGCCTCTTCGCGGCTGGCAGCGCGGCGCGCCACGTACGCATACACCGCGTGAAAGTTACGGTTATAGAGTTCAGAAAATTGCGCAGGATCGCCCTTGGCGGCCTGTACGAGCATCTGCTCGTCCGCGTCGTTGCCCGGCGCCCTCACCCCGTTCTCCACATAGTGCGCTCACTAAGATAAACCGTTGGCGAGGGTAAAAGGTTACGGAGGACGAAGTAGATTCACATGACCCGTGATCAAGTCGGGCATTTGGACGTTTTTGAAGAAGCCCAAACCCTCAGTGACGCCGACTAAAGAGGCTGCTGAAAAAAGAAACCGAGTATAACTCGGCTATTTGTCGAACCAAGAGTCATAGCTACGGGCCAAGATTGGGTCGAAAACGCCCAAATTACTACCTTGGTTCTTTTTTCAGCAGCCTCTAAAGTCGGCTGGACGTGGGATGCGATGCGCTAACGCCGCGCTGAAGCGCGGCTCTACTGGTCTAGAAGCTGAAGTCGCCGTCAATCCGCCAGAGACGCGGCACGGAGTTGTAAAACGTGCCGTAAAGAGGCGAGGCGAAGTACTGTTGCACATCGCGCGGATTGTTGTGGTTGAGCACGTTGTACACGGTCAGCCCGGCGCGAAACTGAATGCGGTGGCCATGAAACGTGAAGTCCACCGGATATTGCAGCTTCGCGTCCAGGTCGACGAAGGCGGGGAAGCGGCCCGCCTGGTTTTCCTTGCCGAGATAACCCCAATTCTGGTCGAGCGCCGAGTAGGGAAATCCCGTGTGGACGTCGAGAATGGGCACGAAGTCGAACTTGTAAGGCAGCCCAATCACGCCCCAGAACAGCCCGCGGTTGGGGGCGTCAGAGGGCAGCGTGCCGTACTGGTTTTCGCGGATCAAGGGATACGGAAAGTTCCCAAAGAACTGGTTGTAGTCGTTTAGGTCGCCGCGGGCCGTCGAGTAAACGTAACTGCCATAAATCGAGGTGCGTTCGTTGACCTGCCAGCGCACCATCGCCAGGAACTCGCTGTAGGTCTGCGTGCCGTTGTTGAGCAATTGCAGTTGCGCGCCGCCATTGAGCGGCTGAACCGGGTTCACATAGAAATCGCGATGCCCATGGCGGCCCTCGTAGCCGACCCGCACGAGTAGCCCACGCCTCAACTCGCGGTCGGCCTGCAGCGACCATCCCAGGCTGTAAGGGACGCGCAGGCCTGGAGTCGCCACGACGTGAGTATATGTGGTTGGGCCGTCGATGACGGTGATGCCGTCGCTCGCATAATTTGTTATGGTCTGCGCGGGACACTTCGTGAACACGGCAACATTGAACGGAATCTTGTCGTAGAAGAGTCCAACGCCGCCGCGGATGGCGGTGCGCCCATCTTTAGTTGGCGCAAAAACGAATCCGATTCGCGGCGCCACGTTCACGGCCTCCGACGAAAGGCTGTCGTGGTCGAGTCGAATGCCGAGATCGAGCGTCAAGCGCGGAACAATCTGCCAGTTGTCTTGCACGAAGATCGCGAGCTCGTTCTTTGTTGCCTGGGATGTCAGCCCTGCGCCGAATTGAATCTGGCTGCTGATGGTGCCGTCGCCGCGCTGCACGGTCACCGGTAGGTTGGTAATGTTTCCGTTGTACCCGGAGTATGAGTACGAATAGCCAGCGGTCAATAGATGCCTGCCCGCTGCCTCAAGCGGACGCCAGTGCAGTGTCTGCGACCATTGATACAGATTCGTATAGCGCTGCTGCGTGGTGAAGTAGCTGCCGAAGTTGGAATACGGATTCAGCGTCATCGCACCCGGCTGCACGTCAGCGGGATAGACCTTTGAATCTAGTTGCTTGGCGGAAAACAGAGATTGTAGGAACCCGCCGTTGCGCAGAATCCAGCGGTGGGTGGCGGAAACGAAATACCCGCGCTGGTGATAATCAGCCGTTACCGGCTGCGGATTGAACGTATTGATGGTGGCGTAAAACGTATCCTGCGGATCGAGCGCCACCGATGCGGAGAACTGCTGGTTCGGCGTCGGTTTCCAGTCGAGCTGGGTGTACGAGTTGATCTTTTCCACGATGCGCACGTTGTTGGGATCAGGGATCGAATACGTATTAATCGTGTCGTATCCGTAGCCCATCGACTGGAAAAGATAGAGTTGGCCCTTCTTCAGCGGTCCGGCGAAGGTGAGGTGCGGCGAAGCACTCTCGACCCCGTGTATATTGCCGCCGATCCAGCGAAAGCGCGGCACTGGGTCTTCGAACAGGAACTTCCATTCGTCGGTGCCGCTGCGGGTGTTGACTTCCACGACGCCGCTGGCAAAGCGTCCATACTCCGCGGAGAACGGGTTCGACAACACCTGCACCGACTGCACGGCAACCGCGGGCAGGCTAAGCGCTGCCTGTCCGGTGAAGGGATCGCTCACGCTGGCGGAGTTCACCAGCGTGTTCGCCTGATTGGTGCGCCCGCCCTTGATGCGGATCAACCCGTCCGGTCCGCGCACCACGCCAGGCAGCAACGGTAGCGCGTCCTGAAAGTCCTGATTGAGCTGAATGACTGACTTCAGAATCTTGGCCGTCAGCATCGGCGCGCCGCCGGAACTCGACGTGGTATCCACGGTTGGCGCATCGGCCGAGACCGTGACGTTCTGCGTCTCGCCCTTCAGCTTCAGCTGGAAGTCGAGCTTTGCGGGCCCATCGGACTTGATCGTGACATGCTGGGTGACCGGCTCGAAGCCAGCGAGCGTCACCGTGACCTCGTATTCACCGACCAGCACGCTTGCGAAGCTGTATGCACCGAGATCATTCGACACCGTAGAAATCTCGCCGTTCGTGCTCACGCTCTTCAGCGTGACCCGTGCGTTGGGCCAGACCGTCTGTACGTGGTCGGCATCGACGGTAAAGATGATTCCGCCGACACTAGAGCTCTTGGCGGCAGCAGCGGTCGCCAATGCCATCACGAACAGCACTGCGACAAAGCCCCGCCGCTCGGGCGCACGCAGGTGATAACGCCATCTCACTGCTGCGGCTATTGTGACACTGTGCAGAGCGCGACGGAAGGGCGGGAGTCAGAGAGGGAAGACTCGGCGGTAGAACTGGCCTTCAGGCCAGCGTCTATACCGCCGATATTGAGAGCGCCTTAGCCCCGAGTTTACTTCCTCCGGTACGCTCTAGAAGTGGAACCCGATGGTGGCCGTAATGGCGCGTGGGGTTACGTAGTGCGTGCCGCTAAACGTCGACAAGAAGTTATACAGCGCGTAGTTGTTCCCAATGTTGATGAAGTTCACCTGCGCGCTCCACTTGTATCTATCGCCCTTGAAAAGATCGTCATCACCGATGGCGAGGTCGAAAAGGTTGCGGTGCGCAATGCGGGGTGGATTGTGGTCATCATTCTGGGTTCCCGGTGAAGGCACCTGTGTGAGCGTGGAGCCGAACTGCGATGCTAGGCAGATCGAAGGCAGAGGGACGGTCGGAGTTGCATGCACGCCATTGCAGGTGAAGCCCGCCTGAAACTCCTGGTCGGCGGTAAACGGGATTCCTGACCCATCGGTCATGCTGATGGCGGGGAACCCGTTCGGGGTTGTCGTCGATTGCGGGCAGTCGTTGAAGTCGGAGATTCCGTAACAGGGGACTGCCCCAGCGACCAGTCCGCTGTCGTAGCGCCAGTTGAAGCCGATCCACGGACCGCGCTTCCAGGGGGTCTGGTATTGCATGTGCGCAGTCATGTTAAAGGCTTCGTCGTGATCGATGCGGAAAACTCCTGTGGGCGCCGAGGGGGTGGCCCCGGCTCCCGAAATCTGGGGACTGAAGAACCGCGCAGCCACGCTGGACATCACCACCAACGCACTGAAGCCATGCGTGACCGGTACGCTGGCGCGCAACGCGAATCCTGGAATTTTCGAGTTATGCCATTCAATCGGGAAGAAGATCGGCGTATTGCCCAGTATGCTGAAATCGTAGGCGCTGTGCGTGTACTTCCAGATATATTCGCCATCGATCACCAGGAACTTGCCGATCGCTTGTTGCAAGCCGGCATGAAACTCATTGCGATAGCCGGGTTCCAAAGGGGTCGCCGTGCTCGACGAGCAGCCGAGAAGAGGGTTCAGCACGTCTGAGCTGCATCCGATGCTGGAGAGCACCAGGTTCTCATTGAAAGGGGACTCCAGGGTGCGCGCGTAAGAGATACGAAGAATGGTGTTGGTTTTCTGAATGTTATAGGAGATGCCGACGCGGGGCTCCGCCTGGCTGGCGACCGCAAGGCCGTTGTACAAGTCTCCGCGTATCCCGAGGTTGAAGCTCCAGTTGCGCAGGGTGATGTTGTCCTGCACGTACAAAGCGAGCTCTTTCACATCGGTATGGCCGACAAATGGGAACCGAACCCCTCCGCGCGTCAGGTCGTAAGGCAGCAGGGTACTGTTGAACAACGGATACAAAGCGGAGTTAGGTGCATTCGGGTTGGTAGTGTCGTTGGGCTGGAGTCCGGCTGCCGCGCACTGCGAGGGATCGGTAAAGCCGTTGACCGGGACGGCATTCACATCCAGGCAGGGCGCGTTGTATGTGGCATCGATAATCCCGAGCTGGTCGTTCTCGTTCAGGAATGTCTGTTCATACATGACACCGGCCTTTACGTTGTGAATGCCCTTGGTGTAGCTAAGGTTCGCGACCGCGCCGGCATTGAGAAGGCTGCGTTGCTGGGCAATGCTTTCCCGCTGGAGATTCGCCGGGCCAAGGTCGTTGAATGGGTCATTGCTGGGGTAGTAGTTATATGCGTCGCGCCGTACGTAGCCCGTCACGTTCAGGACGGCATTCGGATTGATCGTATAGGCCCATGATGGCGCGATGTCGAAGGTGAGGATCTTGGAACGTTGATCGGTCGGTCCCAGGGGCTGACCGGTAATGGGGTTGGTCTGAATCACGCCGCTGAAATCGTGATATTGCTGATCGTATGAGTTGGGATTTTGAAACCACGAGCGGGTAAATTGAAAGTTCAGATGCACCGCGTTTTTTGGAGAGAGTACGAAGTCGACGCGATCGAAGATATTCTCCGTATTGCCCTTGGCATGCATGACGCCGAACTCCGGCGGGTCGAGGAAACGGCCTGAGTTCAGTCCGCTGGCGGCAATGAATTCCCCCCAGTTCTTACCACCATACGAGAGATTGAAGTCGACGTTGGAGCTGCCAAACGAGCCGTAAGAGGCCGTGACGGCACCATGCGGCGTGGTCGAGCCCATTCCCGAGCGCGTGGTTACGTCGATCACCAGACTGGTCTTGCCTCCGAATTCGGCCGGCGGCGCTCCGCCAATGACCGTCATCGATTGCACGGCGTTGAGCGGGATCTGGTTGGAGAAGACCTTACTTTGCTGGTCCGTAATGGGCTGGCCGTCGAGCGAAAACGAATTTTCTGCATGATCGCCTAGTCCGTGAAACAGGCCGTTAGAATCGGCGGCAATCCCTGGCGATGACAGCGTAACCAGAGAGCTCAATTCTGAAGACTGGCTTTCGAGCGGAAGCTTGCCGAACGATTGCCGGTCTATGTCGGTGTGAAACGTCGGATCGTTCTCAATCAGGTCAGCGGCTCCGGCTTCGACCGTGATGTTCTGGGAACTTTGTATCTGTAGCGCTACTTTGAGGTTAAGCGGCACGGCGGATTTGACGTCAACGTCCTGCCCATATTGACCGAACCCGGTCGCGGCGACACTCAGGTGGTACGGATTAAGGGGAAGGTTCGTAAAGCTGAACTTGCCTTCGCCGTCTGACTTCGTACTGCGGGAGTATTGGCTGACGGGGTTGTGAATCTCAACGGTCGCGCCCGGAACGACCGCGCCCGTTGGGTCTGTGACCACACCGTTGAGCGAAGAATTTCCCGTGGTCTGCGCGTTCCCGTTGCTGACGCAGACCGCGAAACAAACGATCGCGATTGCCGCAGTAGTCGAGCGGCGCAACCAGCCAGTACCGCGGAACGTGCCGAAACCAACTGGCTCGGTCGATTTTGTCTGAGAAAATCGTCGTGCGCTAGCTTGCGATGTGAAGGTTCCGAACATTTGTGCCTCCAAGAGCTGATGCCGTTTCGAGGGGCTGCCCAAATACGAAGGGTCGCCGAAAAGGCTTTCCGGTTACGGATCGACCACGCTAACGGCCCAAAAGGAACGCGCGACGGTCAAAGGGATTTCAGCGTGATTTAGAGGTCTTGCGGAGGAGGACGAATGTTCGAGAGGGCTGGGTGGAGGCGCGACTGAAGTTGGGGCTCCAGTACCGCGATCTTGACCGCGTCGGCGACCTGCGCCGGGGCGGCGCTGACCGGGGTGATTAAGGCCGCGCTATGCGCCGCCACACACAGCGAGCAGTGCGAGGGGGGCGAAGCCTGTCCTACCAGGGCATCGTGAACGTGAACTGCTTGCACGAAGCCGAAGCCGGCCATCAACAAAACGAACAGCGCCGCGGTGTATTTCTTCCACGGGAACCGGTCGAATTGGAGCCAGAGCTTCATAAAGGGAGGACAACCAATAGTTTACCTAATTCAGACGTTTCCGGCGACCCGATGTAACCAGGAAAGGGACCTGCACAACTCCCGTTGCTAGGTATCAACCCCAGAGCCGCCAACAGGTTGCGGGTGGAAATGGCGCAAAATTGCCTCGGCCTGCGGTCGGCTTACCACCGATGCCAGCGCCGCAGCATCTGCCTGCCTCACGGCTTCGAGGCTGCCGAAGTGTTGCAGCAATCGCCGCGTAGTCAGCGCGCCGACGCCGGGGATTTCGAGAAGCTCTGTCTTGCGGTCACGAATCTCCCGGCGCTTGCGGTGAAACGTGACCGCAAACCGGTGCGCCTCATCGCGAACGAGCTGCACCAGGTGCAATACCGGCGAATGACGATCGAGCACCACAGGGTCGCTCTCCTGGCCGTGCACGTAGATAATCTCCTCGCGTTTGGCGATCGAGGCTAGCGGCTGGTTCACGATGCCCAGTGCCTCGAGCGCATCGGCCGCGGCGTGTAGCTGCCCGATGCCGCCGTCGATGAGGATGAGGCTTGGCAGAGGCTTCTCTTCCGCCTGAAGGCGCGAGTAGCGGCGCGTCACCACCTCTCGCATCGAAGCGAAGTCGTCCACGCCGACGACGGTCTTGATGATGAACTTGCGGTAGTCCGACTTCTTCATCTTGCCGTCTTCCCAAACCACCATCGATGCGACGGTCTCCGCGCCCTGGATGTGGGAGATGTCGAAGCACTCGATCCGCTTTGGCGGTTCAGGCAAAGTGAGCGCGTCTTGCAGGGATTCCTGAATGATCTTTGCCGTCGGCTTCATCACGCGGAAGCGCTGGTCGTAGGCCTGCTTGGCATTCTGTCCAACCAGGTCCACCAGTGAGCGCTTGTCACCGCGCTGCGGTACATGGATTTGCACCTTGCGGTTCTGGCCGTCGGACAGCACTTCCTCCAGCGTGGGACGGTCTTCGAAGTCCACCGGCACGTAGACGTTGTGCGGAATGTACTGCTGGTCGAGATACACCTGCTTGAGTAGCGCTGAGAAGAACTCGCCCGGCTGGAATCCCTCGTCGCCGACAGTCTCCTGCATGTCTTCCCAGTAGAATTCGCGCTTGTCCATGATCTTGCCGCCGCGCATGTGAAACAGATTCACGGCCAGCATCTGATTTTCGTAGTGATACCCAAACACGTCGGCATCGTCGCCGTCCACGGCGTGCATGCGCTGCTTAGATTCCTGCAACTCGACGGTGGAGATGAGGTCGCGATATTTCGCCGCCAACTCGTACTGTTCGCGCTCGGCGGCGGCGTTCATGCGCTCATGCAGGGAGCGTGACAGGTCGGCGCCGCGGCCTTCCAGAAACAGCTTCACGTCATGGGTGGCTTCAGCGTAGCGCTCGGGAGTGGTGAGATCTTTCACGCATGGACCCAGGCAGCGCCCAATGTAGTACTGCAAACAGGGCCGCGGGTAATAACGGTTCAGATCGAGTTTGCACGAAGGAATCAGAAAGTGGCGGTGAATCAAATCAACCAGCCGATACGCCAGGCTGGTGGGGAAGTACGGTCCAAAGTAGAGCGAGCCGTCGTTGCGCAATCGCCGCGTCACGTACACCCGCGGATAGCGCTCGCCCATCGTCAGCTTGATGTAAGGATAAGTTTTGTCGTCGCGCAGCAGGATGTTGTAGCGCGGCTTCTTCTGCTTGATGAGATTGTTCTCGAGCGCCAGCGCCTCGCGCTCGTTATCCACCACGATGTAGTCGAGATCGACGGCCTCGCGCAGAAGCGAACCTGTTTTCGCATTCTCGGCCGCGGCTTCCACGAAATATGAGCGCACCCGCGCCCGCAGGTTTTTCGCCTTGCCAACGTAAATGACTTGCCCGTCGGCGTTTTTGTACAGATACACGCCCGCCGAGGTGGGCAAGGTACGGATTTTCTGGTGCAGTTCCATGAGTGACGGACAGGAATAAAAGGTAGATGCCAGGCGGCCGCGCCAGATTCAAGGCCCGGCCCAGCCGCGAAAGTCAGGGATAACTTGGGTCACGTTACTGCTGCAGAAGCGCTTGGCCACCCTGTAAAAAGTTTACTCTCAGCGTCAGGTTTATCCACCTACGCGGCAGCCACGAAAACCTATCACTCCGTAATCGATTGAAAACAAAACAGGCTACTCAACGTTTGCCAGCCTCCACTTTTGGCAGGGTACGTGCACTCTCCAGCGCGACGACTCATCGTGTCGTAGGGGTGCACGTTATGAACAGAACAGTCTTAGTGGCAACACTGGCTGCCGTCAGCGTATTCACCAACCTCGGTTGCGCGACCAAGAAGTATGTGCGTAATCAAGTCACGCCCATCAATAACAAGATCGGCGAACTCGACGAGTTGACGGCCAAGAACTCGAAAGACATCAAGGACGTGAATGGCAAGGCCGAGCAGGGCATCACTGCCGCCAACGCCGCCGACCAAAAGGCCGCTGCTGCGGGAGACTCTGCAGCGCAGGCCAATCAGCAGGCAGCGAAGGTCGGCACTGGCCTGAACGGGCTTCAGGGCACGGTGGAAAATCTGGACAACTACAAGCCTGTAGCCAATACAACTGTGCAGTTCGGGTCGGGCAAGGCGACGCTCACCAAGGCCGACCAACAGATGCTCGACGAATTTGCCCAGCAGATCGCGCAACAGAAGCATTACATCGTGCAGGTGCAGGGATTCACCGACGCGACCGGTTCGGCCGAGTACAACAACCAGTTGAGCCGACGCCGGGCCGACGCGGTTATTCAGTATCTCGCCGCCAAGTACAATGTCCCGCCGTATCGCGTTTACCTGATCGGCCTGGGAGAAGACAACCCTGTTGCGAAGAACACCAGTGCAGCTGGACGAGCCAAGAACCGCCGCGTGGATTTGCAACTGCTGACTAACTCGCTGGAATCAACGTCTGCGCAGAACAACTCGCCGATGCAGCCCAGTGCCGCACAGCGCGCCGACGCTACCGACAAGCAGTAGCTTTGTAGCATATCCCTCCCCGGAGCTGGGCCTGACAGCACCCAGCTCCCTCCCATGGCCGTCCCCCCGAGGACGGCCTCGTGCTTGTTTTCGAGCCCGCGGACGGCGCGGATGTTCTACGTGGAACAATCACGGTTCGTGCCGCGGCAGTACTCTTCGTCCCAATTCGGTATTCCCAGTTTGAAACACAAACACGAAATTCACTGAGATTTCTGCTGCATCCACAGCAACTCGGCTTAGTGTGGAGTCCTCCCCCGAAATACTCAGATCTGAGTGTGTCTCTAAGGAGGAACATGAAAAAAGTTAGCTTGCTTGTCTTCTGCCTTCTCTTGGGATTGGGGGGTGCCTGGGCAAGTGTGGGCTCAACCAACCCTAATTACTTCATTGACCCGGTGGACTGGTGTCAGTTCGGCTGCAACGGTGGCGTGTACATGACGCCGCAGGCGTGGGTGTCGGTCGGTCTCAACACCGGCCTGGTTGGCAACACCAACGCCATGAACTGGCAGAACCTGCAGCAGGGCAACGGATGGAATGGCGACTTTCCAGCGGGCATGGGCCTAGTCTACAACGGCGTCCAGACCATCTCCACCTCGCCTACGACTGTCGGAATATACCTCGATCAGGCGGTTAACGGCATTGGCGCGTGGATTCAGCCTGATTACTACGGCCAGTTTACCGCCAGCATTACGCTGCTCGACAGCAATCTGTTTCCCCTGTTCACATATAGCGTGGTTGGGAATTCTACTTCAGTCGCAGGCACGGGCCTGTTCATTGGCGCCTATGACTCCTCTTACGACATTTGGGGCGCCATCTTCGACACTACGGGTAGTGATCTTGCCATCGGTACCGCGAAGCTAAACGTTGTGCCTGAGCCATCCACGCTTCTTCTGCTTGCTCCTTCCGTGCTGGGCCTCGGTGGCGTTCTCCGCCGGCGGCTGGCGCGGAGGCCGTAGGAGGTTATGCGATGAACATTCGTAGATTGCTTCTCATCACTCTGGCGGTGCTCGTCGTCTGCCAGCTCGGCTGGGCGCAGCAGAAGGCGGATTACGTAAGAGACCTGGCCATCAAGGCTCAGCAACTGGGGCACGGCTTACCGGTCGTTCCCGCAAGCGCAATACGTCCAGGCCAGTCCAGGCCATTCATCTGGGTGGGTGGCATGGTAACCGAAGGACTCACTCCCAAAGCTGGGATGAAGATTCCGAGCATCTGCAATACGCTCCGCAGTTACGGGACGTTATTCTGCCCGAACGGATTACAGACTGCTTATGGAGTGCCGTTCAAGAACACGCCGGCAGGACGGCTCAATGACGGCACGGGCACAACGATTGCGATTGTTGATGCCTTCCACTATGCCAACGCCGAGGCCGACTTGGCCGTAAACAACTCGAACTTTGGGTTGCCTGACTGTACCAAGGCTAACGGGTGCTTCCAGGACCTTGACCAGTACGGCAATGATGCCACCAACACCACCTGCGGCGACGCCGTCGCCAACGGCTGGGCGGTCGAGATCATGCTTGATCTCGTTTATGCCCATGCCATGGCGCCCGGCGCCAAGCTCATTCTGGTGGAAGGCTGCACCAACTACGACACCGACTTGTACCAGGCAGTACTTACTGCGACGGGATTGGCGGACGTAGTTTCCAATAGCTGGGGCGGAGATGAATACTCAGGCGAGACCGGAACAGATTGGGTGTTCAATCAGAACAAGCCTCTTTTGTTTGCCTCGGGCGACAGCGGAACCCCGGCGATCTATCCCTGCGCGTCCCCGTATGTGACGTGTGTGGGCGGTACGTCTTTGCAGATCAACTTCACCACTTTACAGAGAACCAGCGAGACCGGCTGGCCAGGCAGCGGAGGGGGTTGCAGCCCATATGAGGCAATCCCGGGCTACCAGGCAACCAACGGTGTCAATCTCTGCAGTTCCTTCCGTGCTCTACCTGACATCGCGGCTGACGGCGCTGACACCTCTCCAGTGCTCCTGTACTACAATGGAGGTTCCTACCGAGTGTGGGGTACCAGTTTGGCAACTCCGCTCATGGCTGGCGTCTTCGCGTCTGACATGCAGGCCAAGGGGGGCAAGTTCCTCCATCAGCTGAATGGAGACCTGTACACCAGAGGCTGTCACGGAACCGCTAACTGTGTAGGGGCTGGCCAACTCAACCCCTATTTCTTCTACGACGTGACAACGGGCAACAACGGCTTGCCAGCTGGCCCGGGCTTCGACCTGGTGACCGGCATGGGCGTCGCCTTCGGCAAGAATATGGGTGGCCTGTTCGGCATTCCAACTCCGTAAAGTACTGTTTGCAACACTGTTCTAGCCCCATCCTGGCTCTTGCCCGGGTGGGGCTTTTTCGTGCGCCGGCATTTCCGAGTCATTCGTTTGCCGGCCGGGTTCCACTACAATATGGGTGTGCGGAAATGGATTTTAATGCTAGCGGTTCTGCTGCTTGGGCTAACTGGCGTCGCGCTGGCCCAAAGTCATGACCAGGAAGGCCCAGTTCCCGTGCAGCGCATGCCGGTTGACAACTCCGCCCCCAAGCCCAAGGACAATCGCAAGGCCCCTCCGCGCTCCGATCAGATTTCTCCCGACGAGAGTTCGAGCAAGCAAACGGAAATTGACGTCTCGCCGCCCAAGGGCGATGAAAAACATCCCGGCGCAACCGACGAAGAACTTGGCGAGTTTCATCCGTACGATCCGCACAAGTCGACCAAGTGTATCGAGGTCGGTGACTATTACTTCAAGCAGGGAAATTACCGGGCTGCCATCAGCCGCTACGAGGAAGCACTGGAGTGGAAGCCGCGCGATGCCGAGGCCACTTACAAACTCGGCGTCGTGCAGGAGAAGGCAGGCAACTACAACGACGCGCTCGCGAACTACCAGGCCTACCTAAAGATTCTTCCCGAAGGCTCCTTCGCCGCCAAGGCGCGACAGGGGGTTGAACGCCTGAAGTCCAAGGCTGGAGCCGCTTCTGCACAGTCCGCGCCCGGTCCGAGTTAGCACTCCGAGTTGAGCCGCACCCGCGCACTCCTATATCGTGAACTCTGCGCGTGAAAAAGACCTCCTCACTGAAGCCGCCGTCATTGCTTGCCCGAAAGCGTAAACTTCGTGCGCGCAACGCGATTCCGTTCGTGTTGCTGGCGATCTTCGCCATGCAGTCGTTCTGGTTCATCAACACGCAGTCGATGACCTACGACGAACCCGCGCACATCATTGCTGGCGTTGACGCCTGGCGGCACGGCCGCTTTGAGTACTGGAATGACCACCCGCCACTAGGCCGTCTCTGGCTCACGCTGCCAATCAGGGAACTGGACAGCAATTTCATTTGGCGACAGATGCCCAACGGTTACCGAATCGACTCCATGAAGCCGGGTCCGGAGGAGATGGCCGCGCGTACTCGCCCCATGAACACACTGCTCGGCATCTTCCTGGGCCTCGCGATCTGGGCAGCCGCACGCCGCCTGTTCTCTGAAGGAGCCGCCAACGTTGCGCTCACGCTGTTTGTGTTCACGCCGTCCCTGATCGCGAATTACTCGGTCGCCACCACCGACGGCATCGGTACGCTTTTTATTTTTCTGGTTGCTTTCCAGCTGGTGCGCTGGCGAAACAAGCCAAGCTGGTTTCAGACTGCGGTCATGGGAATTGCCCTCGGCGGACTACTGCTGGCCAAGTTTTACGCGCCTCCGCTGGTGCTGCTGGCGCTTCTGCTGATGCTGGTACTGAGGCCCGAAGGATGGAACTGGCACCCGTTGCAGTGGAACTGGAAGCCCACACTGGCCGCGCTAGTGCTGGCGCTCGTTGTGCTGTGGTCCGGCTATTTCTTCCACGTCTCGCATTTCACGGTGGGCGATGGCAAGGCGGTAGCGACATTTCCCAACCGCGGCCTGAAGACTTGGCCCACTAAATCCCAACTGCACGTCAACCTCACAGTGCCCGCCGGAGAGTATTTCGAAGGCCTGCGCGAGGTCGCCTTCAGCAACAAACATGGGCGTCCGGCGTGGTTCTTCGGCAAGATCTACCCAACCGGCGGGATCGGACTCTACTATCCCGCGGCGATTATCCTAAAGTGGCCGACGGTTCTGCTGGCTCTTTTGTTGGCCTCGTTGCTGCTTGGGATTCGCCGAGTTTGCCGTGCGCCAGGCGACTTGCTGGTGATGTGCGCGTTCGCGCTGCTTTTCCTTCTATTCGCGCTGCGATCGCACTTCGACATCGGCGAGCGTCACATCTTGCCGCTGTATCCCTTCGCGATTCTCGTCGCTGGCTCAATCTGGGAGCATGTGGTTGCTCTGAAAACAAGGATCGCGTTTGAAGTCCCTACATGGTGGGGGATGAAGGCCGTTAACCTTAACATCGTGGCGCTGTTGCTCGTGCTCGGGCTCAATGCTGCCGACGCACTGCGCGTAGCGCCCGACTATCTTACTTACTTCAACGTCCTCGTGCGTCCGCAGAAAAGTTGGTACTACCTCACTGACAGCAATCTCGACTGGGGACAAGGCCTCATCGCACTGCGGGATTACGAACTCAAGCATCCGGGCGAATCGTTGCGGCTGGCCTATTTCGGATCGGTGAATCCCGCGCTCTATGGCGTGCGCGCCGAGCCACTAGCTCCAGAAGAGCGCGTAACGGGAAAGATTGTTATCGGCGCCAGTGCGCTCTCCGGACAGGTGCTGCCCGATCCCAATAGCTATCGGTGGTTGTTGCAACACAAGCCTGGCGAGATGCTAGACCGCTCGATGTTCCTGTACGACATCAAGTAACGGAACTGTGCGCACAGCTCCGAAGGCGGAACGGGCCGCTACCCCCTGCCACTTCACCCCATCCGAATACCGTTCTCGCCCACCGTCTGGAACACCTGCATCATGTGCGTGATGCCGAGTAGGTGACGGATCGATTTGCCGGGGTTCATCAACTCGATCACCGCCCCCGCCGACTTCGCCGAGACGTACAGCCGCACCAGCGTGCCCAGCCCCATGCTGTCCATGTGAGTGACGTCGGTGAAGTCGAGCACAATACGCTTCGAGTTCGGAATCAGCGCGCTTACCTCGCGGTACAGTTGGTCGTTCACGCCCGCCACGACGCGACCGCTGCACTTTACCGTGGGCATGTCTCCGTTGAGTACAACATAAAGCTCTAAACCTCTACCTACCACATTGTCGGACATCAAAACCCGCCTTGTCAGTTTGGATGAAACAGCTCGAACTCACGTTCGCCGATTGTCACATATTCCGCCGTATTTCGAGAACCAGAATTTGACTCGAGGTAGCTGGGACTGCAACCAAGGCACCGTGGTGGGTCGTTTCAGCGCCGGCTCAGTTGCGACATCAACTCCCGCGCGGGAGCATAGCCGGGGTTCCTTGCCAGCAAGCCCGTCAGTTCAGCGCGCGCCGCGTCATTTTGTCCGCTGGCCGCGAGGGCCGTGGCCAGGTTCATACGAAATTCCGGATCGTCCGGCGCAATCGCGATCGCGGACTTGAATTGCTCAATCGCGTCGCCGTAGCGGCCCTGCTCGCCATAGGCGGTCCCCAAATTATTTTGAAGCGATGCGGCGAACATGTCTTGCGCAGTGTGAATCGCGAGCGCCTGCTGAAAATACTTCACCGCCGACTCTTGATTGTGATTGCGTTGCTGCTCGTATAGTCCAAGCGCATTCAAAACATTCGCGTTTCCGCCTGACACTGCCTCCGCTCTCTTGAGATATACCGCCGCGTCGTCCCAACGGCCGGCTTTGGTCAGTATTAATCCCTGTTCGCCGTCAAGCTCAGGATCTTCCGGCCAAGCTTCGCGCGCTTTTGCCAGCACCACCAGCGCTTGGTCGTATTCGTTACGCTCGCTGTAAATCGATGCCAGTCCCTTGTTGGCAATCGAAAGACACATCCGATCGGCAGGAACTTGATCAGCAGCATACTCAGCAGCCTTCAGGTAATATTCCTCAGCTTCGCTCGAACCTGCGTCCTGATCGCTCGCGGCCGCTGCCACTATTGCGTTTACAAACGGCGCTTGCGGCGACAACTCCAGCGTTTGTCTAAATAACGTGGCGTTGTCTTGCCAGTCCGGATTGCGTGCCACGATGGTTCCAACGAAAACGGATACCACCACGATCAAGCACGCCGCTCCCACAATGTCCCGCAATTTTATGGGAATCCGCTGCAAAGCCTTGGCTACGAGTAAGGCGACCAGCAGGCAATATCCCACCGACGGCAGGTATAGATACCGTTCGGAAAACACGTTTCTCCCCACTGCGTAAATGTCCATCACCGGCAACAACGTGATCAACACCCATGCAGCACTGAACGCAGCAAGCGGTATTCGACGGCGCGCGTAAACGAAAAATGCGACAGTGAGCGCTAAGAACAACACAGCCGCCGCCGCGCGGGGCTGCAACGCCGACGTCACCGGCGCGACGAAGTGATAGGCGTTTAACCCGAAGGGAGCAATCAACTTCCACCAATACTTCGCCATCAGGAAGGGCAGGGTGAGCGCGAGCTGCAATGGCGACAGTTGCCAATTTAGCTGCGCCGCCGCGATCGTCCCCAGAAACTGCATGCGCACGAACAGGTACCCGCCGAGGACGATCCAGTAGGGCAGCGACAGCTGCGCCGCCGCTTTGATGCGATGGCCGCTATCGTCGGGCGGCATCAACAGAACGTATACGCCAATCAGCAGCGGAACAACCGCGGCCGTTTCCTTCCACAGCAACGCGAGGACAAAGCAAGCGAGCGAAATCCCCCAGCTGAGCCAGCGCATGTTCCGTGCGGTGACCGCTTGAGAAAGCTTCGCCCCACTATAGACAAAAACAAAGAACAGCATTCCGGCCAACACGAAAATCGTGCAGCCAATGTCAGGTAATGCCGATATCCAGTCCACCGCCTCGGTATGAATCGGATGGACTGCAAATAATGCAGCCGCAGCGAACGCTAGATTGCGGCTTCCTGTGATATTCCAGAACAACCCAAATGCCAGCAGTACCGAAGCCACAGCGAAAGTCACGCTCAGAGCGTGAAGCGCAAATGGACTGAGGCCCGCCGTGCCAATTACCAGCCGGTAGGTTGCCATCTGCAGCGGGCGATAGTACGTGTTGCTGCCTGGGGCTCCTTGATGGAGACGACTCCATACGCCGGTTGAGAACAGGTTGCTCCACTCGGCGCCCGGCCTCAGGTCCGGATTCATGACGATCTGCTGGTGGTCATCCCAAACAAAGCCGTTGCGCAGGCTGTTCAGGTAGGGCAACACAGCCAGCAGGATCAAGACGAAAACCGCAGACATGACTTGCCCGCGAGGCGCGCGCCGGGGCCCGTTTTCCACCAGAGCCAGCTTCGGCCTCACCGGCTCAGGGACACGTTGTCTTTGTGTTGCCTTCACATTATTACCCGCCAAAGTTTGCTAGTTGACGATCAAGAGGAAACGACAACACCCCGAGATTGGTCCCTGCTGACAGCTCATCGTTTCCGGTATTAACACCCCGACTGTCTGGTTAGTTGTTGCCCATCGGCTTGTATCGACGCACGTTGGACGCACGACTTGCGTTTTGGAAATCTATTGAAATTACGAAAAGATTGCGCGAAAGGTTCGGAATCTCAAGTCATTTTTGAAGCTATGATCCGTGCGGCGACAGACGCAAAGCGGACGATAACGGCGTCCGTCCGCGCGAAACTGCCGACTATCACTCCGGGCGCGGCATTGGAGCCGGAAAAGAGGCAAGCCGCCCCTTCTATGGGACTTCAGGAATTCGTGTGGCGTGCACGCATCAGCCGGAGAATCGTCAGTTTTGTGCCAAAACCGGTGCCGTACTTCTCGGTTATTTTTTTTTGTCGTGTTTAATCAAAATCGACTGCTGCACCGGCACAATGGCTCCGCGTGTCGGATCGTTGGCGGCATTGTGTGCGCGAGTCATGACTTCAGTCCGCACGTAGCTGACGAACTCCGACATCTGCCGCTGCATCTCTTCCATGCGCTCGCGCAACTGCAGGATGATGGCGATTCCAGAGATGTTCACGCCCAGGTCGCGTGCCAGCGACAGGATGATCTCCAGCCGCTCCAGGTCTTCGTCGGTGTACAGGCGGGTATTGCCCTCGGTGCGCGACGGCTTCAGCAGGCCCTCGCGCTCGTACAGGCGAAGAGTCTGCGGATGTATGCCGTACATCTCGGCGACCGAGCTGATCATGTACGCGCCCTGTTTTTTACGCTTGGCCATTTTTCTCGACCGACCTCAAACGCCCCGGCTCACTCTGGTTTCCATGCCTTCCAACGTGGCAACCAACGGTTCACATTCCTGCAATACGTCTCGTATTCAATGCCGAACTTCTTTCGCAGCGTCGGTTCTTCGTAAAAGACAACGAAGAGGTGAACTCCCATGGCGACCAACGCAACCATGCCGATTGCCACTGGATCAGCGTGTCCGAAGACCACCCACAATCCAATCCAACCCGCCGCGAATCCCACGTACATCGGATTGCGAACGTGCCGGTAAAACCCGGTAACCACGAGCCGCTTCGGTGGCGCTACTGGCGCCGGCGTTCCGTGTCCCGTCCAACCGAAGTCCCACACGCAACGCAGGGCGACGGCAAACCCCAGGACCGAGGGTATTGCAGCCAGCCAGCGCCACCGTTCCGCACCGGCAATCTCAACTCGAAAGCCGAGCCATCCCGGTAGCAGCCAGAACCACAGAGAAAAGAACGCCAAGCCTACCAGCAGTGATGCTATCAGGCTGACTGCGCTCCCGGCCCGTTCGTTTTGAGGCGCTTCATCCATAGCCACTCGCCCACGATAAATTTCGCTGCGGCCTCAGGCGCTGCGTCCGCTTAAGTTACGGTACTGACTTAGGTCCTCGGAGATTCTCATACTCCTCGCGGGACATCGCGTATACCAGGTGCGGCAGGTTGTAATGCATCACCTGCCGCTCCATTTTCATACCGTTGCGCTCGGCCACCCGCCGCGACGGAATGTTTTCCGGCCGGATGAGCGAGATTACTGTTTCCACGCCGAAGCTCTGAAATGCGAGTCCCACGCACGCATGCGCCGCCTCGGTCGCGTAGCCGCGTCCCCAGTGATCGCGGCGAAAATGGTAGCCTACCTCCAGCTGAGGCTCGCCCTCTACCACCTGCCGGATGACGCCACAATCGCCAATTACCTCGTCACTGCCCTTCAACATGACCGCGAAGAGTCCATGGCCATCTTTCGCATAGCGTAGCAAGTTCCGGTCCACCCACTGCCTGGCATCGTCGCGGTCAAACGTTCGCGGATAATACTGCATTGCCACATCGTCGCCGATGATGGAAAACACCGCATCCACATCCTCGCGCCGAAACCGCCGCAGCCGCAGTCTCTCAGTCTCAAGGACCAAATCAAGCTTTGCGTATTTCGAAAGTGAGGGCATCCGTTTCGCCAATCCCGTTCAAGCAATTATTCCGCAAATCACCAGCAACCTAGTACTGGCCCCCAACGTCTCGCTGCTAATTACTAATTGCTAATTACTGACTTTTCCCCACAGCTCGTCCCGTGGGTCTTCCGGGTTCAGCTTCGCCAGCTCGCGCAGTATCTCCTTCGATTTCTCATCGCGCAGGTTGGGCACAACCACCTTGACCTCGACAATTTCGTCGCCGCGCACGCCTTCTTTCACCGCCGAAGGCACACCTTTTTCGCGCAGGCGCAACTTCTGGCCTGACTGCGTTCCTGGCGGAATCTTCAACTGTGTGCGGCCGTCAATGGTCGGAACCTCCACCTTGCTGCCCAGCGCCGCCTCGCTCACCGACACCGGCACGGTGAGATAGATATCATCGCCGTCGCGCTTGAATACGGGATGCTCGCCCGTTCGCACGATGATGTACAGATCGCCCGCCGGCGCGCCCATGGTTCCGGCATTGCCGCGCCCGGCCAGACGGATGCGCTGCCCATCGCGCGTGCCGGGCTTGATGCGCACGCGAATGTTCTCGCTGCGCTCTACTCGGCCTTCGCCATGGCACACCTCGCACACAGTGCGGTTTTGTCCCGAACCACCGCAGCGCGGGCACGGCATGTTGAACTTCATGCTGCCACTCTTTTGCGTGACCTGCCCCTTGCCCTTGCACTCCGGACACTCGCCCGGACTCTCCTGGTACCCGCGTCCATGGCAATGTGCGCAACTCTCCAAATGCGGCACGCTGATCTGCATCTCCGCGCCCTTGATGGCCTGCCAGAACCCGACGTTTACTTGGTACTCGAGGTCGCTGCCCGGCTCCTGTTGCGGCGCCGCCTGCTGGCGCATGCCTCCGCCGAACATATTGGAGAAGATGTCGCGAAAACTTCCGGCACCTGCACTACCGCTGCGCCGTGCGCCCTCGGCGATATCGCTGAAGTCAAACCCGCCGAAGTCGAAGGGGACCTCTTGATGCTCGCTGCGACGCGACCCGCCACCAAACCCTCCAATCCGCTCGGGCCCGTGCCGCCGCGCGCATACGCCTCGGCCGCCGCCGGATCGATGTTGTCCGAGTAAAACCCAAGCTGATCGTACATCTTTCGCTTCTTGGGATCGCTCAGCACTTCGTTGGCCTCGGAGATCGTCTTGAACTTCTCCTCCGCGGACTTGTCCGGATTCACATCGGGGTGGTACTTGCGCGCCAGCTTGCGGAACGCCTTGCGGATCTCCTCCGCCGAGGCATTCTTCTTCACCCCCAGCGCAGCGTAATAGTCCTTCTTATCCGTAGTCGCCATTTGGTTTTACGTAGCGAGTCCCTCCGCACAGGAGGGACCGCATTCACTTGCAACTTTATCAGAGCGCACAGCGCCGCATATCGCCTAGTTGATGCTCTTCAACCCGTCGCCATCGATGCGCACCATGCCGTCGTGCAGCGTGGCTGCTTCGTCGTCGAGCACCTCGATAGCCTCCACCGTCCCGCTCTTCGCGGGCCTCAGCAAATACCAGCGCCGCTCGTCCGTATTGAAATTCAACAGGTACGCCTGCCCATTCAACTCGAATTGCACTTTGCTCCTCACCCTCTAGCCCAAACTTCCCGTATCTGAAACAGTCAGAACCAAATCCCGAACGGACAAGGGGCGCTCATCGCGCCCCCTCCGCAAACATTCCAGCTACCAGTCACCAGTTACTTCTTGTCTTCCACATCCACGTACTCGGCGTCGATCACGCCTTCGTCCTTCTTCTGCTCCGTCGTGCCGCCCGCCGCGCCGTTTGCGCCCGGATCGGGACCACCAGCCGGAGCGGCCTGCGCCTTGTACATCGCCTCCGCCAGCTTGTGCGAAGCTGCCGTCAGCCGCTCGCGTGCCCCGTCCATCGCCTTCGCGTCGGTGCCCTCAAGCGCCTTCTTGGCATCGCCCAGCGCGTTCTCAACTGCGCCACGCTCCTCGCCCGAGATCTTGTCGCCGTGCTCACGCAGCATCTTTTCAATCTGATACACCATGCCGTCGAGCTGGTTTCGCGACTCAATCTCCGCCTTGCGTTCCTTGTCTTCCGACGCGTGCGCCTCAGCCTCCTTGGCCATGCGCTCGACTTCCTCTTTGCTCAGGCCAGAAGACGACGTAATCGTGATCTTCTGGTCCTTACCCGTGGCCATGTCTTTCGCGGTCACGTTGAGGATGCCGTTGGCGTCGATATCGAACGTAACTTCAATCTTTGGAACGCCGCGCGGCGCCATCGGCAGGCCGGTAAGGTGGAACTTGCCCAGTGTGCGGTTGTCCCGCGCCATCGGCCGTTCTCCTTGCAGGACATGCACTTCCACCGAATCCTGGTTGTCGGCCGCCGTCGAAAACGTCTCCGTCTTCTTCGTCGGGATGGTGGTATTGCGCTGAATCATGCCCGTCGCCACGCCGCCAAGTGTCTCAATCGAAAGCGTCAGCGGAGTCACGTCGAGCAGCAGAAGGTCTTTGACCTCGCCGCCCAGAACGCCACCCTGAATCGCCGCTCCGATCGCGACCACTTCGTCCGGATTCACGCCCTTATGTGGTTCTTTCTTAAAGAGTTTCGTCACCAGAGCCTGGATCGCCGGCATACGCGTCTGTCCACCGACCAGCACCACTTCGTTGATCTGGTCCGCGGTAACGCCCGCATCCTTCATCGCCTGCTCGCAGGGTTTAATGGAGCGGTCAATCAAATCCCGCACCATTTCCTCGAGTTTTGAACGAGTTAGCGTCTTCACCAGGTGCTTCGGACCCGAGGCATCCGCCGTAATGAACGGCAGGTTGATTTCGGTCTGCATGGTGGTCGACAGCTCGATCTTGGCGCGCTCAGCCGCATCGCGTAACCTCTGCAGTGCCATTTCGTTACCCTTGGCCCGCAGGTCCAGACCTTCGTCCTTCTGGAACTCGGCGATCAGCCACTCCACGATGCGCTGATCGATGTTGTCGCCGCCTAAGTGTGTGTCACCATTGGTCGATTTGACCTCGATGACGCCCTCGCCAACTTCAAGAATCGAAATGTCGAAGGTGCCGCCGCCAAAGTCATATACTGCAATGGTTTCGTCCTTTTTCTTGTCGAGACCGTAGGCCAGCGCGGCCGCCGTCGGCTCGTTGATGATGCGTTTTACATCAAGTCCGGCGATCTGGCCGGCGTCCTTGGTGGCCTGGCGCTGCGCGTCGTTGAAATACGCCGGAACCGTGATGACGGCTTCCGTCACTTTTTCGCCGAGGTAATCTTCCGCAGCCTTCTTTAACTTCTGTAGAATCAACGCGGAAACCTGCGGCGGGGTGTGTTCCTGTCCCTGCGCCACCACGGCCACGTGATCGCC
This sequence comes from uncultured Acidobacteriaceae bacterium, assembly GCA_963814165.1. Lineage (GTDB taxonomy): Bacteria > Acidobacteriota > Terriglobia > Terriglobales > Acidobacteriaceae > DASRAA01. Next base: position 468,911 of record CAWFBW010000007.1, on the reverse strand, counting down.
CGCCCGCACCACCTTGAACGGAACCATCTTCATTTCTTCATTGACTTCGTCATAACGACGGCCCATGAAGCGCTTGATGGAGTAAACGGTGTTCTCGGGGTTGGTAATAGCCTGCCGTTTGGCCACTTGACCTACCAAACGCTCGCCATTTTTGGTGAATCCTACCACTGAGGGTGTTGTCCGCCCGCCTTCTTCGTTGGGGATGACCTTGGGCTCCCCGCCTTCCATCACGGCCACGACCGAGTTGGTGGTGCCCAAGTCAATTCCGATAATTTTACCCATTGTTGCCCGCCTCCTGAATCTTGATTAGTGCTAAGTTACTGAATAAAAGATATTTGCATTACACCAATCGGCTTATAACAGATTCACTATAGAACCTGAGTGACTTACTGTCAAGGTGTTAGATGAGGATAAGTAGGGCCTGGGTGCACCAGTTTGGGAGGGATTTCGGGAAGTTCGGGAAGGGAAAATCCCCACCCCGCCAAACGGCGGCCGAGATGGACCACCAGTGTAGGCGGCTGCGGGTGAGCCAAGTGACGCGAGCCCGCTGCACCCACTCGGTAAATAGGGGTACTTATAACACCCGTTATAATGAATTCGTTATCTGTAAGTGGCTGAAAACAAGAGGTCGGAAAATTGGAAATTGCGGGAATTTCGCGAGTGCCAGGAAGGCGCGTTTTTGGGGCGGTTCGCTTCGACCTGCGGTCTGCGCGAAAGCCTTCGGCAGAGCGGAAGAAAATCTTTTGATTTGTTTTTTTGAAAAGCACGAGCGTGTTGTCAGGTTGAGCGGGTGAAAGTTGCGGAAGAGATCTAATTTGTTTTTTTTAAAAGCAAGAGCGCATTACGAGGTTGAGCGGGTGAGAGTTTCGGTGAGAGAAGCGGAGGAAAGATGAAAACCAAACTGCGCATGATCGGGAGCGGCTACGGAGTGCTGCTGCCGAAGAAGGTCATCGACGACCTCCGGCTGTCGGTCGGAGACGAGCTGGAGCTGACGGTCAACGAGGGTGGCATCGAACTGTCGCCGTTCGATCCCGAGTTTGCCGAACAGGTGGAGGCCTTCCGCCGGACGGAGGGGCGGCACCGCAACAGCTATCGGGGGTTGCGGAAATGACGACGGCAAAGTCGGCACAACGGCTGTCGCTGGCTGGGGTCATCGCGATTCACCAGCAACTGGAGGCGCGCTACGGCGTCCACTCGCGCAAGGTCGACATGGCGACGCTGGAGATCGCGCTGTTGCGGGCGGTGAAGTTTGCCGGCGACGGCAAGCGCGACATGCACGCCCGGCTGGCCGCGGGATACGCCTGGGCGCTGCTGAAGAACCGTCCGTTTGCCGAGGGCAACACGCGCCTGGCGCTGGCGGCGATGGTGACCTACCTGGAGATGAACCGCCTCACGTGGAAGTGCAGCGAGGTGGAAGAGACCGCCATGCTGCTGCACGCCGCCGCCGGAAAGATGAAGGAAGCCGAGTGGGAAGCGTGGGTGGTGGGGAACGTGGGGAAGAGTTGAGACATCCGTTTTACCAACGGAGCTATGGGGAACATTGAGGTTTCGGAGCCGCCAATTGCCAAGGGTAGGCGTTGTCGGCCACCGCCTAGTCCTGCTCGAGGTACCACAAGCATGCCGCAAGTTTTGCTCTGACACAGGGTTGCCAAGTGTAAAGGCTGCCGTCTTTTACTACATGAGCCTCCCGGAAAGCTGCTTTCTCCGACTCCATCGCAGCTATCCAAACCGGTCGCGGTAGAGTATCCGATCGCATGCACTCGAATATGCAGCCCCTGCTGGCGGGTATTGATGCCAGTGCGGAATGTTCGGCTGCGTCGATTGCGATTGCCCACGTTTTACGAATTGTTCCGAAGTGCAGTGGCCTCAGGTCGGCAATGACTAGGAACTGAAAATTGTCGATGTCATCCTCGAGTAGTAGGGCGTGGGCTGACACTTGAAACTCTTTGTCGAATGCGTCGCCAAGAAGCTCTTCACGGAGTCCACGCACGGCTGCATCCAAGATTGTGGCGTCAGCTCGAACGTCGCGCCCACTCTCGAGATGAGCAACCGGTCGAAACTGTTCGGCAATTGAGACCGACCAAGAACCCGCGTTGTAAGTTCCAGTTCGCTCCTCCCGAAGTGCAATTAGAAGCTCCGGCGCGATGCGGCTGCCGAGAATCACGACAATCGCAACAGAGAGGTTGTTGGGAATGTTGGTACCGTTCGTATCTAGAACGCGAAGCGCCGAATCGCGGTAAGCACTCGACTTCTCTCTCGAATCCTCCAAAAGCTGATGAAACGCCCGTGCTTCCGCATAAGTAATGGTGCTGCAACGGAACCTTGCGTTGTCGTCAGTAAGGGGCGGAATATACCTAGTTAGTTGAGTTCGAGTACCTACGAGGCGTCTCTGACGCAATTCCTCGACGAGCCCTTTCCATTGTAGGATGTCGCTAGGATGTAGAGCCTCCGATACGTCCCGCTGGCGCTGTAACTCAGGGATGATGAATCCGTATCCAGATTTTGTGTGAGCCGCATGCAGGACAGTTGAGCCCCGGAATCTAAACGTCTCTGCTTCTTGGACAAGAACATCGCTGAGTTCGCTGTCGGCTGCCCTGTCGCGCAACCACCGTGCAAAACTCTCAGTCGAGACACGAATTGTCGGGCCGTGTTTTATGTCAGTAAATACCGACGTGACCTGTCCGTTGGGCAGAACGACTTCACGCGGATTCCCAAATCGTTCCTTATCCGACCCTCGGATGTGGTTTACCAACTCCCGCGTGGCGACGAACGTATTCGGCAGGGCGATGCTACGTTCATACTTCAAGAAAGAATTGAACTCCGGGCTGCACCAGTTGCCTGGCTTCGGGTCAACGGATACGTCTCTTATTAACGTTCCCGTCACTCGAATTTGAAGCTCCCAGTCTTTTTTCACCCACGAATTGAAAACATCAAATACCTTGTCGGCGGCATCGCACACGTGCCGTGGCCCACCGCCGTTCTCAAGTGACTGTGCAAAGACTCCGCCGTCGCCGGCCCAGAAGAGCAAGTCAAAGCGTAGGTATCTGAGTTCGAATTCCAGGCTCGCTGCGAACTTCGCCCGTTCACGACACACTTCAGGCAAAGGCAATTGGTTGGCAGCCCATGTGCTGTGGCGGCCAAGATCCACCTGCAACAGAACCACTCTCAGGACATCGCCTGGGTGCGATAGGTCCCACCACGGCATACTGTGCCTCCGAAGGAGTCCCGTCGGGGACGAGTGACAAAGAACCCAAAGCAAGAAGCCAGGACGGCTGGCTTCTTGTGCCTCATATGAAAACGGAAAATACGTTCAAGATCAGTATCTCCAAATGGGCCGCCGCTCGGTAGCCCGCTACCTTCAAAGAGTTGGGATGTCCGCATGCGTTGCGCAGCTTGAGGCAGATCTCAAGCTCACTCTTTACATTCTTCCCAATTATTGAAATCGCTTCCAGTATCTGCAGGAAGTCGTGTTCTCGCAACCGACCGAGATCGTCGGCGTTCTTCGCAGTGCGCCACTTCGCATCTCGGCGCGAAGCCTCGGCATTGAATGCCGCAAGGTTACCGGCCACCACACGTGCATAAAGCACCGAAACGGCGCCCACCCACGACAGGACGACGGCGGCGCGGTAGTATTCAGCTTCAAAGCAGGCTATTGCCTCAGTCAAGAAATCCCTTGCGTCCTTGCTCTTGATCTTTGGCAGTAAGTCCCGCAGTTTCGAGACGGGGGCACTTGAACAGACCCTTGCCCCATTGCGCAATTGGTGCGCCCTCACAATACCCGCTGAGGTCAATTCCCATCCATCCGGCACGCGAATAGCAAGGCTCTCCATGCCCGATAGAATTTGAGACAAGTTCCAAGAATTTACATTCCGAAGTCCCGCCGCAATCGCAACCTGCTTTATTTCGGAAACCGACCTTGCCTTGATAGGTGGTTCAGACATGCACAGCAGAATCCTGTCTTTACGCGCAAGAGCCGGAGTATGCAGTATGTCCTTAAGCGACAAAGTGGTTGTCATGCGAATTGTAATATAGTACGTGTTGCGATGTAATAGTATCGAAATCCATATTGCATCACAATATTTTCTTTTCGAGGTAGACATGCAGAGTCTCGAACTCAGCAATGAACTCAAGGCAATGGCTGCGGTCGAGTCTGCGCTTAAGGGCTTAGGCGAAGAAGAGCGACAGCGCGTGTTGAGGTGGGTGTTCGAGCGTTTTAACGCTCAACCGCCGAAATTCAAGTCGCCGATCGAGCCGACAGGTACTGCAGCCCAGATGGAGGAGAAGCCAAGCGAAGAATCCGCCGACGATACCCTTGCCGAATTCTATGACCGTGCAAACCCAAGCACGGACGCCGACAAGGCTTTAGTTGTCGGGTACTGGTTTCAATATAAGCAGAGTCGAGCCGAGATCGAGTCGCAAGCTATCAATAAGGAGTTGAAGAACCTCGGACAGGGAGTCGGTAACATCACCCGAGCGCTCGAGTCGCTGAAGGACCTTAAGCCGTCCTTAGTCGTCCAGACGCGGAAGGGCGGGGCCTCAAAGCAAGCCCGTAAGAAGTTCAAGGTGACGACAGAAGGTAAGAAAGTTGTTGAAGGCATGTTGAATCGGCAGGCACCCGATGCTTAGGTGGTCTGGTGGGACGCCACCGCGTTTTCGCGAGTGGCCAATATTTGTCTGACGTTGGCCAACGTGGGAGGCGAGTGGTTCGATGATTACAAACTAACAACAGGTCCTTCGACTCCGGCGGCAAAGCCGCCTACGCTCAGGATGACAGCGCGAGATTTGCGCGTTTGAGGGTGGGCAAGGTCTTGGTCGATTTGCCCGACTTCCGCTCCGCCAGGCGAATCTCATACAAGCTTTGCAGATTCAGCCAAAACTCCGGCGAGGTGCCGAAGAAATGAGCCAGGCGCAGGGCGGTGGCAAAGAACGGTTATCAGTGGGCGGTTGTCGGTTGTCAGAAAAGCAGGTCCCCCGGTCGCTGCGCGGGCGAGGGATGACAGATCAATGGGGGGAGCGCGATTCACCGGGCTGAAGCCCGGTGCTTCCACCCAGTAAAAGCGCCGGACGCGGCGCTGAAGCGCCGCTCTACCACTTCAGAAGAGAGTGCGTGCTCGCCCGATCCGCCCGATCGCCTGCGTTATTACGCTCGTAAAACGCTCAGAAAAGAACCTTCAACGAGAATTGGATTTGTCGTGATGTTCCTGAAGTCTTGCTGATGTAGCCGAAGCCGCTGCCGCGGACAACATTCGAAGGCAAGCCGAAATTCGCGAAGTTGAAGATGTTGAAGAACTCGGCGCGGAACTCCACGGTGCCAAGTTCGGCGCCGCCGCGACTACCGAAAGGTGTGTCTTTAATCAGCGCGATATCGAAATCGCGATAGCCGGGCCCGCGGAAGGTGTTGCGACCGAGCGTTCCGAAATAACCCTGGCTCGGTCCCGTGCCGCCTGGGAGGTTGACAGGAATGCTAAAAAACGAAGCGTTGTCGGCTCCTCGTCCGAAATAGTCGGCGGCCACTGTGCCGCTGGTCGAAAGTTTCGGCGTCGCCACCAAATCAGGGCGATCGGCTCCGCTGGCACCTGCACCGGTCTGCTGCACCCCGGAATAGACGGTGAAGGGAGAACCAGTGGTGAAAGTCGTAATGTCGAGAAACTGCCAACCATTAATCAAGGAGCGTGGAGCGGAACGCAGGAAGCTCACGCGATGGAGCGGGAGCACCTGAATCCAACTGATGGTGAACACCTGGGTGACGTCAAAGGTGGACGGTCCCCGTTCGGCTGCTGGATTCCACGGGTCCTGAGGAGACGTCTGCAAGATGACGCCAGCGCCTGCGATCGAGCCGCCCTGGACGGAACTGGTATCGTCGAGCGACTTGGAGTAGGTGTAGTTGATTTGCAGGCCGGTGCCCCATCGCGCCGAGTTTTTGCTGAGACTGGCCTGCAGTGCGTTGTAAGACGAATGCGAATCGCTGGCAACCACGTAAATCGTGCTGGCGCCTCCGATGGGTTTGCCGGCTGCGTCGAAGCGGGTGAACGGAGCAAACGCCGGATCGGCACCCGTGTAACTGTTGGGATAGAACACATACGGTAGATGTATCCCAGCGGTACCCACATACCCAGCACTTGCGGTGAAATCACCGATGCTGTGTTCGACGGAAAGAGTCCAACTGGCGATGTAGCCGTTGCGGAAATTATTGGCCACTGCAGACAAGGCGGGCAGTTGCGCCTGGTGTCCGGGAACTTCGGCGGCGACGTCATCCTGGTAGCGCTGGAGATCCATCACGGTGTTGGGCTTGGCGTCGGTGCTCTGGTTGTTGGGGAAAATCAGGTTCCCGGAGATGTCGTAAGCCGGCGGCAGGGGTATGACGGCAACGCTGTTCTGGAAGGGAACCGCGCTGCCCGGTTGCGCGGTGATAAAGGGATTGAACAGATACGGTACCGAAGCCGTTAGAAAGTTTTCCTGCCAGAGGTTCATGAGGCCCGTGGTGATGGCTCCGCCCGCGCGTACCACCGTGTTCTTGCCAAGGGAATAACTCGCGGACAATCGCGGACCCCATCCGTTCCAGTCGAACTGGTAGGGCGGTTGCGGGTTCACGACGAACGCCATGTTGGCCTCGTGATTCCAGTACGAAGTCCGTTGGCCGTTGGCAAAAAACTCGGGCAACGACGTGCGCTTGGTGGCTTCGGCTATGCGACTGTCCACCTCATAGCGCAAGCCATAGGAAAGCGTCAGGCGAGGCGTGACTTTCCATGTGTCCTGGAAATAGAAGTTGTAGGCCTGGCGCCGGACTCCGGCCGCGTCGAACTTGGCACCCACGGGAGTGAATTCGGCCGGCAGGCTGATGTTGTAAGAGTAAGGTGTGGCGGTGAGCAGGCCGGTGAGCGAATCGGGCAGCGGATCACCGACGTTGATGTTATGCGTGCCGCTTAGCGACGGAATCGCAATCTGTGAGTATGCCGTGCCGCCTCCAAACGAGTAAGCGCCATTGGGAGCAGTGCCAAACACAGTGGTATCGCGGTTGACGCGGATCTCCATGCCCCATTTCATGGCGTGGTTCCCGCGAACGCACGTCATGTTGAAACGGAACTGGTAAAGATTGCCGTATGACCCATAGATTGACCCTGATGGCGAGCCGTATCCCTCGAACAGGCCGTCACCAAAAAGGATGCCGGGTTGTGCGTGATTGGCGGCGGGAAAATTCGGTGTGCTACGAATATATCCGAGCAGAGCTTGCAAGGTCAGATGGGGGTTAATCTCTCTCGCGTAACTCAAGTCCGCGCTGCGTTGGTGATCAAAGAACTGAATACCGAAGCTCGGATTGATCGCGGTTTGATTGGGATTGGTAACCGGACCGGTGATTTGGTTATAACTGAAGCGCCCAAATAGCTGCGACTTGCTGGAGAGAGTTTGGTCCAATCGCACGGAAAATTGGTCGTAATCGGTCGAAACCTTGGACGATGTTTCATAGGTGCGCGCACCAAAGGGACCAGCGGGAGCGTTCGGCAGAGGGTACCCATCCAGTATCGGCTTGATCGCCGGATTCACCGGGACGATGAGCGTATCGCCCGGAATGCTTGTGGTGTCGATTCCCTGGCGTTCCGCCAACGTGGGCACCGACAGCACCTGCGTGGTTCCAAGAACCTGCCGGAATCCCTGGTATTCGCCGAAGAAGTAGGTACGATTCTGTCCGTCGTAGCCGGGCAGAACGACTGGACCGCCGACCGTTCCGCCGAACTCATTGCGGTTGAACGGTGGTATGCGGCGACCGTTCAGTTCAACGTGGTCGAAATAGTTGCGTGCATCGAGTGAAGCGTTGCGGAAGAACTCGAACAAGCTGCCGTGGATCGCATTCGTCCCCGACTTCGTCACTACGTTAGTGAAACTGGCAGCCCCGTGACCAATTTCGGGCAACATCACGCCGGAACTCGATTGCACTTCCTGGATGGCATCGACATTGAAGGTCGAGAATGTAGCACCACCCATTTCAGGATCGGTGGTGTCGGCTCCGTCCATGGCAAATACGGAGGTCACCCCGCGCTGACCGTTGACGGCAAACTGCTGGGTGAAATTTGCCGCTCCGTTGGTGTCGGTCATTGTGCCTGCTGCCAGCAAGAGCAGCTTGCTGAAATCGCGGGAGTTGAGGGGCAAACTCGATACTTCTGATCGAGAGAGGTGCTCTCCGCCGCTTCCCTGAGAAGGTGCCGCAGTTTGCCACTGACCCAGGACAAGACTGGCGTCCGCTATGGACAAATGCAAATTCGTCTTGAGCGTTGCGCCTTCTGTGATGACCAAGGGTTGCGCGGCCTGGTAGATGCCCTGCGGAGTCACCACACCGACTTTGTACGTGCCTATTGCAACCGCGGAAAATGTGAACTCTCCACTGTCCTTCGTTCTTTCCGTATAAGCGCTCTCGCCGGAGCCGTCCGAAAGGATAACTGTGACTCCAGCGATTGGCGTCCCCGAGTTGTCCCGCAGCACGCCAGACCACGAGGCTTGCAAGGGGACAGCGAAGCTACTAGGGCAGAGGCACAGGAAGAATGCCGACGCCAGTACGCGTGTCATCGAAAGTCGCCACACTCGCGATTAGAACACGATGAAGTGCCGAATGTCAGCACAATATCGATTTTGCTAGAAGCTTGTCTCCATCGCGACCGGACCCTGATGCAAAGCGATCCAGGGTTGGGGCATGGTTAAGCTCACCCTTTCCCAGCAGAAGGGAAAGGGCACCCGGGGGGTTTGCCCACTCTTCTTCTTCCACCACCTCGCGGGTAGCCCACATTTGCCTGACGTTGGCAAATGTGGGAGACGAGTGGTTCGCTGCTTAGGCGCGAGCGAGTTGCTGGCGTATGTGGGCCACCTGCCCGGCTGGCCGCGGGATACGCCTGGGCGCTGCTGAAGAACCGTCCGTTTGCCGAGGGCAACACGCGTCTGGCGCTGGCGACGATGGTGACCTACCTGGAGATGAACCGCCTCACGTGGAAGTGCAGCGAGGTGGAAGAGACCGCCAAGGTGCTGCGCGCCACCGCCGGAAAGATGAAGGAAGGCGAGTGGGAAGCGTGGGTAGTGGGGAACGTGGGGAAGAAGGAGTAGACTGTGCGCGGGTCGATGATGCTGCATCTCAAGGCCGCCTTGCGTCCTTGAACGGGGCACCCTTTTTGTGGGTCTACCGCAAGGAATCTCTTGCGGGGGCCACCCGCCGCTTTGTACTCGCGCCCCGTCCTTTAGGTTGCCTACGGGTGCTTCGACAGATACGCTTAAGCCCGATCACACAAATCGCCAACGCCGTAACTGCAATCCAAGCCGCCGGAAGCGACGTAAGACTCAGGATCGTGTATAGCTTTGCAGCTCCTATGCCCAGCGCAGTCTTGGGAGTTGCAAGGTTGGCATAATCCCCGAGGCCAACCTCCTTTAAGGCAGATTTGATTTCCGCGCGAACCTCGGGAGTTTGGCAAAGATATGGGTGCACTACGTTGAAGTAACAACGCTGGAGTAAGGTTTCCCGATGCAGCCGTGCCGCTATTTGCTTACCCGTTTCGCCCGGTAGGCGGTCGGGCGCCTCACCGAGTAGCTGAAACTGCCAAGCCTCATCGGGCATGCTTTCCAGCTTCGCATTGTTTATCTTCCACTTGAAATCGACTTCGCCCTTGCTATTTGATTTTGGCTTTTCGTCGCTGTACTCCTTCTTCAGCACAACCCCGACCAAGTGTCTCATCTGAGACGCAGCCGTATTTCGGTTAGGGTCAACCGCTAGCGTCTTGAAATCAGTCCCGAATCGCTTTCGTGCGATGTCATCGAAATCGGCGAAGGCCTTGCTCAACTCAAGCGGCAGCGAGGAACGCCGATTTCTCTTGTGCTGTTGCGTAGGCTGCGCGTGACGAACTGGCATTGGCATCCTCCACGGGGATTATATTGGCGGGGCTACGATGTGTCCTCCATCCAGTCCGCCGCCACGCTTACGTCACGCGCTGGCTTTGCGCGCAGTGTCGGAGTCGTCGCAACTTGGCGGTGCCACCGAGCCCGACGTTGCAGGGACTCTTATGAGAGCTCTGCGCTTCGGCGACGCGCAGGAGAGTTTGGTCACCGGAACCGTGTAGCTCCGGGTTCGGCCTGAGTTGCTACCTCAACGATTACGTCGAGTTTCTGGCGGACCTCCGGATCGATCAGATTGAGCGGGACAAGAAAGGCAAGCTCGTAAAAATTCTTCTTTGCCATCAGATTCGGAAGACCCAACCGCTTGAAGTAATTTTGGAACAATGGCGTCAAGAAATCGTCACTCACCTTGGCGCCAGGGGCCCAAGGCGAGCCCTTGTCGAGGGTCCGTAGTGCGGCTTCAAGCTCCGCTATCGATTGCCGCATCGCGTCCATTCGCCGCTCGGCCTCCGCGACTCCAAACAGCGGGCCCGCCGCGGCAGCGACCGCGCTTTGTTGAGCATAAGCTTCCAATGTTTCCGGGTAGCAGAAGTAGTTCTCAATCTCACGCTTCACCCAAGTTAGCCCCGTTGCCCCCAAATCGCTCGGCAAAGGTCTTTCCAACTGGTCAAAGATCGCGACACCCTTCAAGTGAGGCACGGCTTCCCGCAGGCCGTGAAAGTGCTTTTGGACTTCCTTGGGCTGATTTCCAACATAGTGAACGAATGGTTGCGCAAGACATTCCGACGCACTTTTGAAATCTAGCCTTTCTGAGAAAGCCCGCAAGACCGCAAGGTCGGTTGACCCTTCTAGGTACAGCACCCAACCGGTTTGTTCGGCCTGATAATACTGCTCAAAACCGATCTCCTCGAGTGCCTTTATGACCTGGCTACCGCGGTCAGAAATTGGGTGCGGTTTGCCGATAAACGCAATGACGAGGTCACGTCCCGCAGCTTCGTTTAGCAGCACTTCGCTGTGACTCGCTGCTATCACCTGATTTCCGTTCGTTCTCGCCACATCGGTTAAAACCTGATAGATCTGACGCTGCCGGAGTATTTCGAGGTGGGCGTCTGGCTCGTCAAGTAAAAGCACCGAGTTCGGGTTCGCATACATATACGAGAGAAGCAATAGGGTCTGTTGCAACCCCCGACCCGAAGACGAGAGATCAAGCCTCACATCGTTTTCGCTGTAGGTCATCACCAGCTCTCCCCTCTCTGGTATGTATCGGGGAGGATCTAGCACGGATCCAAATAGCAGGGTGATGTGGTCGACGAGTTTGCGCCACAATTCTGGGTTGCTGCTATGAATAGCGAAGCATAGATTCCTCAGGACGGCCGCAGTTTGGCCTTCGCCTACCCGAACGTTTATCGCCCCTTGGTCGAGTCGAGTTTCGACGGCTGCCAAACCTGACATCGGTGGCAGGAATGCGACCAGCGTCTCCGCTGCCTGCTCCGGTATTGCCATCCGCTTGCCCGCATCACCCTCGGTAACTCTCAAGGGGCGGCAATAAAACGATTCTTCATTTGCATAGTCAAACTCCAAGCCGCAAGTCCAGGGTTTGTCGTTCGTCACACCTTCGACAATGATGTCTAGCCTAACGTTCTTGGTGTCCTGACCTGCTTCTGTTCTCTTCACATCCCTTACATGGAGGTTTCGCCAGAGAAGGTTTGCATCGGGTACCGGAACTGCGACCAAATCTCGACGGTTTATCGTTACGCCAGGTCGCTTTTCCGGCAGCCCCTTGCCTTTTCTGCGCTCATTCCACCGGCTGAGCCCAACCTGCCATAGTGCAAGCGCCTGCAAGGCCGAGGTCTTCCCGGAGTTATTTGGTCCAATGAAGACGACCGGATTACTTAGATCGATCTCGACATTGCCAAAGCGCTTGAAATTTCTGATTTTGATCTTAGTTAGCATTCACGTCGCCTTTGCCAACTGTAACTCGGAGGAATTGTATCGTCTTGACACCCTTAACGAAAGTGACCGATGATCCGCCCCACAGGACACAGCCTGTCGCGGGCGGCCCACATTTGCCTGACGCTAGCAAATGTGGGAGGCGAGTGGTTCATTGCTTAGGTTCGTGCGAGATGTGCGCGTTTGAGGGTGGGCAAGGTCTTGATCGATTTGCCCGACTTCCGATCCGCCAGGCGAATCTCATATAGGCTTTGCAGATTCAGCCAGAACTCCGGCGAGGTGCCAATCAGTAGCCAGCAGCCGGTCGCCAGTAGCCAGTAAAAGCAGATCCCTCGGTCGCCACGGCGACCTCGGGATGACAGATCAGGAGAGAGGGCGCGTGATGGCGCGGCTGAAGAGGCTGCTGAAAAAAGAACCAAGGTAGTAATTTGGGGCGTTTTCGACCCAATCTTGGCCCGTAAGCTATTGACTCTTGGTTCGACAAATAGCCGAGTTTACTCGGTTGACTCTTTTTTCAGCAGCCTCTGAAGCCGTGCCCCTTCAAAACGTCGATCCCACCCTTTCGCAAAGAACGCGAAAGGATGGGGCACCCAACGAGAGCTGAAGCCCGGTGCTTCCACCCGAAAAACAAGCGCCTGACGCGGCGCTGAAGCGCCGCTCTACCAAAGTCCCTACTCAATCCGCAGCAGCAGCACCGGTTCGACCATGAACTCGAAGGCGTTGATCTTTTCGATGGCGCTGCGGACTTTGGGTTCGGAGACTGGTTCGACCGTGAAGAACAACGACAGGCGCTCTTTGGGCGAGTGCGGTTCCTGCTGCACGGAGTCGATGTTCATGCCTTCGCGCGCCAGCGTGTCGGCGACGCGGGCGATGATGCCGCGCTGATCGTGCACCGTCAGGCGCAAATACCAGCCTGCGGGTTTGGGCTCGGGCGCGATCTCCAGCTCGTGCGGATCGAGGAAGCCGACGACGTTCTTGGCGCTGAGGCGTCCGGCGGCGAGGTCGCGGGCAATCTCCACCAAATCCGACACGACGGCCGCGCCGGTTGCGTCGCCGCCTGCTCCGCGTCCGTAAAACATCTGCGTGCCCAGGCGGTCGCCGACCAGGAAGACGGCGTTGTTCACGTCCTCAACCTTGGCCAGCATGGAGCGGCGGCTGACGAGCCAGGGACGCACGGAAACATCGAGTCCGGTGTCGGTTTGCTCGGCGGAGGCGACCAGACGAATCGTGCGGTCGAGGCGCTGCGCGGAGCGGATGTCAACGGCGCGCACGTGGCGAATGCCGTAAGTCGGAATGCGGTTGACGGCGAGGCGTCCGCCGAAAGCCATGCGGGCGAGAATGCAGAGCTTGTCGCGGGCGTCCTGGCCGTCGATGTCGAAGGTGGGATCGGCTTCGGCGTATCCGGCCTGCTGGGCCTCCGCGAGCGCCTGGTCGAAGTCGATGCCGCGCGATTCCATCTGCGTGAGGATGTAGTTGGAGGTGCCGTTGAGGATGCCGTGCAGGGCGCGCAGGCGGTCTCCGGCGGTGGATTCCTGGATGACGCGCAGGATCGGAATGCCTCCGGCAACGCTGGCCTCGAACCCGATGGGCAGGTTGCGGGCGACAGCGAGAGCAAAGAGTTCGTCTCCGTGCTCGGCGAGGAGCTTCTTGTTGGCGGTGACGACGGGCTTGCCGTGCTCGAGGGCTCCGCGGAGAAGTTGAAGGGAGTGGTCGATGCCTCCCATCGTTTCGACGATGACGTCAACGTCGGGCGAAGTGAGGAGGTCGGTCCAGGCGGTGGTGATGCGAGCGCCGTCGGGCACGTCGGCGGGATTGATGGGCTGACGGCGGCAGACGGCGGTGACGATGAGCTTGACTCCGCTGCGCTTCTCGATGAGGGCGGAGTGGTGGGCGATGATGTCGGCGGTAGCCCGGCCGACAGTTCCGAATCCGACAATTCCTACGCGGACGTGTTTCATAAGAGAGCAATTAGCAACTAGCAATTAGCAATTAGTAGTCTGTGGTCGGGGCGAGTGAACTCGCTGTCCCGACACTTAAGCTGCCTGGAATTCGTTAGCTCAACTTTACCAGTTCGGTGGTGTGTTTGAGCTGGCCGCAGGCGGCGTAAATGTCTCGTCCGCGAGGGCGGCGAAGGTAGGCGGGGATTCCTGCGGCGATGAGGATCTGCTGGAAGGCGGCGACGTGATCGGCGTCGGGCATGGTGAAGGGAAGCTCGGGCCCGGGGTTGAGAGCGATGAGGTTGACCTTGGCGCGGAGTCCGCGGATGAGTTCAACGAGCTCGCGGGCGTGGGAAGGGGTGTCGTTGAGGCCGCCGAGCAGGACGTACTCGAAAGTGACGAGCTCGCGGTTGCGGAGAGGGAAGTCGCGGAGTGAGGCGAGGAGGTTGGCGATGGTCCATTTCTTGGTGATGGGCATGACCTCGGTGCGGAGGGCTTCGTTGGAGGCGTTGAGCGAGACGGCGAGATTGGGGCGAACCTCTTCGGCGCCGAAGTCGGCAATGCGCGGGACGATGCCGGAGGTGGAGACGGTCATGCGGGAGGAGGGAATTCCGGCGTCGGTGACCAACCGGCGAACGGCGGCCATGAAGTTGTCATAGTTGAGGAAGGGTTCGCCTTGTCCCATGAAAACGAGGTTGATTCGGTCGGCACCGATTTCAACGCGCTGATCGTTGAAGACGGCGAGGACCTGTCCGGTGATTTCGCCGGGGGTGAGGTTGCGGTGCAGGCCGAGAAGGGCGGTCATGCAGAATTTGCAATCGACTGCGCAGCCGACCTGGGAGGAGACGCAGATGGTGGCGCGGGTGGAGCAGTTGCCTGTAGCCAGTCGCCGGTTGCCAGAGGTGACCGGTAGCTGGTAACTGGTGGCTCGCGATAGTGCCGAGAGTTCCTCGTCGCCGGAGTCGGAGCCGTCGCCAGCTTCGCCGCCGTCGCCGTCGGGCATCCAGACGGTTTCTACGGACTGGCCGTCGGAGAACATAAAGAGGTAGCGGACAGTGCCGTCGGAGGAGGTGAACTTTCTCTCTATGGTGGGAAGTCCGACGCAGTATCCAGATTCGGAGAGTTGGCGGCGCAGCGACAGGGGCAGGGTGGTGAACTGATCGAGGGTCGACCACCTTTGGCGGAAAAGGCCGTCCAGAAGCTGGCGGAGTCGGTACGGAGGCTGAGTGAAGCCGTCGAGCAGCTCTGTAAGCTGTTCATTAGAAAGACTTAATAGTTCGCGATGTTGCGGTTCGGTCATGCATCCAATATGCTGGAAGGGTCCCATAACCCATCCGCCCGATATCGCTCCGGGAATCCCGCGCAGCAGGATCATTCTACCCCAGGCCGCAGAGGCGATGACGGGAAGAAAGTCAAAGTAAGCTGGCGGACCCTTAGAAAATAGGTACTCATGGCAGCAGAAGCACTTGTACTTGCGACCGACCGGACGATTCACCGGGAGGTGTTGGACAACGGACTCACCATACTGACCGAGCAGATGGACCACATCCGATCGGTTTCACTGGGGATCTGGTTGAAGGCCGGCTCGCGGAACGAAGAGCCTGAGACGAACGGCATCTCGCATTTTGTTGAGCACATGGTGTTTAAGGGCACGACGCGACGCTCGGCAGAGGACATTGCGCGGGAGGTGGATTCCATTGGCGGCAATATGGACGCGTTCACGGGCAAGGAAATGGTCTGTTTCAACATGATGGTGCTGGACGAGCACCTGCCGATTGCCGTGGACGTGCTGAGCGATATGGTGCTGCATCCGGTGTTCGATGAGGCCGAGATTGGGCGCGAGCGGGGCGTCATTGTCGAAGAAATCAAGATGGATGAAGACAACCCTGACAGCCTCGTACACGAGATTTTTACGCAGAATTTCTATAAGAACCATGCGCTGGGCAGGCCGATCCTGGGGACGAAGGAGACGGTACGTAAGTTCGACCAGACGAAGACGTTTGAGTATTACCGCAACAAGTTCGTGCCGGAGAACATGGTGATCTCGGCGGCGGGACATGTCCAGCATGAAGGGCTGGTGGAGTTGTTGGGCCGGGAATTCGAGCCGCTAGCGAGAGGAAAGGATGGATTGCAGGACGCGGAACCGAAGATCAACTCGCGCATCGTGTTGCGCAATAAGAAGGCGCTGGAGCAGGTGCAGATTTGTATCGGCGTGCCGTCGTACCGGATCAACCACGAACGGCGGTTTATCGCCTACGTGCTGAACACGCTGCTGGGCGGCGGAATGAGTTCGCGGCTGTTCCAGAACGTCCGGGAGAAACAGGGGCTGGTGTATTCGATCTTCTCGGAGCTTAGTCCCTATAAGGATACGGGATGCCTGGCGGTTTACGCCGGGACGTCGCTGCAGTCTGCGCCGAAGGTGGTGCAATCGGTGATGCGGGAGTTTCGCGCGATCAAGGCGGGGGAACTTCCGGAGGAAGAGATCAAGCGGGCGAAGGACCAGTTGAAGGGCAGTCTGATGCTGAGCCTGGAGTCGTCGATGGCGCGGATGTCGAACCTGGCACGGCAGGAAATGTACCACGATCGCTTCATGGGAATGGACGAGATCATCGAACGGGTACAGGTGGTAACACTCGAAGACGTGGTAGCGGCTGCGAACGAGATGTTCCAGCAGGACCAGATTGCGGTGACAGTGTTGGGGAATTTGACCGGGTTGAAAGTGACTAGGGAGATGTTGGAGTGCTAGAGAGGTGACTGGTAACTGGTAACTCGTAAGTATGGTTCCGCAAGAAGCGCACGTTGCCCCGAGGAATATTCCGTGGGAGGGTGGAAAGCGAAGCATGAAGATTTGCCTTGAGCTGCTAGGTGAGGGAACTCCCACGTGGTACCCGGTCGAGGCGATTCCTGTCGATGATGGCGTCTACGAGATACTTGAGGAAAATCACAGGCCTGATGATAGACGTTGGGAATTTAATAAGGGCGACAAAGTCCGCTGCAGGTTGCAGAAATTGCACGATGGAGAGTACGTGGTGGCATACGAACTTGCAGATTTGCCTGCTCATACGTGATAGGGTTTTGACATCCGTGCGGCGGTGCTCAATAATTTTGTGGTCGCTCGCCGAGACGAATGCAGTCTTACTACGTCATTCGTACATTCGAGTTCCGCGGGTTCAAGTGGAGTCCATGAAAATATCGAAACGTAAGCGCGATCGCGGATTTACGTTGATCGAGTTGCTGATCGTAGTCACGATCATCCTGATCATCGCGGCGTTCACCATCCCGAAGCTCACCAAGTCGCAGATTCCGGCGCATGAGGCGTCGGCCATTGTCAGCATCAAGGCAATCCAAGCAGCGGAGACCATGTACTCCAGCAGCCATCCTGATCTGGGATTTACGGTTGACCTTATAACACTCGGAGGGACCGCACAAAGTGGAGGTGAGCAAATCATCGACACCAACCTGGCCAGCGGACGCAAGAGCGGGTACACCTTTACGTACACGCCGGGTGAGAAGGTGAACGGCGCAATCCGGTCATACACGATCACGGCGGTGCCGGACCAGGTGGGCACGACGGGACAGCGACGGTTCTTCTCCGATGAGTCGGGCGAGGTACACTTCAACGCCAGCGGCCCGGCGGATGTGACGAGTCCGGTGATTCAGTAAGCGCGTCTGGCATACTGGTGCCGCACCAGGCGGGATGAAGACAGAAATCCCCGCTCAAGCCCGCCGAGCGCACCCTAACAGTACACCCTGAAAATCCGAGCTTTCGTGAGCGACCTTGCCCGTGCCGGGCAATCAGGAAATAAGCGCGTTCGGAGAAGCGGCTGGGTGGCGTGGAGTTCGAGTTCGGCGGTTATCACCGACCGCTGGCACAATCGTCACTGACACAGCGCCGCCGAAAAGGCCAAAATACGATTGCAGGGAGGTGGGTGATGCCGACCGTAACTACTGCAAGTCGTATTCAACTGCAAAACATTCTATTTGCCACCGACTTGTCGCCATCCGCGCAAGCCGTTCTAGCTCATGCCGTGGACCTGAGCCGCCGTTACGGAGCCAAGTTGTACACAGTCCACGTGCTGCCGCATACGCCGTTTGTAGAAGCCGTGACGCCCGACCCGGAGCAAATCAGTTTATCAGCCAATCAACATCTGGCTGAGTTGATGATCTCCACATCATGGAAGGACGTCGAACACAAAGAGCTGATTGAGCAAGGCGAACTGCCGGAAGTGCTGTCAAAGTTGGTCGGGGATTATGGGATTGACCTCATCGTACTGGGCACCGGCGGGCGCAAGGGACTGAGAAAGCTGCTGCTAGGGTCGGTCGCGGAGGAGGTATTTCGCAATGCCGAGTGCCCGGTGCTCACCATAGGGCCACATGCCAACCGGTGGCACGTCGACGGCCACTTGCAGCACGTCCTGTTCGCCACTGACTTTGGGCCAGAGTCGTTACATGGGCTGCCGTACGCCATATCGTTGGCCGAGGAAAATCGGGCCCGCCTGACCCTGCTGCATGTAGCGCCGGAACCGGGTATCGCGTTGCCTGAGCCGGAACCCGGAACTATGCCCCTGGTTGACCGGAACGAGGTGATCATTTCGACGAAAGACCAGCTCTCCGCGTTGATTGAGAGGGAGACAGAGCTCTGGCATGAGCCGGAGTACAAGGTGGAATTCGGTGGCGCGGCTGAGACGATCGTGCGAGTTGCCGCGCCAACCGTCGACATGATTGTGCTCGGTGTGAAACGACCCGTGGCGGGGACCAAACACCTGGGCGAGGGGGTAGCGTACAGGGTCGCGTGCGAAGCGCCCTGTCCGGTGCTGTCGGTGGGTGCCCGGTACCGGGAGCGGCCGGCTGGATGACCAGAATCAGCCGCTCCGGCAATGGTAAGGCGGCGGCAGTCTGGAGCCGTACGCATTTTGCGGCGGACGATTGACGAGCACGTCTGGACAGGGAGTACGGGGCGATAATTTTCCCCGGCTCCCTGCCGTACAGAGTTACGATCCCCTGGAAATACCGTGTAAGGACAACGGTCTGCCGAGAGCCGGTAGAGGGCGGCGCGCTGCTTCGCGGGTGAGCCGGGTGAGTTGTCTTACACCGCGAGCGGGGCCAACGCGCACGTTCATAATCCTGTAATTAAGGATTGCTAGACTTCAGGCGCTTTTGAAATTTCGCCTGAGGTGTGACATGAGTGTGCTGCAACGTATTGCACGAAACCATCTGGTGATGGTTCTAACCTTAACTCTTTTAGCGGCTACGCAGGCTTTTGCGGGCTCGCCGTACATCGCAGGGAACCTGGTGGTGTCGGTCGAGGGCAACGGATCGGGCACGGGCAGCTATGGGGACAACCAAGCGGCGCCGCTGACGTTGTACCAATTCCATGCCAACGGAACGACGTCGGCCAGCTTTGTGAACTCGCTGATGTTGCCGCAAACCAACTCGGGCGCGAATTTTGCGGTGTCAGGCGAGTATGGATCATCGTCGGAAGGGATCCTGCAGCTTTCAGGCAACGGCCAATACCTGACGATCATGGGGTACGGGATCAACGCCAATACGTTCAACGCGAACCCGGGAGCGTATGGGCCGGACCCGGCCAACAAGGCGCTGGCGCAGTCGGGCAGCCTGCAAGGACAGGGCTACAGGGCGGTGACGCGGGTGGCGGCGCTGATCGACTGGCAGGGCAACGTGAACTCGACGACGGCGCTGTATGGGGTGTTCGACCAGAACAATCCGCGTAGCGCGTACACCATGAACGGCAAGCAGATTTATGTTTCGGGGCAGGGCAATTATCCGGATGCGACCGGCGGAGTATTTCTGGCCAACCTGGGCGCGAATGCCGCGAGCGTGTCGCTGACTGCCGGGGATGCGGGAAGCGGGTACAGCCAGGACACACGGGTGGTGACGGGGTATAACGGGCAGCTGTATGTTTCGACCGACAGCAAGAAGGGAAGTACGAACCGCTCGTACCTGGGAACGCTGGGCGTGGGGATGCCGACCACGACGGTGGGTGCTCCGACGATGCTGAGTGGTTTTGGCAATACCGGCGGAACGGGCAAGTACCAGATCACGACGGGCGCGAACAGCAATGGGAACGGACTGAACGCGGGCAAGCAGATCAACCTGAGTCCGGAGCAGTATTTCTTCGCAAATGCTACGACGTTGTACGTGACCGACAGCGGATACGGGAAACAGACGTCGGCGACCAGCGCGATTGGAGACGGAGGCTTGCAGAAGTGGTCGCTGGTATCGGGCAACTGGGTGCTTGACTACACGCTGTCCGCTGGGCTGAATTTGGTAGAGAACCCCGACGCTAGTCCGGCCAACACCGCGGGTACGACCGGACTGCTGGGATTGGCGGGGAGAGTGGTGGGCAACGAGGTGCAGTTGTATGCCACCAATTACACGATTGGTGACCTGGACCAGACCTATCTGTTCGGGATCACGGACCTGTTGTCGGCGACGACGGCGAGCCAGGTGACCGGCGAATCGTTCTCGATTCTGGCGACGGCGCCAGCGGATTCGAACTTCAAGGGTGTTTCGTTCGCTCCTGTGCCGGAGCCGGGAACCATGATGCTGCTGGGAACCGGATTGGCGGGATGGCTGGCTGCCCGGAGGCGGAAAGCGATTTAACAGCGGCGCGGTGTTCTAGCAAAGCGCACAGCAAGATGGAGACAAGCCCCGGCGTAATGTGCTGGGGCTTTTGTCTGTTCAGGAGACAGGCGCAGCAGAGAGAGTTGGGTGCAAGTCGTACAGGTGGCGTCCACTGCGCCGAGCGCGGGCAAACATGAACGTGTGATTGCTGTCACTGAAGGAGGTGGCAGACCGTGGTGTAGTACGCAACCAGCCTGAGGATGGGCACCGAACGGGCGGTTCCAAGCGCTGAGTGGGAGCTGTGCATGATCGAGACGGTTGACGGCATTGCATCGGTTGTCGAGCGATTGAACGAGCGGGTGCGGCAGTTGGAACAACGCGTCGCGACGCTGGAAGGGCTGACGACGGCTGGGAGCGCTGCACCGTCGGTCGAAGCGACTGCGGAGAAGCACGAAGGTCAATCCGGTGCGGCGGCACCGGTCGTCGTGATTTCAGCGCAGCAGCGGAGCGCGCCAGCGGCGACGTGGAAGGGAACGCCGGCGGCAGAGACGCCATCGGGCGTGATTACGGTGCTGGGCAAGGCGGTGCTGGGCATCGCAGGCGCGTACTTGCTGCGTGCGATGGCGGAATCAGGCTCGGTGCCGAAGATGGCGGTGCTGATAGTCGCTATTGCCTACGCCTGTCTGTGGATGGTGTGGGCGGTGCGCGCCCGCACGTCGAGTCGATTCGCCAGTGTCACGTATGCGGTGACGTCGGCGATGATTCTGGCGCCGTTGCTGTGGGAGTCCACAGTGCGATTTCAGACGCTGTCGCCGACATTTACTGCCGTGGTGTTGGTGGGCTACGTGGTTCTGACGCTGTTGCTGG
This sequence comes from uncultured Acidobacteriaceae bacterium, assembly GCA_963814165.1. GTDB lineage: Bacteria > Acidobacteriota > Terriglobia > Terriglobales > Acidobacteriaceae > DASRAA01. Next base: position 447,705 of record CAWFBW010000007.1, on the reverse strand, counting down.
CGGCGAGGCATGACCTGGAGTTGATAACGTGGGTGGCCACGATGGCGTCGGTGGCGACCGCTGTGGCGCTGCTATTCGCGACGCACGACCTTGTGCCCCTGACAACGGCGTTGCTGGCGATCGCGCTGGCCAGCGAAGCGGCCGGCTGCGTTGGACACCGCCTAACGCAGCGGGTATTGCCCGCTCTGGCGGTGGATTTCGCGATCTGGCAACTAGTGGACGTGATGACGTCGGGCAGAGTGGTGCCGGAGGGTTATAGGGTTGCTAGCGCAGGGGTGCTCGTCGCGTTGTGCCTCGTGTTGCTGGCGGTTTACGGAGGCAGCATCGGAGTGCGCGGGTTTGCGCGGCGACAGGCGATTACCTACTTTGACGTTGGCCAAGGCGTGCTGGCCTTTGGATTGGGCACGTTCGGAGTATTGCGAGCGACGCAATGGGGAATGGCCCCGGCGCTGGGAGTGCTGTTTCTGGCGCTTGCCGCAGTGTGCTACTGGGGAGCGCTGTCGCGGTTTGTGGACGAGTCGCACACGCGGAACCGGCGGGTGTCGGCGACGTGGGCGGCGGCGTTGCTGGTGGCCGGGAGTTGGCTGCTGTTGCCGGCGAGCCTGCTCGTGCCGTTCTTGTGCGTCGCAGCGGTGGTAGCGGCGTTTCTGTATTCGAACACAGCGAAATTCAGCCTCGGGTTGCATGCTTCGGTATACCTGGCGGCGGCGACCGCAGTTTCGTCGGTGCCTGGCTACGTGATGAATGCGCTGGCGGGGAACGTCCCGGCTGCTCCCGGGTGGAGCATTTGGGTAGTGGCAGCGGCGGCAGGGATGTCTTACGTTGTGGGAGCTCGCCACGTGGAAGAGCGGACCAGGCGGCGGGTGCTTTGGGTGGTTCCGGCGCTGCTGGTGGGGTTTGCGGTGGCGGCGGTGGCGGTGTCTGCCATTGTGGGACTTGCCGGAGGAAGCGGGGGGCTGGTGGCGTCGCGGTTGTCGGTAGTGCGCACTATCGTGGATTGCGCGGTGGCGGTCGCACTGGCCTTTGCAGGGGCGCGATGGAAGCGGGTGGAGTTGGGCTGGGTGGCGTACGCGGCGGTGGGCTTCGGTACGCTGAAGCTGCTGTTTGAGGACCTGCGCTTTGGGAATGCAGCGTCGCTAGTGGTGTCGCTGCTGTTCTATGGGGGAGTGCTGATATTGCTGCCGCGGATGATGCAGCGGGGGCGAGCGGACAAATACGTGTGAGATTCTTGACCCCACCCTTTCCCAAAAGCAGGGAAAGGATGGGGCAATGACCCTAGGATTTAGCGCAGGGCGCCGACTTCGCAGAGTTCTTCTTCCTCAATCTGCGCAGCGACTGCGACGGGCTGGAAACGCGCCTGGAAGAAGCGCAGGTAAGTCGGTTCGTAGATCATGCGCAGACCTTTCACGTTGTCGCGATCGGCATAAACCTCGACGATGGATTCGGCAACGACATCCATGTGCGCCTGAGTGTAAACGCGACGGGGAATGGTAAGGCGCACGAGTTCGAGTTTGGGCATGTTGTCTTCGCCGGTTTGCTTGTTGCGTCCGGCGGAGACGATGCCGCGCTCCATGGCCCGCACGCCGGAGTCGAGATAGATGGCGGCGGCGAGGGCTTGCGCGGGATACGACGTCTGAGGAATGTGGGGGAGGAAGGCCTTGGCGTCGAGGAAGATGCCGTGTCCGCCGATGGGCTGAACGATAGGCACCCCGGCGTCCATCAACTTCTTGCCGAGATATTCGATCTGGCCGATGCGGGCGCGCATGTGGTCGTCCTGCACGGCTTCTTCGATGCCGGTAGCGAGAGCTTCCATGTCGCGTCCAGCCATGCCGCCGTAGGTGTGTAGACCTTCGTACACGACTGCGAGATTACTGACGTCGTCGTAGACGCTGCGATCGTTGACAGCGAGGAATCCGCCGATGTTGACGAGCGGGTCTTTCTTGGCGCTCATGGTGCAGCCGTCGGTCTGGTCGCACATTTCGCGCAGGATTGAGGCGATGGTGCGATCGCTGTAGCCGGGTTCGCGTTGCTGGATGAAATAGGCGTTCTCAACGGCGCGGGCGGCGTCGAGAATGACGCGGATGCCGTGCTGCGAGCATAGGGTGCGCACCTGCCGCAGGTTGCCCAGGGAGATGGGCTGTCCGCCGGCCATGTTCACGGTGGCAGCGACGCTGACGTAGGGAATGCGCGCGGCGCCGTACTTCTCGATGACCTCGGCGAGTTTCTGAAGATCGACGTCGCCCTTGAAAGGATGCAGGCTGTTGGCGTCGTGCGCTTCGTCAATGATGACGTCAACGAAGGTGCCGCCCGCGAGCTCCTGATGCAGACGTGTGGTGGTGAAGTACATGTTGCCGGGAACGACGTCGCCGGGCTTGATGAGAACTTTGGAGACGAGGTTCTCGGCGCCGCGACCCTGGTGGGTGGGGACGACGTACTCGTATCCGTAGTAGTGGCGGACGGCGGCTTCGAGGCGGTAGAAGCTCTTACTGCCGGCGTAGGCTTCGTCTCCGACCATCATGGCGGCCCACTGCTTGTCGCTCATGGCGGAGGTGCCGGAGTCGGTGAGCAGGTCGATGTAAACGTCTTCGGACCTGAGCAGGAAAGTGTTGTAGCCTGCGTCTTCAAGAGCGCGCTCGCGCTCTTCGCGGGTGGTGATTTTTACAGCTTCGACCATCTTGATCTTGAAGGGCTCGGCCCAGCTTCTTTGTTTAACGGGCATTAGAAGTGCTCCTGAGTGGTATGAACGTATATCAACAGGCTAGTGGGACGAGGGGCTGGAAACCACTTATAAGCGTAGGTACTTGTTGTCCTAATATATATAATAAAAGGTTGTCATCACTAGATACCTACGAATCGGAGGCCAAAATGAAGCCGAAGAAACCGCTCGACAAGATTGATTGGAAGATCCTGACTTCGCTTCAGGACGACGCACGGGTTTCGACCGCGGAACTGGCGCGAGAGACATCGCTTTCCGCACCGGCGGTGGCCGAGCGCATCCAGAAGCTGAGGGACCGAGGAGTCATTCGCGGATTTCATGCTGCCGTGGATCCCAGCGCTGTTGGCTTGCCGGTGACTGCTGTAATCCGCATGAGCGTGGTGGGGGACATTCTGCCGCGGCTGGCGATCCTGCTGCAATCGCTGCCTGAGGTGGTGGAATGCTATCGAGGCACGGGAAATGACTCGTTCCTCATGCGCGTCTGTGTGGCGTCCGTGGAGCACCTGGAGCAGTTGATTAACAAGCTGACACCGTTCGGGATGACGACGACGTCGGTGGTGCTATCAACGGTGGTGCCGCGCAGGGTGATCGACCCCACAGTGGCGGAGTGGAAGTCGCGGCTGAAGGCGAAAGAGGGCCGGGGACGGACGTAGTTGGCCGCCCAACCGGCCAGCTTCGTCTCAGTTAGCTTTCAGCTTACCGGCGGGCGTCGCCTATTCCAGATTGTTGGGGCGTGGTCGACTGCGACTTCACGAGGCCGAGCTTGCCCACAGGTTCCGTTGTGGGAGTACATCCCGGCCTCTTGATTCCCAAAATATCTAAGCTTTCATCGTCCGTTGTCGTCCGCGAATCAGTCCCGCTATAGCGGTTCCCAGTAACACGAGACTGCCAGGCTCAGGAGTGGCGGCGGTGGTGTACGTGAAGCCAGGATTATCAACCGCAAAGTCATTGGCGAAAAATGGGTCGCCGATATCGCTATTGATGACGATAGCGCCGATGTTCACGCCGGTGGTATCGCCAATGCCAACGAAAAACTCATCGCCCTGAAAGCAGCTGTTGCCGCATACAGTTTCGTTTGCGTTGAACGATACGCTGCCAATGAAGCTGGCGCCGACATCATAAAGATCGACTTTGACGGTAAAGGGGCCAAAAGAATTCGGCTCGATTCCGAAACCGACGGAGCCAACAGGGGTGGCAAGCGCGATTTTCAACGGGCCTCCTGAACCAACAATTTGGCTATTGCCGGTCCAAATCAGTGATTGGCCGAGAGCGAAGTGACTGTTAATCCAACCTAGTCCCGCATCGACGCGGAGGAAGTCGCCGCCATTGATGTTGCCAACCATCGCCGAATGCCCAAGAGAAGTGACAACCGGCGAGGGTGAAGGGATTCCCATTTGAGTGATCGTCACGTCGAGGCCGAGTTGCGTCCAATCAATGAAGTCGGTCGGGTTCTGCTGCGCGCGGGTGGCATAGGTGATGAAATTGTCAGCGCTGGCGATACTGGTACAACACAGGACCGCAGCAGTCAAAAGCAAGAGTGTTTTCTTCACGAGTCCTCCTGAAGTTCGTCGATTCGAACGCTCGAAATAAACCGGCGTTTTGCTGACGACCTAACCTCTCCGGGCGAACACACGACCGAGGCTGGAGCACAGGCGGACGAAGGTTTTGGCTGTGCTTCCGGTTCTGGCGGCTCAAGCGCTAGTGCAGTCTAGCCCTTCTACCATTGTTTTCATACAGAAAGTTTTGCTTGAATCGTATCGCTGTGCCCAAAGCGAGCAAAATGCAATCTCGGATCAAGGGAGTGGCACTGTCTACGAGAATCCTATAGCGAACGGGTATATGATTCTGGGCCAAGATGTGTAAAGGGGGCTAACCGCTTCGGAGGTTATCACCCATTACCAACTAGTCATTACCAACCGAGAAAACGGGATGAAGATAATAGGTACCTACACCTGGCTCGCCATAGTACTTTGTTCGCCAACTTTAGCCGGCGGACAAATACATTACAAGCCTTCAGTCGTTGCTTTTATGCAAGGCCAGTCGTTGCACCCGGCTTATCTGAGCGAGATGCCTGCGCCGGAGCGCGTGCTGCGCGAGGTGAAGGGCTCGGATGCGGATGACACGGTGGCGCGGCAGTTAGGCGCGCTGCTGCAGTTCAACAAGATGATTGAGGACATGGCGTGGGAGTTGGAACGTCGTTACACCGATGCGCTAACCGGGGACGAGCAGCGGCTGCGGGCGGAGTATATGGCAGCCTTCAAGCAGCTCCGAGCAACCGTTCAAGACAAGACGTTTCGGGCGTTGCGCGGGTACGACATCGATCCGAACTTCACCCAAGTACTGCTCAACCAATTTTTCTCGCCAAATTTTCGAGCGCTTTGGGAGAAGAGCCATGCCAAGGAAATGGCGCGACTGACGGCGAATGCGCAGCCGCAGAACAACATCTATGGCGCGCCCCAAATGAATGCCGGAGGGAATTCCGCCGCGGGTGGGAGTTCATCGGGCGACATGGCGAGCTCGTTGAAGAGCATCGCGAAGGGCCTGCTGAAGATGGGCGGTTTGGGAGCTCCGACGGGTCTTCTTATGAATGGAAACTACAAAGGCGAGGGATTTGGAGTGGCTTTCAGTGCGGCGTTGGCGACCGTGCATTGTGGGGGCCTGACTTTCCAGGAGCGGAAGTACACGGTGCAGAGGAACGGGGCGCAGGTAGTGGTGACCATGGAGAATGAGCCGAAGGCGATTGCGCTGACGCTTCGTCCGGATGGAAAGCTGGCGGGGCAGGGTCCGATGACGGTGTCGGGCCCGGTGCAGGTTGGGACGAAAACGGCGCCGGTATACGACGCGGCCAATCCGGCGGCCTACGGGACTGCCGTGGTAGCGATCTACGAACAGAAGTCAGTGCGCTGCACGGTGGGTGCGCTGATGGCAACTGGCACGGCGTTCACTACCGGAACGGCCGTAAATGACGCTATGAGCACTTTTGGAATGGGGTCGGGAACCAGGATCAAGGTGACTCCCGGGTTGCGCGTCAATGGTGAGTTTGTGGGGCAGGGCGGGTCAATTGAGTTCGACGAAGACTCGGCGAAGATCAAGTGCGGGCAGAGTGCGAGCGAACATGCCTATGCAGTAGAACCCAGTGGGAGCCAGATCATCGTGAGGATTGAAGGTGCAGGAACCCTGGAGATAGCTCCGGGAGGACAGCTCGTCGGCCCGGGCGGGATTGGCGGTTGCAACCTGGGGACGCTGGCGCTGGCAGGAGGGGCGGCGTCGAACATGGCGTCGACGAGCGCGGGGAGTATCCACGCATCGGCGGCTGCGGCAGCAACGTCGAATGCGGCAGCCGCTGCGCCGACGAGTCCGCTGGTAGCAGGCACCTCCGCGGTGCTGGCGTTAGCGAGCGGGTTGCCAACTCCCGCGGGCGGGAAGAATGCTTTGGTGGGGCACACGTTTGGTCTGAGCCGCGAAGACTTTGCAACAGTGCTGACGAAGGCGGGGTTTCATCCGCCAGCCGGCACGTCAGTGGTTGCGGGCTGGCTGCAAGCATGCAAGTCCGGCTCGCCCCTGTGCCGGCAGGGCTTCAACGCTATGGGAGCGGCGAGCATTGCCACGGTTAGCTTTGACGCCGCGGGGAAGGCGGCGTTCTCGGCTGTGCCGCCGGGAACGTACTACGTGTTTGGTTCGACCCGCTACGGCAACGGACATTTACTGTGGGACGTGCGTGTGGAAGTGGCCCCGGGGACGCAGACTCTGACGTTGAACGAGCGGAATGCGATGCCGTTGGAGTAGCCGATCTTCGTCGCAGACCCGAATTCATGAAGCTGAGCGTCAGAAGTGCCGAGGCGCTGAGCGAGCGACTCGGCCTATTGTCTCAACGATAGGAGCATCGTTATTCGTGCGAGTTGGGTGGATTGCCCAGCAGACGGTACACCGTCGCCGTTTTGGTGGCACCCAGGTTGATGTAGTCTTCGGCGGAGTACTGAAGTCCAATAAAGAAAGCTTCGGTGCGGCGCAGGGCGTCCTTGCTGAGTTTGCTGCGATCCTGGAAGCGGAACTGGTAGGCGAACTCGCCGATAAGGGGGCGGTGCTCGCCGCGGGTACGCCAGATGGCCACGTTGGCTTTGCAGGTGAGGCCGTCGCCGAAGTCGAGCATTCCGATGTCTTGCAGGACCTCTTCGACGATGGTGTTGCTGACTACGTTGAGTTTTTCTTTCGGGTGCTTTCTGACTTTGGCAAGTGCCGGGAGCATGTCAATCAATCCGTCCATGTCGCGGATATTTTCGCGTCCAATCCCGATGGCGCCGCGGTTGAACTGGACGTTGTGGGAGAAGAGCAGACGGATGCCGCCGAGCTTCTCCTTGAGGGGCAGGGCCTGGACCTTGAACTTGACGCGATGATCGCCGAGGATGTTGGGCCGGACGTCGGTTTCGGCCGCGGACTGCAAATCGTTACCCCTGTACTTGAAGACGATTTCTGGTTCTCCGATGGGAAAACCGTCTTTGTAAGGGATGCGGCGGCGGAGGATGAAAGCGTTGTTGTAGAGGCGAAAGTCTTCGGTATCGATAAACAGCACTTCGCGGATCTTGACGGGCTGTTGGGTGAAGCCTTCGGTGGTGTACTTGACGCCAAACTCTTTGGCGGGCTCCTTGAAGACCTTGCCGAATTCGAAGAAGCTGTCGCGCGAATGAAACTTGTTGGGCCGCAGAATGAGCTTGCAGCAGATGTACTCGGGCGAATGGATGGGCATGCCATCCTTGTACTGGCCCGGCTTGAGTTGGGGGACGCGACCCACCCAACTGGGGGTCACCGCTTCGCGGGTCTTGGTGGGTTGCGGGGCAAGTTTGGCGGCCGGCGTGCTGGGTTTGTTGGCCTTCGATGGAGCTTCTTTGGTTGCGGGCATGGTCGTCTTCCTTGTGCTTGTTTTCAGCGTAGCAATACTGTCTAAATTTAGATTTTACACGCCCGCTGTCATGTCTTGTTCACAAACCGGTTCGACAAGAAGCCCGGTGCTTACTTTTGAGGAACCATAGCCCCGCCAAGCCGGGCGGACGACGAGACCCGCAATGGGTTGGTACCTGCGATATCCAATAGAATTAGTGAAGTATGTTGCGCCGCATGATTCCCGTCCGCCTTGTTTCCAGTCTGACTTTCACAGTCATTGCGGTGGCGCAGCTTGCCGGGCAGACGGATGTGCACGCGATTGCCGAGAAGGTGGACCAGCGCTATAACCACATCCAGACGCTGCAGGCTCAGTTTGTCGAGACCTATTCCGGCGCAGGAATGAAGCGGACGGAGAGCGGCACACTGGAGCTGAAGAAGCCCGGGCGGATGCGCTGGGACTATACGGAGCCGCGTCCGAAAATGTTTCTCACCGACGGAAAGATGGCGTGGTTCTATGTGCCCGGGGAACGGCAGGTGAGGCGGGCTCCGGTGAAGGAAATTGACGACCTGCGCTCGCCGCTGCGGTACCTGCTGGGAAAGGCCAAGCTGGAGAAAGAGTTCGTCGGACTGACGATTGATACGAACGCCAGGCCGCTGAATGCAGGGGACATCGTGCTACAAGGCGTGCCCAAAGGTATGCAGGAGCGCGTATCGAATACGCTGCTGGAGGTCACGCCCGATGGATTGATTCAGCGCATTGTGGTGGAAGAGATGGACGGGTCGGTGACGGAGTTCCGCTTTCTTCAGCAGAAGGAGAACGTCCAAATAGCGGACGAGCGGTTCAAGTTCACGCCTCCCGAGGGCATGGAGGTGGTGCAGGGGACGGAGTTGACGAACTAATAGATAGTGGTAAGTGGATAGGGTTTGGCAATAAGCAATGAGCCTGGGGTTTCTTGGGGTGGAGAGTGCGAATGCGCACGCCGCAGGGCTAAATTGAAGCAGCGCAGAATGTTAGACTACGATGTGCGGGCGCCGCAGTCGTCGGGCCCGAGGGAACCATTTTAATGGCCGAGTACATGATCCGGATGGCCGACGAGCGCGGCCATATCATGGAGCAGATGGAACTGGGGAACTCGGAGGGTGAAGTGCGCGAGCGCTTCGCGCAACAGGGGTTCCTGGTTTACTGGGTCAAACCCAAAGGGGTGTTTGCAACCGACATTCGGCTGCCCCGCCGCCGCAAAATCAAGCAAGACGAGTTCGTCATCTTCAATCAGCAGTTCGTGACGCTGATCCACGCCGGGCTGCCGATCATCCAGTCGCTGGAGTTGCTGATGAAGCGGCAGCGCAACCCGTTTTTTCGGACCATACTCCACAATGTGCGCGACCGGGTACGAAGCGGCGAGTTGCTCTCCGGGTCGTTCGCGGAAGAGAAGGTCTTTCCCAAGGTTTACACCACCACCATCCTGGCGGGCGAAAAATCGGGCAACCTGGAAGAGGTGATGGGGCGCTACATCGCGTTCCAGCGGCTGGCGCTGAGTTTCCGCAAGAAGCTGGTGTCGTCACTGGTATATCCGGTGCTGCTGGTGGTGATGCTGATAGTGATGCTGACGTTCCTGATCACGTTCGTGGTCCCGCAGTTTGCCAACCTGTACAACCTGCTGGGAGTGCCGTTGCCGCCGCTGACGATGGTGATGCTGTCGATCGGAACGAATGCACAGCGCTATGCACCGTACGTTGCGGTGGCACTGATGGGTGCGGGGTTCCTGATATGGCGGTGGATGAAGAGCGATGCAGGTGCGACACGGATGGACCGCATCAAACTAAAGGTGCCGCTGCTGGGCGATATCTGGCTGAAGTACCAGGTGGCGATCTTCTCGCGCATGCTCTCGACGCTGCTGTCAGGCGGATTGCCGCTGGTTCCGGCGCTGGAGACGGCGAGCGAGTCGATGCAAAGCCGGCTGATTACGCACGGCGTGGATGCCGCGGCGGTGAAAGTTCGGGAAGGCCAGCCGCTGGCGAAGAGCCTGGAGTCATCGACCGTGTTTCCCGAGATGTCGGTCGAGATGATCGAAGTGGGCGAGTCCACGGGTTCGCTGCCGGCGATGCTCAACTCGGTGGCTGAGTTCTATGAAGAAGATGTGACCAACGCGCTGGCCACCGCGATGGCGCTGATTGAGCCGATAATACTGATTGTGATGGGCGTAGTGGTGGCGTTTGTGCTGATCTCGCTATACCTGCCGATCTTTAGTTTGGGGGCAGGAGGGATTCATTAAGACAGTGGATAGTGGGTAGTGGATAGAAGCTTGAAGCAGATTGGGCTGAGAGGCAGTTCTTGAATGGCTGAAAAGAAGTCGATCTTCGTAAACGGCGGGAATGGCAATGTGTCGGTTGCCGACGAGTTGGCGCAGGCGCAGGACATGGCGCGGCGCTACCGCTGCGAGTTCGTGGACCTGAAGAATTTCCATATCCAGCATGAACTGTTCCGCAAAATCAAAGTTGATTTGATGTTCCGCTACAACTTTGTGCCGTTGCAGGAGACACAGGACGCGCGGCTGGTAATTGCGATTGCCGATCCCAGTCAGTTAATGATGATCGACGAGATCAGCCTGAACCTGGGGCGGCGCATCGTCACCAAGGTGGCGACGCTGACGCAGATCAGCGACGTGCTGAAGAAGACCGAGCAGTCGCAGCGCGTGCTGGAAGAGGCGGGCGAGAACTTCGCGCTGGACGTCATCCGCGAAGACGATAACGCGGACGAAACCATCTCCATCGAGAAGCTGACGGCGGAGAGCGACATCAGCCCCATCATCCGGCTGGTGGACACAACGATCTTTACGGCGTTGCAACGGCGGGCAAGTGACATTCACATCGAGACGCGCGACGATTCGGTGGTGATCAAGTACCGCATCGACGGCGTGCTGCAACAGGCGATGCAGCCGATTGCGAAAGAGCATCACTCGACTATCATTTCGCGCATCAAGGTGATGAGCGAGCTGGACATTTCGGAGCGCCGCGTGCCGCAGGACGGCCGCTTCCGGGTGCGTTACAACGGGCGTTCCATCGATTTTCGCGTGTCGATTATGCCCTCCATCCACGGGGAGGACGCGGTGTTGCGCGTGCTCGACAAGGAGTCGATGAGCGAGAAGTTCCACAAGCTGACGCTCGACGTGGTGGGTTTCAACGATGAGGACCTGCACAAGTTCCGCCGGTATATCAAGGAGCCGTACGGAATGGTGCTGGTGACGGGGCCGACAGGTTCGGGCAAGACGACTACGCTGTACGCGGCGCTGAACGAGGTCAAAAGCGACGAAGAGAAGTTCGTCACCATCGAAGACCCGGTGGAATACCAGATCGCGGGCATCACGCAGATTCCGGTGAACGAGAAGAAAGGGCTGACGTTTGCGCGCGGGCTGCGATCGATCTTGCGGCACGATCCCGACAAGATCATGGTGGGCGAAATTCGCGACTCGGAGACGGCGCAGATCGCCATCAACGCGGCGTTGACCGGGCACCTGGTGTTCACCACGGTGCACGCCAATAACGTGGTGGACGTGATTGGCCGCTTCCTGAATATTGGCGTGGAAGCTTACAACTTTGTGTCTTCGCTGAATTGCATCCTGGCCCAGCGGCTGGTGAGGCTGATCTGCGAGTTCTGCAAGAAGGAAGTGCACTATTCGGACGAGGAGCTGGCATTGAGCGGCCTGGATCCCGAGGAGTGGCGCAAGATTGCGTTCTACGAGGGAGAAGGCTGCATCGAGTGCTCGGGAACGGGGTTCCGCGGAAGAACTGCGATTCATGAGCTGCTGGAGCTCACCGACAACGTGCGCGAGATGATTCTGGCCAAGCGGCCGAGCAGCGAAATCCGGCGGGCGGCACGGGACGAAGGAATGCATTTCCTTCGCGAGTCGGCACTTGATAGAGTGAAGCGTGGATTGACCACGCTGAAAGAGATTAACAAGGTCACGTTCATCGAGACGACGAGATAGCGATAATCAGTTAGCGAAAAGCGAAAAGCCTTTCTGTTACGCGCAGTCTGAAACCGAGAAGGCGAAACGTAAGAATGGCAAGGAACAACAGTTCGAGGCCGAGGGTGGCGTGCGAGGTGACCGCCGAACGCGTGGTGGCAGCGCGCGCGGGCGAGGGTGCGCAGTCGCTGGAGGCAGTAAGCGCGCAGAACCTGGCGCCAGGCAGCGTCACACCGGGGCTGCAACAGACCAACGTGGCGGCACGCGAGACGCTGGTTGCCGCGCTGCGCGATGCCTTGGCGCCGGTGGCGGGACGTTCGCGCGACATCACGCTGGTGATTCCGGATGCGAGTAGCCGCATTCTGCTGCTGGACTTCGACACTTTGCCGGAGAATCCGCAAGACGCTGATTCCGTGGTGCGCTTCCGGCTGAAGAAGTCGCTGCCTTTCGATGTGGAAGCGTCGGCGGTATCGTTCGACCGGAACGTGGCGGACAACGGCGTGCGAGTGGTGGCGGCGGTAACTCCGAGGAGCGTGGTGGAAGAGTATGAGGCGGTGGTGCGCGAGGCGGGCTACAATCCGGGCGCGGTACTGCCGTCGATGATCGCGGCGCTGGGCGTAGTGGACGGCGAGCGGCCCACGATGGTCATCAAGGTTGAGCCGGGCACAACAACGTTCGCCATCGTGGACCAGAACCAGTTGCTGCTGTACCGCTCGCTGGAGAATGGCGGGACGGCCGTGACGGGCGACTCGCTGGTGGATGACGTGAACACCTCGCTGGTGTATTTCGAAGACCGCTACGGAATTTCCGTGGACCGGGTGCTGGTGACGGGTGTGCAGTCGGCGCAAGCATTGCAGGCGGCGTTCGGCACCAGCAACATCCGGGTGGAGGAATTGATCTCGAGCAGCCTGGCGGGCGCAGGCGCGGGCAGTGTAGCGCGCTCGGCGCTGGCGGGAGTGGCGGGGGCCTTGGTTTCCTGATGCGGATCAATATCAATCTCGCGTCGAACCCCTACGAAGCTGCGCGGGAGTATGCGCGGCGCATGACCATGCTGCTGGGAGCGCTGGTCCTGGTGACGGTGGGGCTGCTGGGGTACATCCTGCACCAACGCGGAACGACACGCGATGTGGACCAGCAGATTGCCGCAGACGCGGCAGGAGATTGCGTCGCTCGATGACGAAAGAGCGCAGGCGCAGACGATCCTGAACCAGCCGCAGAACCGCGACGTGGCCGACCAGTCCGCCTTTCTGAACAATTTGTTCGCACGCAAGGCGCTGTCGTGGACGCGGGTATTCGCCCAGATGGAAAAGATGATGCCGGCGAACATCCACGTGGTGTCGATGAAGCCGGAGTTCAACCGCGAGAACCAGTTGGTACTGCATGTCGTGGTGGCGACCCCGTCGCGCGAAAAAGCGGTGGAGCTGGTCAAACGCATGGAAGAGTCGCCGCATTTCCGTTCGCCGCAGGTGGTGGCGGAGAATGCGCTGGGAGAAGGGCCAGCTGGACCCGGTGGCGGAAATATCCAGTTTGAAATTGCGGCGGTGTACGTGCCGTTCGCCGACGACAGCGATGCCACACCGGACGAGGCTCCGGCGAAGAAGGCGGGCAACAAGAGCGCGGCCAATACGATGGGCGTCGGCCCTTCGCACAGGAGGCGGGCGCTAATGGCGAGCATTCGCGAAGTGCGCAAGATGCTGATGCCGGTGCTGATTGGGCTGGTGGTGATTGACCTGGCCTGTGTCGGGTACCTGCTGTCGCCGCTGGGGCGCTCGCGCGAGGCGCGGCAGCGCGACCTGGAAGGCCTGAAAGTTCAACTGGCGGCGAAGCGGAAGGAGGTGCTTCCGGCGCGCGGGATGGACGGCAAACTGAAACAGGCTTCCACCGACATTGGCGACTTTCTACAAGGAACGCTTCCCGGCGCAATACTCCGCGGTTTCCGAAGAGTTGGGCAAGCTGGCGGCGGCCAACGGAGTGCAGATTGCCGCGGTAAAGTACGACGACAAGGACGCTCCGGTGGAAGGCCTGCGCAAGCTCGAATATTGAATTGTCGCTGTCAGGCAGTTACCTGCAGGAAGTGAAGTTCATTAATGCGCTGGAGCGCGACAAGAGTTTCTTCCTGATTGATGGCGTGACGCTTGGGCGAGCAGCAGGGCAACGTGCGGCTGCAACTCAAGTTGGAAACGTATTTGCGCAGCGGGGCAGCGACATCGTGAAGCTGGGCCTGGAAAACAAGAAAAAGACGGCGATTGCCGCCGGGCTGATGGTGGTAGCGGCGTTCGCGCTGTATACCTGGCTGCGTCCCGGCGACGAAGTCGCGCCAGCGCCGGCCGCGACAGGCGCTGCGCTGCCTGCGGCAACGCAGCCTGCGAAGCCGGGGGCGAAGAAGGGGCCGGTATTGCTGGCGCAATCGCTGGATCCGACGCTGCGGCTGGATTTGTTGAAGTCGAGTGAAGACGTGAGCTACAAAGGCTCGGGGCGGGACATTTTTCAGAACCAGCCGGAGCCTGAAAAGATTCCCGATACCATTAAGCCGGTGATCGACCCCGGGCCAACGAAGCCGCCTCCGCCACCGCCGATTCCATTGAAGTTCTATGGATTCAGCGGCAACAAGAGCGGACCGAAGCAGGTGTTCCTTTCCAAGGGCGACGACATTTTTATCGCCAAGGAAGGGCAGATCGTCGACCGGCGGTACAAGATCCTGAAGATCGGACCGAACTCGATCGAGGTCGAGGACGTGCTCAACAATAATCGCCAGACGCTTCCGCTGACGGCAAGCTAGCGCGGCAATCGAGCAGTATGCAGCAGGCAGAATCCATCCAAATAAGAGACAAGAACGAGGCTGCGGTCTCAGGAGCGCGCCACATTGCCATTTCGTCGCCGCCGCGACCGCGGCGCCATGCTGCTGGCGGTGCTGTTCCTCATGGCGATGATGGTGATTACGGCGATGGCGATTGCGCCGGCGTTCGTCCAGCAGGCCAAGCGCGACCGCGAAGAAGAGATGATCCATCGCGGTACGGAGTATGAGCGGGCGATTAAGAAGTACTACAAGAAGTTCGGGCGCTATCCTGCCAACCTCGAGCAGTTGGAGAACACCAACCAGCTCCGCTTTCTGCGCAGGCGATTTAAGGACCCGCTGGTGAAAGACGGGCAGTGGAAGCTGCTGCATTACGGAGACATCCAAACGCTGGTCGGGGCTGGTGGATTGGGTGTGCAGGGCTTGCAACCTGGGGTTCAGGGCGGACTGCAGGGATTGAATCCGCAGAATTCCACGGCGACAGGCGCGACAGGTGCGACTGGTAGTGACCAGGGAGCGAGCACGGCCCCGGCGGGGGCGCAGTTGTCCCCGCAGCAACAGGCAGCATTCCTGGCGGGGCAGTCCGCAACCAGGTAGCCGCCGCGGCGGCACAACAGGCGAGCGGAACGTCTCCGTTCGCCGCTGGTGGCAGTGGGGGCGCGGCGGGACAAACGGGCTTCACACTCGGATCGAATCCCTCACAGGGCAGCAACGCTGCCGCGGGGCAAACTCCAAACCAGGGTGCATCGTCCCAGACTGGCAGCAACAACACCATCTTCGGCAACACCGGAGTGGGGGGCCAGACCTTCGGCGGCGGAGCGATCGTTGGCGTCGCCAGTAAGAGCAAGGAGCCCACCATCCGGGTTTATAACAAGAAGAAGAAATACGACGAGTGGGTGTTCATCTACAGCCCCATGCTCGACCGGCAGAACATGCTGCTGAGGGGTCCGTATAACGGCCAATGATGACTGGGGGGCAGTTCGGCACGCCGGCGGGACAGCTAAATCAATCCAACCAGAGTGGGTTTGGGCAACAGCCCGGTGGATTGGGGCAGCAACAGCCGGGCGGTTTCGGCCAGCAAAACCAGCAGCAGAACCAGCAAATTACGCCGGGCACCCAGTTTCCGCCCGACCAGACCCAGCCACAGCCGTAGGCTGGCGGTCGCATTGGTTATAATAGTCAGGCAATCCATCTCTTCCTGACTTGGATCGTCTCCTTTCTAGCGCGGACGATGGATTCGGACGGAGCGAGCGTGGTGCGCAGTCCATGGCGATTGGGCTGGATGGCGCTGGAGAAGACGGGGACCCAGAGGTAATTCCGCAATTTAAGAGATTCAAACTGCGAATCCGCAGAAATCCAAGGAGAACCGAATGTTGAAACAGAAGACCTTAGTAGTTCTAGCTGTGGTTGGTGCGATGACGCTGGCCAGCGTACCGATGTTCGCCCAGGCCGCACCGGCCGCAAGTGCGACGCCCCAGGCAAGCCTCGACCAGGACATCCAGTTGCTGCGCTCGGACGTGCGCTCGTCGAAGAAGGAAATCGTGGCGGCGAACATGAACCTGACCGCCGACGAAGCCACCAAGTTCTGGCCCGTCTATGACCAGTATTCGGCGGAAGTTGCCAAGATCGGCGATACCCGCGTTGCGCTGATTAAGGAATACGCAGCGAGCTACAACACCATTACCGATGCCCAGGCGAATGACTTTATGAAGAGGGCGGCAGCCATCGACCAACAGTTCACGGCCATGCGCATGAAGTATGTGCCGATGTTCGAAAAGGTCATCTCGGCCAAGAAGACTGCGTTGTGGTACCAGATCGACCGCCGGTTGGATCTGCTGATCAACCTGCAGTTGGCGGCCAACATCCCGGTGGTTGACACTACCAAGTAAGTTCGGGACAAAACGTTGGACAAGAGCAGCGCATCGCAAAGGTGCGCTGCTTTATTGTTGCGGGCTACCGGCACTATCGAGGCTCGCCATGTGGGAGTAGCCATGCTCCCGCCAGGAGCAGCACAGCCGCGGTCGAGACCATGTAAAGGCCGAGAATGGGCCGACAAAGATCAGCATGAAAACGGCGTCGGAAATCGGGAAAAGCGCCAGGAAAAGCAACAGCGACCGGGTTCCGGGCAAGCGGCTGACCCATGCGATTACGACGCTTAGCAAGATGAGATGTGCCGAGTAGATGAGCCAAACTCCCCGGATTGCGGCCACGATGTGGCGATGGAAGATCGCTTTTGAGCAGTATGGGGACGAAGAGCCTGTAGCCCAGCGTGTGGGCAACGCCGGCCAGAAACATCACGATGGCAGCCAGCATTATCAGCGATGCGCGCAGTTTTCATTCTGTCGTTCTCCTTACGACAATCCGAGTCTGAATCTTACGATTGGCGGTTGGTGAATTCCACCAGCAACTGCAAGCGTTGGCGGGCATGTCCGCAATCGATGGCGTAGGCGGCCAGCGGGATGGCTTCGGCGATGTGGTCGGCGTGGGCGGCGGCCACCAACGCAGCGGCGGCATTGAGCACTACCACATCGCGACGCGGCGAGCGCTCGCCATCGAGCACGGCGCGAATGATGGCAGCGTTTTGCTGCGCGTCGTCGCCTCCGGCGATAGAGTCGAGGGGCGCTGATTTCAGCCCGAACTCTTCAGGCGTGACTTCGTAGGTTCGCACCCGGCCATCGCGGACTTCGGCGATCTTGGTGGGGCCGTTGATGGTGATCTCGTCGAGCCCGTCGCGTCCGTGGACGACTAGTGCGCGGCGCAGTCCGAGTTCGCTGAGCGCTTCGGCAAGTTTTTCGACCAGGTCGGCGGAATACACGCCGACAACCTGTGCCGATGCGTGCGCGGGATTGGTCAGCGGGCCGAGCAGGTTGAAGACCGTACGCAGGCGCAACTCGCGGCGAGCGGGTTGCACGTATTTCATCGCCGAATGCATGGCCGGCGCGAAGAGAAACGCAATGCCGGTCTCGCGCAGGCAGGCCGCGAGTTTCGACGGTGGCAGGTTGATATTCACGCCGAGCGCTTCCATCACGTCAGCGGAGCCACACTTGGAGCTGATGCTGCGGTTGCCGTGCTTGGCCACACGCACGCCCGCTCCGGCAGTAACGAAGGCGACGGCGGTGGAGATATTGAAGGTGCCGGACGTGTCTCCTCCGGTACCGCAGGTGTCCACCAGGGCCTCGCGGCCGGTACCGCTGACGTAGACGGCATCGCCTTCTTCCGTGACCAGTGGCGTGGCTGCGGCGCGAATGGCCTGCGCGAATCCGACGATTTCTTCCACGGTCTCACCCTTCATGTGGAGGGCAACCAGCAGAGCACCGATCTGGACGTCGGTAGCTCTCGCCGCGCAGAACCTCGGCCATGACTTCACGAGCTTCGTCGCGGGTGAGCGAGGAGCCGTGGTTGGCGATCTTGTGGAGAGCGTCGAGGATCATGGATGAAGCAACTAGCAACTAGCGATTAGCAATTAGGGTAGCACCCGCTTCGCGCAAGGCAGTCACGATAGTCGGCGACGCCTGATTTCTGCGATGGAGATCATCGTGGGTGTCGGGCAGAATTTGCTACTTGATCGCGCCTTCTTTGCCGGCTAGACGGCGAAGGATCCCGATCTGCCCGTTGTGGTAGCCCTCGTGGTAACAGAGCCGGGCCAGCGCATCGCCCACCGAGCCGGTCAACGGCGGCCGCTTGAACTTCTCGGGCACGTCGGCAGCCAAGGCTTCGTCGCTCAGTGCCTGCAGTGCCGGAACGAGCTTCTTTTGGGACTCCTCTAACGCAGATTTCAGCCGGGAGAGCTCAATCCCCTCGTTGCCCGATTTCATGGCCGAAGAGCCGCGCTGGAACACGGCCGCTTCCTCAGCACTGAAAATCGGGGCTCCGGCGCCGGTCAGAAGCAGCATCATGCCACGGGCAGAAATAATGTGACCGAGCACCCAATTGATGCAGTTGCCCGACGGTTCAGGGATAAAAACGCTGTCTTCGTGGGTCAACTCGTTGAGATTGCGGTTGATGGCGAAGTAACTGAATTCATACATACTTGCGAGATCATGGCCGGTCATTGGGCAGGGTCCTCGCTAAGGATTGTACTCGGTCGCGAATCAGTCGCTCCGGCAGGGGGCCCCGTTGACTGCCAAAAAACTGCCGCAGACTGCTAAATCTCGCCGTTTCTTGACGTTATGTTGGTGGTTCTGAGGCTGTTAAAATAGAGTAAGTGTGGGAATCTGCGGGTTAATACCCGTATCTCTATGTCAAGGACTTCATGACTCAGACTGACGCCAAGACTCTGCTTCTGCTCAAGCCTCGTGGCTTCTGTGCCGGGGTGGTTCGCGCCATCGATATCGTTCGCATCGCTCTGGAAACCTTCGGCGCGCCCATCTACGTGCGCAAGGAGATTGTTCACAACCGCTACGTGGTGGACGAACTGACGGCCAAAGGAGCGATATTTGTCGATAGCGTCGAGGAAGTTCCGGCCGGTGAACGCGTCATTTACAGTGCGCACGGAGTGGCCCCGGAAGTGCGGGAAGCCAGCAAGTTGCGCGAACTGCGGGTGATCGACGCCACCTGCCCTCTGGTGACCAAGGTACATGTCGAGGCGGTGAAGTTCGCACGCGAGGGCTACTCGCTCGTTCTCATTGGCCACCACGACCACGATGAGGTAATCGGCACGTTGGGCGAGGCTCCGGCAGTGACCCAGGTAGTGGACGAGCCTGCGGACATCGAGAATCTGCATGTCCCCGATCCCGGTCGCATCGCCTATCTCACGCAGACGACGCTGAGCCTCGATGAAACTACCCACGTGATCGCGGCGTTGCGCAAGAAGTTCCCCAATATCCAGGGCCCGCACGCGCAGGATATCTGCTACGCGACGGAGAACCGCCAGACTGCGGTGAAAGACGTCGCCAATGAGTGTGACCTGCTGTTGGTGGTGGGCTCCGACAATAGTTCCAATTCCAATCGCCTGGTGGAAGTCGCCCGCAACATGGGCACGAACTCGCATCTCATCGAGAACTATCGCTCGATCAAGCCGGAATGGCTGGAAGGCGTCAAGACAGTTGCGCTGACGGCCGGTGCTTCGGCGCCCGAGATCCTGGTGCAGGAAGCCGTCACGTACTTGCAGGAGCAGGGATTCACCAATCTGCAGGAGGTGGAAGTGATGCCGGAGAATGTGCGCTTCGGCTTGCCTCCGGAAATTGTGGAAGCAATCGGGGCCGCACCGGCCCTGGCGGAGTAAGAAACACGAATGGAAGAAGCGTTACCCCCCAATCCCGGTGAAATGCGGTTCGGGAAGTTAGACGATGTGAAAGCCCGGGTCGCCGCCGCGATCGACGCCTCTCGCAAATACCTGTTCTCTCTCCAACATCCGGAGGAAGGGTATTGGTGCGGAGAACTGGGCGCCGATACCACCCTTGAATCCGACTACATTCTGCTCCACCGTTTGCTGGGCACCGAGAATGCCGAGCGTACGCAGAAGTGTGCCAACGAAATTCTGTCGCACCAGAACGCCGACGGTGGCTGGCCCATCTTCAACGGGGGGCCGTCGAACATCAGCGCATCCGTGAAGGCGTACTTTGCGCTAAAGATGGCGGGGTACAGCCCTGATCATCCGGCATTAGCTAAGGCGCGCGAACGCATCTTGGCGATGGGTGGTGTGACCGAGGTCAACACCTTCACCAAGATTTACCTCTGTTTCCTCGGCCAATACGACTATGACGCGGTGCCGGCGATCCCTCCCGAGATCGTTCTTTTTCCGAACTGGTTCTGGTTCAACATCTACGAAATTTCGTCGTGGTCGCGCGCTATCCTGGTGCCGCTGTCGATTGCCTACGCGAAGAAGCCGTTTAAGAAGATTCCTGACGAGCAGGGAATTGAAGAGCTATTCGTCGGTGGCCGCAGCAAGGCCAACCTTCGCCTGAAGTGGGCGAAGAAGCCGGTGAGCTGGAGAAACTTCTTCCTCGTTCTGGACCGCATGGTGCATTTCCTCGAGAAGGTTCACATCCGCCCGCTGCGCACGGTCGCTATCAAAAAGGCGGAGCAGTGGATGCTCGAGCGTATGGAAATGAGTGATGGTCTGGGTGCGATCTATCCCAGCATCATGAATTCGATCATCGCTATGCGTTGCCTTGGATATTCGCTGGACGATCCGCAGGTCATCCGGGCGATGGACGAATTCGAAAAGCTCGGCATCGAGGAAGAGACGACTTTCCGCATGCAGCCGTGCATGTCGCCGGTGTGGGACACGGCCTATGCCATCTTCGCTCTCGCTGAAGGTGGAATCTCCCCAACCGACTACCGCTTGGTGCAGCCTTCCGAGTGGATGCTGAAGAAACAGGTGACGCGGCGCGGTGATTGGTACGTGAAGAACCGGGGTGCTGCCCCGGCCGGCTGGTACTTCGAGTTTAACAATGAGTTTTACCCGGATGTCGATGATTCTGCAATGGTTCTGCTTGCCCTGAGTAGGGTCAAGACAACCAACGAGAGCTACCACGACAAGTCCGTCCAGCGCGCCATTGACTGGATTCTTTCGATGCAATGCAAGAACGGCGGCTGGGCGTCATTCGACAAAGACAACGACCGCATGGTGTTCCAGCAGATTCCATTTGCCGACCACAACGCCATGCTCGATCCGGCGACGGTTGACATCACCGGTCGCGTGCTGGAGTGCTTGGCCACCTACGGCTACTCGATGAAGGACAAGCCGGTGAAACGTGCAGTCGAGTTCATCAAGCGCGAACAAGAGCAGGACGGTTCCTGGTTCGGCCGCTGGGGCGTGAATTACATCTACGGCACCATGCTCGTGTTGCGCGGACTCGAGGCCATCGGCATGGATCACCACGAGCCTTGCGTGCAAAACGCAGCGGAGTGGCTCCGCATGATGCAGAACCCAGATGGCGGATGGGGCGAAACTTGCGGCTCTTACGACGATCCGAACATCAAGGGCGTGGGCCCGAGCACGCCTTCGCAGACCGCGTGGGCCGTCATGGGCTTGCTGGCGGCAAACGACTTGCGCAGCGATTCAGTAGAACGCGGCATTGCGTACTTGTTAAAAACGCAACGGCGTGACGGATCTTGGGAAGAACAGTGGTACACCGGAACCGGCTTCCCGCGCGTCTTCTACCTTATGTACTACATGTACTGTCAGTATTTCCCGTTGATTGCACTGGCGTCTTACACGAAAGCGACAGCCGGGTCACACGAAGAACAGTTGAGGACTGCTCGTATCGAACGGCGGAGCAGCTAGGGACAGAGACACCGAAGAGCAACTGGACTGACTTTGCAGAGGGCGTGCTTGTCGTCATTCGTATTCGGATGAAAATATTCGTCACAGGCGCAACCGGCTTCCTGGGAAGCCACGTAGCGCGTCACCTACTCGCCGACGGCGCCGATTTGCGCCTGCTGACCCGCTCGACCAGCAGGATCGACAACATCGCGGAGTTGCCTGCCGAGCGCGTGATTGGCGACTTGCGCGATATCGAGTCTCTCAAACGCGGAATGGCGGGCTGCGAGGTGGTGTTTCACGTAGCCGCCGACTATCGTCTGTGGGCGGTTAACGGGCAGGAGCTCTATCAATCGAATGTTGATGGCACCCGCAACATTTTGCGGGCGGCGAGAGAATCGGGCGTGCGGCGGGTTGTTTACACCAGTAGCGTTGCCACCATGGGATTTGGCAACAATGGCCACATGACAGACGAGAGTTCTCCAGTTAGCTTGGCGAACATGATCGGCGATTACAAGCGAAGCAAGTTCATGGCCGAGCAGTTGGTGCTGGAAGCAGCGCGCGCGGGGCAGGATGTGGTGCTGGTGAATCCCACGACTCCCATCGGCGAGCGTGACATCAAGCCGACGCCGACTGGGCAGATCGTGGTGGATTTTCTGAAACGCAAGTTTCCAGCCTATGTGGAGACGGGATTAAACCTCGTGGACGTCACCGATTGCGCGCAGGGTCATCTGCTGGCGATGGAGAAAGCGGTCCCTGGTGAGCGCTACATCCTCGGCGGCGAGAACCTGACGCTGAAACAGATTCTCGACAAGCTGGCGGCCATCACGGGCCTGCCGTCGCCGAGCATCAAGTTGCCTTACGCCGTAGCATATGCGACGGGCGTCGTGGACACCTTGGTCACCGGTAAAATCCGCGGACGCGAACCTCGCGTGACTTTGGATTCAGTGCGCATGGGACGCAAGAAGATGTTTGTGACGAGCGCCAAGGCCGAGCGTACATTGGGATGGAATCCCGGGCCAGTGGACGGTGCCTTGCAGCGAGCGGTTGAGTGGTTCAGGGCAAACGGCTATGCCCCATAAGGCAGTCGGAATCGTGGTGGCGATGGCGCGCGAGGTCGAAGCTCTCGTGCGGGGCGCTCGCAAGGTCAGCCTGAGCGGCATGGACTGTTTCGAGCTTGAGGCTGCGGTAGTTGTCGCCAGTGGAGTTGGCCAGAAGGCGGCACGTCGAGCTGCGCAGGCGGTGATAAAGAGTTACTCGCCGTCGGTGTTGATCTCGGCAGGGCTGGCCGGTGCGTTGACCGAGCGGTGCAAGGTGGGCGACCTTATCAGCGCGCAAGCGGTAGTCGAGGCTGGCAGCGGCGATCGGTTTGCGGCATGCGGCGACGCGGGTCTCGTTGTCACCTACGCAACTGTCGGCGACGAAGCTGCCAAACGCGCACTGGCCACAAAATGGCATGCGGATGTGGTGGACATGGAGGCTGCAGCAGTGGCACAGGTGGCGTTAAACAACTGCGTCGAGTTTGTGGCGCTCAAGGCCGTGTCCGACGAATTGAGTTTTCGCATGCCGCCAGTCGGCGGATACTTGGATGAAGACGGAAAGTTCAGTACCTTGCGGTTTATTGCATTTTTGGCGGTGCATCCAGGATGGTGGCGCACTGTTCGCCAACTGAATGCGAATAGTCGAATCGCAGCGTTGAAGCTGAGCGAGGCGTTACCACATCTAATAGAGCGGTGGTCGCGAGTTTCCAAAGAATCCAGGGTCGGGGCATAGATAAGAAAGCATGTCAGTTGCCACACAAACCGGTGCGGTACTCGGGAAGGTGTCGATACCTCCCACAATGCGGGCTGCTGTCTATCGGAGCGTCAATGACGTTCGTCTCGAGGAAGTCCCCGTTCCCAGCATCGGACCTGGCGAGATCCTGATTCGCGTCCACACCTGCGGTATCTGCGGCACCGACCTCAAAAAGATCTCCACCGGATCGCACTCGGCCCCTCGTATTTTTGGCCACGAAACCACTGGAGTTGTGGTGGCGACTGGAGCCGGTGTTGACCAGTACAAGCTCGGCGACCGCGTGATGGTTTTCCATCACATCCCCTGTCGAGACTGTTATTACTGCAAACACAAAGTTTTCGCCCAGTGCCCGACTTACAAGAAGGTGGGTGCCACGGCGGGTTACGAACCGAGTGGCGGCGGCTTTGCCGAGTACGTGCGGGTGATGGACTGGATCGTTAGCCGCGGCGGAGTTGTACGGATTCCCGATGGCGTCTCGTTCGAACAGGCCTCATTCATCGAGCCAGTGAACACATGCATGAAGGGAATTGAGACCCTGAGACTTAACGAAGGCGAAACTGTCCTAGTGATCGGTCAGGGGCCTATTGGCATTATTTTGTCGGTATTGGCGCGAAGGTGCGGGGTGAAAGTAATCACTTCCGATTTGTTTCCGCAAAGGCTTACAATTGCTCAGACGTTCGGTCTGAACGAGAACATTGACGCCTCGAGCTCCGACACTGTCCAGACAACCAAGGAAAAGACGGAAGGCCGAGGGGCTGACGCCGTCATACTCGCTGTAGCAGGAAATGGCCTTATTCGACCTGCTATGGAGGCGACCCGTCCAGGCGGGCGTGTTTTGTTATTTGCGCAGACGCAGCATGGGGAAGCGATGATTGACCCCGCCAGTGTTTGCGTAGACGAAAAGAGTCTTTTGGGCTCATATAGCGCATCGGTCGATTTGCAGGAAGAGTCAGCACGATTTGTGCTGGGTGGGGAGATGGACTTGACACAACTGATCAGCCATCGGTTTCCGCTTTCCGACTCAATCGGCGCGCTGCATTTGGCTGCCCATCCCAAACCGGACTCGATGAAAGTGGTTATTCAGCCGGGCAGCTTATGGAAGGACTCCTAGCGTGAACGGAAACATGACAGCGGCGGTCCTCTATGGCAAAGAGGACGTAAAGATCGAGCAGGTTCCGATCCCGAAGCTGGGCGAAGGCGAAGTGCTGGTCAAAGTGCAGGTGGCCCTCACCTGCGGAACGGATCTCAAGGTGTACCAGCGGGGCTATCACGCCCGCATGATCGTGCCTCCGGCGCTGTTTGGCCATGAATTGGCGGGTGTCATCGAAGAGGTGGGCCCGAACGTAAAGGGATTCAAGAAGGGCATGCGTGTGGTGGCGCTGAACTCTGCGCCCTGTGGCATGTGCTTTTATTGCTCCAAGCACCAGGAAAACCTCTGCGAAGACCTGCTCTTCAACAACGGCGCATACGCCGAATACATTCATATTCCGAAACGCATCGTTGAAACCAACATGCTGGCGATTCCCAAGCATGTGACTTACGAAGAAGCTGCCATCACGGAGCCGCTTGCATGCGTACTGCGCGGCCTGCACGAAACCAAGATGGAGATCGGCGATTCGGTCGCAGTGATCGGCGCCGGGCCCATCGGGCTGATGTTCGTCCAGGTGGCAAAACTCTCCGGCTGTAACGTGATTTCCGTAGTCAAGCGCGACTCCCAGGTGAGTGCTGCACTCCGCGCCGGGGCTGACCATGCGGTACAGATCGACAAAGTGGACGATCCCGTCAAGGCCGTGCGCCGTTTGACGACCGACAACCGCGGTTGCGACGTCGTGATCGAGGCCGTAGGACGTCCGGAGGCATGGGAGTGGTCGATCGACATGGTCCGCAAGGGAGGCACGGTCAACTTGTTCGGCGGATGCGCCAACGGTACCAAAGTTGCCCTCGATACTCAGCGCTTGCATTACAACGAACTCACGCTCAAAGCGACCTTTCATCACACTCCGGAGACGGTTCGCAAAGCTTTCGCGTTGATCTCCGAAAAGAAGATCAAGGCCACCGACTACATCACGGGAGAGGCGCCCCTGTCGCGGCTGCAGCACGTACTGCGTCACATGCTGAATCGCAACGGCGACATCAAGACGGCGATTATTCCGGGCCAGTGAGCCCGGTTCACTCATTCCATGTCCTCGGCACCGACTGACAACCGGATACTGGCCACGCAGCCAGGCGCTACCGCTACCGGCTGGAGCGCGCTGCCGCCGGAATACGCCATTCCTGAGACGCCGCCAACCTTGCAGGAAGCGCAGCAGTATTGCGTCCGGTTGGCGACGTCGCACTACGAAAATTTTCCCGTCGTCACCTGGTTTCTTCCCAAGCACCTGCATCAGCACTTCTATAACGTGTATGCGTATTGCCGGATCTCGGATGACCTCGGTGACGAGGTCGGCGACAAGCAGCAGTCGCTGTTGCTACTGGACCAGTGGGAAGCCGAGCTGAGGCAGTGTTATAGCGGTGAGCCGCGGCATCCCGTGTTTGTCGCTCTACGGGAAACGGTGCGGCAGTTCGACATCCCGCAGCGCGAGTTTTCCGACCTCTTGCAGGCTTTCCGTCAGGACCAGATCGTCACCCACTATCCCCGCTTTGCCGATCTGCTGGGCTACTGCCAGTACTCGGCAAATCCCGTGGGCCATTTGGTGCTCTACCTGTGCGGCTACAGTGATGATGAGCGGCAGAAGCTTGCGGATCACACATGCACTGCTCTTCAGCTTGCCAACTTCTGGCAGGACGTTGGCCCCGACTTCGAAAAAGGCCGGATATACATTCCTCTGGAGGACTTCGCCAAGTTTGGCGTCACCGAGCAGCAGTTGGCGGAGAAGCGCGCCACGCCCGAGTTTCTCGCCATGATGAAGTTCGAAGTGGATCGTGCGCGAGACTGGTTTCAGCGTGGGTTGCCGCTGGCAAAGAAGGTGGACCGCCGCTTGGCGCGCGACATCGAGCTGTTCAGCCGCGGCGGACTGGCGATTCTGCGCGCCATCGAACGCCAGGGTTACGACGTGCTCACGTCGCGTCCTGTTATCTCCAAGCGGCGCAAGGTACTGCTGTTGGCTCGCGCGGCCCTGGGAAATCTCTTGTGAGCGAGCACCCGCTCCAATTGCGGGCGGCCTACAGCGTATGCCGTCACATCGCACGCTCGGCGGCTAAGAACTTCTATTACGGCTTCCTGGTATTGCCTTCGCCCAAGCGCAACGCTCTCTGTGCCGTCTACGCCTTCATGCGTCGCGCCGACGACATCTCTGACGACCCGTCTGTCCCCGCTGGGCAGCGGCGAGAGAAGCTGGCGGCATGGATCGAAGGGCTGCGCCGCGTCATCGACGGAGAGCGGACCGACGACGCTGTCTTCATGGCGCTGGCCGATACGCAGAAGACCTTCAACATCCCATTCGAATGGCTGGAAAAGCTGGTACAGGGCACGGCGATGGACCTGCCGTCTGCACCAAACGATTGCGCCTCCGGCGGCCGCTTGCATTACGAAACCTTCGACGAGCTTTACGACTACTGCTACCACGTCGCCTCAGTCGTGGGGTTGGTCTGCATACGCATCTTTGGCTACCGCGATCCCAAGGCCGAGAACCTCGCCGAGCAGACGGGTGTGGCGTTTCAGTTGACGAACATCATTCGCGACGTAAAGGAAGACAGCCAGCTCGGTCGGGTATATATTCCGGCTGAAGATCTCCGGCGCTTTAATGTCGAAGCCAAAGCACTCACAAATGGCGATGCTGTGAGTCTCTTCCGCCCCGTGCTCGAATTCGAAGCGCAGCGCGCTCGCGAACTCTATCGTGCCGCCGAGGAATTGATGCCGCTCATCGATGACGACAGCCAGCCCGCGCTCTGGACGCTGGTGCAGATTTACCATCGTCTTCTCGACCGCATCGCTGAGCGCAATTACGACGTGTTCACCGAAAAAGTGAGGCTCAGTACAGCGGAGAAAGTCGGCATCCTGGCGAAAGGGTTTCTCCGACGGCTGCACATGAACGCCGCCAATCCCATCAACAAGCCGAGCGTGGCGATCATCGGCGGCGGATTGGCCGGCCTCTCCGCCGGTTGCGCGCTCGCCGACGCAGGCTATCGTGTCGAGTTATTCGAGCGCCGCCCCTACCTCGGAGGCCGCGCGTCATCCTACGAACTTCCTGCGACCGGCGAAGTCGTCGACAACTGCCAGCACGTGCTGCTCGGTTGCTGTACTAATCTCATCGATCTCTATCGTCGTCTCGGCGTCGAAAACCAGATTCGCTGGTACGACGAAATTACTTTCATCTTGCCGGGAGGGAAGTCGTCGGTACTTCGCCCCAGCGCACTGCCTGCGCCGATGCACACCAGCCTGTCCTTCCTTGCCTCGTCGGTGCTCGACCTGAAAGACAAGCTGGCAATTTCGCGCGCGCTGCTGGCGCTCATGCCGTCGCTGCCATCCGACACCAACGAGGAGTTCCAGTCGTGGCTGCTGCGCCACGGTCAAACCAAGCAATCGATCGACCGCTTCTGGGCTCCCGTTTTGATCAGCGCTCTCAATGACGATCTCGACCAGGTCTCCGTTCGCTACGCCGCGCTGGTCTTTCGCGATTCGTTTCTCAAGTCCGCCGAAGCCGGACGCATGGGCCTGCCTGCGGTGCCGCTCTCCGATCTTTACGGCGTTGCGGCTTCCTACATCGAATCCCGCGGCGGCCACGTTCATCTGCGCGCGTCGGTCGAGAACATTCAAGCTTCGGCGACGGTGTGCAAATTTCCGTCGGCGGTGAAACGACGCAAACCGACTACGCAATTCTCGCCACGCCCTTCAACGTGGTTGAGAAGCTGCTGCCCGACACGCCTGCCATGCAGCCTCTGCGCGAACAGGCCGCACACTTTGGCTCGATTCCGATCACCGGCATCCATCTCTGGTTCGACCGGGAGGTTACTCGGCTGGAACACGCCGTGCTGCTCGAGCGCACCATCCAGTGGATGTTTCAGAAGTCGAAAATCCTCAACACCCGTCGAGAAGCCGGCGAAACCGGCAGCTACCTCGAACTAGTCGTCAGCGCTTCGAAGTCCATCGTCGACAAGTCGCGCCAGGAAATCATCGACCTCGCATTGCGCGAACTCGCCGAGTTCTTTCCTGCGGTCCGCGAAGCCAAACTCACCAAGGCCACCGTCGTTAAAGAAGTTCACGCGACCTTCTCCCCGGCACCGGGTAGCGATGCCTATCGCCCATCACACGCGACGCCATGGCCGCGGCTGTTCCTCGCCGGAGACTGGACGGCCACCGGCTGGCCCGCCACCATGGAGGGCGCAGTGCGCAGCGGCTACGGCGCAGCGGAAGCGCTGGCGAGTGCCAGCAACAACAACCAGAGGTTTCTCGTGCCCGATCTCCCGCCCAAGGGCCTGATGCGCCTGTTCAAGTAAATACGGTGCCCCAGGTTCGCGCCCTTCTTCTGGGCGCTAACCTGGGAGCAGCAACTACCCAAACAGCGCCATCTGTACTTCCTCAGCGCGATACTCCTTCGAGATTGCTCCTCTGTCCGTCACTTCCTTCTTAATCCCATGTTTCCTCCGCAGCGCCGACATCAATTCCGATAACTGCTTCCGATACGCCGTCCCGACAAAAGCGCGATCTCCATACCGCTTGCGATAACTGTCAGCCAGATGCGGGAACTCTTTCTCCAGAAACGGCAGAAACACGCTCGCAGAACACTGCTTCAGAAACAGCGGATTCGCATAGATGTACCGCCCGCCTGCTTCCTTGGTGGCGCGCACCACTTTGTCCAACGACGCCGGAGAGTCGGTGATGCCCGGCAGTACCGGCGCGCAGATGACTCCAGCAGCAACGCCTGCCTGCGTCAACTTAGCCAGCGCCTGCATTCGCAAATCCGGACGCGGCGCCCTTGGCTCCAAAATCCTTGCCAGCTTTGTGTTCATCGTCGTGACCGTCAAGTTCACGAACAGCGCATTGTGTTTCGCTACCTCGCGCAGCACATCGATATCGCGCACCACCAGGTCTGACTTCGTCACGATACCGATCTGCAATCCGCGATGCCGCGCCATCTCCTGCAATATGCTGCGCGTGATTTCGAAGCGCCGCTCGGCGGGCTGATACGGATCCGTCGCCGTGCCAATTGCGATCTCCTCGCCAGCTTTCACTTTCCGAAGGTCCTGTCGCAAGAGCCATGCGGTCTGCTGTTTGACGTAGATCTTGCGCTCGAAGTCCAGCCCGTCGTGCATCTCCATGAACTCGTGGGTGTAGCGCGCATAGCAGTATTTGCAGGCGAACTCGCAGCCGCGATACGGATTGATCGTCCAGGTGAAAGGCATCTGCCGCTTCGAGACGCAGCGATTCAGAAGGCTGCGGGCCGGCAGGGTGAAGTACTCCACATCGTGTCCCAGGCGGATGGATTCGCCCTCGGCGGCGAGCTTGGCGATTCCCGCGAGGGGAGCGGGAGAGCCCGGCGAGGCGGTGTTGATCTGCAACAGTGAGGCGGGCATGGCGGCACCGACTTTCGCTTTTTATTCGCCTACCAGTACCGCCGGAACTGAGCTGTGTCAAATGGTTTCTGGTGTAAGGGAGGGGTTCCCCTTACCACTGTTTAGAATCAATGGTTTACGAAGCAGATTGTAAGCAAAGTATTGATTCTAAGATAGATATATGTATGTGATTCTACCCGTGAGACTTAGCAAGGAAAAATGGAGGTTTTGGGCCCGGCAATTTATCATACAAGTCATACTTCCAATACTTTCGGTACATTCCATACTCGAACTGCGGCGCAACGCACCTGATGTCAAAGAGCAAGTTCCCCCGCGCCCTGGGCGCGAGATGGGGCAGGGACACCAATCCCTCGCCTCACATTGGTTCTTTTATATAGGTGGAGTAGGGCGCGAAAGGGCGTAGGACACAAGGTGCGGTGATAAGGGAATCGTTGGCTCGTTCGCGCTGAGGCCTGTCGGACGGGCGGTTTCGCAAACCGGGAGATCGAGTCGCAGTGGACGGCCCACTATCTCAAGCAAACGGGAGTTCCGGAGGTCGTCACGCCGGTGAAGGAGCCTCTGGGAATGGAGAAAGGCTCGGCCCTACCGCCAACAGAGGGCGGTAGAAGGGGCACCCAGAATGGTTAGGTCGTTGGCCGGGACACCCGCCGCTAAACTCGATTTCCAACTGCCACCTGTTTGCTGTCCAGAAGTTCGAGGTCGACACCGAAGAGACCTTGATTGGGGCCTGCGAGACCGCCGATCAGAAAGAATCCCTGAACGCGATACACACCGCGAGAATGCCATAGCACAGGGTTATCTTTCTTCTTTCTTCTTGGAAGGTTATACTCGACCCCGCTGTTCTTATCGCTGTCATTCCACAACACGAAGAAGTCGGAATCAGGATCGGCGTCAAATTCATCGTCCCTCATATATACGTCAAGAGCCACCACGTGTTTGTCATGCTCGACGATGAAGTCAAAGAAGGCATTGGACTTGTCACCGTGGCCTATCTCCCCCATAAATGTTGGAACCGCCGCAACACCAGCCGGCCGGGGCACAGCAAGGGCAGCCGCGAACTCCTCTTCACGCTGGCCTCTGCCACCTATAGCGAGCACGAGGTTGGACAGCGCCCTTTCGTAGTCGGATGTGAAATCGACTCTTTGCAGGCGGTACAGCCGTAATGGAACATCAACGTGCGAGATTACTACAGGGATGATGCGCGTTTGGTGATCCAGCGCGTAACTGATCTCATCCCTTACTTCGTCAGACTTAATCGAGTTCTCGGAGACGACTAGTAACATGAATGTCGCATCTCGAAGCGCAATTTCTACTTCGCGATCCCAGTTCTTCCCGGGCGGAATGTCCAGCTGGTCGAGCCAGACCTCGATACCTTGCTGCCTCAAGTCCCGGGCCATGCGAAGTGCAAAAGTGCTGTCGCCTCGAGAGTAGCTAACAAAGGCATATCTACGCTTATTGCTCGTCTTCTTTGCAGTTGGCATAAGAGGGGTGCCTTTTTGTATTTCATTCGTGATTGTGACCGAACGCGTACACCTCCTCATCGCACGCCAGCCGAAAGCCCGACTGGCTGAGGCGCATCGCCTTGAAGCGGTTGGTCAATCTCGACAACTCCAAACCCATCTGCTTCTAGTTCTAGGCCGTTTCTCTCCTGAGCTCACAAGGCTAGGTGCGACAGCTCGCAACGCTGTCCGGTATTCCTTAGTATTGGAACAGGCAATCACCCAACCTACTCGAAGAGGCCGACCAGCCAAGGCTGCCTACCAGATGGCGATTTTACACCAGTCATCGGAAATCCATCAACGTACAGCATTTCTGTGGAACCGGTACAGCGTGATGGACGGGAACTCGTGCCAGCGCTCGAACTCGGGATGGGATCTGAGCCACTCCAGGCGCGGGTCCGCGGCGATCTCCTTCTTCTTATAAGCAATCAGAATCCCATCGTTCGGAAGGTCTTCAAGCGCGTCGTACAAATCCGCGCCGGCCTCTGGCAGTTCGTACACGGGAAGGTGGGTGTAGTAGCCAAAGAGCGGGTAATTGAAGTTCGAGTACAAGATGGTGCCCGGCGGAAGGTTCTGATCCAGGTAGTCGGCCACCCGCATCTCCTCGCTACTGCCGCGCTCTACCAAAGGCGCACCGAAGATGACTCGCAGCGGTGAGAATGTATAAATGAGCGCGGCGAACAGTAGTGCTGCGCCAACTGCTTTCGCAAGCGGATACCGGATGTCGAGCAGTGTGCTCAATCCGCTGCCGGCCAGCAGAAACAGGGGCAAGCCGATCGGCATTGCGTACCGTGCCTCCTGGTGACGCACGGCGACAAAGAACACAACCAGCAGTAGCACCCACAACCACAGGAACGCCTCGAGCTTCCGTTGCGATGCGATTTCGGTAGCGCGATCGTGCCCTGAGCCTGGGCTGTGCCGCGTCCAAATCCATCGGCCCAACCAGAGTGCTAGTCCCGCCAGCGTGATCCACGAGAAGATGACGCCGAAATTTCGCGCCAGGTATAGAGGTGACTCACGGGCGCCTTCGTAGTAGCGCCAACCTCTGCGGAAGGTCTCCAGGAAGCCGCCATAGTGGATTCGAGACCAGCACAGGTACGGCACAATCGCCAACAGGAAGCCCAGTGCGGAAGCCACGGCGGCCCTCCACCATCGCGATGCCGCGAATACCAGCAGCATGAGCACTCCGGCCGACGACAGCGAAGCGAAGCGCATCAGTACTGCAAGCCCAAGTACAAATCCCGCGCCCGCAAAACGGAAGCTGCGCTCTCGCCGCAGAGCGCAGAGGAACAGCCAGAATGCCAGCAGAATCAAGGTTAGCGCGGGAGAGTCGGTGAGCAGACTGTTGCCGGTGTTGTCTGAGTCGAAGCCGGCCGGGAAGACGCCTACAAAGAACGGTGTGAAGGCCAGCAGCAATGCCGCAATCGCTGCGCCCGCGCGGCCTACAATCCGGCATCCGCCAACGTAAAGCAGCGCCGGACCAGCGGCGTTCAGCGCTGCGGTAACGATGTCGGCAGCATAGACACTGTGCCACACCCGAAACACCAGCGCGAAGATGAGCGACAGCAGCGGCGGGCGGCTCTCCAGCTCAGAGTAGTTCGACTTGCCGCAGCACAGCACTTCGGCATTCTGCAGGTAGACTACTTCGTCCCAGAAGTGGACCCTTGAGAGCGGCCAGACGCGCACAATTAAAGCAGCGCAAAACAGCGCGAAAACGAACGCTGTTTCCAAAAGCGCAGTGTGGCGACCGCACCAGTCATCGATCTGTCTCGTAGCGCGTTGGAGTTTGTTGGTCACACGAGCGCCTGGCGCAGCCTGCTTTCACAACAGAAGTCGCTATGCCACGTCCTCAGTGTCCGCGCCGAGGATCGCTCACGGTTGCCCCGGTCCCTGCATTCCCATCTGCTCCATTAGCTCCTTGGGTGGCGGCGGAATCGCAATATCCAGCTTCGTCACCGGCCCGAGCGTGCTGAGCGGCTTGTCGAACTCGGTGTCGTTGCCCACCACCAGCACCGCCAGCTTGTCTTTCTGCAAATACTTTTTCGCCACGGCTTGCACCTGATCGGCGGTGACCTTGTCGATTTCTCCGCGATACTTCTCCAGAAAATCGAGCGGGTAGTGATAGAACTCGTAGGTCATCTTCTCGCGCAACACTTTGCCGGGTGTATCGAAGCGGAAGATAAACGAGTTGAGGATCTGATCCTTGGCCCGCTTTAATTCCGCGGCGTCCGGCGCCTTCGCGTGCATATTGTCCACTTCTTCGTACAGCGCATCGATGCCGGCAACCGTGGTGCCGCTCTTGGTCTGCATCTGGACGCGCGTCATCCCGGGATGGTCAAAGCTCGTGCCCACTCCTCCGCCCACGCTGTACGCGAGTCCTTTTGCTGCGCGGACATTGTTGAACAGCCGCGACGAAAACCCTCCGCCGAATATCTCGTTCATCACCGACACGGCAAAGTAGTCAGGATTGTTGCGCAAAATGCCGAGGTCCACCATCGAGATTGAACTCTGGTTGACGTCGGACTTCTGCACAAAGTAATAGCCCGGCTTGGCGCCGGAGAACTTCACGTCTGGATCCTTCGCCTGCGCGCCCTTCGTCCACGACTCGAAGGCCTTGCGCAGCTTGGCTTCCATCTCTTTGGGATCGAAGTCGCCGCTGATGCCGAAGATGATGTTGTTGGGATAAACGTACTGCTGATGCCACTGCACCAAATCCTCGCGTTTCATCGCGTAGATGGTGGCGTACTGTTCTTCGCGCGCGTAAGGATTGTCTTTGCCATAGGCGAGGGCAGCGGCTTCGCGTCCCACGATCGAGCTGACTTCGTCATTGCGCCGAGCGATTCCGGTGTACGCCTGCTGCTTGGCAAGCTCGAGCTTGTCGGCGCGGAACTCCGGATTGTGCAGCAGATCAAGGTACATGTCGAACACGGCATCGAAGTCGCCCTTCAGGCAATTCAGCGAAATCGAGGTCGATTCGCCGCCGTCTCCGGTTTCGATTTTCGCCGCGCGCGCTTCGAGGAAATCATCCATCTGGTCGCCGGTCTTGGTTTTGGTGCCGCCGGTGCGCCACACGTCTCCGTAAAGTGAAACCAGTCCGATCTTGGCTGCCGGTTCCGAGATCGAGCCGCCGCGAATCGTCGCGGTTGCAGAGATCAACGGCAGTTCGTGATCGGGCTGCAGGAAGATGACCATCCCGTTCGCCAACTGGATACGCGTGGGCTGCTGTGGCTGAAACGCCGGCAACGGAGGGAATGTCAGCTTGTTCCAGGGCGTGACCTGCGCGGAACCCAACGTCGCGACGAGCAACAGCGACAACAGCAGAAGTGATGCGCTACGGACTCGCATTAGTTGGCTCCTTTCGCCGCTGCCGGTTCGCTCGCGGTTTCGATGGTGCCCACGGTACGGTTGCTTTCCTGGAAAACTTTGTTGGCCACACGCTTGATGTCGGCCTTCGTCACCTTGTCCACTTTGTCGAGGTACCGGAACAGTTCGCGCCAATCGCCGTAGCGCGTCTGATACAAAGCGAGTTGCTGCGCGAGCCCCGGATTACTAGCCAGACCGCGAATCAAGTCAGCCTTGGTGCGCGTCTTGAACATCTGCAGCTCGTCGTCGGTCACGTCTTCGGTTTTCAGTTTGATGA
This sequence comes from uncultured Acidobacteriaceae bacterium, assembly GCA_963814165.1. Lineage (GTDB taxonomy): Bacteria > Acidobacteriota > Terriglobia > Terriglobales > Acidobacteriaceae > DASRAA01. The sequence continues at coordinate 412,699 of CAWFBW010000007.1, read as the reverse complement.
TCTGCTCCTGAATGCCCTTCTGCATTTCGGCATTGGTGTGGCCGGGCAGCGGCACGCCGTAAAAGGCGAACAAGTGCGCATACTTGTTGCCCGGAAATCCAGTGAATCCACCCGCAGCCGCAGCGACTTTCTGGTCGCGCACCATCGAGCGATACATGCGAGAGGTCCGCCCATTCGACAGGATGTCGCTGATCGCGTCATACACCGCATCATCAGGATCGAGGTAGCTCGGCCGATGGTAACCTTCGACGTAAATGGGCTGTGCCATCTCCTGCATCTTCACTTCTCGCACCGAATTCTGCGGAGGCTCAATGCTGGTCAGCTCCGTTGGCTTGGGATCGGTCGGCAGTTGTCCAAAGTAGCGCTCCACGATCGGCATGACCTTGTCGGGATCGAGATCGCCCACCAGCGCAATCACCATATTGCTGGGCAGGTAGTAGCGATGGAAAAAGTTCTCGGCATCGGTGGCGGAGAACGCTTGCAGGTCCGATGCGTAGCCGATCGTCGGGCGATGATACGGATTGGCCGCAAACGCGGTGCCAAGGAACTGCTCGATCATTCGCCCAGTCGGATCGCTGTCCGTCCGCATGCGCCGCTCTTCCATCACTACGTTGCGCTCTTTGTAGAACTCGCGCATCACCGGATTGGCAAAGCGGTCGCTCTCAATCGCGGCCCACAGCTCGATCATGTTCGACGGCATTGAGTACATGTAGCCGGTCTCGTCGTAGTTGGTGAAGGCGTTCATGCCAACGCCGCCGTGGCTCTCCACGATTTCGCCAAACTGGTTCTTGAGCACGTACTTGTCGGCCGCCTTAATGGCTTCCTGCCACTCTTTCTGTAGCTGCGCCAGCTTTTGCGGGTCTTTGCCCACGCGCTTGATGCGCTCGGCCTCGTACGCGGCGTAGGCCTGCTCGACCTTCGCCAGCGCGACCTTCTCCTCGGCGTAGTTTGTCGTGCCGATATCAGGCGTGCCCTTGAAGGCCATGTGCTCCATCATGTGGGCCAGGCCGGTTTTCGAGAGCGGGTCCTGTGACGAGCCGGTGTCCACCATGGTGAAGAACGAAAACACCGGCGCTTCGGGGCGACGACAAATAATCACTGTCAGCCCGTTAGGCAGTGTCTTCACCGTAACTTTCTTTTCGAATGACGCGAGATCTTGTGCTGCCAGCGGCAGCGTAAGCGCCAACATAAGGGCCGCCAGCAACAGGCCTGTGGCCCGGGCGAAACTGCGTTTCATCGTGCCTCCGTAAACTGAAGCCATTTGGAACAGAAAATACAGTGTACGACGTTGCAGCGACGCAATGGGAAGCGGGGTTACCTGAGTGGTGTGCATTCCCCCACCCGATGCCGCGACTCCCACAATTTTCGGGACGAACCGCTCGTCTGCAATGGAATCGCCATACTCGGGGGGTTTCGAGTCCAAGCTTGAAGTTGCGTTACCCTTGACTGACAACTGGCAACTGACCATGCCCGACCACTTTTTCTTCTACGGAACATTGATCCCGGAATTCGCTCCAGAGCACTTGCGAGACATCCTCGCCGGTTTCAAATTCCTCGGTGAAGGCTCGCTGCCCGGCACGCTCTACGACTTCGGCAGCTATCCCGGCGCCGTGTTCGACGATGCATCGCAATCGAACGTCTTCGGTCTTGTGTACCAGGCGCCCTCCGATGATCTGCTCCTCGCCGAACTTGACCGCTACGAAGGCCATGACCAGCTCTCGCCCGCAGAGGGCGAGTACATTCGTAAGCGGCGCAACGTGACCCTCGACAACGGAGACGTGGTGGAATGCTGGATGTACGACTACAACTGGAGCACCGACGGCTTTCCCATCATCGCCGACGGCCACTGGCATGGCGAGTCATAAGCAGTTGGAAGCTCCAGTCTTGAGCCCGTGCTAGTCACTAATTACCAAATCCTAATTTTGTGATTAGCAATTCTCCCCGCTTCAGGATTGCTCATCCATCCGTTCCACATATTGAGCACGAGCAGGGCTGGCCTCGAATGGATCCGCAAAGTACTGCGTTTCTCGCGCCACCTGGTCGCCCCTGAACTCCATGATGCTCACCGTATAGGACGGCTCGCCGTCATACGACAGGATGAATTCGGTGACCCAGAGATCTCCACCGCCAAGGATTCGCTTGACTGTAAAGCGCTTCTTGTTCGGCTGGATCGTGCGGGTGATCTGTATGTTGCGTCGGCCGCGTATGCGCTCGCCTGACTGTGGGTATTCCAGCACCGCGTCCTCGTGATAGATGCGGTGCTCGGCTTCAAAATCGTTAGCATCGGAGGCCGCCCAATGCTGGTCCAGTGCCGCACGTATCTGCTGATTAAGCATCTCACCCTCCTGCGCTAGGTGAAAGATTAGACTGCCGCACAGCTAAACCTCAAGAGGATCAGACTCATACCTTGACTCTCACCCGTGCCCCAGAGCTTCCCCTGAGCGAAGTCGAAGGGCACGCGCGCCGCAGCGCGAATCGCAACCGCCTGTCCCAGCATCGACATCTCCACAGGAATTTATGTCTACTCTTAATTGGCTTGCGCAAGAATCGCCCACCGATGCCCTGCATGATTCAACGGCCCCGTCGCAAAGTTCTGACGTCGAACTGCTTGACGCCTATTCGCGCGCGGTGACGGGCGCTGTAGCTCGCGTCAGCCCAGCCGTCGTACACATTCAGGTGCGGCAGAAGAACGATCGCCAAGGCGGCTCCGGCTCGGGCTTCGTCTTCACCCCCGACGGCTTCATGCTTACCAACAGTCACGTCGTCCACGGCGCGGCGGAAATTTTCGTGACCACGGTGGAAGGCGATCGTTTTCCTGCCGAACTGGTGGGCGACGATCCCGATACCGATCTGGCCGTGATTCGCGGGCGCACTTCTGCGCCATCGGTCCCGCTGGGTAGCTCGCGCCAACTCGTCGTCGGGCAGCTGGTGATTGCAATCGGCAATCCTCTTGGCTTCCAGCACACCGTGACGGCGGGCGTAGTGAGCGCGCTGGGCCGCACCATGCGCTCACGCTCCGGCCGTCTCATCGACGGCGTGGTGCAGACTGACGCGGCGCTGAATCCCGGCAACTCGGGCGGCCCGCTGGTCGATTCCCGAGGGCGCGTTGTCGGCGTCAATACCGCGACCATCATGGGAGCGCAGGGCATCTGTTTCGCCATCGGTGCGGACACGGCGGAGTTCGTCGCGTCGCACCTGATTCGCGGCGGACGCATTCGCCGCAGCTACGTGGGACTCATGGGCCAGGGCGTTCCGTTGCACCGCCGCATCGTTCGCTACTACGATCTGCCGTCGGAGAGCGGTCTGCTGGTGGAAAGCGTTGTGGCTGACGGCCCAGCGGAGCGCGCTGGCTTGCGCGACCGCGATGTCGTGGTGAGTTTCGCGGGGCATCCGATTTCCGGCGTGGATGACCTGCATCGCCTGCTCACCGCCGAGCGCAGCGACGTTCCGGTTGAGGTCGAAGTCGTTCGAGGAACAGAGTTGCGCAAGTTTTTGATTGTTCCGCAGTCACAGAGCGAGTAGATCGGGTAGGCAAATGGCGGGCTCGCAACCCGGGAGCACAAGCCAGTCGAAGGGTTCTCGCCCCGGTTTTGGTCGCTAAACCGGGTCTGCTAAGCCCAAGGATATAATCGCAAACGCCCGCGAACCTGCACGGACTAACTAATGTCACTCGCCGACTTTCGCTGCATTACGCGCTTCCGCGTCCCGTACTGCGACATGGACATGTTGCAGCATGTGAACCATGCGTCTTACATCATTTGGGCCGAAACGGCTCGTTGTAACTACTTCGATGAGGTGTTCAAAACGCCGCTCACCGGGTCGAATGGAATGATTTTGGCAAAGTTGCAGTTTGAGTATGAGCAGCCCCTCGACTATCGGGAAGAAGTGGCTGTCGGGTGTCGCATCTCGCGGTTAGGGCGCAAGTCGTTCGATTTCGCCTATGAAATCTGGAGCGAGACTCGCCAACTTCGCGCCGCTCACGGTGTTTCCTCAATGGTTGCTTTCGACTACCAGGCGCAGACATCAATCGTAGTGCCCGAACGCTGGCGAGAACTCATCGCCGCCTACGAGATCGTCGCTCCAAGCTAGGCAGTTAGAGTACTTGCGCGTGCACGACGCAAATCTGCTTTTGCTTGCGTGGTCTTTTCGTAACGGACAACGTGGAATCTGGGTGCCCCATCCTTTCGCGTTCTTTGCGAAAGGGTGGGAACACAGAACCTCTACGGATGAACGACCGCCAACGAGACCGAGCTCGTAGGGCGCAATTTATTTTAGCCGTGGGCGTCAGCCCGCAGAAACCGTCTCCCATTAAACCTTAGCGCCGCGTAGCGGCGGTACTGCTTTAGAATCTCTACCGATGACGACGCCGCAGAATTCGCTTTACGTCGGCACTTCGGGTTGGGCGTATTCGATCTGGAAGCCGAAGTTCTATCCTGCCGAGCTGTCGGCGAAAAACTTCCTAAGCCACTACGCGACCAAACTCACCGCGGTCGAAGTCAACTATACATTCCGCCGAATCCTCACCGAAAACGCGGCTAAATCGTGGCTCGCCGACGCTCCGCCGGATTTTCAATTCGTTCCCAAGGCCAATTACTACATCACACATGTGCGACGTCTCAAGAACATCACCGAGCCGTTTAGCCGGTTCTTTCCGTCGCTGGAACCGCTGCGCAAGCGCAAGCAACTGGGGCCGGTGCTGTTCCAGTTGCCGCCGAACTTTAAGGCCGACGTCCCATTGCTGCGCGATTTTCTCGAGCAGTTGCCGCGTGGCATGAGATTTGCCGTCGAGTTTCGCCACGAGTCCTGGTTCACCGACGCAACTTACCGCGCGCTGAAGAGGAAGAGAGTAGCGCTGTGCGTTGCGGAGACGGAAACGATCACGACGCCCGAAGAACGCACGGCCCCGTTCATCTATTTTCGATTTCGCCGCCTTCGCTACAAGCCAGCCGAGCGCAAAGTCCTCGCCGATCGCGTGGAGCGCTGCCTGGAGGACGGTCTGGTGACTTACGCGTTCTTCAAGCACGAAGAAGATCCGCGCAGTCCGCTCAATGCCGTGGAGCTACTCAAGACGGTGCGGAAAAGGCTCGCTGCGGGTTGATATCTCCGCCGCTCTCAGCGGGTGGCTGGCTTGGCAAAATTGCCCTTCCGCAACGCACTATCTTCAGCCAGTTTGCACTGTGTTGGGGCCATTTTAGACATTATAATAACTGTTATAAGTATGCCTTTGGCGGCCGCGTGTTTTGGGGTCCGAGCGCCGGCGCCGCCTGCATCCCGTTTGTTATTCCCCATACCCGTGCGGCGGGGCATACTCAACTCGTGCAGAGTGCGGATCCCAACTTGCGGCTGGTGGGCTCATTTCTCGACTATCTCAAAGTTGAGAAAGGACTTGCGGCGCTCAGCGTCGCAGCATACTCATCCGATTTGGAGCAGTATTCGGCCTTCCTGCTCAAACGCAAGCGGGCGCTTCGCGAAGCCCGGCGGCAGGACGTGAAAGACTTCCTGAACTCATTGCTATCAAACGGTTTAGACGGGCGGAGCGTAGCCCGGAAGCTTTCGGCGCTGCGGCATTTTTATAAGTATCTTTTGCTGGACCGGTACATACAGGCCGATCCGACGCTGAACATTGATACCCCGCGGCAGTGGAAAGTGCTACCTAAGTCGTTGGCTGCAGATGAGATAGAGCAGGTACTGAAAGGCCCACCTCGGGCCAAAGACGACCGGATATCGCAGGCGCTGGGGCTGCGCGACCAGGCGATTCTCGAGGTTTTTTACGCTGGGGCGCTCCGCGTCTCCGAAGTTATAAGCTTGAAATTAGAAGACTTAAAGCTGGAGATGGGATACGTCCTGGTGCGTGGGAAAGGCGACAAGGAGCGCATTGTGCCCCTCGGGAAATCGGCGCAAGTTATTGTGCAAGAATACCTTAGGGATGCGCGGCAGGTGCTGGCAGCAGGCAAATCGGCCCCCACGCTTTTCATCGCCCGGGGCGCTAAGGCCATTTCGCGCCAACGAGTTTGGCAGGTCGTCAACGCGGCTTCGGCGCACTCGCGTCACGCCAGCCCGCATATGCTCCGCCACAGCTGTGCCACGCATATGGTTGAAAATGGGGCAGATCTGCGCACTGTCCAGACAATTCTGGGCCACGCCGACATCTCGACTACACAGGTCTACACCCACTTGGCGCTCGATCGGCTGAATAAGGTGTACCAGCAGCACCATCCGCGCAGCACGCGAAGATCCGTAATCACAACAAAAGAATGACCAAGCTGGGCACAACCACGGTCGAGAAGGCGATTGCCAAGTTCATCCGGGCACTAAAAGAGCGCAATGCCTCGGTGCATACCATCAAAGCCTATCGTACTGATTTGGAACAATTTAGTGAGTATGTCGGGCCGCAGGGTTGGCACGACATCGACCACGTCTTGATTCGCGGCTACCTGTCGAGTCTGTACGAGCGCGGATTGAGCAAAACCTCTGTAGCCAGGGCACTTGCGGCACTTCGGTCGCTTTACCGGTGGCTGGCGCAGGAAGGCGTGGTAGACCAGAATCCGGCGAAGCTCGTGGCCACCCCGAAGTTGCCTAAGAAGTTACCCAGGGTGCCGACAATCGAAGAAGTCAACACGGTGCTAGATGAGCAAATGCCTGATTCTTCGGCGTTTGCCGAACGCGATCGAGTAATCCTGGAACTGCTCTACGGCTGCGGGATTCGAAACTCGGAGCTCATCGGTATTAACTTGGATGACATCAGGTGGTCCAACGAAATCATCCTGGTGCGCGGCAAGGGCAAAAAAGAGCGTTACGTGCCGTTTGGGGAGTCGGCGACCGATGCGGTGAAAGCCTATCTACCACGGCGTCAACAAGTTCTGGGCGAAACCAAGCACACAACCGAGCGAGCGCTGTTGGTGAACCTGCGTGGATCGCGCCTGACGACCCGCAGCGTCGGTCGAATCGTCAAGCAAATTGCTGTATCTAAAGGACTTTCGCCAGATGTCCACCCTCACACCCTGCGCCACGCCTTCGGCACACACATGCTGGAGGAGGGCGCCGACCTGCGGGCAATCCAGGAAATGCTTGGCCATGAACGACTTGCAACCACCCAGCGCTACACCCAGCTCACGGTGAAACACGTCATGGATGTGTACGACCGGACCCACCCGCACGCGAAGAAATGACCTGATTTTTGCCCACGTTATGAGAAAGTCAAAATAGATTTTATTAACTCAAGCGCGCTTTTGCGGTTTCGAATTTGAACTCTCCCGCTTCCGGGCGTACAATCCCACATAGTCGAATACGGTGGTGCGAGCTTTTTTCAGCCAACGGCGCAGGTCGGGGAGGTTGATCTCAGAGGCGTCCTGAAACGCGACTCGAGCTGCTTTATCCTTTCCCAGAGCTTTGAGGGCCGGTTCCTCGAAAAGCTGGCCGCTCCAGAAGAGCAGGTCCACTCGGTTCTTCCGAACGTCGTAGCCAACGACGGGGTTCTCTCCAACGAACCAAACTGGTCCCCCGTGCCAAATCTTCGAAGTTGCGTTGGGTATTGCCTTGTCTATCTCGGCCAGCAGTGTGTCGCAAATCGCGCCCAATTCAGGCACCTGGGCTTGGGCGTAGGCGGCAATGGGGTTGCGAGCGTCGTATTGAGAATCGGAACGAACCATGATCGTGTCACCTCGCATGAGATTCGTGGCCGGAAGTCCAGAGGATAATGCGCGTTTCGCAAAAAGCATAACGCCGGAAACCGGTTCAGCGCCAGATGTAGGCGGGGTTGGGCTATCGCCGGATTGAAACCCGACTCGAAGGAAAAAAAGTGCATGGAACGCGGCGCTAATGCGCCGCAATACCCCTGAGTTCCTCGTAGGCTTCGAGCACGCGGGAGCGGATTTCAGCGGTCATTTGGGCGTATTGCTGTTCGGGGTTGGGGCCTAAGGGAGGGGGGTAGACCGGTTCGAGGAAGCGGACCTGGAGTTTCGAGAATCCCTTGAAGCCTTCGCCGCGGGGCCAGGCTTCGTGGAAGCCTTCAATGGCGACGGGGACGACGGGGCACTGGTTGTGAATCGCGAGAATGGCCGCGCCTTTCTTGAAGAGCTTGGGTGGGCCGTCGATGCTGCGCTCGCCTTCGGGGAAGAGCACGAGCACGCGCTTCTGGCGGAGACCGTAGGCTCCGGCGCGCATGGCGGGGACGAGGTTGGCGTCGGGATCGACGGGGATGAGGCGCACCATTTCGCCTAGGCGGCGCATGAGGCGGCTGCCGAAGATTTCGCTGGTGCCGACATAGAAGGTGTCGCGCATGACCGGCCAGGGAAGGCAGGCGACAACAACCGGGGCGTCGAGGAAGCTCTGATGGTTGGGCGAAAGGATGAAAGGGCGATCGGTGGGCAGCTTCTCCACGCCTTCGAACTTGAGCTGAAACAGATCGTGCAGCATGATTTGGAACAGGCGCAGTAGCAGGTATGCCAGCGGCGCGATGACGGGACGCTTGTGGTCGACGACGTCACGCACTTCTTCGCCCGGATCTTCGTTGATGACCTCGCTCCATCCGGCGGAGGCGCGCTGGCCTTCGGCACCGGTGTGGGCGACGACGGCGTCAACGAGATCGCGAACGGTGTAGATCTCCGATGAAACGGAATCAGGCACGTTGGAGCCCATCTGCTGGTCGAGCGAGACGAGCAGCTCGACGCGCTCCATGGAGTCGAGTCCGAGATCGAGCTCGAGGTTGTCGGCGGGGTGCAGAGTGTCTTTCTTGAGCTTTGACGCCGCCTGAATGATGCCGAGCGCCTTGCTGACGGCAGGCTGCTGGGTCCAGTCGATTTCTTCGGGAGAGAGCTGACGAGGCGCGTTGGCAGCGGCCTGCGTGCCTTCGCCGCGCTTGACGCGCTGCTCGACTTCGAAGCGCTTGATCTTGCGTGTGGAGGTGCGGGGGAGATCGTCCTGCCAGATTTCGTAGCTCAAGATGCGCTTGGTGGAGGGGACCTTCGCCGAGAGGCCCTCGATCTCGAAGCGCAGCATGTCGCCGACGTTGACGATCTTGGAGCGGCGAAGGGCCTCGAAGTCCGGCACGATGACGCCGTGCAGGCGCTCGGAGAAAGGCTCGCCGGGCGCGCTTTGCAGGCCAAGGACGCAGACTTCCTTGATGTTGGGCGACTGCTGGTAGTGGGCCTCGATTTCTTCGGGGTAGATGTTCTTGCCGTTGCTGAGGACGATGACGTCTTTTTTGCGTCCGGTGACGAAGAAGTTTCCGTTGGCATCGCAGTAGCCGAGGTCGCCGCTGCAGAGCCATCCGTCGCGATACATGGCGGCGGTGGAATCGGGGCGCTTGTAATATCCGGCCATAATGATGCCGCCGCGAAAGGCGACCTCGCCCACGCTGGCGTTGCCGTGCTCGGGCGAAGGCTGGCCGTCAAAGATCTTCATTTCGTTGCCGGGCAGCGGCTTTCCGACGGAGCCCATGACGTTCGCGTGGGGCGGCGTGACGCTGGCGGCGCCGCAGGTTTCGGTCATGCCGTAACCCTGCAGCATGGTGAATCCCATGGCTTCGAAGTGGCGGCCGATGGCAGGGTCAAAGCGCGAGCCGCCGGTGACGAGGTAGCGCATGCGGGAGCCGAGCATCTGGTGAACGCGGCCGAAGAGGGTCGTGCCGAGATTAAGTCCGAACTTGCGCGTGAAAGTGTTCGTGGCGAGCATGGCGCGAAATACGGCGCGGACGAGCGCGCCCTTCTGCTGCACCTCTTTGTGGATGCGTTCGTGAATGAGGTAGAAGAACTGGGGCACGCAGGCGAAGACGGTGATGCCGCGCTCCTGAAGGCCGCGCAGCAGTTCGGTGGTGTTCATCGACTCGAGGTAAACGACCCGCATGCCGCACGACAACGGGAGCATGATGTTGGCCATCTGCGCGAGGGAGTGAAACAGGGGAAGAATGCCGAGGATGGCGTCTTTAGGGCCAACGTCGATGACCTGGAACACGCCCTCGGCTTCGGCATCGAGATTGCCGTGGGACAGCATGACACCTTTGGGATCACTGGTAGTGCCCGAGGTGTAGAGAATCATGGCAATGTCGTCTGGTGCAACGGCAACGGGATGGAAGTCGGCGGATCCCGCCGCGAAGATTTGCGCCAAGGTCAGCAGGCCGTCTTCGGAACTCTGGCCGTCGATGAGAACGAGCTCGATCGGGAGATCTTTGGCCGCTTCTTTAGCGACGACGAGGCGCTGGCGGTCGGTGAAAAGCAAGACGGCGTCGGAATCGACGAGCAGCTTGCGGACCTGGTCGGTGTGAAAGGCGGTGTCGAGCGGAACGGCGGTGTTGCCGGAGGCGAGGACGCCGAGGTAGGCAGCCATCCACCAAGGATGGTTGGCGGCGAGGAAGGCGCACTTCGACCCCTTGGTGATGTTGGATTGGAGAAGCCAGTTGCCGACAGACTCGGCCATGTCGCGAAGTTGCGTGAAGGTGTAGCTCTCGACGGCAGGTGCTCCGGCGGCGACGGCGGAGGATTCGCGCTGGAATTCTACGGCGATGAGGTCAGGGAATTGGCGTACCGACTCCGTAAAGCGGTCGTAGAACATGGGTGCATTCTACGTGGGCGAGTCGAAAGAACAAAAGATTTCACCACAGAGAACACGGAGGACACGGAGCGCAGGGAGAAATCCTCGAAAAGAAGCGAACCGCGAATTGGGCAGACCGCGCGGACTGCAGCAAAGTCGAGTTCATCGCCGAGACAGAGAAGTCCGGACACCCGTGGCGGAGGAAAGACCGCCCGCAACATCTCGATCGGGATCGGTGATGGCCGACCTGGCCTAGTTGGGCTGACTGTAAGTGGTTTTAATGCGCACCGAGGACATGTATCGTTCGGTCGCATTCGTTGGCCAACTGACTAAGACCGGACGGATCGTCTAGTTGCGGTTGAGAGCGCCAAAAATTACGCATCTGCACGACTGTACTAAGCGCCGGAGTGTAGTGAATTTCTCGCAGTTCAACGATGAATTGCAGGGTCTTCCCGTAGTGTTGGCGAAGGGGCGCGTAGACGTAGGTGTCGGAATTCCATCAACCCTGAGAGAGTGAAGGGGCGGCAGATGTCCAAAACGTCAGCTCTTGCGAGCGACGGTGTGCCATGTCTCGTCCGACTTTGGAGCCGCCGGCCTTCACAAGGACTTCGATCAACTGGGAAGCATCGCAGGGAACCGCGGGATCGTCCACCAAACTCAATATCGTCGGCACGGCTGGCGGCCCGGAGCCGCCTAAGTGTTGCAGAGCAAACTGCTGAACCGGAAAAATTTTGGAGTAGGCGTACGGTTTGAGAGCTTCGGCGCGTGGCCGAGCATTTGGCATAGCCTGCACCGCCGCCAGGTCTTGTTGAATTCCGACAACTTGTGTAACGCGGTCACGCATCTGCTGAAGTGGATGGGCAGAGGTTTCTCGGACACTCGGTCCGGGGCGAAATGTTTCCATGAAGCAATAGGGCTGGTTTCCGTCAATCCAGACGGCGGACGCCTTCATTGAGTTCATGAGATCGGAAGGCAGCCACACGCGGCCCGAGCTCGAATCTGGTGGTGATTTAGCGCTCCGCAGAAAGAGAATCATGGACGAGCCGGGAGGTAGCTTCGGGACGGCTTCGCGATCAACGCCGTTCGATGGCGACTGGAAATAGGCCGAGATTGGAGCCGCATTCGGAGCAGGGCGAAGCTCCGGGATCATTAGTCGCTCACCGGGTGGGAGGCTGCCCTTCCATGACTCCACGACTTCGAAAAGCGCGCTGTCCGACGTGGTGCGGACCATAACGATGTCAGTCGCGTGAAATGCTGAATAGTCGAGTGAAAACGCCGGTCGAATGGCAGCTCCCGAGGGACAGCAGCAGAGTAGGGAGATAACGATCGTCTTTATGCAGAGCGCTCGCATGGACTATCCGGTAAATGTGCCAGTTGCTGGAATTCTACTGTATTGGATTGTTGAGTATTGCCATCTGCGAGAGGCAGGAGCAAAGTGCGACCACGGGCGGCGAGCGGCATCCAATGTGTTAGCCTTTAAGGTGGCGGTGGTGTGCGTCGAACACTCGCCCAAGCCCCCGAAAACACGGGCGAAACCTCAAGCTCCGCAGGGAAGATTGCATTGATTAACAAGTTAATGGCCAAGGTGTTTGGCACCAGCAACGAGCGCGAAATGAAGCGCCTGATGCCGCTGGTAGAGCGCATCAACGCGCTCGAACCCGAGATGAAGCAGCTCTCGGATGAGCAGCTTACGGCCAAGTCCGATGAGTTCCGCAAGCGCATTCACGAGCGCGTGGACGCGATCGAAGATCCGGACGAAAAAGCCGCGGCGCTGAAGGAAGTTCTGGACGAGATTCTGCCGGAAGCGTTTGCGGTTTGCCGGGAAGGCAGCTGGCGCGTGCTGAAGATGCGCCACTTCGACGTGCAACTGATCGGCGGCATTGTGCTGCACCAGGGCAAGATCGCCGAGATGAAGACGGGCGAAGGCAAAACGCTGGTCGCCACGCTTCCGGTGTACCTGAATGCACTGGCGGGCAACGGCGTGCACGTGGTCACGGTCAACGACTACCTGGCCAAACGCGACTCAGAGTGGATGGGCAAGCTGTACACGTTCCTCGGGCTGACGGTGGGCGTGATTGTGCATGACCTCGATGATCGCGAGCGCAAGGAAGCTTACGCCGCCGACGTCACGTACGGAACCAACAATGAGTTCGGCTTCGACTACCTGCGCGACAACATGAAGTTCGACCTCGCGGATTGTGTGCAGCGCGGACACAACTACGGCATCGTGGATGAAGTGGACTCGATCCTGATTGACGAGGCCAGGACCCCGTTGATCATCAGTGGCGCGAGCGAAGAATCGACCGACAAGTACTACAAGGTGAACCGGATCATCCCGCAACTGGAGATGGGCGAAGAGATCGATCGCGGCGCCGGGGAAGACAAGATCCTGACCGGCGACTACGTAGTGGATGAGAAGCACCGCACGATCACGGTCACCGACAAAGGGTGGGAGAAAGTCGAGCACTTGCTGGGCATTGGGAACATTGCCGATCCGGAGAACTGGGACCTGAAGCACCACGTGGATACGGCGGTGAAGGCGCACTCGCTGTATCGCCGCGATGTGGAATACGTTGTGAAAGACGGCGAGGTACTCATCGTGGATGAGTTTACCGGGCGCCTGATGCCGGGGCGGCGGTGGTCTGACGGATTGCACCAGGCAGTGGAAGCGAAGGAGAACGTCAAGATCGAGCGCGAGAACCAGACGCTGGCGACGGTGACCTTCCAGAATTACTTTCGCATGTACAAGAAGCTGGCTGGCATGACCGGTACGGCCGAGACGGAAGCCCCGGAGTTCGACAAGATTTACAGGCTGGAAGTTGTAGTCATCCCGACGAACCGCGAACTGTTGCGTATCGAGAACCCAGACGTGGTGTATCGCACGGAGAAGGAAAAGTACATCGCGGCGGCGGAAGAGATCATGAAGTTCGCGGAGACCGGCCAGCCGGTATTGGTGGGTACGACATCGGTTGAGAAGTCGGAGCGGCTGAGCGACCTGCTAAAGAAGAAAGGCGTGAAGCACGTCGTCCTCAATGCCAAGTATCACGAGAAAGAGGCCGAGATCGTGGCACAGGCCGGACGCAAAGGCGCGATCACGATTGCGACTAACATGGCCGGCCGCGGTACCGACATTCTGCTGGGTGGCAATGCCGAATTCATGGCCAAGCAGGAGTCGATCAAGAAGGGCATCGCGCAGCAGTTGAAAGCTGCGGCGGGCGAGGTCACGGCGAAGCCGGACGATCCGAACCTTTCGTACTTTTATTACGGCGGCAACGAGTACCAGGTGCCGACGGCGCAGTGGCAGGAGCTGAACGCGAAGTACAAGGCGGAGACCGACGTCGAGCACGAAGAAGTGATCGCCGCGGGCGGTCTGTTCATTCTGGGCACAGAGCGGCACGAGGCGCGGCGCATCGACAACCAGTTGCGCGGACGCGCTGGCCGCCAGGGTGATCCGGGCGCGTCGCGGTTCTACCTGTCGCTGGAAGATGACTTGATGCGCATTTTCGCCAAGGAATGGGTGTCAAACCTGCTGCAAAGGCTGGGCATGGAAGAGGGCGTTCCGATTGAGTCGGGCCTGATCACGCGGCGCATCGAGGCGGCGCAAAAGGCCGTGGAAGGTCAGAACTTCGAGGCCCGCAAACACGTGCTGGAATACGACGACGTGATGAACAAGCAGCGCCAGGCGGTGTATGGGCTGCGGCGTCAACTGCTGGAAGGGCTTGATCAGAAAGAACTCATCCTCGAGGATTACGTTCGCGACATCCTCGGCGGGCTGCTCGACAAGTATTGTGGCAAGGAAGTCCATCCGGAAGATTGGGACATCAAGAATTTGAAGGCGCAGGTGTTCACGCGCTTTGGCGTGGACATGGATGCGGAAGGCATCGAAGCGGAGAAGCTGAACCGGCAAGAGCTGGGCGATGCGATCTTCGAGAAGCTGAAGGCGCGCTACGACGCCAAGGAACAACTGATTGGCGCCGACGCGATGCGCCACCACGAGCGCATCATCATGCTGAGCGTGCTGGACCAGCAGTGGAAAGACCACCTGCTGAGCATGGACCACCTGCGCGAAGGAATAGGGCTGCGCGGGTACGGGCAGCACGATCCGCTGGTGGAGTACAAGCGTGAGTCGTTCGACATGTTCGAAGCCATGATGGAGCGCTTCGAACAGGACACAGTTCAGTACCTATACCTGATGCAGGTGATCGAGCGCAGGGAAGACGGCGGAAAGTTCAGCAGCGAGGGGCCGGTGGATGGCGGCACGCAAGGTGCGTCGCTACTTTCGGACGGTGGCGGCAACGGGTCGGAGCCTCGGCGTTCGCGCGCGGTGACCTCGATGGACGACATGGAAGCTGCCTTCCAGCGGCGCAAGCGGCGCGAGCTGGAGCAGGCACGCATGGCGGGCGGTGCGCAAGAGCCTGTTCACCAGGTGAAGCGCGGCGACAAGGTGGGGCGCAACGATCTGTGCCCGTGCGGCAGCGGCAAGAAGTACAAGAAGTGTTGCGGCGCGTAAGAACGCTGCCGCAGTAAGCTATATCCCGTCGCGGGTGCGGCGGGATATTCTTTTGGTGGGTGACCGGCAGTTGCGATCGAGGTGCTGATGTCGTCATGTCCACGCTGTGGTGCCGAATCGCCGGAGCAGGCAGTGTTTTGCCAGCAGTGCGGCGAGGCGTTCGTCCGGTCAAGCGAGCCCCCGGCGTACCCGGAGTCGCCCGAAGCTGAGGGGCCAGCGGTGGTGACCTTTCGCGATGGCCAGGCTGGGCAGGAACTGCCGATTCCGGAGAACATTGCCGCAGTCATCGGTTACCTCACCATCATTCCGGCGATTGTCTTTGTGTACTTCGATCCGTTTCGTCGCAACTTGTTCGTGCGGTTTCATGCCTTACAGCATTTGTTTCTGTTCGCGGCGGGAGTAGCGTCTGGGGTAGCTGCGTTCATCCTGTGGATGGTACTGCAGTTGATTCCGTTCATGCAGGTGCTGGTGTTTCCGTTTGTCGGGCTGATCGCGCTGGCGTGGTTCTTTGTGTGGCTGCTGCTGGTGACCAAGGCCTATCGCCACGAACGGTTCAAGCTGCCGTGGATTGGCGACCTGGCGGAGGAGTACATGAATCGCTGACGCGCAGGCCTTGCGCGGGCGGTTGTTCCATTCGCGGGAATAGAGTAGTTTGTACCTTCTGCGTTTGCGATCGCGAGAGGGACTCTATGGGCATTTTCAAACTACGGGCGGCCGGACCCATGCTTGCGCTGCTCTGCACACTGGCAGCTGTCGGGCTCGCGGCCCAGACTGCGACGCCGCTCACCGCCGACCAAAAATCCGAAATCGACGAGATTGCCCGCAAAGTGATGGAGAAGTCGGGCATCCCCAGCGCATCGTTGGCAGTCGTGAAGGAAGGGAAACTCGCCTACGTCCACGCGTACGGCAAGGCCAGGCTGGATCCTCCGCTGGAGTCGACCACAGCGATGCCGTATAGCATTGGCTCGATTAGCAAACAG
Organism: uncultured Acidobacteriaceae bacterium; assembly: GCA_963814165.1. GTDB lineage: Bacteria > Acidobacteriota > Terriglobia > Terriglobales > Acidobacteriaceae > DASRAA01. Next base: position 396,682 of record CAWFBW010000007.1, on the reverse strand, counting down.
TTTACGGCGGCTCTAATTGTGATGCTGCAGGAGCAGGGGAAGCTGTCGCTCGACGACAAGGTAGGGAAGTGGCTGCCGGACCTCACGGACGCAAATGAGATTACGATCCGCCAGTTGCTTTCGATGACGTCGGGTTACCAGGATTTTTGGCCACAGGATTACGTGATGCCGATGATGCTGAAACCGACGACGGCGGAGGGAATCCTGAATGGCTGGGCACGGAAGCCTTTGGACTTTGAGCCGGGCACGAAGTGGCAGTACAGCAACACGAACTACGTGATTGCCGGACTGATCGTGGAGAAGGCGAGCGGCAAGTCGTTGTACGAGCTCCTGCAGGAGAAGGTGCTGCGTCCGCTGGCAATGACGAGTGCGCTGAATACAGACGCGAAGCCGATGGGCGCGGGCGATCCGCTGGGGTATATCCGCTATGCGCTGGGGCCGTTGCGTCCTGCACCGGAAGAGGGCGCGGGATGGATGTTTGCGGCGGGCGAGCTGGCGATGACGCCGTCGGACCTGGCGAACTGGGACATCTCGCTGATGAACGAGTCGCTGCTGAAGCCGTCGTCGTACCTGGCGATGGAAACCGCGACGGTGCTAAAGAACGGCTTGGGAACGCAGTATGGACTGGGCATGTCGGTGAGCAGCGTGCGGAACCATAGGGTGCTGGCGCACGGCGGCGAAGTCTCAGGTTTCACTGCGTCGAACGTGGTGTTACCAGACGACAAGTTTGCGGTGATCGTAACCACGAATCAGGATGCGGTGTCGGCTTCGGGAGACATTGGGCGGCAGGTGATGAACGCGTTCCTGGACAGCCTGAATGCCGCCGACCCGAAGCAGGATGCGCTGGTGCGGAAGGTGTTCGACGGCCTGCGGCAGGGCAAGATCGACCGCAGCCTGTTCACTGACAACGCGAACTTCTATTTCTCGGAGCAGGCGGTGAAAGATTACGAGAACAGCCTCGCGCCACTGGGGAAAGTGGAGAGCTTCCGCCAGACGTCTAACTCGCTGCGCGGCGGTATGACCCACATGTCATACGAGGTGAAGTTCAAAGATAAGACGGTTGGAATCAACATCTACCAGATGCCCGACGGCAAGCTGGAACAATATTTGATTGCAGCACAGGAATAGCCGGCTGGACGGCCGCGAGGCGGTTGCGTGCGGCCGGGAGCGTTCGACAGGCGCAGCATGGCATTTCTAGTTACACTTCTCTGGCCGCAAGCCGTATCCTAGAGAATTCCGATTGATTGTGCCGGTCAACCTGCGTTGGGCGGGGGCATGGGAAAGGGTCTGTGAAGATCAGGGTTTTTTATCACGATAAGTGTTTTGACGGGGCGTGCTCGGCTGCGCTTTTTTCGCGTTTCTATCGCGAGCGCATTCGTGAGCAGGTCGAATTTGAGTACATGGGGCTGGTGCATCGCGCGGGTGCGCTGTTCGATGAGGCCGACTTCACCGGCGATGAGAACGCGATTGTCGATTTCAAGTATTCGCCGTCGCCGCGCATCAAGTGGTGGTTCGACCATCACCAGAGCGCATTTCTGACGCCAGAAGATGCGTCGCACTTCGAGCGCGACGCCAGCAATACGAAGTTCTACGACCCGGACTATCGCTCGTGCACCAAGTTTATTGCGGAGATCGCCAAGGAGCGCTTCGGGTTCAATCCTGGGCCGGTGGCGGAGCTGATCGAGTGGGCCGACATTATTGACGGCGCACTCTACGACTCGCCGCAGACTGCGGTCGAGATGGCGGAACCGGCGATGAAACTCACCATGGTGATCGAGTCGAACCAGCAGGCGGGGTTCATTCCGAGGCTGATCGAGATGTTGGCGTACCGGCCGCTCGGCGAGATTATCGAGGTTCCGGAGATTGCGGAGCGGCTGCCCGCGCTGATGGAGCGGCACGAGAAGTCGATCGAGATCATGCGCGGCCGGACGGAGTGCAAAGACGGCACCGTGTTCTTCGACGTCACCGACCACGAGCTTGAGGGCTACAACAAGTTCATTCCGTACTACCTGAATCCGCAGTGCACCTACAGCGTGGGACTGAGCAAGAGCAGCTTCAGAACCAAAGTCTCGGTGGGGTCGAACCCGTGGGCCCCGGTCGAGCCGATCGAGAACCTGGCGAAGATCTGCGAGCGCTACGGCGGCGGCGGACACGCGCAGGGTCGGTGCGATTTCGTTTCCTCCAGGGCAGATTGAGGTGGCGCAGCAGGCGGCGACGGATATAGTTGCCGAACTGCGCGCCAGCTATGTGACGCATGCGGGATAGGGTTTTCACCACGGGGCACGTGGATACGGAGCAGGAAATGGGAAGTGCTGAGCGCGAGACGCCGGCCGCACGGTAACTGCTTACTCGCCCTTAGCGTGTGATATGGCCTATTCTCGCAAGTATCAGTTAGTTTCCGAGTAATCGTGAGCCGCAAGCAAGCGTGACCAGGGAGCCGGGCGCGCCCACACCAAATCGGCTTTCACCGTGTACCTCCTTTAGGGGACATGAATCACTTGTGATCCGTGAATCCATGCCGTAGGTCGTAGAACCTCGTATACTTATCAGTCCTGCTCAATTTCGATTCCGGCGCAAAGCAGAGTCGCGTGTGCACTGTGACACGACGACCGCCCCCCATTGCGGCCACCCGGAGAAATCAGCAATTTCAGCACGTGAATGTTTTAGAGGAGCTAATAGTGAATAAGAAACGAGTCCCTTGGTTAGTTTCGTTGTGGTTGTTGGCTGCCGCGAGCCCGCTCATTGCACAACAATCGAAACCGGCACCGCCCACCAAACTTCCAAACATCGTCATTATCTGGGGCGATGATATCGGGCAGACCGACGTCAGCGCCTATTCGATGGGAGTGATGGGCTTTCACACCCCCAATATTGATCGTGTCGCCAGGGAAGGCATGATCTTCACTGACTATTACGCCGAGCAGAGCTGCACGGCGGGCCGCGCGTCATTCATCACCGGCCAGTCGGGCCTGCGTACGGGCCTGACCAAGGTCGGCCTACCGGGTGCCGCCGTAGGGCTGCAAAAAGAAGATCCGACGATTGCCGAGCTGTTGAAGGCGCGCGGCTATGCAACCGGTCAGTTCGGCAAGAACCATCTGGGCGACCGCAACGAATACCTGCCAACGGTGCACGGTTTCGACGAGTTCTATGGCGCGCTGTACCACCTCAACGCCAGCGAAGAGCCCGAACAGGCTGACTACCCGAAAGACCCAGCGTTCCTCGCCAAGTTCGGCCCGCGTGGCGTGCTGGACTGCAAGGCTTCCACCACGGACGATACGACGGTGGACCCGCGCTTCGGCAAGGTCGGCAAGCAGGTCTGCACCGACGCTGGCCCCCTGACCAGAAAGCGGATGGAAACCATCGACGACGACATCGCCGCGCGCGCGGTGGACTTCATCCAGCGTCAAAACAAGGCGGGCAAACCCGCGTTTGTCTGGGTGAACTTCACTCACATGCACTTCCGCACTCACACCAAGCCGGAGAGCATTGGCCAGTCCGGTCGCTGGCAGAGTCCATACCACGACGCCATGATTGACCACGACAAGAATGTCGGTACGGTTCTCAAGGCACTGGATGACCTGGGCATGGTCGACAACACCTTCGTCATGTACAGCACTGACAACGGTCCGCACATGAACTCCTGGCCTGACGCTGCAATGACGCCGTTCCGCAACGAGAAGAACTCGAACTGGGAAGGCGCATACCGCGTGCCCGCTATGGTTCGCTGGCCGGGTCATATCAAGCCGGGCAGCGTGTCCAACGAGATCGTCGCTCACCTCGATTGGCTGCCGACCTTTCTGGCCATAGCTGGTGATACTCAGATAAAAGATGAACTCCTCAAGGGCTACAAAGTTGGGGACATGACCTACAGGGTCCACCTCGACGGCGACAACCTGGTGCCCTACCTCACCGGGCAAGTTGCGAAGAGTCCACGCGAATCCTTCTTCTACTTCAGCGACGAACAGCAACTGGTCGGCTTACGCTTCGACAACTGGAAGCTCGTGTTCATGGAGCAGCAGACCCCGGGAACGATGCTTGTCTGGGCGACTCCTTTCACCAGCTTACGGCTCCCCAAGATGTTCAATCTCCGCATGGACCCATACGAGCGCGCCGACGTCACGTCAAATACGTACTGGGACTGGGAGATCGATCATGCTTACCTGTTAGTGCCCGCGCAGGCCTATGTGGGCCAGTACCTGGCAACCTTTAAGGACTACCCACAGCGCCAGAAAGCTGACAGCTTCAACATGGATGCCGTTCTTCGGAGCCTGCAGGAAAGCGGCGGGTCGAAGTAGCACAGGGACGCGGTGGGGCGCTTCGATTCGAATTGCCCCACCGTCACTCCCTCAGGGAGGACATCGATGAAAAGCCGCCTGACGAAGATACTGCTCTCTCTGTTGCTGTTCGCCAACGTAGCCTTCGCCGCTGACCCGGCTGCGGTTACGGCGATCGACATCCTGCTGGAGCCGGATGCCACGATGCTTCAGCATGCCGAGTCCAACAACGCCCGTCTGTTGGCGGTCTTTCCGAAGGGTTTCGCGCTGGACGCAACCCACCGTCCCCACATCACACTGATTCAGCGTTTCGTTCGCACGGCAGATCTCGACAAAGTCTTTGCTGCCGCCGGAAAGGTTCTGGCCGACGCCAATGTGAACAACATGAAGTTGGAGGCATTCAAGTACTACTATGCTCCGGCCGGAGCGGTTGGCGTCGCGGGCATTTGCGCGAAGCCGACACCGGAAATCCTGAAGCTCCAGGCGGATATCATCGCCGCCGTGAAGCCGTTTACAGTAAGGACCGGACCGATCGGCGCGTTCACTGCACCGCACGACGATCCGGCCAGTGACGCGGCCCTCATCCAATACGTGTCAACGTTTGTGCCGAAGATGTCCGGCGAAAACTTCAACCCGCACGTCAGCACCGGCGTCGCCCCTCGGGAATACCTTGACAAAATGCTAGCCGAACCGTTTGAACCGTTCAACTTCTCGCCTGCGGGCGCAGCCGTCTATCAGCTAGGCCCATTCGGTACGGCGGCCAAGAAACTCAAGGAATGGGATTTAAAGCCTTGAGACACGGACATGGTGTTCTCGGCAACTTTTCGGAAACCTGGCGAGAAATACCCATAGCACTTGCAATCCTAGTTCTCGATCTGTCGTTCGCAAAGTTAGCTGCCTCGCTCAAGTTGACGCGCGTAAGGAGCATTGATCTCACCTTTTTCCCAAACGAAGCGAAAGGATGATTTCATGACAACGTTGACTCCAGCCGGCGAGTAAATTGGAGGCGGGAAAACGACCAAGGCTCGGGAGGAAGGAATCGACGCGATGATCATTATAGGCTGCGATTTTCATCCGAGCGCGCAGATGATGGCGTGGAAGAACACGGAAACCGGAGAGTGCGGCCAGCGCGAACTGAAGCACGACGGCGAGGCTCAAGCCTACTACCGGGGGCTGTGCGGGCAGAAGGTGCGGGTAGGGATGGAAGCCACGGGGCATGCGCGCTGGTTCGAGCGGCTGTTGGAAGAATGCGGGATCGAGTTGTGGGTGGCCGATCCGGCGCAGGTACGGGCGGCGGCGACACGCAAGCAGAAGACCGACCGGCGCGACGCCGAGTTGCTGCTGCAGTTGCTGAGCGACGGGCGGCTGGAGAAGATGCGCATCCACATGCCCACGCCGGCGGAACGCGATGTGCGGCGGCTGGTGCTGCATCGTCACCGGTTGGTGCAGATGCGCACGCGGGTGATGAACCAGTTGCAGGCCATCGCCCTGAACGAGGGGTTGCGCAAGAAGCGGGCGCTGTGGACGAAGTCGGGACGGGAGCAGTTGCTGGGGCTGGAACTGATGCCCTGGGCGGCGACGGCGCGCGCGGACCTGCTGGCGCTGCTGGAGGACCTGAACCGGCGCATTGCGGAGCTGGATCGGGCAGTGGAACGGGAGGCCGAAGTGCGGCCGGAGGTGGGGCGCTTGCGCAGCCAGCACGGGGTGGGTCCCATCGTGGGATTGCTGTACGTGCTGACCATCCTGGAGCCGACGCGTTTTCAGAGCAGCCGCCAGGTGGCCAGCTATCTGGGGTTGATTCCCAGCGAACGCAGCTCGGGCGAGCGGCAGCGGCTGGGACACCTGACGAAACAAGGCAACGCGGTATTGCGTGGGTTGCTGACGGAAGCGGCGCACACCGCGGTGCGTTTCGACGCCGAGTGGCGGCGGCAGTACGTGCGGCTGGCGATGAAGAAGAACCGCTCGATTGCGGCGGTAGCGATTGCCCGCAAGCTCGCGGTGCGGTTGTGGTGGATGTGGAAGTTGGGACTCGAGCCGGGGCAGAAGATCGAGTCCGGTTCGCATGTCGGGCAGCCTGCGGTGCCCCATGGGGTGAAGTTTGATCCCCGCTGGAATGAATAGGCGCCCGGCCTCCCTCGGTCGGCGAGGGAGTTCGAAGTAGGAATCATGGTGGCAAGACCGAATAGATGGTTGGTGGAACCTGGGTTCCATCGAGAGATTCAGGAAACGAGCCTTGGTCGGCAAAGCAGAGTTTCAGGGCAGAAACACACGGAGCTTTTCCAATAGAGCGAAATGGCGCTCGGAAAAGCTCGCGCGGCGGAGTGCGCTCAAAAAGCCCTTGACGCGGGGCAGGGTTGTCATAGATGGGGCACCCTTTTTTCTACTCGTCTAAGGCGACGGCACTTTGAATTCTCCTGTTTAAGGTATGGGCGGAGCACGCCTTCATTCGATTTTCTTCGCTCTGGATTCCCAGTAGCGAACAACTCGGGCGCGCCAAGCCCTTGTCACAAGGCTCTGTGTCCTGCATCCTTTCGCTCCTCGTCTCCCGTTCTGTAAGAAAGTCATTGTGAGGGGAGGGAGATGTGTTTCTCACCGGGCCGTGCCCCAGATTGCGGCCGCATTTTGGCTCTTTGAAAACTCCGATCGCCATTGCGATAAGCGGACAGACTGTAGCCGCCGCCGGGTCGGGGTCTGCGTTTAGCAGGAGCGAAGTTGCGTCAGTAGCGAACAATCATCGAAAATACCAGCTGTAACTATCTTTGAAATGACATGGGTAGATGTAACTTATTTATTTTTCAATCAGTTGCGAACAATTTCCGGCTAACCAACTGATTCTAAACAACAGGCGAAAACTATTTTTATGTGATTGTGTTATCGCTAGCCAATACACCATATCGGCGGTGACCGAAAATACGTGATGGGAGCGGCGAAGGCTCACTGCGAGCCGGCCATAAAATCTAGGGCTTAATGATCTGCTGTCGGCCTTCCTTGTTGGTCAGTGACAACGAGGTTTCTCCGCCGTCGGCGTTGAGGACAATGTAGGCCGGATCGATTCCTCCGCCGAGAGTGAGACCCGAGCCTTGCTCCGAGGTCGTGATCTTCACAGAGGGCCGCCCGTCGGCACGAATCAAGCGAATGAGTACCGTTTCGGGGTAGGTTTTTCCATCCTTGGCAACGGAACCGTCGGCCCTGATTGCCGGGCCTGCCGGCTCAACATGAATCGATGCCCGCACCTTTCCTTGAACATCGACAATCTCAAGCGCACTGCCGCGAAGGACCGGTGCGGGGCCGCTCGCTTCGACCGGCCGAATCTGCTGGTAGAGCAACGCAAGCAGAATTCCCAGATTGACCACGGTGAGAACAGCGAGCAGGCGAGGGTTCTTCATAGCATCCTCCATGCCGAGCGAAACAATAGCTCGGTCGGCAGCCACAATGTGGTCGATTGTATGACGGATAGGGCGGCACAAGGTTGCGGACTTTAGCTTTTCGGCATGACGCGGACGACCTGGCGCAGCGTAACGGGCCAGCCGTGATGCAGGCGGTTGGCGACCTTGCTGCCGGTTTTGGCGGCGTGCTGTGAGAGCAGGGAACGCACCAGTTCCTGGTCGCGCTCTTCGCAGGCGCCGAGAACTTCCACTCCCACAAAGTCAGGGTGGTAGCGCTTCTCTTTCACGAACTTGTTGGTGGGGTCCCAGACAAACGCCAGGCCGCCAGTCATGCCTGCGCCGAAGTTGGTGCCGGTGGGGCCGAGAATGAGCACTGCGCCGCCCGTCATGTACTCGCAAGCGTGATCGCCGACGCCTTCGACCACGGCGGTGGCTCCCGAGTTGCGGATGGCGAAGCGTTCGCCTGCGCTGCCGACGGCGAAGAGCGAACCGGCGGTAGCTCCGTAGAGCGCGACGTTGCCGACGATGACCTGCGCCGACTCGGCGCGCGCCAGTTTGCCGCGCGTGCGGATGACGAGTTCGCCGCCGGAGAGTCCTTTGCCGACGAAGTCGTTGGCCTGGCCCTCGAGGACGAGCTTCATGCCCTCGCCGGCGAACGAGCCGAACGATTGCCCGGCGGTGCCGCGCAGTCGGAAGTGAATGTCGGGCTGAAGGTCGGGCTGCTGGGTGCGCAGTAATGCTAGTTCGCCAGAGAGCCGCGCGCCGAGGCTGCGATCTTCGTTGCGCACGTTGGCGCTGAGCTCGAAGGGCTTGCCTGCTGCAACGGCCGAGAGCGCGGGCTTGACCCATGCATCGTCGATGGGAGGCCGCTCGTCGGGACGAGAGTTGCGTACCCCTTGCCAACTGCGGGGACCGTCTCCGGTTTGCGCCAGCATCGGACGCAAGTCGAGCTTGCCGTCGTTGCGGACCTGCTCGAGCAGATCGGTGCGCCCGATGGCGGCTTGCAAGGAGGGCAGGCCGAGCGCGGCGAGCAGGCGCTGCAAGTCTTCGGCGATGTTCATGAAGAACCGCACCACGTGCTCGGGCTTGCCGCGGAACTTGGCGCGCAACTCGGGCTTCTGCGTGGCGATGCCCGTGGGACAGGTGTTGAGGTGGCATTGGCGCGCCATGTCGCATCCGAGGGAGACGAGCACTGCGGTGCCGAAGGAGAATTCATCTGCGCCGAGCAGAGCGGCGATGAGGACATCGCGAGCGGTGGAGAGTCCGCCATCGGTGCGCAGGCGCACGCGGCCACGCAGACCGTTGGCGCGCAGAACCTGCTGCGCTTCGCTGAGGCCAAGCTCCCACGGATTGCCCGCGTGCTTGATGCTGCTGAGCGGAGAAGCGCCGGTGCCGCCGCTGTGTCCGGAGACGACGATGTAGTCAGCGTAGGCCTTGGCGACGCCCGCGGCGACGGTGCCGACGCCCATCTGCGAGACCAGCTTCACGCCCACGGGCGCGCGCGGGTTGATGCGCTTGAGGTCGTAGATGAGTTGCGCGAGGTCTTCAATGCTGTAGATGTCGTGATGCGGCGGCGGACTGATGAGCGAGACACCGGGCTGCGCGTGACGCAAGCGCGCGATGAGCTCGCTGACCTTGTGGCCGGGAAGCTGTCCGCCCTCGCCGGGCTTGGAGCCCTGCGCGATCTTGATCTCGAGTTCGTCGGCGTGAATTAGATATTGCGCGGTGACGCCGAAGCGTCCGGAGGCAACCTGCTTGATCTTGTTATTGCGCAGCGACACCACGCCGACGTCGTTGCCGTCGGGCTGATAGGCCGCGGGATCTTCGCCGCCTTCGCCGGTGTTGGAGCGCGCGCCCAGCAGGTTCATGGCGATGGTGATGGTCTGGTGCGCCTCGGGACTGAGCGAGCCGAGCGACATGGCGCTGGCGATGAAGCGCTTCACCAGGCTCGATGGCGGCTCAACTTCGCTGAGTTCGAGCGCGGGAGCCGGCGGCGTTGAGCTGCAGCAGATCGCGCAGCACGGCGGGCTCGCCTTCGTCGCCCGGCGCGCGCGTAGGCCGACCACGCTTCCGCCGGAGCGAGCGTGGTTGCGGCCTGCGTATTGGCGCGCGCCGCACCGACCGCGAGCTGCAGATCGCGTGTGCGCTGCGGCTGCCAGGTATGAGGCTCGGCGCCTTCAGCGCGACGGAAGCGAACCCATCCGTAATCGGGAAGCTCGGGACTCTCGGGCTCTGCTCTCCACGACGAACGCAGCGCGGCTTCGATGTCGGCGAAATTCTGGCCGCCCATGGGCGAAGCGGTTCCGGGGAAACAAAGGTCGGTGATCTCAGCGTCGAGACCGAGAACGTCGAACAGTTGCGCGGCGCGGTAGCTGTCGAGGACGGAGATGCCCATCTTCGACATGATTTTGGCGAGGCCGGTGTCGAAGACTTTCAGCAAGACGGCCTTCGCCTTCATCGCCCGCGAGCGCGCGCGCGGTTTGCAACGCGAGCCATGGGCAGACGGAACCGGCGCCGTATCCGATGAGCACGGCGGCGTGATGCACGTCGCGGCAGTCGCCGGCCTCGAGCACGAGTCCGACTTTGGTACGCAGTCCGGCCTTCACCAGCGCGTGATGCACTGCGCCGGTGGCCATCGCCATGGGGACAGGCAGCAGGTTGTCGCAGGCGGTGCGGTCGGTCATCAACAGAATGCGAACTCCGCCGCTGACCAGGGCAACGGCCCGCTCCTGCAACTCGAGCACGGCGTGCTTGAGCGAGGCGTCGTCGGCAAAGGTGCAGTTGAGGTGCGCGAGCGGAAACTCGTCGCGCAAGGCGTAGGTGCCCTCGTGCAGCGCGGCCATCTGTCCGAGCGTGAGAAACGGCGACGGCAAAGCGAGGCCGGGTACAGGCGCGTGCTTGTCGAGCAGGTGCGGCCATGGGCCGAGCCGCGTGCGCAACGAGACGACGCAGGACTCGCGCAGGGAATCGATGGGCGGATTCGTGACCTGCGCGAAACGCTGGCGAAAGAATCCGTACAGCGGCCGAGGGCTGCGCGCGAGCGGCGCGATGGGCGTGTCGTCGCCCATGGACCACACGGCTTCCTTGCTTTCCATGGCCATGGGCGTGACGACCATCTTCACTTCTTCGCGGGTGTAGCCGAAGCCGCGCTGCAGGCGCATCAGCTCGTGCTTTTCCAGCGGCGTGACCGGGGTTGACGACAGGTTCGAGCAGACACGTCGTCAATCAACTCCGAAAACGGCGCGAGGTCGTCGAAGTAGCGGTCGAGTTCCTCGCCTTCGATGAGGCGGCTGCGTTCGAGGTCGAGCAGGATCATCTGGCCGGGGCCGAGGCGTCCGCTGCGAATGATGGTGTCAGTGTCCACATCCGCGAGGCCGACCTCCGAGCCCGCGACGACGAGGCCGGTGTCGGTGATGATGAAGCGGCAGGGACGAAGTCCGTTGCGATCGAGCGCCGCGCCGACCAGATTGCCGTCGGTAAAGACGAGCGCGGAGGGGCCGTCCCAGGGCTCCATGATGTCGGCGTGGTAACGGTGGAAGGCGGACTCCTTGATGCCGATGGCGGGTGGCAGCATCATGCGCACGGCCTCGGCAATGTTGCGGTCGTAATTGCAGAGCAACTCGGCGACTTCGTCGAGACTCATCGAGTCGGAGCCGTCGGGCGTGTAGAACGGCTCGCATTCGCGCGGCAGCAACTTGCTGCGGGCATCTACGTGAGCGCGATTGCTCCAGACGGTGTTGATCTCGCCGTTGTGCGCGATCATGCGCAAAGGCTGAGCGCGGTCCCAGGACGGAAGAACATTGGTCGCGTAGCGCTGATGAAACACCGCGAAGTGCGTGGTGTACTGCTTATTCTGCAGGTCGAGATAGAAATCCTGCAGCGTGCGGCCGGTGCACATTGCCTTGTACACCAGCGTGCGGGTGGAGAGCGAGCAGATGTAGGTGGAATTACCGCCGCGCTCAAAGGCCTTGCGGGCGCGGAACAAGCGGCGCTCGAGTTCGTTGGTGTCTCCGGTGAAATCGTCGGCAGTGGTCACGAGCGCCTGGCGAATTACCGGCAGCGTGCTGGCGGCGATTTCGCCGAGCACTTCACGCGCGATGGGAACGTCGCGCCAGCCCAGCCATTCGAATCCCTGAGCATAGATGCAGGCCTTGAAACGCTGCGCATCGCGTTGCGCGATATCGTTGTCGTTCGGGAAGAACAACATACCCACGGCGAGCGGTTGCCCGGGGCGCAGAAACATGCGCGCCTGGCTCAACAGGAAATTGCGCGGAACGGCGGTCTGGATGCCGACGCCGTCACTGCTCTTGCCGTCGGCGGCAATGGCTCCGCGATGGGCGAGGCGGCCGAGAGCGGTGAGGGTCAGGCGAAGGATTTCGTGTTCGGAACGGCCGTGCAGGGTCGCGACAAAACCGACTCCGCAGGATTCGTGCTCGAAACGGGAGTCGAGAAGGTTTTTGCCACCAGAAGGAAAGCTGCTACAACCCATAGTCCACTATATATGGAGTTGGGCAGGGGAATTGAAGAGGGAAGTTTTCCTCAGGCGCGAAAGTTGTAGCGAAGGTCGGCGGGAGACGGGAATTATATGGCAGAGTAGAGAACAATGTCCGACGAACCCACCCGGCAACGCGAGTCGCTGGTAGCGTTCAGCTATCCGGATTTCACGTTGTATCAACTGGCGCGACTGTTTACCGTGATGGCGACGGAGATGCAATCGGTCGCCGTGGGCTGGCAGGTTTATGAGATCACCAAGCGGCCGCTGGACCTGGGCTACGTCGGACTGGCGCAGTTCTGGCCGACCATCGTGCTGTTTCTGGCCGCCGGACACGCCGCCGACCGCTTCAACCGGCGCAACATTGTTGGTTTCTGTTACGCAGGATTGGGGCTGGCGTCGACGATTCTGTTTCTGCTGACGATCAGCGGGTCGCGTTCGGTGCATGCTATCTACGCCGCGCTGACGCTGGTGGGCGTAGTGCGGGCGTTCAATGGAGCGGCGGGACAGTCGATGGTGCCGCAGCTGGTGCCGGAAGAACATTTTCCGAATGCCGTGGCTTGGTCGCAGACGGTGTTTGAAGCGGCGGTCATCGTTGGTCCGGCGCTGGGCGGATTCATTTACGCCATCTTCCGCGGGCCGGCGGCGGTGTATGCGAGCTCGATGGTCGCGGCCGCGGTGTCGGTCGTCGCCGTCAGCCGAATCAGCCTGAATCCGGCGAAGCGGAAGCGCGAGCCGGTGAGTCTGGAAACAGTGTTTGCCGGGTTCCGCTTCATCTGGAAAAAGAAGCTGGTGCTCGGGACGATTTCGCTCGACCTGTTTGCCGTGCTGTTGGGCGGAGCGGTGGCGCTGCTGCCGGTGTATGCGCGCGACATCCTGCATACCGGGCCGTGGGGACTAGGTTTGCTGCGCAGTGCGCCCGCTGTGGGCGCAGCGGCGATGGCGGTGTTGCTGGCGCATCGTCCGCTGCAACGGCACGCGGGTTTGACCATGCTGTGGTGTGTGGCGGGATTCGGCGTGTTCACCATCGTGTTCGGGCTGTCGCGCAGCCTGCTGCTTTCCTTGGTTGCGCTGGTACTGCTGGGCGCTTCAGACATGGTGAGCGTGATTATTCGCGGGACGCTGGTGCAGTTGTCCACGCCGGATGCGATGCGCGGGCGAGTGAGCGCGGTGAATTCGCTGTTCATCGGGACATCGAACGAATTTGGGCAATTTGAATCGGGCGTCACGGCGCAATGGTTCGGCACTGTGCCGGCCGTGGTGATTGGCGGAGTGGGCACGCTGGTGGTCATCGCGTTGTGGGCCTGGCTGTTTCCTGAATTGCGCGGCGCCGACCGGCTGACCAGCAAACTGGCGATGGAAGCGGAGCACGAGACGCCATGACTGCCAACAGCGCCTATTACGCGTCGCAACTTCGTCTCGAACTGAGCCTGCGCAACCGCGCGTTTGCGCTGGAGCGTCAGCTGCCTCACGTCGAGAGCTACGGCGGCATGGCGGTTACGGTGTATCATCCGCATCCCACGCGGCGGCGGCACGGAAATTTCTTTGATGAGAGCTATGCGGCGATGCTGGCGGTTCCGGAGTGGCGCAAGCGGATGGAGAAGGTGCACACCCAGGCCAAGACCTCGTTGCCTCGCAGCGGACGCGGCTGGAAGGAGCTCGATTCGTCGATGAGTTCCGATGCGCTGCTGATGAACATCTTCTGCTGCCCGTACGTTGCCGACGATCCGCGGTGCTTGGGTTGCTGGGTATCGATACCGCTGAACTGCCGGAGTTCGGGTGGCGGGCCCGTGTGCCGCTGAAGACGGGCCACGCCGATCGTACCGAGGTTGACATGAAGCTCGGTGACATGCTGTTTGAGGCCAAGCTGACCGAGTCGGATTTCCAGTCGGCCGAGGCATCGGTGCTGCGCGGCTATCGCGATTTCGAAGAGGTATTCGACGAGGAGGAACTGCCGCGGCGTAGGCGAAAAGCTGGCTTCGTATCAACTGATCCGCAACGTGCTGGCCGCGTACGCGAGCGACTGCGGGTTTTGCGTGTTGGTTGACGCTCGGCGTCCCGACCTGATCGAGAGCTGGTACGCCATGTCTGCGGTGCGTTCGTCCGGTCGATTTGCGAGTGCGGTGCAAGGTACTGACCTGGCAGGAGTTGTGCTCCGCTCTGCCAGAGCCGCTGTGCGAATTGCTGGAAAGCAAGTACGGCATCGTCGCGCCCGGTCAGACTCCCGCCATCGTATTCAATGGAAAAGAGTTAGAGGTGGAAGAGTGAGCGCAGCGCGAGCATTTCGGGGAGGTTCGAGAGACCTATTAGCGCTACTTATTGGTCATGTGTACATAATTAGTAACTCTTACGAGGTCGTGAAAATTTCTAATTTCCCTCGACGTAACCAACGTCGATTCGGTATAACACTCGAAACAGCCATGGCCGTTCCAGCCCAATCCCGAGCTACAGCGAACCGCGCGATTGTCGCCAACCGGCGGCTGGTACTGGCTCTAGTTCGCGCCCTTACGCTCCTACTCCTAGTCGGTGTAGCGGGCAAACATGGAGGCGCGGGGACTTAGGCTAGCGACACAGAGAGATTTCACAAAGCCACTTACCCCGCAAGGCGGAAAGTGGCTTTTGCTTTTATCCGCACAACTCAAATCGAAGCGAAGGGGAGCAGATGTCAGCAGAAGGCGGCAAGTCGCACAGCAGAGCGATAACGGACGGACCTAACCGGGCCGGCGCCCGCTCGATGTTCAAGGCGGTTGGTTTCACTGACGAAGACCTGAGCAAACCCATCATCGGGATCGCCAATACCTGGACGGAAATAGGCCCCTGCAATTACCACTTGCGCGAGTTGGCCGAGGCGGTGAAGGAAGGCGTGCGTGCAGCGGGTGGAACGCCGATGGAGTTCAACACCATCGCCGTTTCCGACGGCATTACGATGGGGACGGAAGGCATGCGCGCCTCGCTGGTGAGCCGGGAAGTGATCGCCGACTCGATTGAACTCGTGGCGCGCGGCCACATGTTCGACGGACTGGTGGCGCTTTCGAGTTGCGACAAGACCATCCCCGGCACGGTGATGGCGCTGGCGAGACTCGATATTCCCGGGCTGATGCTCTATGGCGGATCGATCGCTCCCGGCCACTACCATGGCCGCGACGTCAGCATTCAAGACGTGTACGAGGCGATCGGCAAGTTCAGCCAGGGGAAGATGAGCGAGGCCGAGCTGAAGGACATGGAAGACCATGCGTGTCCGGGGCCGGGCGCCTGCGGCGGACAGTTTACGGCCAACACCATGTCCACCGCGTGCGAGTTCCTCGGTATCTCCCCACTCGGCAGTAATTCAGTTCCCGCACTCTCCCCTTTGAAAGCTGAAGTCGCGAAGAAGGCCGGGCAACTGGTGATGGAACTGGTACGCCGCGACATTCGTCCGTCGCAGATCATCACTGACGCGGCGCTGAAGAACGCGATGACTTGCGTAGTGGCGTCGGGTGGATCGACGAATGCCGTACTGCATTTGCCGGCCATCGCGAACGAGTTGGGACTGAACTTTCCGCTGGACGAGATCAACCACATCTGCGGGCGCACTCCGGTGCTGTGCGACCTGAAGCCGGGTGGCCGCTTCATGGCGACGGATTTCTACCGCGCCGGTGGCACGAAGCTGCTGGGACACATTCTCGCCGAAGGCAGAGTTGCTGAACAAAGACTGTTTGACGGTCACCACGAAGACGATCGGCGAAGAGACGGCCGAAGCGACCGAGCAGCCGGGGCAAGAAGTGATTCGTCCGATCGAGCGCTCGCTGAGCCCGACGGGTGGGTTGGCGATATTGCGCGGCAACCTGTCACCAGAAGGCTGCGTGGTGAAACTTGTAGGACACGGACGCCGCGAGCATCGCGGGCCAGCGCGCGTTTTCGAGTGCGAAGAGGACGCGTATGCCGCCGTGCAGAGTTCGCAGATCAAGGCGGGCGACGTGGTTGTAATCCGTAATGAAGGTCCACGCGGCGGGCCGGGCATGCGCGAAATGCTGGCCGTTACCGCATCGTTGGCGGCGACGCCCTTGAGCGAGCATGTCGCGCTGCTGACCGACGGACGATTCTCGGGAGCGACCCACGGATTCATGATCGCGCACGTGGCGCCTGAAGCCGCTCGTGGCGGTCCGATCGCGGCCGTGCAAGAAGGCGACACGATCACCATTGATGTAACACACGGCAGGTTGCAACTGGAAGTTTCGGAAGCCGAGTTGAACAGGCGCATGACGAAGTGGGTAGCGCCGGCTTTGCGCTACAAGACCGGAGTGTTTCGCGAAGTACGCGCTCAGCGTGTCGTCGGCCGCATTCGGTGCGGTCACGACGCCGAATCGGAGAACTTCTGACGAAGAAGCGGACGGGATTTGCGTTTCCGATTTCGCCGCCGCGGGAGCACGGGGGAAATGAGCAACATGAAATTGACGGGTGCGGAAATTGTCTGGAAGTGCCTGGAGCGCGAAGGCGTCACCACTGTCTTCGGCTATCCCGGCGGATGCGTGTTGCCCATGTACGACGCGCTGCAACACACGCCCAGCATTCACCATGTGCTGGTGCGGCACGAGCAGGGCGCGGCGCACATGGCCGACGGCTACTCGCGCGCCACCGGCAAAATCGGTGTGGCGTTGGCCACGTCAGGCCCGGGTGCAACCAACCTGGTGACCGGCATCGCCACCGCCATGCTCGACTCATCGCCGATCGTGTGCATCACTGGCCAGGTGGGCAGCAAGCTCATCGGCACCGACGCGTTCCAGGAAATCGACATCACCGGCATCACCATGCCGATCACCAAGCACAACTACATGGTGACCGATGTGAACGACATCGCGCGTACGCTGCGCGAGGCGTTTATCATCGCGCGCTCGGGGCGTCCGGGGCCGGTGCTGGTGGACATCACCAAGGACGCGCAGATAGCGTCGTGCGAATTCGAGTGGGAGTCAGTTCAACCCCAGCTGCGCAAACTCGACAACTGGGGCGAGCCCGACTCCGCGCAGATTGCTGCCGCAGCCGCGCTGATTAACACAGCGCAGCGTCCGGTGATCCTCGCCGGGCACGGCGTGATGCAGTCTGGAGCCGTGCAGGACCTGCGGTTACTCGCAGAAACCAGCGATATCCCGGTGGCGCTTACGCTGCTGGGATTGGGTGCGCTGCCGCACTTCCATCCGCTGTCGCTGGGCATGATGGGCATGCACGGCGAAGCCTGGGTGAACCACGCGATTCAGTCGGCTGACCTTCTGATCGCGCTCGGCATGCGCTTTGACGATCGCGTCACCGGCAAGCTTGACAGCTATGCGCAGAATGCGAAGAAGATTCACGTGGACATCGACGCCTCGGAGATTCACAAGAATGTCCGCGCCGATGTGGCGATTGTCGGTGACCTGAGGCAGGTGCTGCCCAAGCTCGTCCCGCAGGTCACGCAGCAGAAGCGCACGGAATACTGGGCCGAGATCAACGCCGCCAAGGGCGAAGTCGCGGTACGCGACATCCGCAACCTGCCCGACACGGGCCATCTGTACGCGGCGCACGTCATCAACGACCTGTGGCGCGAAACCGATGGCAAGGCGCTCATCGTCACCGATGTGGGCCAGCATCAGATGTGGGAGGCACAGTATTACCACCACAGCGACCCCCACTCGCTCATCACATCGGGAGGGCTCGGCACCATGGGCTTCGCTCTGCCGGCCGCGATCGGAGCGAAATTCGCGCGGCCCGACGCCGATGTCTGGGTCATCGTGGGCGACGGCGGCTTCCAGATGACCATGGCCGAGCTGGCCACCCTGGTGCAGGAAGGCATCAAGGTCAACATCGCGATCATCAACAACGGCTACCTCGGGATGGTGCGCCAGTGGCAGGAATTCTTCTACGAGCGCAACTACGCGGCGACGCCGCTAGTGAATCCCGACTTCACCAAGATCGCCGAGGCATACGGGATTCTCACGTTTGCGGTCACCCATCGCGATGAAGTCGCGGAGACCGTGCGCAAGGCGCGCGAACACGAAGGGCCCGTGCTCATCGATTTTCGCGTGGAGCAGGAAGACACGGTCTATCCCATGGTTCCCGCGGGATCGGCGCTGCACGAGATGATTCGCCGCCCCAGCGCCATCGTGGAAACGGCGGCAGACGAGTAAACCTTATGAACATAACCTATTTGTTGGACGTTGCAAACCATACCGGCGTGGTGACACGCATTTCACTGATCTTCCGGAGGCACGGCGCAAACTTGCAGTCGCTGTCAACGGCCAAGACCGAGCATCCGGGCATCGTGCGCATCGTAATTACTTCGGAGATCGATCGTCGCCCCGCCGAACGCATCAAAGGGCAGCTCGCCAAGCTGGTGGACATCTTCAAGGTTGACATGATCTCGCATGAAGAAGGCACCTTCCGCGCCTTCGGCATGATGAAGATCGCGTGCACCATGCAGACCCGCCCGCAGATTCTACAGGTGCTGAATATCTTCAACGGGCGCGTACTCGAACTCACCACCGAGTGGATCCTGGTGGAGATGACCGGCACACCCGAACAGCTCGAGGGCTTGCTGCACGTGCTGCAACCCTACGGAATTCTCGAGGCGGTGGAGACGGGACCGATCGTGATTCGCCGCAATTCGCCGCGCCACGCCGCTCGTCCGCAGCCCACGTGGGAAGTGGTGCCGGGCGCGCTGGCCACAAGCTCAACATCCAATTCATCGCAGGAGGAGAAACGCAATGGCACAAATCTATTATGACAAGGACGCTGATCTCTCGGTGGTGCAGGCCACGAAAGTCGCCATCATCGGATACGGATCCCAGGGCCATGCGCACGCTCTGAACCTGCGTGACAGCGGAGTGAACGTGTGCGTCGGTCTGTACGAGGGCAGCCCCTCGAAAGAGCGTGCCGAAGCCGCGGGCCTGAAGGTCCTCTCCGTGAGCGACGCCGCAGCCTGGGCCGATACGATCATGATTTTGATTCACGACACGGAACAGGCGAAGGTCTATCACCGCGACATTCTGCCGAACCTCAAGCCGGGCAAGACGCTGATGTTCGCCCACGGCTTCAACATTCGCTTCGGCACCATCCAGTGTCCGGCGGGCGTGGATGTCAGCATGATCGCCCCGAAGGCTCCGGGCCATCGGGTGCGCGAGGTGTTCGTCGAGGGCGGAGGAACTCCGTGCCTGGTTGCGGTTGAACAGGACGCCTCCGGCAAGGCGTGGCAGTATGCGCTGTCGTATGCGAAGGGGATTGGCGGGACCCGCGCCGGCGTGCTCAAGACATCGTTCACCGAGGAAACCGAAACCGACTTATTCGGCGAGCAGGCCGTACTGTGTGGCGGCGCCAGCGCACTGGTCAAAGCTGGCTTCGAGACGTTGGTGGATGCCGGCTACCAGCCTGAAGTCGCCTACTTCGAATGCCTGCACGAGCTCAAGCTGATCGTTGACCTGATGTATCGCGGCGGACTCAGCTACATGCGGTACTCGGTGAGCGACACCGCCGAGCACGGCGACTACTATGCCGGCAAGCGGCTCGTTACCGACGAGACGAAGAAGGAGATGAAGGCGATTCTGGAAGACATTCGTAGCGGCAAGTTTGCGACTGAGTGGATCAAGGAAAACGAAACCGGTCGCCATAACTTTATCGCCGAGCGCCAGAAGCAGCGCCAGCACCTCATCGAGAGCGTTGGCGAAGGTCTGCGCGACATGATGCCGTTCCTCAATCCGGTGAAGGTGAAAGACATCGAGGCTCCGGCGAGGAAGGAAGAGCCGGCGATCGCGACGACGGCGTAGGTGAATCTTAGCTAGGCCGAGCACACCAATGAACTTTCCCTTGCGGACTCAAATTCGCGAGGGATTCGTAGCAAAGAACCAGGGGAACCAACGATGTCGTTTTTTTCGCAAAGCAAATTTGTCTGGAAGAATGGCCAGATCATTCCGTGGGAGCAGGCCACGACGCACATGTCAGCACACGGCCTCCATTACGGCACCGGCGTGTTTGAAGGCATTCGCTGCTACAACACCGTTCATGGTCCGGCGGTCTTCCGTCTCGAGGCCCACCTCGAGCGCATGTTCGAGTCAGCCAAGATTTATGGCTTGCCGATTCCATATTCGCAAGAACAGTTGACGAAAGGCGCGCTGGAACTCGTGGAAGCTAATGGCTTCAACGACTGCTATCTCCGCCCGATTGCGTACTACGGCAGTGGTAGCCTCGGCGTACATCCGCGCAACTGTCCGGTAGACGTCGCGATTCTCGCATGGCCGTGGGGAGCGTACCTCGGCGCTGACGCGCTGGAGAAGGGAATCCAGGTCACGGTGTCGCGCTGGAAGAAGTTCAGCTCGCTGGCCATGCCCGCAACTGCCAAAGCTTGCGGCCAATATCTGAATTCCATGCTCGCTGTGCAGGACGCCGTGCGCCGTGGCTTTGACGAAGCGTTGCTGGTTGACGAAGACGGCATCATCGCTGAAGGTTCCGGCGAAAACTTTTTCATGGTGCGCGACAGCAACGTACTCACCAACGACGAGCGTGACCACGTGCTGATGGGCATCACTCGCGATTCGGTCATCACCCTGGCGCGCGACTTGGGCTACAAGGTTTATGTCGGCGAAATGCGGTTGGAAGAACTGGAGGTTGCTGACGAAGCGTTCTTCACCGGAACCGCGGCTGAGGTCACGCCGATCGCGGCGCTCGATCGCCGTCCCATCGGCAATGGCAAACCCGGCCCCATCACTTTGGAATTGCAGAAGGCGTATTTCGCTGCCACGTCCGGTCGCGATGCGAAGCATCAGGACTGGCTTTCGCCAGTTGGGGTGAAGGCCGAGATGAAGCAGGAGGCTTAGCGCTCCGAGTACATCAGGTAGCGCGAGCCCGGGGCTTGCGACACCGCCCGGCAGGTTTTGAGGAACGCTTGACCAGCATGAGACAGCACGGTGCCATTTCGATAGACCAGCCGCAACTTGCGCTCCATCGCGAGTTCGGGGCAGGGAACGTGCACCAGTTCTCCGCTGGCAATTTCGTGTTCGACGGCGATCAGCGGCACCAGCGCTACGCCGTTTTCCATGCGAACGAACTGCTTGATGTCCTCGATCGTCGGGAGCTCCACATTCATGTGCAGGGGCGTGTGGTGTTTTTTGAATGCCTGGATGACTTTTTCGCGGTAGGGGCTGAGCACGCTGTGGGCGACAAAACTTTCGGCGCCGAGATCTTCGATGCCAACTTCTTCGGCCTTTGCCATGGGATGCCGAGGGTACACGATCAGCGCGAGTTCATCGCGGTAAAGCATGTGCGAGGTCAGCTCGTTGTCGTCGGTGCGGAACGAGACTACGCCGAACTCGACGTCATGATTAAGCACTTGACCGGGAACCTCGCGCGCCAGAGTGCGCATCACCTGGATTCGGATCATGGGGTGCATGCGGTGGAACATGTGCAACACCGGCAACAAGTAACGCGCGGTGAATTCATTGGCGGCGATGACCAGCTTGCCCTGGTGGAGCATGCGTAGCTCCTTCAGCGCTTCGGCGGCCTCTTCGCGCACGTTGAGGAGTTCTTTGGCATACGACTGCAGCACCTGGCCGGCGTCGGTGAGCGAACCGTCGCGCGAGGAACGGTCGAACAGCCGCTCGCCGAGCTCGTCCTCGAGTTTGGAGATGGTCTGGCTGACAGCGGATTGGGTTCGGTGCATTCGGGTCGCGGCGCGAGAGAAGCTTTTTTCTTCGGCCACGGCGAGAAAGGTTTCTAGTTGAAAGAGCTCCATTATTACCCCCGCTCCCTTTTTGGGAAGGAAAGGTTATTAAATCATGTTTGCTAATGATGTTACAAGAGAGATTAGTTTGACTAATCGCGAGTGTGCCGATAACGTTGAGAAGTAACACTTGGAGGAAACATGAAGCGTGACCGCGTATTAGTTTTCGATACGTCGCTCCGTGATGGCGAACAAGCCCCTGGCTGCAGCATGAACGGGGATGAGAAGATCCTATTCGCCCGCAAGCTCCAAGCCCTCGGTGTGGACATCATCGAAGCGGGTTTCCCCATCGCCTCGACAGGCGATGCCGATGCAGTTCGCCGAATCTCGACCGAGATCCAGGGACCCACGATCGCCGCGTTGGCACGCTGCGTCGAAAAGGACATTGCCGTTGCGTGGGAAGCGGTGAGCCGCTCGATGCGACCGCGCATCCACACCTTCCTCGCGACCTCTGACATTCACCTCGCGTTCAAGCTGAAGATTGGCCGTGACGAAGCGCTGAAGCAGGCAAGCCGCATGGTCGCCTATGCGCGTTCGCTGTGCACCGACGTCGAGTTCTCTCCCGAAGACGCGACGCGCTCGGACGTGAGCTTTCTCTGCGAAGTGTTGCAGGCGGCGGTGGAGTCAGGCGCAACCACGCTGAACATTCCTGACACGGTTGGCTACACTACGCCCACCGAGTACGGCGAGCTGATTCGCACCATTCGCCAGCGGGTGAAGGGAATCGAGAACGTTATTATTTCGGCACACTGCCACAACGACCTCGGGCTCGCAGTGGCGAACTCGCTGGCCGCCGTCGAAGCGGGCGCTCGGCAGGTCGAGTGCACCATCAACGGCATTGGCGAGCGTGCGGGAAACGCTTCGCTGGAAGAGATCGCCATGGCGCTGCACGTCCGTGCCGACCGCTTTGGCATCGACACCGGCATTAACCTACAGGAGATTTTCGGTGCCAGCCAGTTGCTCTCTCAGTTGATTGGCTTCGAAGTTCAACCCAACAAGGCCATCGTGGGCCGTAACGCTTTCGCACACGAAGCGGGCATTCATCAGCACGGCGTGCTCAGCAATCCACTGTGCTATGAGATCATGACACCTGAGACGGTAGGTATTCCGGCCGAGCGCATCGTGCTCGGTAAGCACTCCGGACGCCATGCACTGGTGTACAAGTATCGCGAACTGGGCCACGAACTCGCGGTTGACGAGGTCAACCAGATTTATTTCCAGTTCACCATGCTCGCCGATCGCAAGAAGAACATCTATGAGCAGGACCTGATCGCGATGCTGTATACACATCGCGCCGGCATGCGCGAGCCGCGTGACCCGGCGCAGGAGATTCGTCCCGTATGAAGTTGCGAGTAGTCATTCTGCCCGGCGATGGAATCGGGCCCGAAGTTACCAAGCAGGCGGTCGCGGTTTTATCTACGGTCTCGGATGTCTGCGGCTACGAATTTCGTTTTGAAACCCACCGCATCGGCGGAGCGGCCATTGAGCAGGACGGAACTCCGCTGCCTGAGCGCACTCTAGCAGCCTGTCTCGAGGCGGACGCGGTACTTCTCGGTGCTGTCGGTGACCGTCGCTTCGACCATCTCACCGGCGAAAAGCGTTGCGAGGCTGGTCTGCTGGCATTGCGTCAAGCGCTGGGCGGATTCGCTAATCTTCGTCCCGTAAAGGCCTACGAAGCGATATCAGACTGCTCGCCGCTGCGCGAGGACGTTACCAAGGGCGCCGACATTCTCATCGTTCGCGAGTTGCTTGGAGGCCTGTATTTCGGCGAACCGCGCGAACTGCACGAAGGCGGCCACGCTCACAACACCATGCGCTACCACAAGGACGAAGTCGAGCGCGTCGCACACATCGCCTTCCAGGAAGCGCGCCGCCGCAAACTTCTCGTCACTTCCGTGGACAAGGCCAACGTGCTGGAAACTTCGCAGCTCTGGCGCCGCACCGTGACCGAAGTCGCGAAAGAATACCCAGACGTGCGGGTTGAGCACGCTTACGTGGATTCCTTCGCGATGCAGTTGGTCACTGCGCCTGCGCGCTACGACGTGGTGCTCACCGAAAATCTATTTGGCGACATTCTCTCCGACGAAGCCGCCGTCATCAGCGGCTCACTCGGCATGCTGGCTTCAGCCAGCGTTGGCGGCAAGGTTGAACTCTACGAGCCGGTGCACGGCTCGGCCCCCGACATCGCGGGTAAGAGCCTGGCCAATCCGTTTGGAGCGATCCAGTCAGCAGCCATGTTGCTACGCTACACTGCTGGTCTTTACCAGGAGTCTGACAAGATTATGCAGGCCGTTGACCGAACGCTCGCGCGCGGTATGGTGACCCAGGACCTCAGCGGACGCAAGAAGCGTTCCGCGGTTCCGACCGACGCCATCGGGCAGTCCGTGGTTGAAACCGTGACTGACCTGCTGCAAATGCAGATCGCCTACCACGCAGTCTGAGGTCCCGATGTCGAAGCCCCAAACTCTGTTCGAAAAAGTATGGGACGCGCACGTGGTGCGGGCCGCCGAAGGCGAGCCTACGCTGCTCTACATCGACCTGCATCTCGTGCATGAAGTAACATCTCCGCAGGCCTTCGAGGGACTGCGCCTCGCGGGCCGCAAGGTTCGCCGCACTGACCTGACCTTCGCCACCATCGACCACAACATCCCAACGACTTCCGACGAGCGACTGGTCATCAAAGACCATATCGCCGCGCAGCAGATCGCGACCTTGCGTAAGAACTGCGAAGGCTCGGGCATTCCGCTCTTCGACATCGGCTCAGGCCGGCAGGGAATTGTTCACGTGATCGGGCCTGAACTTGGCCTGACGCAGCCGGGCAAGACTATCGTCTGCGGCGACAGCCACACCAGCACGCACGGTGCATTCGGAGCGCTCGCCTTCGGTATCGGCACCTCGGAAGTCGAGCACGTACTGGCCACGCAGTGCGTTTCGCAGAGCAAGCCGCGCAGCATACGAATCAACGTTTCTGGTGCGCTCCCGCACGGCACGACTTCCAAGGACCTTATCCTGGACATCATCCGGCGCCTCGGTACCGATGGAGGTACGGGCTTTGTGATCGAGTACGCCGGCAAAGCCGTTCGCGCTCTCACCATGGAAGAGCGGATGACGGTGTGTAACATGACCATCGAATGCGGGGCGCGCGCCGGCATGATCGCTCCCGATGACACGACATTCGCCTACCTCGAGGGCCGCCCGTATGTGCCAAAAAGTAGTGCGTGGAACGAAGCAGTAAGCGCCTGGCGTCAGCTCGCCACAGACGACGCCGCAACCTTCGATCGCGAGATCACCATCGACGGCGCGAAGCTGGAACCGATCGTTACTTGGGGAACGAATCCCGGCATGTCCGTGCCAGTCACTGCGATCATTCCGAACCCTGACGATGCCCGCGACGCCTCAGAGCGCGCTGCCATGCTCGCGGCACTCGAATACATGGGACTGACTCCGGGTACCCGCGTAGAGGACGTCACGCTTGACCGCGTGTTTATCGGTTCCTGCACCAACGGCCGTCTCGAAGACCTGCGCGCCGCTGCAAAGGTCATTCGCGGACACAAAGTCCACAAGTCCGTCGACGTGCTCGTCGTACCGGGGTCCGAAGCCGTGAAAATCGCAGCAGAACACGAAGGCCTGGACCGCATTTTCAAGGAAGCCGGCGCGCAGTGGCGCGAACCCGGATGCTCGATGTGTCTCGGCATGAACCCCGACATTCTTGCGCCGAAGCAGCGCTGCGCTTCCACCAGCAACCGCAATTTCGAAGGCCGCCAGGGCCGAGACGGCCGCACGCATCTCGTGAGTCCAGCCACCGCCGCCGCTGCCGCCGTAGCTGGCCATTTTGTTGACGTGCGCGGCTGGGAGTACAGGAACTAACGATGGAACCGATCCGCAAACATCGAGGCGTCGTAGCTCCGCTGCACCGCGAGAACATTGACACCGACCAAATCATCCCCAAGCAGCACCTGAAGCGCATCGAGCGCACAGGCTTTGGCGCGTTCCTGTTTTCTGACTGGCGCTATCACCCTGATGGACGCAACCGCCAAGATTTCATCCTCAACCACGACCAGCTTCGTGAGGCATCGATTCTGGTGACCGGCAAGAATTTCGGCTGTGGCTCGTCACGCGAGCATGCGGCATGGGCATTGGGCGAATTTGGCTTTCGCGTGATCCTCGCGCCGTCATTCGCCGACATCTTCCGCAATAATGCCGGCAACAACGGCCTGCTGCTCATCGAGCTTCCCGAGAGCACAATCGAGCGCATCGTTGAGCATGCGCACAAGCATCGCCCATACCACCTCAACGTCGACCTCGAGCAACAATCCATCACCGACGACTTCGGCCTGTCCCAGACCTTCGAGGTCGAGCCATTCCGTCGTCACCGCCTGCTGAACGGGTTTGATGAAATCGGAATGACGCTGGTACACGAAGACGACATCGCGCGCTACGAGGCGCAGCATCCGCCCGCCACCCAATAGCTCCTTACATCTCTGCCAGTACGCGGTGCACCAGGTGGACCGAGATCGATCCTTCACCCACCGCTGACGCTACGCGCTTCACGTTGCCCGCTCGTACATCCCCAACGGCGAACACTCCCGGCAGGCTCGTCTCCAACAAATAGGGAGCGCGAGGATACGACCATTGCGGTTGGTCGGCGCCGTTCTCCTGCAGATCGTGGCCAGTCACGATGAACCCCTTTTTGTCCATAGCAAGACAATCTTTTAGCCACGTCGTATTGGGCACCGCGCCCGTCATCATAAATACGTGCCGGATCGGTACCGTCTCGACGCTCCCGGTTTGCTTGTCTTTCCACTGCACGCTCTCGACGTGGGTCTGGCCCTCGACCGCCACAATCTCGGTGTGCAGGTGCAAGCTGATTTTCGGATGCGTTTCAATGCGCTGAATCAGGTAGCGTGACATTGTGTCCGAGAGTTGCCCCGAACGCACAAGGATATGGACCCGGCTCGCGAATCCCGACAGGTACACCGCGGCTTGCCCGGCGGAGTTGCCTCCACCTACCACGATCACCTCTTCGTGCTCGCACAGTTGCGCCTCCATGTTGGTCGCGCCATAGTACACGCCGACCCCTTCGAATCGCCCTAGCCCGGCAATCTCCGGCTTGTTGTACTTCGCACCGCTGGCTATGACAACCGCGCGAGTAGTGAGGCGCTGGCCGTTGTCGAGTTCGAGCTGGTAGGGACGCTGGCTGCAATGGAGCCGCACCACGTCATGTGCAACCATCATCTCTGCGCCGAACTTCTGTGCCTGGTTAATAGCTCGCGTCGCCAGTTCCGATCCCGAAATACCAACCGGGAAGCCAAGGTAGTTTTCGATCTTGGAGCTCGACCCGGCCTGTCCGCCGGGAGCGCTGGTTTCAATCACCAGTACATCCAACCCTTCCGAAGCCGCGTAAACCGCGGCCCCCAGTCCCGACGGGCCTGCACCCACCACGATCAGGTCGCGCACCTGCGACTCGTCGACCGGATTATTAAAGCCAAGGCATTCCGCCACCTCCTGCAAAGTCGGATGCCGCAAAACCTTCGTCCCCCGGCAAATCAATACGGGCACATCAGCTATTGAGACGTGGAAATGGTCGAGTAGTTCCTGCGACTGGCTGTCTTTGTCGAGATCGACGAACTCGTAGGGGTGTCCGTTGCGGCCCAGGAACTCGCGGATCCGCAGGGTGGCTGCGCAATGCATTGAGCCCATCACAACTGCGTCGCCGAAGCCTTGTTTTACCAGTGCGAGCCGGCGCAGGATGAAAGCGCGCATAAATACTTCGCTCAGCTCGGCATCTTTCGCTATTAGGGTTCGCATGTTCTCGGGGCCGATCTCCAGGAATTCACCGGCGTCCGCAACCCGCGCTCTTACCAGCGCGCGCCGCCCGGAAATCATGCTGATTTCGCCGGAAAAAGCGCCAGGCAGATGCGTCGTAACCAATCGCTCACCATCTTTATCGATCTGTAGGATATCCAACGTACCCAAAAGCACGATGAACATGGAGATGTGGCTGTCGCCTGCCTCGAAGAGAATTTCGCCCTCTGCGACTGGCCTTACTTTCCCGTATGGTCGCGCTCGCTCGATCTGCTCGGCGGTCAATGTGGGGAATGCTTGGGTATAAGGATCAAGTGCGCTCATTGCGGCCGGTAACGGCAAGCTTCGATCGGACATGGGAATCCTCAAAGAGAACTAGGTTGACTTTCAATGGATGCCGAAAACCGGCGGAACGAATCAAGGGCCGCATGTGCCGGGGACGTCGGTTCGGGTTGTTGATATAACTATGCAGTCGCAATACTGCGGAGGGTGGAGGTAAGGCGGTGCACGAAGACGGCTCGTCAGAAAGATCGGGAAGCCTCGCAGTAGTGATAGTTCGGGACGTCCACTTCTGGATACCCGTGCTCGTCCTATTAGGCGGATTGGCGGTGCTGCGTTGGATCAGCTGAAGGGCACATCGGAATTCACCGCCCCTGCACCGATAGTCACGCCCGAGCGCCTTCGAAACCTGCAATCGCTAGGCGTTCTCTGTGGCTTCGGCGCCGGAGCCTGGCTGGGTGCAGCCGAGGCTCCGACGAAACTGGTGACCATGGGAATTTCGCCGGTTGTTATTTCATTGCTTATGGTCTCCGGCGTCTTTCTCGCCCGCTGGAGTGTGCCTGCGCTCATTCGCGGCACCGGTCAGGTCGGCTGGGATTTGCGTCAGGCTCCGCACCTCGTGGTATGGGCGGTGCTCGCTGGATGCCTCTGGGCCGTCGCCAACACGCTCACCATCTTTGCGATTCGCGATGTCGGCCTGAGCATCGCGTTTCCGCTGTGGAACATGAACAGCTTGATAGGCATCTTCTGGGGCGTGACGCTCTTCAACGAACTGCGCAATGCAGGTGCTCGTCGCTGGCTTGCCGTGCTGGGCGGCGCAGCGCTGATGTTCGTCGGGGCCGCGCTTCTGGCGCATGCGTCGTCATCGCAAACCACGCCGCAACACGCGATGCGCGGAATTATCGCCGCGCTGGCCGCAGGAGTGCTGTGGGGAACTATGTATGTTCCGTATCGCAAGGCATACCTCACTGGCATGAATCCGCTGTCGTTCGTGGCGTTCTTTACCATCGGCGAACTGGCGACAATGTCGATTCTGGCCGTCACCTACAGCGGCGGTGCATCAGCCCTGGTGCAGCAACTCTTGCAGGCCAAGGACGCGCTGTTCTGGCTGCTACTGGGTGGATTTGTCTGGGTCATCGGTGATTTGTTCCAGCAGTACGCGGCCAAGTATGTGGGTATCAGTCGCGG
The DNA here is from genome assembly GCA_963814165.1 of uncultured Acidobacteriaceae bacterium. Taxonomy (GTDB): domain Bacteria; phylum Acidobacteriota; class Terriglobia; order Terriglobales; family Acidobacteriaceae; genus DASRAA01. Next base: position 367,540 of record CAWFBW010000007.1, on the reverse strand, counting down.
CATTCCGCTTTCTAACACCAATCAATTATGGGGACTGGCCTGGGGTATCTTCGTTTTTGGCGAACTGCGAGGACGTGGTGTGTCGCTCTATGCGGAAGTGATCGGCGGTTCCTTGCTGATGGCTGCGGGCGCCGGTGCCATAGCGTTGTCGTCAGTTTCAGGAGAGGAACATGGTCGGTGGCGTGAGGCGGCGCACCGCGAGGGTGAACGCTATGGAATCGCATCCGACTACGTGCGAGCTGGTCTTGCCGGAGAAGAGTCCATCGCTTCCGTCGGCGCCAACATAGGTCGCACCTGGCTCGATTGGTGCATCGTTCTGGCGGTCACTGCGGTTTTCGTCGCATTGGCCGTTGCCGCTCGGGTACCCAATATCTCCGTGAACTGGCGGGCCGTCGCGTTGCTCTCGGCGCTCCTGCTCGTGTTTCTGGGCGCTTGCGGAAGCGCGCTGTGGAAGGCCACGCGGTTCAGTTAGGAAGGGAGCGCAAGGTGCTCTTCCGATCGCTTGGAGTGCAAGGCCCAGGTATTCTCAGTGTCTCTGTGGTGCATCTCACTTCCACCGCGCATCAGTGTCCGCCGCGTTCACCGCACCACCACATCACTCCGCCACCGATCCACGCACAGCCACCAGATGTATCGTTGCCACTCGGCGAGGGTTGTCTTGGCCCACTCGCGCGTTTGCCACCACTTCTGGCCGAAAAAGTAGGGATCCGGCGCGGCGTATATCGAAACGTGATATTGCGGCAAGCGTTTTTGAAGAATCGCCAGTGCGCGCCGCGTGTGGTATTCCGAGGTGACCACAAGGATCGATTTCACGCCTGTGCCTTGCAGACACGTCGCAAGGTGCTTGGCCTCGCCGAAGGTTGAATTGAGAATCAACGGACAAATGCTAGATTGCCCCGGTGTCGTCCGCTGAATGAAATCCCGGGCCAGGTCAATGTCCATGTTCCCGAAGGTCTGGCCCTTGGCAAATACATCTAGCACGAGCCGCGGGGCCCAGCCTTCGTTCATCAATCGGACGCCGTTCCAGTAGCGCAAATCGTTGTTGCCGCCGCCGAGCACGACAATCACGTCGGCATGTTCTGGAGCGTTCACCACCAGGAACGATCCTGCATGGCGAAACCCGAGCACCCCCAGGACGGCCAGCACCACCACCACGACGATGCGTTTTGACATGGTCGTTTTGATTCTATCCGAATGTCACTATGGGCCGAGACAGCAAAGAAAAAGGAGCGACACACTGCTGCTGGCAGTGTGGGCTCCCTTCTATCCCGTCACGACGTCGCGCCAGGAACTCCTACTTCGGAACGTTCTTTCCGAAGCGGAACGTCGGCGACGCCGACAGGCGCCAGGTGTACTGCGGGTCTTTCAGTATGTCGCTGAAGAAGGCCGTGCGAACCCAGTCCGCGTGGAAGCGCAGGCCAATGTGCTTCGAGACGTTCACGTCCACTCCGCCGCCAACCCCGAAGAACGGCACCCATTCCGAAGTCGTCTTGTTCGATCCGAGCAGGCCGGTGACGATGCTCGCCATGATCGGATCGGGTGGGTGCGGCGTTACGCTCTGGTGCATGGCGCCGATGTCAGGATGAATGAACAACGTGACCCACTTGAAGCCACGATAGTTGAATTGCGTCCCGCCCGTGATGGTGTAGGTGTTCGCATGGTAGGGCGTCCATATTGTGTAGCCCGGCGGTAGATGTGACTTGATCGGCGCCAGCTTGGCGAGCGTCTGATTGTTGAGATCTGAAGCCGTCAGCGAACTGTTGCCGCCGAAATAGCTGGTGTCAAAACCTAGCGCCAGCCAGCGCCGGTAGTTGTAGCCGACCTGAGCGTGCCAGCCGCGCTGGTCCAGGTTCATGTTCGGCGTGGTCATGTAAGCGAAAGCGAAGTAGGCGTCATACTGACCAACGTATTCCTGCTTCTGCGCGAGACACGTCACCACGGAGAGAGAGATAAAGAGCATCAAAAGTATGAGAATAGAACGCCGCATAGGGCTTCTCCTTGCGAGCTGTTTGAATTGGGATCCGGGTCCGGATCAGCAGTTTCAGTAGACAACCCCGAAACGTCACTTTCACCGCTGAACTAGACACCTCTAGTCTCTCTTATCGCATCCCCTAAACTGTTGCGAATTCGTACAATTCGGAGGGACGATTCCCAAAATGGGAAAAGTAGCGGCACAAGAGGATGGCGCCGCTGTGCAGTCTGGCTATTGCGTTTCGCCGCGGGGATGTCTCGCGGGTGCTGCGCTCTACTTCGATTGCGAATTGCCTTGCGCCGTCGCTCTGGCCAGTCGTTTCGCAACCACCGCATACACTGATGCATTGAACGACAGTCCAATGTGCGTGCCCGGAACCTCGAAGTCGGAGCCATCGTGTCCTGTAAGACAAAAGTGCCAGTCAACGATGCCGTCATTGCGGGTATAGATGGCAGTCTCGAGCACTTCCTCGGGAACTTCGCGTCGCAGCGAGTCGAGAAAGTTGCAGGTGCAGCGCGCGGTATAGCAGGCAGGCAGAACTTGCGAACCGTGGTCGCGCAAGATATGGCCGCGCACCGCTTCCGCCGCACGCAACACAGTCCTGTGCGCAACCGTGCCGCGAAACGGCGAACCCAACGTCGTCACCGAAGCGATGTCGTTCGGCCGTTGACCCGCCACCGAACGTGCAATGATGCCCCCCAGGCTGTGTCCGATAAGATGGATTCTTCGTCCGGTCTCGCGCAGCGCCCTTTCAATGCAGGTGTTGAGCCGCCTTTGAATGAGAATGTTTGGGCACTCCGCATTGACCCCGATACCCGAGTAGTACGCCCGGTAGCCAATCCGCCCCAGCCACGCATGAAACTGGCTGAGGTAGGCATCAGTGCCAAGAAATCCCGGGATCAGGATGACGGCCGATCCATCGCCGCGTGGGACGCCCCATCCGTAATACACCGGCGATGCGTGCAACAGCAGAATGTCCGCCGCAAACAGCGCCTCCTGCCAAATGGAAACGTTTGCTTCTCCGTGCTCTTCCTGAAATGCGGCGCGCTGCGAGCCCGACCCCAAAGTCTTGTTTCTCCCCACATCTGTTCGAATCGCCCGCAGCCGAATGACGGTTGCCCACCCTTGCCACCCCCAATGACCGCCGGCCATGTTCTTCGGGAAATCACTATAGACGGTTTGCCGTCGCTTGCCAAAGAAATTCACTCCTCCTTCAGATGCTGGTTCGCCTGAGCGCAGCCGACCGGGACTCCGGTTGAAGATGAAATTCGAGGCAAGTGCGATTTTTATGGCAAGATAGTGACGCATTGTGCAGTGCAGCAGGGAGCCGAATCATGAGTGCCGACCCGGTCGTCATCAAAAAATATCCCAACCGCCGACTCTACGACAGGTCTGCCAGTCGCTACATCAACCTGGAAGACATCGCTGCTTTTGTCCGCGAAGGACGCGACGTGAAAGTACTCGACGCGCAATCCGGCGAAGACGTTACTCGTGTCACGCTCACTCAGATCATCATGGACGACGCCAAGCAGCAGCCCACGGGTCTTCCCATAGAACTGCTGCGGCAGCTCATCATCTCGTCGGACCGCATGGGCCGCGAGTTCATCATGTGGTATCTGCAATCGGCCTATGACGCCTACCAGTCGGTTCAGAGTAAGCTGCAAAGCGGCCTGACCGGAGTGCAGTCCGCCGCACTGTCCCCGCTCAACATGATGAAGAATTTCTTGCATAGCCAGGTGCCGGCGCCCCCGTCGCACGACAGCCAGATCGACGCCAACGAGGAACTGCGCCAACTGCGTGAGCGCCTTGCCGAGTTGGAAGCGCGGGTCAAGGAGCCCGCGCCGCGCAAAGCGCCAGCGAAGCGCAAGCCCGCGAAAAAAGCGTCGAAGAAACGGCTCTAACAGAATCCACTACTGAGGGACGGAGCTACTGAGAAATACTTCAAGAACTCTGTGCCTGTGAGGTGAAGGGTTTCCTACGCCGTGCGACCCACTCCCACCGCCTCCGCCTGATCGTCCCATGACATTTCGGCAGCCGGCGGAAGGAAGCTCATGGCACGCTCGGTCAACGCGGTAATGGTGAGGCTGGGGTTCACACCGAGATTCGCCGCGACCACTGACCCGTCGCACACATACATATTCTTGTAACCGAACACGCGGTTACGGGAATCCACCACGCCCCGCTCCGGTGAATCGGCCATCACGCAGCCACCCAGGCAATGCGCGGTGCCGGGAATGTCGAACAGAATTTCCGGAAGCATGCTCATCGGGCTGCCGCCCACGACTTTGGCGAAGTGCTCGGCGAAATTGTTGGCCGCAGGAATGAAGGTCGGAATCCGTTGTCCGTGGCTCGCCAGCACCTTGCGAAACGGCCATAGCCACGACCGTTGCCAGCGCATGTCAATGTGGCCGTCGAGCGCCTGCATGCACAGCAGAATCACCGACTCGCGCGCCCACCCGAATGGCTGTAAGCTACGGAACGTGCGTATCGGATGCAACAGTGACGACACGATCAGGTTCTTCATCCACAGCCCAATGCGTCCTGGCCCAGGTCTGCCTCCGGTCAAAATTGTGGTCCACGCCGACATCGAATCCGATCCCTTTGGGTACCGCACCGCCTCGATGTGCGTGTGTTCGTCGATATAGATACCTGAGCCAATTGCTACACCCTTCGACAAGTCATCCTTCGTGTCGGGCACGCGCACTCCGATCAGCGATTCGGAATTCGTCCGCACATAGCGGCCGACGTTATCACTCAGGTTGGGCAGCGATTTCTTGTCCTTCAGCTTGAAAAGTAGCTCCATGCTTCCCAGTGCCGATGCGGCCACTACCACGCCGCGGCAGGTGAAACGCCTCCGGGCCTTGGCAAAAAACGCCGTGGATCTCTCTGTCGAAACCTGGTAGCCCTTGCTTCCGTCCTCATCGTCGTCGAGCGGCACGATGTCCGTCACGCGAGTCTCGGCAAAGACCTGGCACCCGCGTTTCTCCGCCAGGTACAGGTAGTTCATGTCGAGAGTGTTTTTGGCGCCATGGCGGCATCCCATCATGCAGCCGCCGCAACCCTCGCAGGTTGTGCGCTCGGGGCCCTCGCCTCCAAAGTATGGGTCAGGCATGGTCACGCCGCCCTGCACGCCCTCCGGCGCTTGAAAGATGGCGACGCTGGTGCGATAAAACGTGTCGCCCACTCCGACGGATTCAGCCACCTTCTTCAGCAGCTTGTCCGCGGGCCCGAGAATTTTGTTGGTCGTCACGCCCAGCATTCGCGACGCTTCCTCGTAGTGCCGGGGCATTACGGACTTCCAGTCGTCGAGCCCTTTCCACGAACCGCTGTCCCACACTTTGTCCGGCGGCCGAAGCATGGTGCAGGCGTAAGTAATCGATCCGCCACCCACGGCACAGCCGTGCATGATCGTGACGTGCCGGAAGAAGCGCATATTGAAGAAGCCGCGCAGCGCAATCCCCGGACGCCAGAACCAGCGATGCATCTCCCAGCTTGTCTTAGGCAGGTTCTCCGGCGTCCAGCGCCGTCCCATTTCCATCACCGCGACGCGGTAGCCCTTCTCCACCAGGCGCAGCGCGGTCACGCTCCCGCCAAACCCGGAGCCCACCACGATGTAATCGAAATCGTATTCTTCGTTGGTGCGATTCATAGAGTCGCGTCCGATGGCGAACAACCAGCTACCAGTTACCAATCACCCAAAGCTAACCGCTAACGGCTAACTGCTTCTTCTTCACCGCCGCTCCCAGCACTTCCTCCGGCCTTGGCATTCCCCGCCGTGCATACCGAATCTTCCCGTCCGGCCCAATCAAGTACACGGTGCGATTCACCATCCCGCCATCCGAGTTATACAGCGCGGCGACCTTTTGCCCGTCATCCACCAGCAAAGCGAAAGGGAAGACATAGCGCTCCCGAAACTCGCGATGACTCTCCGCGCTCTGTGGATTGATGCCGTACACCACGACGTTCTGCCCCCTCACGTCGGGCCACGCATCGCGGAACTCGCACAATTGCTTTCGGCAAATCAAGGTGTCGTCACCCGGATAAAACACCAGCACCACGTTTTTGCCCCGGAGCGATGACAACTTCACTTTCTTGCCAGTTTCGGTGGATAAGGTGAAATCAGGAGCTTTCGAACCAACTGCCAGCGGATCACGCGGTAACCACGAAAACATCAGGGGCCCACTTTCTTTCATGCGTTATAAGGGCACGGCTTCAGCGATGCCGCCATCGCGTTAATGATTGTCATTCCGAGCGCGCTTCAGCCCGCGAGGAATCTACTTTTCTGACGTTTCTACGCAGCCTCTATATCCTGCTCGATAACCGGTGAACAATAGCTAACGGCTAATAGCTAATGACTGATTGCTACTTCTTCGCCGCCGCCTCAGCCTTCCGAATCGCCTTCTCATGCAAATCGTAGGTAGCGAGAGCCTTGCGCGCACCGTCACGAGCCATGGACACGCTAAGCTTGCGTTCGCCTTCGGCGAAGGTGTCTTCGGCGTCGAGCCGCATCGTCTCGGTCTCTTCGTCGGCCTCATACACGCCTTTGGCGATCGCCAGAGCGTCAGGGTCGAAGTCTTTAGGCGCCGCCTTGCTCTTCCCGCCCTTCTTGCCCTTGCCCGAGTCGTCATCCTCCTGCGTGGCCAGGTAGTTGTAGGCGAGCTTCAGTTCGTCGCTCCAGGTGGCCTTCACCTTGTCTTCGGCGTTGTTCAGCGCCTCGGTCGCGCGATCAGCAATCTTGCGCACTTTCGGTTTCTCCATCAGCCACTTGAATACGCCCCAGTCCAGGCCCAGGGTCATGATGGCGCGGGCGTCTTCCACAGCTTCCAGCTTCTTCATGGTCGTAATAGTCCGATTATTGGAGTCATAAACTAACGTGACATTGTAGGCCGATGTGTTGCACGTTCGATGTGACGCGAGAACGCAGTCACAGTGATTCCCATTTCGGGAAACACCTGGCAAAAGCATTCATCACAGAGACACTGAGAAATACTAACCAAGATTCTCTGTGCCTCTGTGGTGAAGATTTCTTGCGCTACGCCAAATCCCGATACGCCACACTGGTCAGGAACTCCTCGAACTCACCCTTCGACATGGTGGTGAAGATTTCCGCCGCCCGGTCGAACTTGTGGTCCTTCGGTGTCGTCTCAGCCGCCTTCAGCCGTTCGACCACTTCGCGCAAAATCGTATCGAACATCTCCGGCGTGATGTTGCGTCCGTCGTTCATCTTGGCCTGATAGCGAATCCACTGCCACAGTTGTGAGCGCGAAATCTCTGCGGTCGCTGCATCTTCCATCAGGTCGTAGATCGGCACGCACCCATTGCCGCGCAGCCAAGACTCCAGGTATTGCAGCCCCACGTCGATGTTGCGGCGCAATCCCGCTTCGGTGATCATTCCCTTCGGCAACTCCAGCAAATTGGCTGCCGTAATCGGGGAGTGTGCACTCGCCGGCGGACTGATCTGGTTTGGTTGCGGCATGTATTCGTCGAAGATGGCCTTGGCAACCTGCACCAATCCGGGATGCGCGACCCACGTTCCATCATGTCCGGCCTTCACCTCACGCAGCTTGTCCGCCCGCACCCGCTCCATGGCTTCTTCGTTCGCCTTTGGGTTGTTGCGGATCGGAATCTGCGCCGCCATGCCGCCCATGGCATGAATGCCGCGCCGATGACAGGTGTGAATCAGCAGCTCTACGTATGACCGCAGGAACGGCTGCTGCATCGTAACTTCACCGCGGTCCGGCAGCACATGGCTGGCATGGTTACGGAACTTCTTGATGAAACTGAAGATGTAATCCCAGCGGCCGCAGTTCAGCCCCGCGGAATGGTCGCGCAGTTCGTAGAGAATCTCGTCCATCTCGAAAGCCGCCGTAATCGTCTCGATCAGGACGGTGGCGCGGATCGTGCCCTTGGGGACGCCAAGGTACTCCTGCGCAAAGACAAACACGTCGTTCCACAGCCGGGCTTCTTCGTGCTTCTCCAGCTTCGGCAGGTAGAAATACGGCCCGGTGCCGCGTTCAACCTGCGCCTTGGCGTTGTGGAAGAAGAATAATCCGAAATCGAACAATGAGCCGGAGATCGGCGTGCCATGGATGAGGAAATGTTTCTCATTCAGGTGCCATCCCCGCGGCCGGACAAACAGCACCGCCGGATTCGAGCTCAGCTTGTACTCTTTGCCCTCGGGCGAGCTGTATTCAATTGTGCGGCGAACTGCGTCGTAAAGATGGTGCTGCCCCTCAATGCAGTTCTCCCACGTGGGCGAGTTCGAATCCTCGAAGTCGGCCATGAACACGCTGGCGCCGGAGTTCAGCGCGTTGATGATCATCTTGCGGTCGGGAGGGCCGGTGATCTCCACGCGGCGGTCGCGCAGGTCATCGGGAATCGGCGCCACCTTCCACGAACCCCCGCGAATGGCGCGAGTATCCTCGCGGAAGACTGGCTTCTCGCCCGCGTCAAGCCGCGCCTGGCGCTGCTTGCGTTCCGCCAGCAGCGACTGGCGCACTGGCTCGAAGCGCGTGTGCAGCGCAAGAAGAAATTCGGTTGCCTGCGGAGTAAGGATGCTGGACTGGGATTTGGTCGGTTGGCCTGCAATGCGGATCGCTTCCGTCTGGGTAGTCATGGATCTCCCTGGATAAAATTGCGGAGCGGCAGTGGTAATTGTGTCGGCCCAGCCGTTCCGTCCGATGCTGGTGTCAGTCCGCCGCTGTAGTGGGGAGCGGCACAGACTTGAGCGACGCATAGAGGTGCGGCATGGAAGTGCGCTCTGTCGCTTCACCGTCATTGTAGTCCTCGCCAGCTCCACGGCTCGACGAGTGGGAATGAGCTCCGATGGCTTGTCGGCCAAGAAAGAGCGGCCAAGAAGGTGACTCCTCCCCTCCCCCCCACCCTGCAAAATACTTGTTTTGTTGGAGATACGCGGAATTCCGCGCAAATTCTTGAAAACGAAGACCTTAGAGTCAAAGGATCGCCGAATAAGGACTTAGAGCGCTATTTGAGGCCCAATAGAATGGTAATGGTACTCGGCCTCGGGCGGAATCCAAGTGCGGGCAGGCTTCTGTTTTCAACGATCGAGATGTTTGCCGCCTCGGCGGGCGAGAGGCCAAGAGACACTGATCCCCTTGGCTCACGTCGTCTTTTTACCGTACTGGGCTTCGATGCGAAAGGACGCAGGTCACAAGGAGCGGTGATAAGAGTGTTTCCGGCTGAAAGCCCGTCACGTATTTGCAATGCTTGACGGCTTAATTCAAGAAGCTGCTGAAAAAATCGAAAAGCAGATTCCTCGCCGACAGCGACTCTTCTTGACGCCACGAGTCCTTGCAGCCGACTTCAGGTGGGAGCGTCATCGAATCGCGTATCCACCATCGACTCGAATGGTAGTTCCAGTGACGAAGTCGGAGGCGTGCGAAGCCAAATACACGGCGGTCCCGGCAAGTTCCTCGGGCTGTCCCCAGCGCCCCGCGGCGGCCGGCGGTAGAAGAGTCGGGGGCAGACCGGACTTAGACAGGAGTCTACATCCGAGTAATGCGAATATAACGTTTCAGGTCCGTTATCGCAGGCACCAGAAAATATCCCGCGACCAGAATTCCAGTTACTCCCCGCGCATTTGTCAGAGCGGATTGAAATGTTTCCATGCCGCAACGGGGGCGGTGCGCTTGGGAGCCGCCGCTATCCTGACGCTAATCTGCAGTAATCCCAACGTGAATCGGGCAAACACAGAAGAGCCATGGTGAAAGACCACGTACCTGCAGATGCTTGCGAATAAGAGAATATGCCGGTTCCGATTCATTTGGCCTTTAGTGGCGGGCGAAATACAGGTTGAGCATGAGGCCGAGTTGGTTGTACTGCTGGTTGGGGCTTTTGCCGGTCTGGTTCTGATGTTCGTAGTAGGGGTTGAATTCGAAGTGCTTGCCGATGGGGAAGAGGCATCCGGCGTAGAGGGCGGTGTCGGCCCACCTGGAATACTGACTTTCGTAAAAGAACTCAGCGCTGGCGTAGAGAGAAGGATGGTAGGAACCGGTGCGCATGGTTCGCTCGAGTTGGAGGCGGTTGCGATAGCGCCAGGTGAAGTTGCCGGCCTGCCAATCGAGGTCGAATCGGTTGCGATCTGACATCAGCAGGCCGAGCTTCGCGATGGGGTAGTTCACGGTGAAGACGGGTTCGAAGCGATTGGTTGGCGCCGTGTCGGGAGTGGGGAGATAGCGATATCCGACGGAGACGACCATGAAGCGAGACTTCGAGTCGTCCAGGTCGAAAGCGGTGACATCGGCGAGTTTGATGGGCGACTTGAGGTAGAAATCGAGGCTGGGGCCGAATTCGGCCGTCACGGGATTACCCGCTTCGGCGGTTTCTTTCGCCTGAAGCCAGATTCGGAGCGGAGAGGAAATCTTGTAGTAGGCGTCGATCTCGGGGAGGAATTCGTCGGTCTGGGCGAGGGCGGCGGGGCACAGCGCCAGCAGAAGCAATAGCCAACAACAATTTCGAAAGTCTCGCATTTGCCGCATCCGTTACGATGATGGACGAAGAGAAGGCGGGATGTCCACGCATCTTGAATGAAAAGACCCGTTCTAGCGCCACAGGACGGCCGCTTGAACGGAGCACCCGTCCAGCAGGGCCGACAACAATATGAAGGCAGGTCCGGCATGAAGATTCGAGCGATGGTTTGTCTGTTTGCTGTTTTGGGTTGCGCCCATGCTTGCGCGCGAAAGCACGGATGTGATCGTCATGAAGAACGGCGATCACTTGACGGGCGAGATCAAGAGGACTGAATCAGGGAGTGCTTTATATCAGCATGAAGTACATCCTCGGCACCAGCGATGTGCAGTGGTCGCAGGTGGACCACATCGAGAGCAATCAGTTGTTCCTGGTGAAGACTGAGAATGGCGTGGTGTACACAGGAACACTCTCCACAGCGGACGTTGAAAAGGGCAGGCCGATGACGATCGAGGTGGTGGAGGCTTCGTCGCGTAAGGTGACCGTCGAACGGGAAAAGGTGATCCAGATGGACACAGACCTCGGAACATTTCTGGCAGCGGTTCAACGGCAGCATTAATAGCGGTATTTCGTATTCCAAAGGCAATCAATCGACGCAGTACAACCTGAGCTCGGATGTGGTGTATCCGCGGGAGCGCTGGCAGGCGGGCGCGTCCTATAACTCGACGTTGTCGACCAGCACGGGTGTTACGGCCACCACGCGCAACCAACTTAACGCTGGAGGCACAACGGCTGCTGCGCTGGAACAACTGGTTTTATGCAGGAACGGCCGCGTTCCTGCAGAGCTCGGAGCAGAGCATTAATCTGCAGACCAGTTTGGGCGGCGGCGTAGGGCGTTTGCTGTCGAATACGCAACCACGCAAAGATTTACGTGCTGGGCGGCTTCGGATGGCAGCAGGACGCATTATGCGCCATCCCTGGCTGCGTAGCGGAGCCGCAAGAGGTGTTGACCGGGTTGGTGGGAGCGGGAGTGAAGCTGTTTCGGTTTAACAAGACCACACTCGATACGACGATTACGCTATTGCCGGCGATTTCGCAGCCGGGGCGGCTGTATACGAACTTGAATGCGACGTACTACATCAAGCTTTCGGGGCGTTGTCGTGGAATGTGTCGTTTTATGGGAACTGGGACAACCAGCCTCCGCCGACGTTCTCGGGAAGCGATTATGGGACGAGCTCGGGGCTGAGTATTACGTTTGGGAACAGGTAGAAAGAAGCAATTAGCAATTAGCTATTAGCAGTTAGCGAGTGCGGTTGTCGGCGTAGCGAAGCAACGCTCTCATGCAAGACCACGGTGCACTTGCAGCCTCGGTCGTTAAGCAGCCACTGCCTTCTGCGGGGCTTCGCTCGCGCCTCCTGTATGATTTGCTGTTACAAAATCGATACTTTGCGGTCGTTGCCTGGATACGACGTGACTGCTGGCTGATCGCGAGACAACCTTAAGAGGGCCTCATGAAGTCATCTGAACTTGTTCGCGCGCCGTTTCTTTTCTCTCATACTTCTTGTTTCGTGTGCTGGCGGTGGCCGCGACGGCGCAGATTGTGCCGACCAACGATCCGCCGGTTTATGGGCCGTACAACGTGGTGAGTGCTCAGGGGGGCGACGGCGTACACAAAAAGATGGTGGAGAAGGACACGGTGCTGCGCGCTGAATCTCCGTGGACGATGTATGCGTGGATCAACACGGACTCTGCGATAAATGCGCCCACGCTGATAGCGGGTTATGGCGATGTCGCGGCGGAGTACTCGCGGTATCATCGGACTGGAGCCGGGCAAGCTGATGCTGTGGATGGGGCCGGACAACTCGCTGAGCGCACCGGCTACGGTGACGACGGGCAAGTGGCAATTTATAGCGGCGACGTTCGATGGGCTGTCAGTGTTTCGGCTGTACAGCGACGGCGCGCAGGTGGGACAGGGTGTGCTTGCGCTGGGGCGGGTGGCTCCAGTGCTGCAGATTGCGCCGCCGGTGCCGATGGCGGTGCCCGGAATGCCCGGGTTTCAGGGCCAGCACTTCGGCGGGAAAGTGGCGGGCTTCACCATCGTCCGCGAGGCGCTAAGCGCAGAGAAGATCAAACAACTTGCCGGTAAGTCCTCCGCAGTTTTCGCTGCTGGAGTACGAGGAAGGTGCGAAACCGTGGCCGGTGCAGACGCGGGGACAGGCGGGGTATCGGGCTCCGCAAGATCCGGCGACGTATCCGAAGAGCCGCGCGCCGTATCCGGCGGCGGTGGCGAAGCCGGTGCCGACCGGGCCGGACGTAGTGGCCGATGGCGACAACCAGTGGACTCTGGCCGGGGGATGGCGCATGGCAGCGGCTCCTACGGTGAAGGCGGACGCGGCTGAGATCGCGAAGGCAGGCTTTGACACTAAGAGCTGGCTGGTGGCGACTGTTCCGGGCACGGCGCTGACCACGATGATCGATCGCGGGGTGTATCCCGATTCGGATTACGGGCTGAACAATCTTCTGATTCCCGAGAGCCTGAATAAGCAGGACTACTGGTATCGCAACGAGTTCAAGGCGCCGAAGAGCGGGGCGAAGCGGTTCACGCTGACGTTTGAGGGCATCAACTACGCGGCCGAGGTGTGGCTGAACGGGAAGTCGCTGGGCAACATCAAGGGCGCGTTCATCCGCGGCATCTTCGACGTGACCGACGTGCTGAAGCCGGGACAGACGAACGTGCTGCTGGTGCGGGTGTCGCCGCCGCCGCATCCGGGGATTCCGCATGAGCAGTCGATTCTGGGCGGGCCGGGAGAGAACGGCGGCGCAATGGTGCTGGACGGGCCGACGTTCATGGCGACCGAAGGATGGGACTGGATTCCGGCGATTCGCGATCGCGATACCGGCATCTGGCAGCCGGTGGTGCTGACGGCAACCGGCATGGTGAAGATCGGCGATGTGCAGGTTGTGACGACGCTGCCGCTGCCGGACACGAGCAAGGCGGATGTCGAGATCAATGTGCCGCTGGAGAATGTGTCGGACAAGCCGGTGAAGGGCACCCTGCGCGTTGCGATCGAAAACGTCACCGTCACGAAAGACTTGACTGTCGCGCCGGGCAAGAGCGAGGTGAAGCTGGCTCCTGCGGAGTTTGCGCAATTGACGCTGCAGAATCCGCGGCTGTGGTGGCCGAACGGATACGGCAAGCCGGATCTGTACACGGCGAAAATTGATTTCAGCGAGGGCGGGGCGGCCTCGGATGCAAAGCAAGTGCGCTTCGGCGTGCGCGAGGTGACCTACGAGCTGGGCCTGTTCGACAGCAAGGGACAGTTGCGGCGGGTGGAGGTTTCGCCGACAGCGGCGCGGGCGCGGGGCGAGCAGGTAGTGAACTTGACGCATGAGGGCATTCGACAGATTCCTGCGCCGGCAGCCGTTCCCGGATATATTGCCGAAGGAGTGGAAGGACTACTGGCTGGCATGGGCGGCGTCGCTGACGCCGGCGGGGGAGAATTCTCCAGCGGTAGTTCCCGCGAACGACAGTGCCATGGAGCACTACCTGGTCCTGAAGGTCAATGGCGTGCGCATCGCGGCTCGCGGCGGAAGCTGGGGCATGGACGATTCGCGCAAACGGGTGTCGCGGGAAAAACTGGAGCCGTACTTCCGGCTGCATCGGGACGCGAATGTCAACATCATCCGCAACTGGATGGGACAGAACACGGAGGAGACGTTCTACGAACTGGCCGACGAGTACGGGCTGATGGTGTGGAACGACTTCTGGACGACCACGCAGGACTACAACACCGAGCCGCTGGATATTCCGTTGTTTCTCGAGAACACGCGCGACACGGTGTTGCGGTTCCGCAATCATCCGTCGATCGTGTTGTGGTGCGGGCGCAACGAGGGCGTGCCTTCGCCGATTTTGAATAAGGGCATCATTGAACTCCTCGACAAGTACGACGGCACGCGCTACTACTCGCCGAGCTCGAACCAGATCAACCTGCAGAACAGCGGTCCCTACAAGTACCAAGACCCGCGGTCGTACTTCACGCTCTGGAACCACGGATTCTCGGTGGAGACGGGCACGGTGTCGCTTTCGACGCTGGAGTCGTTCGAGGCATGGATTCCGAAGGCTGACCAGTGGCCGATTGGCGACGCATGGGCGTATCACGACTGGCACCAGAGCGGGAACGGCGAAATTGACCCGTTCATGAAAGAGATTGAGACGGAGTTTGGCGCAGGCACCAGCCTGGCCGACTTCGAGCGCAAGGCGCAGATGCTGCAATACGTTACGCATCGCGCCATCTTCGAGGGTATGGATCAGCACCTGTGGGCTCCGAACTCGGGTCGCATGCTGTGGATGACACAGCCGGCATGGCCGAGCAACATGTGGCAGATTCTCAGCTCAGATTACGACACCCAGGCGTCGTTCTATGGAGTGAAGAAGGCGTGCGAGCCGGTGCACGTGCAACTGGATTTGTCGGACTACAGCGTGGCGGTGGTGAACACCACGACCGCTGCCCAGCCCGGTGTGACCATCACGGCGAACGTGTATTCGCTGGATAACAAGTCGCTGCTGCACCAGGAGGAGAAGAAAGACGCGGCCGCCAATGCCATGACGCCGAGTTTCAAACTCGACCTGGCGCCGCTGATGGGAACGGGCGTGGTGCTCGTGAAGCTGGAACTCCGCAGTGCGACAGGGCAGTTGCTCTCCGACAATCTGTATTGGCTGGGCGCGACCGGCGAGTCGTACCGGCAACTGAATCATCTGCCGAACGCGACGATTGCGGCGACAGCTGCGATGGCAAGCAGCGGCAAGGTTCGCGTGCAGCTACTGAACAAGGGAGTCGCGGTCGCGTTGCAGAACAAGCTAACGCTGGTGAATGCGGACGGTTCGCGGATTCTGCCGGCGTATTACAGCGACAACTACGTGTCGCTGCTGCCGGGAGAGACGCAAGGTCGATCGAGATCGAGTATCCGGCATCCGCAGCCAAGGGGCAACCGCAGGTGAATCTGCGGGGATGGAGTCTGGCGCCGACGAGTATCGCGCTGGGAAAGTAAGAGGCAACCGGTTACCCGGCGGATCAAAAATAAGGGGCTTGCGGGCACGCCTGGAGAGGCTGCTCAAGCAGCCGAAAAGCAGACTCCCCGCAGGTTGACGCCCGCGGGGAATCATGAACATAAGAGCAGGGTACGGCACGGCTGAAGCTGTGCCTCTTCACTACATCGGCTAGGCAGTTCTTTCAGCAACCGCCGAAGTCGTACCCTTTTCAGACACGGTGTCTGAGACGAGTTAGGCGATCAGTTCATCGCGATCGAAATCCTGCTGCTGGTTGAAGTCTGGGATACGGGAGTCGGAGATTCTAAGCGCATCAGAGAGCTTGGTAATCACCACGAGCCGCCGAACATCCTCTGAGAGATTGGTTAATTCCACCGTGCGTCTGGTGTTATGTGCCCAGACCTGCAATTCCACCAGCAGGCCGAGTCCGGAGGCATCGATCTTGTCGACCGCCGAGAGATCAACGCGAATGTTTCTTTCTTTGCGTGATTGCACCATCGTCCGCAAGGTTTCGGTTTCCATTCCGAAAACCAGGCGTCCCGAGCAGATAAGCGTGGCTACCGAGTTTACTGACTGCATATCAATTCGAAGCATTGGCTCAATTCCATCATTTGCTGTTCGGCTGTGGGGTTCGAGAAGTTCCGTTAATAGCGCAAGTCGATCAAGTGTTGGCAATGTAAGTGGCCCCTTTCGGTGATACGTCTTAGATGATCTCCGAACTGCTTTGGTAGCAGGTCAACGCCCTGCTAATTGATAGACGTAATCCGATGAGTAACAGTTTCCATTGCGTGACGGGTTCACGAATTATTAATGTGGGTGAGCAATGATTAGTGGCGGCGGACGACAACTCACCGGATAATGCAGGTGTGGGACTTCCGCCTGAACCGAATGACGAAGATCTTCCGCCCGCTTGCGCAGCGGCGGAGCCGGCTTTCGCGAACGACGCATCACTGGCAGCGCCGATCTGTGTTCAGGCAGCCGATCAAGCTAGACACCCTGTGACTGAATGGCGGAGGGAGTTTGCGTTTCCCGGGGTACTGGCGCAGGTTCCCGAGCACCGCGAGCAAGTCATGGAGTTCGTTATCGAGCACTGTCCTGACGAAGAGACGCAACTCGACCTGCTGGTGGCGGTACAAGAAGCGTTGGCCAACGCCGCGCTTCATGGTTGTAAAGACGACGGGTCGAGGATGATTCGGTGCGTCGTGACAGCGAATACAACGGAAATCACGATCTCGGTGCGCGATCCAGGCCCGGGTTTTCCGCTGGAGAGGGCGCACCCCGACAACTACAAGGTCACGACGCTATCGCATGGGCGAGGCATTTGCATGATACGGAGTCTTGTGGACGAGGTTTCGTTTTCGCACAACGGAGCGGAGATTATTCTGCGCAAGCGGCTCGCAGAGGATGCCCACTAGTGGCGGTAACCAGGCCAGTCACTCTGAAGTTGTAGTCGGCGGAGAATCTGCACCATGCCGGTTGCAACCCTGCGATTCCCAGCGGAAACAAGGCGCGGCGCCGAACCATAAATTCCATCAATGTCACCCATTAGCGCTTTTAATTGGCGGTGAGAAATTGCCATCCATTAACCTGAACAAGATCGCCAGCAAACCCAAATTCACAGCGGCGGTTCCCAATCCCGTAACCGAGGAGATTCATGTCGAACGAACTTCGTAACTTTCTGGCAATTCCTTACGATCAGCTGGAGGAACTGAATCTTCAGGCCAAGGAGCAGCGCCTGAAGCGGGTGGCCGCGCACAAGATTCAGGAAGAGCGCCTGAAATATCTCGCCGACGAAAAGCGCATCAAGGCAGTGACGGTATTGTTCAGCGACCTCGAAGGCCGCTTGCACATGCTCGACTATGACAAGAAGTTCCTGGTCAAGAGCTATGACAACCTGACGTTCGATGGATCGTCGATTCGCGGTTTCACCGCGCAGCGCGAAAGCGACCTGCGGCTGGGAATTGACTGGAGCGCGTTCTACTGGGGCCCTGCGGATGTGTTTGGCCCGGGCAAGATACTGGTATTCGGCGACGTCATTGACAAAGGCGGCGCGCCGTACGCGGCAGACATTCGCGGCATCCTGAAGACGTTTGCCCAGGAACAGTTCAAGAAGGAAGGCTACACCCTCAACGCTGCCAACGAAATTGAAGGCTTCCTATTTGCCGGCAAGGACGCCGAGCGGCATTACCACGAGACGCAAAAGTTCGAATACGTCAACACCGGCGGCTACTATCACTCACTGCCGGGCGATCCGTTGCGCACTTTCATTGATACGACGGCCGAAGTGCAGCGTGCGATGGGATTCCAGAATGAGAAAGACCATCCGGAAGTGGCACCGTCGCAGTTTGAAATCAACTACTCCTACGGGGAAGTGGTGGCCGCGGCCGACCAGATCCAGCTCTACAAGTTGATTTGCCGCCAGGTCGCAACCAACCTCGATATGACCGCGTCGTTTCTGCCCAAGCCGGTGGTGGGCGTGAACGGCAGCGGCATGCACACCAACGTGTCCATCAGCAAGGGCGGCAAGAACCTCTTCTGGGATCCTAAGGGTGAGGAAATGCTCAGCAAGTTCGGGTGGCAGTTCATCGACCGATTCCTGACCCACGGGAACGATACCTGCCTCATGCTGAACTCGAGCGTGAACGCGTATCGCCGTCTGGATCCGCACTTCGAAGCGCCGAACCAGATCAAGGCTTCGGCGGTGGACCGCGGCTCGATGATCCGCGTTCCCATCGGCAACGAGCGCAGCATGCGGGTGGAAGTCCGGTCAGTAGCTCCCGACGCCAACCCTTACATGGTGATGCTGGCGGTATTCAAGACAGGGTTGCTGGGCGAAACTGCGAAGATCAAGAACCTGCGCCAAGCCGAACGCTACCTGCCCGACAACATTTACGATGCGATGGCAAACTTCCGCAACGCAGGGTGGACCGACAAGCTGTTGGGCGCCGATGTGAAGGGTCGTTACGCCGATTTGAAGCAGGCCGCTGCGGACCGTTGCCCTCGGTTGCTCGGAACGGTGGTTAAGGCGCCGGAGGTGCAATTCCATCACGACGTTTACAACCAGTACCTGTGGAACCAGTTCTAGAAGCCGGTGATCCATCGGGAAGATCGCCCCGGAGAGATTCGGGGCGTTTGTTTGGGGTTATCGGCCAAGCCGCCGTAGTGTGGTTGGTGACGATGGGATGAATTTCCGCTCCGAACCTCATCGATTACGCCTTTGTTTTATAGAGCGCGCCTCGGTTATCGGTTATCATGAAAGCACCCCCTAACTCTAGACGTGGGAAGGCGATTCGACCCGGATGAGCAACCTGCCCAGACTTGTGGTTCGCAGGCTCGCATTCTTGTACCTGATGTACGCTGCCGTTGTCGCGCTCGGATGCGAGCAACTGCCCGCAGGCCAAACGCTTTGGGTCCGACTTTCCGGCCCGATTTCGACATACACAGCCAAAGTGGGAGATCCGGTTCACGCGGTCCTAACGCAGGACGTTGTGTGCGGGAACGAAGTGCTGCTGCCCATGGGCGCGCCCGTAGAGGGAGTGGTACTCAGCAAGCGGAAAGTAGGATGGGGGATCCGCCACGAGACGGCAGCACTGGAGTTGGAGTTTAACCAGGTCACACTCGGGCCCGGACTCAGTGGTGCCTATCACGGCGCGTGTGGAAGAAGTAGAGAACGCCCGTGAGCAGGTGAAGAATGGCGTCATTCGCGGCGTCATGAGTTCGGACACGTTTCAAGGACGGATCAATAGCAGACTTATTCACTTGCCGACCTGGAACCCATATTCCGATATGGGATTGATCGTATATAAAGCGACATTTCCGATCTTTCCCGAACCTGAAATTTATTACCCGTCCGGCACGGACCTGAGTTTGCGAACGAAGGCTCCGGTCACTGTGCTTGCCTCGGCAGCCACGATGGTGGAGGAGAGTAACGCCGACTCGTGGGAGATGGATGCGTGGCTCAGCCAGGTGCCCCGCCGAACCACAACGGTGAAGTCGGTCGATGCTGATGTCGTGAACCTGGTTTTCCTGGGATCGAAGGAACAGGTACAGGCTGCTTTTCGCCAAGCGGGCTGGAACAACAGCGATCCGGTTGGGAAGCGCGCGGTCATGAAGAATTTGTACGCGCTGCTCAATAACAACGGGTATGCGCAGCAGCCAATGAAGACTACACCTGTTGGCCGGCGAGCCGCAGGATATGAACTGGCAGAAGGGCCTCAACAGCTACGGACGGCGCGACCACCTGCGAATCTGGCAGTGGACACCCGAAGGCGCCACTGAGCCAGTGTGGGTAAGTACTTCTACACACGACACGGGCGCAGCGCTCTCCTTGAAATACAAGGGTTTCATTCATCACATTTCGCCCGATATCGACGATGAGCGCGCGAAGGTCATCCGTGACCTGAACTTCTCGGGATGCGTGAAGTCGGTCAACTACATAGCTCGTCCCGGCATCGCGACCATGACCCAGAATGCGACGGGTGACCTGGTACGAACCGACGGGTCCGTTGCGGTTGTCCAACTACAGGACTGCCAACCGATCATGCCCGGCCTTGCGTCCAGCGCTTCCACTTCGAAGTACCGGCCGGGAAACCATGCCTTCCGCTACATCCGGCGCCAGATCCTGACTTTCCGCAACGACATCTGGCGAGCCAATATCTTGTATGGTGCGTTTGATCTTGGACGGATGGCGGTTGCGGCGTTGCGCCATCAACCAGTGCCTCCGATGAACGACGATGCCAGGCCAACCGTGGGATTACTGCCCCCGGCAGCTCCTGCTGGCGTCGAATAGTCGCAACTTCTTAAGACGTCACTATTCTGCTAGCCTGAATCGGGCTATGGCATCCACTGGCGTCAGCATCGGCAGCTATGTTCGGCTGGTGCGCGGGAATGCCAATTTCCGCCGGCTCTGGCTGGCCCAGATCGTCAGTGAAAACGGCGACTGGTTCTACACGCTCGCCATCTATAGCCTGCTGCTCGATCTGACCGGCAAGGCGTCTTCCGTAGCTTTGGCGCTGGTCCTCCAAGTGCTGCCGCACACGCTGCTGGGGCCGCTGGCCGGGATGGTGAATGATCGCTTCAGCCGTCGCAAGGTCATGATCGTGACCGACCTGCTGCGCATGGTGATCGTGGCCTGCATGCTGCTGGTGCGCAGCCGCGGATATGTATGGGTCATCTATCCGCTTCTGTTCCTGGAAACCGTGATGGTGGCGTTTTTTGAGCCGGCTCGCAACGCCGTCATTCCGAATGTCGTTGATGAGCAGGATGTGATCGTCGCCAATACACTCTCATCGGCGACATGGTCGTTCGATCTGGCGATTGGTTCGATGTTAGGAGGAATCGTCGCAGCATGGCTGGGTCGGGATGCCGTCTTTGCGATCAACTCGCTCTCGTTCGCGGTCTCGGCGTTGCTCATCAGCCGCATGACGTTTCGTGGAGTCGCATGCGGACGAAGCGAACCGTCATGCGGAAGACCAGGCAGCGGGTTGGTCGTCGATACGCGCAGGGTTCCGCTACATTGTTCGCGATCCGAAGCTCGCGGCGTTGGTCTCGCTTAAAGGCGGCGTGAGCATTGTGGGCACGTCCTGGGTACTGTTTCCCGTGATGGCGATGCGCGTGTTCAAGCTGCCAATCGAGGGCCTCACTCCAGAGCGTGCGGGCATATTCGGCATGAGTCTGCTAATGGGCGCCCGTGGACTCGGCGCGCTGGTCGGGCCGCTGATTGCCGCGCACTTTACCGGGCAGCACGAGAACCGGCTGCGGGTCAGCGTACTCCTCGGGTTCGTTGTCGGCGGCATTGGCTACGTCGCGCTGGGCAATGCGTACAGCGTTTGGGTGGCCATGGCGGTGATTGTGCTGGCACACTCAGGTACGTCGACCGTATGGGTCTTTTCGACGACACTGCTGCACCTGAATGCCGAGGACCGGTTTCTGGGACGAGTCTTCGGTGCCGACCTGGCAATCTCGATGTTGGTGCTGGCGGCCGCCAGCTGGATCGCAGGGCAGGCCATCGACGGTGGCGTTTCACCGCGTAGGGTTGCCGTGGCGACGGGCGTCGCCATGGCCATCCCGTCGGTATTTTGGGGGCTGGCATTGCGACTTTGGCGACCGAAGTTGTCGTCCAAGTCGTGCCACTTAAGTGGTTGCTACTTTTCAACCTCAGTGTTATCTCGACAAGATAACTTTTCCGCGTGGTGTTGACTGCTTTGTGAAACCACTACAATCTCGCTACAACGTCGCAGAAACCACGATATACTGCGAAGATAACTGACTTCCGGGGTGCGTTTTCGACCCGGGTGGCACGGCCAGCACTCAGTGGGGACAATGTCAGGCGACGCAGACCGTCCATCTCGCAAAGGGCAAGAGGGAACGC
The DNA here is from genome assembly GCA_963814165.1 of uncultured Acidobacteriaceae bacterium. Taxonomy (GTDB): domain Bacteria; phylum Acidobacteriota; class Terriglobia; order Terriglobales; family Acidobacteriaceae; genus DASRAA01. The sequence continues at coordinate 345,724 of CAWFBW010000007.1, read as the reverse complement.
TGTATCCAGCGGCGAAAGTTCTGCTGCCATCCCCAAGCCAGCGCTTGATTCCGATGCCATGACCATGGCGGGAATTCCCGACCCTGACGTCACCCAGTTGGATACCTCAAGGTTGCCGGAGGGAGCACGGCAAGTGTCCCCGCCGCCGTCCCCGAAGACCGACTCCTCGAATGACGCAACGATCGCGGAGGGCAGGCGTCGTCGCGAGTCGAGCTCAGGCGTGCAGGGACAAATTTTTGCGGCGATCGGCGCGACCGTTCTGGAAGTCGGCACGATCCTGGGCGGCCGCTACGAAATCCAGAAATTGCTGGGTATGGGCGGCATGGGCGCGGTGTACAAGGCCCATGATCTGGAAGTGGATCGCACGGTTGGTCTCAAAGTCATACGCCCCGATCTGGCAGGCAATCCGGCAATCCTGGCGCGCTTCAAGCAAGAACTCGTGCTGGCGCGACAGGTCACCCACCGCAACATCATCCGCATCTACGACCTGAATGAAGCCGACGGTGTGAAGTTCATCACCATGGAGTTCATTGAGGGCGAGGACCTGCGCACGATCCTCACCCGTTCAGGCAAAGTGTCGCCGAAGGAAGCCATCAACATCATGCGGCAGGCGTGTTCGGGTCTGCTGGTGGCGCACCAGGAAGGCGTGATCCATCGCGATCTGAAGCCCGGCAACATCATGCAGGATGCGTCAGGGCGCGTGGTGATCATGGACTTCGGGCTGGCGAAGACCATCCAGGGCGATGGCATGACCCAGACCGGCATGATGATCGGCACCATGGAGTACATGTCGCCGGAGCAGGCCATGGGCTCGGACCTGGACGCGCGCTCTGACATCTTCACCATGGGGCTGATCTTCTACGAGCTGTTGACCGGGAACATTCCGTTCCGCGCAGAAAGCGCGATCGCCAGCCTGGTGAAGCGAACGCAGGAGCGTGCTGTACCGTTGTCGGACGTCGATCCAACGATTCCGCCGGCGTTGAGCGCGATTGCCGCCAAGTGCCTGGAGCGCGACCGCAATGCGCGCTACAACACCATTCAGGAAATCATCGACGATCTGGACACGTTTGAAGGCAAGCGACCGAGGTCGAGCGGCAGCGGACAATCAACCCTGCGTGCCTCAGTATTCTCAGGCAGGTCTGTTACCTCGGAAACGCTGGCGTCGGGATCGAGTGCATTGCCGGGTCCGGTGAAGAAGTTCCCGGTGAAGTGGGTGGCAATCGGAGCGGTGGCGCTCGCTTTGGTTGTGGGCGCGGGGATTTATTACAAGGTTAAGATCAGTCAAGGCGGAGGCGGGACGGAGGCTACGCGCGCCGACGGCGCTTTCGCTGGCAATTGTGCCGTTCTATAACAATTCTCCTGACCCGAGCTTGAACTGGCTGGCGTCAAGTTTGTCAGAGACGCTAAGCACCGACATCGGGCAGTCGCAGCGCGTGCGGCTGGTTTCGCCCAGCCGCCTGCAGCAGGTGCTGCGTGACTTGCACATTTCGCCCATGTCGAAGCTCGACATGTCGTCGCTGAAGCGAATCGCGGAATTCACCAACGCTGACACGATTGTGTATGGGCAGTATGAGAAATTCGGCGATCAGATTCGCATCAATGCGACAGTCTATGACCTGAAGCATGATCGTAACTTCGAGATGAAGGCGGATGTTCCCAGCGAGAAAGATCTGCTCAAGGGGCTGGACAGCTTGGCCGACCAGGTGCGCGCCAACCTGTCGTCGGACCCTGATGTTCTAGAAAGACCTGAACGGACAGCCACAGTTCGTCTTGACGCAGTCGGTGCCGGCACTGCGCGCTCTACGACGAAGGACTGCAGCTGTCGCGTTCGGGAAAGGAACAGGACGCCGTCAAGCAGTTCGAACAGGCCGTCGCGGACGACCCCAATTTTGCCCTTGCCTATTCGCGGCTGGCACTGTCTTATCACCGGCTTGGATTTGACGACAAGGCCGAGCAGGAATCGCGCCATGCGGTGACCCTTAGCGACAACCTGCCGACGCAAGAGAAGTACCTGATCGAAGCTAACCACGCGATGATCATGAACGACACCGCGAATGCCATTGTCGGCGTATCGAGAAGTTGACCAACGCCAATCCCGACGATTCGGATTCGCAACTGGCACTGGCGGAGCTGTATGAGCAGTCCAGCAATTATGACGAAGCCCGCAAGCGGTTGGCGAGGGTGCGGGCGGCAGATTCGAAGAACCTCGACGCACTTTTGCTGAGCGGCAGGGTGGAAATCGAGGCAGGGAATCCGCAGGCCGGGCTGGAGTTCCTGAACTCTGCGTATAGCCTTGCGACGCAGTTCGGCAACGATGAGGCGAAAGCTTCGATCGAGCAGCAGATGGGCTTGGCCTACTTCAGCTTGAACCAGTTGGACGAGGCACTGAAGAATTTCAGTGGAGCATTGGAGATTCGAAAGAAGCTTGGCCTGCAGATGGGAACTGCCAGCAGCCTGAACATGATCGCCAGGGTGCAGGCCAAGATGGGAGACTCCAGGGAAGCTCTCGCCAACTTCAAGGAATCGCTCGCCGGTTTCCAGAAGATTGGCGACAAGTACAATACCGCCGCCGTGATGCTGAACCTGGGCGCTTTTTATTCAGACCATGCGCAGTACGAAGATGCGCTGAAGACCACCAATGATGCGCTGACGTTGTACCGTGACCTGCGCGACGAGGCCGACCAGGCTTTGTGCCTGAACAACCTCGGCACGATTCGGCGTTCGATGGGCAATTTCCAGGATGCGTTGACGTACTACCAGCAGGCCTACCAGATCCGAGAGAAGCTGAACCTCACCGACGACATGGCGGAGACGCTTTATAACCTGGCCGACGCGAACGTTGATCTGGGTCAGTACGATACCGCCGTGACGCAGTATCTGAAGGCCTTGGAGATACGGCGAGCCAGCGGTGATCTCGGCGGGATCGCCATCAACTCCAGTGGTGTTGGCGCCTTATACGCAGAGCAAGGAAAATACGGCCAGGCGCTAAGTGCATTGCAGGAAGCTGTTAAGGACTTCGAGCAGGCCAAGGACCAGACCTGGGTCAGTGCGGAAGCCATGTCGCGCTACGGCAATGCTCTGTCCGAGGTTGGGCGCTGGGATGAAGGCAAGAAAGAGCCTGGAAGACGCCATCAAACTCGCGACCGATGTGAAGAACGATTCAATGCTGGCGCAGGCATTGAACTACCTGGGTGACAGCTATTTCTATAGTGGCGATTTTGGGCCGGCCCGCGAGCAGTACGACCGCGCGCTGCAAATTGCGACCAAGGCAAAAAACCGCGAGGTCATGACACGTTCCAAGTTCGATCTGGCACGGCTTGACGTGGCCCAGGGCCGTTCCGCGGCTGTCATTCCAGTGTTGAAGAAACTGGTGGAGGAGACCGAGACCGTCGGACTCAAGGCGCTGTCGGTGCAGGCTTCGATCTATCTTTCTCAGGCCTTGCTGGCGTCGGGCAAGCCCCAGGATGCTCAGCAGGAGCTGGACCGCGCTCTCAATCGCGCCGAGAAACTGGGGTTACGGATAGAGCAGGCGCGGGCCCACTACCTGCTCGGCCAGGTTTACAGCCGGACAGAAAAGACCAGCCAGTACGCTCCGCAGTACCAGGAAGCGGTGCGCCTCCTTGAATCGATCAGCAAGGAGAGCGGAGTTGGGCGGCTTCTTGATCGCTCTGATCTCAAAGACGTGTACCAGCAGGCAGTAAAGTCTTACCAGGGCGGAGCGTAGGCTTCCCATTTTGTTAGTGAGCAGATTGCTCGAATCGTGCGGATAGATTCCCTGCAGCCACTCGATGCCGCGTGCCGACACTTGCCACAAACAAGACAATTGCAGGGCCCAGGCGGAGCGCCGAAGCACGGCTCGAGCGTTACACCCAACTGAGCGATGGCTCCGATACAAAAAACCCGGCTTTCGCCGGGGTGTGTTGTTGTTGACAGGCAACGACGTTCTCAGATGCAAGGCTTATCTAAGAGGGCACCCTGCCCCCACACAGAAGGTTGTCACAAAGTCCGATGGAGTACCTTTTCCTCCGACTGTACCGCTGTCGATGGCGTTGGGCAGGAATTGCACAGAAGATACTCTTCCACGCATTGCTATTCATGTTCGCCGGATCGGCTGACAGATAATCCGCGGTTCTGGCATTGATGCGTCCGCCGTGTAATAGAACGCCGAGAACTGAATGCAGCCTGCGGTGCCTGGAATGCATGGGTCGGAAGGGAGAATGGCCGGGCAACTGACATCCATCGTGGGATTGCTCTTCATCTGGCAGGTGATGGAATAGACCATGCAAGCTTTCCCGTGCCCAGGTAAACGAGGCATTGCTCGTTCGCGAACGGCGTCCCTTTCAGTCGCTGTTGATAGAAAACGCTGCGAGGCCAGGGAGTGGCTGTGACGGTCATTAGGAACGGATCGTTCGGATTCGCGGGATTGTTAATGAAGCCTTGGAAGTACGTGCACCTTGGTCACGTGACCACCGAAGGCAAAGTACTGTGGGCGCCGGTTGGCAGTTGGGATTCGTCGGCGGGCAGCCTTGGATTACCTGCGTCACCTGAGTTGGCGTATGCGGCGTGAATTCCCAGGCCAGAATGTCATGCGCCTGCACTTGATTGCTCGACTGCGAAGCGGTGAAACCCACAAGGGCCGACGTGCCGCCGGCGAGCGTGATTCCTTTGCTGTTGTACTGATGATCGATGTTGTATGGGATGTTGATTGCCGGCACCTGGGTGTTCAGCGGCGTGTGTGTCCCGGTAATATATACCGGGTCAACCCACACCTTGAGGGTGCCGTTGCCCCCTACCGTCGTCGGCGGAGTGTATTCGACGACTACATCGTGCGGACTGCCGTTGGCGCAGGAATTCGATCCACAAGTCACACCAAGATGAGGTATGTTGTTGGATATTCCATTGCTGACCAGGCAGCTCGTCAGATTGGGAATGCCGCCCACGGTGAATGTTCCCGCCGTGTGAATCGGGCTGTTGATAGCTGTGCCGCAACCCTGAACTGCGACATGGTTCGACGATAGATCCCATGCTTGCTGGCGTGTATCAAACTCGATTGCCAGGCTGTTGGCGATTCCTGTGTAGCCGAGACCGCCACCGCTTACGCCAAGCGACGCAGCACCGGTGGTTGCGTTCTGGACTACGAAGGCAAGTCCATCGCCAGGGCTGCAGTTGGAATTGGGGATGCAAGCGGCAGTCTTAATCTGGAATTGAAACCAGACAGTAAATCCCAGGTTGAGAGGCTGTGGAATCGTAAACCATGCCGAGCCGGGATCGTTATGAATAGCGCCCGCACCGGGATAACCGTCTGTGAGCTGAAGAACGGTACTGTTGCCCGAGGTCGCGAGATGGGCGCGGTTCATTTGCAAGAACGTGGTTGGAGATGTTGCCGGATTGAAGTCGGGAAAGAAGCGAGCCTGCTGGGCTGTGGCCGAAGCTAGCCACAGAAGAATGGAAACGCACGACATCGCGATCTGAGTCACTTTTCCTTGTCGCATGAAATATCCTTTGAGCTTGAAATACGCGGGTTAAGTGTTTGCCATTTTCGCCGTTTGGGCCGATCGCGATCAGGGAGGAATATCGAAAGTCGTCTAGAGTTATCCCGCTCGGTCCCAGTGATGGCATTCTGCTGTCGCTTTGCGCGGATGTCAAGTATTTAGCGGGCGAAATCGAAACCGACTAACTCATGCCCATTTAACGGGTACTGAGGAGGGTACCTTAGTGGCTAGTCGTATGGCACGTTTGAACCGGCATGGATGCCTACCAATGGGAGGGCTGGTTGCTCGCTGGATCTTGCTGATCGCGACGTTTGCATCGCATTGAATATGAGGAACGTTTGCCCGTCATTGCGGGGGCGATTGTCCCTCCGGTACACTAAGAAGTTTCCTGTTGTACAGCCATTCTCATAAGGAGCAGACAATCCGGCCCCGAGCGGCCGGAGTAGCGGGCACGTTGTCGGCGTCCGTCATACCAACATGAAAATTCACGAGTACCAGGGCAAGTCCATCCTGTCGAAGTACGGAGTGGCCGTGCCTCGCGGGCACATGGTCGAAAGTGCCGAAGAGGCCGATACGGCCGCCCGCGCGCTCTTCCATGAAGGCGCAAGCGGAGTCGTAGTGAAGGCTCAGATCCACGCCGGAGGCCGCGGCAAGGGCGGCGGCGTGAAGATCGCCAAGTCGCCGGAAGAGGCCGTCGAACTGGCCAAGAAGATGCTGGGCATGACGTTGATCACGCACCAGACCGGCCCAGATGGCAAGAAGGTGCAACGGTTGCTCATCGAAGAGACGCTGCCCATCGCTCGCGAACTGTATCTCGGCATCGTGCTCGACCGTTCCAACGGACGAAATGTGTTCATGGCGTCGGCGGCCGGTGGCATGGAGATCGAAGAAGTCGCAGCGAAGGAACCGGACGCAATCATCAAGGAACACATTATTCCGGGTATGGGCTTGCAGGCCTACCAGGCACGCAAGATCGCATTCAAGCTGGGCCTCGACCCCAAGTACATCGCCGGAGCGGTGAAGTTCATGATCGCGCTGGCACGCGCGGCGGAGGATACCGACGCGTCGCTGGTGGAGATCAACCCTTTCATCACCACGACCGATGGGCGGCTGTTCGCGCTCGACGCGAAGATGAACTTTGACGACAACGCGCTATATCGCCATCCCGACATCAAGGGATTGCGCGACCTCACGGAGGAAGACCCGCTCGAAGTCGAGGCCAGCAAGTACGCGCTCAACTACATCAAACTGGATGGCAACGTGGGTTGCATGGTCAACGGCGCTGGCCTGGCGATGGCGACCATGGACATCATTCAGTATGCGGGTGGCATGCCGGCGAACTTCCTCGACGTGGGCGGCGGCGCCAATGAGGAGCAAGTGACGCACGCATTTGAGATCCTGCTGGCCGACAAAAATGTGAAGGCCGTGCTGATTAACATTTTCGGCGGCATTCTGCGTGTGGACACCTTGGCCAATGGCGTGGTGAGCGCGGCGAAGAAAACCAACATCCAGCTACCGATCGTGCTTCGTTTGGAAGGAACGAACGTCGAGCAGGGCCGCGAGATCCTGAAAGCGAGCGGACTGAATTTCATCGTGGCAGAGACCATGAAAGACGCGGCTGAGAAAGTTGTCGCGGCGGCAAAGGGGGGCAAGTGAGCATCCTGGTAGATAAATCGACGCGACTGGTGGTGCAAGGACTGACGGGCCGCGAGGGAACATTTCACGCCAAGGCTTCGCAGGCATACGGAACTCAGGTAGTCGGTGGCGTGACTCCGGGCAAGGGCGGTACAACGCACGAAGGCTGGCCTATTTTCAATACCGTGGGCGAAGCGGTGGCCAAGACGGGCGCGAACGCCACGGTGATTTTCGTGCCGCCTCCGGGAGCGGCTGACGCCATTATGGAAGCCGCCGACGCCGGCGTTACGCTGATCGTGTGCATCACGGAAGGCATTCCGGCGCTCGACATGGTGAAGGCGTGGGAGTACCTGAAGACGAAGAACTCGCGGCTGATCGGGCCGAACTGTCCGGGCATCATTTCGCCGGGCCGCTGCAAAATCGGCATCATGCCGGCCAGCATTCATAAAGAAGGTAACGTCGGAATCGTATCGCGCTCGGGCACGCTGACGTACGAGGCGGTCTATCAGCTCACGACACGTGGTATCGGGCAATCTACGGCCATCGGCATCGGCGGCGACCCGATTATCGGGACGAACTTCATCGATGCCATCACGCTGTTCAATGCTGACCCCGAGACTGAAGCCATCATCATGATCGGTGAAATTGGCGGGACCGCAGAAGAAGTGGCGGCGGAATACATCAAGGCCAACGTGAAGAAGCCGGTGGTGGGCTTCATTGCTGGCCAGACTGCTCCTCCGGGCCGCCGCATGGGACACGCGGGCGCGATCATCTCCGGCGGGAAGGGAACAGCGGCGGAGAAGATCAAGGCTATGGGAGCCGCTGGCATCCACGTGGCGAGCACGCCGGCAGAGATTGGTTCGACGCTGGTGACGGCGATGCCGAGTCTGGCGAAGGCGTAGTACGACCAAGAAATTACAAAAGGACTGATACAAGAATGAAGACACTGCAACGCACACTATCCATCGTCAAGCCGGATGCCGTTGAAAAAGGCGCCACCGGCGATATTGTCAACACGTTGTTGACGAGCGGCTTTCGAATCATCGGGATGAAAATGCTGCACATCAACAAGGCGCAGGCAGAGGGATTTTACGCTGTGCACGTCCACCGCCCGTTTTTCGAGTCGCTGACCAACTTCATGTCAAGCGGGCCGATCGTCGTCATGGCGCTCGAAAAAGAAGAGGCCATCGCCGACTATCGCAAACTCATGGGCGCAACCGATCCGGCGAAGGCCGATGAAGGCACCATCCGCAAGAAGTGGGCGTCGAGCATCGAGAAGAACGCGGTGCACGGCTCGGATGCGGAAGACACTGCAAGATTCGAACTGAGCTACTTCTTCGCCGGGTTCGAGCTGGCGAAGTAGTTTTGGGAGCGGGGAGAAAGTTCGATGCCACACGTACAGATAACCTTGCTGGAAGGCCGAACGGTCGAGCAAAAACGGCAGGCCGTGAAGCGCATCACGGAAGTGATGCAGGAAGAGCTCAACGTGAAGCCCGAGGCACTGTCGATTGCCTTCGTGGAAGTCTCCCGCGAAGACTACGCGCGCAATGGCACGCTGATCGCCGATCGCAAAGAGACCGCGGGTTAACGGTCACGTCAGAGAATGTCAAGTGAAAGCCGCCCTGATGGAAACGGGCGGCATTTCTCTTGATCGACTGCTGAGGACCTGGCGGGCGAGTGCTACCGAAACTGATCTTCTGCTATCGTGCGTGGCCGAGCACACGTCCTTCGGTGCACATTCTCTGTTCCGTGAGTGCACTGACGTACGGCAGAGGACGGCAAAATCTCGCAGCGAAGTACGTGCCTTCACGGAATTCCATGAGAAAGTGAGGTACTTCGAACCACGGGCCCGGTTCTGGAACCAGGCGCTTTGTCTCAAATTACACGGCCCGATCCACGACAAGTTGGTACCACTGCTCGGACGTGGCTTCTTGACTGCATACTGCGGGAACAATACAGTTTCGGTAACCTCGGAGAAATGGATATTGGAGATTCAGGTAGGTCAGAACATCCTGCACTACACGATCCTGTGCCAGTTGGGCGCAGGCGGCATGGGCGTGGTGTATGAAGCCGAAGACACCAAGTTGGGCCGCCACGTGGCGCTGAAGTTCCTGGGCGCAGGAGTGGAGCAGGATCCCACGGCACTTGAACGTTTTAAGCAGGAGGCACGAGCGGCGTCGGCGCTCAACCATCCCAACATTTGCACCATCTTCGCCATCGAAGAGTGCGACAAGCAGTGGTTTATCGCCATGGAACTGCTGGAGGGTGAAAGCCTCAGCGAGAAGATCCGGGGCGTGCCGCTGGCCAACGACGAGTTGCTCGACATCGGCATCCAAGTGACGGATGCACTCGATGTGGCCCATTCCAAGGGCATCGTGCACCGCGATATCAAGCCCGCGAATATCTTCATAACCCGGCGTGGGCAGGCGAAGGTACTGGATTTCGGACTCGCCAAGCTGGCCCGCGATCGGCAGTCAACCATGGATACGCTGGGTGGGGCCGATGCGCCGACACTGGCTCGACCACAATTAACGTCGCCGGGCACGGCGGTAGGCACAATCGCCTACATGTCTCCGGAGCAGGCGCGAGGCGACAACCTGGATGCTCGGAGTGACCTGTTCTCCATGGGTGCAGTGCTCTACGAGATGGCGACGGGAAAACTCCCGTTTGATGGCAAGACGTCGGCGGTAATTTTCCAGGGAATCTTGAGCGGCACTCCGGTGCGCCCGATGGAATTGAATGGCGCGATTCCGCCCAAGCTCGAAGAAATTATTGAGAAGTCTCTGGAGAAGGATCTGGACCTACGCTACCAGACGGCGGCGGAAATGCGTGGGGACCTCAAGCGACTGCGGCGTGATAGCGATCCCATGCGTGCCTCCAGCGCAACTCACCAAACAAGCGAGGCTTCGCCGTCGCATCCGAAGGGGTCCGCAACTACGCAAGTCGTGCCAAGCGCTGGCGCACCTGACTCGTCCAATAGTCGCGTCCTGATAGATACCGCCAAGCAGCACAAGACGAGTACAGGGTTGGTTGTATTGCTGGTTGCGGCGATACTTGCTGCGGCCGCGTTCGGTGTCTACTCCTTGTGGCGAAACCGCGAATCGGGGCCCATGCCGTTCCAGACCATGACGATGGAAAAGCTGACCAACAACGGCAGGGTCACGCTCGCCACGGTTTCGGCAGACGGTCAATATGTATTCAATGTTTACGACGATGGGACGGGCCAGCAAAGTCTATGGATGCGCCATATTGCTACCGGCAGTAACAAAGAGATACTTCCGTCCGCGGAATGCAATTACACGGGAATGACATTTTCGCCTGACGGGAGTTATCTGTATTTTGTGCGCATCGAGCCGCAGCGACCCAATATCGGGGTGCTCTACAAGATTCCTGTGCTGGGAGGCACCCCACAGGAGTTGATTGACGACGTTGATAGCGCGGTCACGTTTTCGCCTGATGGCCAACAGATGGCGTTTGTGCGTAACAGTTTAGCAGAGGCAAATACGAAGCTGATCATCGCCCATTCCGACGGAACCGGCGAGAGCGTTCTGGCTACATTGCCCATTCCAGGATACCTTGATCCGGCATGGTCGCCGGACGGAAAGACGATTGCTGCAGCCGTTATGGACCCAGGCGGCAAAAGCTTAGGTAGGATCGTTACTCTAGATGTAGGCGATGGTAAAGAGAAGACGGTCTATGCAGCCACGGCGCAATTGCAGAAGCCCGTGTGGACGCCAGACGGCGGCGACATTCTGATGGTGTTCCGCGATGTGACCACCAAGTGGGATGGGCAGATCGGCGAAGTGGATTTGCGCAGCGGCAAGTTTCGCCGCGTGACCAATGACCTGAACAACTACAGTGGCAAATCTTTGGCGATTACCAAAGACGCCAAGCAACTGGTAGCCGTCCAGAGCCAGCCGGACACTGGGTTGTACGTAATGTCTTCGCTACCAAACGCTACCGTTCCGCAGTCAGTGGACACTCACGGGGACGTGGCCGTTGGATGGCTGAAGGAGGGCCGGCTCTTGGTGCTGGATTTTGATGGTCATATTTCCACGCTGGACGAAAATGGCAGTAATCGCAATGTCATCTTTCAAACCGACCTGCCGATTTTTGGAATGACCGTTTGCCGGGATGGCGAGCACGCACTTTTTGTGAAACCTACCAAGGGGACAAAGGCCCTGAACGTGTATAGCTTGGAAATTAATGGAGGGAAGACAAAACAGGTGACGAACGGCAAGTTCGACCTGAGTCCGGAATGCGCACCCGACAGCAAGTCCTTCATCTATACAACAATGGTGAACGGCAAGAAACTGCTGATGAGCGCTCTGTTCAGTGGCGGACAGCCAAAGCAGTTGTCGGAAGAATTCGTCGAATTCGCTGCGATAGCGCCGGACGGCCGGAACATCTCGATGCTCACTTTTGAAGGCGCCGGAGTGCAGACGCGGGCCGTTGTGAAGGTCATTCCGTCGGACGGCGGAGCTCCGATCAAAACCGTCGATCCCAATCCTCTGATTTCCGGTTTCATCCAGGTCTCTGATGACGGGAAGGCGATTTATTACCCGATCAAGGAAAAAGGCGTATCGAACCTGGTGAGACAACCGCTGGATGGAGGACCGGTGACGCGGGTTACTGACTTCAAGCAGTTAGATATCCACGGCTATGCCTATGACTGGCCGAATAAGAAGCTGGCAATCACGCGGGGTAGAGTTAATTCTGATGTGGTGGTGCTGTCGCAACAACAACCGCAATAAACTAGCTGAAACGGTGTTCATACCACATACGCGTAGCGGCCTGGCTAGCTGGCCGAACGTTAAGGCCAAACTTACGGGAGGGTGTTGATGTTTTGTACGGAATGCGGACAAATGATGGCGGATGAGGCGAAGTTTTGCGCCTTTTGCGGAACCAGGCGGGCGGTAGCACCGGGATCTGGAAGCGAGGTGCAGCCCACTGCAACTCCGCCTCGAGCGGAAGTCCCAATCGTGACTCCCCCTCCCGCCCCTCTCCGTACCATCCGTTCGACGGCAGAAATCATGCCAATGAGGGTGCGTCCGGCAGCACCGAGGACTCCGGTGGAGGAGCCGCCCGCCATTGAGCCCGAGCCACAACTGCCGTTGGAGCCCGCCGCAGCGTGGCCAGAGGAAGAGAGCGCGGCGCCTTCGATGTTCGTGGTGCCGGAACCCCCAGCTTCGAGCCGTGACAGTGAGTCATTTGCACCTCCGCCCGCGGCGCAGTCGTATGCCTCAGTTCCCGCAGCGCAACGATACGCCTCAGTGCCTTTTGCAGCCGAGCCAGGGTCTCCTGACGTCGTGGGTGCACGGCGGAAGACGTCGCCCGTATTGATCGGCGCGATCGTCGTCGCGCTTATTGCATTGGCCGGCATTGTTTGGATGGTACGTTCATCGATGTCGATTGGCGGCAAGTCGGCGACACCTGTTTCCATTACAATCTTCCCGACTTCGGCTAAGGCAACGCCGGGTAAAGGTGTTGACTTTGTCGCAGAAGTGACCGGCGCTCCGACCAGCGACGTTACCTGGAGCGTGGAAGAGGGCGACAGCGCCGGTGAGATCAAGACACGTGGCGCCTCGGCGAAGGAAGACACCATCTCGCTCTACTGCACGTATACAGCTCCGCAGAAGCCGGGCACATACCACTTGGTGGCGACCAGCACGGCCGACAAGAACAAATCGGCGACGGCCGAGATCACAGTTGCCGCAAAGTGAATAATGCCAGCTGGTTAACTGGAATGCTTAATGAAGAAGTTAAGGTAAAGGTTCGGATTCTTTACCGGGCGTGTTCCTTCATGAGGTCGTGAGCCTCGGCAATGGTCCAATGCGGAATGGCACCCGAGCGGCTCGCTACAAGCGCGCCGACTGCGTTCGCGCATTCCGCAATCCGCTGAGAAGTCCAACCCTGGCTCAGGCCGTGCACGAACGCAGCCGAAAAAGCGTCACCCGCGCCTACGGTATCGGCCACGGTGACATGAAACCCAGGAGCTTGGCTGTATTTCCCGTCATTGAGAATGGCGCAACCTCTCTCCCCAAACGTCACACACATCGTCTCGCACCCGAAGCGTTCGCTCCAGCGGCGACAGAAATTCTCGATGGAGTGGCCGGGGCCTTCGGAGGCGTCCACGGAGGCGTCGAGAGACTCGGCTTCCGAATCGCTGAGCTTGGTGACCGTGGCGAGAGCTGAGAGCGCTTCGATAGTTGCCAGGTTCCAGTGTCCTTCGCGCAGGTTTACGTCGTAGAAGCGCCGGGCGTCGGGGACGGCCTTCAGCAGGCGCCTGGTGGATTCCAGCGCCTGCGGCGACGTGTGGAAGAGCGTGCCGAGGTAGATCCAATCGGGCTTCAGTTCAGCGATGCGCTTGAGCTCCTGGTCCGATAGATCGACAAAATCGTAGGCGACGGATCGCACTATGCGAAACGTGGGCTTGCCTTCCATGTCGAGTTCGACTTCCGCCGTACCGGTTGGTTTGTCGGGCACAACTTGGATGAATTCCGTTGACATTCCGCGGGCCTTCAGCAGCTCAATCGCCTTGCGTCCGCGGGCGTCGGCGCCGACGCCGCTAAGGGGAAATACCTCGTGCCCGAGCTTCTGGGAGTGCGCCGCGAAATTCAGGGGCGCGCCGCCAAGGTATTCGTTGTCGCCGATTACATCCCAGAGGATCTCTCCAACGCTTACGATGCGCACGCGATAGGCCTCCTGCCAGGCACCCTGCCCAGTCTGGCGTGAAACTAGATTCGAAACAAACCGGGCGGAGACACTCTAACAGACCCCACGGAATTCGCAAGCGTAAGACGAAAATTGTCACACGCTTGCAATCGCGAGGGAGGGGTTTATTATCGAGGAGCAATCGGGATGGCAAGCATGAGATTCTCCTTCGGCCGGGCGGACAGCGCTAAGCTCACCAGTGCACCCACAGTAGCTGAGTTGCCTGAGCTGGCGGGCGCTGACATCGCAGGGTTAGTCCACGGGAAGCGAGTGGGCGGAGACTTCTACCAGTTTGCCCGGGCCAATTCTGAGCGGGTGGTGTTTGGCCTTTTGGACGTTGCCGGCGATGCGGGCGAGAACCGCGGGATCGTGGAGGCGGCACGCGCGACTTTTCGCACTGCGGCTCCGGCGTGCCTTGCGAACGACGAAGTGAATGAAGCCGACGCGATGATGGAGTTCTGCCACGCGCTGAACGCGAGCATTCGCAGTGCAGCGTCGGGAGTTCGCACGTGCGCGGCGTTCCTTGGGTGCTATAACGAGTCTCTGGGTACGGTGTGCTACGTGAATGCTGGACATACGCCTGGACTGCTGCGATATAACTCCGACGTAAGCGAACTCCCCGCTACGGGAATGCCGTTCGGTCTCTTCTCGGCTTCAACCTACGAGGCGCCCACGGCGGCAGTTCCGCGGGGTGGTGCACTGTTGCTGGTATCACGAGGGGTGGTGGAAGCGAGCCGCAAACGGGAGGAATTTGGACTCCCCAGGATGAAACAGAGTTTCGAGCAAGTCCCTCTGACGAATGCGCAAAGCGTGGCAGCCGCAGCTCTGGATGTGGTGCGTCAGTTTGCCGACTCAGCGGCGAGACCCAATGATTTAACAGCACTCGCTCTGGTGCGACCCGGCACGATCCGCTAGTCGCGTTGGCCGACATCCGGCTGGGAATATGTAGGCCCAGGGTGCCGGCGCAACACTCGTGTGGAGATATCTGGCCAGAACTCGCTGAAGATATTCCGAAGGGCATCGCGCCCCACAGCGTAGCCGTACCTTGAAGCAAGTCTTTGGCCAGCGTCGTACTGATACGCATAGTTGCTGGGAAATCCCGGGGCCGCCCCGGGGATCAAAATCTGCGAAGCGTCGAACGAGCTCATGCCGTTATATCGGTGCGCAACCATGGCGCGAGTCGCTGCATAAGTGCTGCGCTTCCAGAACCCTCCCTCACCAAGAGCACAGTAGCTCCTGCCGCCATGAGACGTGATAGATAGCAGCGATGTAATCCAGTCGCTTCCATCGGCTTTGTCATTGGCGACGCGCACACACGTGTTTCCAGAAACGGTCGCGCCTGTGTCCGTATGTTGGCTGGCATCCGAAGTTTCGGCAGGGGTTCCACCGACAAAGATGAGTGACGAAAAGCCTGCACCGTGCGGAGCCGCAAGGTTAAGAGACTGCCCAGATGTCAGTGGGAACGGAGTCGCTACCGGAGTGTTAGCGCGAGAATTGAGGAGAAAACTGAAGTCCTGCTCGGATTGCGGCCTCGAAGGGTTAGTCGACTCCTGCCGAGCGACGTGGCTCGGAGCGTCGGGCAAGTTTGCAGAAGACCCGGATGTCGCTTCTGGATCTGTCGGACTTTGCGCCCCGGGCAGCGCTGCGTCAGGAAATTCGGGGCCAACCACAGTTGGACTCTCCTGCTGTCCAAACGAATAGACCGCAGCAACGATTAGCAACAGTCCGAATACCGATCGCATGGCACCTCTCTCGCTGCATGAATTCGACGAAAGCTGCGCGAGAGTTCAGCGACGACATCGGCGTCAGTCTATATCAATTTGCACAGCGGCGATCGGGTTTCGGGTCCGGCTTTCCGTGTTTCAGTCCAGCGAAGGGAAAAATTACACAGTAGCAGTTTTTCCTCGCAGCCGCTTCATGGCGAACGGAGCCAAGTCCATTTGCATGGGCTGTCCCAATGCGAGTCGCGCGAGAGATTCGCCAACGGCAGGCGAGTGTTTGAAGCCGTGTCCGGAACACGCAGAGGCGAAAAGAATCGTGTGGCATTCGTCCACGAAATCGATGACGAACTTGGCGTCAGGCGTCACGGTATATAGACAAGTGGCAGTGCGAAGGCAACGGCTGCTCAGGTCGGGGAAGCGGGGAGCGATGTTCGAGGAAAACATCCCGGCGATTGATTCCTTGCTGACGTCGCGCGGTACGTGGTCAGGATCAACGGTGTCTTCATAGCACTCAGTGGCCACCTTGATGCCGCCCGCAGAACCATCGATGGCAGGGAATCCGTAGAGCATGTCCTGCACGCGCCTGCCCGTAATCCAAATGAAAACAGGGAAGCGCTCGGGCGAGTAGCGCTCCGGGTTGCGCTCGAGCGCGAACCAACACAGCGTCTGCCGATAGACCGCGAAGTGCCTGGCATATTCCAGCGGCAGGAAGCGGCTAATCCACGGGCCGGCGGTGAGTATGACCTTGGCGGCGGAGTAGGAAGCCTTGTCGGTCGTGATCTTGACCGCTTCGCCTTCGGTTTTCAGCTTCAGCACCGTCTCTGAGGTGAAAATACTTGCGCCTAGCTTGCGGGCTTCACCGATCTGCGTCTCGACGCACGCTTCAGGACGAAGGAATCCGGCCCCGGGCTCGAAGTATCCCTGCTCGTCGGCGGGCAGGCGGAACTGCGGATAAAGCCGCCGGATGTCATCGGCAGAGAGTTGCTGGTGCGGGATGCCGAAGGCACGGGCGGCATCAATCGTGTCTTGCAGGAAGGAACTGGAGCCGTGGTGGCTACCGCCGACTTCGCGCGTAGCCAGCACCAACCCGCCGTTGCGAGTCATAAGGTTGCGTCCTGTCGCGGCTTCCAACTCTTCCCAGATTTGATTGGAGCGCAACACCAGCGGCACGAATTCGCGGCCTTCGCCGATGGCCTGGCGGGTGATGCGCGTCTCGCCGTGGGAGGAGCCTTGGTCGTGCGGGGGAGAGAAGCGGTCGATACCCACTGCCTTGGCGCCGAGTTTGGCTGACTGGTAGAGTGCGGCGCTGCCCACTGCGCCCAATCCCACAACAACAATGTCTGCGGTAATTGCCATTTCCGCCATGATGCCACACGCGAGGCATCGGGGCGAAAGTGTGCGTTGCATGAGAGACTGTTGCGGAGCAAAAATCCATGACGATCCGGCAGTTGAGTTCGCGCGTGGTCTATCGCAACCGATGGATGACGGTGCGCGAGGACGAGATCGAACGCGACAATGGCGCGCGCGGAATTTACGGCGTAGTGGAGAAGTGCGATAGCGCGATTGTGCTGGCTATCGACGGCGACCAGATTTACCTTGTCGAACAGTTTCGCTACGCGCCGGGCTTGAATTCGCTGGAGTTTCCTCAGGGGAGCCTGGAGCGGAGCGACGTTGGGCCGGCTGAAATCGCGCGGGAAGAGTTGCGTGAGGAGACAGGGCTGGTAGCGGAGAAACTGGAACTCCTCGGAGAAATTTACATTGCATGCGGTTATGCCAATCAGAAAACGTTTGCATTTCTGGCTACGGGTCTGGCGCAGACCGGACGCAAACCCGAGGCTGAGGAGCACGACCTTACACTGCGCAAGGTGAGCATAGCGGAATTTGAAAACCTGGTCCGCGGCAACGTCATCAAGGATGCTCAGACCCTGGCGGCATGGGGGCTGTACATTACGCGTTCTGCAGTCGCACGGAAGAAATCATGAGACATCGTTCGGAGGCCTGGAAGAAAATCGACGGTGCCAGCTTCGACGTTTGCGTCATTGGCGCAGGAGCAACAGGATCCGGCACCGCACTCGATGCACAACTGCGTGGACTCAACACAGTGCTGATCGAGGCGGGCGATTTCGCGTCGGCAACGTCAAGCCGCTCGACCAAGCTGATTCATGGCGGTATTCGCTATCTGCAGGAAGCCGTCACCGACCTCGATCCGGGCCAGTACAACGTGGTGAAACGCGCCCTGCACGAGCGCCGCATTATGCTCGACAACGCGCGCTTTCTCGCGCATCCGATGGAGTTTCTCGTCCCGTGCTACTCCTGGTGGGAGGCGTTCTATTACGGCATAGGCACCAAGATTTATGACCGCATCGCCGGCAAGCAGAACTTCTTCGCCAGCCGCTTCCGTTCGGCGAAGGAGGCAGTGGAGCGCTGGCCGCTACTGCAAAGCCAGGGACTGAAAGGGGCCATCGGCTACGCTGACGGCCAGTTCGACGATGCGCGTTTTTGTGTTGCGCTGGTGCAGACGTTTACCGAGGCAGGCGGCGAGGCGGTGAACCACGCGCGGGTTGTCCGGCTGCAGCAGGATGCAGGCGGGAAAATCTGCGAAGCGGAGATCGAGGACCAGATCACGGGAGCACGAACAACGGTACGGGCGAGCGTCTTCGTCAACTGTACCGGGCCGTACTCGGACCACATCCGCGAGATGGCGACTCCCGGCGTGGAGAAACGGCTGCGGCTCAGCAAGGGCGTGCACCTCCTCTTGCCCCTGGATGAGAGCACGACCGACGCGATGGTCGTTCCCAAGACCGATGACGGGCGCGTAATCTTCGCGATTCCTTGGCTGGGGCGACTTCTCGTCGGTACCACCGACGACGAGGTGACACACGAGGAGGAATTGGTCGTCAAGCGCTCGGAGGCAGAGTACCTGCTCAAGCAGCTCAACCGCTTCCTGTCGCGACCGTTCGTAATGGACGACATCGTGGGTGGGTTCGCCGGTGTGCGTCCATTGGTGAGCCAGGGCAAGGGCTCCAAGACCAAGAAGCTGATTCGCGAGCACGAGGTAGAAGTGGACAACGGTAGTGGCTTGATCAGTGTGCTGGGCGGCAAATGGACGACGTATCGGGCAATGGCCGAGGACGCAGTCAACGCCGTGCAGCTGCAGCTTGGCCGGCCCGTGGGCGGATGCATCACCCGCGACAGCCATTTGAGCGGCTCGGAGGGGTACAGCGAGGCATTCCCGCAAGCACTGGCGGCTTCCCACGGTGTGCCGGAAGCGACGGCACGGCATCTATCCGAGAAATTCGGCACCCGGGCGCCAGCCGTCCTCGACTTGGCGAATGATGAACAGGAACTAGCGCAGCCGATCGTCGAGGGATTTCCCGCGATACGGGCAGAGATTGTCTACGCTGCGCGCTTCGAGATGGCGGCCACGCTGGACGACGTACTGGAACGCCGCACGGGCCTGCAATTCTTCAGTTGGCAGGCGGCGGCGTCCGCGGCTCCGGTTGCGGCTGAGGTCATGCAGCGCGAGATGGGCTGGGACATAACGCAGACCCAGCATGAGGTGAGTGAATATGTCGGTACGCCTCTCCGCGTGGACGCAGAAAATTGGGTTGGCGAAAGCCGGGACAAAGGCGTAGAACCATCCTCTTGGACTGAATTTCAACGGTAGGCAAAGGAACGCGAATCATGGCGGACTATGTTGGCGCCATCGACCAGGGTACGACCAGCACGCGATTCATCGTATTCAATCGTGCCGGACAGATGGTATCCACAGCACAGAAAGAGCACGAGCAAATCTATCCGCAGCCGGGCTGGGTGGAGCACAGCCCGGCGGAGATCTGGGCGCGCACACAGGAAGTGATCGGCGAGGCCCTGCAGTCGAAGGGGCTTGCAGCGAAAGATTTTGCGGCGGTCGGCATTACCAACCAGCGCGAAACGACTGTTGTGTGGAACCGCAAGACCGGACAGGCGGTGCACAACGCCATCGTGTGGCAGGATACCCGCGTCAGCAAATACGTGGATGAACTGTCGAAGAAGGGCGGACAAGACTGTTTTCGTGCTCAAGACTGGCCTGCCGCTCGCGACATACTTCAGCGGGCTGAAGATTCGCTGGATTCTGGAAAACGTACCGGGTGTGCGGGCGCTGGCGGAAGCCGGCGATGTTCTGTTCGGCAATATCGATTCGTTCCTGCTGTGGAACCTGACCGGTGGGCCCAACGGCGGCGTTCACGTAACCGATGTAACCAACGCCAGCCGCACTCAGTTAATGGACCTTGAAACTTTGCAGTGGGACGCGGAGATTCTTGCGGCATTCGGCATTCCGGCGGCGATTTTGCCGCGCATTGCCTCCAGCAGCGAAGTCTATGGCCACATCGCATTCGGTCCCCTGCACAGCGTGCCGCTGGCTGGCGTCCTGGGCGATCAGCAGGCAGCCTTGGTGGGACAAACCTGTTTCGAGCCCGGCCAGGCGAAGAACACCTACGGTACGGGCTGCTTCCTACTGCTCAATACCGGCGAAAAGCCGGTGCAGTCGAAGTTTGGACTACTGACGACCGTGGCGTACCAGTTCGGCAAGCAACCGGCCACCTATGCCCTCGAGGGCAGCGTCGCCATTACGGGTGCTCTGGTCCAGTGGCTGCGCGACAACCTCAAGATGATCCATACCAGCGCCGAGATCGAGGCGCTCGCCTCGACGGTCGAGGACAATGGCGGTGTGTACTTTGTGCCGGCGTTTTCTGGGCTATTCGCACCCTACTGGCAGTCCAATGCGCGCGGGGCGATTCTTGGGCTAACGCGGTATGCGACCAAGGCGCACATTGCCCGCGCCGTGCTTGAAGCGACGGCTTTCCAAACGCGCGAGATGGTCGAGGCGATGGAAAAAGACTCGGGTATCGCACTTGACGTGTTGCGTACCGACGGCGGCATGGTGGTGAACGAGCTTCTGATGCAATTCCAATCGGATATTCTTGAGCGTCCCGTGGTCAGACCGGCGATGAGAGAAACCACCGCCTTAGGTGCGATGTACGCGGCGGGGCTCGCGGTGGGCTACTACCGTGACCTCGATGACCTGCGCGCCAACTGGTCGGTGGACAAGACGTGGACACCGAATATGGCGGCCGAAAAGCGCGAGAAGATGTACCGCCTTTGGAAGAAGGCAGTGACACGCACGTTTGACTGGATGGACGACGACTCGCAGTAGATCAGGGGGAGAACGAAGCAACATGCAATCACCGTTCGTGGGCGAGTTTGCAGGAACGTTAGTGCTGATTCTGCTGGGCGATGGCGTAGTGGCCAACGTGTTGTTGAAGCGCTCCAAGGCCGAAGGCGGAGGATGGATCGTAATCACCGCCGGATGGGCATTCGCCGTGCTCTGCGGTATCTTCACCGCGATCGCTTTCGGTAGCTCGGATGCGCACATCAACCCCGCGGTGACGTTGGCGTTTGCCATTACCTCGGGCAGTTACGCTAAGATCGTCCCCTACTGGACCGCCCAACTCCTGGGCGCTTTTTGCGGGGCGACCTTGGTGTGGCTCTATTTCCTGCCACACTGGCGCATGACCGAAGACCAGGATGCTAAGCTCGCAGTCTTCTGCACCGCGCCGGCCATCCGCCATTATCCCGGCAACCTGTTTTGCGAAGTCATTGGCACCATGCTGCTGATCGTAGTGGTGGCGGCGATTGGGTCGAAGGCGCTGGCTCCCACCGGGCTGACTTCAGGCCTCGGCCCGTACATGGTTTCCATCCTCGTGTGGGCGATCGGGTTATCGCTGGGAGGTACGACGGGATACGCGATTAATCCAGCACGCGACTTCGGTCCGCGGGTGGCGCATGCGTTGTGGCCGGTGGCCGGCAAGGGAAGCTCCGACTGGGCCTACGCGCCCATTCCTGTGGCAGGACCGCTGCTCGGTGCTGCCCTGGCGGCGGTGATCGTTAAGGCAGCGGGGATCGCATAGACGGCGTACGGAAATTCGGTCGGGTTTTGTGCGCCAGTAGGAGGGCCTGATGGATCTTCCGACACTCGACAAGTTCCCAAAACAAGTCCTGGCAACGATTGACATACAGCGGGCGTTCATCGCTTCTCGTCTGGTGGTCGCGGCGGAGCGACTGCAGGTATTCCGGACATTGCACGGAAAGCGCAGGAAGGCTTCTGCGATCGGTCGCGCGCTGAAGATCAACCGGACCTATCGCGACATATTCCTCAACTCGCTTACCTCCCTGGGGCTCCTCCATAAATCAGGCGACACTTACTCCAACACGCGCCTGGCAGACAAATACTTCGTAGACGAGCGCTCCGTCCACTGGACGCGGCAGTACTCGAAAGAGTGTGTGGACGCTTACGAGACACTGACTGTTCTGGAAGATGTCGCTGGCGTCAGGGCGAAGCTGCGCGTCGATCAAGGGGATCAAGAAGCCCAGTTATATCGAAGCCATGAAGCGCGACCCGCGCCGCGCCGAAGACTTCACGCAGATGTTGTTTCACTTTCACCGCGACGATGCTGAGGCTCTGGCGAAGCACCTAGATCTTTCAAAGCATCGGGCTGTGCTCGACGTGGGAGGCGGATCTGGCGTGATGTCCATTGCCTTGGTTCAAAGCGAATCCGAATTTGCGCGCCTGCGTTCTCGACATTGAGCCGGTGTGCAAAATTGCGGCGGGAACATTCAGGCGTGCCCGGATTGTCGAATCGACTTACAACCTTGGCAGGGGATATCCGGAAGAAATTTCCCGTTGGTTACGATGTCGTCTTGTTCTGCGATATTGGTCCTGTTTCGGAGCAACTTCTGAGGAACGCCTACAACACTCTGCCTGCCTGGCGGACTTGTCGTCGCGGTTGACCGTTATTTTTCCGACGACGCCACCAAGCCGTTGGACAGGCTGCTCGGCAGCTTCGTTGGTTCCTCCGTGCAGCTGACGACAAAATCAGAAATGATAGCTGCAATGGGGGCTTGCGGATTTCGCGCAGTAAGCGTAAGCAGGGTCAGGAAGGATCTGTGGTGCATCACGGGGACAAAGCCCTCTAAGAATTAGCCGCGCGGGCTTATGGAACCACCTTTGCTGACACCCGATAGCGCTGGTAATCCGAGTAGCGGTGCTCGTTCTTGTAGCTCAGCTCGAAGAACTCATCCACGGCGCCGTTGTGGGTGGTGAACTCGACATAGACCTTGACGCTGCTCGGCAGCCATAAGGGCTTGGCGACATCTGCCAGCTGTATCTTGCCAAGTGTCACTTCCGTCGTTTGCTGATTGAGGCCAACGTCCCATCGCGGCGCGAGCAGGTCGGTGCGCATTCGGATGATCTGGTAGCTACTCTTGTCGATCCATGCGACGCCTTGCACCAGCATGTGGGCAGGCACCCCATCGCGACCGCGCGCCTTGACCGTGAGCGTCGCCTTGCCGGGCAGTTGGGCAAAGCCCACTACGTAAGTGTCCTGCTCGCCCAGCTTCTGCTCGCCCAGCAAGCGAAATGCGGACTCGTCCTGAAATCCAGTTGCGAAGTAGTTGCAGCTTAGGGCAAACCCCGAGGTCACGATGTAGCCTTTCTTAACGATCACCTGCTCGAAGTTGTCGCCCCTGGCGTCGGTGCGGAACTCCACCATGTCGGTACGCGTTTTGCTGCCGTGCCGAAGAATCAGGTAGCTGTCGCGCACGCGTTCGCCTGTTAGTTCAGGACGGCTAGAAGGTAGTTCCTGTCTCAGGCGCGTCAGAGTAATGTCCTCGCGGGCCGTCAGGTCGGTGATGTGGCGGAAGAAGTCGTCAACCCGCTCGCCAGTTTTTTTCAGGATGACGGGCAGCTCTGCCTGGCTCTGTGCCGGCTTTAGGTGTTTTAACTCGTGTACACGCTTAATGAGTTGCGGGAGGGGTTCGTCGAAGTAGGGGTGCACATTCGCGTAACGGACCTGTTCGCTAGCTGTAGGGGACTGTGCGGCGGAGCCCGTCAACGCGAGCACCAAGGATATCCCAACAATTGCCGCGAATTTCAAGCCTTCTTGACGAGCTTTGGACACGAAATGCACAGCACAGTCTAATTCACCACTGGCAAGGCTGCGGTGCTTTCGTACGCTGGCACTACCTCTCCTAGATTTGGAAATCCATCTCGATGGCGCGGTCGATTGACTCGCTTTCGACGTGGTCGCGGCCTTCCAGGCGAGATACCTGCTCGCGCAATATCTTCACTTCCGTCGCGACCGCGGCCAAGGCTTCAGACAACGGATCGTTAATTTGCTTGGGGTCGGTAATCACCACGCGCTTGCCGTTGCGGAAGACGATATGACCCGGGACGCCGACCACCGTCGAGTCGGCAGGTACATCGCGCAGCACCACCGATCCGGCGCCGATACGGCAATTCTCGCCGACGGTGATGTTGCCCAGTATCTTCGCGCCGCCGCCGATGACGACGCGATCACGAATGGTGGGATGACGTTTGCCCGGGTTCAAAGATGTTCCGCCGAGAGTCACGCCCTGGTAGATGGTGACATCGTCACCCACCTCGGCGGTCTCGCCGATCACCACCCCCATGCCGTGATCGATGAAGAAGCGCCGCCCGATGGTGGCACCGGGATGGATTTCAATTCCCGACAGAAATCGCGAGACTTGCGAGAGCGCACGGGCCAGGAAGTACCAGCCGCGAATCCATAGACCGTGGTACATCCGGTACCACCACATTGCGTGCAGGCCGGAGTAGAGCAGTACCACTTCCAACCGCGAGCGCGCCGCGGGATCATGTTCGAGCACCGCGGCGATGTCTTCACCCATGAGGCGGAAGTAGTTACGCATGGTATGCCTAAACCGTGACGGGCTCGGCTTCCTGCGCAACTACTTCATCGCGCACCTGCTGGAACAAGACGCTGCTGAGGTAGCGCTCTCCGAACGAGGGCAGCACGACCACGATGAGTTTGCCTGCGTTCTCCGGACGCGAAGCTACACGCACCGCCGCCACCACTGCCGCCCCCGACGAAATGCCCATCAGCAGTCCTTCTTCGACTGCAAGGCGGCGCGCCATGACTAGTGCATCGTCGCTCGAGACTTGCACGACCTCGTCAATGTAGTCAGTACGCAAAATGCTGGGCACGAAGCCCGCTCCGATGCCCTGAATCTTGTGCGGTGATGGTGTGCCGCCGGAGAGTATCGCACTCTCGACCGGCTCCACGGCAATGGCCTTGAACGTCGCTTTGCGGGGCTTGATGTATTCACTGACGCCGGTGAGTGTGCCGCCGGTGCCGACACCGGAGATAAGAATGTCCACCTTGCCGTCGGTGTCGTCCCAGATTTCTGGGCCTGTAGTTTCGAAGTGAATCTTGGGGTTTGCGGCGTTGTCGAATTGCTGCGGCATGAAGCTGTTGGGAGTCTTGGCCACCAACTCCTGCGCTTTGGCGATGGCGCCCTTCATGCCTTTGGGGCCCGGGGTAAGCACCAGTTCAGCGCCGAAGGCGCGCAGCAGCACGCGGCGCTCTACGCTCATGGTTTCAGGCATCACGATAATCAGATGATATCCCCGCACTGCCGCGACGAAGGCCAGCCCGATGCCAGTATTGCCGCTGGTCGGCTCGATCAGAACGGTCTTGCCGGGGGTGATCTTGCCGGCCTTTTCGGCTTCTGTGATCATGCTGACGCCGATGCGGTCTTTGACGCTCGCGCAGGGATTGAAGCTTTCCAGTTTGGCAACGACCGTGGCGCCTGCACCCGCGGTCACTTTGTTAAGTCGCACCAGCGGAGTGTGACCAATCAGCTCGGTAACGTCATTGGCAATCTTCATGAAGGTCCTCCATGTGCTTAAGACTCAGTTCAACTGAAGTCGGTTTCAGATTTCGTGGGCCGGGATGTCGATCTCAGAGTCGACAACAACAACTGCAGCAATCGATAGCGAAGAGAAATGTGGCCGGGACCTGAGCGTTCGGATTGTCGGTCGGTCGTCGCATTGGTTGGCACTCATCCTAGCAGCATCAGGGTGGGTGTGACTAGCAGACTGTCCCAGAAAGCTTGCGGTTGGCGGCCGGAGCGTGCCACAATACCCGCTCTTTGACGAGGGGAAGATGATGATGAAGCGAGTAATTGCAGCGACGTGTTGGATGGCCCTATTGATGGCAGGAAATGTGGCAGCACAGCCGCAGCTGGCCGGGAAGAGCAGCGACAGTTCACTCGCTCCAGTGGCGTGGCTGGTCGGTGGAACCTGGACATCCGATGTTAAGGACCCGTCAGACGGTACTGTGACGCACGTGGAGAACCACATCACGTGGGCGCCCAACCACCAGGCTATCCAGTTCGTGACCGATTTCAATGGTAAGCCGCACTATAACGGCTTCTATGCCTACGACCCGGCAAAAAAGACGATCAATTTCTACTACACTTCGGAGGCAGGCCAACTCACCGTTGGTACTGCCACGCCTGATGCCGACGGCAAGACACTGCGACAGGAGTTCGACGTCATGCAGCCGGCAGGCACAACACAGCACATTAAGTCCACCATTGTGCGTGAAGGCAACGACGCTTACGATTTCAGCGTGTTCATGCAGAACAAGGCTGCCGAGTGGGCGCAGGTGTTCAAGATACGGTATGAAAGGAAGTAGCGGACGGAATCGAAATGCTATACTTGTATAGCAGGAGTCCTGATGCTCGCCATACGATTACCGGAAGACATAGAAGCGCGGCTTGATAAGTTAGCCAAACGAACCGGCCGCACGAAGACGTTCTACGCACGGCAGGCGATTCTCGAACACATCGACGACCTCGAAGATGTTTTTCTTGCGGAGAGGCGACTTGCTAGCCTAAGTGCCGGCCGTACCAGAAGCATAAGGCTAGATAAGGTTCTGAAGGCGCATGAACTGGACGATTGAGTTTGCCCCGGAAGCGGTTAGAGAACTGGGCAAGCTTGATACACACGTAGCCCGAAGAATCTTACGTTTTATTCGCGACCGAGTCGCCAAGCTCGAAAACTCGCGCGGCATAGGATCTGCTTTGAGAGGCTCCGAGCTCGGAGAGTTTTGGAAGTACCGAGTGGGCGACTATCGAATTATCTGTCGTATCGAGGATGACCGATTGTTGGTCCTCGTATTGCGAATAGGCCACCGCCGTGAAGTTTACCGCTGAGCGCAATCGCGTGGGACAGCCCCCCGCATCGTATAATCAGCTTTTGCGCCTCTTATCTCAACCACAGTAGGTAACCACTCGTGAGCTCTCATACACATTCGCACGGCCCCGCGCCGGCAGGGCCGCAACCGCTGCCGGGCGTGGATTCCATCATTGCCGTTGGTTCGGGC
This sequence comes from uncultured Acidobacteriaceae bacterium, assembly GCA_963814165.1. GTDB lineage: Bacteria > Acidobacteriota > Terriglobia > Terriglobales > Acidobacteriaceae > DASRAA01. The sequence continues at coordinate 318,913 of CAWFBW010000007.1, read as the reverse complement.
AAGGGCGGCGTTGGTAAGACCACGCTCGCTGTCAACCTCGCCATTGCACTGGCGCGCATGGGCTTCAAAGTCGGACTGCTCGACGCCGACGTCTACGGCCCCAACGTTCCCACCATGTTGGGCACGACGATGTCTCCCGAGGTCCTAGAGGGCGACCGCATTCTGCCGCCCGAGCGCTACGGGTTGAAAGTGATGTCGGTGGGCTTCCTCAGCCCCGGCGACAAGCCGCTCGTATGGCGTGGACCGATGCTCCACTCGATCATTAAACAGTTCCTCGGCCAGGTGGTTTGGGGACAGCTCGACTATCTCGTCATCGACCTGCCTCCGGGCACCGGTGATGTGGTGATCTCTCTGGTACAGACCGTTCCCGTCAGCGGCGCGGTCGTGGTCACCACCCCCAGCGACGTGGCGTTGCAGGATGCACGCAAGGCGATCGAGATGTTCAAGCAGGTGAAAGTCGACATCATCGGTGTCGTCGAAAACATGGGCTCTTTTCTGTGTCCGCATTGCCAGCATGAAATTGACATCTTCTCCAAGGGGGGAGGCGAGCGTACGGCAGCTCAATTTGCCGTTCCGTTCCTGGGCAGCATCGAGATCGATCCCGATATTCGCAAAGGTGGCGATAGTGGTCAGCCCGTCGTGCTCGAAGGCGATCAGTCGCCACACGCGCGCTCGTTGTTCAAGTTCGCCCGGCACGTAATCGACCGCGTGAGCGAGCTGAAGTCGACCGAGGGTCCCGTCATCGAGATCCAGTAACTGAATCGCTCAGACACACGAAAGCCCCGGAGTTCCCGGGGCTTCTTCGTTGCGAACTAAGTTGTGGTGGCCCGTTCATGCGTTGGTTGACGGAACCGGGCTACCTGTTCCCATCCGCTGCGTCAGTTTCGGCGCGCGCAATGGGAAGTACTTTCGGGGCGCCGCATCTACTCGATGGTTGTCGAAGAGACGGGCCCAGTCAGAACCGTAGTGATTTGGGTGCCCCATCCTTTCGCCTTGTTTTGGCGAAAGGGTGGGAGCCAATCTCTTGACTTAGCAAAACACTTCGCCCGGCAGCCTTGACAGCGTACGCGAATCGAGCGTGTTCTTGGTGGGGCGGGGTTGCATCGTCGCACTGTCGTAGCCGTCGACGCGCTTGCGCGCAATCTTCAACTTCAGCGTGCGTTCAATGGCCCGCAACTCGCCGATCTCAGCGCCCGACACCAGGGTCGAAGCGCGTCCCTTCAATCCGGCGCGGCCCGTACGGCCTACGCGATGGATGAAGTCCTCGGCCAAATCAGGCAGGTCATAGTTAATCACGTGCGCGACGTTGTCCACGTGGATGCCTCGCGAAGCAACATCGGTCGCTACCAGAACTTTGTAGTGGCCCTTGTCGAAGCCGCTCAGCGCGTTGACGCGCTGCGACTGCGAACGGTCGCCGTGGATCATCGCCGCCGAGAACCCATCGCGAATCAGGTTCTTCGCCAGGCGCTCGGTACCGCGCTTGGTGCGTGCGAAGATCAGGGTCTGGCCCTTCTCGTCGTACAGCAAGCGGCGCAGGGTGTCGGCCTTGTCGGCTGCCGGCACTTCGAATGCATGTAACTCAACGCTCTCTACCGGTTTGGTGGTCGAGCCCAGCGCCACCCGTACCGGGCTGCGCATGTAATCGTTTACCAATCCAGCTACCGAAGCTTCCAGCGTTGCCGAGAAGCAGAGCGTCTGACGCTGCTTGGGCAGTACGCCTGCAATGCGTCGAATCGAGGGCAAGAAGCCCATGTCGAGCATGCGGTCCGATTCGTCGAGCACCAGCATTTCGACCTTGCTGAGGTCAACCAGCCTGCGCTTCAAATAGTCTTCCAGCCGTCCCGGGGTCGCGACGATCACGCCTGCGCCTTTGCGCACGGCTTCCAGTTGCGGCCGCTCGGCCATTCCGCCGATGACGAGCGCCGTCTTGGGCAGTTTGCCGTAACGGAGCGCGTCGTATTGCGCCTGAACCTGCATGGCCAGTTCGCGGGTGGGAACGAGGATCAGGGCCCGAACGCCGGGCACATGCTTTGCGATCAGCTTCTCCATCATGGGAAGCAGGAACGCGAGGGTCTTTCCGGTGCCGGTCTGGGCAGTCGCCAGAACGTCTTTGCCTTCCAGCGCATGCGGGATGGCCATTTCCTGGACCGGGGTACAAGTGGTGAACTGAGCTACCGCCAGTTTCTGCTGGAGCCCAGCAGACAGGGGCATTTCCTTAAATTGTGTCAATCGTTTTTTACTTTCTTTAGGAGGGGCAACTCGCGCATGTGCATAGTGAAATGCGAGTCGCGAAGATCTTGCAGATGCCGCTCGAAATTTGGGTTAAGCGCTAAACCAACAACGGATTTAGCAGAGGCGGGGTATCAGATCGAAACGAAGGACCGGATAAATCGCACCACATCTACCATGGCAATAAGCGTCTAACGGGGCTATATCACGGCGCTTGCCACAAATCCGGCGGGCGCCAAAGGGAACCTAAGTGAACAACTTACTGTTTCGCGAAATCGTGAAAATCAAAACCGAGAGGCTGACCCTCTTCGTCATGGGTGACCACGAGTTCCGCGGGAGCTTCAGAAGGTATAGTAGGATCCTGCTTTTTTTGCGCCTTTTTTTGCGCTTTTTCTTGCTGACGTTCCTGACGGGCTCTTTCTTTCTGCCGCTTGGTGAACGTTGTGCGGGAACTTCCTGCCATCCAGTAATCTCCTGTTGCTTAACAAATTAGACGCTTTCGGCCTCAAAACGATTCAAAATCCGCCGTTCCGCCGGCCCCATCGTCAATCTTTGCCGCACCTTACAGGCAGCCGCAATCTGGCTAGCCTTGGTGCTTCTATTATCCTACAGGTTTTCGGCCGGCCTGTCTGTGAGAGCTGAGGATTTCTCTATTCGGGGACCGAAACGGTGTGGGATTTCTCGTGGCGCGCTTGATGGATGCGGCTCACGATGACAAAGAAGAAGCCGGTGGACAATCCGCAAATGAGGACGCCCATCAAACTCTCGACCGTTCCGAGCATCCGCCACGGCTTGGCCAGCACCAGGTCGCCATATCCAACGGTCGTGTAAGTGGCCCCGAAAAATAGAACGCCGCTTCGGCATTGGGAAGGCATCCGCGCCACAGATAGTACAAGGCCCAGATCGAAGTCTCCGCCAGATGGAGCAGCACCAGCCACCAGATCATGCGGAGCAGCATCCGGGTAATAAGCCAGGCACTTGTCGTCGGGGGATGGTGTCTGAGCAAGCCCCGAATCAGCACGGCAATGCCTGTAGCATGCACGGCAACCGTGAAGAACGACAAAACCACAGCACTGAGGAATATCGATATCATCTGCTATCCACGGAGAGGAACAGATACAAAGCCAATCCAACCGCGTTTTCCGGATGGTTCTTGTGCCCTCCCGTGTTGTTCTCATGTTCGTAGTATGGATTGAATTCTCCATACCGGCCTACAGGGAAAAGCCTGCCGGCGTAGAGGGCAGAGGTGCTCCATTTGCTGTACTGGCTCTCGTAGAAGGGCTCGACGGCGACGTAAGGGATATGGTGGAAGTTGCGTATGGTGACCGTTTGCTCGACCTGCAGTTTGTTGCGATAGCGCCAGGTGAAGCCGCTGTTTTTCCAGTTGAGGTCAAACCGGTTGCGGTCGGAGAGGCTGAATCCGGCCTTCAGCGGGAAATTGAAGGTGGCGGCCACGATCATGCGATTGGTGGCTGGCGAGTCTGGCTCCCAGACGTAGCGATATCCAGCTTCCAGCACAAACAATCCTTTCTTCGCATCGTCGAGATCGAAAGCTCTCACTTCTTGGAGCTTCACCAGAGGTTTCAGAAAGAGCTGAAGGCTTGGGCCAACGCCCGCTTGCGCCGAATCACCGCCGTCTTGATCGTCCTTGGCCTCCACATACACTCGGAACATCGAATTCAGCTTTAGATAGGCATCGACTTCCGGCAGGAACTGGACGTTTTGCTGCGCGACGGCGGGCAGGTACGTAAAGCACATGACGAGCGCCCATCGCCAAAGCGATTTATGAGGTTGCTTCATTATTCCTGTTTGTGAGAAGCAGAGCGCCCGCTATATTCACGGGCTCTCGAATCATTCCGACGAATTATTTCTCCCAAGCGAATATCTGTTTCCAGTCATTCTTCATACTGATCACAGTCCAGCCTTTCGCCTTGGCCTCGTCATAGAGAGCTTGGCTGAACGTACCGACCTTGGTATCGGGGAGCCCGGTAGCCGGACCGTAAGCGAACTCGCGCGCGGCGTCGTCGTGCAGCACCAGCATTTCGAGGTTGGCGCCACCGCCCGCCTGCGTGTACTCCAGCATCTGCTGGTCCCCAGCCGTGTTGCCGAATGCCGCGTGTGGGCGCTTGCCGATGAAGAGGTAAATATCTTCAGCCTTGCCGGCATAGTTGTTGTTCAGCAGAAGCTTGGGCTCGCGCATCAGGACGCCCTGTCCCTCTTTGTTGTATTCGTATTTGGTATCGAGGGCCGAGCCGACAATCTGCTCCGGCGCGATGTCGTAAACCTGCTGAGCATAGGCGCGCACGAAGGCCTGCCCGCCGCCGGTCACAATATAGGTGCGGTAGCCGTTGTCGCGTAGATGCTTCATGACTTCCAGCATGGGCTGGTACACCATCTGCGGATAGGGCTTGTCGAATTTCGGATGCTTCGCCTTGGCCATCCAGCCATTCACGATGGGAGGAAACTCTTCCGCGGTCATGCCCGTGGAGGTTGCCGCCATGAGGACTTCGATGTCCTTGAGCGTGAACTTCGCCATAGCCTCTTTGTCACCGGTGACGATGGCCTTGAACGGCATCTTGGTCTTCCATTCCGGATGCTGCGGAGCAAGCTCTGCCACACGGTCGAAAATGAACAGCACTTGCGAGTAGATTGGCTGCTCAACCCAGGTCGTACCGTCCTGATCGAAGGTGGCGATGCGCTCTTCGGGCGGAACATACTTCGGACTGCTCTTGTCGGTAGTGTTTTTGACGAAGTCCAGAATGGCTTGCTTGGCCGCGCCGTCGTTCCAGGAGGGCAGGGGGTCAGCGGCAGCGGTCGCGGCCGGTTGGCCGGTGGTTGCAGTTGTTGGGTTACTGTTGCAACCCGCAAGCGTGAGAATCAAGAAAAGCGATAGGAGCGTGAATAGCCGAGTTCTCATTTGCTTGTTAGCCTCATTTCTGTTTTCGTACCTTGATCCTTGTCTCGTCATGGGGACCGACGTGGAAATCAAAGATCGGGCTGAGTTCGAAGCCGAGAATCCGCCCCGGGTCTGGTGAACCCGCTGGCTTGACCGCCGCTCCCCCGGCTTCGACCGACAAACTCACGGGCTGCCTGCCGAGGGTCACGACCTTCCCCACCTGCATCCCAAGCGGAACGGTTGCAGACACTCCAAGCGGCATAGCAACAGTGCCGCCAATTTCTCAATTGAAGGTCCAGTTATAGTCGCTGAGGCCGACAAACCATCCCTCTTTCAGATTGAACGTAAATGTCGGACTAACGATCATGTTATTGACGTTTGGCCGATTAGCAGATCCTGCGATCGAGATTGGGTTCTGTACGACCGCACCCACGGGAAGGTTCTTGACGCCGGTATAAATCAGGGCGACCGATGGACCGATCTGGTATTTGCCTGCGCCCAGGGCGTTTGCCGAGGCGGCAGGAAACACCAGCGCCGGCCCAAACCCCCACCTGCCCCAGGATTGCTTGACCGTAATGAGGTCGAACAACTGTAAGTCGCCCACTCCGCCGACACCGGGCTGCTTGGAATTCACCGATCCAGGGACCGCCCGATACAGCGGCATCGTGATCTTCATCAGTTGGACCCACGGAAAAGACTTGAACGGCCCAATGGGCAGCACCGGCTGCATCTGGAGCGAGTTGGCGAGACCGTCGGCCCCGGCGATATTGGGCGCGAGGATATTGCGAAACTGAATTAAGGTAACTGGAGCAGCCGGGTTGTTGACCTGATTAGCAAGATCCTGGGCAGAAGGAGCCAATGCTGTCGTTGCGGTGGTTTTCTGCGTCCTAGACGCTTGGCCGTTATCCGCGCCAGTCAGCGTACCTGCGGATTCCTGCGCGTTCAGTCCAAACGACCATGCGGCAAGAAGAATGAAACCGTAAATGCCCGTCCGGCGCATTCGATTTGCCTCCCGCTAGCAAGCGGGAATGCGAGGAAGGCCTTGCCTTCCTCGCCTCCGACTTCAGTTTCGCGGCCTCTCACAAGTCCGCGCTTCCAAGTACTCAGTACGGAACTACTCGCTCGGATGCCCGGTGTTGGCCTTGATCGCGTCCAGAACCTGCGTGAGGTTGTAGCTTGCCGGCGCTTGCATTGGCGGAAACGCCTTCAGCGTCTCGAACCACTCCAGCCAGAGCTGCTGTCCAATGGGTAGCATGTTCCAGTCGTATTGGTACGCAGTCATCGGAGCAGCTAACGCTCCACCTAAAGACATTGCACTCTTCTGCTGAATCCCAACTGACTGTTCGAACGGATCGCGCTTGATGTTCTGCACCAATGTCCAGTGGAATGGAATCAGCGGCATGATCCAGCCGTCGGCACCGGGCTCGGACATGGTGTAATACATCTTCCAGTTCTTGTAGCGCACCGCTGACGGCGTAGCGCCTGAGAAGTAATAGAAGACCTCTCGCGCCGACGTCGGCGACTTGCCCGTTAGATAATCGACCTGATTAACGCCGTCAAGCGTGGTCTTCACGATGCCAGAATAGGAACCCTTTTCGAGCTGACCCTTCAAATCATTCCCCTTCGGTCCACCGGCCAACTCAACGAATGTCGGCAGCCAGTCGAGGGCGGAAAATATGTCTGTGAACACGGTCCCCGGCTTGATGTGACCCGGCCAGCGAATGACGGTCGGGGCCCGATAGCCACCTTCGTAGGCCTCGCCCTTTTGCCCCTTGAACGGCGTCACGCCGCCATCAGGAAAACTGATCGCCTCGGCTCCGTTGTCTGTGGTGAAGACGACGATGGTGTTATCAAGCTGGCCCATCTGTTCCAGCTTTTGCAGCACCAGCCCGATGTTATCGTCCAGTTGCTTCATACCGGCTTCGTTAACGCCCCAGTCTTTGCCACCCTTCACTCCAAGCATGGCCTCATACTTTGGCGACAGCATCGTCGTCACGTGCATTCGCGCCGGGTTGTACCAGACAAAGAACGGCTTGCCGGTCGTCTTGGGATCGTTGCGGTCGAGGTAGTCGATGACCTTGGCAGAAATTTCCTCGTCCACGGTTCGTGACCGGTCGAGTGTGAGCGGGCCTTCGTCTTTGCAGCTCTGGTTCTTCGAAGTGCCGTCGGCAGACTTGCACCAGATAACCGGACGCGGAGGCGTGAGGCAAACTGTGGTCCTCGGGTCGACGGCGCCCGGAGGGTCAGACAGCCCTGGTACCGGCGTATTCTTACACGGGGGGGCGATGCCCTGCACCGTCGGACTGCTGTTGATGTCGTTAAAGCTCACCTGCTCCATCGCGTCCAGATGATAGAGATAGCCCCAGTATTCCTGGAAGCCGTGCGCTGTCGGTAGTGCATCGGTGTGGTCCCCAAGATGGTTCTTGCCGAACTGGCCGGTGTTGTAGCCCAGATTGTGCAGGAACACCGCCAGCGACGGAGTGCCTGGCAGCAGATAAGTCGGGCTGCCGGGCAGTTGTGGTGGAATCATCCCAGTGCGCAGAGGATACATGCCCGTCAGGAACACATTGCGCCCCGAAGTGCAGCTTTGCATGGCGTAATAGTTGGTAAACATGCCGCCCTCATTGGCCAGGCGGTCGATGTTGGGTGTTTCTCCTAGTCCTATGCCGCGATGGTAGACGCCGACTTGCATCCATCCAATGTCGTCTCCCATGATGAACATGATGTTGGGTTTCTGCGCTGCAGCGGTTTGCGCATGCGCATTGACCGCATCGCTAGCCAGCCAAAAGCTGGAGATGGCAAGCGCGCCCAGTGCAACTTTTCGTACTCCTGCACCAAAATCCATTGTGAATCTCCTAAAAGAAGAAAAGCGGTTTTGCCTCCGCTGCGGGAGGGGTGCAATGGGTCAACATCAACCCATCAAAGGTTGCAAGCTGCGACGCAGCGCAGCCCGACTGAGCGATAATACGACGGAATGAGATAAGAATACGCTTGCAAACGACTTACATCCTCCAGTTATAGCCAAAAACAGGCCGAATCGTATGCCCGGCTACTTCTTCGGCGGCGCTGCCTGCTGCTGTTCCTTTTCCAGTTGTTCGAGCTTCATCTTCAGCATTTTCTCTTCCTGCGCCTTGGAGAATTTGGGGTACAGGAAGGCAATTTGGAAGCGCATGCCCCAGGGAGATGTGCCCGCCGGATATTTGGCGTTGCCGAAGAACTGAAGCTGGAGGTTGACGGGCTGGAAGCCGATCTTCATGATTCGGCCGAAGCCGCCGCCAAAAGGCAGCGTCAACTGGTTGCCGCTGCTGGCGCGCCAGTCGGCGGTGATGATGGGCGCGGTGGTGACGTACCAGCCCTTCTTCATGTTGTAGTTAATGAAGTACTGCAACAGGAACTGATTGACCGGTGGACGGCTGCCGGTACCGGCAAACGACCAGACGTTATTGGCGAGAGCTCCGATGACCCAGTGACCGGGAGTAGACAGAACGACGACACCCGGGCCTGCGCTGACTTTGCCCTGGCCCAACTCGGGCGCGGTGGCAGTGGGAAGAACGATGGCTGGCCCCACGCCCCAGATCACCTTGCCGGGCTTGGCGGGAGAGAAGAAGAGGCTGGGATTCAAGTCTCCGAAGCCGTACCAGCCCTGACCAGTTGGCTGCGAGGCGTCGGGCTGCCAGACCACGGGCAGAATGGTGCGGGTGATGAGGTTCCAATTCTTCGTAATGTGCAGCGGGATGACGGGTTGAAAGTTCAGGACGTCCTGGTCGCGTTCGTACGGACCGACGCCGAAGTTGGTGTTGTTCTGGATCGGGAAGCTAATCATGTTAGCTACGGGGTTCTGAGCGGCCTTGGCGAGTGCGGCCGTGCGGGCCGCTTCGGAGGCTGGTTCGTCGGGTTTCGGATCAGCGGTGGCCGGCTTCGCCTGGGCGGCGGGCTCCGAAGGCTCGGGAGCCACCGGCTGTCTCTCGGCGACGAGCTTTAGCTGCGCGGAAGGAGCAGAAGGCTGGTGGTCCGCCGGCAGCGTGTTCGGGGCCGAACCTGGCGGGGTCAAGATAACCTGATTCCCCTTGATACTAACGGAACTGTTCGTGAGACGCGCCAGCGCATCGATGTCCACGTAAGACTTGCCGTTGATCTGGACAATCGGCGCTTGGCCCGGCTGGCCGGTTACGATAAGCGTCAGGTTCTGTTGCGCATCCTGCGCGAACGCCGAGAGGCTCAACAAAAGAATCAGGGATAGGGATAACAGCAAAATTCGTTTCATCGTGTCAGTTCCTTCCGAACTCGTCGCTGGTAGTCAGCGCGGAACAATGACTGCTCGTGGGGGCATAAAAAGTATGGCTATTACAATTGGAGAAGGGCGGTGGTATCGGTCACAAAAGAGCAGCACAGTCGAGGTGTCGGCTGAGCGGAGTAAACGAACTATACCGTAGCACCGTGCCTCACAGCGTTCTGTGACGAAAATCGCAGTTGCAAAACGCCCACCCCTTCGGTGACAGAATTACTCAAATTGCGCCCCGAATTCTACCAAATTTGGCATTATAATACATATTATAACAGCACGAAAATCCTTCGGTTTTGTTCTGCCGCGCGCCATCCCAAAATGCCCATTGGCACTCAAATTGGTTGAGTGCTAATCTTGACACCATCCCTCTTGCTTCCTAGAATAAGATTGCGATCGTGTCTGCCCGGCCAATATGTAAATAGTTGTAAAATAATGGGTTAGCTCGATCGGGAGATTTATGGGCCAAACTCCAGGTATCGGTAAACGCGAACGCGAAATCCTGACCGCCATCGTCGAGACGTACATCTCGACGGGTGAGCCGGTTGGATCGCGGACGCTGGCGCGCTCAAACCGAGAGAGCCTGAGCCCAGCGTCAATCCGAAACGTGATGTCGGACCTGTCGGAAGCCGGGTTTCTCGAGCAGCCGCACACCTCCGCCGGGCGGATTCCTACCGCGCAAGCCTATCGCTATTACGCGAACCAGTTAACGGGCGAGGCGACGCTGTCTCCGGCCGATGAGAGCCTGATCCAAGGCAACCTGCAAGGGCTGACCGATGTGCAGGAATTCATGGAGCGCACCTCGCACGTGCTGTCGTTGATTTCGCATGGCGTGGGAGTGACAATCTCTTCCGGTCCCGGACAGCGCAACGCGCTGGAGCATGTGTACTTTCAACGCCTCGGGGACAGGAAAGTCCTCGCCGTGGTGGTGATGCGCAACGGGCTGGTGCGCGACCGGGTGTTGCGTCTTTCGGACGAGCTGACGGTCAGCGACCTTGAAGTGGCGGCCAATTACATCAACCAGAATTTTCGCGGCTGGGAGATGGAAGCCGTCCGCGCGGAGATTTCGCGCCGGGTGCAGCAGGAGCGCACCGAGTACGACCGGCTGATGAGTTCGGTAGAGCAGCTTTACGCCCAGGGAGCGCTGGCGGCTGAAACTGCTTCGCAGTCCGTTTTCGTGGAAGGCGCGTCGAACCTGGTGATCAATGAGCAGGATAAAGAACGCTTGCGGCAACTGCTGGCCACGCTGGACGAGAAACAGCGCATCGTAAGCCTGCTGTCGGCCTACCTGGACGCGCGCCAGGAAGCCGTTCGCGTGGTCGTGGGTCTTGAGGATGCCGTGCCGCATCTAAACAACTTCGTGCTGATTGGTGCGCCGGCTCGGGTGGGCGACGAAGTGATGGGTTCGCTGGCGGTGATCGGCCCAACCCGGATGGATTACGAGCACACCATTAGCGCGGTGTCGTATATCGCGCGCATGTTCGATCAATTCTGGAACGAGAAGACTTAGAGACTTGTATGCCAACCGATAAGAAAAATGGAGACGCGACCGGGCTGGACCTGGAGCACGAGCTGCCTTCGGCTGAAAATGAGGGCGCGCCTTCGGCAGGCGAGATGGAAGGCGAGTTAGAGACGCTACGCGCCGAACGCGCGAGCTTTCTGGACCGCCTCGCCCGGCTACAGGCTGAGTTCGATAACTATCGCAAGCGCAATCTGAAGGAGCAGCAGGACTTCCGCGATTATGCGCTGGCCGAGGCCTTGAAATCGCTGTTGCCGATTCTGGACAGCCTGGACCGCGCGCTGAAGACCGATGCGGCGTCGCTGCAGGATTTTCGCTCGGGCATCGAACTGATCGACAAGCAGTTTCACGACGCGTTGGCACGGTTGGGTGTAGAGCCGATTCCCGCCGCGGGTGAGGTATTCGATCCCAATCTTCACCAGGCGGTGCAAATGGTGGAAACAGATGAGGTGGAAGACCACCACGTGATCGATGAACTGCAGCGCGGCTATCGCATCAAAGACCGATTGTTGCGTCCTGCAATGGTGAGAGTGGCGAACAATTCGAAGAAGTAGGGCTTATCGGCACGACTACAGAGGCTGCTGACGAGACTGAGAAGGAAACAAAGCTGGCTACTAACGTAAAACGCGATTACTACGAAATCCTGGGGGTGAGCCGCACGGCCACGGAGCAGGAGCTGAAGAGCGCCTACCGCAAATTGGCGATGCAGTATCATCCTGACCGCAATCCGGACAATCCTGACGCAGAAGAGCAATTCAAGGAATGTGGTGAGGCTTACGCGATTCTGTCTGACGCGGAGAAACGCGCGCGCTATGATCGCTTCGGACATGCGGGTGTTTCGGGGAATGGCGGTAGTGGCGGGTTCGATCCGTCGGGCTTCGTCGATGTGCAGGACATCTTCGGCGACATTTTTGGCGACATGTTCGGCGGAGGCCGCGGCGGACGGCGTTCGCGCGCGCAACGCGGCGCCGACATGCGCGAGGACATCACGCTGGAGTTTGAGGAAGCCGTCTTCGGCGTCACCAAGCAGGCGAAGGTTCGGCGACTGGAAGAGTGTGACCAGTGCCACGGAACAGGCGCGGCACCGGGTAAGTCACCGATCACGTGTACGACGTGCAACGGCCATGGCCAGGTGCGCTACCAGCAGGGGTTTTTTGCGGTGGCGCGCACGTGCAGCACTTGCCAGGGTAGCGGCAAGCTGATTGTCGATCCGTGCTCGCAGTGCCGCGGGCAGGGCAGAGTGCGCCGCGAGCGCACGGTGACGGTGAAAGTCCCGGCCGGAGTGGAAGACGGCCAGCGCATGCTGTATTCGGGCGAAGGCGAGGCGGGCGTCCACGGCGGTCCTTCCGGCGACCTATACGTTGTGCTGCATTGCAAGGAGCACGAGTTCTTTGAGCGCGAGGGCAAGAACCTTCATTGCGTGGTTCCGTTGTCGGTAGTGCAGGCGGCGCTGGGGACGGAGATTACCGTGCCGACGCTGGAAGGCGAGCACGAGCTGAAGGTTCCCGCGGGCACGCAAACCGGGACGACGTTCAAGATACGAGGCCAGGGCGTGCCGGAGTTGAACGGTCGCGGACGAGGCGATCTGTATGTGCAAGTGAAGGTGCAGACGCCGACGAAGCTGAGCAAACGTCAGCGAGAGCTGCTGGAAGAGTTGCAGCAAACGCTTTCCATTGAGAACAAGCCCGTCAGCCGCACGCTGTTGAGCAAAGTGCGGGAGATGTTCAACTAGGCGCGATCTTCAAATTCAGCCACAGGCCGGACCCGATCATTGGATAACTGGTTTCGCATTTACGCGTGGTTCCTGATGGCGGTGACTGCGCTGCCCGCGCTTGCGCGACTGGCGCGGCCGCGAGAGCTGGCACAGATCATGCTAGCGCGGTACCAGAATCCGAAGCGACGCAAACGCGCCAGGATTGGTGGCGTAGTCTATCTCGGATTGGCATTGCTGGTAGTCCCTTTCCTATGGCGCTCGCCCGCGCATGAGCAGAGATGGCTCATCATGGCGCTGCTGGTGGGAGCGGTGTCAGCGATCGAATTCATTTTCAATAGCCGTACGTTCGCCCAAGAAGAACTGGCGAGCCAGAACCGCTACTTCGGCGGAGTGTATGCCGCCATTGCCATTGCGGTGGGACTGTTGTTGTCGACACGATGACCCGACGCCGCTGGATTGCCGACGAAGTTGCTGGAGATCGCGCCGCCCTTGTCGGCGAGCACGCGGCGCATCTGTCACGGACGTTGCGGGTGCAGGTAGGGCAGGAGTTCGAAGTGGGGTGCGGCGACGTTGTCCGGCGGGGAATCGTGGCGAGCATGAGCGAAGGACGGGTGGAATTTACGCTGGGAGCAGAAGTTCCCGTAGCGCCGGCGGTACCGATCACGCTGCTGCTGGCAGTGTTCAAGTACGACCGCATGGAGTGGGCGATTGAGAAGTGCACCGAGCTGAACGTAACGTCGATCGTGCCGTTCATTGCGCGGCGGACGGAGAAGCATCTGGCGCTGGCGGCAGAGAAGCGCGCGGAGCGCTGGCGGCGCATAGCGCGGGAGGCGTCGGAGCAATCGCGGCGAACCGCGGTGCCCGAGATTCGCGATCCGGTAAAACTGGCCGAGGCGACGAGTGTCGGAGCGGAGTTGCGAATCGTGCTGGTCGAGACGGAGAAGGAAGCGGGTTTTGCAGAAATTCTTCGCGAACGAGGAGAGGTGGCTTCGCTGGCACTGGCGATTGGGCCGGAAGGCGGGTGGACTTCGGACGACTTGGAACTTTTCGCCAAGGCGGGATGGGAGTCGGCTTCGTTGGGTGCGACTATTCTGAGGGCGGAAACGGCGGCGATTGCGGCGCTGGCAATTGCGCGGACGGAACTGGGTTAGGCCGCGACCATGGCTCTTGTGAACAAACGTCCAATTTCGGTCACGATACTCGCCTTGCTGCTGATTGCGATGGGCGCGATTGGGATTGCGTACCACTTTGGCGAGTTCAGAACTGACCCGCCGAGCGAATACTATTCCGTGCTGGCCATTCGGTTACTCGCGATCGTCTGCGGCGTGTTTCTGCTGCGAGGCAAAGGTTGGGCACGCTGGCTGGCCATGGCGTGGATTGCTTTTCACGTTGTGTTGAGCTACTACCACTCGATACAGCAGGTGGCGTTCCATGCCGCAATCATGGTCGTGATTGCCGTGGTGCTGTTTCGTCCGGCGGCGAACCGGTACTTCGGTGATGACGCGGCTGAACGTGCGTAGTTAGCGGAGAGCCGGAGACATCATCGCGATCTCCGCAACTTTCTTGAACGGATCTCGTAATTTCCCAACTTGGCCGGCTTGTCTCGCGGCGCCTGTCAGCGCATAATGTGTTTTCGCTTTTTCTTCGTAAGGAGGCCACGGTGAAAGCAGCCGGGCAGAAGGAATTCGTACCCACCGATGAGCAGCGCGCGGCCATTGATCATGTCTATGGGCCGATGTTGGTGGTGGCGGGGGCGGGCACGGGGAAGACCACGGTGCTTACCCGGCGCATCGCGCGTCTCATCGATTGCAAGGCGGCCCAGTCGAATGAGATTCTCGCGGTCACCTACACTCGTAATGCAGCGCAGGAGTTGGCGGAGCGCGTGGGTGGCTTGCTTTCAACCAGCGATCCGAAGGAAGTGAGCAAGAAAGGGGCCGGCGGACTGGAGGCAACTACGTTTCACGCCTACTGCCGCGATCTACTGCGCCAGGCCGGCATTCAATTTGAGTTAGTGGATGACAAGGACTTGTTCGTGATGCTGCGACAGCGATTGCCGGAGCTTCGCTTGCAGCACTACACCAAGGCGGCTGATCCAGGGAAGTTTCTGAGGGACCTCACGGAGTTCTTTCGGCGCTGCCACGACGAACTGCGGACACCTGATGACTACGACGCGTACGTAGCGCGGCTTGAGCGAAAAGAGATTCCGGTTCCCCGCGTGGTCAAGTCGAAGGATGCCGCGGCGATGCCGGATGACGATGTAGTAGGTCGTTGCCATGAGATCGCTCGCGTGTATCGCTACACGGAGGAGTTGCTGAAGAGGGAAGGGCTGGGCACCTTTGGGCATCTCATCACGCGGGCTGTAGCGCTGCTAAGCACCGATGCCCAGGCGCTGGCGAGAGCGCGCAAACGGGCGCGGTTCCTGCTGATTGATGAGTTTCAGGATTCCAACGTGGCGCAGATCCGGCTGGCGAAGCTGCTGGGCGGCGATGAAGCCAATGTATTTGCCGTAGGCGATCCCGACCAGGCAGTGTATCGGTTTCGCGGAGCGAGCAGCGGGACGTTTGACCAGTTTCTGGAGACGTTTGGACCAGCGCGCGTGAAGCGCGTGACCATGGCAAAGAACCGGCGCTCCACGCCTGCGATTCTTCGGTGCGCCTATGAGGCCATCCGCGAGAATCCGCAGATTAGCAGCGTGGTGCTCGAAGACGGGCCGTGGGAACGCCAGCCGCTGAATTGCGGACGGCTGGACGACGAGCCGGAGCTGACGAAGGCGGCGGTCGTGCAGGCGATTGTGCACAACAGTCACGAGCAGGAAGCGTGGTTCATTGCGGAGACGATCGCGGCCGCTCGTGAACGGCAGCCTCAGCTGACGCTATCGGACTTCGCCGTGTTGTATCGCGGGCACAAGAGCCGGGAGCGGGTGGTGGCCGAGTTGCGCCGGCGAGGGGTTCCGTTCGCGGTGAAGGGCGTCGATTTGTTCGAGGCGAGGGAAGTGCGTGACGCGCTGGCTGCGCTGCGGTTGATGGCGTCGTCGGACGCGATTTCTCTGTTTCGATTCGCAGCGCTGCCGCAATTCGAGATTGCTGGTGTGAAGTTCCGCGCGGCCATGGCAGCGGCGCCGACGGGCAGTGCGATGGAGACGGTGCTGGAGAGGGTTCCGGGGGGCTTGGCGGTGGTGGAAGCGATCCGAGAGGCCAGGCGAGATGTCGGCAGCGCAAACGGAAGCCTAGCGGCGGCGATAAAGCTGCTCGAGGCAAGACTGGGACTGCGTGACTCCCTGCCGGGCCGGCGATTGCAGGAACTCGCGGAGGCATGGCTCAAGAAGCCCAACGTGATCGTGGGTAACGGAACCTTGAGGGAGTTTCTCGAGTACCTGAATCTGTTTCGCGAGGCCGACGGAGTGCTGGCCGAGGGAGGTTTGGAGCCTGACCCGGTTGGTGATCTATGGCCCGAGGAACCGGCCGACGGTCCTGCTCGCGATGCCGTGCAGTTGATGACGATCCATGCGGCCAAAGGGCTGGAGTTTCCGTGCGTGTTTCTAGTGCGAGTGGTTTCGAGTTCGTGTCCGTCGGCCTATCGCGAGCCGCTTGTCGAGTTCCCCGTGGAATTGCGTGATTCGAAGCATGAAGGCAAAGGCGTCCCACGAGATTTACACGCCGAAGAGGAGAGGCGACTGTTCTACGTTGCCATGACCCGCGCAAAGGACCGTTTGTATTTGTGTGGCAAGCGGCATCCACGTGGAAAGGAGCCAGCGCCGTCGAAGTATCTGCGGGAACTGGCCAATCTTGCGGACACTAACCTCAAAGGCGCGATCGCGGTCGAGTTTCTGCCGCAAAGGGAGCACGTCGGCGACATCTTTGCCGCCGCTGAGCCAGAGGCGGCCGACAAACTGACGCGCTGGGTGCAGTTGCCGCCGCGTCCGGACGCCAGGCTTAGCGAGTTGAGCGCAAGCGCGATTGAGCAGTATGAGCGGTGTCCGCTGGCGTTCAAGCTGGATCGCGACTGGCATATTCCGGCTGAGCCCGCGGCCAGCCTGCAATTCGGTGGGGCGATGCACCTGGCGTTGAAGGCTTACTTCGATGGGATCGCCGTTGGGCGGCCTCCCAGCGAGGATGACGTTATCCGGTGCTTTCTCGACGAGTTCGGCAAAGCAAAAATCGAAGAAGAACTGCAACGGCAGATGTACGAGAAGGACGGACGCGAGCAGTTGGCGCGATTTCTGCGGTCAGAGCTGGCCAAGCCTTTGGGCACGATCTCTCAGACGGAGCGATGGTTCCGGGTCGAGATTGGAGGCGCCGTGGTGAAGGGGAGCATGGATCGCATCGACCTGCTTCCAGGCAACGAGGTGGCCATCATCGATTACAAGACGGGCAACCCGAGGGACCAGAGAGCGGCCGATGACAGCCTGCAATTGTCGATCTATGCTTTGGCGGCACGACGGATGGGGAAGGAGCCGACGAAGCTCGTGTTCATCAACCTGCAGAACACCAGCGCGGTGACCACCAAGCGCTCCGCCGATGCCGATGCCAACGCGGAAAGCAAGGTGATCGAGGTGGCGGAGAAGATTGCGGCCGGGGAATTCGATCCGAAACCAAATTTCTTCTGCGAGCAGTGTGGGTATTATTCGATTTGCCCGGCACAGGAAGTGACGATTGGCGGAGCCGCAGACTGGGGTAAGGACTGATACATGCAGTTTGCCCAATCAGCTTGTCGAAGCGCCGCGGCAAAAGGTTAGGGGACGCTTGCGCGTCCCCTGGTTGTATTCGGTCTGAAGAAAAGTTACTTCTTTTTCTTCTTTGCGGCCTTCTTCGCGGGCTTCTTTGCAGCCTTCTTCTTAGTTGCCATGTTGTCTATTCTCCCTTTCCATCTGAGATGGATCATTGCGACATGACATCATCGCAATTTGTTCTTTGTATAGAGTCATCGAAAAAAATAGTCAAGAGAAAAAAGCGCAAGAAGTTGCGCTTCTCGATGACGCGTCTCGGTGCTCACGTCATCGTACTTGTCGCCGCTGATGCGATGCCTTGCAAAAGATTGCAGGCGTGTCGCTTGCAGTGGTCGCTGAGGGCCGCATAAATACTGGCGATTATCGCCGTGCGAGTGAATGCGCGCGGAAGGTAGAGAAATTTCGTTGTCGTGAGTGGCCGCTACGATCATCTCGATGCGAGCATGGATCCGCCCAAAATATTTTTTGCTGCTCGCGGCATATTTTTGTGTGGCGATGACACATTCGGCCGATCGCGGAGCGTGTGCGTGGTGAGTTGCGCCGAACGAAACGCAGCACAATTTGCGTTCGTCACACTCGCGAGGAGGTCACTGCAGCAGCCGCATCACGGCACCGCTCAACGCGTCGTGCCAGGCGTGGGCGATCATTCCCGGGCGCAGACTCTTGCGCCACCACGCCAGCAGTCCGAACATTAGGCCGTAAAGAGCGATCAGCAACATGCGCGGGCCGCCTTCGTAGCCGTGCGCCGCACCGAAGACGATGGCCGACAGCAGCACGCCCGCAAGCATCGGAGCGCGTGAAAGCCGCGAACTGACGCTGCAGATATCCGCGAAAGATAATTTCTTCGCAAATTCCCGCTGTCATGCTCAGCCAGAACCACACCAGCAATTCGATGGTCGTGCCGGGAATCAAGAAACCCCAAGTTGGCTGGCGCATGCTGTCGAATTTGCCGGCCTGGTTGAGGTGCATGAGCTTCGCCGCCGCGCCCAACAGCAGCGACTGCGACCAGCCAGAAGCCGCAGGCGATCAGCAACGTCGAGCAGGAAGCCTTCGATGTTGTCCCATCGGCCGCCGATCAGGTCACGCAGCGGCAGGCGCTTGCGAATGCCGAGATAGACGAAGCCGCGAGAAGCCACTCCCACGCCATGGTCCACAGGTATTGCGGCAATTTGCTGTGACCGGCGACCGGATGCATCGCCGCGCGAGCCGCCGATCGACGCCGCCCAGCAGCACAAACAGACGACGGCGGTATGCCATAGCGGCGCGAGCAGACGGCGGCTTGTGGTGGGCCGGCAATTGCACGATTGGGATGGTGGAGTGTCGGAAAGCAAGCTGAGCTACATCTTATAATGGTCGGTTTGCCATTCTGGGTTTGAAAGGAGCAGGTGAACATGGCTCTTCATCGAAGATGTCGTCATCGTATCGGCGGTGCGTACACCAATCGGCAAGTTTCAGGGGTCGCTGTCGGATCTGACCGCTCCGCAACTCGGCGCCATCGTGGTCCGAGAGGCGGTGAAGCGCGCGGGATCGATCCCTCCAGCGTGGACGAATGCATCATGGGGAACGTGGTGGGCGCGGGGTTGGGGCAGAATCCGGCGCGCCAGGCCGCACTGGGGGGCGGATTGCAGTCCGGTGTGGCCGCCATGACCATCAACAAAGTGTGCGGCTCGGGATTGAAGGCCGTGGGACTCGGACAGCAGGCCATCCAGACTGGCAATGCCGAGATCGTCGTTGCGGGCGGCATGGAGAGCATGACTAACGCGCCCTACCTGCTGCCGCAGGCGCGCAAAGGATATCGCCTGGGCGACGGGAAGATCATCGACTCCATGGTGCACGACGGCCTATGGGACGTTTACAACCACTACCACATGGGCCACACCGCCGAAAACGTAGCTGAGAAGTACGGCATCACCCGCGAAGAGCAGGACGAGTACGCACTGAACTCGCACCGCAAGGCCTATCGCGCAATCAAGGAGTGCCGCTTCAAGGACCAGATTGTGCCGGTCGAGTTGCTCGTCGAAGAAGAAGGGAGCTCCGCCGCAGTTCTTCACCATCGATGAATCGCCGCGTGAAGACACCACCATCGAGGCTCTTCGTTCGCTCAAGCCTGCCTTCAAGAAGGATGGCACGGTGACGGCGGGCAACGCGCCCGGCGTGAACGACGGCGCCTCCGCGTTGGTGCTGATGTCGGCGGCGAAGGCGAAGGAGCTTGGGCCTGAAGCCGATGGCGCGCATCGTAGCGCAGGCCACCAGCGGCATTGGATCCCGCGTGGGTGATGATGACGCCGGTGGAGACTGTCCGCCAATTGTGGAAGAAGACAGGCTGGAAGAATGAGGACGTGGACCTGTACGAGATCAACGAGGCGTTTTCGGTCGCCGCCATCGCCGTCACGCGCGAGTTGGGCTCTCGACCTGAACAAGGTCAATGTGAACGGCGGCGCGGTGGCGTTGGGACACCCCATCGGGGCCAGCGGAGCGCGCATCCTGACCACGCTGCTCTACGAGATGATCCGCCGCGACGTGCACAAAGGAATCGCCGCGCTCTGCCTGGGCGGAGGAAATGCGGTGGGGCTGGCGGTTGAGCGCTAGTGGTGTCGCCATGGTCTACAAAGTTCGAACTCACCATCGATACAGGCTTGCTCCCCAAGTCCAGCCTGCACCGATGGACACGAGCAAGAGAAGATCGCCTGCATGGAGGAGACCGCGCCGGTTGATTTGGTCCAGAAGGAGCGGAACCGTGGCTCCAGCAGTGTTCGCGTACGACTCGAGGTTCGTCTGTATTCTGGAATACGGCATGTTGAGTACTTCGGCGATACGCTTGAGGACGCCAGCCGTGGCCTGGTGCGGAACGATCATCGAGACGTCTTCGAGTCCCAGCCCGTTGATGCGAAGAACCTCTCGAATGCACTCGGGTACCGCGGTTGTAGCCTTCGCCTTAACTTCTTTTCCGTTCATCGTGAAGTAGGCGTCCCCAGGGTAGACCGTGAAATGGTTCATACCCTCGCCCTCGGCGAGGAGAATGCTTGAAAAGAGCCCATTTTCCCGGTCCTTCCTCTCAAGCACCACGGCACCGGCACCATCTCCGAAAACGACGCTGTCGCGGTGGTTCCAGTCAGTGACCTTGGAAAAGGTATCGGCGCCGATCACCAGCACACGCTCGTAGGTCCCATTCTGGATGAATTGGCCGGCGATCGTGATGCCATAAATAAACCCGGCACACACCGCCGCCACGTCGAACGCGGCGCAGCGGTTGCTGATGCCCATCTTGAACTGTGCGATGCATGCCGACGAGGGCATCTTGCGGTCGGGTGTCGCCGTGGAAACGATGATTAAGTCAATGTCGTTTGGTTCAAGCCCTGCCTGAGCGATTGCGTCGAGGCCCGCTCGAGTAGCAAGATCGGAAGTGTATTCGTCTGGTTCAGCGATGTGCCGCTCGCGAATGCCCAACGTATCGAACACCCACTGCGGAGAGGTCGGCAAGTTTGCCACCACTTCGTCGTTGGTCAGAATCTTGCACGGAACATAAGAACCGGTGGACTTGATGCAGACACTATCAAAGTGGCTGTTTCCATTTGTCATTCTCCCCTCCAGTCCCGCGAACAGAAAGAGATCGCGGAGGAGAATTCACAGCAAGGCCGCCTCTGCGGTCAGCCTGCTTGTTCGAGGCGTGTGGATGAGGGGCAAACGTATGCCGTAAGAGTCGGCTACTATCGTCTCCCTTGGCTGAAAGCGTTGCCGTGCACCCAGTCACAATGCTGTGTGACCTTTGACCCCGGGGGCCAGCACCCGGGGATGCCTGCGATCGTTTAAGGCGACAGATCCCGCCAGTCACATTGACCACTGCCGCGCTTCGCTGTTTACAAATCGTTACAAGCTTGAAGGGAGGAATTGTGCTCCCCTTTTCGTATGAATCAAGAGTAGGGTGGCGAGCCTGCGCCGCAGCGCAACTTCGTCGCATCCAATGGAACACACATGAGTTCGTTACCAGTTTCCAACTCTGCCCCGGCGGTGCGCGCAGAAAATGTCACCCGCCACTATCCCATGGGCGAAAGCACCATCCGGGCGGTTGACGGGGTTTCGCTCACCATCGATCCCGGCGAATTCGTCGCCCTGCTCGGGCAATCAGGATCAGGGAAATCGACGCTGCTCAACCTGCTCGCCGGACTCGACCGTCCGACCGCTGGTTCGGTCGTGGTGCACGGGCGCGACTTGGCGAAGATGTCGTCGGAAGAATTGGCGCGCTATCGCCGCAACGACGTCGGCATGGTCTTTCAGGCGTTTCATCTCATTCCGTCGATGACCATTACCGAGAACGTCGAGCTTCCCATGCGCTTTGCGGAAGTCGAGCGCTCCGAGCGGGCGCAACGCAGCCGCGAATCGCTGGAGCGTGTGGGACTGGGCAAGCGCATGGAGCATCGACCCTCGCAGCTTTCCGGCGGGGAACAGCAGCGTGTGTCGCTGGCGCGCGCGCTGGTCAACCGCCCATCCCTCCTGCTGGCTGACGAGCCCACTGGCAACCTCGACAGCCGCACCGGCGAAGACATCCTCAACCTGATTCGCGATCTCAGTCTCTCGCTGGGAATGACGGTAGTGATGGTGACCCACGAGCGCGCGCTGGCCGAACGCTTTGCGCAGCGCCTGATCTTTCTCGCTGACGGCAAGCTGGTGGCCGAGGAGGTGCGGGCGTGAAGGGCTACGATCTGCTCGAACTCGCTGTTCGCAACCTGCGCCAGTCAAAGCTGCGCAACGGCCTGACGACGATGGGAATTTCGGTGGGCGTGGCCTCGCTGGTGGCAATGCTGTCGCTCGGCGTTGGACTGCAGCAGTTGGCGACGAGGCGATTGGCGGGTTCAGGCCTTTTTGACACCGTGTTCGTGACCTCGCGGCAGGATTACCGTGGCTTCGACAAGGAAGATGACGCCAAGGCACCGAATCCCGAGAAGGCGCCGGTGCTCGATGAGTCTGCGCGCACCAAGATTACGCAGCTGCCGAATGTAACCGAGGTCGAGCCGGAAATTCGCGTGATGGGCGAGGTTGTTGCCGAGGGTGAGACGCACTTCGGATTCGTCACCGGACTTCCGATGTCGGCGCGCGAAAACGAAGCGTTCGACAATCTGAAGGGAAAGTTCTTTTCGAGCGATAACGCCGACGAGGCCATCCTATTGATGGATTTCGCGAAAGAGCTCGACCCCAAGAACCCCACGGAGCTTGATCGGACAGGACATCGCGCTTCGTTACGGCGAGCGCCAGGCTCTGGAGCAGGATTCGAATGATCGTCCGCAGATGAGCGGGACCGAGCGTAGGGCGAGCAGCGGCGACGACTACGGTTTCTCCGTGGTACGCAAGATGCAGAAGCTGAGGGTCGTGGGACTCATCGACCAGGAGCCGTACGGAGGCATGCGGACCGTTTCCCGCGGGCGGATCTTTCTTCCGGTCCGTACTACTGAACGGCTGAACATGGCGCAGTTCTCCGACATGCGCAGCTCGCTGCGCGGTGGCAGCGGCAAGACCTACATGACGCTGACTGTGCGGGTGAAAGATCCTGCCAAAGTACAGGCCGTGCAGGACGCCGTGAATGCTATGGGCTTCCGCACATTCTCGGTGCTGGATGCAACCAAGAGCCTGCGGCGGTTCTTTACCGTGCTCGACTTGTTCCTGGGCATCTTCGGATCGCTGGCATTGGCGGTGGCGACGCTGGCCATCATCAACACGCTGGTGATGGCGGTGCTGGAGCGACGCCGTGAAATCGGCGTGATGAAGGCCATCGGCGCGAGCGATGGAGATGTGAAGAAGCTGTTCTTTACCGAGGCTGGTGCCATGGGGTTCTTCGGAGGCATCCTGGGCATTGCGCTGGGCTTCGCCATCGGGAAAGCCATCAATATCGGTACCGGAATCTACCTCGTGCGCCGTCAACTGCCGGCCGAACCGGTGTGGATCATGCCGGTTTGGTTGATCGGGGCGGCAATTCTGTTCTCGGTTGTTGTCAGCTTGCTGGCAGGCCTGTATCCGGCAAGCCGCGCGGCCAAACTCGATCCCGTGCAGACCCTGAAATACGAATGAAGAACTTGAATTCAACGCTACGAGGAGCTATCGGGCTGCTGATACTGTGCGTGTCGGCCTTGCCGCTCGCGCATGCGCAGGGGCGAGCCGAGTGTGCGACCGTCAAGTCCGCCGTGCTGGACCGCGCTGTGCGGTATTGCGCGTATCTGCCTGCAAGCTATGACACCGATAAGGCGCGGCGGTATCCGGTGCTTTATTACCTGCACGGCCTCGGGGACAACGAGCAGTCGCTGCTGAACATGGGAGGATGGGACCTCATCGAGGAATTGCGCCGCAAAGGAAAGATTGGCGAGTTCGTCGTGCTGGCGCCCAGCGGCGGACACACGTTCTTTCTGAATTCCGCTGACGGCAAGATTCGATATGAAGATTTCTTCCTCAAGGAGTTCATGCCGCAGATGGAGAAGAAATACCGCGGAGATGGCTCGGCTGCGAGGCGGGGCATCACCGGGGTCTCCATGGGAGGATTCGGAGCACTGCGAATGGCGTTTAAGTATCCGCGGCAGTTTGCCGCAGTCAGCGCGCAGATGCCGGCTTTGATTCCGGACATACCGCCGAATTTCTCAGCCGGTGGCCGGGGCTCGCCCGCGTCGATGATGGGCGACGTCTTCGGCAGTCCGATCAATGTCGCGTACTTTCAGCGAAACAACGTCTTCTATTTCGCGAAAAACCCTCCTGCGGCGCAACTGAAGCGCCTGAAGATCTACTTCGACGTGGGCAGCAACGATGACTACGGATTCGAGCAGGGAGGCGAAAGGCTTCATCAACTGCTTGATTCGCGCGGCATTGCGAACGAGTTCCATGTCTATCCCGGCCGGCATGATCCTCAGTTCGTGATGCGCCATTTCGGGGAGGTCATGCAGTTTCAGTGGAAGGCAATCGGGAAGTAGGCAGCTGTCGGGGTGTCCCGCCAACGACTCCGAGGGAGACTGTGATTTAGCCTGTGCTCCAACAGCCAGGTCTAAAGCCCCTGAGCGATATCCGGGACTCAGTCGCTGCCCTGACGGCTAGCGCTTCCACCTTGAAGGCAAATTTAGACACTCCCCAGGATGCACATTCAGCAGGCCGGAAAATTTGGTGCGCCTTCGCCCTTCGTAATCCGATCGAGGGCAACCGCCACTCCAAAACTGAAGAAGACGAGCATCGCCAGTGGTTCTTCGCCGAGGTTGTAGTGAAACAACGAGGTAAAGGAGAAGGCAACGAATCCTGCCAGTACGCCGGATGCCACACCGCACCCCAGGCGATTCTGCGTGCGAAGCCGCAAGACCAGGCGAACCAGGAACACGATGTAGGCGGTGCAAAACCACAGCCACGCCAGCAATGCTGGGATACCTCGCTCGACCGCGATTTGAAGGTACGTGGAGTGAAAGTGGCTCTGCACGTTGTACTGGATGAAGCCACGAATGTTCCATTCGCGCCAATGTACGTGCACTGTTTCCATGCCGACGCCGAACCACGGGTGCTCGCCCACCAGGCGAATGCCGTCTTCCCACATCAGTATGCGGAAGTGAGTGCCGACATCGTCGCGGTCCACCCATTGCAGGCCGCGCTTGTGCTGGATCCACAGGGTAGCCCCGGCGACAATCGCAATCAAGGCACCAACCGCTACCCATCGCAGGGCGCCCCTGCCAGTCAGGAACAGTGAGAGCAGGCAGCCGAGAACGACGCCGGCGACGGCGGCGCGGGTCTCGGTCATTAGCAGGGCCGCCGTAATCCCGACGAACGCCAGTCCGAATACCACGGCCCAAGCACTCTGGCGGCTACTGATCAGCAGTAGTGCCCACGCCATGCAGCCTATCTGCATCAGCAACTCGGCAAAGACCACGTAGTGGCCGAGGGTTCCCTGAGCCCGGAAAGGTTTTCCCCGCTTTAACTGCATGTCCGGAGTGCCCAATCCGGACTGAAGGAAATCGTTCGGCATTGCGACGATAGTGCTGGACTGGGTTGCCATGAACGGAACGTATTTCACCGGCACCTTCGCATGATCGGGCAACTGGCGCACGACCTCCTGCAGTTGTTCGGGAGTATGGACGCCACGGCCGGCCAGCGAGGTCACGATATCGTTCGGATGCAGGCCCATCTGCGACAGCCGCGAAGTCGGAGGGAATTGCTCCAGCCGGACCCCGATGCCGTAGGTGTACTGCCATCCGGTGTACAGCGATGCGGTGAATCCCGAGAGAACGAGCAGCACCACTAGCCAACGAACCTGCGAAAACCGAGTGACATTCTGTGCTACCACGATTCCTGCCAGGACGAGACATACGATCTTCATCCTGTCCCAACTCAAGTAAGGGTCGGGTGATAGCGCCGTGGATACGGCGCTCAGCAGCACAAAGGCGAGCAGCGGAGCGGCGAGCTGCTGACGGTACGGCCTTACACGGTCAACCGCGAGCTTCACCAGCCAAAGAACGAGCGCAATCTTCCACGCCCGCTCGGCGCCTTTGATGGAGAAGGGAAGGGTAACCGCAAAGAGTGAAAGGAAAATGAAAGTCGCGTGGTCCAGAACTCGCGCCGGGGTCGAGCGATTGTCGCCGCTGTCGGTAAGGGGTCTTGGCATGTTTGCGGCAGACTTTTGCCTTTGGGCGCCAATTCGAACTCAAGACATGAGCAGTTCGAAGTATCGTCCGCCACTATTTTATCTGCAAACAGTCGGTAATTGTGCTGCCGCCTGGTCCCCGGTCCGGACTTGACACGAGGCGGAGTGCGGAAGTGAACTATGTCAACCTGGAGCGGGCCCCTGCCGAACCGATTCTGTAGAGGCGATCCTAGGTGGCTAGTAGTCAACGACGCAATTCCCTGCCCAGGTAGCAGTTCCAAGTAGGTCCAGACGCCACTTTCAGGCCTTGCCGGCGGATGTTCCAGACACCGGATTCTCTAGGAAACCGGTGTACAATCATGTATGTGCAGCGTTGGACTGAAAGTTGTGCAGCGCCTCGGTCCCCCCGCACCGCACGTTATTGTTTATTCCGTTCGCCGGATCTAATCCTGGCGTAAGCATGCCAACGGCGCCCTTCATCGAGAGCAGTTCAGGATAAATAAGTTGTGTTTGATCGTAGATCCAAGCTACTGAGCACGGTAACGTTGCTGCAGGACCTGGCGGTCAGCGGTATTGCGTTTATTGTCGCCTATTACCTGCGCACCGTTCTGGTTCGCTTCGAGTTCTTCAGCCAGCATCTCCCCGGCATTTATCCGTTCGACCACTATCTGCCGCTCATGGCGGTATTCCTACTCGCGTGGGCGGTGGTCGGTTACGCCTCGAAGTTCTACCGCGATCTGGAGATGTCGAATCCCATCCAGTTGGGACTCAATCTCCTCAACCAGCTTGCGATCGTACTGGTCCTGATCTACGCGGGCCTGTATCTGTTCCGCTGGGATGACATCAGCCGTACGTACGTGATGCTGATAGGGGCCGTCGATTTTGTGTTGCTCATCCTCGGGCGATACGTCTCCTACAACGGCATTGCCTGGATGCGGCGCCGGCTCGATCGCTACCACTACTTTCTGATAGTTGGTTGCGGCACTCGGGCTCACGAGATGGCTACGCTGATCGAAGAGAGCCGGGGCATGGGACTGCGGTTGGTTGGGTTTGTGGATCCCCAAAGCAGTGGCTCGAAGCTGAAGGATTGGTTCGGCGACTACGAGATTTTTCCCGTTGACTTGGTCGAAAAGATCCTTGAAGAGCGCGTCATCGACGAGGTGGTATTCGCTGTATCCATGCAGGAGTTGGCGCGCCTTGAGCCGCTCATGTCACATTGCGCCAATGTTGGCGTCAAGGCCCGGGTGCAGTTAGAGTTTCTGCCTGCGCCCTATTCCCGCATCTATCTGGAAAACTTCCGCGACGTCCCCCTGCTCAGCCTCTCCAGCACTCCGGAAAGTGAGTTGCTCCTGTTGCTGAAGCGCATCGCTGATATCGTGATGGCGGCCTGTTCGCTGGTGTTGTTGTCCCCGCTTTTAGCCGCCATTGCGGCGGCCATACGGATCACGTCGCCCGGCAACGTCCTTTTCCGGCAGGTGCGCTGCGGCGTTAGTGGGCGCAAGTTTACCCTCTACAAGTTTCGTTCCATGGTGAACAACGCCGAGCAACTGAAGGCCGAACTGCACCAGTTGAACGAAACTGACGGCCCGGTGTTCAAGATAAGCGACGACCCGCGAATCACTCCAGTCGGTCGTATCCTTCGCCGCTTCAGCCTCGACGAGTTACCGCAGTTATGGAACATACTGCGGGGCGACATGTCGTTCGTCGGTCCCCGCCCGGCCATCCCCGGCGAGGTCGAGAAATACGAGCCGTGGCAGCGGCGACGTCTTCGCATGCGGCCCGGTCTGACGTGCATCTGGGTGCTCGAAGGCCGCAGCGATGTTGATTTTCACCGCTGGATCCAGCTCGACCTTGCCTACATCGACAACTGGTCGTTGTGGCTCGATTGCAAGATCTTCTTTCGCACGATCCCCATCGTCATTTCGGGCAAGGGTGCATACTAAGGCCCGATGGTATCGGTCCTGATCGTCACCTGGAACTCCGCGCGCTTCCTCGGCGACTGCTTTGCTTCCCTCGACCGGCAAGATTACCGTGACCTCGAAGTCATCGTCGTAGATAATGCATCTACCGACAGAACCCGCGACCTCCTGCGGCCGCGAGAGACCGCATGGCAGGTGATCTATAACGACACGAACGCCGGATTTGCGGCTGGGCAAAACCAAGCGATCCGGCAGGCAAAGGGAGAATGGCTACTTGTGCCTGAATCCCGACGTGATGCTGTCCCCGGACTTTGTCCGCCGCCTGGTGGATTCGGCTGCGGCGCATCCGACAGCAGGCTCGGTTTGCGGCAAACTGTTGCGCTGGAACCCTGACTCCAATCCGCCGCAGACTCGCGTCATCGACTCGACAGGAATCTATTTCACCCGTAACATGCGACATCTGGATCGAGGCGGCGAAGAGATTGATTCGGGCCAGTATGACCGCCCGCAGTGGGTGTTCGGCGCCACGGGAGCTGCGGCGATGTTTCGTCGTCCATTTGTCGAGGCAGTTTCCGTGAACGGCCAGTTCTTCGACGAGGAGTTCTTTGCGTATCGCGAAGACGCCGATCTCGCCTGGCGAGGACAGCTCTTGGGCTGGAAGTGCCTGTACGAGCCGTCGGCAGTCGCGTGGCATGTCCGGCGGGTCACGCCCCAGCGACGGGAGAGCCTGCCTGTCGAGATCAATTGGCACTCCATCAAGAACCGGTTCCTGATGAGGGGCAAGAACGCGTCCAGCTGGCTGTGCTGGCGGCTGTTTTGGCCGGTCGCGTGGCGCGATCTCATGGTGGTGGGATATGCGGTAGTGCGCGACGGGCGAATGTTGTCGGCCGTCATGTATCCGCTGAAGCATCTCGCCAGCATCCGCGGAAAGAGAAAAATCATTCAGGGGCGCCGGCGTGTGGCGGACCGCGACCTGCTCTGGTGGTTTCACGACACACCGCGCGCCATCGATGTCGAGGCCGATTCGTCTGCCGAGGTGCTATGGGGTGCCGGAACGAAGCCCGCTAGCTCCGAGGGCCGCCCTTGAAGATTGCCATCGTCGGTACGCGCGGCATTCCCAATCGGTATGGCGGCTTTGAGCAGTTTGCCGAAAAGGTCAGCTCGCAACTGGCTGATCGCGGGCACGAAGTCACGGTCTATTGCCGCAAACCGTTCACCACGCCCGGCGACGTCTATGACCGCCGCATTCGGCGCGTGATTCTGCCCAGCATTCATCAGAAGCACCTCGATACCTGGTCCAGCGGATTGCTTTCCTCGGTCCACGTGGCCTTCAGCGACAACGATGTAGTGCTGCTGTGCAACGTCGCCAACAGCCCATTCGCGTGGATTCCTCGCCTGTTCGGCAAACCGGTGGTGCTTAACGTGGATGGCCTCGATCGCCGGCGCGGGAAGTGGAACGCCCTGGGCCAGGCGGCGCTGCATGTTTGCGAGTGGATCTCGACCTTCACGCCCACCCGCGTCGTGACCGACGCCAAGCCGATTCACGACTACTATCGCCAACGCTATCGCAAGGACTCGACGGTCATTGGCTACGGCTCAGACATCCCGCCTGGCGAATCGGACATCCGGCCATTCGACCTTTCATCCGGTCGTTATGTGCTGTACGTTAGCCGCCTGGAGACGGAGAACAATCCTGAGCTTGTTCTCGCCGCCTGGCGTAAGGTGCGATCCGACTGGCCACTGGTGATGGTCGGGGACAATCGCTATGACAGTGGATACCTCGAACGCCTCAAATTACAGGCCGACGAGAGGGTGAGGTTTACGGGTGCGATTTATGGTGATGGCTATTGGGCGCTGCAGAAGCACGCCAGTATCTTCGTGTTCGCCTGTGAGGTCGGAGGTGTGCACCCTGCGCTGATCGAGGCCATGGCTGCGGAGAATGCCGTTCTGTACCTGGATTCGCCGGAAAACAACGAGACCGCGGGCGATGCCGCCCTTCGCTATAGCAAGTCGCCTAACGATCTTGCGGCCAAGTTGCAGCCGTTGCTCGACAATCCGGAAGAACGTCGGCACTGGGCCGAGCGCGCTGCCGCGCGGGCAAATCAGCTCTATCGCTGGGATGCTGTTGCGGCGAAATATGAGCAACTGTTCGAGGACGTTCTCAGAAAGCGGTAGCGCCACTCACCGGAAGCCGATCGCCAGCATCGCCACGCGCCAATAGCCCCGGACAGCGGTGGTCCACGGGACACCTTTCGAGCCCGCACCGACAGTTGCGGCAATTGCGCGAAGTCCCATGCCAACCACGATCCCGATGCGAAGCACCAACACCTGCCACGCCGCAAAGTGCTTGAGTGTGTAGCGCAGCATGTTGGAGTACCAGAACATTTGTCTATCGCCGAACTCCAGTCGCCCCACGCTGTGCGCCCCCGAGTGCTGAAACCTCGCCGCAGGGCAGTAGATGATCTTTCGACCTGACTCGCGCAAGCGGGCACAGAAATCGACATCTTCGAACCACACGGGGAAGAACTGCGTGTCCATTCCTGACATCGCTTCCCACGTTTTCTGAGTGACGGCCAGGCATGCGCCGGCAGGCTGATCGATTTCCTGCTCCTCGGAGTAGTTCGCATCCAGGCAACGATATCGCCGGTTTACCGGATTCGCCGCCCAACACTGGTTGATCAGCATCGTTTCGAAGATCAAGCTCGTGAGCGTGGGGAGGCGTCGGAACGCGAACCCTCGCGCAGGCTCACCGTCTCCGTCCTTTAGGGCCGCGCCCGCTGCGGCTGCCCCTGTGCGTGCCATGCACTCCAACAGCGCATCCACTGCGCCGGGCTCAGCAATCGCATCCGGATTCAGGACGAGCAGCACGTCGCCGCTGGCAGAGTGTGCCCCGTGATTTACGCCGCCCCCGAATCCGATATTTCGTGAAACCGTGATGAACTGCAGCGGAATCTGTCTTGCCAATGCCTGTACTCGGGCCACCGTGCCGTCCTGCGAAGCGTTGTCCACCACCACGATTTCGCAATTCTGCGACGCCAGCGCGTGCACGCACGCCTCGATGTGGGCGGCAGAGTTGTAGGTCACGATGATGGCGGTGCAGCGAGGCATATCCACGAAGCACGGATTATAATCTTCGTTTCGTAGTCGCTACGGTTGTTGTCACGGAATGGTATCCGCAAAATCCCGAGGCTCCGTTTGGAAATCGTTGAGACTTTATTGCCTGGAGTGCTGCTGTTGAAGCCGCGTGTGTTTAAGGACTCGCGAGGCTTCTTCATGGAAACCTACCGTACCGATGCGCTGGCCGGCGCTGGCGTTCACGACGCTTTCCTGCAAGACAATCAATCGCATTCCGTCCGCGGCGTGCTGCGAGGCTTGCACTATCAGTTGCACCGCCCGCAGGCCAAGCTATGTCGCGTGGTGCAGGGAGAAGTCCTCGACGTCGCCGTGGATATCCGGGCCGGTTCGCCGCACTTTGGTAAGTGGGTCGGTGCAGTGCTCGCCGCGGAAAACCACCATGCCCTGTATATTCCGCAAGGTTTCGCGCATGGCTTTGTGGTCCTTTCAGAGTCAGCCGACTTTCTTTACAAGTGCAGTGACTACTTTGATCCTGCCGACGATTACGGCGTGCTGTGGAACGATCCTGCCCTCGCGATTGACTGGATCGTGCCTTTGCCCGTTCTCTCGGTCAAAGACCAGCGGAACCCTCGGCTCGGAGAAGTTCCGCGTGATTGCCTGCCGGTCTATAAGCCATGAGCCCACGCATCCTCATCACGGGAGCGACCGGACAAATCGGTTGGCAGTTGCAACGGACGCTAGCGCCGCTGGGCGACGTGACCGCCTGCACCCGCACTCAGCTGGACTTCACCAAACCGGAATCCGCTGCTCAGTTCCTACGCGACAGCAAGCCCGACATCGTAGTAAACGCCGCCGCCTATACCGCTGTTGATCGTGCTGAAAGTGAACCCGACCTGGCACATACAGTGAACGCCGAGACGCCAGCGCGCATCGCTGGGGAACTCGCTCGTACCCGCGGCCTGCTGATTCAGTACTCCACCGACTACGTCTTCGATGGCCGCAAACCTGGTCCGTACGATGAGACTGACTCGACGGGGCCGCTCAACGTGTACGGACAGACCAAACTTGCGGCCGAGCAGGCTATCACCGCCAGTGGTTGCCCGCACCTCATCCTGCGCACGACCTGGGTGTACGACATCCGTGGCAAGAATTTCCTGCGAACCGTCTTACGCCTGGCTCGCGAGAAGGAAGAGTTGACCATGGTCGCTGACCAGCATGGTGCTCCCACCTGGGCGCGTAGCATCGCCGAGACAACAGCGCAGATTGTGGCGCGATGTATTCAGCGCCGCGACCCAGACGGTTGGGGCTACAACGGCCTGTTCCACCTTACAGCTGCAGGGGAAACCACTTGGGCGGGATTTTCCGAACAGATCCTCGTGGAATACGAAGCGCTTGCCGAATGGCCGGCCGACACAGGCGAGTGGGGTTCGCCGCTCACGGCGAAGCGCGTGGTGCCGGTCACAACCGCGCAATTTCCCGCACCGGCACGTCGGCCAGGCAATTCCGTTCTGTCCAATGCCAAGTTGGAGGCGACTTTCGGGCTGCGGCTTCCCGACTGGCGCGATCTTCTGCGCTTGGCCTTGCAGGATGCTGTGCGCTGACAGCCGTGGTCCCTCGTTAAGCCAAAATAAAAAAGGGCAGCCTCTGCGGCTGCCCTTCACAATCAGAAATCGACTTACCGCCTACGGCTCCAACATGTGCTTGGATGTGTCGCCCTGGAACTGCATTTCGACCAGTACGCGCTCGTTCTTGGCGTTCTCGCTGTAGCGAAATTCGGTGGTCTTTGCCTTTCCATTCAGCGGAACCAGGTTGCATTTCACCTTGGCTTCAGCCTTGCCGCCGACTTTCGTGAAGATCATGATGTGCTCCGCGCCCTGCATTTCATGATTCACTTTGTATTCGCCCTGGGGAAGAAGCGTTCCGCCCACTACGGTCGGCATGGTGAGATTGATGGTCTGCTTGAGCGCGACGCCGTCCATCTGATCTTTTGCCGAAACCATGACGCTGCAGCCGATTACTACGATGGCCGCCATGAGTACAACAAACATACGTTTCTGCTGATACATAAATCCTCCAAAAAGCCGCTTCTGGGGCGGTCTTGTATTAATCCAATATCAGTTTAGGAGTATGCCACGCAGGTAGCGGTGAGGTACGTCACAATAGAGTGTGAGAATGAATCATATGTTTCATTCCTGAACAGATGTAAAGAAGTGTAAATGGCTAGATGTCGAAATCCGCTTCCGACGGAGTCACGGCAGTCCCCGTATCTCCGCTGGCCGCAACCGGGTCCCGACGAAGGCGGATTTGCAGGTTCTCCCCCATTCGTTCGAAGTTCTCGCGTCCCACTGTCCCAACCAGCGTTCCGCCGATCATGGCGAGCATGCCCTCGAGCTTCACTTCCCCCTGCCAGGCCACGTCAGTCATTTCTTCGTTTGCGCTGATTTGAAAGTCGATTGCCAGGCGAAGTGGACTGCCGGCAATAGTCGCCATGCCGCGATATTCAACTCGGCTCGGCCGCTCGGCTTGCAGCAGTTCCATTGCCAGGTTGGCATGTCCCTTGATTTCTCCGATCGCGATGACGGTACGCATCGTAAAGTGCGTTGCGTCCAGCAGGCTCATGCTTTCAAAGTCGGGCATGACGGGCGCGAACCGCTCCGGGTTCGACAGCAGGTCAAACACTTCGTCAGTTGTCCGCCGAACACGAAACACGCCAGAGTGGATCATCGCGACATCCCTTGCGGCCGGTTTCTTGCTCCTCCCGCCGTATCCTAACAGCCGCAACAACTGGGGCCTTCTTCTTTTGCCGATTACCCGGGTCAGGTATATTGAGCGAGGGTCACGCTGCAGCACGTGTCATGGCAGGCGGCCCTCAGCGCATGTCAGTCATGAGCGAATCCACTTCGGTCACGCCGCAGGAGTTTCGCGCCGCCCTTGGGCGCTTTGCCTCGGGAATCACAGTCATTACCGTCAAGACCGCCGCCGGCGAAGTCCACGGCATGACGGCCAGTTCCTTCTGCTCGGTTTCGCTCCGCCCGCCGCTGGTGCTGGTATGCATCGACCACTTGGCGGAAACCTACCTCCACGTGCGCGAATGCGGGCGCTTTGGAGTCAGCATCCTTCGTGAAGAGCAGGAGGCACTGTCTGAGTTTTTCGCTGACCCGGAACGGAATCCGGATGCCGCTCACCGCCTCGCCATTCGTTACAATCCGATGAAAAGTGGGACACCTGTTTTAGCCGACACTCTGGCGAGCCTCGACTGCGCCGTAGTGCAGGCCCACTCTGCCGGTGACCACACCATCTTTGTGGCTGAGGTGCAAGAAGTTGCCGTTGCGGAAGGTTCACCCCTGCTGTACTTTCGCGGGCGCTACACCGCCTCCCGCCAGACCCAAAACGACTAGCTCTGGTCCTTGTCGCCAGCCATTCGCCAGATGCGGGAGCCCGCTGTTTGCGCTATCCTTCAAATTACGTAGCGCGGGGTCTTGCTCGCCGCCAGAGCTGATTTCCGTGTTCGTCAGAAGCCATATGTCAAAGTTGCCGGAGGACATCCAGCAGAACGAGTTCGTGCCCTACTTGCGCGAAGTGTGCGACGGAGCGACGGTTTCGCGCGATGCCGCGATTCTCCTCTTGCGCTGCCCGGCTGACACCCTTCCAGAACTACTTCTCACTGCCCGTGCCCTCAAGGAGCAATATCGGCCCGGAGTGATTACGTACTCCCGCAAAGTGTTTCTACCGCTCACCAATTTGTGCCGGGACTATTGTTCCTACTGCACGTACCGGCGCGACCCCGGCCAACCCGGAGCGCACACCATGTCACCTGACGAAGTCCTCGCTGTTGCCAGGCAGGGAGAGGCACTGGGCTGTACCGAAGCGCTGTTTTCCCTCGGCGACAAGCCTGAAGCCGCGTTTCCTGAGATGCAGCACCTGTTGCGCAAGCGCGGCTATCGCAGCACCTTGCACTATCTGGAGGCCATGTGCGAATTGGTGTTGCGTGAGACTTCGCTCTTGCCGCATTCCAATCCCGGGCTGATGCCCCCCGCCTGGATCGAGCGCCTGCGCCACTCCAATCCCAGCCTCGGTCTCATGCTGGAATCTTCCAGCCTTGCCTTGGCGCTGGTCTCGGGTCCTCACTCCAACGCGCCTGACAAGCTCCCGTCTCTACGCCTCAAGACTATCGAAGATGCCGGCAGGCTGGGTGTACCGTTTACCACCGGCATTCTCATTGGAATCGGCGAAAGCCTCGAGGATCGTGTCGATTCGCTGCTCGCCATCCAGCGGTTGCATCAGCAATACGGCCACATTCAGGAAGTCATCATCCAGAACTTCCGAGCGAAACCCGATATCCCAATGGCCGGTTCGCCGGAGCCAGACACCGATGACCTGCTGCGGACCATCGCCGTGGCGCGCCTGCTCTTGCGCGACATGAACATCCAGGCGCCCCCTAACCTGAGCGACGACCATTACGAGCGGCTGCTTGAGGCCGGCATTGACGACTGGGGCGGGGTATCGCCGCTCACGCCCGACTACATCAATCCTGAAGCGCCCTGGCCACATCTCGACGAGTTAAAACGCCGCACTGAAGCTGCCGGTCAGCAACTCCGTCAGCGGCTACCTGTGTATCCTGAATTTGTGTCGGGCATTGTCGATCGGGGGGGACTGCTGGCTGGCCGCCTTCTGGCCGCCTCTGACGACCACGGCTACGCGAGGGCTGCATAGATGATCGTTGTTCTGTCTGGCGGTACCGGGGGAGCAAAGCTGGTACAGGGACTGACCCATGTTGTCCCGCACGAGAACCTTACCTTCATCGTCAACACCGGCGACGACATCGAGTGGTGGGGACTGCACATCTCTCCCGACGTGGACTCCATTCTTTACGCGCTGGCTGATAGCTTGAGCGCCGAGCGGGGCTGGGGAGTTCAAGACGATAGCTTCCGCTGCCTTGAGCGCATGGCGCGCCTCGGCCAGCCCACGTGGTTCAGTTTGGGTGACCTTGACCTGGCTACTCACCTCGCCCGCACCAACCTGCTGCGCGCCGGAAAGTCCCTGAGCAGCGTCACCGCTGAACTCGCCCGGCGCATGGAGATTCGCTCGCGTGTACTGCCTATGTCTGATGACTGCGTCGCGACCGTGGTGGACACGCCGCACGGCAAACTGAACTTCCAGGAATATTTTGTTCGCGAACGTCACCAGGTTGAAGTACGCGGCATTCATTTCGAGGGAGCGGAAGAATCCCGTCCGGCGCCGGGTGTGCTCGAAAGCATCGCTTCCGCTGAGGCCGTGATTCTTGCGCCGAGCAACCCTGTCACCAGTGTCGGGCCCATTCTCGCCGTGCCCGGCATTCGTGAAGCGCTGCGTAATACCTCAGCACCGATCGTCGCTGTCACCCCGATCATCGGTGGTGACGCCGTCTCCGGCCCGGCCGGACTTCTCATGAGGCGTAAAGGCTGGCCCAGCACTATCGCTGGAGTCGCGCAAGCCTACGAAGATTTTCTCGACGTCCTCATTGTTGATCTTGCCGATCACGCTGATGCTGACCATCTTCGCGAGGGTGATTTGCATGTCCTTTGCGCCAACACGGTGATGAAGACCATGCAGGACAAGCAGGAACTCGCCCGCTTCACGGTTCACTCTGCCCTGCAGGCGCGTGGAGCCATTATCTGACCATGCCTGCCGCCCTGCTCGTTCCCGTAAAGTCCATGGGCGACGCCAAGCAGCGCCTCGCCGCCGCCCTCGATCAGAAGCATCGCACGCAGTTGGCCGAGGCCATGTTGCGCGATGTGCTCACCGCCGCCTCCGGAGTTTCCAGCCGCCTGGATCTCTTCCTCGTTACCGGCGATGCCTGGGCCGCGTCGCTCGCCCATGAATTCAATTTCCGCGTCATCGAAGATCTCCGCAACGAGAGCGAAACCGCGGCCATCGAAATGGCGACCGCATGGTGCGAAGTGCGCGGCTATGACACTGCCGTCGTGATCCCGGGTGACATTCCCCTCGTCACCAGCGCGGAACTGAATGCTGTTCTCGACGGCGCTCCTGTCGAGGGCGCGCTGTTCGTTCCGGCCTACGACCGGCGCGGCAGTAACTGCGTGGTGCGGCGGCCCGCCAACCTCATCCCGCTGCGCTTCGGTAACGATAGCTTTCTGCCGCATTGTGAAGCCGTGCGCCAGACGGGCAAGCCGCTGGTGATTCTCGAATTGCCGGGCATTGGGCTCGACATCGACCAGCCCCATGAACTCGACCTGCTTCTACAGCGCGACGGCGACACTCACGCCCAGCGCTTGCTCCGCGCGTGGGGATACGCTTCACCTCGCGACGCCGAATGGGAAGCGGCCGGCTGATGGCGAAATCCACCGGACTGACGGCCAGCAGCGGAATTCAGGCGATTCCCGTCTGGGGAATAGGCGAAATATCGCCGTCGGACTCCATCGCCGACCTCGTGATTGATGCACTTACGCTTGGTGGCCTGCGTTTCCACGAGGGCGACATTCTCGTCGTAAAGCACAAGATCGTTTCCAAGGCCGAAGGACGCACGGTGGAGCTGGCCACCGTGAAGCCATCGCCGTCGGCGAAGCGCTTCGCCGCGAAGAACGGCTCTGACCCCCGCGTCATCGAACTCGCTCTGCGCGAGGCCAAGCGCGTCGTGCGCAAGGCCCACGTCCTGATCACGGAAACAGCGCACGGCCTCGTCTGCGCAAACGGCGGCATCGATGTTTCCAATGTGGACGGTGGCAAGACCGCGGTGCTCCTGCCCTTCGA
Source organism: uncultured Acidobacteriaceae bacterium (assembly GCA_963814165.1). GTDB lineage: Bacteria > Acidobacteriota > Terriglobia > Terriglobales > Acidobacteriaceae > DASRAA01. The sequence continues at coordinate 281,210 of CAWFBW010000007.1, read as the reverse complement.
TCCAGATCGTTCCGCGGCGAAAACCATGCGGAGAATCAAGAAGCGCACCGCGCTTCATGTTCCGGTCATCATTGCCGACAGCTTCGGCCGGGCCTGGCGCGAAGGGTTGAACGAGGTCGCCATTGGCCTTGCCGGTATGACGGCCATGCACGATTATCGGGGCCAATCGGATGCCTACGGTTACAAATTGCATGCCACCGAAGAGTGTGTCGCCGACGAGCTCGCCTGCGTCGCCGGACTCGTCTGCGGGAAGAATGCCACCGTTCCCGCTTGTATAATTCGGGGTTACCGCTACCAGCGCGGCAAGGGTAGCGCGAATCAAATCGTGCGTCCGGCAGAGCAGGATTTATTCCGGTAAGTGTGTAGCAAGTTTGCTATTTCGCTTTGAAGGGGCACGGCTTTACAGGCTGCTGAAAAACTCGCTTTTGATCGTGTTTTGAAGGGGCGCAGCTTTAGCTGCGCCGTACAGGTCCTTTGTTTTCGGTGCGCCGAGCGGACTTTAGTCCGCGAGGCGTAGTCTCTTCAGACTTTTTCAGCAGCCTCTTTAGCCGTGCCGTTGGTGACATCTCAGGACTTGGGCTTTAGCCCCTGAGGGACTTCGATCCACCTTGCTGATTGGTGTTTCGACGCTCTCTCGGTATCCTGACACTGCGGTCCGATTGTTCTCGGGCCCGGAAAATATCCCGAGGCTGCGTCCGCAAGAAGAAGCAGGGAAGTGATGGGTACATTGGGTTGGTGCAATCTTCAGACGCTGCAAAATACACGCTGGACCGACGTTCGCCCGCGAGTTTCTCCCGCCGTTCAAGCGGCGCTCGAAAAAGTCCTGCAATCCCTTGACGGCACCGTTCTCACCCGCGAAGAGTGTCTGCTTCTAGCCTCGGCCAACGGGGACGATCTCTTCGGCCTTGCTGTGGCCGCCAGCGACCTCCGCCGCCAGCTTGTGGGCGACGTAATCAGTTACGTGGTCACCCGCAACATCAACTTCACTAACGTCTGTTTTGTTGGCTGCAAATTCTGCGCTTTCAGCGTCGCGCCGCGCGACGGCACCGCGTACTTCCTCTCCCCGGAAGAAGTTGGCGAGAAGGCCCGTGAAGCTGCAACTTGGGGGGCTACAGAGGTTTGCATCCAGGGAGGTCTGCCCCGCAATCTGTCGCCGCTTTATTACCGCGATGTCCTGCGCGCTGTGAAATCCGCCGTGCCCGGCATGCACGTGCACGCGTTTTCGCCCATGGAAATGTTGTACGGAGTCGAACTCACCGGCATGTCCATTCGCGACTACCTTACCATGTTGCGCGAAAACGGACTCGACACGCTTCCCGGCACCGCGGCCGAAATTCTCGACGACTCTGTGCGCCTTGTGCTCTCGCGCAACAAACTCACCACCGCGCAGTGGTGCGAGATCATCGAGACTGCGCATGAGTGTGGCATCCGCAGCACCTCGACCATGATGTACGGCCACCGCGAATCTCCCGAGCAGTGGGTCAACCATATTCTGCTTCTGCGCGACATCCAATCCCGCACCGCCGGCTTCACCGAGTTCGTGCCGCTCGGCTTCATTCACGATCACACACTATTGTTCGAACAGAACCTCTCGCGACCAGGTGGTAGCGTGGCGGAGCACATCCGCGTCCACGCCTTGGCCCGCGTGATGTTGGCCAGATCCATCAATCACGTGCAAGTCTCCTGGGTAAAGCTGGGCCGCGAACTTTCTCAATTGGCAATGCTCGCCGGCGCCGACGACTACGGCGGCACGCTCTTCGAGGAAAACATCTCGCGGCTCGCCGGAGCGACCGCGGGGCAGTATGTCTCGCCCGACGAATTCCAGGAGCGCATTCGCGAACTCGGACGCACTCCCGCCCAACGTAATACCACCTACTCGCATTACTTCGACTCGCCCGCGCCAGCCGCTCCTCAGTCCGTGAGCGCAGGAGGAGCAGCTTGATCGCTATCGTCGGCGGTACCGGACCCGAGGGATCAGGGTTGGCCCTTCGCTGGGCGCGCGCCGGAGAGCAGATCGTCATCGGTTCGCGCGATGCCTCCCGCGCCCAAGCCGCCGCCGCAGAAATTGCTCAGAAGACGGGAGTCCTGGGCAGCGTCGAAGGAGTGGAGAATGCTGTCGCAGTGAAGATGTGCGACGTTGTCGTGTTGACCGTGCCTTTCGCTGGACAAGCCGAACTCCTCAAGCAACTCAAGCCGTCATTTCGGCAGGGAACCGTTTTGATCGACGCAACGGTCCCACTTGCCACCGCCATCGGAGGACGCCCCACCCGCATGTTGGGTGTATGGCAAGGCTCCGCAGCAGAGCAGGCCGCCGAGATTGTCGGCAAGAACGTCTCCGTCGCTGCCGCCTTTCACAGCCTCTCGGCGAACCTGCTCGACGGCGATCAAGATGTCGATTGCGACGTTATCGTTTGCAGCGACGACGAGCGCGCCCGCCAGGTTGCCTCGGAATTGTCAGTGAAAATCCCCGGCGTCCGCGCCATTGACGGCGGAAAACTCGAAAATGCCCGCATCGTCGAGTCCATCACCGCCCTGCTCATCACCCTGAACATCCGTCACAAGGTCCACAGCGCAGGCGTGCGTATCACCGGCCTCCGAATCTAGCCGCTTCGCAACTACGTTTTCTTACGTTGAACTTGGGGCGGAGGCGGCTTCCCTGATGACTCCCCATCAATGATCTGCGCCAGCAATTTACCGAATTGCTCGATCTGATTATCCGTCAGGGGAAAGAGTCCCCAACGAACAATCTCCGGGTAATTCGTTTTAATCTCAGTAACGATCCGAGTGCCCTCATGTGTGCATTCAATGATCTTCTCTCGTCGATTATCCGGATTTGCAACGCGCTTAATGAGGCCTCGTAGCTCAAGGTTATTGATGAGAAACACCATGGCATTCTTGTTAATTCCCAGGCTCTTCGCCAGCAACCCCTGTTGCATGTGATTTTCGCTGGCAGCTAAAAGGATGAGAATCAGATTCGGCGCGAGGTCATACCTCTTCTCGCAAAACTGCTTCATTCGGCGACGATAAATCCTCGATACCCAAAGGAACCGAAACATCATTGAAAATGAAAGGCCGGGAAATAGTTTGAGAGGATTCAATGACTTTGTTTCGGGGGTAGTGCGAGGGGGGCGTCCCAGATTTTTCTGCACGGTTACCTCCGCGCCGGCGTCAGTTGCTCTTTATTAATTACTTCTTCTCGCACCAAATAAAACTGTTACTTCAGTAGCAATTGGCGTGCGCTGTTTTGCGGATAAGCTGCAGCACCTCCCATATCCAACAAACATGGACACGTCGACACCGCATAGTAACCCATTATCGCGTAGTGTCTAACCAGGCTGCCAGTATTTGTATAGCATGTTTGTGCTATGAGTTCCGAATTGGTAAAAACGTCGTTCGCGCCCGCGAAATCTATCCTTTGCGCCGTTCCAACCAGTTCTAAGGCTCTTTGATTGATCATTCTCTCATGATCGTCATTGTCACTAATAGGTGATGATATGCGGTGATTCTTGCCAAGTAGTGCTATAGTTCTCGCCGACATAAGTGGTCGTCACGCAGGTTCAGGTGGCAATCGCTCCCACTTGTTCGCAAAGGAGAACCCTGTGAAACTGATTCGCTTCTGCTTGCATCGCGCTCCCTCTCCTTGCACTGACGGCCCACGCCAGTGTCCTCAACTCAGCCAATGCTTTCGGCGTTCTCGGCGCTTCAACCGTCACCAACACTGGCCCCAGCGTGATCAACGGAGACTTGGGTCTCTGGCCCGGTACCTCGATCACGGGCTTCCTTGCCGTCGACGGAGGTCCGGGAATCGTCAACGGAACGATCCACCAGACGGATGCCGTCGCGCAGCAGGCACAGGCCGACGCGCTTACGGGATTCAACTTTCTCGCCGGCTTGGCCGTGACACAGACGCTTACCGGCCAGGATCTTGGCGGCCTCACGCTGGCTCCGGGCGTCTACTTCTTTATGACGTCCGCCCAGATGACCGGGCAGCTTACCCTCGATTTCCAGGGTCTCAACAACGCGATGATCGTCTTCCAGATTGGCAGTACGCTGACGACAGCGAGTGCTTCGTCGATAGCTGGTGATCAATCCGGGAATGAATGATCAGGTCTTCTGGCAAGTCGGCAGTTCCGCGACGTTGGGGACAACCACCGATTTCTATGGCAGCGTTATCGCGGACCAGAGTGTCACCTTGACGACCGGGGTCACCATTGATTGCGGCAGGGCAATAGCCCTCAACGCAGCCGTCACCATGGATACGAATACGGTCAATACCGGCAATTGCGTTTCTTCGACAGGGGTACCCGAGCCCGCAACCCTTTCTCTCGTCAGCACGGGTGCCGTAGCCGCGGGCGCCACGGCTTGGAACTCCACCCTTGGCAGTCTGGGATTGGCTGGCATGTTCGCCGCGATTCGCAGAAAAATGCGGCGCTAACTGCCCGCGCGACTTCCGAGCGGCAACTTTAACGGATAGTAAGACGGCGCGGAGAAATCCGCGCCGTAACTAGTTACCAGCCGATAGTCGCTGGCCACCGATTTACGCCTCTCGCAGTGCCGTCGTAATCGGCAGCCGCGCCGCGCGGAACGCCGGCAACAGTCCACCAATGAAGCCCATCAGTACGGCGAACCCAATCCCGATCACGACGATGGTTGGCGTGATCCGGAACGCAAACGCCAGTTCGCTGAAGCTGTTGGTCTGCCCCGTGGCCGTGGTGAAGCCATTCATCGGCAGCGCCAGCAGGCATCCCAGCACACCGCCGATTCCAGCCAGCAGCACTGACTCCACCACAAACGAAATCAGAATGCTGAAGCGCGAAAAGCCCAGCGCGCGCAGCGTTCCGATCTCCCGCGTCCGCTGCGACACGATGGCGTACATGGTGTTCATTGCACCGAACACCGCGCCGATGCCCATCACCACCGATACGAATGCGGCGAGAAAAAGTAGCGCCTTGGCGGTTGTACCTGCAAGGTTTTCGTAGTACTTCGGCTCCGAGTCGATCTGCAACTGAAACTGCGGATTGGCTCGTAGTTCCTTGTCAAACGCCGGCAACGTCTTGGGGTCCTGCAGTCGAACCGTCAGCGATTCGCAGCCTCCGTTACGACCAACGGCCGGCGCCATTGCATCGTAATCACCCCAGATTTCGCTTTCGAACGAACTCCCATCGGCGGTGAAATGTCCCACCACCTTCCATTCCTTTTTCTGGATGTTGAGAGTCGAACCGAGGTCGAGGCCGGTTACGCGGTCGGCGATTTTCTTCCCGACGATTACTTCGTACAGTCCGGGCGTAAACATCCGGCCGTCTACGATCTTGATTCCGTTGCGTACCTGCATGCCGATTGGTGACACGCCCCGAAACGTGATGTTGGCGGGTTGATTGTCGGCGCGTTTGGGTCGCATGGTAAGAATCACAACCTCACAGGATGCCAATGGCACGCCTTCGCTATTGCGCGCCACGCGGGGGTCTACCTTGACGATGTTGGCGGCGGCAATCGGGATCCACGATGTCAGCTCCGACTGCGAGCCGCGCTGGGTCACGATGCCGTTGAGCGGCGATCCCGTGGAGCGTAGCGAGATGCGAAATCCCGCCTGCATCGACAGCAGAGTCACGAATACGGCGACCACCATGGCGATGCCAAAGACCGCCAGCAGTGTGACCTTCCACCGCTGACCCAGACTGCGAACGTTGTAACCAATCGGAAGTGACATCAGATTTGCCTCAACGCTTCGGCGATGCGTGCGCGATAGCCCGACATGGCGGGGAAGAACCCAGCGGCAAGGCCCAGCAGCAGGGCAATGCCCATGCCCAAACCCGCGGTCTGCGGCGAAAGTCCAAAGTTTGGATACGTGGCAACAATATCGCCCAGGACCGGTACCTCAGGCAGCACACCCAGCAGTCCCTTGCTGATCAACAGACCCAGCAGGCCTCCGGCCGCCCCGATCAGTAGTGCCTCGCTTATGATGAGCGTCATCACCAGCGCGCCCGAGAATCCCAGCGTCTTCAGCACGGCAATCTCCTGCCGCCGCTCGCGCACTGCGATGCTCATGGTGTTGGCGGTCACCAGCAGAATCGTGAATGCCACCGCCAGTCCGATACCGTTCAGCAGCAGTGCCAGGTTGCCCGCCATCGCCACAAACCCGGCCAGGAAGGCCTGCTCCGTCTCCGTCTTGGTGGCCGCGTCGGAGTTCTCAAATTCGGCGTCAATTGCCTTGCTGATCTTGCCCGCGTTCTTGGGATCGTCGATCTTTGACGTGAGCCAGCCAATCCCGATTCGCTGTCCAGTAGCTTCGTACAGGTACTTGTAGTTGAAATAGAACGAGTTCAAGTCCGTGCCCGGATACTTGCGCTCGTCGGTGTCGTAAATGCCATCGACCACAAATTCGAACGGATGCCCGATGCGATACGGCGGGATTGTACTTTCGAGCGGGACCACGTCGCCGACCTTCCACCCGAACCTGTTTGCCAGCTTGCGCCCGACAATCGCTCCGCGCATGTCGTTGAGCCATTTTTCCTTCTGGTCCGCCGGCAGCGTGATTTCGGGGAAGATGTCGAGAAACGGCTGCGGCTCGACCGCAAAGTTGGCGAAGAAATTCTTGGGGTCGCGGTAGACTCCCCCGAACCATGCCTCGATGACTACTTCCTGGACTCCGGGGATGGCCGCCACCCGCTGTTTATAGGTTTGCGGCAGGGGATACACCAGGCTGACATAGTGCCGTGTCACCAGCCGTCCTGCGTTGCCGCTGTGCAGACCGAACTCCACCGCCTGCACCACCGTGTGCAACGTGCAGTAAAGAAAAATGCACACCGCCAACGCCACGATCGTACTGAGCGTACGGATCCAGTTCTTGCGAAGATGTTTGAGAACCAGAGGTGCGAACTTCATCAGGCGGTAAGCACTCCTTTCTCAAGATGTCGCTGCGTATGGGCGACGGCCGCCGCGCGCGGATCGTGCGTCACCATCACAATGGTTTTGCCGAACTCTTTGTTGAAAGTCTGCATCAGCTCCAGGATTTCTTCCGCGCTTTTGCTGTCCAGATCGCCCGTCGGCTCATCGGCCACCAGCACCGCCGGGTCGGTCACGATGGCACGCGCGATCGCCACACGCTGCTCCTGTCCTCCGGATAGCTGCCGCGGATAATGCTTCGACCGGTCCGCCAGTCCCACGATGCGCAAAGCCGTCAGGGCGCGCTCGCGGCGCTCCTTCTTCGACAAGTGGCTGAGCAGCAGCGGCAGCTCCACATTCTCCACGGCGTTCAACACTGGAATCAGGTTGTAGAACTGGAAGATGAATCCCACATTCTGGCTGCGCCACTTCGCCAGCTCGCCTTCGGAGAGTGGAGTAAGGTCCGTTCCCGCGACGCGAACGCTTCCGGAAGTCGCCCGGTCGATCCCGGCAATCAGGTTCAGCAGCGTTGTCTTGCCCGAGCCCGACGGCCCCATCAACGCCAGGAACTCACCTTGTGGCACTTCCAGGCTCAGGCCGTCCAGCACCTTGATCTGCTGGCTGTCACGCTGGTAAATCTTGACGACATTTTGCACGCTTACGGCGCCTGTCTTGGCTGCCACTGCGGTTGCACTCATGATTGCTCCTGTTGGTTGCCAGCGCTTTCGCTAGCCTTTGATCTTCACCGCCACCCCATCCACCAGTTTCTGCGGAGGGTTGCCGACGAGCGTCTCCGAGCCGACCAGTCCGGACTTGATAATGATCTGCCCCTTGAGTTCGTTGCCGGTCACCACGGCCACTTCATGCGCCTTGTTGTCCTCAATGACGTACACCACCTGCTTGCCGTTCTTCGAGAGCACCGCGTCTTTCGGAACCGTGACGATGCGCACCGGGGCTTCGTTCTTGGCCTCGCCCTTCTTGGCTGGCTCAAGGAAGGTGACATTCGTGCTCATTTCCGGCTTAATCCGCTGGTCCTTATCGAGGATCGAAACCTTCACCGTCACAGTCGCCTTGGTACGGTCGGCCGTTGGAATCACCTGCCGCAACACGCCCTTGTAGGTGTGGTCCGGAATCGCTTGCACATTGATTTCCGCCGGGTCGCCCTGCTTCAACTGTCCGACGTTCGATTCGTTCACGTCCACTTCGGCTTCCAGCGAGTTCATGTCCGCGATGGCGACGATTGCGCCCGACGACGTCGAGATATTCACACCCGGAGGAATCGGCGCTACGCTCTCGCCCACCTCGGCCATTTTCTTCACCACGACGCCGTCAAACGGCGCCCGGATCAACGTGAAGTCCAGCAGGGTTTCTTGCATCTGTAGCGCCGCTTTGTCCTGGTCCAGCGTCGCCTGGGCGATCCGCACCCGCGATTTGGCGCTGTCGAGTGCATCTTGCGAAACCACCTTTTCCTTGTAGAGGCCCTCTTGCAGCCGAGCCTGCCGCTGCATTTCCGCCAAGTTCGCCTGGGCATACTCGATGTCGGCCTTGGCCTTCACGATGGCTGCCTTGTAATCCGTGTCTTCCAGTTTCGCGATCACCTGCCCCGTCTTCACGTAGCTGCCCTCTTCCACGTACAAGCCTGACAGCCGTCCCTGGATCTTTGAGGAAATTACCGACTGGCGCCGCGCCACCAGATATCCCGACGCCGTAAGGATCGGCGTCCCTGCACTCGGCCCTGACGTTGTCTGCACGCTGACCTGCACCGGCTCTACTTCAATCGCGGTGAAGCTCGCAAGTGCCGCCTTGTTACGCACTGCGTACATCCCGGCCGCCGACACCGCCGCCACCAGCAGAATCAGAAATAACCACATTCCCCACCGCCGTGGTTTCGGCGGGTCGCGGTCGATTTTCAGCGATGCCAGCTCGTCTTTCAGGTCACGCATACTGGGCCTGCGGCTCTCCTCTAGGTGAATACCCATAGCATCGCACTCTTCCTCTGGCTTTGGAAGAGGAACCGATTTTGTTGCGGTGAATTGTGACATTTTGGTTACTCGGCAATCCTGGGCTGCATTCTCCGTCGCAACCCATGTTCAAGGAATTCGGCGCCCGCGCCTAGTGCCGATTGTCAGCGGCAGCAGATGACAAATGTCACCGCGGTCTCCGGCGCGGAATCGAACTCCACTCGCAACGCCACCTCGGGAGTGACCCCGAATCGCCTTTATCGCTGATGCGTGAATTCCGGCTCTCCATGACTTCTGGAAGGTTCACCGAAAACCAATTCATGACGGAATCCCGCCGCTCAAGTATGATTGCGGAATGAGCCATCGTTGGCCGGTTTTGGCCTTAGCTTTACTTTTGCTCGCCGTCCCGGCTTGTAAGAAGCCGCAAGTTCACCAACCCATCGTGGTCCATGTTTTCCGCGATCTTCGCTCGCCCTACTCTCATGAGCTTGACCATCGCATTCTTGAATTCCAATCCAGCAATCCCCGCATGCCCTCGGGTGCCCCCATTGTGGTTGAGACCATGCATGAAATTGACTACAAGGAAGCGCTGAAGGGCGATTTCAACAAGGCCGTCCGAGGCGAAGCGGTCATACTGAACAGCGGGTCAGACGTTGGCGACAATGCGGCCCTTGCTGCCGACCTGTCTCACGCCGTCAACATCTGCGCCGCCGTGAAGGCGTGTCCCGTTGTTGTTCCTGCATTCGTCATGGATACGTCCACCGGAGACCAGGCGGCAGCCGCGCAGGTCTTCCTCAACTTCCTCGCTCAGACACAGACCAAGTAGGGCCGGATCCTTCCCGCTCTACTTGGCGGTCTTCTTGCGCGCTGCTCGCAGAGATTTCTTCTTCGCGGCCTTCTTCTTGACGGGAGACTTCTTCGCCGCCTTTGCCGCCTTCGCTGCTGCACCGGGCTCGGGCAGGTCTTTCATCTCCGCTGCCCGCCACAGGTACCAGCACGCCACCGAACGATACGGACGCCAATTTTCCCCAATCGCCTGCAACTCCTTCGGCTTCGGCAACTCGTCTAGCCGATGCATCTTGGCGAACCCCTTACGCACGCCGTAATCGTCGACAGCCAACACGTCAGGCCTGCCCAGCCGAAAGATCAGCAGCATCTCCACCGTCCAGCGCCCGATGCCGCGCACCGCCGTCAGGTGCTCCACCAGCGCGTCGTCGCTCATCTTGTGCGCCTCTCGCACCGACGGGACCGTTCCATCCAGCGCCTTCGCCGCCAGATCCCGAATGGCCAGCATCTTGTTCTGCGACAGCCCCGCCGACCGCAGCAATTCCGGTGTCGCTGCCAGCACCTGCTCCGGAGAAGGGAAGCCCGCCTGCACTCCATGCCGCGTCTTGATGCGGTGCGGTTCTTCGGGGAACAGCGCCTTCACCCGCTCCGTAATCGTCGCCGCCACCTTGCCGTTCAGCTGCTGATAAATGATCGACTCGAGCAGTGACTCGAAGATGCTTTGAGTGTTTTCCGGCTGCAGCCAGCACGGCCCCGCCTTGACAATGATATTCCCCAGCTTCTTGTCCACTCTCGAAAGGTGAGCTATCGCGGCAGTGTGGTCTAGTTTCTTGGCCATGAGTACCTTTTCATTGGAATGGCTGCAGCTTCAGCAATGCCGTTCAACATATCTTGAATTGTCATCACGAGGCGGGCGTCAGCCCGCCGAGGGATCCGCTTTCGTCACAACTCGCCGGATTCCCGTTCCGACGGCCCCTCTACCGCTTCACTCTCCAGCGCCGTGATCGTCTCGTCGTCCACGTCCCACGTCTTCAGGATGCGAAAAATCACCTTGCCGGCAAACCCCGCCCGCACCAGCGAGCGAAACACCTTGGCCGCTTGCTTTTGGTCCGCTGGCTTGCGGATGCGCTTCCTCTGCAAATATTCCCGCGCCAGTTGCTCCTCGTTCACATCCGCATACGCCGCGCCCACCGTCTTCTCAATAATGTCCCCGTGGACGCCCTTCGCCTTCAAATCCTGCACCACCCGCGACCGCCCAAACTTCTCGTTTTCCTTCCGGAATCGCGAGTAGCTCTCGGCGTAATTCGTGTCGTTCAAATACTTCTGTTCCTTCAATTTGGCGACCACAACCTCAACCAACAGTTGACCTATTTCCCCCTGCTGCTTCACCCGCTCGCGCATCAGCCGCTTCAGCTCGGCGACCGTCCGCATCTTCCGCCCCAGCGCTCCCACGGCATACTCGTACAGCATTTCCTCGTCGTAAATCTTCTGCGTGCGCTTGAACGCCATGCGCAGATTATAGGCTGGACCCTCGGCGAGCTCTAACCAGTGACCAGCTACCAGTTACCGATTTTGCTAGTCGCTAATTGCTTATTGCTATCTGCCCCCGTCCTCTGGCAAAGTAAATGGTGGAAACCCAATCAATCGTCGTCCTCGACTTCGGCTCGCAATATACCCAACTCATCGCGCGCCGCATCCGCGAACAGAACGTCTTCTCCGTCGTCCTTCCTTGCACCGCTAAGCTCGAAGAGATCCAGCACTACGCCCCCGCCGGCATCATCCTCTCCGGAGGCCCATCCTCCGTCTATGACGCCGACGCGCCGCCAGCCGACGAGCAGGTGCTGCATCTCGGTGTGCCCGTGCTCGGCATCTGCTACGGGCTCCACTTCATGACCCACGCGCTCGGCGGCAAAGTGAGCCCCGGCGACAAGCGCGAGTACGGGCACGCCGACGTCACCCTCCTGCGGGACGACTGCGCCCTCTTCAAAGGACTCACCGGCCCGCTACACGTCTGGATGTCCCACGGCGACGAAGCCGAACAACTCCCTCCCGGCTTCCATTTGGTCGCGCAATCTACCAACGCCAAGGCCGCCTTCGAAGATCCGGCGCGCAAGTACTACGCCGTGCAGTTCCATCCCGAGGTCCACCATACGAAGCAGGGAACTGCCATCCTGCGCAACTTCGTCTTCGACATCTGCGGACTCACTCCCAACTGGACGCCGCAGCGCTTCATCGACGAAACCGTCGAAGCCATCCGCAAGCAGGTCGGCGATGGACGTGTGATCTGCGGCCTCTCCGGTGGCGTCGATTCTTCCGTCGCGGCGGTCCTCGTCCATCGCGCTATCGGCGACCAACTCACCTGCATCTTCGTCAACAACGGGGTGCTCCGCAAAAACGAATTTCAGAAAGTGCAGGAGAACCTGCGCGGCAAGCTCGGCCTCAACATCGACGCCGTTGACGCCTCCGACCTCTTCCTCGGCAAACTCGCGAAAGTGAAAGACCCCGAGCGCAAGCGCAAGATCATCGGCAAAGAATTCATCACCGTATTCGAGCAGGAAGCCCGCCGCATCGCCGAAACCCAGGGCAAGGTTGACTGGCTCGTCCAGGGCACGCTCTATCCCGACGTCATCGAGTCGCAATCGGTGCGCGGCCCCTCGCAAACCATCAAGAGCCACCACAATGTCGGAGGCCTGCCCAAGCGCATGAAACTCAAGCTCATCGAGCCGCTCAAAGACCTCTTCAAAGACGAAGTCCGCAAGATTGGCCGCGACCTCGGCATGCCCGAAGATGTTCTCCAGCGCCAGCCGTTTCCCGGCCCCGGACTCGCCGTCCGCATCCTCGGCGAAGTCACCCGCGACCGCGTCGCCCTCTTACAGGAAGCCGACGACATCGTGGTCACCGAAATCAAGCGCGCCGGACTCTACACCAAAATCTGGCAGTCGTTCGCCGTGCTGCTGCCGGTGAAGTCAGTGGGAGTCATGGGAGACATGCGCACCTACGCTTACGCCTGCGCCATCCGCGCCGTAAATTCCGAAGACGGCATGACCGCCGACTGGGTTGACCTCCCGTACGAGGTCCTCAAGACCATCTCCAACCGCATCGTCAACGAGGTGAAGGGCATCAACCGCGTCGTCTACGACATCACCTCGAAACCTCCGGGAACGATCGAGTGGGAGTGATGTGCCAGACCCGGCGCACACCGACGGCGGTAGCTCACCTAAGGATACGAGTGGCATGTCTCTGGTATCGTAGGGGCATTCGTTTCAGCGCAAGCTAGGCCATTTCGCCATGGAACGCATCGAAAAGACCGTTTTTCTCAGTTATCGCCGCACCAACCTTGCCTGGGCACTCAATATTTACCAGGACCTGACCCACCATGACTATGATGTCTTCTTCGATTACATTAGTATCGCCAGTGGCGACTTCGAGAGCGTCATACTTGGAAACATAGCCGCTCGGGCACATTTCCTCGTCCTGCTCACCCCCTCTGCGTTGGAGCGTTGCGACGACCGGGGAGATTGGTTGCGTCGCGAGATAGAGACGGCACTGGATGGCAAGCGCAATATCGTGCCGCTGATGATGGAAGGGTTCGACTTTGGAACGCCGGGAATCGCTAGTCAACTCACTGGCAAGCTTGCTGCACTCAAGAGCTACAACCAACTGAGCATACCGCCAGGGTACTTTATGGAGGCCATGGACCGCCTGCGGGACAGGTACTTGAATGTCGCGCTGGATGCAGTTCTGCACCCAGCATCTCCCTCTGCACAACGAGCGGCCACAGAACAGAAGGCTGCCGCTAACGCGGCTCCGGCGGTCCAAGAAGAAGAGTTGACTGCGCAGCAATGGTTCGAGCGAGGGTTTGCCGTTCTCGACGTTGATGAACAGTTGCGCTTTTACAGCGAGGCCATACGGCTCAAGCCGGACTATGCCGCCGCCTTCAACAACCGGGGCGCTGCGCGCTACGCCAAGGGCGACGTGGAGGGCGCGCTGCAGGATTACAACGAGGCCATACGGCTCAAGCCGGACTTTGCCGCCGCCTCTTACAACCGGGGCAATGCGCGCTACGCCAAAGGCGACGTGGATGCCGCTGTGGAGGATTATAGCGAGGCCATACGGCTCAAGCCGGACTATGCCGCCGCCTTCAGCAATCGGGGCGCTGCGCGCTACGCCAAGGGCGACGTGGAGGGCGCGCTGCAGGATTACAACGAGGCCATACGGCTCAAGCCGGACTATGCCGATGCATTCAGCAACCGGGGCAACGCGCGCTACGCCAAACACGACGTAGAGGGCGCGCTGCTGGATTACAGTGAGGCCATAAGGTTCAAGCCGGACTATGCCGCCGCCTTGAGCAACCGGGGCTCTGTGCGCTACGCCAAAGGCGACGTGGAGGCCGCGCTGCTGGACTACAGCGCGGCCATACGGTTCAAGCCGGACTATGCCGAGGCCTTCTGCAACAGGGGTGCTGCGCGCTACGCCAAAGGCGACGTGGAAGGCGCGTTGCAAGATTACGGCGCGGCCATACGGTTCAAGCCGGACTATGCCGAGGCCTTCAACAACCGGGGCAATGTGCGCTACGCCAAAGGCGACGTGGAGGGCGCGTGGCAGGATTACGGCGAGGCCATCCGTCTCAAACCGGACTATGCCGAGGCCTTCTACAATCGGGGTGTCGCGCGCGACGGCAAACACGACGTAGACGGCGCGCTGCACGATTACAGCGAGGCCATCCGTCTCAAACCGGACTATGCCGAGGCCTTCAACAATCGTGGCAATGCGCGGCGCGTCAAAGGCGACGTAGAGGGCGCGCTACAGGATAACAGCGAGGCGATCCGGCTCAAGCCGGACTATGCCGGGGCCTTCAACAACCGGGGCAACGCGCGCTACGCCAAACACGACGTAGAGGGCGCGCTGCTGGATTACAGCGAGGCCATCCGTCTCAAACCGGACTGTGCCGAGGCCTTCAACAACCAAGGCGCTGCGCGCGGCGTAAAGGGCGACGTGGAGGGCGCGTTGCAGGATTTCACTGAGGCGATCCGGCTCAAGCCGGACTATGCCGAGGCCTTCAACAACCGGAGCCTAGCGCGCGTCGCCAAGGGCGACATGGAAGGCGCGCAGCAGGATTACGACGAGGCCATCCGCTTGAATCCCAAACTCAAGAAAACATCGACCTAGGGGACGACTGGGCGGGTTCTATAAAAGGGGATGTCAAGAGAAAACACATCTCCCATCGCGGGAGCAGAGGTCGTTCTCTGACATCCAGCCCCTTTCGTGACGCTGGAGTGCCGGCGACGCGCAGCTCTTCGATCGTTTTCATTTCCGTGGGTGGCCCACCCCGCGCCCCATATCCTTAAATAATTTTGATGAGGGTGGGGCTTTTGACTCTCACTATCCACTATCCGCTATGTCGGGTCCCCCAGGGTTCGCGCACTCACCGCGAGAAATATCCCGTCTTCGCCCGTATCGTCACGCCGTCCAGCTTCGGCTGGACCACGATCTTGCGAAAACTATCGTCTTTCGCCTTGTTAGTCGGGTAATACCCAGCCTCGTACGAGGTGCGCAGCTCTTCCGCGATCTCCGAGAAATAGGTTTGTGGATCGGTCTTCTCGGCATTGATGTGTAGTCCGCCGGTTTCCTTCGCAATCCGGTCCATCACGCTGATGCCGTATTTATTGCGCGCCGTGAGCTTTCCGTGCTTGGTTTCACTGTAACGAATCGCATAGACTGGCACGTTTTCGGCCTGGGCAGTCTCGATCGTGGTCATCATGTTGTGCGAGCTGGAATTGTCCTCGCCATCGCTGAACATGAGGATCGCCTTCCTCCCCTGCGACTGCGCCAGTTTTTCTGTCACGCTGTAGAAGATCGAATCGTAGAACGCGGTGCCGAGGTCGCGGTCTTCGTGCTCGGGGCCCAGCTCGGGGAACTTCTCCTTGCCCTTGTCCCATCGTTTGTAGTTCTCCAGGATCTGCTCGGGAGAGTTGGTGTAGTCGCTCACCAGCCGGAGATGGTTCCCGAAGCAGACGAGAAAGACCCGATCTTGTGGGCGCAAGATCTCCTTGAGAAAGATTTCGAGCGCCTGCCGGTGCTGCTTGCCGAAGTGGTCCTGGCTGCCGCTGGCGTCCACAATCAACCCCAGCGTCAGCGGCAAGTCCGTGCTCTTCGAGAAGGTATGAATTCTCTGCGGCACGGCATCTTCCAACAATTCAATGTCGTTGGCGGTGAGATTCGGAACGAGTTTGCCCTGGCTGTCGCGTGCAACGAAGCCCAGGTTTACCAGGTTCACGTTGACGTGGAAAGTGTCCTTGGCGGCGTTGACGTCGACGTGCATTGTCTCTTGCGCCGGTGCTGCGACAAGGAGGACAAGCAGTATCAGAAAGGTATGGGAGACTTTAGAGGTCATCACGATTTGGCAAGGCAATCCCTCGCTCGATATACGCATTGCGCGGCGGAGAGTTCCCTGAACGTTCCGCGATGTTCACATCTTTTTTCAGACAATGTCTTCATTGTTGGCGGTTGGCCCGGCCAAAGCTCACGTGGGTGCCCCGTCCAACCTGCTTTTGGTTGGGCGGGGCTTTTCCCATCGTTCGGGCTTCCTTGCCTACTGGGTCTTTTGATGTTCCCTGACGACTAGTTACTAAAGTACGTACCACCTGTACTTTCGTAACTTGACGACCGTCCGCAACTTTGCCACGCTTCCATCGTGGTGGCTTAGCTACCACTCGGACACTGTTCGACTTTGCCTCGGGAATACCCGCGGCCTGTATCAGCTGGTTCTTTGCGAATCGCGACCAGCGAAAAGCGAAAAGCGTTTTGCCCTAACCTGGCGTAATGACCTTGCGGAGGTCTCAATGAATTCACACTTGATCATCCGTCTCTGCCGCCACATCTTTCCCGATGGCCGCCACTGCCAAGGTGCTGCCGTCCGAGGACGCGCCTGCTGTCGTCATCACCGAGGGACCCGCACCCGCATCCGCAACATGGCCCGTGCCCGCCGCGTTGCCGGCATCCCCCGGCTTCGCGTGGCCATGACTCTGGGCGACCTCGCCTTGAACCGCGCTGAAGTCCTCCGCATCGTGAACTCCGGCGCTGTTGATTTCGCCACCGCCCGCCTAATGCTCTGGGCCATGGATCTCGCCGCCGCTGCCCTCCCCGCCAAGCAGACGATCCGTCCTGACTGCGCCAATAACCCTAATGTTTCCTATCATGTACCTCTAAGTCATTTGTTTGCAGAAAGCTGCACGGAAAACCCTTCGCAAGTGTCTGAAAATACGAGTACGGGTTGGGAGGGGATACCACCTCGCGCTCGACTTGGAAACCCAACCCAGGAACGTGCGGGCTGCCTCCAGCCTAGAAGGGGCGACTGGGCAAAGCTCCCCCTTCTGAGAACGTGACGGAACACTAAATGCGACTTATGGGTTGGGAAGGTGTTTGGTCACGACAGAGTATTTCAGCCGCGAAGCGGTGATGTGGGTCTTTTGATTTTACTGACAACGGACAACTGGCAACCGGTGACTGCGCATCATGCTAGATTCGAGAGACGGTGACTCTGTGAATGGATACAGCCTTCGACATACGGGCCGCTGGCTTCGCATTGGCGGCGCCGGAGTCGCCTTTGCGCTGGCTTGCGCCACGCCGCCGGCCACGGCCCAGTCGCCGGAACAAAATACGCCTCCTTGCTCCGACGTTCCCACTCTAAAAAAAAGTGGACAACCGGCTCCGCCGCCGTGTCCCGACCCGTCGGCCGAGTCCGGCCCTGAGGACTCCGCACCCCCGCCTTCGCTGCCCTCCTCCGCACCCTTGATCGACCGGGCCCGAGAGGCGGCGCTCCAGTTTTCACAGAAGCTGCCCAACTTTATTTGCCAGGAGTTCATGGCGCGGTTTACCCAGCAAGGCCGCGGGCAGAAAGTGCCCCAGGACATCGTTTCGGCTGAAATCATTTACGAGGACGGAAACGAAACCTATCGCAACGTGAAGATCAACAATCGTCCCACCAACAAGCAGTTGCCTGAGATCGATGGGGCCTGGTCAACAGGAGAATTTGCATCCGCTCTATTGGCCCTTTTTGATCCCCGTTCGAAGGCGCACTTCAGCTCCGGCCGTCCGGCCATCATTGCGGGCATTCGTGCTCAGGTTTACGACTTTCAAGTGCGCACTGAAAATTCAAACTGGAAGATGCAGGTCGGTGGTCAGGCTGCGATTGCGGCTTACACCGGCTGCGTATGGGTCGATGTCAATACCGCGCGTGCCCTGCGTATCGAGAGGCAGGCCCGCGACCTTCCGTCAGACTTTCCCATCGATGCGGTCGAGTCCGCCATTGATTATTCGTACGTGATGATTGAGGGGAAATCGTTTCTGCTTCCCGTCCATGCCGAGAGCTTGGGTTGTCAGCGGGGTAGCAACTTCTGTACCCACAACGTCATTGACTTCCGCAACTATCATCAATTCAAAGGCGACATCAAGATTATTCCTTGATTTCGTTCGGTCTCTCAGATCCGCGGCGGATGGCTCAGATAATTCGACTTCTTCCGCACAGTCATCGAGTGGAGGCCTTCGCATCAACGAAGCTAAGACCCGTGGGCCCGTAATTGCAGACGGTATTTGAGCGAGATTATTTGGAGTCAAGATGCCTGGGTGACCGCCTGGAAAATCGCGCCCCCTGTTTCCTCTCTCGAAGCCCTGGCGGGACTTCTGGGGGTTTCGTTTGCCCCGCACCCGGCTCGGCGCTATCATCGAGAGTTTGGTTTGCTGGTACCGACATTTCTATGCGTCATTTCAATAGCGATCATTGGGCCGCGCCTCTGCTGTACGCGCCCGTGGAGGCGTCATGCTAAGAGCAACATTCATCAAGCTCTCCGAAAACAAATCTCTGCGCCACTTTGCAGAGAACTCGGCGATCGGCTTGCGCTTCTCGGGACGATTTGTCGCCGGAACTCAGCTCGCCGACGCGGTTCGCGCGACTGAGCAGGTGAATCAGTGGGGCGCGAGCGTCAGCATCGACAACCTCGGCGAGAACGTTACCAACATCGACGAGGCCAGACACAGCGCTGAGCTCTATCACCAGATGCTGGGTGAGATTTCGTCGCGCAAGTTGAACGCCAACATCAGCCTCAAGCTCACCCACATGGGTTTCGACGTGGACCAGGACCTGGCATTTTCGCTAGTCACCGAGCTGGTGGCCCACGTCGTCAAGATCAACAGCTTCATACGCGTGGACATGGAAGGTTCGCCGTATACGCAGCGGACATTGGACTTCGTGAGGCAATTGCACCGGCTGCCCGGGCACTCAGGGAAGTTGGGAACAGTCATTCAAACCTACCTGTACCGCAGCGAAGATGACGTGAAGCAGCTTGTGTCGGAGGGAATCCGCATTCGCCTGTGCAAGGGCGCGTACAAGGAGCCCCCGGAGATCGCCTTCCCAAAGAAAGCTGACGTGGACGCAAACTACGTCAAGCTCGCGAAGATACTGTTGAAGAGCGGCGTCTATCACGGGCTGGCAACGCACGATGAAGGCATCATCGAGCAGATGAAGCAGTTCGCGAAGGCGGAGAACATTCCGGCCACGGCGTATGAGTTCCAGATGCTACATGGTGTCCGCCGCGATCTGCAGCAGAAGCTGGTGCGCGAGGGCTACGGCATGCGGGTGTACATTCCGTTTGGGACGGAGTGGTATCCGTACTTCATGCGGCGGCTGGCGGAGCGGCCCGCAAACGTGCTGTTCATCGCGAAGAACATGCTGCGGCAGTGAAGATGAATCTACGATCTTCACGAGTACCGATTGTGCTCGCACTGCTTTGGTTGGCATTTATGGTACGAGGCTTTTGGTACTCCGCACTCTTGCCTGCATGGGAAGGTTACGACGAGCCATTTCACGTCGCCGCCTTACAACATGTCGCCAGCGGACAGGGTCTGCCGCGCAGCGACACGCCAATTTCGCTGGAGGTGCAGGAGTCGCTTCACCTGCTTCCGCTCCCATGGGAGCTGCAATTCCAGGCCATCCCGCCACCTATCACAACCCACGAAGAATTCTGGACGTTGCCGGATGCCGAAAGACAACAACGCATCGCCGCAGTTCGCGCACTCGATCCAAAGGACGCAAAACTTCCCGCAACCGAGCCGTTGCTCAACTACGAATCGCAGCAGGCTCCGCTCTACTACTGGCTGTTTGCAATCCCCGTGCGCTGGATGAGTGGAGTGTCGCTACTGTCGATGCTGTATTGGCTGCGCTTGCTTAACGTCTTACTTGCGTCCGCTGCAGTCCCTTTCGTGTATTGGATCGCCCGGCAGGTCCTGGTCGGCGACCGGCAAGCAGTGGGCGTAACCGCTGTCGTCGTCTTGCTGCCCGAACTGATGATCAATGTCGCACGTGTGAGCAACGAGTCCCTGGCGCTAGTCTGCTATACGGCAATGCTGGCCTCAGCAATGTGGGCAGTATATAAGCCGCAGTCATGGTGCGCCTGGCTGGGGCTGGGCGGAGCGCTCGGATTTGGGCTGCTCACCAAGGCGTACCTGCTTACATCAGTGCCTGCCGTACTGGTTGTCGCCGTCGTTGCCGCACGGCGTCCCCAGAGTCGTGCCGGCAAGTCGGGACCCTTCACCGTTATCCCGCGAGTTGGCTGCGCATTCCTCATCTCGCTTTTCATCGCCGGGCATTGGTATGCGCTTGTCCACCGCGCAACCGGCTCGTGGTCCGGACAAGGCGATGATGTTGCCATGGGGCACATTTCTCTACTGCAGAAACTGGCGGCGCTACCGCACGTGAATTGGAAGAGCGGCGTCTTGTCCGTTTTGGTTTCTCATACATGGTTCGGAGCGTGGAGTTTTCTGCGTGTACCCGACCGGACTTACAAGTTGGCGTTCGCGCTCATGGCGCTGGCCATGTTAGGAGTCGTCTGGCGCCTTTTGCGGCGCCGCGGTTCGTCCGATGAGCTTCGCGCCGTGCTCACGCTTTCTGCGTTCTATGTCTGCTTCTGGGCCGGACTTGGATACAACGTGCTTGTAACGTTCATGAACCAGGGTGTCTCGTCCTCCACAGGGTGGTATCTGTATGCCGCGATAGGTGCGGAAATCGTGCTGTTGGCCTGGGGGCTGCTCGCGTTCATTCCCGCTCGAATCGTATTTCCGGCAATGGCGGTTTGCGCTGCTGCTCTTGATCTTTACGGCATGCACGCCTTGCTCATCCCGTACTACAGCGGACTCTCTTCGCACTCCGGCGGGCGGGTCCCGGCCGCCTTGCTGTCAGTCTGGCCGCAATTGCCCGTGGCGTTCCATCGGCTCTCGGAACTACGGCCGGTATGGTTGAACCCTGCTGTATTGCTGAGTTGCTGGTTGGTTTACTGGGTAGCAACTCTCGGAACGGTTCTGTTAGTGGTTGCGTGTTTCGGCAAATCGGGGGCCACCGATTGACTCTGCGAATCAAGTTTCCGAACTGCTTCATCAAATAACAACCGAATATGGCAGATCTTGAGTCACCGCCGAGTGCCCTCGCCAGCTTTGCGGCACTTGTAGCGCCGTCGCGCGACGATGCCTCGATCGGGCTAGCCGCGGGAGCGTTGGCGATCTCGCAAGCCGAATACCCGTTGCTCGACATCCCGTATTACGTCGGCCGCCTGGAGGCGCTGGCGCAGCGGGTGCGCAAGGGACTGCGCAGCCATCCGACATCCCGCGAAACCATTGCGGTGCTCAATCGCGTGATCTTCGACGAGGAAGGACTACGCGGCAATCGCGACGACTACTACGATCCTCGCAACTCGTTTCTCAACGACGTGCTGGATCGTAAGTTGGGTATTCCCATCACGTTGTCGGTCATTTACATGGACATTGCGCGGCGCGTTGGCTTTCCCCTTGCCGGGACGGGTATGCCGGGGCACTTCCTGCTGAAGCACTACGATGCGCTGTCGGGCGAGGTTATCATTGACGCCTTCAACCGGGGGCGCGTCGTCGGCAACGCCGAGTGTCAGCGACGCCTCGACGAAATCTATTCAGGGCAGATCGAGCTGAAGCCTGAATTCTTGCAGACCGTCAGTCACCGGGAGATCCTTACGCGGGTGCTGAACAACCTGCGGCAGATTTATTTCAAGCAGCGTAATTTCCCCAAGGGTCTAATGGTGCTGGACCTGCTGCTGGCGATTCCGCCTCAAAGCCCCGAGCTGATTCGCGAGCGTGGACTGGTTCGCCTCAACCTGGAGCAGTTCCTGGGTGCGGCGCACGATTTCGGAACGTATTTGCAAATGTGCCCAGATGCGGATGACTCGGACGACGTTCGCGAGACGCTCGACATGTTGCGCCAGCTTCTGGCAAGGTTGAATTGACGCTATTCGCTGCTGCCAAGCGCCGTTCGCTGGATAGTGTTGGAAAAGTAACGTATTCTGGTGCAAGCTATCCCCAGCGGTGAGGTAACCCGCCGACTCAGACCCCGGAGTCAAGAAAAAGGTTTCGCAAGGCCAGGTTCCCCATATCGGTTTTGTGCCGGCAAATCGAAAGCAAGGCCCAGGTGTGGTTAATCCCGAGGTTGACGAAAGAGAGTAGTCAAGCGTATTAACAGCTATAGCGGCTTGCGTTTCAACCGCAAAGCTGGGTACGATAAAGACGTCCTCCAATCGCCGCACTTCCCGTGCAGGCGTTCCTCGCGCCATAGATTCCGGGCGCCAGACGGACGTAACTGATTCGATATCAAAAACGATTTCAACCGCAGAGACGCCGATTTCTCGGACGACAGTGCGAACACCTGGCCGGCAAGAGCGGTTTACGAATGTGGGAACCCGCAAATCCGCGGGCAAACGAACGTAACAAGAGAGCAACATGAATCAAGGACCGAATCCTCCTTCCGGTAGTTCCGGAGGGAAAGGGCGCAGACGGCGGCGTGGACGCCGCGGAGCTACTCCGCACCAGGCCAACCAGCAGCAGGGTAAATCGCAGGGCCAAGGTCAAGGTCACGGCCAACAACACGGCCAGGGCCAGCCCCAGGGCCAAGGCCAGTCGCAGGGCCAGGGCCGGAGCGCCGGTGGACGCCGCTTCGGCAAGAAACGCACGGGCGGACACAAGCCCGGCGGACGTCCGGCCTCGCGTGAACCGCTTGGAGGGGTGTACTCCGCTCCCATGGACCACAGCTATCGAGCCGTGCTACAGGAGCACGACGGCAACACCCACACGCCCGATCGCGGACGTGGAAAGCCGTTCCCTCCGGCGGATCCGGCACCGCTGCCGGTTCCAGCCGATGCCCCCACGCGAATCTACGCGTTTGTGGACGATCTCTTCTTCCTCGCGAAGATCACCGAAACCGCGCGCAAGCTTGGTGTGAAGGTCGAATTCGTGAAGACCGAAAAGGACGTGTTCGAGCGGATGGGCGAGAATGGCAACGACAAGCCGTCGCTCATCATTGTCGATCTCAATAACCTCAATGCCAAGCCGCTCACCGTTATCCCTAAGCTCAAGAGCAAGCTGAAGAAGGAGACCAACATCCTCGGCTTCGTTTCCCATGTGCAGGGAGAGCTGAAGCTCAAGGCGACCGAAGCGGGATGTGACGTGGTCCTGCCGCGTTCCGCCTTTTCGCAGAACCTGGCGCAACTCCTGCGCCGCCATGCGGTTCAAGAAGAAGAGTTGCCGGAACACAATCAGCCGAACTAGACCGGAATCGCATTTGCCGCAGCGACGCAACAGGAGAAGGATCATTCGAGCGACCTCTCTTGTTGCTTCGGCATGTTTTCTGTCTGCCACATTTGCGACGGCGCAGAACGCTTCGCCACGGCCCGCGCACAAGCCAACCTTCTACAAAGACGTTGTGCCGATTCTCCAGGACCACTGCCAGACCTGTCACCGTCCGGGACAGATGGCTCCTATGCCGTTGGTGAGGTATCAGGATGCCAAGCCCTGGGCCGCTGCAATCAAGCAGGCCGTTAGTTCCAGGGATATGCCGCCGTGGTTTGCAGATCCGCGCTATGGCACGTTTTCCAACGACCCATCGCTCACGCCGCGGCAGATCAAATTGATTTCGGATTGGGTCACCGCAGGTGCGCCCGCAGGTTCGCCGATAGACGCACCTCCTCCAAGACGCTGGACCAAGGGCTGGAATATTCCCAAGCCCGACAAAGTCGTGCAGATGCCTGTGGCGGTGCCGATTCCGGCGCATGGCGATATCGAATACACCTACGAAATCGTGCCCACCTGGTTCACGGAAGACGAGTGGGTGCAGTTTACGGAAATTCGTCCGTCGAGCGCGCAATATGTACACCACGCTGTTGTGTATGTCCGCCCGCCGAACTCGACTTGGTTACGGCCCGCACCCGTCGGAGTTCCGTTTACAGCATCAAGCTTCAGCGATTCCAAACTGCGCGCTGAAGCCCATGAGACTACAACCGACATGCTGCTCGTGTATGCACCCGGCAGCGAGCCCGACCGCTGGCCCGATGGAGTGGCGAAGTTCATTCCCGCCGGGTCAGACCTGGTGTTCCAGATGCACTACACGACCAATGGCACCGCGGGTACAGACCAGACCAGCGTGGGCATGGTGTTCGCCAAACAACCGCCCAAGCAGCGGGTGCTGACGCTGCAGCTCACCAACCACGCGTTTATCATTCCGCCTCGCACCAAAGACTACCGGGTTGATGTCTGGGGAACTTTGCCGAACGACTGCACGCTCCTGAGTTTCTTCCCGCACATGCATTTGCGGGGACAAGGTTTTGAGTACAACATTCTTCATCTCGACGGCACGGTGGAGACGCTCCTGCGCTTGAATCACTATCACTTCCACTGGCAGCTCAGCTATCGCCTGGCTGAGCCTAGGTTCTTGAAAGCAGGAACCAAGTTGCAGGCCGTCGGATGGTTTGACAACACCGAGGACAACCCCCACAATCCCAATCCGAACGTTGAGGTGCGCTGGGGCGGCCAAACTTACGAGGAAATGATGGTAGGGTTCTTCGATGTGGCGGTGCCGGCGAATGTGGATAAAGAGCAGTTCTTCGTTCGGCAACCGAAAGTAGAATAACTTCCCGATGCTCCCACTCGATCCCCGCGAGCTGCGTGTGTTCCGGCGAGCGCTTCTCGATTGGTATGACACCAGCCACCGCGCTCTGCCGTGGCGGCGAGATGACGACCCGTATCGGGTGTGGGTCTCGGAGATCATGCTGCAACAGACCCGCGTGGCCGCCGTGCTCGACCACTACGCGCAGTGGATGGAGCGATTTCCCGCCGTTCACGAGTTGGCGAAGGCTCGCGAGCAAACCGTGCTTGCGCTGTGGAGCGGCCTCGGCTACTACCATCGCGCGCGCCGCCTGCATCAGGCGGCGAAGGTCATTGTCCGAGACAATAACGGAGAGTTCCCGCGAACCGCCGAGGCTTGGCGCGATCTGCCCGGCATCGGTCGCTACACCGCAGCTGCAATCGCCAGCATTGCATTTGGTGAAGCGGTCGCGGTGGTCGATGGAAACGTCGAGCGCGTACTCGATCGCCTATTCGGACCGGCGACCAGCCGGGAAGGTATCTGGCAGCGCGCCGAAGTACTGCTCGATCGCGCCCGACCGGGCGACTTCAACCAGGCCATCATGGAACTTGGTGCCACGATCTGTATGCCGCGCTCGCCGCAGTGTCTCGTCTGCCCGTTGATCACGTGGTGTGCGACACGCGGCGCCGAGGCGCCCAAACCGCGGGTCGCCCGTCATCGCAAGCAAGTTCATTACGCGCTCGCTCGCAAGGGCGACTCGATACTACTGGTGCAACGTCCCACGGACGCCAAGCGCATGGCCGGCATGTGGGAGCTTCCCGAAGTTGCCATCGCCAAGGCCAAGCCGGTGGCAAAGTTTCGCCATTCCATCACCGACACGGACTACGACGTGTTGGTCGTGGCGGCCTCGGCCGCAATGGTCGGCAGACTAGAACGCGATGCTCGCTGGTTTACGCGTAAACAGTGGCATAAGCTGGCGCTCACAGGATTGACCCGGAAGGTGCTCCGCAAACTCGCGCCTGCGACCTAATCGTGTCTGTGGGAATCTAAATAAAATTGAATGATTCGGAGGATCGTCTCGATGCACGCTCTCGACACTGGCAAAATCGCTCCAGATTTCACCTTGAATACAGCCGACAGTAAGCAAGTCTCACTGCGGGCTATGCTGGATCGGGGCCCCGTGGTCTTGGCGTTCTTCAAGGTGAGTTGTCCGGTGTGTCAGTTCGCCTTTCCCTATTACGAGCGCGTGGCCCGCGCACACGGCGACGACGGCGTGACGTTCCTCGGTATTTGCCAGAACACAGCATCGGATGCAAAAGCCTTCGCCCGCGAGTACGGCGTTACCTTTCCGATCGCACTCGACAATGACACCAACGGATACGAGGTGTCGAACGCGTATGGAATTACTAACGTGCCGACGCTTTTTTACATCGCTCCCAGCGGTGAGATTGAAGTGTCTGCTGTCGGCTGGTCAAAAGGCGACCTGAACAAAGTGAACGCACAGCTTTCTACTCGACTTCAACAGTCCGCGCCTGCGATCTGGAAGGTCGGCGAGGACATTCCAGCCTTCCGCGCCGGTTGAGGCAGCAAGAACTGATCCGCGGTCGCGGATCCAATCAATAAGAGCCAGCGGGTGTGTCCAGCTACCGGTGCCCGAGGAATGCCTCCAGCTTCTCGACCTCGCGGGTGGCCAGGTCGAGAAAATGCCTGGCGCGTTCTGTATCGCCCGCATCCATGGCTTGTTTTGCCTTGGCGATGTCGTTGCGCATGTTGCTGCGGGCAGCCACCATATCGCCGCGCAGCCCCAAGCCGCTCTGGTGCATCTGTTGCTCCAGTGCGTCGAGGCTGCTCTCCACTGAGGCCGCGCGTCCATCGAGATGATCGGATTCTGTCTCCATGGCGTCGAGCAGCCGTTTCTGCTCGAGAAACGCCTGCTGTTGAGCCTGGATCTCCGCTGCACTAGGACCAGACGGTGCCGCCGAGTAGTCTCCTGCCGCCTTAGCCTTTCGTGCCGCTACCGCGGGCGGCTGTGCCTCGGGCTTGGCCTCGTCCGCTGGAGTTGGCGTCGGAGTGGCCGGAGTCTCCGGTGGGGGTGCCGGCTGGTCTTGAGCAGCAGTGGGAGGAACGCTCGCCGGCTGGGCTGCCGACACAGAAGCCTCACGATGTTGCCGCGACCGATACACTGCGCCACCGATGATGAGCGCCGCCACCACGATCACGCCGACTAACAGCCACACGTCGCGGCTACCCTTAGCTCGTGGTTCAATTGGATCAGGCACCCGGAACCCGGGGTCCATCTTGGGTTTGAAATCTGCCATGACCGGTACTCCAGATGTGATTGCCGTTGATACGTCGTCAGATCCGGCGTTTGAAGGGGCATCCGCGGCCGCAATCTGCGACAGGGCACTGCTAAAGGCTTCGGCCGACTGAAAGCGCTGTGCCGGGTCTTTGGCCACGGCCTTCATGATCACGTCATTCAGGTTCTTGGAGAGCGTCGGCACCACCTCGATCGGCGGCGGCGGAGTCTCCATCACCTGAGCCCGCATTATGGAAAAGCTGCTCGTGGCGCTGAACATCCGCTTGCCGGTAACCATCTGGTACAACGACACTCCGAGCGAGTACAGGTCCGACCTTTCGTCGGTCGGCTGCGACTGCACCTGCTCGGGCGAAGCATAGTCGAGCGAACCGAGGGTCGAGCCGGTGGCGGTCAGGCCGATGTCGTCGGCGGAACGAGCCAGCCCGAAGTCCATCAATTTCACCACGCCCTGGGGTGTCAGCATCATGTTTCCGGGCTTGATATCGCGGTGAATGACGTGCTTGCCATGGGCATAACTCAAGGCCGACAGTACCTGCCCGGTGTAGTTCAGCGCGTCAGGCGTCGAGAATGCACCCTGCTCCAGCCGCTGCGCGAGAGTTACGCCCTCAACGTACTCCATGATCATTATGAACTGCTCGCCGGACGTAAACGCCGTGCGAAGCGCAGCAATGTTGGGATGATCGAGGCTGGCGAGGGTCTTGATTTCGCGCATGAACCGGGCTACGAAATCGCCGCGACCGGCGAGGTCCGGCAGCAGGACTTTTAAGGCTTCAACGCGATCGGAGATCACATTCCGCGCCAGGTACACTCGGCCCATGCCGCCATGGCCCAGTTCGCGGATGATCTCGTAGTCCCCAATTCGTTGGGGTGTGTTTTCGCTCATCTTGATACCTCCGGCCGACGAACTCGCCGCCTTGGCTTAGAGTTAGTAATTGCATCGCAGCATACACCCAAACCCACCCGCCATGTGCCCGGTTTTCGGCAGGCTAGAGCGGATTCTTCCCATCTCGAAATGAGGAGCCCAGCACTCGCTCGGAATGCCGTAAAATTAAGGGTTTGCTTTCTTCGTCTCATCGCTTCAGGGAGGGTATTCATGCGTAAGGCGTTTCTTTTAGGGGTACTGTTTGTCTTAGCCGCGGTACTCACGTTCGCACAATCCAGTAAGTCGGCCACCAGCCCGATGCCGCCAGTGCCGAAGGTCGCTGGACTGCCGCCGGCCGGCGAACAGGCCATGGCCGCCATTAATCCTGAGAACATCCGTTGGCACGTGAAGTTTCTTGCTGACGATTTGCTCGAGGGCCGCGGCACGGGCCAGCGCGGCGGAGACATCGCCGCCGAATACATCGCTACCCAGTTCGCGCTTTATGGTCTGGAGCCCGCTGGGGACAAGGGTTCTTACATGCAGAAGGTGCCGATGATGGGCGTCCTCACGCTGCCGGAAAGCACCTACTCGCTCATTCCTGCCGAGGGCGACTCCATTACGCTCCGCAGCCCAGACGACATCGTGGCCATGGACGAGACCGGCGAGACCTCTACCGCTATCGACGCTCCCGTCGTCTGGATGGGCTACGGCATCGATGCCCCTGAATTCAACTGGAACGACTACAAAGACGCCGACGTCAAAGGCAAGGTCTTGTTGATGATGGTCAACGATCCGCCCTCCGACGATCCCAAATTTTTCGGTGGCAAAGCGCTCACCTACTACGGACGCTGGGTGTACAAGTACGAAGAGGCGGCGCGCATGGGAGCGGCCGGGGTATTGCTGATCCACAAGACCGAAATGGCCAGCTACGGATGGGACGTGGTGCGCAACTCCTGGTCGGGTGAGCGCTCATACCTGCGCAATGATCTGGCGCCGAAACTCAAGGTTGCATCGTGGATCCAGCTTGATATAGCGCGCCAGCTGATGAAGGACTCGGGCAAGGACCTCGACGCCGAAATGGCGGCTGCCGGCAAGCCCGGATTCAAAGCCCAGCCCTTGTCGGTGAAGTTCAAGGCGCACATCGCAAGTAAGGTCCGTCCGTTTGATTCCAACAACGTGGTAGCGATGCTGCCTGGCTCCGACGCCAAGCTGAAGGATCAGGGCGTGATGTACTCCGCTCACTATGACCATCTGGGTATCGTTCCCGGAATGCCTGGCGACAACATCTACAACGGCGCCAACGATAACGCTACAGGCGTGGGCATTCTGTTGGAGATGGCGCGTGTCTTCGGCGAATCCAAGGCCCCGCCGAAACGCACAATGTACTTCGTATCGGTGACTGCGGAAGAGCAGGGACTGCGCGGCTCCGAGTACTACGGCAAGCATCCGCCTGTTCCCGCAAAGCTGCTCTCGCTTGACTTAAATTTCGACGACGTGCCGCCCCTGGGTATTCCAGAGGAAGTCAACGTCTCAGGGGCGGAGCGTACTAGCTTCTACCCCACGGTCGAGAGCACGGCCAAGGCATTTGGGCTGACCATCGTGCCTGATGCGAACCCCGGCGCCGGTCACTACTATCGTTCTGACCACTTCAGCCTGGCGCGTGTCGGTGTGCCCGCATTCTCAATGGGCCCCGGTGCCCTCTACCAGGGACACGACAAGCAATGGGGACTGCAACAGATGCGCGACTTCGTTGCGAAGGACTATCACCACCCCAGTGACGAGTACCATCCGGAGATGGATTTCGCCAGCGACGCGGTGATGGCACGCTTCGGTGTGGCGCTAGGTTGGCAGGCCGCCAACCAAGCTGCCGAAGTCGGTTGGCAAAAGGGCGACGAATTCGAAAAGGCCCGTCAAGCCAGCGGAGCACAGTAGCAGTGAGAAATGGCGGCCCACATCGTTTGTGGCAGGTGTGGGCCGAGTTCCTTGAAAGTTGCCGCCTGATTGGCTGAACCTTCGCGCTTGTGGTAATGGTATTGGACGGCCGAAGGGAGCTGATCGAACCATGGCAGAGCCGAAACCTGCTTCGCACGTTCTTCGCAGCATCGGTGCGGTCGTCGCAGGCGCAATCGTAAACGTCGCGCTCTCGCTGGTTACCGACTTCTTGCTTGAGAAAGCCGGCGTCTTGCCACACCCGGGCCATCCCGCGACCTCTGGCCCCCTGTTGCTGGCAACTGTTTATCGCACAATTTACGGAGTACTCGGCAGTTACGTCGCCGCGCGACTGGCGCCCTCGCGGCCAATGTTGCATGCGATGGTGTTGGGTTACATCGGATTTGCCTTGTCTCTTCTCGGCGTGGTGATGACCTGGAACCGTAGCGCTGAGTTTGGCCCTCGCTGGTATCCCATCGCTTTAGTCGTGCTCGCTCTGCCGACAGCATGGCTGGGCGGCAAGCTTTATGAACGTCGATCGCACGGATAGGCCTGTTCACATCCGCGGGATAATGAGCGGCTGCGGGTACGACGTTCCTGGTTATTTCGCTGCCGGCAGAGCCTGTGCTAGCGCCGCGATTCGAGATCGGCGATAGCGGAGGCTTTCTCCGCCTCGGTCAGGTTCGGGTCGCTGCGAATCATCTCGATTTTTCCCTCGATGAAGGACCGCGCTTGGGCGCGGTCCTCATCACTTTGAGGTGTCTTGCGGGCGAAAGCATCACGCACATCTGCGATAGGAGCGCCGGCGGGTAGTTCCGGTTGCTCGCCAGGTTCAGGCGGGTCGGGTGGCTGCTTGATCGGCATGGTGCGTACTCCTTCCTGCCGTCGATCAACTGTTCACAATGATGGCGTAATTCGGGTCGAGAAATACCAACCGGAAGCCCACGTTGTCGGTGCGTACAGTTGAGTTCGAGGCAGCCAGCAGCGCCCAACTCCCCCATTGGCCGCTGTTGTTCGCACTGATGAGTTGGGTGACCAGCGCTCCCATCGGGTTGGTGTTCGCGTAGGGCGACTGAAACGTTTCAACAATAGGAGCCCACGAACCCACCCACCCGGTCTTCTGTTGTGTGTCCGTTGCGGCATAATCGTACTGGTAGATGAGGTCCCACCCTCCTCGCACATGGTTGTACAGCAATGCCTGGTTCCGGTATCGGTTCGTGCCAATCAACCACGTGCTGTTCCACACCGGAAGCACCTGGTAGGGATGGCCGTGGGCAGACATCGTGGTTACGTAGTTTCCCAGGGAACTGAACGGGATGTCGGTTTGCCAATGGTCTGTGCGAGCCCAGTCGAACACGCGAAAATGCGGCGTGCCCTGGCCGTTATACGCAACAAATGCCTCGACTCCCAGTCCAGAGCGGTTAGTCGCGGTCAGGTAGAGAAAGGTGTTGACGTTGCCCCCGGGCGGCGTGGGGCACACGAAATCACAACTGAACGACGTACCGTGCCCCCACCCAGTCTTGAAGGCGGTAGTGTAAAAGAAGCCGTACCCGACACCACCCGGTACGGGTTGGGTAAGCAACTTCCGCGCCTTTGGGCCGAGGCGCGTTACCAGACTCGCCACGGCCTTGTCGCGAGCTGCAAGGTCGAGGCCCGGATGCGTATGCGCAATGCTCATCTTGCTGCGTACAAATGCTTCGCGAAACACTTCGTCCACCGGCGTTTTGGCGGTGATCTGCGCAAATGTCTTCCGGCAATCCTCAACGACTTTGTGGGGACGGTCCGCCGGAGGTGCGGGTGCGGCAATAGAGGCTGTCTTGTAGGTCTGCATAGGTGGTCTCCTTTCAGCGTGGGCTGGTGCAGCAGTTGTGTCTGCCAGGTGACTGTCCACTTCGTCGCCTTGAATACCAGCACTTTACCCCGAATCGAGCCGTGCAGGTGGGTATATTCTCATTTGCGCCCCACTTTCCGAGCAGTCGGGTCAACTTTTCTGTGCAAGCTGATAGAGCGGCAAGAGTCCGCTCAATGGCCGTAGCGAGCGCGTGGGCCACAGTGCTTAACGCGACGGATGGTTCTTCCGGAAGGGAATCATCACTACCGCTTCCAGTTCCACCGGGTCGCCGGCCTTGGTGCCCGGGCGGAACTGCCAGCGGGATAGCGCCTTGACCGCGGCCGCGTCCAGGCGCGGGTCCACGCTGTTCAAAACCTTGATATCGCTCACTGAGCCATTCGTGTGAATCACCGCGTACAGCGTTACAGTGCCTTCGACGTTGTCGCGCATCGCATCGGCCGGATACGCCGGATCGACTTTTGACACCGCCACCGGCGCGGCTATTGCGATCTTGTTGTCCGATTGATTCAGCTCGGCAAAACGCACGATCCAGCTTCCCGAGGCGGAAGTCAGGTTGGGCATATTCAAAACCAGCGAGTAGTACTTCTTGCTGCCGAAAACGCGCCGCTCGATGGCATCGGCATCCGTGTCCGACATTGTGGGAGGTGGCGAAGCAACTGGAGGCCGGCTTGCACTCGGGATATTCGGACGCATGGCCGCCGCGATCAGCCGCTGGTTCTCTTCCTTCTGTGCATCGCTCGGCGACTTGCCCGGAGTTCCTGTGACGGCTGCCACCGAAGCCCCTGGCGGTGCAGCGCCCACGCTGATTCCCGGCGGAGCCGTGCCGGTGCCGCCATTCCCCGAACCGTTGCCCTTGCCACCACCGGCACCGCCACCAGTCGCTCCCGGACTGCCGGTGACGCTTGGGGTACCCGGAGCATCAGGCTTCCCACCAGGTGACGCGTGGAACTCACCGCTGCGGTTGCCGGCGGGCAAGTCCACAGGCCCACGGACGTCTGCCGGATTCAGGCTGAGCGCAATGATCTGACCCTGGCCCTTCGAGGTTTGCAGACCCTGCAGGCTGGGCTGCGCTGGAACCGCCGCGCTGCCCCCAGTCGCGGTGGCCGTTTTTGCCGTTGCACCGCCGCTGGCCGCACTCGCGCCCACGCCTCCTGCGGTCTGCGGCTCTACAGGAAGCTTTGGGGCCGCAACCGAAGTCTCCAGTTGCGCCATATTGATCGCGCCGCGTTTGAGCTTCAATTGATCAGCCGACAGTGGCGGTTCCACCACGGAGGGCTGCGCCATTACCGGCATGGTCAACTTCGGCTTCACCTGCGAGATGTCGGCTGTTGGCCCAACCACCTTCTGCTGGTCCAGGGCCATCACCTTGTTTCGGGATTGCAGTTTCGAGACGTCGGCTGTGGGCTCAACTACTCGTTGATCCATTGTGATGGCTTTATTGCGCGACTGTAGTTTCGACACATCAGCCGCGGGCTCGACCACTTGCGGCGTAAACTGCGGCAGCTTCATCTGCGACAACTGGCGCTGCGAAGCTGCAATTGGCTGCCCCGGAATGTTCGTCCATGCCACGATGTTGGGCAGCGGCACGTCGTAATTCAGCTTGATGTTGGGTGGCGTCACGATAGTCTGCCGGTTGTTGTCGGGGTTCGGCGGTACCGACAGGATCTCCTGCTTGGCTAGCTTGGGCTGTCCCTTGCGCGGTTTGGCCTCGCCTCGCGGCCCGGTGTTGATCGGTGGCAGGTATTCGCTCAGGGCGTAGTGGTCCACGCTCGTGTTCGCGTACGGAGAATCCAGCTTGATCGGCTGGTTGAACCAGGCTGCCGTCGAGGCAATATAAATCACAACCACCAGCGCGATGTGGCCGCCATACGACTCGAGGAAGTGCCGCGGGCCCAGTTCGGTGGCGACCCACTTCTCCTCCGGCACTGGAATCGGTTGCGACGTGGTTTCAACCGGCGCAGGCTCACGCCGCGCGATGAGGTCGGTCAGGTTGCGCCAGAAGACGCGCCGCCACGGCTCCAACTCATGGTGTAGGATCGGCGCATCGTGGAATGCGTTGTCGCTCCGGGGCTGCGTCGCGGTTACTTCTGACATCCTCCCCTACCAGTAGTTCGTGTTACTGGATTATAGCGAAAACCTGGGCATGTTTTGTCAGGCCTACCGCTGACGGGCGAGAGTCCTCGCGCTTCCGCATCTCGGCTCCACATGACATGATAGAAGGCCAGGGTGCAATCATGCTTCGTCGGTTAATTCTTGGCTTGGTGCTGCTGGTGCCATTCTCTGGTTTCGTCTTGGTGCTTCCGGCTTGTGCTCAGCCCCAGGCTCCCTCTGGCTCGGCCATCGTTTCGCCCGACTTCTCCGGCATGTTCACCTTCCTTCGCGAGGGTGAGTTCGTGCAACTCACCTTTGAGGACGGTCACCTCACGGGTTTCGTTTCGCGTTTCGGCGATACTGAGGACGACAAGGGTACCTTTATCGACCATTTCTTCGACAAAGGGTCGATCCAGGGCGACCACCTCTACTTCAAGACAAAGACCGTTCACGCCGTATGGTATGAGTTCGACGGGACCCTGACGA
Organism: uncultured Acidobacteriaceae bacterium; assembly: GCA_963814165.1. Classification (GTDB taxonomy): domain Bacteria; phylum Acidobacteriota; class Terriglobia; order Terriglobales; family Acidobacteriaceae; genus DASRAA01. Next base: position 247,115 of record CAWFBW010000007.1, on the reverse strand, counting down.
CGGCTCCGGGCAAGCAGAACGGCGAGGAAGGCTATCGCGTGTTGCGGGGTAAGCTCACGTTGCACAAGTCCGATGCGCTGGGCAAAGACGAAGGCAGTGAACGCACCGTGGAATTCCAGTCATTCCCCGACGCGCAGCACATGAGGAACTAGAGCTGGATCATGGTTGGTCTATAGGGTGGAGCACTGCTTCAGCGGTGCATTTTGCAACACCCGAACGACCCAGGCTTTAGCCGCTGAGGTAATTCGACCTCCACCTCAGGCGCTAAGGCTCAGTAAAAGATTGCCAGCCTTGCTGCATGCCTGAAGGCATGCTCCACGCGTCGCCAATACACCCGGATTGAAACCGCTCTAGAGCTGGCTCGGGGCTGTTGTAGCGTGTGGCGGTTATGGCAGAGCGGCGCTTCAGAGGCTGTTGCGAAACTCTCCGAGCGAAACGCGGTGGAACCTAGACCTTGGACTTGAGCCGAAATGCCAGCCCGTAGGGCGAAACAATCGTAGCCCGGGGCGTCAGCCCCGGGAGCAGTGGGAGATTGACCTGAGCCCCTTTAGGGGCGGCACAGTTTCGTAACAGCCTCTTCAGCGCCGCGTCCAGCATGGCTTTTGAAGGGAGCCGGGTCTTAACCCGACGGCACCGGCTCGGCTACGGAATACACCAAGCCTGAAAATGTTCGAGCGAACTGCGACCTAGTGTACTCCGGGATCCCCGCCCACCGCCGACGCCGACAGCATCCCTTGCAGATAGGTTACGTGTCCGTCTTCCATGGTCGCGAGCTCGACGTAGAGACGGCGCAGTTTGCCCTCCTCGGTCCGCTCCACCAGTTGCCCGTAGAATTCCTGGGCGCTCTTCTCGGCATCCAGTGCCACCTTGAGGGCCCGCTCCCGTGCAGCAGGCCGCTGTACTTCAGCGGAAGCAAAGAAGTCGCTACTCTCCAGCCTGGGGACCTCGATCATCTCTTGTACGTCTTCCTCGGTGAGCGAGCAACTGGCATTACCGTAGCGCTCCGAGTATTCGCTCTGGAGTAAGGTACTGTGCCGCTTTTCCTCCACCGACATGTCCCAGAACACGCTGGCAATTTCCAGCGACTCGGGATCGCGGAACTCGGCAAACATCTCGGCAAATCGCTGATAGATTCCCGCGTTGCGCTCTTCCACGAAGACGGCGGCGTGCAACGCTTCCTGCGGATTGAGGGAGGCAAACGAACGTGTCATGGCAACTCCTGGAGCGGACAACCATTTCATTCTAACTGCGGAGACGCGAGAGTTTCATGACAAGGAATTACTAAAATACCGTTCCTGTTCCAATTCGGAACCGGTGCGGTCTAACTCCGCCATTCCTCTCCCGAGCTGCCTACCCGACCTTCTCTTTGGCCTGCTCCGCTGCTTTTTCTTTGGCCCGCTCTGCTTCGATGCGGGTGATCGTGCGCTTCAGCCAATGCTTGACGTTCTCCCGCAATTCTTCTTCGGACTGCTGCGTAAGAATGGTATCGCCCTGTTTATTTAACGGGATATGATGACAAGGGACATCCTCGGTGCGGTATTCCTCGGGCACAAAGTCATACAGCAGGCACTCATGGCATGCGTGCGGACGAGTCGGATCCCCATGGTTCGGACAGGTGAGCGAATCCTGGAAGATGGATGCCGGGCCCCAAGGAGTGCTATACCAATTTCCGTAGCCACCCTGCTCGATAAAATTCAGCTCGTAGCGCAGAACTTCCAGCACGTCACGCTTATCTTCAGACATTGATGCCTCCGCGGAAGCTTCGGCTCGGTTCTCAGCTTCCTTTCTGCCTAGAATTCTGGTCGATTGTGAACTTGCAAGCTGTGACGTAGCTCACGAGCCGGTGTGACCTTTGCTTGTATCTCGAACCCGCCGTGATACTTGGCAATATTTTCGCGTTGCCGTGACTATCGTCACATACGCCCTGTTTTGCCTCTGCGATTGTAGTGCTGACAACGACCATTTCGGGAAACGGAGATGCCATGCATGCGGACACCAATTTCGACGAGCGCCCCTTCGTTGCCATCTGGGAAACCACCCAGGCCTGCGACCTGGCTTGTGTTCATTGTCGGGCTTGCTCCCAGCCCCTCCGTAGTTCGTAGGAACTGACCACTGTTGAGGCGAAATGCCTCATTGACGAGATCGCCGCTCTGCAAGTTCCAGTCTTCGTCCTCACCGGCGGAGATCCACTCAAGCGCCCGGACATCTTTGAACTGGTGCAGTACGCGAGCGAGCGCAACGTCCGTGTCTCGCTGACGCCCAGCGCCACTCCACTGCTCACTCGCGACAGCATCGCCCGACTCAAAGTTGCGGGGCTGGTCCGCCTCGCCGTTTCGCTCGACGGCCCGACTGCCGCCATTCACGATGCTTTCCGCGGTGTGCCGGGCTCGTACAAATGGACCGTCGATGCGGTGCATTGGGCCCGCGAGATCGGGCTTCCGGTACAGATCAACACCACCATTACCCGTCACAATTTGGCGATGATCGACGGGATCATCGTGTTGCTGGAGTCCCTCGACATCACGCTGTGGAGCGTGTTCTTTCTCGTGCCCACCGGGCGCGGCTCTGATATCGGCCTCATCTCCGCCGAGGAGTTTGAGCAGGTCTTCGCTACGCTCTATGTGACCTCGAATCGTGTCCTGTTCGACATCAAGAGCACGGAAGCCCAGCACTATCGCCGCTACCTGTTGCAGCGCAAAACCGAGGCGCGGAGGCTTGGTCAGGAGTCTGCGGAGAGCTTTCCGCGCAATCCCCAATTCTCGCAGGTACCGCTGGGCATGGAAACGCCCGACGGCATCGGCCGTGCTCCGCGGGGATTCAGCGACGGCAAGGGTTTCGTCTTCATCTCGCACATCGGCGAGGTCTATCCCAGCGGATTTCTTCCGCTGTCGGGTGGCAACGTGCGCCGCCGCTCACTCGCCGATATCTACCGCAACTCGGCGTTGTTTCGGTCTCTGCGTGACAGCAAAAACCTGGAAGGGAAGTGCGGCGCTTGCGAGTATCGGGAAATCTGCGGCGGATCGCGTGCGCGCTCCTACGCCATCACCGGCAACCTGTTCGCCGAAGAACCCTGCTGCGTCTACGAGCCGGAGGCCTCACTCCAGCGCTCGTGAACCAGTCTCAATCAGAGACGTTTCTCGCCCGTAACGGAAGCCGCCGTCGATTCCTGCTGCACAGAACCGCAAACTTGTAGGACAATAGGAACCGTGACCTATCACACCTTTGGTGGACCCATGGCGCTTCTGAAAAATCGTGACGGTAGTCAGGCAGCCGAGCTTCGTCCCGTTGACCGTTTGACGTTGGGCTTGGTTGGAATGGCCGTAATCTTCGCTTCTCTCGGACTTGGCGAGGCCGTCTACCGCCTCTTGTTCTTCGATTTCGATGGAGCCACCGATCGGCTTCCGATAGAGATGATGTTCGGGTTGGCGTTCGCCTGGATCGTGATGAAGCTCGCCAAGCGTATTTACCAGCAACGGCTGCTCACCTCGGCGAAGATCAACCAGGTGTGGGACCGTAACTTCAAGATTCGTCACGCCGTCGAGGCGATTCCGCCGGTGCCGTTTCCCGCGCATCAGCAGGCCATCCGGGTGATCCGCGATGAAGTCGATCGCATCGAATGGGCGCTCGCCGATCTCCAGAGCCGTTAATGGCAAACTCGGGCGTCATCTCGCGATGATGCCCCTTCAGGCAACCCTCTCGTCTGCCACTTCTTCCGGATAGCTGACCGAATCTCCTTGGTCGCGCGGCGACCGCAGTCTCGTCACGCCCCTTCCAACGAGTTCCGAAAGTGCGAACAGATGTCCCGCAGTAACGCCGGGCAGCACTGGGAAATGCCCGACCGCTGCCAGGCCCATGCTGGCGATGCAGCCGCACTGCGAGCAGTCAGGGGTGCCTCCAAACTGGCAGGGGGTAATTTTTGTCTTCAGGTCTGCAGAGTACGTCATTGTCGTGCGCGCGAAGATGCAGCCCGCGGGCGACGCCGGCGGTTTCCGGAATTCCTTGATCATCCGCTTGTGCATACCGATCAAGGGATAGCGGGCCCGCAATCCCATCAACTCTTCAATGACCCGACTGCGCTGATCGGGAGTCAGAATTTCCGCGGCAACCGCGCCCTGCTGCGGAGTGAAAAGGCTGAACCAGATCCGCTTGGTCTCGCTGCGCGCACTCCAGAATTTTGTGAATTCTTCCAGGTATCCCGGCCGGTCCATCATCTGGCCTGTGACCGTGCAGTGGATCGTCACCTTGGTTCCGGCAATGGTTTTCAGGATGCGCTCATACGTTGCCGGCTTGCGCCGCTCATCATGCTCCGGTTGCAGTCCATCAATCGAGACCACGACATTGAGATGTGACAGTGCGTTCCAGTGCGCGGGGATCGCGCGGAAAGCGCTGGTCACCAACTGTACGTGGATACCCCGGCGGTCCAACTCGGGCAGCAGTTCTTCCAGTTCGCGGTAACGAACCATCGGATCGCCGCCTACAAGAGATACGTGCAGCGGGCGATGTTCGTCCACCAGACGCAGAGTGCCTTGCACCAAGGCGCTCCCCTTAAAGTCCGCCAGTTGGCGAAGTGTCACTCCGGAGGTGCCCAAGTGCCCATCTTCATAGGCGTAGCACCCTGGGCAGCGCAGCGGACACTCGCGGGTGAGTTCGATGGAAATTGATGGACTGCGGCCAGCTAAAATGCAGCCCCACGCTTGCAGTACTTCAGAGACCTTCACGATTTCTCCCGGCTTTTGCCTGTCTATAAATAGACGACGGCAAAACGAATCGGTTGCAGCACTACAGAAATAAAACTTGCTGTCCTCCGCCAGGAATTGTTAGACGTGTCGCAATACCAGAGTCGCGTTCAATCCGCCAAACGCAAAAGAGTTGGAAATCGCATATTCGACCTCTGCAGGTCGAGCCTGATTCCCAATTACGTCGATTTGGCAGGCCGGATCCAGTTCCGTGAAATTAGCAGTCGGTGGCAAGACGGCATGGTGCAACGCCAGCACGGTTGCTGCCGCCTCCATTGCGGCCGCCGCCCCCAGTGCATGGCCATGCATCGATTTTGTGGAACTCACCGCAATCTTGTCGCTATGCGCTCCGAATATCTGCCGGATTGCCCCCGCCTCGGTCACGTCGTTCACTTCGGTGCCGGTGCCGTGCGCATTGATGTAACCAACTTGCGCCGTGCCGATGGCGGCATCTTGCAGCGCTCGCTGCATGGCGAGCGCCGGGCCTTCGGTGGACGGGTGCGTTATGTGGCTGGCGTCGGATGACATTCCAAAGCCAGCCAGTTCAGCATAGATCCGCGCGCCGCGCGCCTGTGCCGCTTCCAGGGGTTCCAGCACCATCATCGCGCCGCCTTCGCCCAGAATCATTCCGTCACGGTCACGGCAGAACGGACGACAGGTGGTCGGCGAGACCACGCGCATCGCCTCCCAGGCCTTCAGGAAACCCAGGCTGAACGGAGCCTCGCTGCCTCCGGTAATCGCGATGGGAACGCCACCGGAGCGCACCATCCAGTATGCGAGCCCGATTGCGTGCGCCGCCGACGCGCACGCGGTCGATAAGTTAAACCCCGGGCCGGTGAGGCCGAATTCCATCGAGATGTGACTGGCGCCGGCGTTCGCCATGGTGCGCGGAATCGTCAGCGGATTGACCCGCGGTTTCGCCAGCTTGTACAGATTGACGAAGCCTTCATCCGAAGTGTTCTGGCCGCCAACGCATGCGCCGGTTATGACCGCTCCTTCAGACCGCAACTCCGGCGTCCATTCAATTGCGGCATCGCGCACTGCTTCACGCGCCGCAACCACGGCGAATTGCGCAAAGCGGTCAAGAAACTGTATTTGCTTGTCGTCGAAATAAGTGCTTGGGTCGTAGCCGGGAACTTCCGCTCCATTGCGGAAACGCAGCTCACCGCACCCCGGGGTTTCAATCGGCCGAATGCCGCTGCGGCCCTGCTGCAGCGACTCCCAGAATTGCGCGGTATTCCTTCCAATGGCCGAAATGACTCCGACGCCGGTGATTGCAACCCGGATCATGCGTTGGGAGGCGCAGCTTCCGAATCGCCCGCCTTCTGGGCCATAAGCTTTTCTATTCCAGCAACCATCTGGGGAAGCGAAGTAATGGATTTTGCGTCTTGATCGCCGATCGATATGTCGAATTCGTCCTCGACCTCGAAAAGCAGGTTTACGCTGTCGAGCGAATCCATGCCCAATTCCTCAAATGTCGCGTCCAGCGGGACTTTCTCGGTTTCCACCCGCAGGTGCTTGGCGATGACAGTCTGGACGCGCTCTGCGATTTCGTTGTTCATGTTTGATGCCGTCTGGACGAAATGATCGACTCTGAAACAACGGTCAGGAAATTCCGGTTTCGCCCACTCCGCTTGAAAGAAGACGAATTAGCATAGTGCCTCACCACGTCGGGGAGTTGCAAGCGCTCGATCGATTACTGGCTGGCCGCCATCCCCAGTGCCTTCAGATACCCCTCATTCACCCGGCACTTGCTGAAGGAAACATTTTCCAGCAACTCCGCGAACGCGGCGTTGATGTGTTCCTGCGGCGGACGCTTCGCGAGATGCTTCTCCACCTCGCCCGTGCCGCCTGGCAGCTTTGCATAGGCGACGATCTCATCCCAGTACTGAGGCTGCGAGAACGAAACCACCGACCTCGGGCTGTCCATCTTCTTGTATGGCCAGAACGCCCAGCCGATCTGGTTCTTGTCGAGCAGCTCGCGAAACTGCGTGATCCACTCGTCGGTGTTTTCGCCCGACTCGCTCATCCAGATGGGCACATTGTACTTGTCGCGGAAGTTCACGTACTGCTGGATTTCCGCCTGCTCCGGCTTCATCCAGTACTTGTGGAAGTTGTACATCACGTTCTTGTCGAAGGGAGGACCGAACACCGTGAAATTGGTGTCCCACTGCGCGCCGCCGAGAATAACGATGTGGTTCTTGTCCACCTCGCGAATCGCTGCCACCATGCGGCGGTACAGTGGCTCCAACTGGCTGTTGTATTTCTTCAGCTCGGGGAAGTGGGGAATCGGCTCGTTGAGCAGGTCGTAGCCCAGAACAGTTTCAGAGTTGCGATAGTGTGCGGCGATGCGCTTCCAGATGGCGATGGTCTGCTGCTGCTCCTCGGGGCTGTCATAGAGCCACGGATAGCCCCAGCTATCGTCAATGTTGGCGCCGGTTTGTCCGCCGGGAGCGGCGTGCATGTCGATGACGACGTACAGTCCAGACGCGTGCGACCACTCCATGACGCGATCCAGCAGGCGGAAACCTTCGGCGTCATCGCTCTCGAAGCACTTGTAGTGAATCGGAACCCGAATCGAATTGAAACCAGCGCGCTTGAGAAACTGGATGTCCTCGCGCGTGATGTAGCGCTCGAGGTAGGTCTTCCAGAATTTCGCAGCTTCCTCCGGGCCCAGCAGTTCATTGGTAAGCGCCTCGATTTCCCGCGCCGACTGCGGCCCGCCGTCGAAGTGGAACATGTACCCTTCGCGCACCAGCCAGTTGCCCAGGTTGGTGCCGCGCAACATCAGGGCATGCCCCTGGCCATCGACGAGGCGGGTCCCTTGAGTATGCACGAACCTTTGTTGGGCGGTTGCGACAAGTGGCACGAAAACGAGCGTCAAGACGAAAAGGGAGATTTGACGGCGCCGGCTGGAGTGGATCATCGGCCGTTCTGTGCCGGAACTGGGATTCATTGTTTCACGCCACCCTTGACTATGCGGTATTGACTCGTATTGTGTCGCGCCATGCAGTGGGCAGTGTCGAACACTGCGCGAGATTCGCAAATCTACTTTTCCGGACCAGAACTCACAGCTGTTGACAGTCGTTGCAATCGCGCCACTGCCACCAACCGTCACCGTTTCGGAGGTTGGGGCTTTTTGGTGGCGCTTAAAGTGAACTTAACAGCTTCTGTCGCCCACTTACACGCGTTGTCATACGCACCGTAGACGCCGAACACCCAGAGATCGTTGGCGTTCGACGGGTCACGTACGATGCATGAATAATTGCCGATAACCCCGGGGGGATCCATCCTGGGGCACGCTCCCCGGTAGCTGGCAATGGCTGCCTGTGGGTTGAGTGCGTACGGCCCTCTCAAGTCTTTTTCGTTGGCCGGCAAATACATTACTGCCGGACTGACGTACTGCGATGCCGAGACCTGCGAAAACGTCCAAATCACGTTATTACCCGCATCACTCGTCACTGAGGGGAATAGCGCCTCGAACGGTTGCGAGCTGGTGTTCCCGCCGATCTGGAATTCTCGCACGACCGATTTCTTATCCGGGTCAATCTCATAGGCAAAGAACCCGTTCGTGCCCGCTACCCCCTGACCACCTGCTCCCTTCATCGAAGTTGGTGCTGAGGTGTAAAGGTGCCCATTGCTGCCCTGCACGCTCATGCCGGAGAAGTGGCTTTCGTTCGCCTTGATTGCGGCTCCGCCCGGCTGGATCGCCGCGCCCGGGCGTCCGTTATAGCTGTCGTCGGTCTGCACATTCGCTTTACTGAGAGCGACCGACTTGCCGGAGCTGCTCCACGTCAGGATGTTCAACGTCAGCGTCAACTTACGGGCGTCGTTCTGGCAATGGCCGGAATTGTGGGGCGGATCGCACGCCGATATCAAATACATTGGCGAGGTCTGCGCTTTGCTGAGGTTGTAGTCCAGCGCCGGATAGACTTGGTAAGTTGGCGACCCGTTGGTATTGTCAAAGGTCTCCAATGGCGCCGGGACCGTCTTGCCCAGCGCGCTGTTATTCCACACTGCGATCGTACTGACCGAATATCCGGTCGTGGCCTGCACGTACGCAACGTAGAGCCCGTTCTTGTCGAACCCCGCAATCAGCGTCAAGTCCCCAAACTCCGTACCACTCAATTGCGCAGCGTGCCATTTGCCCGCGGGATCGGCACTGTCGCTGATCCCAACGATCGGGTAGGCACGTGGCGGGCCCGTGATGTACCCGCAGGGGCACACGAACACAAACCGCCCGCCGCTGCCTTCGGCATCGATGAACGGATCGAAGATCACGCGCGGGTCGTTGATGGCGCTCGCCTTCACTCCGGGAAGCTTGTCTTCCATCCACTTGCGCACGGGAGTGCTGCTGATCAGCTTGCCTGCCCGCGTGTACAAATCGACGCTTTGCCCACTCGCACACAGGATCGCGTCAACCGATGGTGATGGCGAACAGGTAAAATCCGGGTGGTCTTTGTATGCCGGAGAGTTCCCCGAATAGTTTCCGACAGTGGTTGGAAAAGCTGCCAACTGAGTCGGCGCCTGGGCCAGCCCCACGCCTTCCAGCAGAATCGCAACGATGACAATCCAAGTCTTTAGCATGGAAGAAGACTCGCGAGTCGTGAAAACGAAATCATGCCATTCTATTCCAGAACCAAGGGAAGAGATGCATGGGCCAGGTGCCCTGGCTTTGCGCCCGTCTTTTGGGCGCTAACCTGTGTTCACTGGTGGGTCGTTGCTGGAGCTGTTTCGGAGTTGTTGTAGCCTGTGGCGATCTTGGTAGCGCGGCGCTTCAGCGCCGAGTGCCTCCTGTTGTCACCGAGCGATCCCGCTCGGGCGGAGGCGAGGGTCTGCTTTTCTGCTCGCTCGCCATTGGGCAGGCCCCGGGGCAGCGAGTCGAAGGGACCTGCTTTTCTAGCCACTAGCCACTACTTTCTAAGATGTTCAGGGTTCGCCATGGCCGCGTGACTCCGCTTACTTCCGCGAAGCTATGTTCCCCCTCATTATTCTAGTCACGCTGTCATCCTGAGCGAGGACGGGGAAGTGATCGAGCCCTTATACCGCGCGAGCCATCTTAAGTGGCAACCATGCGTCAATTCTAGTGCCTTCCATGGGCCGCGATTGAATTTCCATTCTCCCACCTAGGGAATCTCTGAACTACCCCCTGTTTTTCGAGCGGGAATGCCTTAAAAGGTGAGATTCAGATCGATGCCGTGATTTCCACTGGCTCTGAGAGCCTTCCGGCTACCCCGTTCCGGTAGTCGGGGGCCGTTGAAAGACACTACGCCGCTGAGTACAACAGCTTCTTGCGTACCAAGAACAGGTTCACCAGGGCGCAGGTCGCGAACAGCCGGTTGGCATTCTTTTTCAAACCTCGATAGCGCACCTTCACAAACCCGAACTTCAGCTTCATCACCCCAAACACGTGCTCCACTTTCGATCGCACCCGAGACTTGGTGCGGTTTTTGGCCCGTTGTATTTCGTCGACGCGGTCCTTATAGCGATACTGTTTGTGGGTCATGTCTTGCGCCCCGGGCGCAACTTCCTGCATGACTTCCGTTTGCCCCCGATAGGCCTGATCGCCCCAGACCTTCGTTTCTTCCCCGTGCAGTAACTCCGGCAATACCGTGCTGTCGGCCACGTTGGCCGCCGTCACCACGGCCGAGTGGATGAGCTTGGTTTTGCTGTCCACCCCCACATGCGCCTTCATCCCGAAATACCACTGCTTGCCCTTCTTCGTCTGGTGCATCTCCGGATCGCGCTTTTGCTCACGGTTCTTGGTCGACGAGGGCGCGTGAATGATGGTCGCGTCCACGATCGTCCCGGTCGTGATCCGCACCCCTTTCTCCTGCAAGTGCTGGTTCACCGCCTCCAGCATCGCCCCGCCCAGGGCGTGCTCCTCCAGCAGGTGGCGGAACTTGCACACCGTGGTCTCGTCCGGCGCCGGCTCCTGTCCCAGATCAATGCCCGCAAACTGCCGCAGCACCACCGAGTCGTACAACGCCTCTTCTACACCCGGGTCAGAAAGGTTGAACCACTGCTGCAGAAAATAAATCCGCAGCATCCGCTCCAGCCCCACCGGGGGCCGCCCGTTGCCGGCCTTCGGATAGTGGGGCTCGATCAGCGCACACAGCTCGCTCCACGGCACAACCTCTTCCATTTCTTCTAGAAACAACGCGCGCTTGGTCTTCTTGGTGTACCGCTCAAAACCAGTCATCATCGCCAGTGTCCTCTGTTCCATGCTGGCGCGAATTTAACCTGTGCTCCCTGTGGAAAGGGAGAGCTTAATCAGAGTCTCCCTAGAAGTCGCAAGCGTTCCTCCATGCTGTGGATACCAATTCCGCGCTCTGCTAGCGGCTCTTTGGAAGTAAAACCCCTTCCACGGTCGAAAACTGACAAGTGGAGGCTCCCGTCCACCTGTTCCAGGCGAACCTCGGCCCGGTTGGCACCGCTGTGCCTCTTGATGTTCCTCAGAGCCTCCTGGGTGATGCGGAACATACACAGCGCGGCGTCGGCTGGGACGCCACGGGGAACATTCTCATGCACAAAATCGACCTTTACTCCCTGTTGTTGCGCGAACTCCCTGCAGAACGCTTCCAGGCCAACGAGCAGCCCCAGACTCTCCAACGTAGAAGAATGCAAGCGGTGTGATAAGGAGTGCAGATCTGCGCCGAGCTCGCTGAGGCGATCAAAAAGTTCATGGACTTTCTGGCTTGTTTCGCCTGAAGAGTCCACGACGGTTTCGGCCAACTGTTCCAGGTCAACCGCCAGCATCGCTACCCGTTGGTTGTAGTCGTCATGAATCTCACGGGCGATTCGCTTGCGCTCTTCGTCTTGTGCTTCGATCAAACGACCGCTCAAACTGGCAAGGGCTTCCTCTGCCCGCTTGCGCTCCGTGACGTCAGCGATCACGGAAAGTTTGCACGGCTTACCATTGACCTCAATCAATTCTGCTGAACCGAGAGTGGTTCGAATTTGACCGTCTTTTCTGCGAATCCTAACTTCCAGGTCTCGCACGATGCCCTCAACGAGAAGCTGTTGCAGGAACAGCGATCTTTGATGGGGATCTTCCCAAAGGTCGATATCTAAAGGGCTCCGACCGATGACTTCGTCGCGGTGCCAGCCAGTTTGCTGTTCGAAAGCCTCATTCACGTCAAGGTAACAACCGTCCTTCATGCTGACTATGCTGATAGCAAGAGGGCTCTGTCGAAAGGATTTGGAGAATTTTTCCTCTGATCTTATGAGCTCTTCCTCTGTTTTTCGTCGCTGGGCTCTTTGCCTGAGGAGTCCAAGAATGGCCGCCGACTGCGCCAGTATCAGAAAAATGGCGGCGAAGACATACTGCTTATATAGCCCCCAGAAGCTCGGCTGCCGATGGAGCACGATGCTGCCGGGCGGGAGGTTCTTTTCGTTTATCCCCCAACGCTTGAGCGCCCGCCAGTCGAACATGTAAGTATGGTTGCTCGTGACGACGGGGATATCCTCGGGCTTCTGGCCGTTGAGAACCCTTACAGCCATCTCTGCCGCGACGCGACCGTCATCGGCCCAGTTCACCAGATCGCCGCCCACTGTTCCTGCCCTGAGATCCACATCGTCCATTACAAAGACGGGAGCATTCGCTGCACTGGCCACCATCGGCACCGATTGAGCTGAATCGATAAAGTGGTCTCCCGCTGCATCTTGCGAGATTGCAGTGTGATAAACGATTGTATCTTTGGGCAAATGCTTGAGCTTCTCAAGCAGTGCGGGCATGGTCAGGTCCAAAAGATATTCGAATTCGAGCTTCGATTCGTAGTTGTGGAAACTCTGCCTGGTGATGGCTTCGAATCCTTCGTCAAATTTGCCCACTCCACCAACAACTACCACGCGCTTGGTGCCGGGCAGCAGGCGCAACGCTGCATTCAGCGTTCCCTCGGGGTGTAACTGGGCCAAAACACCAGTGAAGGGCACGCCATGTCTTAGCTCCTCCGGAATCCCGCCCCAAATTGCGCAAAAGACAATTGGGGCACCGTGCAACTTGTCGTACATCTTAGCGATGAACTTCAGGGACTCTGGCCCGGCGGCAATGATCACGTCGGGTTTGCGAGCTGAGTATTTTTGAATAATCGCTTCTTGAACGCTGTCTTGGGAAACTCGGTCCGGGAACAGGGTGAGGTCCAGGCTCTCCGCATAGAACTCAATCAGGTACGGAGATTGTTGCAGACCAGTGAGGACTGCCTGATCGACTTCAGCGAAGCCGGGTGAAGAGATATTACCCAGGTCGTTAACAATGAGCACGCGCCGGACTTCCCTCACTTGCGGCACTGCTGTTGACCGCGCTACTAGCAAGGACACAGTAATGGCAGACAGCATAAGCGCGCGCCCCGCTGCTCTCACGCATTCTGAGAAGTGGAATTGACCGGGATTGCACCGACCAAGGCCCCAAGACCGGCCGGCGATCTGCTCCTCAAGATGAGGCGGCACCACCATCCTCCTGCCTTTGTTTTTCGATCGAAATCAATATGTGATCAACCACGAACGCGCCCAACAAGGGCGCCTCGCAGTACCAAATCCGTCATGGGAGATCAGTATAGTACTTACCTTTTTGCCGCAGTGGAGCCTCGCGGGTGGGCGTGCCCAGGTAACCCGCCTACTGCTACTGCTGAAAAATCATCCTGAGGCTGGTGGCCCACATATCCCGTGGCCCACATTCGCCTGATTATGCCGAATGTGGGGCTGATGCCATTTCTTGGGTATGCCAGACGATCCCCGCGCTGGCGAGAATGCAGTCCCGCTCAGCCGGACGGTAGAATAAGGCCCAGCGACTCGTCGCTGGGAAAGCGAATAACGAAAGCCCATTTCTCTCTTTCGAAGCGCGCATAAGAAATCCAATCCGCGCACTCCGCGGTTGCTTTTGGCCGTTTTCTTATCCGTGCCCATCCGTGCGAATCCGTGGCCGCTTCGTTTTCTCTTCCGTTCCCTGCTGGGTCTTTCGACCTGCACTGACGACGGGCTACTGTTTACTGGCTACTGCCTCTTCCCATTTCGCGACATTTTGGTTACTAAAGTTTTCCCACCCTGACGATTTTTCTTGACCTCGTTCCCCCGCCCCATTTCTCCTGCTCTTGTCAATCCGGACCCTCGCGGTGCCGCGCCGACACCCGGCCGCCCCGAGGGTCTTTGTTCTTTCTCAACCTAACGCCGTAACCCCTTTATTTCTAATACTTTGCCTGTAACTACTTTTTTTGCCAGAACTTACAGCTAGTCGCGTCGTAACCCCTTTGTTTTCAAGATGGGTGCAGGGGGGGTACACGGGCCAATCACTAATTACCAATTACTAAATACCACTCTCCAGTTGCCAGTAACCAGCTACCAGTCACCAGAGGAAACACTATGCCCCAACACGAATCCTGTCGCCACGTCAAAGAAGACGGAACCTACTGCGGTTCTCCCCGTCTCCGCGACCAGAAATACTGCTATTACCACCTCATGCAGCGCGGACGCCGCCTGCGTCGCGCTCGCGCCCTGCGCGATAACCAGCCTTATCGTCTTGACATCCAGTCGCTCGACAACCCCTACGCCATCCGTGCCGCTCTCACCGAAATCGCTCAGGCCCTCGCCGCCGGCCAGCTCGACCCGCGCACCGCCGGTAAGCTCCTCTACGCTATCCAGCAAGTCAGCGCCACCAACCGCCGCATCGAGCAGATGGAAGCGGTGCCCCAGGTTCGCGCCCCTCATTTGGGCGCTAACCTGGGTTCCGACGACAACTCCCGTATCCAGGAATATCCCGAGTTTGAGAAGCAATTCGGCATCCCGCTCGGGCGCCGATCTCGATGCCGAAACCGACGCGGTCCTGCGCAAGGCCAGTGAGGAGGCGCAAGATCGCCAGGCCGCAGCCATGCCCGAGCCTCCGCCCGGCATGCGCCCCGGCTCTCCCGCTTACCGGGTTTACCGCGAGGAGGCCTATCAGATGATGAACCTGCAATTGCTCGATCTGCGCCACGAGCTCCGTGACTACCACCAGCAGAAGCGTGAAAAAATGAAAAAGGAGGTAATGGCTTCATTCCCTGTGCCCGAGCGTCGCGCCGACAGAGCGTAGAACTGGTAGCACAAATCTTCCTTGAGTACACTCGGCTTCAGCGCTGCCTCTAGAGCGCGAGTGAGGCTCGCGACGAAACTCGGGACTGGCGGGACCCGACCAAGCAAGGGAAGAGAACTCCACCTGGCCAATATCATCCCGGATGGGCACCCGACGCGAAGAGCGAAAGGCGAAGAGCGAGAGGCGAAGAGCGAAAGGCGAAGAGCGGATAGCCGACGGCTTTCTACTCCCGCCCCTTCTTCTTGATCTCAATACTCAGCCGCTTGATCTTCTGATTGAGGGTGGAGAGGGGGACGCGGAAGTGATCGGCGGCTTCGGTTTGGTTCCAGCCACATTTTTCGAGCATGTCGGTGATGATGCGGCGCTCGCAGTCTTCCATGATGTCGAACAGCGAAGCGTCCGGTCGATGCTCCATCAGGGCCAGCTTCGCGCCTCGGCCCACCATATTGTCGGGCAGCAAGTCGATGGTCAGGATCGGCCCGTTGGCCAGCACCACCGCCCGCTCGATTACGTTCTCCAGCTCGCGCACGTTGCCCGGCCAGTCGTAGTCAATCAGGGGACGCATCGCTTCGGTCGCGATATGCAGCGGAGGCTTGCCATTTTCTTCGGCGAACTTGAGCGCGAAATGTTGCGCCAGCAGCGGAATATCGTTTTTGCGCTGCCGCAGCGGAGGCAGGTCGATGGTGATGACGTTCAGCCGGTAAAACAGGTCTTCGCGGAACTTGCCTTCCCTTACCTGCTGGCGCAAATCGACGTTGGTGGCGGCGATGATGCGCACGTCCACCTGGATTTCGTTGACGCCGCCGAGATGCATGAAGCGCCTGTCCTGCAGCACCCGCAGAATCTTTGCCTGCGTGTCGAGGCCCATGGTGCCGATTTCGTCGAGGAACAGCGTGCCCCGGTCGGCCATCTCGAACAGGCCCTTCTTGCTCGCGATGGCGCTGGTGAAGGCGCCCTTGACGTGGCCGAACAGCGTGGACTCCAGGAGATCGGTCGGCATTGAGCCGGTGTTTACGGGCACGAACGCCTGATCTTTGCGAGGCGAGTTCATGTGAACCGCTTTCGCGATCAGCTCTTTGCCCGTGCCGCTTTCGCCCTGCAACAGCACAGTCGAACGGCTGGGCGCCACCTGCGCCACCAGGTCGAAGATGCGCAGCATCGGTTCGCTTTTCCCGATGATGTGCTCGAAGTTGTAGCGCTGCTTGAGTGCGCGCTTGAGCTGGATGACTTCCTGCTCGGCCCGCCGTTGGCCGACCGCGCCACGCACATCGGCCAGAAGTTTCTCGTTGTCCCATGGCTTCTGGATAAAGTTGGTTGCGCCTGCCTGCATGGCGTTGACGGCGTTTTCGACCGTACCGTAAGCGGTGATCATGATGACCGCCAGTTCAGAGTCGCGATCGCGAATGTCACGCAGAATCTCGATGCCATTGCGATCGGGCATGGCGAAATCGAGGAGAACCAGGTCGTACGGACGCTCCGCCAGACGCGCCAGTCCTTCCTCGCCGTCGCATGCGATATCGACTTCGTAGCCTTCCAGTTCCAGCAGCGTTTGCAGCGATTCGCGGATGGCGGACTCGTCATCCACAATCAGAATGGCGCCCAACGAACTGGTATCGTCCCTGCTGCCAGCGAACTGGCTGATCACGGCCTCAGGCATTGACGACCTTTCTGATCATGGGAAATTCCATGGTGAACGTTGTGCCCGCGCCCGGCGAGCTGTCCACGTGAATCTTGCCGGCGTGTTCCTGGATGATGCCGTAGGTCACCGAGAGCCCCAAACCCGTGCCGCCGCTGTGTCCGGTCTTGGGCTTGTTCTTGGTAGTGAAGAAGGGATCGTAAATGCGGTGAATGTGCTCCTGAGCGATTCCACTGCCGGTATCGGTCACCGACACGCGCACGTTGTGTCCGTTGCCGGTCGTAATCGTTAGCGTGCCGCCCGCTGGCATGGCGTCTTTCGCATTCAGAAACAGGTTAAGGAACACCTGCTGCAGCTTGCCGGTGTTGCCCAGGATTGGGGGCAAGTTCGGATGCAGTTCCGGCATTACCTTGATGCGCGCCGTCTTGAACTGGTGTTCCAGAAGAGTGAGCGTGTCCTGGATGACTCGGTTCAAGTCCACAAGGTTGAACTCGGAACTCGATGTGCGCGAGAAGTTCAGCAGGCTGTTGACGATTTCTGAGGCGCGGAAGGTCTGCTTGGTGATCTTTTCCAACAACTCCGCTTTCTTCGGATCGCCGTTGACCTGCTTGGAGAGCATCTGCGCGTAAGACGAAATGACCGCCAGAGGGGTGTTAACCTCGTGGGCCACGCCCGCCGCCAGAAGTCCGATGGACGAAAGCTTTTCCGCCTGTGACAGCTGCGACTCCAGTTCCATGCGCTCGGTGATGTCGTCCACGATGATCAGGCGGCCGATGACGGTGAAGTCCTTGCTGACCAAGGGCGCGATGGCGATATTGGTCACTCGGGTATCGCCGGAGATCGTGCTCATGCGGAACTTGTAGAGATTGTGGATACCGCCGCTCAGCCGCACGCGGCTGTATTCGTCGAAGAAAGCGGCGGGGAAAACGTCACGCAGGGAACGTCCCAGCACTTCCGCCCGGGGCGCCGCGTACATCACTTCCATCTGCGAGTTCCACGACTCGATGTGATCTTCGAGGTCAACCGCCAGCACGCCCACGCTGATGGACTCAACAATGTTCTCGCTGAATTCCTTCAGGCGCTCGTACTGCGCCATCTTGCTTTCGAGCGAGCGGTAGAGCCGCGCATTCTGCACCGCAATGCCGATGTAGCCGGCCAGCGCTTCGAGCAGTTGTACATCTTCTGTGGAGAGAAAGTCGCCGTCCGTCGTCTTGCCCAGACCCATCACGGCGATCGTGCGGTTCAAGACCGTGCAGGGAATGTAGTAGTTCAGGTCGAGCCGGTGGATTGTTTCGCGGCCAGACGGCGTTTCGCGAATAGCCTGGGCCGTGTTGTCGAAGAATAGGTGACCAGCCCGCCACTCGGGGCGTTCCACATGAAGGAAATCCAGATCGAGCTCGCCGATTTGCGCAATTCCGTACGACTTGGCAAGCGTGAACTGGTCTGGACGCTCGGGACCAGCGAGGAAGATCGCCAACCGGTCCACCATCAAAGTGTGCGAAATGCGGTCGATGATCGACGACAGCATCTTGTCGAGGTCGGTTTCGGAATTCAGGTCGCGGCCAAATTCGATCAGCGTCTTACGGTAGTCGTAGCGTTTTCTGTAGAAGAACTTGTCAAGATAGTCCTGCACCCAGTTCTTGAACGGATCAAATAGCAGCGCGGTGACAGCAATTGCGATGACCAGGCCGATCGGTCCGGCACTCGGGTAGCTCTTATGGAAGACTTCCGAGATGCCGCCGATGGCCGCGAAGTAGGCTGCCGTGATCGCGCCCGCTGCGATGGTGTACGCCATGCCGCGCTTGAAGATCAGGTCAACGTCCATCAGGCGATAACGGAAAATCGCGTACCCGAACGTCAGTGGAAGAAACACGAGCGACAGTACCGAAATCCGCATGGCGGTCGTCGGTACGCCCCCGAACAGGTAGGGAATCACATAAAAGAGCGTGAACGGCGCCACCGAAAGGATGGTCCCACGCGTCACCCATTTCATCTGCTGGCGCAGCACGGCCGAAGGCGAATGACGGTAGCTGTACCACAGCACAAAGGTCGCCGAAACGAAGTAAGCTGCCAGATAGACCATCTGCAAACGGTCGAGGTTGAAGCGGAGCGTTTCGCTTGGCCGCAGCCAGCGTACCGCGGCAATCTGCATCGCCAGAATCACCGCGCCGGGCACGTACACTGCCGAAATCAGCCAGCGGTGGCGGTTGACGATCACCTGGCGCTCGGGGAAGGTCAGCGCGAAGTGCAGGAACAACGCAGGCTGCAGCATCCACGCTGTGACGTTGGCCCAATAGATCACCCAGTCGAAGTCGTTGAGTTTGCCGGTGTAGTGAAACGCGTAGAAGACAAACGACACCAGGCAGAAAATATAGAAGTGGGTGCTTTTGGGCGCCGTCCAACGTCGCAGCAGAACGTAGAGTCCGATTCCCAGATACACCAGCGCGATCACCCGCAAACCGATGTAGAGCGAGCGGTCGGCGGGGATCAGGATGAGCGGCGCCTCGATGGGAATACCCTGGCGAACCAGCGAGTAGGTCGTTTTGGACCACACCCCTGTGCGGTAAATCTGGCGTTCCAGGCTCCCAACATTGGTGATAGGGCGGCCATCGACGGCGACTAGGAAGTCGCCGAGCTTGACTCCCGCTTTCTCTCCCGGACCGTTCGCATCCACACGCCGCGCTTGTAGGTGGTCGCCGCTCTCAACCCACCAGACGCCGTCGGAGGGGGTAAACGACTCGCGATCCTTCTGGAAATTGATCCAAGCAAAGGCAACGGCTGCTACGCTGAGCAACGCGATTACAACAAACAAAAATCGCGACTGTAGGTCTTTCGCCATGGGGCTGGGCGGCTGAATCTCGCGTGTCGGGGGCGCGGTCAGCGATGCAATCTGGTTGGTAATCTGCAACTTCGATGCCACGATAGTCACTGCCTACAGAGCTTATAACCCCATTGGTATGAATAGGTTCCAAAATTATAAATTAATTCAGCTTCAGTAAATATGTTTTTGCGGATATTAGTGTGATATTCGGAAGCAATGGAAGTTACTAAAGTGGCGGTACTTACGTGGAATGTGCGGTCAGCGTGGTGCCCGGATCGGAGCCATTGGGCCGGCGGTCTGCAACCAGGTAACCATGTATTGTAGTCTGCGATGAACCTCGCCACGTTGGAATCGTCAGGACTCAGCCTACTGGCCGCCACTGCTTGGGGCGGCGGAGATTTTTCGGGAGGACTGGCCACAAAGCAGGCCAACGTATTCCGGGTGGTGGCTGTGGCCCACGGCGCTGGACTGGTGGCGACGCTGGCGATGGCCCTGTTGACCGGCGAGCCGATTCCCCCTGCCGCAGCGTTATGGTGGGGCGCGTTCGCTGGGTTTATCGGAGCGTTTGGAATCGCGGCCCTCTACCGCGCCCTGGCTGTCGGGCGCATGGGAGTGGTTGCGCCGGTAGCTGCCGTTGTTACAGGCGTACTTCCGGTCGTGCTGGGGATCTACTCCGATGGCCTGCCTGACCGCCTGCAGTTGGGTGGATTTGCGTTGGCCTTGGTTAGCATCTGGCTGGTGGCGGGCCCGAACGAGTTTGCCAACTCCGGCCGAGGAACCGGTTTGGCCGCAGTCGCCGGCGTCATGTTCGGCCTGTTCCTTATTGCTGGCAAGCAGGCCGGACACCACGCGATCTTCTGGCCACTCGTGGCGGCGCGCCTGGTTTCAACGTCGCTGATGATGACGGTCGTACTGTTCCTGCCGCGAGATCCCCGACCGCTGCGGCGTGTTCTTTGGGCAGTGCTGCTATCAGGTCTCCTCGACTCGGGAGGCAATGCGTTATTTATTGCCGCGACCCGTCACGGGCGGCTTGACGTGGCTGCTGTGTTGTCGTCGCTTTACCCCGCCAGTACCGTAATTCTCGCCCGCGTCTTGCTCAAAGAGCACATCGCGAAGTGGCAGGGAGTGGGTATCGTGTGTGCGCTGGTCGCCGTGGCACTGATCTCGACCCGCTAAGCAGGCACTTGTGGCCGTCGTTGGGTTGGATCGAGATCTTCACCCACGGCTGGAATGAAATCCACCGCGGGCCATCGCGACGCGGCAGGCTCTCAAGATTTCGAGCGCAAGAGCCAGATCGCCATGAGACAAACGCCCCAAAAAAGCAAGGAAAAGGATCCCGCAATCAAGAGTCCGCGGAACGCAGTGAGTTGGACGTCGTCACGCGTAGCCGAACGGCTGTCGCGCATAGGCAGTACATTCGATCTCGAGGCAAGATGCTCGGAACGGGAGACGAAGCGCATTGAGGGCCACCAGAAGCCGCCGAACGGCGCGCTTACAGGCTTCCTCAGCTCACCCACTGGGAATCCTCACTACGCTCGCGCAGCGAAACTGTGACAGATTAGTTTCAAATCGAGACAATGGGAATAGCACTTATAGGACAATTCAGCATGTATCTCGCGGACAAAACCGATTTGCAATTTATCGGGTAAATTGTGCCCACTCTACTCGTCGGCACCGTACCTATACCACGCTTTGACGATTGAAAAAGGGACAGCGTCTCAAATGCAAAGAGCCAGAGCGAGTGCGCCCTGGCTCTTCGATCGAACGCGAAGCCGTGAGCTATCTCATCTTGCGGCGGATCAATCCTGCCAAACCGAGAACGCCCGTACCAACCAAGGCCAAGCTTGACGGCTCTGGTAACGGAACCATTTCGCCGCTGGAAACTGCGCCTACGACCTGCTGACCATTCCCCAAGGTCCCAACCCTTGAGCCGCCATTGAGCCGAACGGTGAAATCTATTGCACCGCTAACGCCGCTGGGGAAATCACCCGCCAAATACGTACCGGCTGACGACGTATTCCAGAACGTTCCATCAAACAAGGGTGTACCGCTCATTCCGGCGCGCAAGTCGGTCAGGTTCAGGTTCGCGGTAAGGGTGTCCGCGTATCCGACCAACGTAAGGGCGATATATACGGCGCCACCATTCATGTTTATGGTGTAGTCGCTGGGACCACCACTCAAGGTCGGCGAGCCCGTCATCCACATCCAGTATTGGCCTATCATCACTTGCGGTTCCAGTAGGATATTTCCGGAAACGCAGCTGGCATGGCCACACTGCCCAACCGTACCCGTAAAGGAGAAGCCTAATGTGCCACCGGTGTTGCTGAAGGAGACACCACCGGCAGAACTTGAAGACAACGTAACCTGAATCGCACTTGCCCACGCGCCCGTGGCGGTAACGGTGAGCACGACAAAGCAAGCGATCGTCATTACCAGCTTCTTCATAACGTCATCTCTTTCCCGAGCGGTTATCCGGAAGAACCGGGAACGCTCCAGTCGATCTCGCGCGATTTTGCGACACGCGTGCGCAAGAAAACTTGTTATTAACGAAACTGCAAGTAACGTGCCAATGTTTACTCAATGAAACTATCTAGTTACCAAGTCGGCTATGCAAAGTTTTGCGACTATTGGGTACTCCGCTACCCACGATATCCATTGCCTGGCCTGTTCGTGCCCAGTGTGTGATCAGCAGGTCAATCTGAAGGCAGGAGTGCGTGCCGCTTGGCCGTCTGTCGAGATCATCCTCGCTTTCAGTCGTCTAACGGCAACGATTCAACCAAGTGATTAGCGTAGCTGCACTCTAGGTCATATCCGGCACAGGCGAAGTGGCTATCACGCCGGCCTGGTGCAGGGAACTCGTTACCTTACGGATCGAAATCCGCCTTACACTAGAATGAAAGCTTAGCCGAGGCTGAATCATGTCCACATACCAGGAAATCGTCGAGCTCGAACAGAAGTACCTGTTGAACACCTATGCGCGCTACCCGGTGGCGTTCGTCCGCGGCAAAGGCGTGTATCTGTATGACGTTAACGGCAAGCGCCACCTGGACTTCCTTTCTGGCCTGGCTGTGAATTCGCTGGGCCACGCCCACCCGCGCATCGTGAAAGTCATCCGGGAGCAGGCCGCCAAGGTCATCCACTTGTCGAACCTGTACTACAACGAGTACCAGGGGTTGCTGGCGGAGAAACTATGCCAGAAGTCCGGGCTTGATCGGGCGTTTTTCACCAACAGCGGCACCGAAGCTATTGAGGGAGCGCTGAAGGTAGTACGCGCCGGAGGGCACGCGACGGCGGGTCCGCAGAAGACCGTGATCGTCGCCCTCGAGAATTCATTCCACGGCCGTACCATGGGCGCGCTGGCGCTGACGGCCCAGCCAAAATACCGGCAAGGCTTCGATCCCATGCTGGAGGGCGTGCGCTTCGTGTCGCGTAATAACGTGGATGCGCTTCGGGCAGCGGTGGACGACAACGTCTGCGGCATCGTGATCGAGCCGATTCAGGGGGAAGGTGGCATTCACAGTTCGTCGCCCGAATTCCTGCAGGCCTGCCGGCAACTGGCGGACCAGCACCACGCCGCGCTGGTGTTCGACGAAATTCAGTGCGGCATGGGACGCACGGGCCGGCTCTTTGCCTTCGAGCATTTTGGAGTTGTGCCTGATCTGGTGTGCATCGCCAAGCCGATGGCAGCCGGTTTCCCCATGGGTGCGTTTCTGTCGAAAGACTGGCTGGCGCAGCACATCACGCCCGGACGCCACGGCACGACGTTCGGGGGCGGCCCGCTAGCCTGCCGCATCGCGCTAGAATACCTTGCGATTCTCGAAGAGGAGAACCTGCTGGAGCGCGTTCAACGCGTCGGAGCCTACCTCACGCACAAGCTGGAGGAGTTGGTGGCGAAGTTTTCCATCGCCACCGAGGTACGTGGCGTGGGCATGATGCAGGCGTTGCAACTGACAGTTCCGGGCAAGCCGGTGCTGGAAGGCGCCATGGCGGATGGGTTGCTATTCAACATTACGCAGGACACCACGATTCGGCTGTTGCCGCCGTTCATTCTGGAAGAAAAGCAGGTGGATGCGGGCGTGCGGATTCTGAAGAGGCATCTCGCCGTTGCGCAGAAAGAGGCGAGGCGGGCAAGAGTAACGGCAACGACATAGATGACGAATCGTTCCGGAAATACTTCGGCCCAATGCCAGGGGTGGATTGCCGGCCCACCTATGGCGAGGCCGACTGGAGCGCCAGCGTCGTCTTGAATTGCTGAGTCGTGTCCAGTGCGAGGCCTTTGCCGACGGCGAAGCGCTTGAGCCGGTCGTAGGCGGCTTGCATGGTTTCGAGCTCGGTTTTCGTGGAGAGTTCCAGGACGGAGCCGCCCGGCCATACCCACAGCTCCAGGTCCAGCTTGCCCAAAGGCGGCTGGCTCGTAGCCGTCCAGCCGGTGGACTGGATTTCGGCAACTTGCTTTACCTTGCTCCAATCGACTGCCGAACCGGCCTGCATTAAAAGTTGGCGTTGCGACTCGCTCAAGAGCTGCTGGAGCTCCATCCCCGTTGCGGGCACTTCGGCCTTGAGCTTGACCTGTGCGGAATAAGAGTAGCTTGCGGTATCTCCCGACTGATCCACTTCGCATTTGAATCGCTGGTGGTGGCTGGCGGCGTCGGCGATGGCTTGCTTCGAGGAAGTCCGAAGCTTCACCGTGATATCGGCGGACGTTGGTGCTTGCCGCACCCGCAAGATAATGCCGCGCATGAGCAAGTCCCGCGCCTCGGTGTCGTAGAGGTAGACGTGGCCAGCGATTGGCGTACCAGCCTGAATCGACGTAGCCACTGCCTGGGCATCGCGGGGAGCAAGCAACAGCTTCACTTCCGCGCTGCAAGCTGCTTGCCCAGCGCATTTGCCCAGCAGGAAGAAAACGGAGCAGACGAGGAGCGCGAAGAACGGCGCTTCGAGTATGGCAACAGCAAGCTTGTGGTGATGAAGCGACATTTTATTGTGGCTTAAGAAATGACAAAAGCTGCGGCAGGCCTGAACGGAGGCCGTTCCACATAATCTGCACGCCGATGGCGAGCAGGATGAACGCCGAGAGCCGCGTCATGATCGTGGTCCCTGATTTCCCCAGCACGCGCACCAGCCGCTCGGCGTTGCCGTAACACACCATCACTAGTACGCACAAAAGGATCATCCCAATGAGTGCGGCAGTGAAGTGGCCCGGGGTTCCGTGCTCCCATCCCGGACCCGCGCGATGACGAAGATGTGCGCCCAGCGTGATCGCGATGGAGATGCACCCCGGCCCAACGGTGATGGGTAAGGTCATGGGATAAAACGCATGGGCCAGGGCGTCCTCCAGCGTGTTGGTTGTTTGCGCCTCGGTAGAGGAGTCGTCCTTCTGGTTCAACAGGCCCCAGCCGGTGGTGGCAACCACGAACCCGCCCGCAAGCTGGATGACCACCAGGCTGATCCCAAAAAAATCGAGGATCATGCTGCCGAACAGGAACGATGCGGCCAGAATCATGAATCCGTAGGCGGCGATTTTGCGGGCCAGGATGCGCTGCGCCGACTGCGGATACCGCCGCGTGAGGGCGAGAAAGATCGGCGCTTCGCCGATGGGATTCACCACTGGAAACAGCGTCACAAAGGTCGTGAGCAGCACTTTGACAAACTCTACGGGACTCATGGTTCTGCTTGGTTCGATAGGGCGTGGTGACGAATAGCCAGAATAACACCCCGTGAACCGGGGCCGGTGAGCATCGAGGGTTGATCGGCGCCAGCAGAGACACTGCTACGGGCATGATGCGACCAGGTTGGCACTTTGGTGATTCGAGTTATTTCTAGCGGCGTGTGATGAGAATCACATGCGAAACGTTGCAACTGTACTAAGGTGGAGCCGTTCGCAGGGGTCGCCGGCTCGGTCCGGTTTTGAGGCGCGTGCGAGACGGCAGAATCGGACTTCTCACCTCGGCGAAGGTCCGGCAAGAGCGGCCATGGGGCGCAAGAGAAAGCGGAAGGATTCATCGGAGGGATTTCCTCCCCCATACTACCCCTCCCGGCGAGGCGCGATCCCCCTGACGCGCCTCGTTTTGCGTTTGTACTCCTGACGGCAAATGCGCCCACGCCGCAGTCTTATCCAGGACTCGAGCGGGCGCATTGTGATCTATCGGCGTTTGACCAAGAAGCGCAGACAGCAACAATCGCGAAATTGGACTACCGCCGGAACTTCCGCCCAACCAGCAGCGAAATCCCTGATCCAATCAGCAGGATCGTGGAAGGTTCAGGCGTCGTCGCTGAGATGTTCACGTTGTCCACCACGCCCAGGTCTGCGACGGTGTCATTGGGCGAAACTTCGCCACCGAAAAAAGCGATCGAGTCGTATTGTGTGTTCGACGAGTCCAGGCCCGTCACCGTGTCAAATTGATCGACCAATACGTTGCCGGTGGACACGTCAATAATGACACTGTGAAAAGTTGCGGTGGCCACATCGAAATTCAACTGGACCCGATACCACGTTCCGACGGTAGCCGGGACGCCCAGGTCAATGTCGGCGCTGGGACCGCTGGAGGTTACGAACAGCCGCCATCCGCCGGTGAAGGAGCTCGCATAAATGCCCGACTGGGGCGTGAATGCAAAGTTGTCGACGCCCGCCTGAGCAAAGGTGAGTTGAATTGCCCAATCGGCAACGGTGTCAACCGGGTGGTCGCTGTAGCGGTCAACCCGAATGTCGGCGGCCAGCGAGTAAGCCGAACTCACGGGGACAGTCGCGTAAATTCCACGGCTGTAGGCGATCGCATCGGCAATCGACAGTGCCTGAGTGGCATTTCCGAAGGCGTCGGTGGTGGCCACGACCGTCGCCGAAGGAATCGGGGTACCCGGGCCGGGGAAAACGGTTCCCACATCGAGCCAGGTTGGCGATGGAAATGTGCCGACGGTGTAGCTTTCAAAGTTGTCCGTGATGGTACTGGCACCGGCCGCTGCGAAACCGAACAGCACCACGGCAAAGGTTGCGAGGGCCTTCTTCATCATTGTCCTCCTGAGATGGATGGAGGAGAAGCATTATGTGTCACAAATCCGGCAACTGGCAACTCAAATCGTCAGTGTGACTACTCCGCGGCAATCACGATGCGGTCAGACTGGCGCTACTGCGGCGGCTGCCACGGCTCGTCGGCCGACGGGCCGTAGATTTGCGGCACCTTTCCGCCGGCGATGCGCGAGTAGATGGTGAATTGCCCGCGATGGTGAATGTGGTCGAGTAGCATGGTCAGCATCGCCGCTGAGAGCGGCATTTTCATCGCGAAGAAATCTGTCGGATGCTGGAAGTCTTCTTCCGACATACGCTCCATCGCTGCGTCCACCCGGGCGGCGATGGCTTCGAGGTTGGCGATGCCCTCGGCCATGGTGGCTGGAGGCTCCGCCCACTTGAAGTTCATCATGTCGAACGCGCCGGTGTTTGCATACGACAGGTTGATGCCTTCTTCATTGATGAACGTGTTCAAGGTTTCGACAGCGCTGCGGATAATCGGAGACGGTTTCAAGTCTCGCTTGTCTTCGGGATACATCTTCAGCAGCTTGATGGTCTTGGGAAACTCATCGCGGCGAAGGTAGAGGAACTCGGCTTTGGTCATGGCGGCCTCCTATGATGATTGGTTGATAGCCGGGACTGGAAGCGGGATGCCGATTATTTTGCCACTCGCTTCGCAATCCACTGCGCACACTCCCGCGTACCCATGGTACCGCCCACATCAACGGTGATCTTCTTCTCGCGAACGGCATCGAGCACCGCGGTCTCGATCTTTGCTGCCTCATGGGCAAGCTCGAGATGCGCCAGCATCATGGCGCCAGTAAGGATCGCGCCCATGGGATTCGCGTGGTTGTTGCCCGCGATCGGCGGGGCCGAGCCGTGTACCGGCTCGAACATTGAAGTTCTTCCGGGATGAATGTTGCCGCTGGCGGCCATGCCCAGCCCGCCCTGCAACGCGGCGGCCAGGTCGGTTACGATGTCGCCGAACATGTTGTTGGTCACGATCACGTCGAGCGACTGCGGCTCGCGCACCATTTGAAGGCAGAGTGCGTCGACGTACATGTGCTGGGTTGCGATACTGGGAAACTCAGCGGCGACGGCTTTGAATACGCGCTGCCACAGGCCTCCGGCGTAGGCCATCACGTTTGACTTGTCGGCCATCAGGACTTTCTTGCGGCCGTTGGTGCGGGCGTACTCGAAGGCGTAGCGGATGATGCGCTCTACGCCCTTGCGAGTGTTGATGTCCTCCTGGGTGGCTACCTCGTCGGCGGTGCCGAACTTGAAGTTGCCGCCCATGCCCGAGTACACGCCCTCGGTGTTCTCGCGAATGACGGTAAAGTTAACGTCGTCGGGCGTGGCGTTCTTCAGCGGACACAGCGAGGCGTCGAGCAGCTTCACCGGACGCACATTCGCGTACAAATCCATCTGGAAGCGCATGCCCAGCAGGATTTCCTTGGCGTGGATATTCGACGGCACGCGCGGATCGCCCAGCGCTCCGACGAAGATGGCGTCGAAGTCGCGCGCCAGCATGTCAAAGCCATCGGCGGGAATGGTAGTGCCGTCGATGAGGTAGCGGTCGGCGCCCCAGTCGAAGGTTGTGAACTCCAGGGGCGCGCCTGAGGCCCGCAACACGTCGAGAGCGAGAGGGATGACTTCTTTGCCGATGCCGTCTCCGGGCACGACCGCGATGCGCTTGTGAGTAGTCACGAGCACAGAAGATATCAGAAATGCCAGCAAGCGCGCTCCTGCTGCACCTTCCGCCTGCCGTTATAATCAAAGGTTCTATATGGCTGTCACTGTGCTGCAAGAGAAGTTCGCGTCCGCCTCGGCCCGCCTGGAAAGCTTTCGCGGGGCGGAGACGCCTGCGTCGTTCGGGGATCCTCCGGCCGAGTTTCGCGCGCTTCTGCAGGGCTGCGGGGTTTTTGACATGAGCTGGCAGGCCAAGCTGGTACTGAGCGGCGAAGACCGCGTGCGCTGGCTCAATGGCATGGTGACCAACAACGTCCGCGACCTTGCCGTCGGGCACGGCGTGTACTGCTTTGTGCTGACTGCGCAGGGACGCATCGTCGCCGACTTGGTTGCCTACAATCGCGGCGACTGCTTGCTGGTCACCAGCGACCGCTCGCAGGCGGCGGCGATCACGGAAATGTTCGACCGCTACATCATCATGGACGACGTCGAGGTTGCCGACATCAGCGACAAGCTCGCGGCCGTAGGATTGGCGGGCCCGCAGGCTTCGGGGACCTTGCTGAGCGCCGGAATCGACGCGGCGCAACTCGATCCGGGACAGGTCACTGATATCGTGTGGCAAGGCATCGGCATCACCGTTGCGCGCAGCACCCATCCCAACCTGGACGGCTACGAAATCTGGTTCGCCGCCGAGCAAGCTGCCACAGTGTGGGACGGCCTGACGCGGCACGGCGCGACGCCTGTGGGCAGCGAGGCGTTGGAGTGGTATCGCATTGCCCGCGGCGTGCCTCGCTACGGCGTTGACCTCAGCCAGCGCGATCTTCCGCAGGAAACCGAACAGAAGCACGCCCTCAACTTCACCAAGGGGTGCTACATCGGGCAGGAGATCGTGGAACGAATTCGGGCGCGCGCCATCCTGCACCGAACGTTTACCGGATTTCTCGTGGAAGGCGACTCGCCACAAAGCGGCACAAAGATCAAAGCCGGCGACAAGAACATCGGCGAGATAACCAGCGCAGCGCGAATACCGTTTCCCGGTGGAGAGCGCACGGTGGCGCTGGGCTATCTGCGGCGCGAGTTCGAAGCGCCGGGAACATCCGTACAGATTGGCGAACAGCAAGCCACGGTGCAATCCATTCCATTTCAGCTTTGAGTAAAGGACATATGGCATCCAAAGACAAAGAAGAGCAAGCCGGTTTTGTTGTCAATGACCGCCGCCTGTTTGGCAGCGACGGCGAGTTGCGCGAGGACGTGGTAAAGGCAGAAGAAGCAGCCGCCGAGCGAGAGCGCGTCGCCACGGAAACCCAGCAGCGTGCCAACGAGCAGCGTGAGGCCCAGCAAAAGGCCGAAGCTGCGCCAGTCCCGCCGATCGAGGAGCACGACGTCGCCGAAGGTCCCACCGCCGACGAGCAGGAAGCCAGCGCCGACGCCTATGCGGCTTCCACCAAGCAGGTGGACGAGCGTATCCGCAAGGAACTGCACAAGCAGGGACGCGCCGAGCAGGCCCGCGACCTCGACATGAGCTTCGACAAGTTCGTTGCCTCGCTCTACATGACCACGCTGATGCAACTTGGTCTCGCGGCGCCGCAGGGCGAGAAGCCAATGCTTGACCTTATTGGCGCGCGGCAGACCATCGACATCCTCGGCATTCTGAATGACAAGACGAAGGGCAACCTCACCCCCGCGGAGGAGGGCACCCTTCGCAACGTTCTGTACGAACTGCGCATGGCCTACCTGGAAGTAACCAACCTGTTGGCTAATCCGCCGAAGGACGGCGTCCCGACTGCGAACTGATGAAGGCGACTCTCACCGTGCTCGGCAGCGGTACCTCGATGGGTGTTCCTACCGTCGGGTGTAACTGCGGCGTGTGCACCTCGAGTGATCCGCACGACCGGCGACTACGTCCTTCGGTAATGGTGCAGTATGACGGACGCACGGTGCTCATCGACACCTCGCCCGACTTCCGCGAGCAGGCCATTCGCGAGCACATTCGCCGCATCGACGCCGTGCTTTATACGCATGGCCATGCCGACCACATCCTCGGCCTTGATGATGTGCGCCCGCTCAGCTTTCCGCGGATTACCGGGGGAGGGAAGATCCCGCTCTACGCCACGGAGAACACGGCGCGCACGCTGCGCAATGTCTTCCGCTACATCTTCGAGGCCGACTACAAGTACGGCGGGCTGGCGCAGGTGGAGATCCGCAACGTCGATGGGGAGATTGATCTGTTTGGCGCGAAGTTCATTCCGCTGGTGGTCAACCACGGCGACTATCCCATCGAAGCGTACCGCTTCGGTTCGGCGGCGTATCTCACGGACTTCAGCTCGGTGCCCGAGGAAACGATGGCGCAACTGGAAGGTCTGGACATTCTGTTTCTCGACGCGCTGCGCCACCTTCCGCATCCTACGCACTCGACGCTGGAGAACTCGCTGAAGATCGTCGATCGCCTCAAGCCAGAGCGCACGTTTTTTACTCACATGTCGCACGATTTGCCGCACGCGGCCACCAACGCCGCGCTGCCGGAGAATGTGCGTCTCGCTTATGACGGGCTCAAGCTCGAATTCGAAATCTAGGACACCGGCCAACGATGCAAGTATTCCGCAAGCTTGAAGAAGTGCCCGCGCAACTGGGTCACACCGTGGTGAGCGTCGGCAATTTTGACGGCGTGCACATCGCGCACCAGGCCGTAGTGCGGCACATGGCCGAGCGCGCCCACGCTATCGGAGGCAAGGCGGTGGTAGTGACGTTTGAGCCGCATCCGCTGCGCATTCTCCGTCCTGACAGCGCGCCGAAGCTGCTCACTCCGTCGGAAGTAAAGCTGCAACTGCTGGAGCAAACTAAGGTGGACGCTGTTCTCGTGCTGCCCTTCACACGCGATCTCTCGCTGATGCCGGCGCGCGAATTTGCGCAGCGTGTGCTGGTGGACGCACTGCACGCCCGCGAGGTGCACGAGGGTTATAACTTTCACTTCGGCCACAAAGCCGGAGGCAACGTCGAAACGCTGGCGGTGTTCGGCCGCGAGATGGGCTTCGATGTGCACATCTATTCAGAAGAGTTGCTGCGCGGCCATCACGTGTCGAGCAGCGAAATCCGCAAGCTGATCTCCGCTGGCAGGGTGGAGCGCGCCCGCGCCTTGCTGGGCCGGCCTTTCAGCATCCTGTCGAACCCGGGACGCGGCCGCGGTTACGGCACTCGCTACACCGTCCCCACCGTGAACCTGGCGCGTTACGACGAACTGGTCCCCGCCAACGGCGTGTACATCACCTGGCTGCGGATCAACGGCGAATGCTTTGAAGCGGTGACCAATGTGGGAGTGCGTCCCACGTTTGGGCCGGACTCCTTCGCCATTGAAAGCCACCTGCTCAACTTCCACGAAATCGAGCTGCTGGCGCAGACGGAAGTAGAACTGATCTTCCTCAAGCGTCTGCGCGAAGAGCGGAAATTTGAATCGGTGGAAGCACTCAAAGAACAGATCGGTCGCGATGTCGAGAGGGCGCAGAGGTTCTTCCGGATGGTGAAGACGAGATGAAACCAAGTGGCCCGGGAAAAGAAAATGGCCGGAGCGCTTGCGCTCCGGCCATGTATACCACGTTGTGGGATACGTCTGTTACATCATGAGCTTACGACGGACGATGCCCGCCAGGCCCAACAGCCCCGAGCCGAACATGATCAGCGTGCCGGGCTCAGGAATTGCGGACGTGATGGTCACGTAGCCGTCGCCAGCGTTGGCGCCCGCCAGCCACGTCACGTTGCTGAATGAGCTATCGACGCAAGATCCGCCACCGCCGCCGCCGGCAGTTGCGCCGTCGCCGCCTCCTCCACCCGAACAGCCGCCGCCGCCGCCGCCGCCCTGCCAGCCGCCGCCGCCGCCACCACCGAAGCCGCCATCAGCGAATAGGCCTTGATTTCCATCGCCCTCCCCACCAGCAAAACTCAGGGGGCCGCTTCCGCCTAGTGCCAATCGAGTAATATACGAACCGGTGGCATCCTGACCGTTTCCTAACCAGCCTGCGCCTCCGGCGCCGTCATCATAACCAGCGAACCCGGCTGCACCGCCGGAACCGCCAGTGCCACCCGCGCCGCCGTTGGCGCCGAAACCATTTTGGCCAGCCACGGTGATTTGACCGTCACCCCCAGGATACCCGCAGCAGTAACCGGCGCCGCCGCCGCCGCCCACGGCCAGTAAGGGCGATGTCGTGCTGACAACCCAGACGAAGCTACCGCCGCCGCCGCCGCCGCCGGCGACGCCGACGATAATACCGCCGCTAAAACCCATGCCACCGACCGCTATGCCCAGCTGCGTGCCGCCAGTGAGATAAACATCGCCACCGACCCAGGCGCCCAAGCCACCCGGATCATCAGCGCCCGGGCCACCCTGCGCCCCGGCTCCCGCGATGTAGTAAGTTCCCGATGTTGGGACGGTCCAGTTGACCACCGCCCCGGTATAGTTGAATGTGATGGTTCCTGCCTGTGCGACCGACACCGCAAGCACCAACGCAAAGAGCGCGGCCCAAGCGAACCGGTGACTAAACTTGCTCATAAGAGAATCCTCCGAAGCGAAACGCCGACGTGATGGTGAAAATACCCCTTACGGTAAGAGCAATTTCAATGCCAACGACGGCGGCCCGTTCCCCTTTGTTTTCTTTGGCATTTGTCACCAAGGCCATAGGCATGTGCAAAGATTTGCAATTTCTAGGCAAGTAAGTCCCTATAAAATAAAATAGTTAGCACGAAACGGCGTGGCACTTTCGTATTAGTAGACTCAAGCTACATTTGGCTGTCTACTTTGGGGAGAGGGCTTTTTCTTTGTTTGATGGACGAGAGAAAGACCTTCAGCCCACCTGAAGCCCAGATTCTTTCGCCATCGAATGCGGCGTACTGAACTTCCACGAAATCGAGCTGCTGGCGCAGACGGAAGTAGAACTGATATTCCTCAAGCGGCTGCGCGAAGAGCGGAAATTTGAATCGGTGGAAGCACTCAAAGAACAGATCGGTCGCGATGTCGAGAGGGCGCAGAGGATCTTTCGGATGATAAGGTACATCTGAGTAGTGATGACCTCGGCATCAGAATTCCGCGCTCCTAACGCCGTTGAGAGGGTCTTCAACCGTGTCTTTGGATGGCTGGTCGGCCTCGGACTCGGTTTCTCGTACAACTACCTCCTGCAAGTGCGTGGACGCAAGAGCGGCAAGCTCTACTCAACTCCCATCGATCTGCTCGAGCGCGATGGTACGCGCTATCTGGTCGCTCCCCGCGGACGCACGCAGTGGGTGCGCAACGCCGAAGCCGCGGGAGTGGTTGCGCTGAAGAAGGGCAGCTATAGCCAGAGCTTCCGTTTGCGCGCGATTACTGGCGAGGAGAAGCTACCGATCTTGAAGGCGTATCTCGACACATTTCGCCGTGAAGTCCAGCGCTACTTTCCTGTGCCGGCAGGCTCGCCTCCCGACGCCTTCTTGCCGCTGGCCGACGGCTACCCCGTCTTCGAGTTGCTGCGCGACTAGGCATCAACTCGCCCGTACGGCTTCCAGAAGTAATTTGGCCGAATCCGTCATCAGCGAAATGTCTGCGCCCACGGCCACCAGCCTCACGCCGGCCTTGATTTCTGCGCGAGCCTGTTCGGTGTTGCTGCAAAAAATTCCCATGGGTAAATTCGTTCGCGCGCACGCCGCGCGAACTTTGTCGATCGCATCCCTGACGTCCGGATGATTAACCTGCCCGACGAGCCCCATGCTATTGGAGAGGTCATAAGGTCCAACGAACAGCGCATCGATCCCCGGCACTGCAAGAATCTGATCCACGTTGGCGACCGCCTCGCGATGTTCAACCTGCACCACCACGGTCGTTTGCTCGTTGGCCACCTCGATATACTCGGTGAACCGCAGGCCGTACCCGTGCGCTCGCCCAATTCCCACGCTGCGCTCGCCAAGCGGAGGGTATTTCGACAACGCAGCAATTCTCCGCGCGTACGCCTCTGTATTCACCATCGGTACGATGATGCCGCTGCATCCCATGTCCAGGACCCGCTTGATGTTTTCTTGCGTGCCGTCAGGAACCCGGACCAGCGTGTGGCAGCGGTTCGCGATTGCCTGCACCGCGCGTTGGGCATCGTGAATCGAAAGGCTTCCGTGCTCCAGGTCGATAAAAATCCAGTCGAAGCCCGCCAAGGCAAGCGCTTCGGCGACCTCCGTTGAATCGACGGTCAGCAAGGTCCCAATGAGAGGCTTGCCAGCCTGCAGTGTGTCCCTAAGTGATCCGGTCATTGCGAAATTCCTCTCACTCTCTTACGGCTTTCCCGGCCCTACCAGGGCCTTCCCGAGAAACGTGTCGGCCACCATCTGCCCTTGATCGATCAACGTGGTTCTGCCGACTAAAGACATACTGCATTCCAATACTTGTTTCCGTCGGAGCCCTATCGGTCGCGCGGTCGGTGCTTGTCTGGGCGACGGAGACTTCGATGACACGGTCGAAGTGTTGCACAAAAGTGAAAGCACTCAACCCGAGCACAGCATGACCACTGCAAACAGCAAGGTTAGTCGGCGCATGGGTTGGGATGTTACGTGAGTCCGGCTCATTTCGCCAAAGGTGAAGGTTCCGTTTTGGAACTCATCCACCTGCCGGCGACGATTTTCCGGCTCTCTTCGTCCGTTCGCGGACGTAAACTACTCCCGGCGAGCGCTTGTCGCCCTTCGGCTCGATCCCCCGCGATGCCCCTGCTCACCAGGAGAAATTCGATGCCTAAATCTCTGCTTGTCGCATTGATTACGATTATTCTCGCACTGCCGATGTTTGGATATACCTACAAGACAAGCTATTCCTTACCTTGCGACCAATTGTGGCCCGCCGTCAAAGCCGTCCTCGCCAATCCTGACAACTACACCGTAGAGAGCAGTGACGAGGCGCTGATGACAGCGGCCTACCAGGTGAAGCACTCCGTGCACGCCAACGTTTCCGGCGCCGTCTTGCAGCGCACCAATCACGTCAAGCTGGTGACCAAAGGAACAGGCTGCGAGATGCAGGTGGGTTCGAACTACAGCGGATGGGAGCACAACGATCGCGGCGACTTCAAAACCCGGGTGGACGAGTCGCTGGCCAAGCTGCAGGCGGGGAAGCCCCCTGAGCCCGCGAAACCGGCGGAGCCGGCGAAGTAACGAGGCACGAGAAGGGGCTGGCGTCAGGGTAGCGATGCAGCCAGCGCGGGATGCCGTGCCTGAGAGTTCGGACGATCACGAGGTCCGCGGCATGTCGGCGCTTCGCAGGTGTACATCGCGTTGAGGGAAGGGGATCTCAATCCCTTGTTCGCGGAAACTCTTCAGGATCGCGAAGTACAAGTCACTCTTCAACCCATAATGATCCTGGTCGGGAGAAACCACAGCCCAGAAGCGCAAAAGGAAATCCAGTGAGCTGTCTCCAAGGTCCTTGAAGATGACTTCGGGCGGCGGGGCCTTCAGCACCTCAGAATTCTGCTCCATGATTTGCAACAGCGTGTTTCGCACCTGTTCCGGGTCGCTCCCGTAACTTACCCCCACCGGAATGGTGAGGCGCACCTTCAGATCGTTGGCCGTCCAGTTTACGACCTGGTGCGTCGTAAGGTCAGAGTTGGGAATGATGACCACTTCATCGTCATAGGTGCGGACCCACGTACTGCGTCCGCCGATCCTGACGATGGTGCCGGCGAGCGACTTTACGCTAATCACGTCGCCGATTCGCACTGGCTGTTCAATCATCAGCACGAGTCCAGCCACCCAGTTCCCGACAATCTGCTGCAGGCCAAACCCGACGCCAATACCGACTGTGCCGCCGACGATGGCAAGTGTGTTAAGGTTCAGCCCAGTCCATTCCACGCCTACGAGCAGTCCCAGCGCGTACATGACGATGGAGGTAAACCGCGCCAGCAGGAACGCGCGCGAGTCTCCCATTGCCGTCCGCCTGAGCCTGATGTAGATCTGATGCCTCAGCCATCGTAAGGCGCCGCTCAACAGCAGCACGAAAAGGATGGCCTTTAGCAGGAAGAGAACTGAAATCGAGGCCTGACCAAGGCTGAAGAGCCGTAGATTCAGCGCGTGCCGTATACGGCCGCCGCCTTCGCCGAGGATTCCCGAAAAGTTCTTCCAGTCGAAATCGATGAGCACGATGACGGCCAGGAGTCCCAGCGCGGCCCATAAGTAGACTTTGCCGCGCTTCTGTGTGGGTACGTCATGTTCACGCTGAGGATGGTCTGGCATCGTGCTCCATGAGAGCAAAGTTCGCCACTGCCGGTCAATTCACGCGATTGTTCGTCTGCTGGCGTCTTCTGAATATTGCGCAATACAGTGACAATCTCTTGAATTGTCATCACGAGCCCGCCGCGGCGGGCGAGGGATCTGCTTTCCCTTCCTCAGCGAATCTGCAGATTTCCCGCGCCCCGGAAGATCAGGCTTTCGCAACCACAACTCTGCGAGCCGGACGCCTCTCCGCCACCTTGCTCTCACAATATTGTGCAAACCTCAATAGGTCTTCAATATTGTCATCGTGTTGTCGTCGGTGGGTGAAGTATGATTCCATCGTGAAAATATCGCGCATGTGCTATTCGGGCCAATTCCTCTTCGTACTCACTTCGATTTGCGCCCTCGCTCCCGTCACCTTCGCCCAACAATCGGCTGCGCCACTCGCCTCCCAGCAACCGCCTCCGTACTGGGCATTTGCGGTGGACCCGCCTAATGTTCCAGCCAAACCAACCGGCGACACTCCGCAGCACGTTCCCCACAGTTCGCAGACGTTTACGCTCTCGCAGATCGCGGATTTGTTCAGCGTGCCCGACTGGCATCCCAACGCGCATCCCGCCATGCCTGAGGTCGTGGCGCACGGCCAGAAGCCGGACGTTTACGCCTGCGCCTACTGTCACCTGCCGAACGGCCAGGGCCGTCCCGAGAATGCCAGCCTCGCAGGACTGCCCGCGAATTACATCGTGCAGCAGATGGCCGCGTTCCAGAGTGGCGCGCGCAAGAGTTCCGAGCCGAAGTCTCTGCCGGCAAACAACATGATCGCCCTGTCAGCGCACACCGACGAGAGGCAGGTCGGCGCGGCCGCCGACTATTTCTCCGCACTCAAGCCAAAGCCCTGGATTCGCGTAGTCGAAACCGCGACCGTCCCCAAAACTCACGTTGCTGGATGGATGCTGGTCGCCGACGAGCCCGCCGTTAAAGAGCCTATTGGCAACCGCATTATCGAGACGCCCGAGAATCTCGAGCTCACAGAACTCCGTGACGACACTGCAGGCTTCATCGCCTACGTTCCGCCCGGCAGTCTGAAGAAAGGGAAGTTCCTGGTCGAGAAGGGAGGCGACGGAGCGACCATGCCTTGCGCCGTATGCCACGGCGACGACCTCCGCGGAAAAGACAAGGTCCCCTCCATCGCCGGCCGCTCCCCCAGTTACATCGCCCGCCAGCTCTATGACATGCAGATCGCCTCACGCGGCGGAGCGGCCACCGCTTTGATGCAGGCTCCCGTCATGAAGCTGACGATGGATGACATCGTAGCCATCTCCGCCTACCTGGCCTCAATCCATCCGTAACCGAACATCCCGCAATCCGGAGACCAAGCAGCGATTGCGAAGAGCGAATAGCGAACAGCGGCCCCCTACTTCTTCCCCTCTTCTTTCTTATACGCTTCGCTCAGCGTGCCTTTCTGCTCCGCCAGCTTGAGCAGCGTCGGATAGAACTGCACAAACGTCGTGTCCACGGCTGCGTACTGCTCGTGGCAACTGTAGCAATCCATCTCGTGCGGAAACGGCGTTGTGGGCTTGCCGCTGTCGAAGTCGTAAAACGCCCAACCTCCCGGCAGTCGCTTGTCCTTGATATGAACTTCGCGCCCCATTACGTCGTCGGTCTGGAAGTGTCCCGACTTGTTGATCGACGCGTTGCTCCCGGCGCCGCGAATTTCCAGCACCAGAATCGTCTGGTCGGGCCAGCTTCCAGTCTGCAAGAACGCCTTGTATGCCGACGGGTTCACGAACACGTTATCGAACATGTGGTGGCCGCCCATCCCGGCGGTCTCTTTCCGATAGCTCATGTCGATGCCGGTGCTCAGGTAGATCCACTCGCGATAGTTGGCGGGGAACTCCAGCTTGCCGTCGGCGGTGAAGACGGGCGTGTCCTGGCCCGGCTGCTGCTTGGATTGTGGCGCCTGTGTCATCGCCACTCCCGCGAGACACGCACAAATTGTAAGCGCCGCAAGAATTCGCTGCATTGAGCTCTCCTAATTGCCGTCGTGGTTCTGCTACCCAGAGCGACGATCATATGGCAAGGCTTCTTGGTTGCGAAACTCCAGGGGACGAAGTGCGCCAAATCACGTCCCACCCGCCGCGCATTCATTACAATATCCCCATGGACTCATTCATCATCGCAGGCAAGCAATTCCGTTCGCGCCTCATCGTCGGCACGGGCAAGTACAAATCCGGGCAAGAAACCGCGCGCGCCATCGAAGCCTCCGGCGCTGAGATGGTCACCGTTGCCGTCCGCCGCGTCAATCTCGACCGCAGCAAAGAGTCGTTGCTCGACTTCATCGATCCCGCAAAGTATTTTCTCCTGCCGAACACCGCCGGATGCTACACCGCCGACGAAGCCATCCGTACCGCGCGTCTCGGTCGCGAAGTAGGACTCTCGGACTGGGTCAAGATCGAGGTCATCGGCGACCAGCAGACCCTTTTCCCTGATGTGCAGGCTACCGTTGAAGCCACCCGCGTATTGGTGAAGGAAGGCTTTACAGTTTTACCTTATACCTCTGATGACATTGTGGTTGCCAAGCGACTCATTGACGCGGGAGCCAGCGCCGTCATGCCCCTCGGAGCGCCCATCGGCAGCGGACTTGGCATCCAGAACCTGCCCAGCATGCGCATTCTCCGCGAGCTCATCACCGAAGTCCCGCTCATCGTTGACGCGGGCGTCGGCACCGCGTCCGATGCTGCCATCGCCATGGAGCTCGGCATGGACGCTGTGTTGATGAACACCGGCATCGCCGCCGCGCAAGACCCCGTCCTCATGGCCGAAGCCATGAAGAACGCCGTCATCGCCGGCCGCCAGGCCTTTCTCGCAGGCCGCATGCCCAAGAAGCTCTACGCCACCGCCAGCTCTCCGCTCGAAGGGGTGGTGCGGTAGGGAACTTCGAGTATTGCGCCTCGGCAATCCGCGGCCGAGAGCGCAACCAATCAATGCATGCCCATGACGGTGTACTGATCGAGTCGCCACGCGTACTTTTGTTCGAGATCGAGTCTCGCGGTTGCGGGGTCCACCAGATTGTAGGCAGCGTGGATGGCGATCTGCGGCATGACGTAGTTGATGAAGGTTCCGCTCAGCAGCTCTGATTTAGGAGCGAACGTAAGGCCGCCCCCTGTGTAGATATCAGCCATATCGCCGAAGACGTGCGTCGGCATTAGGACCCGGATTGGCCGGAAGCCCGGCGCTTCCATTTCCATATCGCTTAGCGCATCTTCGCCGTCCTTCTCCCCAAAGACCCACGCGTAGAGTCCCGGGTTCATGAATCCCGGACTACAGCCCGCCGAGTTTGCGGCGCGGGCAGCTTCGATGCGTTCCTTCAGCACGGTTCTCAGCGGATGCGGGTCCGGCGGCGCGGTATCGGCGGCCCTGACTGCGAGGTCTGCAAGTACGATTTGCAGGAAGTACCTCATCGGTATCCGTGCGTCCTTGACCGGTTCATTGGTGTACGACTTCATTTCCCGCATCAGCTCCAGCATGAGCTTTCTGCACACCTCATCTCGAACCTTCTGCCGCCTTACCAGTCGATCAAAATTGTTCGTTTCCTGTTTGAGGAAACTGTCCCGATATTGAGCCTCGACACCCTCTGCAAACGCGATGGTATCCTGGCTCCACTGGATAAGCTTCCCGTCGCTATCGAGGATGACGCGCTTGCCGTCCTGCGGCAGTTGCGTCAGGGCGGCATCCAGGTCGCTCTCGACCACGCTCAGCGGATCGTCCTCCCGCAGCCGCAGCAGATGGACGCTCTTCAGGCACAACCGCTCGATCGCTTCCAACGCCTCCGGCGTCAGGCCCGTTTCAGACAGATCGAGGAACCACCATTCCTTCAGCCGTTCCGGCAGGGTTGACTTGTCGAATACGATCGGCAGAAAGACCATGCCGGAGCCGGCGTCGCGATGCTCAAACATCCAGTCGAGTTCTTTCGCAACCCACTCGGAGCTGTTCGACGTGGAGGTGAGCACCTGGATGAAGACCTCGGCGTCGGCCATGCGCCTTGGAATCGCGTCGGTCAGTTTCTCATTGAAGAGGGAAGTGTCATCTTCGCGGCGCACTTGGAATCCTTTGGCGGTCAGCGCCGACTCCACCTGTTGCGCAAGTTTCGTATCAGCGAAGCTATAGGAGATGAACACCCTCGGTCCGTACCCGCGGAGTGCATGGGTTAGCATGACTACCTCCCTTCAGGTTGGGTGAAGAGAATATTACTCCGAATCGGCCAGCGTAGATAAGCCCTTCCTGTCTCAATCGTCGGAATGTGGGTGCGCCGTCCTTTCGCGTTCTGTGCGAAAGGGTGGGACGTTCCAAACTTCCAACTGCGACTCCCGTCCCAAACAATACCCCGCCCGCGAATCAATCACGGACGGGGCTTTCGTGTACCGCTCTTCTGTGCTCTCGCTACGGTTTCAGCGTGTAATAGCCGAGAAGCTTCGTCGTGCCGTACTGGTCGTCGAAGCCGTAGGCCGCCATCGTGACCCGTCCGCTCTGCTGGACGTTTACCGTCACCCAGGCGTAATCGCGATCGGTCTGCGGATTGATTGTAACGTCGGTGGGCAACGCCTCGAAAGGCGAGCCGCCCGAGCCAACCAGCACCTGCCACGCAGTGTCGCCGTTGGGCCCGTGAGGATGCGAGATGTTGAAAATGTGCTCGTGGCCGCAGAAGTAAACGGCGCCATACTTCTGGATCACGCTCCAGAACTGGTCGCGGGCCGCCGGAAAGTTGTCCAGGCCCGCCGGCGCCGCCGGCAACTGCGTGTTTTTGCCGTAGTAGTAGGTGTAGGCGGGCTTGTGCCCAAAGACAAAGATGTTCTTGATTCCTCGTCCTGCTGCCGCCGCCAGGTCAGCCGACAAGAACTGCACTGGAGCGTGGGCATCGTTGTTGGCCGGGTCGGTATTAATCACCACGAAATGCGAGCCCGCGAGATCGAAGCTGTAGCTCAGCTTGCTCTGATCGCTCGTCAGGTTGTCCAGCGAGCTGTTGTCGCCGGTGTTTATGTTGGCGGGTTGTACGCCGAACAGTTTCTGGAAACGCGCCGTGTCCAGGATCAGATCACCCATGTTGGCGCGCCATGCATCCTCGTTCTGCGGCAGTGCGATCTTGCCGCAAGCCTTGCATTGCGTCTCATGGTTGCCGGGTACCGGCACCACATACAGCGTGGTCTCCATCGGCCCTGCCACCATTCCCCGCCAGAAGCCGTACTGACGATAGAACGCCATCAGGTCCGAATTCACGATGCCCGAGACAGTCGTGTTGTTTTGGGGAACGGAGGCATCGCCATATCCCATGATCATGTCGCCGTTGAAGAAGACCAGATCGGGCACGCCGGCGGCGGGATTGCGTCGACTGAATCGTGTTCAGGATGCGCGACCAGGCCTTGGTGTTCTGCAACCAGATCTTGTCCTGCGCCGAGACGGGGAGAGTCGTCGGATCTGGAGCCGTGGGGTCTTGCCGCGAGTCGCCGAGCGTGGAGAACGACAGCACGACTGGGTCGGGACTTTGGGCAGCCAGTTGAATACAAGCAGGTGCCAGGGAAGCGAGCAGCAAGAGGGACGGAGCCAGTCTCCAGCTAAACCTAACGATGGGGCGAAGAATTTGCATAGAAGATCCTTTGGTGATCTTTCGGCGAATCGACAGTGGGGCGGTCATCCCGGACAATCCCTGCCGGGAGGAATACGAGAGCTTGCTACTTGATGGAATCGCCGGCTCCAGAATCGCGAAGTGCCACCCCCTTCCCTCGGCTGCCTGGCTACCGCGCTTGATGCCGATGATGGGGCATCGTCGTTAACGCTGAATGAATGTCTGATTGCCACAGGATGAATTCGGCACGCGAAGCCGATCAGTGAAGCTGTCTCCCAAGAGAGGAGAGAGCTTCGGCTAGTTCGTGGAAGGCTTGTCGGGATGCAGTTCGAAGCAGTTCACCAACATATCCACTACCTCTCTCCCTATTTCGAGCGAGGCAGTAGCTGCGGGCGAGGGGACATTGCAGACGTGGATCATGCGGCGAGAGTGGACGAAGTGGAAGTCGTCAACAAGATTGCCATGGCGGTCGACGGCCTGGGCGCGCACGCCTGAGCCTCCGGGCACGAGGTCGTCAGCGGAGAGGTTGGGGACCATCTGCTGCAGGGCGCGGGTGAAGGCGGGCTTGAGCCAGGAGCGGAACTGTTCGGCTGCGCCCATCTTCCAGTACTTGCGCGCCATCTTCCAGAAGCCCGGCCATTGCAGCATTTCGATCGCCTCGGTGAGATCGGGATCGGTGCCGGTGTAACCCTCTCGACGAGAGGCCAGTAGCGCGTTCGGACCGGCTTCAACACTGCCATCCACGTGACGTGTGAAGTGGACTCCGAGGAAGGGGAAGCGCGGATCGGGCACAGGGTAGATAGGATTGCGAACCAAGAAGCGGCGCTCGGGTTTGATCTCGTAATACTCGCCGCGAAAGGGAATGATCTCGAGGTCGGTCTTGCATCCCGCCATTCGCGTGATGGCATCACTGTAAAGCCCTGCGCAGTTAATCACATATCGTGCTCGAAAGCTTCCGGCAGTGGTCTCGACGATGTTGGAGTCACCATCATCGCGAAGGCCGATGACCTTGGCGTGAAAGACGGTCTCGCCCCCCGCGCGTTCGATTAGCTCGGCGTACTTGTTGGCGACGTCTTTGTAGTCCACAATTCCGGTGGAGGGGACGTGCAGAGCGCAGATGCCCTCGCAATGGGGTTCGAGCTCGCGAAATTCGTCGCGATGAAGCAGGCGCAGTCCGAGTACTCCGTTGGCAATGCCTCGCTCATGCAATTGCGAAAGACGCGGAACTTCTTCCGTAGCGGTTGCGACGACGAGCTTGCCGCACTCCTCGTAAGGAATGCCGTGCTCAGCGCAAAAGATCTTCATGGAGGCGGATCCAGCAACGCAGTTGCGTGCCTTGAGCGACCCGGTGCGGTAATAGAGGCCGGAGTGGATGACTCCAGAGTTGTGTCCGGTTTGATGGGCCGCAACCCGGTCTTCTTTCTCGACGACGATGAGCCGGTGGCCGGGGAAGCGACGTGTGTAGTCGAGCGCGGTGGCGAGCCCGACGATGCCCGCGCCGATGATGAGGAGGTCGGATTGGCGGTCAGCCATAAGCGTGCCTGTTGGAACGGATCATTATAAGTAGGGAAGGTCACTGCGGATGTGATAGGTGGCACATCAGGAGGGTGAGGCTAGGAGTAAGATTTGTCGCGGAGTGGAGACTGAGGGCTGCTGATGCGGGTTTTGATTACTGGCGGTGCGGGATTTCTAGGGTCGCATTTGTGCGATGCGATGCTGGCGGAAGGGCACTCGGTGGTTTGCGCCGACAACCTGCTGACGGGGCGGATGGAGAACCTCGAACATCTGCTGGATGAGGCACGATTCGAGTTTGTGGAGCAGGATGTGTGCCGCTCGTTCGATCCTGGCAAGGTGGATTACGTTTTTCATTTCGCCTCGCCGGCGAGCCCGGTGGATTACCTGAAGCACGGCATTGAGACACTGCAAGCGGGGTCGGCGGGAACGCTGAACTGCTTGGATATTGCGCGCCAGTATGATGCGAAGTTTCTGCTGGCTTCGACGTCGGAGTGTTATGGCGATCCCATGGAGCAACCGCAGAGCGAGAGCTACTGGGGCAACGTGAATCCGGTAGGGCCGCGCTCAGTGTACGACGAGGCCAAGCGGTTTGCCGAGGCGGTGACGATGGCGTATCACCGCTACCATCACTTGGACACGAGGATTGTGCGTATCTTTAACACGTACGGGCCCCGGCTGCAGATCAATGATGGGCGGGTGATTTCGAACTTCATGAAGCAGGCGCTGCGGGGCGAAGCCCTCACGGTGTACGGCGACGGCCGGCAGACGCGCAGCTTCTGCTATGTCAGCGACGAGATTGCGGGAATCGTGGCGCTGTCGAAGGCCACCGAACACTTGCCGGTGAATATTGGGAACCCGCGCGAGGTCACCCTGCTGGAGTGCGCGCAGATTGTGCTGGAGGTGACAGGGTCAAAGAGCACCGTGCGGTTTGAGCCTCTACCGCTGGATGATCCGAAGCGGAGGCGGCCGGACGTTACGAAGGCTAGGGAACTGTTGGGGTGGGACCCGAAGGTGGAGTTGCGCGAGGGGCTGGAGAGGTCGTTGGAGTATTTTCGGGAGGCATTAGCACGTGGGGAGTCGTGATCCCAACCTTCGCCTCAAAAAAGAGAATAGGATGGGGCTCCTAATGATCTCCGGCGAGTTGCAGACGTGCCGTAAAATGCGTGTCAACCATGGATGAGCGCTCCGAATTCGAGGAACTGCGGCGCGAGAGCGAATCGTGGTGGTACCGCTCGCGACGCTCATTGCTG
This sequence comes from uncultured Acidobacteriaceae bacterium, assembly GCA_963814165.1. GTDB lineage: Bacteria > Acidobacteriota > Terriglobia > Terriglobales > Acidobacteriaceae > DASRAA01. Next base: position 202,583 of record CAWFBW010000007.1, on the reverse strand, counting down.
CGCGAGGCCGTGGTGCAGGCGGTGCACGGCAAACGCGAGGCGCGGGTGCTCGACCTGGGATGCTCGGCGCAGTTAGAGTTCGACGAATCGCCGCTGTACCGTGCGTGCAATGTGCACGTCTCGCTGAAGGCGCTGGCGTTCCGGCAAATCGAGGGCGATGCCAACCTGGTGTGCTCGCGTCCTGAAGAACTGGCACTGGCGTCGAATTCGTTCGATGCAATTGTTGCGGGCGACATGCTGCAATCGAGCACCGACGACATGGCGGCCCTGAGGGAGATGCGGCGGGTATTGAAAGACGGCGGACTCCTGTGCCTGACCGTCCCGGCGTATTCGTTTTTGTGGGGCGAGGACGATGAGGCCCGCGGACATCAGCGGCGCTACACGGTGAGCGAGTTGCGGCGGAAGGTGACGACATGCGGGCTCCAGGTGCACCGCGCGTCGTATTTTGTGGCCAGTGCGTTTGTGCCGATGGTCGTGGGTCGGGTGGCGAAGAACATCTTTCACAAGTCGATTAGCAGCCACGAGCATTATCCGCACCCATCGCGGATGGCGAATGGCGCGATGACGGCGCTGCTGGACGGAGAGCGTCACCTGATGCACTACATCAATCTTCCGTTTGGGACGCGGGTGGTGTGCTGGGCGCTGAAGCCGGCGCTGGTGACCGAGGCCGTGACAGTCCCGGCGTGGGAGCGGAAGTGGGCGCAGCGTCCGCTCGCACAGGGGAGCGGTTGAAAGAGTTGCCAGTAGACAGCTGTCAGTGGTCACACGAGCGGACGAACTCCTAGCACATTACTCGTCACCCGTTACTCGGTGCGAGCAATCAGCCAGGGGCTAAAAGGCCGAACGCAAACCGCGAAAAGCGAACGGCGGACGGCGGGGCACCCATACTCAATTTTTCGTAGCGTGAGACGGTAGAATCGAATGGTGGCTGTGCTTCAGAACATTGTTCGCAATACCGGCACCACTCTGGAGATGATCAAGTGGGAGCACTCGGTGCTCACGCTGCCGTTTGGGCTGACGGGCGCAGTGCTGGCGGCCAGAGGTGTTCCTAACCTGCACACTTCGATATGGATCATCGTGGCGCTAGTCGCCGCGCGCTCGGCGGCCATGGCGTTCAATCGCTTGGTGGATGCTGATATTGACGCGGAAAACCCCCGTACAAAGATTCGCGCTCTACCTGCCGGGAAACTGTCGAAACAGTTCGTGATGGGGTTCGTGGTGGTCACGTCCTTGGCGCTCGTGTTGGCGGCGTGGCAGCTGAATCCACTCGCGTTCTATTTGTCGCCTGTGGCGCTGGCGATTGTCTTTTTCTATTCGTTCACCAAGAGGTTTACGCGGTGGGCTCACGTAGTGTTGGGTCTGGCGATGGGCATCGCGCCGGCGGCCGCGTGGATTGCGGTGCGGGGCTCGTTCGATCCGCGAATCCTGCTGCTGACCGGCGCCGTCGTGTTCTGGGGAGCGGGCTTCGACATCCTTTATAGCTGCCAGGATCTTGAATTCGATCACAGCTTCGGGGTGTATTCGGTACCGAAGGCATTCGGGATACGAAAGGCGCTGTGGATTGCGCGGGTGTTTCACGTGATCACGGTGGTACTGCTGGCGGCGATGATCGTGGCGTTCGGGCTGGGCACGATCGCGATGGCAGGCGTAGCGATTGTGGCGATATTGCTGATCTACGAGCACTCGCTGGTGAAGCACGACGACCTGAGCCGGGTGAATGCCGCTTTCTTCACGATGAACGGGCTTATCTCGATGGGGTTTCTCGTGTTTATCGCTGCGGACGTGATGGTGGGGCGGTAAAGTTCGCGTCACAACCGCCTGTGATTTCGCCGCCGCGCTGCGTTATTATTGAACGAATGGCAACTGTAGAACAGACGCTCGCTGGCAAGACGCAGCATCCCTTTCAGACCGATGATGCGCGGCTAAAGCCCATTGCCGAGAAGGTGATGGCGCAGGAGCGGCTGTCGGAAGACGACGCCGTTGCGCTGTACCGTTCGGGAGACATCCTGGCGATTGGGTGGCTGGCGAACCACGTGCGCGAACGCATGCACGGCGATATTGCCTACTTCAACGTCAACCGCCACATTAACTACACGAACGTTTGCGTGGCTGCCTGCCGGCTGTGCGCGTTTGGACGCAAGAAGGACACTCCCGGCGCGTACACGATGGCGCTGCAGGAAGTTTGGGACACCGCTGCTACCGGGTACACAGAGGCGGTGACGGAGTTCCACATTGTCGGCGGACTGCATGCCGACCTGCCATTCTCGTATTACCCCGATATGATTGCCGGGCTGAAGCAGCGCTTCCCGCAGGTGCACCTGAAGGGCTTCACCATGGTGGAGATTTCATTCTTTGCCAAGATCGGGAAGATGACGCCGCGTGAAGTGCTGGTGAAGCTGAAAAAAGCGGGGCTGGATTCGATGCCAGGCGGGGGAGCGGAGATTTTCAGTGACCGGGTGCGGCATATCATCTGCGACCACAAAATTGATGGCGACGACTGGCTGGCGATTGCGCGGACGGCGCATGAAGTGGGCCTCAAGTCGAACGCGACAATGCTCTACGGGCACATCGAGAGCGACGAAGACCGCGTGGACCACCTGCTGAAGCTGCGCGCGCTGCAGGATGACACGCACGGCTTTCAGACGTTCATTCCGCTGGCGTTCCACCCGGAGAACACGCCGCTGCAACACCTTCCGAAGACCACAGGCATGTTGGACCTGAAGCAGATCGCGGTTTCGCGGCTGGTGCTGGACAACTTCCCACACATCAAGTCGTACTGGCAGATGGTGACGCCGAAGATGGCGCAGATCACGCTGCGTTTCGGCGCCGACGACATCGACGGTACTGTCGTGGAAGAGAAGATCTACCACGACGCCGGTGCGACTACGCCGCAAGGACTTTCGCGGCAAGACCTGATTCGGCTCATTACTGAGGCGGGACGCGTGCCGTTTGAGCGGGACACGCTGTATCGGCCGGTGACGCGGACGGAGACCACGGTGACGGTGGCGGTGTAGAGGCGCGTGAGCGTGAGATAGCGAGAAGTGACTCAATCCCACTTAAGGTGGGCGACAACTGTTTCTCCAGCAATCACGACGCAGACCAGAATCGCCACAATACTCCAATAAAGAACGCGCAGGCTCCGCCCTCGCGCGGTGCTTGCTAGGTAGCCAAACATGATGAATTCGGCGGCAAAGCTCAACAGTGCTATTGTCGGCGATACGCTTATCCCATAAAAACGGAACAGAATTAAACGCGGCCAGAGGAAGACATAGTACAATATTACCGCCAGCATCCCAACAACGGCAAATACCGATAGCGAACCAGCTCTTATCCAGGCTCTCTTATTAGCGAGAGCCAAATAACTGAGAATAAGGAGTGCGGCCAGGTACAGGGAGGGCAACACAACCTCAGATCCAAGGTTGAAAAAAGCCACCAACCCGACAACTCCGCCGGTGAAGGCAGCCACGACGGCTCCCACTCTCGTTATCGAACGAAATACACGGTCGCTGGATGGCTCTGCAGGTATCTGATTTGGCGGCTCAGGAGACGAAATTCCCATCAGGTCAGTGAGCTTAGCATAACGTGCAGCTCAGGCCTAGAATTCTGTGCCCTTACTTCTGTTCCGGCTTCAATCTTCTTCCGCCCGGCATAGGAGGCCAGCCCAATGACGCACCCTGGAAAATCGGCATGGCCTTTTCATAGCGTTTACCCTTAGCGTCGCAAACCGCAAACCGGCGGGGATGATCGGCCGGGCCTGCCCACAAAGACACGCACGAATACACACCGTCGTTACGCAGGATGTAGAACGTCATGTCCATGTACCGCAGCTTGTGCATGTCGCCGTTGTAGTTGCGGATGATGCGCTTGAGAGCGTCCATGCCAGCTTCTTCGGGCGACATGCCATGGCGCATGTTTTCGACGATGGTATGTGCGCCGCAAATCTTGATGTTTTCTTCCCCGTTACCAGTCGCCCCGGCGGCGCCCACGTCCTGGTCGCAATAGCAGCCCGCGCCGATGATGGGCGAGTCGCCCGCGCGTCCGGGAATCTTCCAAGCCAGTCCGCTGGTGGTGGTCGCGCTTGACATCTCACCCTTCTCATTGACCGACGAACAATTGATGGTGCCGGTGGGCGGCTTCAGCACGTGCTCAATAGCGGCCATGCGGCGCTCCGGCTCGATGCCGATCTTCGCCGCCAGCTTTTCCATCTTCTCGATGAGCTGTTGCTGCAGTTCGGTTACGTCACCGCCGGTATCGGGGAACTTGAAGTTCGGGCTGGCAAGGCCGGGCCCCCACCAGTCGTCGGTGGACATGGTCTCGCGCCAGAGTTGCCAGGTCTTGCGCGAAGGCTCGGTGAGCAGGTTCTCCTTGGGGAATCCCATGAGGTTGCCGAAGTGCGACGCGCCTTCGCCAACGAGCATGACGTGGCCGGAATGCTCCATTACCGTCTTGGCGAGCAGCGAGACGTTCTTGATGTCGTGGACGCCGGCGACAGAGCCGGCCATGCGAGTCGGCCCATGCATGCAGCACGAATCGAGTTCAACCACGCACTCCTCGTTGGGGAGGCCACCGAGTCCGACGCTATCGTCGTTAGGATCGTCTTCCGGGCCGGTGATGACCTGCATGACGGCATCGAGTGTGTCTCCGCCTGCCGAGAGCACAGCGTAGCCGCGGTCGAGATAGTTGTAGCCATTGGCCGCGCAGATCATAACCGGAGATTTTGGCTTGGGGCCCGGCGCAGGAGTCTTATAGCCTGGCGCCTGTTGGGCTTGAAGATCGAGGGCAAGGGAAGCAGACGCGACTGCGGTGGTGGCAAGAAAATCGCGGCGAGTAAATTTCATGGCATCTCCATAAGAAGAGGAAGGATAGCACGGGGAATTGCAAAATCTTCACCACAGAGACGCTGAGGCACGGCAGCTTTGGAAGCGCTGCTGGCCCGCGCCAGGAGGTTTCGCATCATTGAGCGTAGCTACCAACTCTCGGGTGCTAGCGAACTGCGGGGAAGAGAGGGTCGGTGGTAAGGAGGTGCTGGAAGTATTCAGCCTGCCATTCCGGGTTGATGCGGTCGAGAAGCAGACATTCGGCTGCGCCAAACGAATAGAACGACTCGCGCTTGGACTGCGCAAGATCAACGCTCTTCAGCTCGTTGAGCGTACGTGAGCGCACGGTAAGCGCGTAGGTGCTGAAGGGGCTGTAGTCGGGCAGCGCAGCGAATGCAGCGGTGGGCTGGTAGTCGGCGGCGGCCTCGGCAGATTTGATTTGCACGTAGCGGGCGACTCCTTCCTGCCAAAGCTGGAAGCTGAAGTACTTGCGATCGCCGGGCAGGAATTGCGCCAGAAACATCTTGCGCTCCTTGAGATAAGCCTTGGCCAGCGGGTCAAACTTCTGACGATCCACTTCGGCGAGCGCGGCGAGCAGCGTGTCGCGAAGATGGGCGAACGACTGCGCGGTCTCGGGATCATCGTAGGGGAAGGGATAGTTGAGCATCCACATGCCGGTCTTCTCGCCCTTGCCGAGGCCGAGATCTTCGACAGCCTGGTAGTAACCGGGCTGACTGTATTGCAGCTGGTGAAAGTGCTCATGCATGACGGTGATGAGCCAGGGCGTGCTGGTTTTGGCCGATGTGGCGGCCGGCTCGCCAATAACGATGACTGCGGGCGGGCCAAAGGCGGGAAACGTAGCCTGCAAGTTAGTAGCGAATTGACGCGGGCGGGCGTAGAGGTCGTCGCCGAGCATCTGGAAGTCTTTCGGCGGAGCTGGGAAGTGAGTGAGATATTCAGTGTCGGAGGTAACCAACAACAGTGGAGCGGGCGTTTTGCTCCAACCCTGCCAAACCTTGTCTTGAATTTGATCGGCGAGGCGATAGAACTCGGCGACACGGGTGGCGTCCGCGGCCGGTATGGGCTTTGGGGCCTGACCAAAGATGCCGACCGAGAGTACGAGGGCGATGACCAGGAATCGCATGGGAAACAAGTCCGTGGGAGTTGGTATCCCACCCTATCGTCCCTTGGCGGGGACGATAAGGGTAGGGCACCTAATGAGACTTCCCATTTTCAGACCGCGACTTTGGCTGGCGTGCTTTGGTCGGCGCGGAAGCGGAGCAGTGCCGCGATGCGGCCGATCTTGTCGAACTGCTCGTCGTCGCCGATGTACACCAAGTCAAGTCCGTGGCGAATGGCGTGTCCAACGATGGCGTCGCCGAGGTCCTCAAGTTCGGTGTTGGGCTTACCGCACATGACGCACGTGGGCGCGATGTGCAGGTCCATGTGGCCACAGTTGTAGCACTTCACGCCGGGCGCATTGAAGTTGGAGGCGATCATCAACGTGTCCACTTCGCCGGCTTCAATGGAGCGCAGCACGCGGCGCAGTCCGATGGCGCCGAGGCCGTTGCGATGTGCCTCGCCAATCACGTTGGTGATCATTTCCTGTTTGCGCTCGTTGTCGTGGCTCGCCAGAAGCTCCGTGGCCATTTCGTAGACTTCGCGCTCGGTGGCGGTTTTCGGGTCGATGCGGAAGCGACCTACCAGGCGTTGTCGCACATACGAGTGAAGCTGTGGCTCGAAGTCGGACCAGATGTCGTCGTGACAGCCGATGAGCAGCTTCTCGCAGCCGCCGCCCTGGAAGTGGCCAGTGATGGCTTCAGAGACGATCTTGAAATGCTGCATAGTCTCGTTGGCGACACGGCGCTCGACGTGGCCGGCATCATAGCCACCCCATCCGTCACTGCGGCCGCGGCGTGTGAGCTCGTTGATGAAGTCGAGCTTCTCGACGATGATGCCGTCGGTGATCTCGAAGACCCGCGCCTTGCTGCGATCGACCAGGGCGACGCAGGCGTGCTGCATGCCGTCAAAGATGGCAGCCAGTGGCTTGAGGTGAAAGCGCCGGTTGAGGACGAGATTGGTTTTGGGCAGGCGGGTCGGAAGGTCGAACTCCCGCCAGAATCCGCTCGCGGCGCAGGCGAACACCGCCTTGGCTTTGCGGCCATTGTTACGCAGCGCCTCGGCCATCTCGAGAATGCGCTGCAGGTCGGCTGCGGCGGATTTGTGGCGGCCGCCATCTTTCTCCGCCTCGCGGAAAGCGTTGTTGACCAGGTCCTTGACCCTGATGGATTCATCGCGGTGAGAGCGGTTGGCCGGGGTTGTGGGCTGGTAGTAAAACGTGACCGCGCAGCCTTCCGGCGAATGGAAATTAGCGAGCTCTCGAATATCAGCTCTTGTGATCATTCCGATTCTCCTGCATTGGTTTGGATTGCAAGTCCCAAGGGGCCGCCCATGGGCAGCCAGTTTCACGTGCTGTGAGAGAACTCCACGAGCTTCTCTTTGAACAGATCCTTGATGGGCAAGGCACGTTGCAGGTGTTGGCGCGCTTTGCCGATGGACGCACGCACCTCCTCCAGGGTGTGGTTGGTGATGACAGCAATTTCGTCCTGGGTGAAACCTTCGACGGCATGAAGGATGAAGATTTCGCGTTCGGACCGTCGGGCGCCGTTGAGCGCGAGTTGGACGAGCTTGATCAACTCCTGGCGCGCGGCCAACTGCTCGGGATTGTCGGCATGACCGTCGGCAATGATGTCTTCCTCGAGCAATCCACCGTCGGGTTGATGGAACTGGAGTCGGGCCTCGTCGCTGGCCTGCACGTTGGGCTCGCCATGGCGGTGCTCAAATGAGACTTCGCCCAGTTCGCCGTCGCCGGCGGCGACGCGATCGATGGCCTCCCGTGCCAGGCGATACAGCCAGGGCTCGATCTTGACTCGTTCGGGTCTTTCCAGATCGTCGCTCAGCGCGGTGGCAATGGCTTCGGCAACCACCTCGTCGGGTGCGACATGGCCGGGGGACAATTCGCCAAGGCTTTCACGGTAGGCGATCTGGCGCGCGACGAATCGCTCCAGGCGCGGCAGATTGACGTCGATGTAGCCAGTGATGTCAACGGCTGAGACCGTCTCGGGCCGTACCAGGGCGATGGTGTTCTCGAACGAGGCAATCTCGGCATCGCGGTGGCCAATGTCGCGGCGACGAACCCATTTGTGCTTACTTCGCAGCACCTGTTTGTGATGCTTCAACTGCCCGGTGAGCGCGTCGAAGGCGGCCCTGATGGCGGTGGCGGCCACGGGGCTCTTCTCCTGTGCAGCCATCTGTCCGGAGGGCAAGCGCAGGTTCAGGGACACGACGATACCCTCGCGCGGGGAGTTCTCCTCGACGATGCCCTTGATGTGTACAAGGTCAGGACGAAACACCTGAAGGTACTTGTTCAGTTTTTGCAGTTGTAGTTTGACTTGTTTTTCGAGGTCAGCGGTTTTGGAAATCTTGTAACTGAAATGAACGTTCATGAGTACCTCTACAAGGAACGCTTTCAGTGGCGCAGCTACGTTGCTCTAAGAAAAGTGTACTCCTGAACGCAACCTGTCAAGCAGGAAATAGAAGTGCGCGTGAGTTTCAGGACCGGAGTGGAATGAGGCAGGTAACGCAGGCGGCGCTTCCGAAGAAGGGCCGGAGCGTTCGGGCATTCCCTGTCACCTACGGGATGCGGACCTTCGCGTCGGGATTCTTGCTGACGTGAATGGTCTCGATGAAGCGCACTTTGCGGTTGGTCAGCTTCATAACCAGCGAAGTGGTGCTAATGCCATCGCCGTAGAAGCGCACACCCTTGAGCAGCGGGCCGTCCGTGACCCCGGTGGCGGCAAACACGATGTTCTTGCCGGGGGCCAGTTCTTCGGCAGTGTAAATCCGCTTCGGATCTTTGATGCCCATGTCAGGCATCCGCTCGGCCTGCTCGGGGGTGTAGCCGGTGAGCCGCCCGACCATGTATCCGTTGAGGCAGCGAATGGCAGCAGCAGTGACGACACCTTCGGGCGCGCCGCCAGCCCCCATGACTGCATGCACGCCGGAGCCGAGCATGGCCGCAGCAACACCCGGAGAAAGGTCACCGTCAGAAATTAACAGAATGCGAGCGCCTGCCTTGCGAACGTCGGTGATCAGGCGCTCATGGCGCGGGCGGTCAAGGATCACGATGACCAGGTCTTCGATCTTGCGGCCGAGCACCTTCGCGATGACGGCTAGATTGTGGCCCACGGGAGCTTCGAGATCGACCATGCCTTTGCAGGATGGGCCGACCACCATTTTCTCCATGTAGCAATCGGGAGCGTGAAGCAAGCCGCCGCGCTCGGATGCGGCCAGGACGGTGATTGCACCGGGCAATCCGTTCGCGCAGAGGTTTGTGCCCTCGAGGGGATCGACCGCGATGTCCACTTCCGGGTACTCGCCGCCGTCGTGCTTGCCGACTTTCTCGCCGATGTACAGCATGGGCGCTTCGTCGCGTTCGCCCTCGCCGATGACGATGGTGCCGTCCATGGGGACGGAATCCATGACCGAGCGCATGGTTTCGGTGGCCACCTGGTCAGCGCGCTTGCGGTCACCCTGTCCCATGGTCTTGGCAGAAGCAATTGCAGCGTCTTCGACAACGCGCAAGAATTCCAGAGCGAGGTCGGACTCGAAATTGTTGCGGGTGACGCGAGAGCGGGATTCGCTTGCTGGATTGGGCTGACTCTTCGTCTTGGCTGGCATTTAGTCTCCGTCGAGGCAGTAGCCCGAGTTATACATATCGCCGGGCGTGATGAATTGGCCGGAGTGAGGGAAGGGCAGTCCCGCCCATCGCTCCCGCGAAACCAATAAGCATACACGCACGCGGCAACCCAGGCAGTGAAGAGAATTCCATTGCGCTAGGGAGCGACTGCGGCTAATGTATTGGAACTACCACCCCAGGAATCTACAGAAGCACTTTAAGGAGCATACGTGTCGAGTTTTGCCGGAAGGGAAATTCTTGCGCCGGGAGAACCATCGAGCACTACGATGCCGCTGCGTGTGTTTTTGACCCGGTATTTCTATTTGTCGATGTCGCTTGTGTTCGCCGGGCTTGTGGTGTGGGGCTTCAGCCGGACCGTCAACGCCAGCCTCATTCACGCCAATCCGCCGAGGCCGTTGCTGTTGTGGTTCCACGGCGCCGCGTTTTCGACTTGGGTCGTGTTTTTCATAACGCAGTCCGCGTTGGTGCGGGTGCGCAAAGTGAGCGTACACCGCCTGCTGGGATGGTTTGGAGCCGGACTGGCTGCAGTCATGGTGGTTCTGGGCTTCAGCATCGCACCCATCATGACCCGGTTTGACATGGTGGTACTCCACCAGACGGATGTGGCGCAGTTCATCGCGATTCCGTTTTACGACATGATCGCCTTCGGTGCCCTCATTGCACTCGCAATTTATTGGAGGAAGAAGCCGGACTATCACAAGCGGCTTGTGTTTATCGCCAGTTGCGGTCTCATGGACGCCGCAGTTGGACGCTTTGCATTCATCTTTGATAACAGCCTCTTCTTTCCGGCTCTGGACTGCTTGATCCTGCTCGGCGTCGGTCGCGATCTGGTGGTAGATGGGAGCGTCCACAAGGTGTATCGGCATGCACTGCCTTTGTTGATCATCGGACAGGGTATTGCCGTGTACCTGTGGAGGGTGAATCCCGCATGGTGGCAGGGGATTACACGGGCCATCCTTGGGTAGATTCTGGGCCGCAGCGATTTCCTGAACCGCCACCCTCTGAGACCGAACGACGCGCCGCTGGAATGAGTGGGGCCACGAGCGCGAAATCAAGTGACCCATCCGCTCGTGGAGCACTCGCCTAGTGCTGCGCCTCCGGGAAGATGCTGATGGCGTAGCCGCCGCCCGGCGCACATTTCAGCGTCAAGTTGGTTTGGTTGGTAACAACCATCTTCTTGATGACGTATGCCTGCGGATTCGTCTCGTAGTGCGCGGTCGGCGCGTCGGAATAAATCGTCGCCGTGTACTGCCTGCCGGGATCGAGAAAGGCGAGCGAGATCTTCGACTCGCGCGGCTCCTCATCGTTGGTGCGGCCGACGAACCAGTTTTCGGTGCCTTTTGCTTTGCGCGCGTAGGTGATGTAGTCGCCGGGCTCGGCTTCGAGCACAAGCGTTTTGTCCCAATCCACCGCGACATCTTTGATGAACTGGAACGCGTCAGGGAACTGCTGGTAGTGCTCGGGGAAGTCAGCCACCATCTGGATGGGCGAGTACATGGTCACGTATAGCGCGAGTTGCCGGGCGAGCGTGCTGTGCACCCAGGACTTGTTCTTGGGGCTGAACTTCTCGATCTTCATCTCGAAGATGCCGGGCGTGTAATCCATCGGTCCGCCCATGAGGCGCGTGAAGGGAAGAATGGTGGTGTGGTCGGGGTTGTTGCCGCCGAAGGCTTCGAACTCTGTGCCGCGCGCAGATTCTTGCGCCATCAGGTTCGGCCAGGTGCGAGAGAGGCCTGTCATGTGTACAGCCTCGTGGGCATCGATCATGATCTTGTATTTCGCCGCCTCTTGGACCACGTAGTTGTAGTGATCGACGGTCCACTGCCCGTAGTGATATTCGCCGCGCGGAAGGATGTTGCCGACGTATCCGGTTTTCACCGTGTCGTAGCCATTGTCATTCATGAACTGATAGGCGGCATCCATGTGGCGCTCGTAGTTGCGCGTGGAGCCCGAAGTCTCGTGGTGCATGATGAGCTTCACGCCCTTCGACGCGGCGTACTGGTGAAGCTCCTGCACGTTGAAGTCAGGGTAGGGCGTGAGGAAATCGAAGACGTAGTCCTTCTCGTTGCCGAACCAGTCTTCCCAGCCGACATTCCAGCCTTCGACCAGTACCGCGCCGATTCCATTGGCGGCGGCGAAATCAATGTACTTCTTGACGTTCTGCGTGTTGGCTCCGTGGCGGCCGTTGGGCTGCAGCTTGGTGAAGTCGGTGACGCCGAGTTGCACGTTGGTCGCGTCGGAATAAGACCAGGTGCTCTTGCCGGTGATCATCTCCCACCAGACGCCGACGAACTTGGTCGGCTTGATCCATGAGGTGTCCTGGAATTTGGTCGGCTCGTTGAGGTTCAGGATCAGGCGCGAGAGCAGGATGTCGCCTGCCTTGTCGCTGACAACGACCGTGCGCCATGGGGTGACGCAGGGAGCCTGCAGGTAGGCTTTGTTGCCGCGCGCGTCGGGCGTGAGATAGGTCGTCAGGACGTAGTTGCTGTCGTCCAGCATGACGTTCATGGCGGAATAGTTGATGAGCGCGGCCTCGTGAATGTTGATGTAGAGGCCGTCTTTCGACTTCATCATCAGCGGCGTTTGCATGCCGGTGGGAGCGAGCGGATGCTGCGAGGCGTTTTCGCCTACGCCGCCTTTGAACTTCGCACGCACCTCAGAGAGGTTTGATGTGACCGTGCTGTATTCCTCGGTGTCGAGGTCGCCGGGGAGCCACCATGCCTTGTTGTCGCCCGAGAGCGCGAACTGCGTGACTTCGTCTGTGAGGGTGAACGCCTTCAGGTCTTCCTGTTCAGGGAACTCGTAGCGGAAACCGAGCCCGTCGTTGAAGAGGCGGAAACGAATGACCACGATGCGGTCGGTCTCGGGCTGCTTCAGGGTAACGGCGAGTTCGTTGTAGTGATTGCGGATCTCGCTCTCCTGGCCCCAAACCGGCTTCCAGGTTTCGTCGAAGGTGCGCGTGTCTTGCTTGACGACGGTGAAGCCGGTGGTCAGAGGCTTGGCTTTGAGAAGTTCGAAGCCCATCAGGCTCGGCTTGAGGACAACTTTGCCTTTGTAGACAAGGGAGTACTCGGGCTGGCCTTGCTTCGAGAGCGCAAACGTCAGGGCGAGGTTCTTGTCGGGCGAGGCGAGCTGTTGAGCGACGGCGGCACACAAGCTAAGCGAGGCAAGCAGAAGAAAAATTGCGGTCTTACGGGCTACGGAAGACAAAGAATTGCCGAATGTGGTCATGAACTCCTCGTGTCTGCATTGTAAGCTGCGCCGTACAAGCCCCTTGTTTTTGTCGTCCCTCACCAACTTTAGTCACTGGGGGACCTGGTTCTTGGACTCTTTCCGCAGCCCCTTGAGTCGTGCCCCAAATAGAGGAGCCTTTCAGCGGTCCCCTGGCCTATCGATCAACGTATTTTTGAAATCACCATCGGTGCCCCCCTTTCTCCTATCACATGAGCCTGTGTCCCATGTCCTTTTCCTCCACCCTCGCGCGCGGTAAACCTTCTATGTGAGGCGAGGCATTTGTGTCTCTCTCCTCCGACCGGCCTCGAGTGTGCTGGCTCATAGGTTCTTTGATAACTAACACGTAAACATACGCGGTCTGTTCCACGCAACAGTGCTGCGACAGTAACTCCTGTGTTTACAAGACTTTACCTATAAGTCCATTTGTTTGCAAGAACTTGGACGCAAGTCGTGACGTAAATCCTTTGTTTTCAAGAGGGCGTGGGAGGGGGTACCCGCTAAAATCGCTTTTTCAACCCGCCCAAAATCCATCGCTCCAATAGCGGATCTTCGGGGTCGATGAACGGCTTAGTATTCTTGAAACGTGATCTCCATACCGATCAAGTGCGTCAAGATCCGGCGTTGGAAGAAGTCTCTGTGGCCGATCGCGCGATGGCTTGTCGCCGGTGCGCTGGCTTTTTGGTTGGCCGCTGCGCTCCTGCTGGTGGCGGCGCGCTGGATCGATCCACCGACAACCGCGTTGCAGATCGAGCGCCGGTTCCAGTCATGGATCCATGGCAAGCCGTATCAGAAACGGTATGAGTTCGTCCCGCTGAATCAGATCTCGCTCAATCTGCAGCACGCGGTGATTGCAGCGGAGGACGGGCGCTTTTTCCAACACCATGGTTTCGACTGGCACGAGGTGCAGATCGCGGTCGAGGACGGCATGGAAGGCGAACGAACTCGAGGAGCCTCGACGCTGACACAGCAACTGGTGAAAAACCTGTTTTTCGGAACGAGCCGGTCCTTCGTGCGCAAAGGCGCCGAGGCGACTTTGGTTCCGGTGGCAGAATTTGTGCTTGGCAAGCAGCGCATCCTGGAGCTCTACCTGAACGTGGTCGAGTGGGGTCCGGGAATTTATGGCGCGGAGTCGGCGTGCCGTCTCTACTACGGAACGTCCGGCGCGGAACGTCGGGCGGGACGAGGCTGCGCGATTAGCTGCGGTCCTGCCCGGTCCGCTGAAACGACGGCCCGAGCGCATGAACCGCTACAGCGCGATCATCCTGAATCGGATGCAACAGATGGGGTGGTGATTGCGCGAAAACAAGGTACCCCCTCCCCCCTACATGATCTTGAAAACAAATGACTTACAGCACGACTAGCGTCCAAGTTCTAGTAAGCATAGGGGCTTATATCTAAAATCTTACAAACAAAGGAGTTATTTCGCGGATACCGTCGCGCCCAGCATATGCCGCCGTTTACTTTCCAGTTATCAAAGCAGCTCATGTCCCGGAACCCTCGGCGCCGGATTCACGCAAGAGACACCAATCCTCTTGCCTCACAATTGCTGGTTTATCGCGTGCGGAGAGGTCGGCGAAAGTACGCGGGACACGGGGCTGTGTGACAAGACGCCCTCGTCAACATTTTTCTTATCCCGGTGAGAGCACAGGGTGAGCCATCGGTCTGATGTGGGTCAGGCGGATCTATGAAACAACGCGTAGTCACCCTGTGGCACCGGTCGTACAATTTCCCTGAAGTGGAGGGGGCCAATGGCGGTTGTGTCTCTGCGCGATGTGGTCGAAGCGCTCGACCTGCAAAGTGACGAGCTGCAGTCTTACCTTGATCCGGACACGGGAGAGATTGTCACTTTCGGACAGGAAGAAGCAATGGTCGCCGGGCTTGACGATTGGGAAGCCGCTCCAGATTGGATGAAGGAGATCCTGACCAAGATCAAGCGGGCGCTCGAAGACGACCGGATGCTGGAGCTGCCGGACCGGGTGCACATCGACGAATGGCGGATGATGCAGGATTTCGCGTTGGAGGAAGAACAGTGCCGATGCCGCGCCGAGTTGGATTCGGCGGTACACGGTGCAGGAGCGTTTCGCCGGTTCAGGGATGCGATTCGACGGCTGGGTCTGGAGGACTCGTGGCACCGTTACCGTGAAGCGGCCTTCGAGCAGGTCGCGCGCGAGTGGCTGGAAGAGAACGGCATTGCGTATCGTTGAAGGGCAAGGATCCCGTGGCCTACAATTGCCTGTTTTTGGGGCCGTGGCCCGATATCTGCCTTCTTTTGGCAGATGTGGGTCCTTTTTTGCGGGTCAACGGGATTGCATCATTCATCCTTCGCACAGATACGGGACAGTTGATTCCGGTCGGCGGATGGGTGTTTACGCTTGTAGGCTGCCCAAGGGGATTCGACAGCAACGATCCCCTGCTCGTCGAGGGCGTAGTGGCGATAGCTACTCCACGGCCAGTCTTCGGGTTTCTTGACGAGGCCGCGTTTAAGCGGGTTGCGGTGAATGTACTTGAGGTCGTTGACGAATTCCTCGTGGTCGCGGACGTTGCGGTCGTAATAGCGCCTTTGCCAGAAGGGTTTCGCTTGTACGTCGTGGCCCATATCTGCCTTCTTTTGGCAGATGTGGGTCTTTGCGTACCTTGCGCACGCGATCTTCAACGATTGGATAACCGTTGCAATCGTGCCCTGCTTCGGCTCGGAGATGAGCAGATGCACGTGGTTGGGCATCACTACAAAGCCGTATATTAGTAAGTCGTAGCGGAGACGGGTGCGTTCCAGTATCCTCAACAATGCATCGCGGACGGCGGGAGTGTTTAGAAAAGACTGCCTTCGGTAGCAGGTAAAGGTGATGAAGTGCGGCAGGCGGGATTGGTGGAAACGATAGAGTCCCCAAGGCACAGAAGCATTCTATCTGGCGGGGAAAAGCGTCACAATCAGTTCATTCGCGGTGATGGAAAAAGACCCACATTTGCCAAAGGAACAGGCAAATA
Organism: uncultured Acidobacteriaceae bacterium; assembly: GCA_963814165.1. Lineage (GTDB taxonomy): Bacteria > Acidobacteriota > Terriglobia > Terriglobales > Acidobacteriaceae > DASRAA01. The sequence continues at coordinate 186,788 of CAWFBW010000007.1, read as the reverse complement.
TGGGCCACGAGAGATGTGGGCCACCAGCCATGGGGATAGGTGGGCCACCAGCCGCCCGTCTTTTGTTGTGAAATCAAGTACTTGGACAAGGAATCTACTTAGTTACTATTGAGCCCTTCGGGCTACTTCTAAACTTGAATTGCCTTGTCTGGCACTCCCGCCGCGACGTATGAATCATCGAATTCGGGGAGTGGTCACCTTGCCCGGAATCGGGAAGGTGACCGATGAAAGTTCCTAGGCACCTTTTCTCGGAGCTCAAAGCACTTCTTATTGAGCTGACAGCATTAGTGTCTCTCTTGCTTGTCTTGGTCAAAATCATCGTGACCGAGGCACAACACCTGTTCAAGTGAACGGGCGGGCACGCCGGATAAGCAAAATCTGACACAACGGTGCCCACCCAGGTCCAGTTCGCTTGGGTGGGCCTTGGCTCGACGGACGAAAATCCCCACCCCGCCAAAAGAAAGGCGGGATGGGCCACCCTCATGTAAGTTTATTTACAACAATGAGTTGACGGGGTGGGCCACCCGCCGCAATTGGCTGCGACAACAAAACCAAACTCACTCCGCTAGTGGTGAATGGTGATAATTCTTTAATAGAAGTTGTGCAGCTCTGGCATGAAAGGGGTGCGCGTGGGCCACCCGCCACGGGATATGTGGGCCACCAGCCAGCCCGCTTTAGTGATTGACAATAGTGAAACTCCGATGCAAAATGGCGGGCACTGTAACTAGACCGGAGGTGCTCGTCCATGCCAACAATGCATGCTCTTCTGACGTGCAAGACGGTGGTGTCGGTTGCTTGTTTCAGCAGTGATTTACTGTGGATTGTGTTTGAGTGCGTCAGCACAGAATTGTGGATGCGACGCTGACTTATCCCTTCGATCGACTGGGTTACCAGCAACTCCAACGAGTCGCTAGACTCCCTCAACATCATTGACCAGCAGTCGTATGATTACTTAAGCAAGAAGTATAGCGGCAGCGCAACGATCCCGATTAAGGGCGTCCCCTTCAAGTTTGATAGCAACTGGGACCAGTTCCGGGATTCACGTTCAAGCCTCTATAAGCAGGAACACTTCACGAGCACCGCCACCGACTCATACACTAAGCTGCGTACTGCTGTGCCGAAGGAAAACGTAGGGGCTTGGGAGTCTTGCAAACAATCTTGTCAAACCGGTAAGACTGGACTCTTATGCAGCCTGACTTCAAAAAGCGATCTTCGTAGCACTCTCATCGTTCAGTACGTTCACCCTGGCCCTTCAACAATTTCTGTGTCGAGTTCTCCCATTGCGGGGGGCACTGTAGTTGGCCGAAGTGATCAACAGATTTTTGAACCCGGTAAAACGTTCGAGACAGGCTTTGCTGAGACGTTGTTCGTTGAGCGTACCCAACCAACAGCTCAGGTCGATGTGGCAGTTAATGCAAGTGGATATTCCTGCTCGGACACCTGGAAGGCGAATGAGACGGTTATCCTGCCCGACAGTTGGCACTATGATTTAGGTGCTCCCGTTCAGCTTCACGGCAAGTGCAGTCTTATCGCTCTCACAGGCGACTCTGGAGCTTCAACGCGATTCTTCACGGCGCCGGTTACAGGGAACTACAGAATCTCGGTGCACACGGAGAGTCCTTGGTGCCAGAACTGTTATACCTACGTGGTGCAACTATTCGTATCACCGGATCTGCCGAGCAATCAGGCGGACCCTTTAGACCACTCAGTCAATGATACCCAGAAGAAGGACGGCAATTGGGATACCAAGGTGGAGCAGAATCTACATAGTGGAGATTCGGTGTGGCTCAAGGCGTGCCCGTGTGGCGATGAACATTGCACGCCTGTCGAAACGACGCTAACGAAGGCAGTCGTCGAGATCCGGCGACCTTGACAGCAGGTTAGGACGCTTGAATTGCCCCACGCCGTTGCCTTTGAATTTCGCTGTTCGCTCGGCGAGTTTGCATAGATTCGTCCTAGAACGCCGCAATCCCCGTGATGTGCTCGCCGATGATCAGGGTATGGATGTCGTGGGTGCCTTCGTAGGTTTTGACCGACTCCAGGTTGGCCATGTGGCGGAAGATGGGGTACTCGTCGGCGATGCCGTTGCCGCCGAGGATGTCGCGTCCCATGCGGGCGCACTCCAGGGCCATCCAGACGTTGTTACGCTTCAGCATAGAGATATGGTAGGGCTTTACCTTGCCCGCATCCTTCAACCTACCTACTTGTAGTGCGAGTAGTTGGGCCTTGGTAATTTCACTAATCATCCAGACTAGTTTCTCTTGTACAAGCTGATGGCCGGCGATAGGCATGTCGCGGAACTGCTTGCGGAACTGCGCGTATTGCAGCGAGCAGTCGTAGCAGGCCATGGCGGCGCCGATGGCTCCCCAGCCGATGCCGTAGCGCGCCTGGTTGAGGCAACTGAGGGGCGAGCCGAGTCCTTTGGAGCCGGGGCAGGAGGCAGTCGGCGGGGATGCGGACGTCTTGCAGCGAGAGGCTGGAGGTGACGGAGGCGCGCAGCGACCACTTGCCGTGCACGTCGGCGGCCTTGAAGCCGGGGGTGTCGGTGGGGACGATGAAGCCGCGGATGCGGTCGTCTTCGTCGGTGACCTTGGCCCAGATGATGGCGATGTCGGCGATGGAGCCGGAGGTGATCCACATTTTTTCGCCGTTGAGGACGTAGCTGTCGCCGTCTTTTTTGGCGCGGGTGCGCATGGCTCCGGGGTTGGAGCCGGCGTCGGGTTCGGTGAGGCCGAAGCAGCCGAGGATTTCGCCGAGCGCCATCTTGGGCAGGTATTTCTGTTTCTGCTCTTCGCTGCCGAAGGCGTGGATGGGATACATGCACAGGGCGGACTGCACGCTGACGAAGGAGCGCACGCCGCTGTCGCCGCGCTCGAGCTCCTGGGTCATGAGTCCGTATTCGACGGCGGACATGCCGGCGCAGCCGTATCCGGTGAGGGAGGCTCCGTAGAAGCCGAGCTCGCCCATGGGCTTGATGAGTTCTTTGGGGAAGCGTCCGTCGCGGTTGCACTGCTCGATGATGGGGACGAGGTTCTCTTCGATGAAGAGGCGGGTGTTGTCGCGCACGAGGCGCTCGTCGTCGGAGAGAAGTGAGTCGATTTCGAGGAAGTCAACGCCTTTGAATTTGATGGCCATAATGGGTGCTCAAGACGAACTTATGAAGGTAGCAGGGTGGGGAGAAGAGGGTCAAACCGGGCGGACGAGTGGCCAGTCGCCAGTTGCCAGTAGCCAGTTACATCGCATGGAGACGTCAAGGGCTGGTCGAACCCGTGTAGAGTGGTCGGTTGGCTGTGTGCTGAATAGCGGAGGAAACGGGATGCGGGATCGGAGTTGGCGGGTTGGCGCGGGGATGGCGTGCGTTTTGCTGGTTGCGTGCTGTGGCTATGCGCAGACGGTGAACTTGTGGCCGGGAGTGGCGCCGGGGTCGGAGAAGTGGACGTACAAGGAAACATCGGTCAATGTGCCCGGAACAGGGACGGTGCTGTTCGGTGTAGTCACGCCGACGTTGACAGTGTATCTGCCGGAGAAGAGCAAAACGACGGGGACGGGAGTGATCATCGCGCCGGGCGGAGCGTTTGTCGCGCTGGCGGTTGATGTGGAAGGCAACGAGGTCGCGAAGTGGCTGAACGAGCGGGGCATCGCGGCGTTCGTGCTGAAATACCGCATCATGGAGAAGAAGGGCGAAGGACTTCCGAAGGACATGAACTGGGACGAGGCCGCGAAGTACGGGATTGCGGACGGGGTGCAGGCGATCAAGCTGGTGCGGGAGCACTCGAAGGAGTGGGGCGTCGCGCCGGATCGAGTTGTGTTCCTGGGATTTTCGGCGGGAGCGATGGTGACGAGCGGAGTGCTGCTACAGGAGGATGCTGCGCTGCGGCCGAACTACGCCGCTCCGATTTATGGAGCGCCGTTCGGGGTGATGCCGAAGATTCCTGCCAAGCTGCCGCCGGTGTTCATGGCGTGGGCGCAGGACGATCCGCTGGTGCTAAGCTACGTCGAGAAGTTCTACAGCGCGTTGATGGCCGCGGGGCACAAGCCCGAGGCACACATCTACGCTGCGGGTGGGCACGGGTTCGGAATGCGAACGCCGGGCAAGACGAGCGACCACTGGATCGATGAGTTTTACTGGTGGCTACAGGCGCAGGGGCTGACGAAGCCGGCGGCGAAATAGGGCATTCTCTCGTTCGATTTCGTAAGGTCACGCGGGATTAGCGCGTCGACTGCGCCCCAAGCACCTCTCCCTAGCCGCCAATATCCGGCGTATTCTCCGCGGCGATTCGCTGGAACTCCTGCGATCTCTGGTACGCCTCTTGCACCAGTCGCGAGGCTTCCTCGCTGAGGTGGAGGTCACTTCGCGTCAGCAGTGTTTGCAGCGTCGAGTGCAATAGCAGTCCCTGGTTACCGCACTCCTGCTGGACGCGGCGCAGCGTTTCGGCGATTTGCCGGAACTGGCGCTCGCGGCGGTTTCGTTGCCAGAGCACCCAGCCTAGCGCCAAACCCAAGACGATAAAGATGGTCCGATAGAACAACATGCCCGGATGCTCGGCCACTTCGTCGGGCAGACTGTTGCCAAAGGTCGAGGCGTCCATGGCGGTATCGAGGAGGAAGGCGCCGACTCCAAAAGCGAGCCCGAAGATGATTTCCTTGTACTTCTGGAACATGTGCGATCACCACTCCTCAGGGTTGCTTGAAGTATCGCATCGCGAGGCCCCCAACACTATTCAGCGGTGGTGGGGTCGATGATGGCCTTGACTTCGGCGACGCTGTTTGCAGGGAAGCCGCCTTGCCGGGCGTGTTCGCGAACCGTGGCCTCATCAGGCGCGATGTAGATGCAGTAGATTTTGTCGCCGGTAACGTAGCTCTGGATCCACTGGATCTTGGGGCCCATGTTGCTCAGCACGCCGCAGGACTTCTGCGAGATGGCCTGCAGTTCAGCGGGTGTAAGGTTGCCGACTCCGGGGATGTTGCGCTCAATCACGTATTTGGGCATGGCGGCGATTTTACAACAATTGCCGGTGAGCAGTTGCCAGGAGCCAGTTGCCAGTGAAGGGCGAGTCCCAAGCAGTATGCGAAGAATGGAATACCCAAAAATCTGACGTTGCCAGTCTAGAACTGCACGCTCTTCAACATGCTTTCAAACGCCGGGCGGAAGCGGTCGAACTCTGCTTGTGGCGCGACAAAGATGAAGTAGATGATGGAGCCGTCGCGCTGCGGAACCGTGACCAGCCAATCGTTCTCAACCTGCGGCTGTCCGCTCGCCGAGGCGAACGGCGAGGTGGATTGCAGGGCGACGGAGCGGCCTTGTACTCCAGCGATCGAGATGGACTGCATGCCGCCAGTGGGCTTGAGGTTGTTCTGCTGCTGCATTTCCGCGACCAGCGCCGTGGTGATGTCGTCGATGCTCATGCGCTGACCCTTGGGAGGAGCGGCTGAGCTGATGAGCACTCCATAACCAACGCCCGCTTGGGTGACTCCGGCGGGCGGAGCGATGGTGACGAAGTCCCGTTGCTGGCGGGGCATGGTGACCTGCCAGTTGTCAGGATGGGCGAGACTCATGGGTCCGAGTTCGGCGTGGATCATGCGCTGGCTGGGTAAGACGCTTTGCGAAGAGACTGACGGAGCCGGGCCAGCGGTTGTGGCGGAGCTGGTGTTGACGGGTGCGGGCGCTCCGGTGAACACAGCGCCATTCTGCTTATTGAGCGAAGCCCACCGCCCAGTCTTGGCGCCGGCGGCAATCTCTTCGCCGGTATAGGTCTTCACCGTCATGGCGTGCTGCTTGGTCTTCTGGAAGGCAGCGCTGTTGGTCACATACTGCTTTGGCGGCCAGTTTCGGATTTCATTTTCGATGGCCTGTTCACGGTTGCCGGGGTTGGGGTGGTCGCTGAGAATCTGCGGCGGCACTTTCCCGCCCTGCGCAGCCAGGGTCCTGAAGAAGTCAGCCATCGCCTGCGGGTTGTATCCGGCATTGTAAAGGATGATGGCTCCGACTTCGTCAGCTTGAGATTCGTCGGAGCGAGAGTACTTGAGGCTGAAGCCTTGCGCGGTAAGTGCGATTCCCATTTGTCCGAGTTGGCCTAGCATGCCCTGGCCGACGGTTGCGCCCAGAGCGGCACCGGCGAGCCCGGCCAGCAGTCCAGTCCACTGAGATTTGTCCGCCTGCTTGGCGGAGTGCTGCATATAAACATGAGCCATTTCATGCGCCATCACGCCGGCGAGTTCGGCTTCGTTCTTGGCGGCGGTGATGGTTCCGACGTTGACGAACATGGGCCCGCCCGGCAGCGCGAAGGCGTTGATCTCCCTCTGCGCGATGACGTGGAACTCAAACGGCCACGAATATTGTGACGGGATGGTCGCCACCAGCCTCTCGCCGAGCTTGCGTACGTACTGCGTCTCAGGGCTGGAGTCGGGCAGCACTGGCATCTGCTGATAGACCTGGGCGGCAGCTTGCAGGCCGAGCTGGCGCTGGTCGTCGCGCGACATGCTGCGCGGCTTGCCCGGATCGGGGAACACGGGTGCGCTGGTTACCGCAGAGATCTGGGTGGCGACAACAAGGAGCGCCAACAGGCAAGAGACTCGCTTGGCAGAAGGGCGATTGGAGTTCATAGTGTTTGGTTCCCGACTGGCGATTGAAACAATTTTATATCTCGAGGTGCGTGGGGGCAGCGGGATTCAAGCCTCTCATGTAAAATGAAGAAGCTACTCCGGCGAGTAGAGAGAGGCGCCCCGCCACCCCAACAAACGCAAAAGCGGCGTTTGTCGGGGGCCCCGGAACAAAGCGCCTGCCTGCAGTCGAAGCCGTCCGCTTAACGGACGTGGGCTGAAGACATGTGCCCGCCGCGGCGGGCGCGGTCCTGTCTGTTTGCTTCCAGCCTGAAGGTTACTGCCGAACCAGCAAAATTTCCGGACCGCAGCCGTCTGCGGACGAAGTCTGTTCAGGAGAGAAAATGGCGAAGATCGCAAAGACCGCAGATCGCAAGAAGATCATGGACACCACCAAGAGCACGGATTGCCCCAAGTGCGGCAAGCCTACGCGCATCGTAAAGCGAGTGAAAGACCGCGAGCGCGACATTCCTGGCGGGATTTACATCTCGTGTTCGGCCTGCGAGTTCTACGAGAAACTGTAAGTATTGGTTGAAGGTTAGCCGGGCGCGGAGAGATCCGCGCTCGCGCTGTTTGGAGGAGGATGTATGACGGGATTGTTGGCATTCTTTCCGGCCGGGTCATACGAGTATTTTGCGCCGCCGTATTTTGTGGGATGGGGGACTCTGGCGCTGATCAACGCGGGCCTAGCGCAAGGAAAAAACAAGAGCGGTCTGCTGTGGTTTCTGCTCTCGATAGTTCTCGGGCCACTGGCGACACTGATATTGGTACTGCTGCCGAAGGGGTAGGCACTATGCCATGTTCGAGTTACTTGACACCCTTTTCGGGATTCCAGGAGCCTTGCAGTTTTCGGACGAAGACAATCTGGCCTATGTGGTAGGCGTTGTGCGTCCCGATGCGGGCGATCTCGCCGGCATGCTTCTGTAGCGTTTGATCGTCACAGGTTTCGACAAACTTCTCCAGGCCTGCCATTACTTCATCGAGTTGCTTGACGGTGTCGTTCCACGATTTGGCGTCGAACTTGTCGAAGGTCTCGTCGTTGTTGCCGCTGAACTTGGATGCCGGCTCGCCTTTGAACTTCGCCAGTTCGCGGCCATTCCAGAATAGAAGATGGTAGGTAAGCTGGCCGACGGAGTGATTGCCGCTGCCGTCTTTCCAATTCGCCTGTTCTGGAGTCATGCCTTCGACGGCTACATCGATCGGCACAAACCAGTCTTTTTCGCTGTGGGTAGTACGTAGCTGATCGAGCAGTATTGCACGAAGAGTGACGGGCTTAGAGGTTTGCGCTCCAGCCTGGATGGCAAAGCATACGGCTAGCAGGGCGATGGCGGTTTTCCGGTTCATAAGGCTCCCCCCGACGAGTCTTTTGACGATTGGACGCAGATAGTCGTGAACGGCTAGCAACGATATCAGTCTTTTACCATGGTAGCGTCGGGCTTGTGCGCGAAAACTATTGTGTGGCTTTCACGGATTTGGCCAGCGCGGCCCGATAGTCTTCAGCTAGCCGGTCTTTCCACGCCTGGTTCCAAAGATTACGCTTCTTCATGTAGTGCTCCATGTGGTGGAGGGCGTCGTGCTCGCGGCGGGATTTTGTCGGGCGAGTGTTCGAGGCCGAAGCATCGGATTCCTCGTGCCAGCGCCAGGTGCGGCACTCGATCAGCGTTGGTCCGGCGCCGCAACGGGCGCGATGCATCGACTCCTGAGTGACACGCCAGACGGCGACGATGTCGTTACCATCGACAGTGATGCCGGGGAATCCGTAGGCCTCGGCGCGATCGCGAAGGTCGTCGTCAGATTGGACGGTGCCTGCTCCGTTGGGATGAGACTGGGCGCAGTTCTCCACCATGAAAATGATCGGAAGACGATAACGGGAGGCCAAGCTGGCAGCTTGGTGCCAGAAGCCGAGGGCGGCAAGTCCGTCATCGGCCAGTGCTATGACGACGTTGGGCATGGCGAGGTTGCGATAGGTGAGCGCGATTCCGGCGGCAAGGTCGAGTTGTCCCGCGAAGGAAGACGCTTGCGGCGCGATGTGCACCGATTCAGAGACAGACTCGAGGGCGGCGGTCCGCTTTTCGCCACGAAAGAGATCGGCGAAGACTTGCCCCAGCGGTGTGCCACGAATGACGTGGGTTGCAAGCTTGGGTTGTGACGACGAAAAGCTGTCACCGGGCTGCAGTCCGATGAAAGCGCCGACCTCGGTGGCTTCGCCGCCGAGGATGGGCACCGTTGTTCCGGGTATCTTGCCCGCACGTAACAGGGAGAGGGCCTGCTCTTCAAGGAGACGGGTCTTCAGCAAAACAGAATAAAGAATACGGAGCACTTCGGGATTGGAAGGCAAAGCGTCGCCAGCGAGCGACGAGGCGACGGGCACAACGGTATTGGTGCCGTCGGGAACTGCGCCCGATGACGTGGGGCGCTTCGATTTTGCAGGGGACATGTAGTACGGTCTCCGAAGATGATCATTGTAACGCACGCGAATTCCTGAGCGTTGATGCCAAGAGAAGTGGAGTCCGCGAGAGCGGCGTACTCGAGGTATGAGGTTGGTGATTCGAATTCGACGACCGATTTCAACACGAATGTGAATAAGCTTGTGGAAATCGAGGCATCCGACAAGTTAAGTTGCCTGCATGTGACGTGTTGCACAGTCTGCACCGAAGCGAGTGCTATTCATGCAACGAAGACGCAACGCGTTTGCTTTGAGTGAGTGGGGTGCATTGAAACAGCGGCTCGACAAGTTAATTCTGCAACGAGGGCTGGCACCGTCGCGCGAACGCGCGCAGGCATTGGTGCTGGCCGGACGCGTGCTGGTCAACGAGCAGAAAATCGAAAAGGCCGGCGCGAGTGTGGACGAGAAAGCAGTGCTCCGGATTCTGGGCGACGATATGGCGTACGTCAGCCGCGGCGGATTGAAGCTGGCGAAAGCCGTTGAGCACTGGAAGATCGACGTGGGCGGCAAAGTTTGCATCGACGTTGGGACATCCACTGGCGGCTTTACCGATTGCCTGCTACAAAATGGCGCGACGGAAGTAATTGCCGTGGACACCGGCTACGGGCAAATCGATGCGAAGCTGCGGGCCGATCCTCGGGTGCGATTGCTGGAAAAAACAAACGCCCGCTACCTGACGGCAGAGCAGTTGTGGCCTGATGCGAACGAGCGGCGGCCAATTAGCCTGATTGCGATGGACGTGTCGTTTATCTCGGCAACGCTGGTGTTGCCGGCGGTAGTAGAATGCGTGACGCCTGGCGGCGAATTTGAGCTGGTGTTGTTGGTGAAGCCGCAGTTCGAGGTGGGACGCGAGAACGTGGGCAAGGGTGGCATCGTGCGTGATGTCGAGGCGCAGCAGATGGCCGTCGAGCGCGTGAAGGCCGCCGTTCAGGGGTTAGGCGGACGCGAGATCGAAGTCATCGATTCGCCGATCCTCGGCGCAGAAGGGAACCGGGAGTATCTGCTTCATGCACGCTTCGAGTAAGGCTCACTGAAACTTCTGAAAGATGCGCGTGAACTCCCAGTCTTGTTGTACGATGCCGCTACAGAACGCGGATACCTGCGCGGTGCAGCTTCCGTTGTCGCGCCCGATGGACCAGAAAGCCAGAAGTGCGACCGAACTGCTGTTGGCCAAGGCGTAGTTGACCACGACCTGCGCGTCGTCGACGGTAAATGTTTCGCCCGGTGTGTCGTTGACGCCGATCATCGGCGTAATGCCGATGCGGGCGCTCAGTCCCAGGACCTTCAGTTGTTGGGCTGCCCCTGAGGCGGCAGCGACCGCGTTTGGTCCCATGGCGCCCGTCATGACTGGAGAGCCGTAGTCCATGGTCATGAGATTGACGACAGCGACAGGCGTAGCGAATTTCACTGCGCTCTTGATCACGTTTACGGAAAGGTCGGTCAGCCCAGCCGGTGTAGCGGGAAGCGTGTAGTTGATTTGCAGGCCGGGATTGGCACCGGCCAGTGCCGTCAGTGCTTGGCTGCGCCGGTCGATCGACACTGGATCTTCAATGGCGGTGTGCTCAACGTCGAGATCGAGGACCTTGGCTTTGTACTTGTCCACGACCGCCTGATAGGCCGCTTGCAATGTGGGAACGTCGGCGCAGGTCTGTGCAAGTTCGAGTCCGTCGTATCCGCCGAGGGCGAGGATGACGTCGCCACTTTTATCGCGTAGCTGCGAGATTTCACCAAGAATTTTAGTGTCGGTGGAAATCGGGGCCGTGCCTCCCCAAGCAGGCTCGCATGGTTTTCCAGACACCAGAAAGGCAAGGGTAAAGATTTTGGTGCCGGAAGCTGTCTGTAACTGCGGCAAGGTGGAGGTGATCTTCGTCATGTCGACGTACGGGGCGAAAGTGCGGGCAGAGCCCGACTGGGCGGCTGCAATTAGAGATAACTGGGCTAGCGACGACACTACGCAAATACGCATGAACGTCCGGGACATGATGGCTCCTGAGGAACTGTCCACGCTAGCAGAAGCGAGGGACCGGCTCAATCGGACGACAAGGTGAGCCGAAGCAGCCCGGAAGACGGATCCTGTGTGGAAGTGATGTCGGCGCAGGAGTTGAGGATCCAGTCGGGAGAAGCGGAGCGCAGCTCGTCGTCGGTGGCGGTGGTGCGCAAGGCAATGACGCGGGCTCCGGCGGCCTTGCCGGCGCGGATGCCCGCAGAGACGTCTTCCAGGACAATGCAATCGGCGGGAGTCACGCCGAGCCTTTCGGCGCCTTTCAGGTACGGCTCCGGGTGAGGCTTGCCATTGGTAATGTCGCTGGAAGTGATGATGTTCAGTGGCGCGGGCAGTCCGGCGGCACGGATGCGGACTTCGGCGAGATCGCGGGTGCACGAGGTAACAATGGCCCAGCGGTCGGGCGGGAGGGAATTCAACAACTCGATGGCTCCGGGGAAAGCAACAACTCCGTCGAGGTCGGCGATCTCGCGCGCCTCGATTACGCGGTTCAAGGCTTCGTGGTCTGCATCGGGTAGCAGCTCGCGAATGGTCTCGATACTGGGACGGCCATGGGCTTCACGGACGGTCTTTTCCGGCTCGAAGCCATGCTCGACGGCCCACTCGGTCCAGACACGCGTGACGGCGGGGGTAGAATCCGTCAGGACACCGTCGAGGTCAAAAAGTAGAGCGCTTGCGGTCACGATCATGCAGTCATGATACCGTACCGAAGTACAAAATCCGGCTCGTCAAAGAACAAGGTTGACATTCCCGGTAGGCTTCAATAGCGTTGTCGTGTACGTACACGATAAGGGTATTCAGCGTATCTCTCCGATGCAGGCAAGGAATTGCGAATGACTCAAGTCCTGGCTCTTGTGGTTGCGGAACGACTGGTCCATCTCTCCGAGATCGATATTGTAATCATCGCCTTTTATTTCGCTCTGGTACTGGCGATTGGCTGGTATCTCAAAGGTCAGTCGGGCACCGGCGAAGACTTTTTCATGGCGGGCCGCGAGATGACGGCCTGGATCGCCGGCCTGAGTTTTCTTTCCGCCAACCTCGGCTCGCTGGAGCTCATGGGATGGGCGGCGGCGGCCTACCAGTACGGCATTTTGGCGACGCACTGGTATTGGATCGGCGCGATTCCGGCGATGTTATTCCTGGCGCTGGTGATGATGCCGTTCTACTACATCTCGAAGACGCACTCCGTGCCGGGGTACTTGAAGCTGCGATTCGGAGAGTCGGCACGCACCTTGTCCTCGGTGTCGTTTGCTTTCATGACGGTGCTGATGAGCGGCATCAACATGTACTCGATGGCGCTGGTAATGAAGGTTGTGTTGGGATGGGACATCAACTTCAGCATCTGGGTGTCGTCGATTACGGTGGCGATCTACGTGGCGCTGGGCGGGCTCCGCTCGGCCATCTTTAATGAGGTCTTGCAGTTCATTCTGATCTGGGCCGGGGCACTGGTGATCCCGGTGATGGGCCTGATCGAGGCCGGCGGTTGGACGAATCTGAAAGCGGAGATCGCAGTGCGGGCTTCGTCGGAATACACGCATCTGTGGTCCACGCTGGGCAGCTTCAAGGACAACCCGATGGGCATCCACTGGACGGGCATCGTGCTCGGCCTGGGTTTCGTGATTTCGTTCGGATATTGGACGACCGATTTCCTTGTGGTGCAGCGCGTGCTTTCTGCGAAAGACCTGCGCGCCGCCAAGATGGCTCCAATTATCGGCGGCGCGTTCAAAATGTTCGTACCGTTCATCGTGATCCTGCCCGGGCTGCTGGCGCTGGCCGTGCTGCCGCAGAAGCTGGTGGGCGAGGGTGCAGCCGTCGCATCCGGCGGTCACAGCTACAACGAAGTACTGCCGCTCATGCTGGCGCGGTATGCCGGACCGGGATTGCTGGGCCTGGGTATCACGGCCCTGATTGCGGGCTTCATGTCGGGCATGGCAGGCAACGTGAGCGCATTCACAACGGTGTGGACGTATGACATCTACCGCGCGCTGATCAAGAAAGATGGCACCGACGAGCACTACGTGAAAATGGGACGCTGGACCACCATCGTCGGCGTGCTGATTTCCGTGGGCACGGCGTACCTGGTGATGTCGTTCCTCAGCATCATGGATTACGTCCAGGCGCTGTTCAGCTTTTTTATCGCCCCACTGTTTGGGACGGTCGTGCTGGGCATGCTGTGGAAGCGTGCCACTCCGAAGGGCGGATTCTGGGGCCTGCTGGCGGGGACGGTGTCTTCGATTGGAATGTGGGCGTGGGTAAAGATCGACCCGCTAGCGCTGCGCTACGTGGCATTGTCGCCAGACGCGAAGGACATGGCCGAGAACATGTATCGCGCGCTGTGGTCGTGGATCGTCTGCGTCGTCGTGACGGTAGTGGTCAGTCTGCTCACCCGGCCCAAGCCCGACAGCGAGCTGGTAGGACTGGTGTACGGAGTCACGCCGATTCCGCACGAGGGCGACATACCGCTGTGGCAGCGCCCCATTTTCTGGGGAGCGGTGGTGTTCGTAGTGTTTGTGGCGCTTAATATCTGGGTCTGGTAAGGAGCGATCATGCGAAAAGGTGGCGGTATCTCAATCTGGTTCTTTGTGGGCATCTCGCTCCTGGTGAACGGCGTGCTGATTCTGGGCGCGGGCATTTGGGAGGTTATGTACCCGCCGGCGAACCCGGTGGTGCTGTTCCGGCTGCACGCTAACGTGTGGTGGGGAGCGGTGCTGCTGGTGCTCGGCATTCTCTACAGCTTGAAGTTCTCACCGAGTCGAGCGTCGTCATAAGCGCGATTGCCAGCATTACGGCAGGTCTGGGAGTTATACTGCGCAATCGGAGATGATATGAAATCAATTTTCGTATTCCTGGTGTTATTGGCCATATCGGCACAGGTGTTGGCGATGGAAATCACGAAGCAGTCCGCGGGAACCGCTGACGGCAAACCGGTTGATCTGTACACGCTGTCTGACAAGAAACTCGTCGTCAGGATTCTGACCTATGGCGGAATCGTTCAGTCCATCGAAGCCCCAGACCGCAACGGCAAGGTGGCGAACATCGTGCAAGGATTTGACAGCCTCAGCGGTTACGTCACGACCGGCAACAAGCCGTACATGGGCGCTATCATCGGGCGCTACGCGAACCGCATCGCGGGCGGAACCTTCGATCTTGACGGCAAGACGTATCACGTTCCGAAGAATGACGGTAACAATGCGCTGCACGGCGGCATTGACGGTTTCAACAAGAAGGTTTGGACCGCCAAGGAAATCAAGGACGGCATCGAACTGACTTACGTTAGCCCGGCCGGCGAAGAGGGTTTTCCCGGCACGCTGACGACCACCGTGAGCTATACCGTCGTGGGCAATGAGTTGCGTATCGAGTACAAGGCTACGACGGACGCCGACACGGTGCTCAACCTCACCAACCACTCGTACTTCAACCTCAAGGGGCAAGGCGACGGGGACATTCTTGGGCACGAGTTGAAGATCAACGCCAAGCGCTACACCCCGGTGGACAAGAACCTGATTCCGACGGGAGAGTTGGCGCCTGTGGCGGGAACGCCGTTCGATTTCCTGAAGCCAACGGCGATTGGCGCCCGCATCAATGCCGACAACGAGCAACTGAAGCTGGCGCGCGGTTACGACCAGAACTGGGTGCTCGACGGCGATGGCAAGAAAGTCGCGGTGGCGGCGGAAGCCTACGAGCCGACAACCGGCCGCGTGCTGGAAGTCCTGACCGATCAGCCGGGCATTCAGTTCTACACCGGCAATTTCCTGGACGGGACGGTGACAGGTACGGACGGCAAGGTGTACAAGCAGCGCTATGCATTCTGCCTGGAGACGCAGCATTACCCAGATTCGCCCAATCATCCGAAGTTTCCCACAACGGAGTTGAAGCCGGGCGAGACGTTCCACTCGACGACGATCTATCGCTTCTCGGCGAAGTAGCCATCCTCAAGATCAGCGCGGCCTACCCCAGAATTGCAGAATAGGGCAAATCCGGGGGCCCCGCCTCCTGTTCACCAATGCGGTACTACCCACGCATTTACCGACAATTAATCTTGCCCTCGACGCCGTTAGGGGATACTAGTTGGTAAGCAAACGGGCTATGCCCGAGACCTCTGTGTGGGGAGTGCTGATGCCTGAGCCAAACCGAGTGACGCAGACGGTGGGTTTTCGAGGTCTGATATGGCCGGAGGATATCCACAGTAATTTCACAGGGGAACGTGTTCATGTGGCAGCAGTTTGCTATCGGCTGAAGGACAACGAGCCGGAGTTCCTGCTGGTGCGAACGCGGAGTGGCCGGTGGACATTTCCCAAGGGCGGTGTTGACGACGATGCTACCCATGCCGATGCGGCGGCTCGCGAAGCTCATGAAGAAGCCGGTGTGACAGGCCACATCGAACACGAGCCGTTTCACTGGTACTACCACTCCAAGCGGGAGCGCTATAAGGCAGACCGGTCCATGGTCGCAGTGCAGGCGCACCTTTGCGAGGTTAAGCGACTGGAACGGCCGAAGGAAGACCATCGCGATCCGACATGGTTCAGCGCTGACAAGGCGCGCCGCCGATTACGCGAGAACCGCAGCCCCGAGCTGGCCCGCGAGGTGATTGAGGTAGTGGATCGCGCGCTGCTGCGAATTCGTTACCGCTCACGGCGGGCTGCGTAGTCTCCGCGCCCATTCGCTACTCTGCCAAAGGCAATCCATCGCCGCCCGTGTTCGGTCAGCGCAATCAACTGCAAACAATTTTTACAGCGACCGTGTAGCGGCTACGTGGTGGTATCGACAGACGGAGCGTCTGGATTCCTGGGCCCACGCATGTAGTTAGGCCACAGGAACCGCAGCGGTGACTTCAGGCCATCCGTAACAAGATAGCGCAGGATTTGCCATTGTTCGCGGCCGCTGACGTTGTAGGCGCGGAGGCCGACGTAGGCGGCGATACTGAAGCTGACGAAAAGATTGAGGACGAAGATTACCGCAATACCGGCGACGGCTTCGTAAAACCAGCCGCGCTCCATGCTGCTGACGCCGAAATGCGCCACTGAGAGCGCCAGGGTGCCGGTGGACAGGGTGACGTGGCGGACGTCGAGCGGCACGCCAAAGAAATTGCCAATCACCGGAGTAAATCCGAGCAGATAGCCGAGAACGATGCTGGTGCTCCAGCCGCCGAGGTTGCGCTGCACGGTGCGGGAAATCTTCTTCATTCTTCCCTGGCCGACCTGGAGGCCCAGCGGGTGTTGCGCTACCGCGTCGGTGAGGCGGTAGTACACGGCGAAGTTCTCGCACCAGCCTCCGGCCAGCGCCGCTATCCAGAGAATGACGCCGGTAACGACTGCATAAAAGGCAGTCCCCGAAGCGGTGGGATTCAGCGTCTCGTACACGTGGGTTGCGGTTTCGACTGAGAGATACGACTGGGAAAAGATCAGACGCCACAGCCGTTCAAAAATGACGGCCCCGATGCCGACGGCTAATACATTGCCGAGAGCGGCAGCGAGTTGTGTGCTGGTGATGCGCGAGACGAATTCGGTAATCTTGTTTTCGCGCTCGATCCCGCGGTGCTCGCGAATAATTCCGGCGAAGGTGGCTGCGGTGGCGGCTGGCTGCTTGGTGGCGAGAATCAGGCCGAACATTTGCAGGGTTATGAAGCTGACGGCGTAGTTTGTTCCCGCGGCAAAGCCCTCGACAAACATTGGAAAGTGGGCATCGTAGACGCGCAGCTTGATCGCCGCGGTGAGCACCGTCAGCAGTCCGCCGCCGATGGCGGCTGTCCACATGTGCTTGTATTCCTTGCGATCGTGCGCAATGTAGTGCTCGCCGCTGTGGCCGGTGCGCTCCACCATCTTGCGGGCGATCAGGTTCAGGTTTTCACGCAGGAGGGACGACAGGCTGAGGTCGTACAGCCTGCCCTCCATCAGTTGGCCGAGCAGCCCGTGGACCGCCGCGATCTTCGCGTCATGGTCGCTGGCGGCCAGCACTTCGACGATGGACTCCATGCGCGCCAGGCAGGCGGAGATTTTGCGCAGGTCGAATATAAGTTCCACGCTAACGCCGGCGTTCTCCATGTGCTGGTGCACCAGTACCATCTCGGCTCGGCAGTGTTGCACCATGCCGCGCCAGCGCGCCAAGGCAATGCTGGCCTCGTCCGGGGTAGTAGCGACGATGACCTCTTCGGTGGCGGCGACGATTTGGTAGAACGGAGACTCGGCCACTGGGAGATCCGAGCTGCGGGCCCGCACCTCGGGGTTTAGGCCGAGTGCGGCCACCCGTGAACTGAGCAGCCGCAAAGCCTGTTGCAGATCAAGATATTCGTGGCTGGCGAACTTCGGGTCGCCTGACGGCGTCAATATCGTGATGAGACGGTGAAACAAGTCCGGCGGGATGCTTAGGAATCGGTTTACGGTGCGCTTGTTTGGATAGGCTGTGACCAGGAGCTTCGAGGCGTCGGCTTGTTCTCGTGCTGAAGGCAACAGGCGCGCAGAAATGCGGCGACCAATCTCCGTAGTGAGACTGTGGTCGGAAGGGATGCCCGCCTCGGCGAACAGGGAGACGCAGTCCATCTCCAAGAGCAGATCGCCGAATACGAGCTGGAAACGACCGCGTATTTCGGCGCTGACCTCAAGGTATTCAACCAGTCCCACGAGGCCCGACAAGTCTGCTGCCGAGGAGGCCTCGTGCCGGGTCCAGTGCAGCAAGCCGACAAGAGAAGTCACCCGTTTGCGAAGGGTCTTGGCCGAGCAGAAATCTTCGACCCAGCGGACCAGGTCAGGCGGCGCGACACGTTGCGGCAGGGACGATGGCGCGGCAATTTCCGCGCCTCGAGGTGTAGCCGGTTCAGTGGACACCATCACATTCTCCGATAGGAAGGCTGGGTTGCCAAGCGCAGGTCATGGACTATTAACGGCCACGATATAGAATTCACAGGAATGGGAGATCGCGAAATCACCTCGAATTTGACGGCCGCGGGGGCCAAGCCACGGTCAAAGTGGGTGTCCGCGGTGCTGTCGTGGGGCTCGCTGGCCCTTGCCGTGGCCGAAAGCGTTTGCGTTGCGGCTGTTGGCCTCAGCGGAGTACGAGTCTTGCTCGGCTTCAGTTCGCTGATCGCGGCCACAGCCGGTGGCCCGGCGCAAGGATTTCATCGCAGCGGATTCCGTATTCCGTTTCTGGTTGCTGGCACAATCGGCGCGCTGCTCAGCCTGCTGCTGGTGTGGAACGAGGAGAGGATCCGCCGAAACCCGTCGGCCGCGTGGCGTATGCAACCGCTCACCACTCAGCAGAAGCGAAGGCGCAGGCTGCAAGTTGTATTGGCGATTTTGACGTTGCTGCTAGTGGCTCTGGAAGTTGTTACCCACCCGCTGTTCCATCACGAAATGTAGTGCCCTCGGCTGAGTGCTTCAAGATCCATTACCCGCCGGATTCGGTATTCAGTTCCTCCTGCAGCCGGGCGTGCAGCCGATCGCTGTAGCCGACCGGCAATTCAAAAGTGCGATCGTCGGCGACCAGTACGAGAATGTTTCGAGTGGAATCGAGCACGGCGGCGCAGTGGCGGCAGTTGGCCAAATGGGCTTCGATGGCGTCGCGCTGCTCAGGCGGAACGGTGCCGTCAATATAGTTCGAAATCTGCCGCCAAACGTGCTTGCAGTCTAAGACCATGATCCCCTCGCCTGACGCCGGAAGATGCCGAGCAAGCCGCGTCGTCCGGTATTGAGTTTTGGCGCCAATTCCTTCTGCATCATGAGCCGTGCCCGTAACAACCTGGTCTTTACTACTCCTTCGCTCACACCCAACGCCGCCGCTGTGTCGGCGATGTTGAAGTCCTGCACGTCGCGCATTACCAGAACTTCGCGGTAGATTGGCGGCAAGCGCTGGACAGCGTCCTGCAGTAACTGCCGCAGTTCCTTTCGCTCGAGGGCGTCGGAAGGCACCTCCCGCCAATCCGAAAGTACGGCAGGAGTGAAGTCTCCGGAGTCCTCATCGGGCGCTGCGTCCACTGAATCAAACTCGATCAGCCGGTTGTGCCGCAGGCGGCCCCTCGCCTCGTTGAGCGCTATCGACACCAGCCAGGTGCTGAATTTGGCCTCAGCGCGAAACGTGTGCAGGTTCTTCAACGCCTTGAGAATCGCCTCCTGCGCTACATCTTCCGCGTCCTGTTCATTCTGGAGCAGGGAATACGCCGCGAAGTACACACTCTTCTCGCAGGGACGCACCAGCTCATGAAACAACTCCCGCTCGCCGGCCAGAATTCGAGCGATCAGGGCGCGGTCACCGGTACGCGGGAATCGCTCCGACACAGCGGGCGAATCTGGTTTCTGTTTGTTTCACTTTCGCCCGTGCCCCATTTTGCGGAGTTCCTCCGATGCGCCATCGAACCAATAGTCTGACACTTCGCCAGCCAAAAGGTTACAGAATGAACTGTCTGGGGCAGATATGCTGGCAATTCCGGGCAGGAATGTTCCGGGTGCTGGTGGCAGGACGCCGCCGAGCCGCGAAGCGGTGAAATCTCCCCAGGCGGGCCCGCTTACGCGGAACCCGCCCAGGAAGGAGACACTCTAGAAGAGTGAGACAGGTTTGCCGGAGGCTTCGTTCGAGACGCAGTATTCAACGCCTTGGGCATTGGCGTCCTTCACCACGTAGTCATACGTGATTTGTTCGTAAGCCGGTGTCGATGAATCCCAGGCGCGTATTGCGCCGCCGTCGATGGTCTTCACATTTTCGGATACGGCCCGCCTGGAACGGTGCCGCGATACACGTTGTAGTGGATCAGCGTAGGTGTTCGTCCAAGTCAACTGGATCTGCTTGTTCTTGGCGATGGCCTTCAGGTCATTGACGCAGGCACAAGATGCCTTAACCACTACCTGAGTCGAAGCCGTACTGCTCAGATCCCCCAAATCAGAGCTCGGGAAGGATAGCGCCGTGTTGTCCGTGACCTTCAACTGGACGAGGTACGAGCCGGTTCCCCACGCTCCGGTGACATCTGGCTGTGCTCCGTAGGCATCGGTGAAGGTCCCCTGACCATGCAGATCCCAAGCGTACTACTTGATGTAATCGCCTGGCCATCCGGGTTCGCTCTTGCCATCATCCGGGTTGACCGATTTCGATCCGTCCAAAAACCACGTTTTGCCTGGGCAAAAAGTGTACGGTCCGTTGGCATTCGCCGTTGGAGCCACCGGCGGGATCGTGACCAGAACCTGGATTGTGGTAGTAGCGGTCTACGGCGGATAGTTGTTGTCCGTCACCCGCAGAGTAACCGGATAGGTGCCCAAGTTCGGATACGACGTGGTTACCTTAACACCGGTTAATTCGTACGCTCCGTCGTTGTTGATGTCCCACTCCCATTTCACGATCTACTTGGTCTGATCCTGCTGATACGACTGTGAGCCGTCCAGCGTGATCATTTCGCCAGCCAATGCCGGGTTTGGTGTTGCTAATGCAACAGCCACCGGTTGGCCACCCGTGAACAGCGTCTTGTTCAGCATGATCAACGCCCATGGCGTTTCGAAGAAGTACTGCTCCCAATTCACGTTGTGTCCCCACCACTGGCCGTTGCTCGACTGAGCATTCACCAGTGTGCGAGCCACGCCATCGGAGGGATCTCCGTTTGCGGCTTCAGCGAGATACCAATCAAGATCCGGTATGCCCGGTGTCGTGGAATGCAGTAGATGGATTGGAGGATTGTGCAAAAGCATGGACTTAATAAAAGAGAACATGCCATAATAGTAAGTCTTCAAGGGATATCCATAACCGTGAGGATCATCCCAGTTATCTCGCATGAACGTCTCGGCTTTGTCCCATCCCGGATATCCACGTCCCTTGTCGTCCATGATCAGTTGCACCATGCCCGAGGGCGTCGTCGCATAGGGTCCCCAGATCGGGTTGGAGTCGGTGTAACCGAACCAACCGATATTGGGATTCTGGGAGTAGGTGAGCCAGTTCAAGTTTGACGCTTTGATGTAGGCCGGAAATCGGGATCTGCCAGGCGGAAGTGTGCTCAGCAGCCAGCATGCCGATGGCGGCCCACTGAGAAACGGAGTTGTCAGGAAAATCCTGACAGTTGTAACGCCATCCTCCGTAGTTAGGGTCTTTGTACTGGCAATAGCCATAGGCGTCGAGCATGTCCCACACGATTGCCCTGTAAGTACGCCCTTTTATGCCAGGGTCGCCACCCCCGCCACTGTTCCCGGTTGGGGCCGTGGCGTTTGGCGTCGTGCTGGCCACGATCGCATCCATGAACATGCCTCCCTGATAGAAGGCGTTATTTTGGTTCACGAAAACGCCATATCCCGTCCCACTTGTGCTGGCGGTACTACCACTCGTAGCCAGATACGTGAACATGATTCGCATAGCGCGTTGCACATCCTCGGTGTAAGGGTTGGACGGTGCGCCGGACTCCAAGTGTCCATTCACTTCAAAGGCCTGAATGTACGCAGGTTGAAGTCCGTAATAACCCAGCTGGTAAACCCAGTCACCGGCAGGCTGGCCATATCCATCGTTGTAACGGCTCATCGTCTTGTGTGCGTACCACAGCCCCTCGTCGATAGCACGATTCACTTCGACTCCAAGCTGCTTGTTTCGAATCGCGACGAAGTACGTCTGGCTTCCAGTGTCTCCGGTGTTGTATGTTGGTGACGGTCAGTCGAGCGGTGAAAATTGTACCGACCGTCCCGTTGTACACGTGCTGAGCTTCGATCACGTAGATATCACCAACCGTTCCAGTTGCTACTTGCGAAGCATCGCCGAAGTCCCATGTGTATATGACATTGCCACCCTGACTGATCCGCGGTGCCTTTCAGCGTGATGGTGGCACCAGACCAAGTGTCGTGAGGGATTAACGGGTTGCTGGCTACCCACGGCACCGTCTTCACGTTGATTACACCGGCACCGTAAGCCGTCGTCGGAATCAAGGCCGCGATGCAGAGCACCAAAAGTGCGGTCAGCAGCGGCCTCCAGAGATTATTTCGTGACATACAACTCTCCTTTCTCCCCAAAGCGGGGAGATGAGGCGAGCAGAAAGCACCCGTGAGCGCTAGGCACGGAGGCGGACCACTAGCGCAACAGCGGAGGTTCGCGTATCACAACCGGTGCGATGTGCTTCCCGCAGAAACGGTTGGGTCTATCGCGAGCCTCTTACATCAGGAACCTGCGGCGCGCCCATGCCGCCGCTCCCACCAAGCCTGAACCCAAAAGTCCGAGTGACCCTGGTTCGGGAATACTGGTGTTCGTGAACTGACCACGTCCTGCGACAGGTAAATAATCTGGCCCGTCGCTGCATCAAATTCCGACAAGTAGAACGCCGAGGTTGGTGCATTGTCCGACACGTTCAGCGTAATCACCGCCATTTCGTTAGTGTTCAGGTTGAAAGTCCACCCAAACGCTGCCGAGATATCGCCGTATTCCCCCCGGTTCGATCTCGTTCAGGTTCTTCAGAGTGTTGGCCAGGAACATTTGAAACGTGTCACCACCATCTCCCGGGTAGCCGGGAGGTCCAAGCTGCCAAGTCTGGCCGACTCCCGGGGTTCCATAGGAAAAGCCAGTGTTGGAATCGAAAGGAAATGGCCCAATGTCATGGTCCAGGAAGGAAACAAAGAAGTACGATCCGGGTGCAGCCGTGAGAGTGGAATATTGCAGTGCCCATTCCCGTATTCAGATCGAACACGGAACCATCAAAGGACCACCCCGGTGGTGGCACAGGTCTGGTTCCGTCTCCGTTGTTTCCGGACTGCACGATCCCGTTCCAGTTCACTCCCCATGTGGCGAGGGTCACATCAGCGTTGGAAGCAGGAACGATAAGAAACAGGCAGAGTATGGAGAGTGCGAGGATGAATTTCTTCATGTCTCCCCCTCTAAAAAAGCCAATGCAAGAAAAGATTGTTTGATTGTTACCGGTTGACGAGGGACGAATGGGAAAGCATTACTGTCGTGGGTGCCGAGCATCTCGACGCTGGCCGACGGCGTTGGGCACCGTCGCATCATCGGGTGTGGGTAACCGAAGTACCCGAAGTGGCCTACGAGTCGGCGAAATCGAACTACGCGGAACGGAGCGGTAACCATGATCGGCCCACGCGCGAGGGCGGCAGCCCGAAGTCGAGAAACTCCCGCAGCTCATGTGTAGAAGTGCAATTTGTTAACCAAGTGCCATGAGTACGGACGTATCCGACTGTGGGTCATAGTTTTCGGGGAGACATTACCAATTCGGGAATTCTGTTTAGCCGCGTATGTGCAATCGCTTGCACACAAGTGGGAAATCCTGTGGGAACAACTGGGAGTCAGTCCCAAAATGAAACGAAGAGGGTTGCTCACCTTCAATACTCGTTCGTAACCATTGGATTCGCTGACGGGTTACGAAAGTAAGACCGATTGCAACTACTGTCTGGCGAAGTAAGCCGCGCCGGCTCCTCGACAGATGGAAACCCTGACCGCGAGGACGGCGAAAGTGGGTAGCGACGAACCGGCCAGTCGTGCATCCAATCACCCATCGTTATACTCTCCGTATCCCGATGCGGCAGAATGCGGGAACGCAGATTCATGGCAACCGATGCGACAACTCGGCCGTTGTCTGACCAGGACCTGCGCGACCTGGGGTTTGGAGCGGTGGTATCGCGCGAGAGCCGCCAGCGGCTGTTGAACCGCGATGGCAGCTTTAACGTGGAGCGCAAGGGCTTGCAGTTCTGGACCTCGTTCAGCGCTTACCACGCGATGTTGACCGTGCCCTGGTGGCAATTCTTCGCTGCGACCGCAGTGCTCTACCTGACGGTAAACGCCCTGTTTGCAGCGGCGTACCTGGCGTGCGGACCGGGCGCGCTGGGTAGCGACACGGCGGGCATGGAGAACCACACCTACCTGCGAGGTTTCTTTTTCAGTGTGCAGACGCTATCAACTATTGGCTACGGCCACGTAGTACCTATCGGGCTGGCTGCGAATGCGCTGGTGACGGTGGAGGCGCTGATAGGACTGCTAGGGTTTCGCCATAGTGACTGGACTGCTGTTCGCCAGGTTTTCGCGGCCCACGGCGAAGATGCTGTTCAGCCGTCATGCATTGATCGCGCCCTACCAGAACATCACCGCGCTTGAGTTTCGGGTCGCGAATGCCCGTTCGAATGAGCTGATTGAAGTGTCGGCCAAGGTTTTGCTCAGCCGATTTGAAGACAGCGAAGGCACGTGGACTCGCCGATATTATCCGCTGCAACTGGAGCGGCCGGCAGTCACCTTCCTGCCGCTGACGTGGACGGTCGTACACCCGATAGACGAAAAGAGTCCGTTGTTCGGAGAAACGCCAGAATCGCTGCAAGCTGCACAGGCGGAGTTCCTGGTGCTGCTCAGCGGCTTCGACGAGACGTTTTCGGCGACCGTACACACGCGCACCTCGTTCGTCCCAGATGAAGTGCTGTGGGGCTATCGCTTTGCCAATGCGTTCATGGTCAGCCATGCCGCAGCCAGGAAAGTCGCGGTTGACATGCGGCAGTTCGACCAGGTGGAAGCGGCCCAGCGCACGCTGGAGCGTTGATTATCGAGATGGAGTCTGCAAGAATGGCTGGCACGGCGGAAGCCGTTGATTGTCACGGGAGAGAGCGCTCCCGTAAACCAATTTATTCTGCTGACTGGGCTGTGCGTCGGCACAGACGTGAAAGGAAGAAATCATGGCAGACACCGTACTGGATACCGTGAAGCGGGCCTCCGGATGGTCAATCGTGCTGGGGATTCTCATGATTGTGGCCGGCATGATTGCCATTGCGAGTCCCATGTTCGCTGGAGTGCTTATCGTTTACGTGGTTGCCTGGACGGCAATCTTTAATGGCGGTGCCCAAATCGTGTACGCGTTCCGGGTGCACGGTGGCGGGAAAATGATCCTGGAGCTGCTGCTGGGACTGCTGTACATCGTGGCCGGGGTGTTCATCCTGCTGCATCCGGCCGGTGGGCTGCTGGCGCTGACACTGGTCATCGCTTGCTTCCTCCTGGTCTATGGAATTTTCGCGTTGGTGCTGGCGTTCCAGTTGAGGCCGCACGCCGGTTGGGGTTGGGTGCTGTTCGACGCGATCATCACCATCCTGCTGGGCCTGATGATTTGGGCGCACTGGCCTATCAATAGCGAATGGGTAGTGGGCACATTGATCGGCGTCAGTTTCATCGTCTCTGGAGTATCACGTCTGATGCTCTCGCTGGCTGTAAGAAGCGTGTCGTCGAAGCTGGCATAAACGGATGCCGAATAGAGGACATAAGACCGCGGACGGGGACTTCCGCGGCCTTGCTGTCTGATAGCCCTTTGTGCCATATCGCCGTCGCAGGGAGGCAGGTGCGCGGGTCGGGGGCACTGCATTTCGTCCCATTTCTGGAGAAGTTCTGAATCAGCCAGCCACCTGAAGTTTGTAGTTTAGTAATCTTATGGAGCAGCCGGGATGCCTCAAGCTGGCGCGAGCCCGGAGAGTCGCGGATCAAAGATGGGAAGCGGTAACACTATGGATCGCAATCATTGCCAAGTTCGCCTGATGCCGGGCGGAACTTCTGCGCTCGGACTGGTATTTGCCATGGCTCTAGCCGGACTGCTGGCAGCCTGCAACCGTGGCGCGGCTGAAGGTCCGCAAGGGCCTCCTATCATGCCGGTCAAGGTGCAGAAGATTGGTTCGCAGGAGCTCGGCCAAGCCTCGGAATACACGGCGACGATCAAGTCCCGCAATTCAGCCACCATCATGTCCGACGTTGAAGGCTGGATCGTTGGCATCTTCGTACATTCAGGCGATGTCGTGAAGCAGGGCCAGTCGCTCATGGAGATCGACCCGCGAAGGCAGGCAGCGACGGTCTCGAACTGGGAATCGCAGCGGGCGGCCAAGCAGGCGACCTTGCAACTCGCGAAGGTGCAACTGGAACGCGCCCAAGGATTGTTTGCCTCCGGAGTCATCAGCCGGCAGGAGCTCGACCAGGCACAATCCACGTATGAGGCGGCCAATGCGGACGTTAAATCGCTGGACGCCCAGATCGAGCAGCAGAATGTTCAACTTCGGTATTTCAAGGTGCACGCGCAGGCTCCCGGCATAGTGGGAGACATTCCCGTGCACGTTGGTGACCGCGTATCCACAACCACCGTGCTGACTACCATCGATGAGAGAAGCGGGTTGGAAGTTTACCTGCCCGTCCCATCCGAACGCGCGAAGGAGCTCAAGATCGGCGCACCGGTCGAAATTCTGGATTCGGCCGGAAACGTAGTGCTGAACACGCGCGTGACCTTCATCTCTCCACAGGTGGACACCGCCACGCAGACGATTCTGGCGAAAGCCCCCGTTGACCAGGCCGCTGACAGACTTCGTGCACAGCAATTGGTGAGGGCGCGCATCACCTGGAGCACGCAGCCGACCCTGACGATTCCGGTGGTGGCAGTGACACGATTGGGCGGCCAGTTCTTCGCCTTTATCGCCGAACAGAAAGACGGCAAAGAAGTGGCAAGGCAGGTCCCGCTCACGTTGGGTGAGATTACCGGGAACGATTACCGGGTGATTAGCGGTCTGAAGGTCGGCGACGACGTCATCGTAGCGGGCGGGCAGAACCTGGCTGACGGCTTACCTATCAAAATTGAACAGTAGCTCGCGGCTTCCACGAAGAAGGGGCTCTCACTGTGTTTGCTGATTTCTTTATCAAGCGCCCGGTGTTTTCGACGGTGACGTCGCTGTTTATCGTCATCGCGGGCGCAGTGTGCATACCGTTGCTGCCTATTGCGCAGTTTCCTGAACTTGCTCCGCCCACCATCGCAGTGTCTTCGTTCTACGTCGGGGCGAACGCGCAAGCGGTCGAGTCCTCGGTAACCACCATCCTGGAGGAATCGATCAACGGCGTGGAAGGCATGCGTTATATGACTTCCAGCAGCGGCAATGACGGGTCGAGCCAGATTTCCGTCGTGTTTGAGTTGACTCGTCCGCTCGACATCGCTGCGGTTGACGTGCAAAATCGCGTGTCGTCAGTGACCGGCAGGCTGCCCAATGAAGTGAAGAACACCGGTGTCACGGTTACGAAGGTCGCCACCTCGTTCATTGGCGCGGTGGGTTTTTACAGCGACAACAACCGATACCGCACGCAGTTCATGAGCAACTATGTTGACATTTATGTCAAGAATGCCATCAAGCGTATTCACGGCGTAGCTGACGTGCAGATCTTCGGGGAGCGCAAGTACTCCATGCGCTTGTGGCTGGACCCATCGAAGCTAGCGGCGCGTGGGTTAACGGCTTCGGATGTGGTCTCCGCCCTGCAGCAACAAAACGTTCAGATAGCCGCTGGTCAGGTGGGACAAGAGCCCGCTGCGAAGGACCAGATGTTCCAGATCAGCGTGCGCGCGGCGGGCCGGCTCACGGAGGCGGCGCAATTCGATGACATCATCCTGAAGCCCGGAGCCAACGGCGCGCTGATTCGATTGAGAGACGTCGGGCGAGCGGAATTGGGGGCCGAAAGCTATGCCGGCAACCTCCGCTTCAATGGCTACGAAGGCGTCGGCATCGGCATCTCGCAGCTTCCTACTGCTAACGCGCTCGACGTTGACAAGGCAGTGAAGGAAGAACTGGCGCGGCTGGCGCAGCGTTTTCCTCCCGGCATGAAGTATGCCATGGCCTTCGACTCGACCACGTTCGTCGGGGAGTCCATCCGGGAAGTGCTGAAGACGCTGGTGGAAGCGGTGATCTTTGTGATGATTGTGATGTTCCTATTCCTGCAGGATTGGCGAAGCACGCTGATCCCCGCGGTTACGATTCCGGTTTCGCTGGTGGGAACGTTCGCTTTCATCAAGTTGCTGGGATTCTCCATCAATACACTGACCCTGTTCGGCATCGTGCTGGCGACTGGATTGGTGGTGGACGACGCCATTGTCGTGATCGAGAACATTCAGCGACATATGGGTGAGGAGCACGTGGACTCCCACTTTGCGGCATCGGAAGCCATGGGTGAAGTCACTGGCGCGGTGATTGCGACATCGTTGGTACTGATTGCCGTGTTCGTGCCGGTGGCGTTTTTCCCCGGCACGACGGGGTTGCTGTACCAGCAATTCTCGTTGACGATTGCGTTTTCAATCGCGATTTCGGCATTCAACTCACTGACCTTCACACCGTCGATGTCGGCGCTGATTCTGCGTCCGGAAAAGGAGCACGAGCAGAAAAACATCGTGTTCCGCGGAATTGAAACAGCCATAAAAAAGGGCACCTCGATCTATACAGCGTCGGCCCGCAAGGCGATCGGGTTACGATACCTGGTGCTGGTTGTGTTCTTTCTCGGGCTGGCAGCGACTTATGTGGTGTACAAACGAGTGCCGACAGGATTCGTGCCGGATGAAGACCAGGGCTGGTTCATGATTCTGGTGCAGGGGCCGTCAGGGGCCTCGCTGGAATACACCTCCGATGCCATGCGACAGGTGGAAGCAGTTCTGAAGAACGAAAAAGACATCACAGGTGCATTCGCCGTGGCCGGCTTTAGCTTTTCAGGGGCCGGCTCGAACCGTGGCATGGTGTTCCTGAACCTCGCTGACAATCGCAAAGGAAACCAAAATTCCGCTGCGGCAATTGTGAACCGGTTGCGCGCGCCGTTGTCGCAGATTACCGATGTGCAGGCCTTCCCGTTCTTGCCGCCGGCGATCTCAGGAGTGTCGGCATTCGGAGGATTCAGCTTCCAGGTGCTGGAAGAAGGCGGCGGCTCGCTGGAAGAGCTATATCAAGTTACTCAAAAAGTAGCTGCAGCAGGCAACTCTCGCCACGATCTAGCCGGGCTGTTCAGTTCCTACACCGCCAACGATCCGCAATTTCTGGTGAAGATCGACCGCGAAAAGGCGCGGAGCCTACAAATTCCGCTGCAACAGATCACCGACACCCTGCAGGTGTACATGGCGTCGGCATACATCAACGATTTCGACTTCAACAACCGGGCTTACCGGGTTTACGTGCAAGCAAGCCAGGAGTTTCGCAGGCTGCCGAGCGACATTCGCAACTTTTACGTGCGTTCCGACACGGGGACGATGATTCCACTGGATAACGTGGTGGCAATCAGCGAGACGACCTCCCCGCAGGTTATTTCCCACTTCAACCTGTTCCGCTCGGCTGAGATTGACGGATCCGCCGCTCCGGGATACAGCTCGGGTCAAGCGATTCAGGCGATGAATGAAGTCGCCAAGCAGAATTTGCCGCTGGGATTTAATTATGCCTGGTCGGGCCTGTCATTGGAGGAGATTCGTTCCGGGAGCCAATCGGTAATCCTCTTCGGACTGGGATTGCTGGTCGTTTATCTCACTCTTTCGGCGCAGTATGAGAGTTTCCTGCTGCCGCTTATTATTCTGCTGAGCGTGCCCATGGCGCTGTTGGGTGCGTTGTTGGCTCAGTCGGCACGTGGATTGCTCAACGACGTGTATTGCCAGATCGGAATGGTGATGCTTATCGGGCTGGCCAGCAAGAACGGCATTCTGATCGTAGAGTTTGCCGAGCAACTGCGCGCCAAGGGGCTTTCGATCACCGATGCCGCAGTTCAGGCGGCTCGGTTAAGGCTGCGGCCCATCCTGATGACTTCGTTCGCCTTCATCCTTGGCGTGCTGCCGCTCGTGTTTGCGACGGGCGCGGGGTCGGCCAGCCGAAACTCGGTAGGAACCACGGTGTTTGGCGGCATGATCATTTCCACCGTGCTTAATCTGTTCTTTATCCCGGTACTTTACGTAATTGTGAAGTCGCTGGTGGAACGGGACAAGGCGACCGACGTGCCTGTCGAGTAGGCTTCGCTGACGTCGACGAGTACCGACACTCGTGACCGCTGTCACACGTCACTCAGCCGATTGACGTGCATCACTGAATCGGCCCACCATTTGCGCTAAAAAGGAATCAGTAGAAAGTGAACGCGTCCACATTTGGTGGAACATGTTCTCTTGCGGTTGCTTTTGGCAATGGCCGGAGAGCACCGCCGAGCGACCCCACCGCGTGGGGAGATTGGTCGCAAGTCATGGCTACGGCAGAGATCGCTTCAACCCGCATAAGTATAGACCATGTCCTTATCGCCACCGACTTCTCGCAGCAGTCAGAGCTGGCGCTGCAATATGGGTTAGACTTCGCACGTCTCTTCGGCGCGCGGGCTGAGATTGCATATGTCTTGCCGACGGAAGAGTACGCTCTCGCAGGCGCCGAGGGCCTGCTGGCCGGGCGGGATGCTGCTCGCCGTGATCTCCTGGACTTGAAGTCAAAGTTACGCCGTAAGGTTGCATACAACGATGACACGGAATGCCAGGTGACGATGCTGGAAGGGCCCATCGCGGATTCGTTATTGGAGTGTGCCCGCAAGAAGCGGACCGACCTTATCATTGTCGGGACCCATGGGCGCGGCGGCTTGCGCAAGCTGATTCTGGGCTCGGTCGCAGAAAAGGTCTTTCGGCAATCCTCGGTGCCCGTGTTGACCGTCGGGCCCAACATCAATCGCCGAAACAGACGTACGGAACTACGCCATATTCTCGCGCCGTGTGACTTGACTGTGAAGTCCCATCCGGCGGTTCGTTATGCTTGCGCGTTGGCCGCAAGTCACCATTCGTGGTTGACCGTCCAGCACGTTGTTGAGCATGCTGACGGTGGAATGAAAATCGATCCGGAACGGGTGAAGACCGGAATCAGGGAGCGCCTGGCGGAAATCGTTGGCGCAGACGGCGTCGATTTAGATGTCAACTACCGTGTCGACGCCGGCAGAGTGGCGTCCACGATTCTAGACGTCGCGGCCACTTTGGATTCGGACCTGATTGTGCTGGGAGTTAGACCGTCAGCGGGAATGCTCGACCGGTTTGTGTGGCCGGTCGCCTACGAGTTGGTTTGCGGCGCATCCTGCCCAGTTCTGACGATCCGCCAGTCAAACCCGGTTCACTAATGAAGATTACAAGCCCATGACAGCCTGGGGCGCGGCCGCTCGTGTCGTGACCATCTTTCTGTGCTGGAGCGGCGTCATGCGTCCCATTTTGGGAGGCACAAGTTACTTTCGTTTTATTGCCCTGCCGATTTCTCTTGGCGCCGAAATACCCAGTGCTGTATTTCTGTATCTGGCTGGCCCGGCACACGCCCAGACGAGGCACCTGCCCAGCGCAGCGACCCGCCAGCTAAGTTCTTTGATAACAATACTTTGCTTATAACCCGCTT
Organism: uncultured Acidobacteriaceae bacterium; assembly: GCA_963814165.1. Lineage (GTDB taxonomy): Bacteria > Acidobacteriota > Terriglobia > Terriglobales > Acidobacteriaceae > DASRAA01. Next base: position 155,650 of record CAWFBW010000007.1, on the reverse strand, counting down.
GTTTCTAAGACTTTGCAAGGAATGGCGCGACATATGCAAGCTTTGAGCGCTAAGACCACGGAGGAATTGACCTAACTTCTTTGTATTGAATACTTTACTAATAAGTCAATTGTTTACAGTAAGTTACGCAGAGTCGTGCTATAAGTCTTTTGTTTTCAAGATCAGCATGGGGGGGTACCACGATTTTCAGTTTGCCTTCTCTCACCTGCCATCAACCGAGTGTATGGCTACAGCTTGCGCTGTCTCCAGGTCCGGCTGTTTCTGGCAGCGGTCGGGCTCTGTTGACATCCCATTGCGGAGATTTTCATTATGAGCCTGCCGCCGCGAGCGAGCCCAGCCTCTGCAGCCGCACTCCACGGGTTGCCAACACGCCCGGATGGAACCTGCCCTAGTACATCGTCTAGATAGTTCTTTATAATATATAGAACTTCTGGTACGTTGGGACATGCCGCGAACTGCCCCAGCCGTTAGCCTCGATCCGAAAACCAGAACAACCTTGAACCGTTGGGTGCAAGCGCCGTCCACGGCGCCGGCGCTGGTGCTGAGGAGCCGGATTGTTTTGGCGGCGGCAGCGGGCCACGCGAACCAGCAGATCGCCTCGGATCTGGAGCTCCCTGAGGTCACGGTGGGGAAATGGCGGCGGTCGTTTGCGACGTTCGGATTGGAAGGGTTACGCGATGCGCCGCGCTCGGGGCGGCCGCCGAAACACGATGCCGCGGTTTGGCAAAAAGTGCAGACTCTGGCCTGCCAGCGGCCGGAATCGCAGGGAGGCTGGACGGTGCGCACGTTGGCGCGAAAGGTGGGCCTGCCGCCCAGCACGGTTCACGCCATGCTGGACGCATCGCAGTTACAACCACACCGCATCCGAACCTTCACCTTCAGTCCCGACCCGGAGTTCGAGCCGAAATTATTGGACATCGTGGGGTTGTATTTGAACCCACCGGAGAATGCGTTGGTGCTGTGTGTCGACGAAAAGTCTGGGATTCAGGCGCTGGATCGCACACAGCCACTATTACCGCTACGTGCCGCCAAACCGCGGAGCTGGACCCATGAGTACGTCCGCCATGGAACCCAAACCATGATCGCCGCCTTGGAGATTGCCACCGGCCAAGTGCTCGCTCATGTCCGCAATCGACGCACTTCAGTAAACTTTCTCCGCTTTATGAACGACGTCGTGCGAGCCTACCCCAACCGGGAACTCCATGTGATCGTGGGCAACCTGAACATCCACAAAAACCAGGCGGCCCGGCGATGGCTGGTTCGCCATCCAAAAGTCTACTTTCACTACACGCCCACGCATGCCTCGTGGGTGAACCTGATCGAATGTTTCTTCAGCATCCTCAGCAAGCAGGGTTTGGCGCACAGCGTCCAGCATTCCAAGCGGGATCTCAAGGAACTGCTCCACCGCTTCCTCGCCAGCTACAACCAGAGCTGTAGCCCATTCACCTGGAGCAAAGGACCTGAACACCTGCAACGAATCATCGAGACCACCAAGGACTATCAGGCTGTTCACCCCAGAAAGCCTCGTCGTCGCCCAGCCAAACGAAAGCAAGCCAATTCTATAAAGGACTAATAGGACGCTGCACTAGGCGCAACTTGCCGGGTGAAATTACCAGGTACTGTAAGCGGTGCCTTCGCTCGATTTCTGCTCGCTGCTGCTGTGCACATCGATGATGCCGGGCTGCGACTGGTCGGGCGACATGATGCTGTCGTCGGTCACCGGAACCCAGCTGTCCCGTGTGTTCGTGAAGGGATCAATGGGGAGTTGCTTGAGATAGCCGGAGTCTACGAGGTCCTGGAGCGACTGGGGCGCTTTCTGTTTGTCAAGCGTGTACTGGTCAATCACCGACCGCAACGTATACAGATCGTCGCGCAGTACGGTTTCTCGAGCCCGCAGGATTGACGCCTGGTAGCGGGGAATGGCCACCGACATCAAGATGACGATGATGCTGATCACCACCATCAGCTCGATCAGCGTGAATCCGCGTTGTGAGGTGCGCCGCTTCATGAAATTGCCGCTATGGTCAACAAGCTACCACGTCTTGTATTTTGTGCCGTCGAGACCCGTGCCTTCTGACTTGGTGTAGACGTCGAAAACGTTTTGCCCGCCCCACGAGTCAGAATCGGGATCATCCTGCATCGAGTGCAGTCCCCACTCAGTTTTGCCGGTCATGGGGTCCACCGGAATTCTGCGGAGGAACCGCATTTTCTTGCCGTTGGAATCTACACCCTTCACCAGCGTTTCGAGATCCGGCGGGTAGCCCTGGCTGTCCACCTTGATCTGAAATGCGCCGCGATCGGCCGCATCCTTATATCGATCGATGGCGTCGCGCATCTCCCACAAATCGTGTCGCAACTCGCGCTCCTTGCCTCGCTGAATCGTGACCCGAACTACGGGCACTGCAACCGCCGTCAGGATCATGAGGATCGTCATGGCGACGATCAGTTCGATGACGGTGAAACCTTTGCGATTAGAGATACGGAGCATTGAACTTCGCTTAGTGCACCGTCACGATGGCCTGCGAGCCGCCGGCCGGAATGCTCTGCATGCTGGCGTTCTTCACGATTGCTCGATTGATGCTGAGTGTCGCCTGCCCAGGGGCTTTCGCCTGAAACGTCAGGGTGAACACCTGCCCATCGCCGCTAATGCCAGCGCTCCCAGGTGGCCGAGACGCTGTAAGTTGCAGAATGCCCATCATGCTGTCATCGCGATGGACCAGCGCGACCGCCTGGCCATCCTGCGACAACATGGGCCCGTTTGAGACGTTGATCAGTTCCAGGACCTTGGGGTTATAGAGAATTTGCAGCGGCACCGAGTAAACGTTCTGTCCGCCTGACAGATTCACGTTGACCGTAAATGTTGTCCCCACCGCCTGGCTCAATGAGGGGGGGTCGAAGCTCAGCAATGCGCTTCCCGCCGGCGCCGTTGCCGCCGATTGGTCCGCCGGAGAAGTCGTCGTCGGCGAGGTTTCGGCCGTCGGAGCAGTACCCGAGGGTACCTGGTTGGGCGCCGGCTGGCTGGTACGGTGCAGCGAAATCGCGTTGGCGGTTCCGACATCAATCGCGCGCGTATTGCTCTCAAACACGTCTTGCGCCCGCACGATGTGCGGAATCAGCATGAACACCAGTTCGTTGTCCTGCCGTTGTTTGTTCTCAGTCGAAAAGAAGTAGCGAAAAAAGGGAATCGAAGCCAGACCAGGGATTCCGTTGATCGATCGGCTCTCGGTCTCTTCGAGGATACCTCCCATGATGTTGGCCTCACCCTCGCGCATGCGGATTTCGTGTTCGATCTTCCGCTGCCCGATGACCGGCTGCTGAATGCCGCCAATGTTCTGGTAGGAATCGACTGCCGAAATATCCATGGACAGCTTCAGAGTAACCTGATCGGTGCCATGAACATGGGGTGTGACGTCGATATTTACGCCAACGTCGATGTAGTTGAACTGAGTGTTGACCAGCGGATTGATGCCGACGCCGCCGATTCCCGGCTGGAACGACCCGGTAGCCACAGGCACCCGCTGGCCGATCTTGAGGGTGGCTTTCTGGCCGTCCAAAGCGCGGATCTGTGGTTGTTGAAGAATCTTGGTGTTGCTGTCGTTATACAGAAACGTGGCCGTCGCCGGTGGCACGGTTACCTGAAAGTTAGTTGCATTCAGGTGAGCCAGGCTGTTCAGGTTGATGACGCCAGCCGTGCCTCCGGTGGTTGTGGTAATCGATCCGTTACCGGTCCCGACATTCGAACCGGAAGTGCTGGTCGATGTGTTGGTATTGTCCACCAGCGCTACCGACACGCTGGTCGGCGGAGTGATGCCCAGGTCGCGCAGCTTGTTGCGTTGCACCTGCATGATGACGACGTCCACCACAACTTCGGGACGGGATTTGTCGAGGTCATCAATCAGTTTCTCGGCCAGCGCAATCTGGTCCGGAGTGCCACGTATCACGATCGCCTGCTGGGAAGGGAACTGCTGCAACCGCTGCGTGTCAAGCAGCGTGCGCATGATGTTGACTAGATCCTGCAACTCGTTTGGCTGGGATAAATTGGTCAGGTAAAACGTGCGAATGACGCTTTGTTCGAGTTCCTTGCGCTTTGCCGGAGTGTCTGCCGCAACGAAGATTGTGTTCGGCGTAACCGGCCGCCAGAATGTCTTCGACTCGAGCGCAGTTATCTCAAGAGCTTCCTGTAGTGTGACGCCGTTCAGTTCTACCCGGATGTTGCGCGACGTATAGTCCGGGTCGAACAGCACGTTGATGCCTGCGAGCTTTCCCACCGTCTCGTAAATGGTCTTGGAATCAGCGCTCAGCTTCAGGGTGATGGGAGTATTGGCAATGGGTGCCAGCTCGACCGGTCCTCCGGCCTCTTCCATGCGCTTGTGCAAGGCTGATTTCGCCGCCTCGCCTGGAGTAGGCTGACCCGACTCCGGCTGCTGCAACAATCGCCTGACCTTATTGGCCTCCTGTTGCGCGATGAAACTGGAAGGATCGATGGCGATGGCCTGCTCAAATTCGGTCAATGCCTCTTGAAGCTTGCCGTCCTTTGCCAAGAGCTGGCCTTTGTGAACGTGCGCGGCTGCGGCGAAGAAGCGCACCCGCTCAAACGACGCGCGGTACGTAATATCGCTGGGCTTTAGGTCGTACGCCTGATGATAGAAGTTATAGGCGGTGACGTAATCCTGCCGCATCTCGGCGTCGAGACCTTTATTGTAGAGCGCCTTGGCTTTATCGGTAGCTACCGCGGGCAGTGTGCCGAAGATAAGCAGCAGGGCCAGAACACGGGTGAGCCGTTTCATCAGGTTCCTTATGACCATTTTTACTGGCGCGCCGTTCCAATCGCCCTGAACAGGCGCTGCCTTACCCAATTCTGACCGCCCCGATCGCCAAACGTAAGCGACAGACCAGTTCAAAATACAGGCCTTATCGCTAGTCGGGTTGAGTCCAGAATTGGCGCGATTATAACATCCCACCCGTTACAAATATGTGATTTAACGGTGTGTTAGCATACGAGTTTCGCCCCCGCTCGAGATGTTTACAATGGCCCGTCCGCCCCAATCTACAACCCGTCCCGAAAAAGAGAAGCAGCCCCGGCGTGATCCTGCCGCCAGTGGCCAGCGGGACGCCACGGTGAACCGCTCCGCGTCCTTCAACTACTTCCTGATGGAAAAGTTTGAGGCTGGAATTGCCCTGCGCGGCACCGAGGTGAAATCGATTCGCGGCGGCCGCGCCAACCTCAAGGATGCCTACGGGCTTGTAAAAGACGGTGAGTTGTGGCTCATCAACGCCCATATTGGCGAATACGATCACGGCAACATCTTCAATCACGAACCGCTGCGTACCCGTAAGCTGTTAGTGCATCGCAGCGAATTGAACAAGCTCATCGGCAAAACACAGCAGAAAGGCCTGACACTCGTCCCAACGCGAATGTACTTTCGCAACGGCAGAGTCAAGGTAGAGTTGGCGCTAGCCAAAGGCAAGCAGCACTGGGACAAGCGCGAAACCGAACGTCGCAAGACAGCCGACAAGGAAGCTCGCGAAGCCATCAATCGCAGCAAGAAATCCTAATTAGGAACAAAGACATCATGAAAATCGCAGTTTCTTCCGCCACACCATCGCAAATTGAAACCGAATGTCTCGTCGTGGCCGTGGTTGATACGGCCGAGAAGTCCGAAAACGGTGCGAACGAGAAGTCCATTCCCCAGCTTCTTACCGACGATCAAGCCGTAGTTGCCGCAGCTGGCGAACTGATTGCCTCCGGCGAGGTGAGTGGCAAGTCACTGGAATCGACGCTGCTGCACAAACCTGCCGGGCTCAAGGCAAAGCGCCTGCTGCTGATCGGTGGTGGCAAGTCCAAGACCTTCGCAGCGTCTGACGTGCGTAAGATCGCCGGAGCAGCCGTTCGCAGCATCAAGGGGAAGGACCTGAGGAGCTTTGCCATCGCCGCTCCAGCGACCTTGGGTATTTCGTCTACCGACGCCGCGAAGGTGATTGTCGAGGGCGCTTACGTGGGCAGCTTCGACCCCGACTACTACAAGAGTGACCGCAAAGTGCAAACGATCGACGAAATCACGATCGTCGCTCCGGGAGGTACTGACGCCAAGGCTCTGCAGGCCGCCGTCGACATCGGAACCATTATTGGCGAGGCGCAGAACTTTACGCGCGACCTGGTGAACGAGCCCGGAAATCGCATGACACCGACCATCCTGGCCGATCGCGCAGAGAAGATGGCAGACGAAGTCGGCCTGAAGTGCGAAGTCTTTGGTCCCGACAAGATCAGAGAGCTCAAGATGGGCGCATTCTGGAGTGTCTCGCAAGGCTCTGTTGAAGAGCCGAGGCTCATCATCATGCGTTACGAGCCAGCCGGCGCGCCCGAGAAGCCAGTACTTGGCCTCGTGGGAAAGGGAATCACGTTCGACAGCGGCGGCATCTCCATCAAACCCTCCGACGGCATGGAGAAGATGAAGTACGACATGGCCGGTGGGGCAGCCATGATCGGAGCCATGCGCGCCATCGCCCAGCTCAAGCCCAATGTGCGCGTTATCGGAATCGTCTGCGCCAGTGAGAATATGCCCTCGGGAGCAGCGCAGAAGCCGGGCGACGTGCAGATTGCCATGTCGGGCAAGTCCATCGAAATCATCAACACCGATGCCGAAGGCCGCTTGGTGCTGGCTGACGGCCTGCACTACGCCAAGCAACTCGGCGCCACGCACCTGATCGACGCCGCTACTCTTACCGGCGCGTGCGTAGTTGCGCTTGGCATGATTAATGCCGGCATCTTCTGCAACGACGACGACTTCTACCAGAGCTTCAACGCATCCTTAAAGGCTTCGGGAGAAAAGATGTGGCGGCTCCCGGTCGAAGACGACTACCGCGACATGATCAAGTCCTCTATCGCGGACATCGTCAACAGTGGCGGTCGCTGGGGCGGGGCGGTCACGGCTGCCATGTTCCTCAAGGAGTTTGTCGGCGACACGCCGTGGATTCACCTCGACATCGCCGGCGTCGCCTGGTTGGAAGAGGCCAAGCCCTGGATCGCAAAGGGACCTTCTGGAACTCCGGTGCGGTCGCTGGTGGAGTTTGTGCGCACTTTGGGCAAGTAACTGTGCGCAATCAGTGGTAAGCTCTCCTACCGATGCCGGAGCCAGATTCATACCAAGAACGCCTCAGGCTGGCCGAGCTGTATGCTCAGATGGCAGACGGCGAATTGCAGTTGCTCGCAAGCGACTCAGCTTCGTTAACACCGGAAGCGCAAGACGCCCTCAAATCGGAAATCCGGCGGAGAGACCTGACTCGCGAGGACCACCCGTACACCCCCGACGCTGCACGAGACGTATTGGAATGGGACGATTTAGTTATCGTCCAACAATTTCGTGATCTTCCTGAGGCATGGTTGGTGCAGGGAGCGCTGGAGTCATCCGGCATCGAGGTTGTTCTTGTCGATGACAATATGGTTCGCATGGATTGGTTCTGGTCGAACCTCGTCGGTGGAGTCAAGCTTTGCGTCCGTGAGCAGGACGAAGAGGCGGCGCTCGATATACTCGGACAATCAACCCCGGCGCGTATCGAGGTGGATGGCGTCGGCACCTTCGAACAACCAGCCTGCCCACAATGCAACTCTCTGAAAATCACCTGTGAGGCACTGAATCGGCCGGTCGCCTATGGAAGCCTCTGGCTCGGCTTTCCCATTCCACTGAAGCGGAAACGGTGGAAGTGTAATGCTTGTGGCCATCATTGGAAGGAAGGAACCTGGACCCAACTGATGGCGCCTCCGAACAAGGCTAGAGGACAAAGGGAAAGTTAATCTCACGATGACCGCGCCGCGGCCTGTGGTGCGGTTCCGGTTTTTATCTTCACCGCAATTTCAATGAACGCCAGCGCCGCTCGGCTGAGAGCTTTGTCTGTGCGGAAGACGAGCGCCAAGTCGCGCTGCAGTACCGCGTCCGAGACCTTGATGGCGCACAGGACCTTGGCCTTTACGTCTTCCGCGACGTTGGACCAGGGAATGAAGCTGATGCCGACGTTGGCCGCGACGAATCGCTTGGTCAACTCGCTGGAATCCAGTTCCATCGACACGTTGGGCTTCAGGCGGCGCTCGTGAAACAGTGTTTCCAGCGCGTCCCGGGTGCGTCCGAGCTTGGGTAGCAACAGCGGATACTGGGCCACGTCAGCCAAAGACACTTCTTTCTTGCCGGCAAGCGGATGGCCGACAGGCGTAATTACGACCAACTCGTCGCGGTGGATCGGCACCACGGTGTAGCGCTTGTCCTTGATCGGCATCGAGACCACGCCAAAGTCGCTGGAGTTCTCGATGATGGCCTCGAGAATCTTCTGGTGTTCCGAGCGCTTTACGCCGACAGCTACGTTGGGATACTGGCGCTTGAACTCGGCAAACACTTCCGGGAGGATGTGCAGGCAGGTGCCTTCATTCGCCGCGACCACGATTTCGCCACGCGGAATGCGGTGCATTTCAGCCAAGGCAATTAGCATTACCCGCCGCTGTTCGATGGTCTCTTCTGCGTACTTCTGGAAAACTTTTCCGGCGGCGGTCACAGCGACACGGCCTCCGCTGCGGTCCAAAAGTTTGGCGCCAACCTCTTCTTCCAGCGAGCGAATCTGCGACGAGATCGCCGGCTGCGTGCGGAAGCGCCGCTCGGCAGCGCGTGAGAAGCTGCTAAGTCTCGCCACCTCTAGAAAGGTCTCGATTTGATCGAAGTCCATTGGCTATGGGCGCTCGACAACCATTCTACGTATTTATCCGCTCGATAAAATGATTGTATGCCCTGCGGCGGTGCCCGCGGGGTATGCTTTCGAGATACACCGAAAAGGAGCCCTAATGGCCGAACCCAAGGCTGATCCCAAAGCCGTCATCGATTTCGCGCAGCGGAATAACGTTCAGATGTTGGACATTCGCTTCACCGACTTGCCGGGGCTTTGGCATCACGTTTCGTTTCCCGTCAGCCAGCTTACCGAGGAATGTTTCGAGGAAGGCTTTGGCATGGACGGCTCCTCCATTCGCGGCTGGGCCGCGATCCACGAGAGCGACATGCTGCTCATGCCGGACCCGTCGCGCTACGTACTCGATCCGTTTACCGAAGTGCCGACGCTGGTCATGGTGTGCGACGTGATCGATCCGGTGACCAAGCAGCGTTACGACCGCGACCCACGCTACATCGCCAAGAAAGCTGAGATCTACCTCGCCTCGACAGGAATTGCAGACACTGCTCACTTCGGGGCTGAAGCTGAATTCTTCATCTTCGACAACGTTCGCTTCGACCAGAACGAGCATGAGGGGTACTACTTCATCGATGCCGAGGAGGGCCGCTGGAATTCCGGCCGTGTGGAAGCAAATCTGGGATATCGTCCTCGCTATAAGGAGGGTTATTTCCCCGTTCCTCCTACCGACCACTATCAGGACCTGCGTACCGAGATGGTTCTGGCCATGCAAAGCTGCGGACTCGAGGTTGAGTGCCACCACCACGAAGTCGCGACGGGCGGACAGACTGAGATTGACCTGCGCTACGATTCGCTGCTGCGCTCGGCCGACACCATGATGATTTACAAGTACGTGGCGAAAAACGTCGCCAATCAGGCAGGGAAGACGGTGACGTTCATGCCGAAACCGCTGTTCCAGGACAACGGTAGCGGGATGCACACGCACCAGTCACTGTGGAAAGACGGCCAACCGCTGTTCGCCGGCGACGGATACGCCGGGCTGTCGCAGTTGGCGCTCTGGTACATCGGAGGGCTGATCAAACATGGGCCTGCGCTGTCAGCGATCATCGCTCCGACTACTAACTCGTACAAGCGTTTGGTGCCTGGCTTCGAGGCACCTGTGAACCTCGCCTACTCGCGGCGCAACCGTTCGGCGGCGGTTCGCATTCCCATGTATTCCGCTTCGCCCAAGGCCAAGCGTATCGAATTTCGTCCCCCGGACCCCAGTTGCAATCCCTACTTGGCGTTTGCGGCGATGCTGATGGCGGGCATCGACGGAATCGAAAACCGGATCGAACCTGGCCCTCCCCTCGACAAGGACATCTACGACCTTGGACCGGAAGAGCTGACCAAGGTCCCATCGATGCCGGGATCGTTGGACACCGCGCTCGACGCGCTGTCTCGTGACTGCCAATTCCTGATGAAGGGCGACGTGTTCACCGAGGAACTGCTCAGCACATATATCGACTACAAGCGCGAGAAAGAGGTCGACGCACTTCGGCTCCGCCCGCATCCCTACGAGTTCCAAATGTATTACGACGTCTGACGAAAGGACGGTGGCGCAAAGGTCTCTTGTAGACTACTGCTGCCTCTCTACGTCTCAATCTCGTTTGCGAATTGACAGTAGCCTCTGAACTCGCAATCGCCGTCGGCCGTTGTGGGCGCCAGGGGTACATACGACCGCCAGGTACTTGACGCGCTTGTCGAATGTGCTCACAATCATTAAACTCCCTGAAAACTATTTGTCGCATCACTGAAGGTGATCATTTTCTATGCCACGCAACATGTTTGTTGTGCTGACCCTGGCCTTGTGTGCACCAGCAGCCACTCTCGCGCAAGCGCCTCCGAGTGCAGACGCTTATGTGACCAACGCCCGGCCTTCGGCCAACTTTGGAGCAGCCAGTCTACTCGCTGTACAAGCCGGAACCACGAGCTACATTCAACTTGATTTGCGTGCCTTGCCGCCAAATCTCAATGTTGCCAAGGCTACGCTGCGCCTCTATGTGAACGCCGTCGCTGCTCCCGGTTCTTTCGACGTCTATCAGGTCGACGGCAGTTGCAGCGAGAAAGGCATCACTCTCAATAACGCGCCGCCCCTGGGAGCTTCGGCGACGCTCGCTCGGCCGGTGCTTGTGACTAGCGCCAATTCGAATCAATTTATCCTGGTCGATATCACGGCGTTGGCTCAGAGATGGCTCGATGGATCGGTTCCCAATTACGGTGTTGCCCTTGCCTCGACCAGCTCCACGGGCAGCTTCGCCTTTGACAGCAAAGAGAGCACTGGAACCGGTCATTAGCCTGAACTGGAAGTAGTGTTCGATAACGCCGACGTAACTGCCACCGCTGGCGCGACAACCGCCACGGCCCTCACGTCCCCGAATGCAATGCTGGCGGGGCCTTCTGATCCCTATATCGATAACAGTACCGCTCTGCAACTCGGTGCAAATTTCAACATTGGTGGCAGTGGTTCAGCGGCTAGTTTTAATGCGAGCTCGCAATACTTGCTGGCAGGCGCTCCAGTACTGGGCAGCAACGGCTACACCAGTCTGTTCGTTGGCCCAGGGGCGGGCCAGAGCAATGCTGGGTCGGAGAACACATTTGTCGGAGTCTCGGCCGGGCAAGCCAATTCCTCAGGCGTGTGGAACACCTTCGTGGGCGCATACTCCGGAGTTTCCAACACCGGCGGCAATTACAACAGCTTCGTAGGGAACCAGTCCGGCAGTTCGAACACCACTGGCAGCTGGAACAACTTCTTCGGAACCAACTCGGGTTACGACAACACGACCGGCAGTTGGAACAGCTTTATGGGTACCGGTTCGGGCCGTTCCAATACCACAGGAGATCACAACAGTTTCATCGGCATGCAATCTGGCTATTCCAACACCATCGGAGACAACAATACTTTTGTCGGTATGCAATCCGGCTTCTCAAATATTACCGGAAGACTCTTGACGTTCCTGGGAATGCAATCGGGCTTCAGCAATACGTCTGGAAACTACAACACCTTCCTGGGCATGAGCGCGGGCTATTCCAACACCACTGGTGGCTGGAATACGTTCATAGGCACCAACTCCGGCAACACCAACACCAGCGGCAACTGGAACATCTTTATGGGAACCGGATCGGGACGCTTCAATAGCACCGGCAACTCCCTTACGTTTCTCGGAATGCAATCGGGCTATGCCAACACTACCGGCAGCTACAACAGTTTCGTGGGCAACTACTCGGGCTTCAACAACACCACCGGGAGTAATAATATATTTGTGGGCTTCAATGCTGGGCTAGACGCTGATCCGGCCGCCAACAACAACATCTATGTGTCGAGCTTGGGAGCTCCGAGCGACAGCGCCACCATTCGCATTGGAGACCCCACAAATCAGACTTCCGCCTACATTGCCGGCATATCTGGGTCGTCCACCAGCTCAGGGGTGCCGGTATTCATCGACTCAAACGGAAGGTTGGGGACAGGTGGTGGCTCACTGAGCTTGTCGCAGGTTACGGGCACGGTTACCAGTTCGCAACTCACGGGAACGTACACGAATCCGGTAGTACTTTCGAGTTCGAGCAATGTCATTACAGGGAGTTTCACCGGGAGCGGGGCAGGGCTAACGGGTGTGACGTCGGGTCTCAACTGGTCGGTTGTTACCAAGTCCGCCGACTATGCCGTACAGCTTAGCCGCTATTTCTCACCACATGGTGTGAGCGATGGGTAGACAGGCCAAACTGCAGGCGAGGAAGGATTGTTCCGGTAGGTTCTGGTGCTTGATTCGGATGGGCGGGGCGGGAAGTCTCGATTTCTGGCTGCGCGGGCGGAGTCGGGACACACGACACCCTGAAGTCAACAGAAAACCGCGGCGAGAGTTTTGGCAGGCTTGGTTGGTTCAGCTCCGCAGCGGCAAGGCACACAACTTGGCATGGATCTGGCGGAACAACTCCGCATAGGGATAACCCCCAGCCAGCGAAACCCACACCTTGCGCACCGTGATGCGGATTTGGGCCCCGATCTTGAGCAGCTTCAGCCGCAGCGTGGAGCACTGCGCCTTGGCGAACTCGGTTCCCGCCAGCCCCAGGCGCCGCAACATCTGCAGCAGCACATAGGCCAGCGACGAAAAATGCAGGCGCAGTTGATTGCTCCGCAGATAGGCCGTGCTGGTGCGATCCGAGAACAACATCAGTTGCTCCTTGATCCGGTTTTCCATGTCGCCGCGCGCGCAGTAATGTTCTTCATACAAGGACTGTGCCGGCCACAACTCGGGGCCGAGAGAGGTCACGAGGAAGCGCGGGTTCTCCCCCTTTTCCAGATACTCTGCCTTGGCCACCACGCGCCGCGCCCGACTCCAGCTCTCGCGCGTCTGATACACGAACTCGTGAAACACCCGAGCCGCTTGTCCACTCTGCCGATGCAGCGCTTCGGCCTGCCTCATCGCATCTTGAATCGCTGCCTGCAGGCGCTCGTTTTTCGCCAGTCCCAGCAGGTAATCGACGCCTTCGGCCTCACACCAGGCCATCAGTTCCTCACGGCAGAACCCCGAGTCCCCGCGCACGATGAGGCGCACCTGCGGCCAGGCCGAGCGAATCTGTTGCACGATGCGCTGCAACTCCGCCACGCTGCCCGCCGCGGCATCGATGTTGGAGGACCGCAGCCGTGCGCACAACAAAAACTCTCCGCAAAAGATGTACAGCGGCAGATAGCAGTAGTGTCCGTAGTAGCCGGGGAAGAAGCGCCCTTCCTGTTTCCCGTACAGCGGATCATCGGTCGCATCCAAATCCAGAATGATCTGCTCCGGCACTGACCCGTGCGCCTGCAGAAACACCTCCACCCACAGGCGATCCACCGCCCCGTGGTCCAGCACGATTTTCTTGTAACGCTCCTGGGCGCTGACTGTGGCTTTCGTTAGTTCCAGTCGGTTCAAGGTGCTCTTGCCCGCCAGAACTTCCTGGCCCGGCTCCGACTTCTCCACCAGCACCGCCAGCAAAGGATCCTTGCGTAACTGATCGTGATCGTTGAGGTCTTCGTAGCCCAGGGCCAGCCCATAGACCCGCTGCGCCACCAGTTCTTCCAGCTTGTGCTCGATCCGCTGCCGATCGCGGTGGTCGGTAAAGCAGGCCGCGATCTGACGCAGGACCCCGGTGCGCTTCTCCACCTCCCGCAGTAACAACCCCCCGCCGTCGCTGGTGATCGCTCCGCCGTCGAACTGGGCCCGGATCTGGCGCTGCTTTAGGGGATGAAATTCGAAGCCAACTTGTTTACACTCTGTGCTCATAAGGCTGTCACTCCTTCTCGGCAGAATCTCTTCTCGACAAAAGAGTTATGCCAGAAATGACAGCCTTTTTCTATTGCTTAGTGAGATATTCGGGCTAGCGACTTCGCCACGCCCACGACTCGCGGCAACTATGTGGTGCTCACTGGTCCGATCTCGCACACTTTTACCCTGCCTAATCCCCCACCGCCGAACGGGTACTGTGTGGCAATTGGTAATGTTGCCGATGCAGGAATCAACTCGGGTACCAACGTATTTCTGAAAGTGGACCCTAACGGAGTGCTGCTGGACAATAGTAGTTCCAGGGCAGGGATGCCACGCCGAACCGCGTATCTCTATTGCTCAGACGGCAATTCCGGCTATTACCGGCTGGGTTATCAACAGAATGGCGTCAACGAGATCGGCCCGTGGATCAAGACACTTGATACGGGAGCCGTCAATGCGATGACCACCACATTCCGAAACGGAATGGATTTTGGGGTGGTTGATGGTAGTACGATTTTCTTGCTACCGAAATTCGCCAATACGTCGAGCATCGTCACTCTGAATGTCAATGGTCTGGGTGCCTTCAAGATCCTCAGGTATGGAAATCAAGGATTGGCGCCCGGGGACCTCACTCCGAACGCCTACGCCCTTCTCATCTTCAACGCGGCGGGATCGAAGTGGGAATTAGTCAACCCGCAAAGTACCCAGACGCTAAGCGCCACCACCGCGAGCATTGGCGGTTCGCTGCTGCCCGCAGGGACTTGCACCACAGGCACAGCGGCTGTAAGCGGTGCCACAGTGGGCCATCCAGTCGCGGTCAGTGCTTCTGACGGATCGCTGCCCAACGGTGTGATCATCCTCAGTGCCGCCGTAACCGCATCCAATACGGTGACCGTGCAGTTATGCGCGGTGGCCGATGTGACTCCGGTATCCAAAACCTACAACGTCATAGTCCCATAGGAGTCGGACGTTCCTGGCAGCTCACCGGGCGTTCAGGTCGAGTTCTTTGATGGGTAGGTCCCAGTGCGCTTCGAGGATCTCGAAGCGCCGCCTTTCCTCTTTTTTGTACGTCTCCTGGTCCGGGTACATTTGCTTGATGAGAGCCTTCTCGTCGAATCCGTCGTTGGCCGCGGCGGCATTCTTGAACACGATGGTGACTCGATAATCCCAGCGTCCGTCTTCGGTCCCGTGATAGCGCGGTGTCACGGCAGACACCTTCAGCATTCGTCCCATCTCAACTTGTTTTTGAAGCAGAGGGTAATGGTTCTTCGTGAACAGAGTCAGAAACTCGTCCGCGTAGCCCCACTTGACTTTGTAGTAGTACTCGACAACGAAGGGCTTGTCTGCGGCAGTCGATGCTGTGCCGGTCGTCTGCGCGGCGACAAAATTCGGCCAGCAACTCAGCAGAAAGAAGAGGGCCAGCGACGATAGAGGTCTGACGATGCTAAGACGCATATTCACGTGTGACTCCTCGGAAAAGACTTCGACCACGCGGACTTGAAGCCAACCCAGCGCCTGTAGGGATCTAAGCTCCGGCCGGCTGGAAGCCAGGCAAGTATTTCACCAGCAGGACCTCATTGCCCTTTTCTCCGTAGATCAGCTCATCAACCAGGTGCTTCGCCAGCATGACTCCGAAGCCCCCAGGTCGCATTCCTGCGTCGCTGCGCTTGATTACGTGAGCAATGGGATCGTCGTCCGGATTCCCAATCGCAGCGTGACGCACTTCTTCTAGCGTAAATCCGTCGCCGGGATCCTTAATCCTCGCCATGGCCACATGCCGTGTTCGCACGTAGCAGACCTCTACGTATTTGTCGGGATCGAACTTGCCGCCATGCTCCATCGCGTTGAGCAGCATCTCCCGGAAGGCCAGTCCGACGTTATTGCACTCTTCCTCCGGGAGATCACTCATTTCCCGCATGAACTGCAGCAACCGCTCCGCCGTGGCGATTTGGCACCGTACTGCCAGCGTAATAAGGTTTGGCGTGGCGGAGACAATCTCGATGCCACTCGTCCAATCCGCCGTATCGAGTGCCGCCCGCACTGTATCGGCCAGAGCCTCGGGCGAAAGCCCCTTCGACAAGTATCCGAAGGCATGTTCCCGCATCGAGGTGATCACATCCTCCAGGGTGCTTTCGTCCGTGAGGATAATGACTCTCGTTCCGGGACTGACGCGGCGGACCTTTCGGAGAAACTCCACGTCCTCTTTGCCGGACGAGGAGGGACTCGTCACAATGAGATTGAACTTGCGTGCCCGCGCCGCTGTCATCGCTTCTGCCAGGTCGCCGACTTCATCTATCTCCCATCCTTCGGGAGCGAGAACGTAAGACAACGCAGCCCTCACGTCCGGATCGCCGCCGACGAGAAGGGCGACACCCTCTGCCCGAGCCGCCGGTGAAGTCGCGGATGCCTTCCTGTTTGGATCTTCCATTTCTGAACCTGCTGTGTTCCTCAGTAGCCGTGCGCCGAATGTAACGCGATTCTCCAGCTTCCGTCAAAAACCAGTCACATGGGACTTCTGTATAATCCGCGTTTTATGGCAAATCGCGTCACTGCCATGCATCGTCGTTATCCTCTGTGCTGTCTAGCGCGCAGGCACAAGCCGGAGCCGCGTCCTCAGCGAATTCGCCGCCGTCCCATATCGTTGGCGCTCCGGCACAGAGCGAATTGCTCTGGCAGAAGCTCGATGCCACGGTTCAGCAGGTCAACCGCGAACTGGACGGCACCATGGGCGTCGCCATCTGGACCTGACCGATGGCCGGACGCTCCTGCTCAACCCCGATGCCGTGTTCGCCCAGGCTTCATGCATCAAGGTTACAGTGCTGGCGGAACTCTATCGTGCAAGAACAGCGAGGAAGTGCGCAGGCAACGCCAAACTCAACGATCTGTACACCGTGAATGCCGCCGACTTAGTGGCCGACAGCTTCATCATGGCTGGCCTCACTCCGGGCGTAACCCGGGTGACCAACCGCGATCTCGCGACGTTTATGGTTGCCGTGAGTGACAATAGCGCCACAAACGTCCTGATCGATCATGTCGGCATGGAGAACGTGAACGCCATGCTGGACTCCCTCGGCCTGTCGCATACCCGCCTTCAACGCAAGATGATGGACGTCAAAGCCGCGCAGGCCGGCCGGGAAAATCTCTCCACACCTCGCGAGATGATGACCTTTTTTGCCGACATCTACCAGGGTAAGGTCCTGAGTAAGGCCCTCACCGCAGACTACTTCAAGGTCCTAAGCACTCCCAAAGGCAGCGACATCCCACGCTTTATTCCTGATGACGTCATGATCGCCAACAAGCCGGGCGAGTTAGCCGGCGTTCGCAATGACATGGGCGTGGTCTTCACTACCAACCGACCATTTGTCATCGTGGTCATGACGGCCTACCTGGTGCATGAGCACGACGGGAACGACGCCATCGCCAGGATCGCCGGTGCCGCCTACGAGTACTTTGATCGCGTTGGCCGTTCCTCCGAGTACGGGCGAATTGTCAACGAGCGGAACTCACACTGATGTTCTCTGACCGTACCGGTTGGGACCTTGCGACGAACCGCTACACCCAGGCGCTGGCTCGGCATCGCCAGTCCGGCAGGGAACTGCTCGATCTGACCGCGTCTAACCCAACAACGGTCGGCCTTTCCTATCACGAATCTCACTTGTCCCTGGCCCTTGCAGACAACAGCATTTTCACGTACGAGCCTGTAGCAAAGGGGTTGCTCACGGCACGAGAGTCTATAACAGCCTATTACGCAGAGAAGGGAAGCACGGTCGATCCCGGGGCATTGGTCCTGACTACGAGCACCAGTGAGGCCTACTCTTTTGTGTTTCGGTTGCTCTGCGACGCTGGTGATTCAGTGCTGGTGCCAGTGCCTAGTTATCCGCTGTTCGACTTCCTCGCTGACCTGAGCGATGTCCGGCTCGAGCCCTACGAACTCGTCTACGACCATGGTTGGCAGATCGACTTCACTTCTCTGCAATCGGCACTAAATCGTGCACAGTCCTCGGGCAAACGTTGTCGCGCAGCCATGCTGGTGCATCCCAACAATCCCACGGGCTCTTTCATCAAGCCCCACGAGCGCGACCAACTGAACCGAATCTGCCTCGCGCACGAACTGGCGCTCATTGCCGACGAAGTATTTCTTGACTACCAGCTTACCGATTCAGTTCCGCTGACCTTTTCGAACAACGATGAAGCACTCACTTTCACGCTGAGCGGCCTCTCGAAGATCTCAGCTCTACCCCAGATGAAGATCGCATGGATTGCCGTCAACGGCCCAGGCGGGGTGAAGTCCGAAGCGCTAGCTAGGCTGGAAGTGATCGCCGACACCTACCTGTCAATGAACGCGCCGCTCCAACTCGCCACACCCGTAATGTTGACTGAGCGATATCGAGTGCAGCCGCAACTTGTTCTTCGTGTCCATCACAATCTGATGGCGCTCGACTCCCGATTGTCGGCTCACCGATCCTGTGAGCGACTCGCGCTCGAGGGCGGATGGTATGCGGTACTCCGGGTCCCCGCGCTAGGCTCTGACGAGGATCTAGCTGTAGCTATCCTGGAGAGCACCGGGGTACTGTTACAACCGGGTCACTTTTACAACTTCCCCAGCGACGGATATCTCGTCGCCAGTCTGATTACTGCGACTGAAGAATTCGACATCGGCATGAGCCGGGCTCTGGAATTTATCTCTCGGAGGTGATTCTGCATTCCCCTATCGGAATTCGGGACGTACCGCATTGGGCAACTCCGAGCCGTCACTTAAGTGGAGCTTTTTGCCCCTTATTCCCCAAGCGGCAGGCCCCAAACGGTATAATTAAAGAACTGTGCTCAAGTACTCAATTGTTGTTCCCTTTCACAACGAAGAACAGAATGTGACCGAGCTGTACGACCGCCTGAAAGCGGTAATGGAGGCGACCCAGCAGCACTTTGAACTGGTGTTCGTCGATGATGGCAGCAGGGATCATACTTTTTCGCTGCTTCAGCAGATTGCAGCGGTTGATCGCCGGGTTGTCGTGGTCAAGCTTCGCCGCAATTTCGGCCAGACTTCTGCTCTCGCCGCAGGATTCGATCATTGTCAGGGTGAGTTCGTGCTGGCCATGGACGGCGACCTGCAACACGATCCCGACGACATCCCACTATTTCTCGAGCAGCTTCGCGCCGGCTACGACGTCGTCAGCGGATGGCGCAAGGAGCGCATCGACAACTTCGTGATGCGCCGTATTCCGTCCAAGATCGCCAACTGGTTGATGGCTAAACTCAGTGGCGTTGACATCCACGACTTCGGCACCACATTCAAAGCGTATCGCCGCGAGGTGGTGCAGGGAGTTCCGCTGTACGGTGAATTACACCGCTTCATTCCTGCCCTGGCGTCTGCGTATGGCGCAACGATTTGCGAGATTCCCATCCGCAACGTGAACCGCGAGCGCGGCCAGTCGCACTACGGCATCGGACGCACGTTCCGCGTCTTCTTCGACCTTATCACCATCCGTTTCCTGTTGAAGTACATGTCACGGCCCCTGCATTTTTTCGGTGGCTTTGGGGCAATTGGCTCTATGACAGGCGTCCTGATTGCCTTCTGGATGCTGGTCGAAAAGTTCATCAATCACGTTGATGTGATGGAAGAGCACGGTCCGTTAATGGTTTTTGCCGCGGTATTGATCGTGGCGGGCGTGCAATTGGTGGCCTTGGGACTCTTAGGTGAGTTGCAGGTTCGGCACTTCCATGAGCCCACGAAGCGCGCACCGTACGTTGTCGAACGCGTGTTGCGCACGTCGCACAGCGAATCGGCGCTGGCGGAATAAGATGCCCCGATCGAAAGTCATCGTGTTTACACAGCGGGACTGTCCCCCGTGCGGATGGGTGAAGGAATTTCTCCAGCAGCGCGGCGTGGAGTTCGAGGAGCGCAGCATCGACTCAGGCCTCTCGGTAGCGCGCGAGCTGACACAAACGTACAAGAGCCAATCGACACCCACAGTCGTCGTTGGAGATCATGTCTTGATTGGATACGATCCTGAGCGTCTCGTCCAACTTCTCGGCTAGTGAGCATCATCCCGCCCGCGGCTATTTCTACATTGCCGCGGCGACGTTTTTCTGGGGCCTCTCAGCCACCATGGGAAGGGCCGTCTTTACAGGCCGTATCACGCTATCGGGGCATGTGCTTCCCAAGATCGACCCCCTGATGATTGCCCAGGGCCGCACCACCATCGCACTGTTTGTTCTGGCACCGCTCCTGTTGCTCCGCAATCGGCCGGCGCTTCGCGTTCGCGGCTGGAACCTCCTTCAGTTCTTGCCGTTGGGAATTCTGGGACTGGCCGCTTCGAACTATTTCTATTACCTGGCGATCGAGCGCACTAGCGTCGCCACCGCTATCGTGCTGCAATATGTAGCCCCGGTCTGGGTGCTCTTGTACATGGTTGCGCGAAAGCTGCAGCGTCCCACCGCGCAACGTGTTCTGGGTGTGGTTTTGGCCGTCGTGGGATGCGCGTTTGCCGTGGGAATGTTGTCCGGCCGCGGAGGCTTCCCGTGGGTCGGCCTGTCGGGCGTGCACTTCAGCACCGTGGGTATTCTGGCGGCGGAACTCGCAGCCGTCTCTTTCGCCTTCTACAACATCTACGCCCAGCACCTTCTACAGACCTATTCGCGTTGGACGGTCTTGGTTTACGCGCTCTTCTGGTCGGCTGCGTTTTGGATTATCGTGAACCCGCCATGGAAGATTGCAGCGCAGCATTACAGCAAGGGTCAATGGCTATTTCTTGTGCTCTTTTCCATGACGTCAATGCTGGTCCCGTTCTCATTCTACTTTTCGGGACTACAACACCTCGACCCTACTCGCGCTGTGGTCACCAGTTGCCTGGAGCCGGTTTTCGCTATCCTACTCACCGCAGTACTTCTGGGTGAATGGGTATCGCCCATCCAAATTCTGGGGATGCTGATTGTGCTGGCTGCTACCGTGCTTGTGCAGCGCCCTGACCGCGCTCACCGCGAACCAACCATCGCCGTCGAACCCATCGAGTGAGGCGGCCAAGCGGGTACTGGCTCAACGCATCGCTTTCACAGCATGCAGTTCTTCCGCGTATAGCGCGTCAATCTGTTTGCGATAGCGCTGTTCCAGGTGCCGGCGCCGCAACTTCATGCTTGGAGTCAGCGTTCCGTCCGCGATACTGAGTTCCTCCGGCAGCACGAGCACTTTCTTGAGCTTTTCGTACTGCGCCAGGTTTTCGTTCAGTTCGTCGACGATCCCTTCGTACAGCAATTGCACCTGGTGCGTTCGGGACAATTCCTTCCGCGATCCCGCCTGGATTCCGTGCGCGACCGCCCACTCCTCCAGGATCGGAAAATTGGGAACGATCAGCACAGCAGCAAAGCGCCGTTTGTCACCCACCACCGCCGCTTCGCCGACGTACAGGTTGGCCTTGAGCGAGTTCTCGATAGGTTGGGGCGCAATGAATTTCCC
The DNA here is from genome assembly GCA_963814165.1 of uncultured Acidobacteriaceae bacterium. GTDB lineage: Bacteria > Acidobacteriota > Terriglobia > Terriglobales > Acidobacteriaceae > DASRAA01. The sequence continues at coordinate 134,251 of CAWFBW010000007.1, read as the reverse complement.
GCCCGATGTTTTGATGAGATCTTTCTTCCGGTCGGTAATCGACAGATAACCGTCTTCGTCGATATGCCCAATATCGCCAGTCTTGAACCAGTCGTCCTCGAAAGCGCCGGCGGTTTCCTCCGGCATGTTCCAGTAACCCTTGAAGATTGACGGTCCCCGGACGAGGACCTCACCGTCGGCGGCGATGCGCACGTCCAGATTGGGAAGCGTCTTGCCAACCGTGCCCAATCGGTGATTCTGCTGGGTGTTGATCGCAATTACTGGAGACGTCTCGGTTAGTCCATATCCCTCATCGATACGAATTCCGAGGTCGGCATACCAGGCCGCAAGTTCTTTGCCCAGCGGCGCTCCGCCGGAGATAAAAAGCCTCGCCCGCCCTCCAACTCCCTCCCGGATCTTCGAGAACACCAACTTGTTCGCCAGCTTCCACGACAACGCGCGGGGCATTACGTCGTTCATTACCTGAGTCCGGTACTTGGCCCCCACCGTGAGCGCCCAGTCGAATATCTTCCGTTTCGTCCCCTGCGTCTTGTGCTGAATCTGGTTGTGGATCTTCTCGTACACTCGCGGTACGCCTACGAACACCGTTGGCTTGACCTCTAGCAACGTTCTGGGCAGGTCTTCAAACAGCGGACAATACGCGATCGTGACGCCGCGATACGCCAGCAGGTAGTCCACGTGCCGAGCCGTAATGTGGGACAGCGGCAGAAACGATATCGCCACATCCTCCAAGCCGATGTCGGTCATCTGCACCGACATACTTAGATTGGAAGCTACATTGCCATGGGTCAGAATGACTCCCTTGGGCGTGCCCGTCGTGCCTGACGTGTAAATCAGCGTTGCCACATCGTCGGGCTGTATCGTATGCGCGAAAGCCTCAATCGCCGAATCTTCCAGGTCTTCTGCGCCACTCAGGAGGTACTGCATCTGGGGCACGTCCGGCAGGTCATCCACTTTGTCCATCACCACGATGCGTTCGAGCTGCGACTCATGCCGGACCGCCTCTACTTTCTCGTGCTGCTTTCGGCTCGAGACGAATGCCACCCGGGCTTCGCTGTGTTGGAGTACGTACAGCACCTGATCAGGAGTCTGCGTTGCATAGATCGGAACCACGATACCGCCCAACAAGAGGGTCGCGTAGTCCACCACTGCCCACTCGGGGCGGTTCTCGCTGAGTAGCACGACGCGTTCGCCCTGTCGTACGCCCCACTCCTGCAACTGTCGGGCTATCGCCGTCACCCAACGGTGTATCTGTGTGGCGGAGATCGGCGTCCACACGCCCTCTTGCCGAATGAGCATCGCGCGGTCGTGATCACGTCCTACGACCGTAAAAAAAACGTCATTAAGTGTGCGAAGTTCCATACTCACAACCCTCTGCCTACCCGCCAGCAGGCCGCATCCCGTTGAGCAGAATATCCATCAGCGGGTCGGCGGCATGGGCCAATGGATAGTCCTTTTCGCTCAATACCCACGATGTGACCATCTCGTCAATGGCCCCAAAGAAACAGTTTGCTGCAATCTTTTCCGCCAGTTCCGGCCGGAACTCGCCCCTGGCTTTTCCTTCGCTAATCGCCTCACGCACCAATTTGAAGTACTCTACGAGGTGCTGGTGCGAAAACTCTGACAACGATCGCGTACTTTGTCGCAGCTCCATTTGGAACACGACTGCCAAGTTTCGGTTGGCCCCTAGTGCTTCCAGATGCAGATAAGCTAGTCGCCGCAAACGCTCGGTCGGAGACTTCAGCTTTCCCAGTTCCGTCCACGCGCGACTCATAAAACCGTCGAACGCCGTGTTAATCGCTGACGCCAGAATCTCGTCCTTGTTCTTGAAGTACAGGTAAACAGTTCCATCGGCGACATCTGCTCGATCTGCGATATCCGAAATCCTCGAAACGAAAAAACCCTTCTCAGCGAAAACCGCCACGGCCGCGTCCAGAATTCGCTGGTATTTCTCGGAATTGCGGTTGGCAGGCACGATCGGGCTTGGCTGTCCGCTGTCGCCGGGTTGGGTTTCGCGCCTAGCCACGGTTTGTCACCGTAAACCTCGTGGATTCTTTATGATGGCAATTACTGGAGCAGCTGCACCCCGAACTCACGCCGCTAGCGAAGAGTCGGCACTACTCACCGAATGAATACTCATTCACTTTATCGCCGCATGGTGGATTCCGCAATGACGACGGTAGTTTATCCCTGGTCATTCCCATTATGGGAAGCCTCACCCCAATAACAAGTCGACCGCTCACCTCTCGACGCGGTCGCCTCCGCACCGGCTTCGTGCGAGAATGACGGAACGCCCGCTTCCCAACGATTTACCGTTTCGCATTTCGAGAGGAGAATGACCGTGAAGCAATTTGTTGCCGCAATGCTGCTCGCCGGAATGTTGGTTCCGATATTGCAAGCCGCCGACACACCGCCTCCGCCCACCATCAAGGTCGGCGACGTCGCTCCCGACTTCACCCTTACCGACCAGAATGGCAACAAGGTATCGCTCCATGATTTCAAGGGCAAAAAGAACGTGGCGTTGGCGTTCTACATTTTTGCCTTCACAGGTGGTTGAACCAAACAGATGCAGAACTTCCAGCAGAACCTTGCAAAGCTGGAGGCTGCAGATACCCAGGTGCTGGGTATAAGCATGGATTCATCCTTCTCCAACAAGGAGTGGGCGCAAAAGATCGGCGTCACGTTTCCCCTGCTCAGCGATTGGGGCGGCGACGTCACCAAGGAATACGGTGTCTATAACCCTAAGTACAAGGCCGCTCGTCGCGTCAATTACCTCATCGATAAGAACGGCAAGGTTGTCGAAATGCAACTCGATTCCGACGCCATCGACCCCACAAAGGTCGTAGAAGCGTGCCAGGCCAGAAAGCTCAACCGCTAGTGACTGCGCCCGGACGCTCTACGCCCGGGCGCAAGCCTTCAATGCCGGCCAAGCCGTTTTCGTTAGGACTGAACTCCGCCGGCTTGCGACGCTACACCTCGCGCGCAATTCACAACTCTTTGATGGCCTCTGCAACAACTCGCAAATCGCAGTGCTGCGTCGTCTTGCACGAGGGTGACAGTTCTCGGAATTTACTCCGCTTGTTAGACTGTTAGCTCATCCCAACAGATCTCATCGGCCCATGCAAAACCTAAAAAAACCGGCGGTAAAAGTCTTCGTCGCCACCACGGTGATGTTGACCTTCATCTCGTTCTGGCGCGCTGCGGCTATTGTCCTGTCTGACCTCGCATCGTCGGCGTACTACGTGGGCGGCGATGCCGAGAAGGTCATTGGAAAGAGCGCTCCCTGGTTCGTGCTGGCGGTCATGCTGTTCAGCTATGCGGTCCGATCGATTTACATCGAGTCCAGCAGCATGTTCGTGCGTGGGGGCGTTTACCGCGTTGTCAAGCGGGCGCTGGGCGGCAACCTGGCCAAGCTCTCGGTTTCGGCGCTGCTCTTCGACTACGTTCTCACCGGGCCAATCAGCTCCGTGTCGGCCGGCCAATACCTCGTCGGTTTTCTTTCTGATTTTGCCAATCACCACGGTTTACACGCGACACTCTCCGAGGGCCAAATCAACCTGCTGTCAGCAGCGTTCGCAGTCATGGTGACGATTTATTTCTGGTGGAAGAACACCCAGGGTATCCACGAATCCAGCAGCCAGGCCCTGCGCATCATGCAGATCACGACCATCATGGTCGCGATGCTCATCGTTTGGTGCGTAGTCACTCTGATCATGCATCCCGCTCCGTTACCGCCGTTGCCTTCAAAAGCCAACATCCCCATGGATCACGAATCGCTGGGGTGGCTTTACCACAAAGGCATCGCAAATCTCACGCTCGTTCTCATGATGGTCGGTTTCGGACACTCCGTGCTCGCCATGAGCGGTGAAGAGTCGCTCGCGCAGGTGAACCGTGAGATCGAGCACCCCAAGTTGAAGAACCTCGAAAAGGCGGGGCTGGTCATTTTCATTTACAGCCTCCTTTTCACTTCGCTCGTCTCGTTCTTCGCAGTGATGATCATCCCCGACAAGGTTCGTCCTGACTATTTCGCGAACCTCATTAGCGGCTTGGCTATGAATGTGGTCGGGCCGTACACGCTGAAGCTCTTCTTCCAGGGTTTTGTCGTTCTGGTAGGTGTCTTGATCCTCTCCGGCGCGGTAAACACAGCCATCGTGGGCGCCAGCGGAGTAGTGAACCGGATCAGCGAAGACGGCGTCCTGACGCCCTGGTTCCGTCGCCCCCACAACCGCTTCGGAACCACCTATCGCGTCATCAACCTGATTGCCTTCCTGCAGATCTTCACCATCATCGCCAGTCGCGGCAACGTGTATTTGCTGGCTTCGCTCTACGCTTTCGGGGTGATCTGGAGTTTCAGCTTCATGTCGCTGGCGGTGCTGATTCTTCGATTCATCGAACCGGAAAACCGCGAATTCAAGGTGCCCGGCAACCTGCGCGTCGGCAAAATAGAATTGCCGATCGGCCTCGGCTTGATTTCGCTCTTACTGTTTGCCACCGCTTTCACCAACCTCTTCACCAAGCGACTGGCGACTCTCTCTGGTGTGTCATTCAGTCTGTTCCTGTTTGTCGTGTTCACGATCACGGAACGCATCACGCATCGGAAAGCCGCTGGTAAGAGCCACGAATTGGAGCAGTTCCGCGTTCAGACTCAGGATGAGTTGAACGCCGAAGTCATGCATGTCCGCCCGGGTAATATCCTGGTCGCGGTCCGCGATTCCAAGAATCTTGTTTATCTGCGTAACATCCTGCGCAAGACGGATACCACCAAGACCGATGTCGTGGTCATGACAGCCCGCGTGATTCACCGCGTGCCTTCCTTTAGCGGCGCAGGCGAGATGGATTCCTCAGATGTCTTCGAGGAATACGAGCAGGAATTGTTCACCACCGTCGTCAACGCTGCTGAAAAAGAGGGTAAGCACGTTTCACTCATGGTGGTGCCCACCAATGATGTCTTCGAGGCGATTGTAGCCACTGGCCAGCGCCTGGGCTCCACGCTCATGGTCTGCGGCCTTTCCAACCAACTCACGCCGGAAGAGCAAGGCAAGCTGACCGGAGACGCCTGGGAGCGACTGCCCGATCCTAAGCCTCGCATGAAAATGGAAGTTGTGGCCCCCGACGGACGAAAGTGGGAGTACATCCTGGGACCGCATGCTCCCCGCCTGCGTCCGCAGGACCTCAAGCTGATGCACGATATATGGCTTGAGCTGACTCGCGACCCCAAGTTCAATCACTTGCACCACTACCATGTGGTGTCGGTGGCCCTTCAGGAGCTCAACGCTCGCCTGCAAGGTTCTGAACGCAGTCAGGCTCTGTCGGAACTGGAAGAAGAAGTCGACCGCGAAGACGATACATAGGCGCCTGAGAGAGCATGCGGACGAGCGGCTCTAGACTTCGGGCAACGGCCTAAAGCCGATCGCCGCCAAAGTATTCCTCAGGTCGTCTGACGTCGGTGCCAAAATCCCAAGCAGGCCTCCCCGAACAGCGGCCTCGATGTTCGGTTCACGGTCATCGATAAAAATCGCCTCGTCAGGAACCAGGCCCAGGGACTTCAAGCAATAATCGAAGATTTCTGGCTCCGGCTTCGCCATGCCAATCGCTGAAGAAAGGGTGAGGCAATCAAATCGCTTCGCCCATTCTCCGTTCGTCCGGATGTGCTGCACCATGTCGTCATGCATGTTTGAGAGCACCGCCGTTTTGTAGCCGCTGGCGCGCAGCTGCTCGGCCCAAAGCAGAATGTCCGGATTGATCCGACCCCACATCGCCACGTCAGCCTGGCGGAGCTCCTCGATCTGATCGCTGCTCAGTTTGCGTTCGGCGGCCATGGCAATATATGTCCAGTACTCCGTTGCGCTGTAGGTGCCCTGGTCGTAGGCGTGGCGGAATGCACCGTAGAGTTGCCGAAAACGCTCCTCCGTCAGATCAAACAATTCTGCCATTCGGCCAATGACCTCAGGATCGGCGGGAAGGGAAATGACATTGCCGTAATCGAGAATGACAGCTCGAATGTTTGACAGATACGGTGCGGGTTCCGGGGCGTCTTTGACGTTCACAAATCCATGGTAACCGAATGCTCTGCTGACAGCAGAGTACGGCTGCAGAGGCCGCAACGCGAGCACCATGTTTGCTATAATTTGAGAGCCGCACGTATGCGCGCCCTTAGCTCAGCTGGATAGAGCGTCTGGCTACGAACCAGAAGGCCGGGAGTTCGAATCTCTCAGGGCGCGCCATAAACTCCTTGCAAATGCAATCGTTTACAGTGTGACCGGGAAACGCGATCCCGTTTCCTCTTGCAGAATGTCCGTGTTTTGTCCGTGTTTCCACTACACCCAACATTTTTTCGTCTAGTTCTTGGCTGCTGACTTGGTGATGACTGTTGGCTGCTCGTGCTTTCGAGTGCCCTTCAAATAGTCTTGCGTTCGTACCATCGCGTTCCTCAGATCATCTTCGCTCACGATGTTGTAGCGGTCAAAGATGCTGCGCGTCTTGTGGCCGCTGATGCTCATGGCCACTTTTTCCGGCACACCGGCACGGACCATGTTCCGCACCGCTGTCCGTCTGAAATCGTGAAAGAGCCTTCCCACGTAACGCACTGAGTCAGTGCCACAGGATTCGCACTTGTGGCCATTCGCAGGCTGTCCGCACTGACGGCAGACAAACTTGCCCACGCCAGCCGTGACGCAGGCCGTTTGCCATGCCTTGCGGAAGTCTCCGATTGGTTGCCCCTGATGATGGAACACCAAATCCACAAGCATAACGTCGCCCGTGGCTGTTGTTACCGGCCTGGCGGCCTTTCGGCGTGCCATGAGTTCCGCCAACTCTCCTTCGAGCACGACCATGCGGGGCTCGCCGTTCTTCGAATCTTCCCCGCGAAGCCTGATAGTATCGCCCTCGACAGTTTCCCAGCCGAGTGAGGCAATCTCACTCTTGCGCCAACCGGCCAGGAAGCTGAATACGCAGAAGTCTCTCAACTGTGGGGACAGGTGCCGACACACGTCCCGAAACTGCGCTACGTCGAAGAATCCTGTCCTAGTGTTGCCCTTCTCGGACAAGTGCCGGATGACAGGAACTTTGGAGAGGTGCCCGCGGGTGATTGCCAAGGCATAGGCTTGTTTCAATAGCTGAGTGCGGCGATTGATCGTTGCCGGCTTCGACTCTTTCTCAAGCTGTTCTTTGACGTACTCATCCACCTTTTCGGCTGTGAGTGCCAGGGCGCGCCAATCCCCGAAGGCGAGGCGGACGTACTTTAAGTTGGACAGGAATTGCTTGCTGTCCTTGCCGCGCAATCCGTAATCATCTTGCAAAGCGTCTAGCAGTTCTGAGATTCGCACTCTTTCCTGACGCGGAGTGATGAACGAAGCGGCGCCGATCTGGTCGGCTCCAACCGCTTTCAGCCTGCGCTTCAGGAACTTTTCAGCCTTCTGCGGATCTGTTTCGTGCGTGCTCTCGCGATATTCCTTGCCTCGCAAGTAATATGCGCACCACAAGAACGCAGACCCCTTTCTTTGGAAGATGCGGCCAGGCGCTTTGCGGACCGGCTTGCCTTCTGTTTCAGTTTTCATTTGTGGCCTCCCTTCGCGAAGTAGGCTTTCAGCGCCCGGATAACGAGTTCTTGCTGGGTGCAATCAGCGTCAACGGCTGCGTGTTTGACCTGCCGGGACAATTCCCGCGGCAGCCGCAATGTCATTCTCGAAGTTTCCTCGCCTTGTTTCTCCTGTTTCATGTTTGATTCTCCTAGGCCATGCGTATGCACGACGTAGGACAGTTTAGTGTTTGTGACGTCTAGACGTCAATACATTTGCTTGCTGTATATGCTTATCGATCCCCGCAGCGGAAAAGAGCAGCTTGCGCCCGAGGCGTCGCGTGAAGGGGAAGTCCCGATGATGCCGATACAGGTAATCCCTGGATATTCCCAACCGGCCAGCCGCTGCTGTGACGTTTAGCAACTCGTCCGACTCCTGGGGCACGACGGGAGTTGACGTCAGCCTCGCCAGGGCCGTGCAGCGCACCTGTTCGAGCTCGCCAAGCAGGGCCGGAAGTTCGTCCTTCGGCAACTCTTGGGCGGTCATCATCACGATTTGGAGTTCGTTTCGCATTGGGTACTCCACCGGATGTGCCTTCGCAAATCCTTACTGTTCAATCAGCTACCTGTGGCTGTCCGCCGTTTGTACGCCTACTCATGCCCCTATTCCCTCGCATTTTGCAGGCATCGCACTGGCGCAGCGGACTACTAGACCGCTGCGCCCACAGACTCGAAAAGTTCATTGCGGGTGTTTCCCAGCCTCTTTCTTGTCGCCGGGGCAGTTGCGCCTCCCGGTGGCTGCAGGACCGTTGAGCAAGTAACTGGGCCATTTTCACGACTGCGCCCGTCCTGCGCCGCTAAGTGCCCTTCTTGATAGGTAACGAGCTTGCTGTGCGCGTCTTTCCCGATCTGCAGGAGACAACACACGGCGGCGCTTTACCCCGGCTGCGCGAATCGCCAGTTTCATTTGTTTTGGGTTGGCCGGGTTGAAGATCGCAGATCCTTCCCCGTCGCCGTCCTGCACCACCTGAAAGCCGGCCTCGATCAATGAGGCGCGAGTCTTTCCCCAATAGTTCCGCTTCGGCGGGTCCGGCATCACCATCACGCCCAAGACGTCGTCGCCGTACTCGAAAAGATGCCCAAATTTGCCGGGAATGATCTTGGTCAGGTCGTCGTCAACTCGCGTCTTCAGGCGGTGATTGTCCGCAAACTCTTGAATATCGATCATCTTGATTGCTCGACCTCTCTGTACTGGAAGTGGGAACCATCGCTTGCATCTCGCTGTTGCCTTTGGCGGGCGTTCCGCTCGAGGCTCGCCCGCCCCTAGGGTGTGTGCTGGAGTGGGCGGCTTCATAGGGTGCCGTCCCGCAGTGCCTTGCCCTCGTTACGCCGCTCTTGCAGCTTGGCGATCTGCGGTTCTGTTTGCTCGGGTCGTTGCCGGAGTGCGCTCATTGACAGCCAGCCTTTGCAATTGAACGAGTGATTGTCGAGAGCGGAGCACCAAGCTCCTTTAGGCCGCGTGCAAGAAACCGCAGTCGGTTCCGGCTGTGTCGGTCAGGGGCAGCTTCGGCAGCGAGTAGCAGTTCATTCCCGGCGCGAACCGCCAGATTGGCGGCCCGGTGGACGTGCAGAGACGATCTGTGTTTCGTTGGATTACAATGGGTTTGCAAATTGTTTCTCCTGATGGCGTCCGGCGCTCTGTCGAAAAGTGAGCCGCGACGCCATTTGCTGTTGATCAGCAATTCTCATTGTGAAGAAATTGAGCGCGCACAACAGGCTTGTTGGGGCGTTAAACAGGCGTATTTTGGGCGTTGAAGAGACGCAGAACGGTGCAAGAGGCGTTGAACAGGCGTCGGACTAAAGTTAGGCGGGTGATTCAACGGGCAGGTTTAACTTGTACGTGCCCCTTAGGCCATCTTCTCGGAGCACCAATTTCTTCCAAATCTTCTTACCATCTCCAGACCTGAACGAATCCGAAATCTTTGTGCACCCCACCTCACTCTTAATCCGCTTGGCCGATACATATTCAGACCCGGTGTGTCTAGCTTGGTCCAAGATACGCACTATCGTCGCCTGGTTCTCAGTGAGGCAAAACGATTCGCCGTTGTACGTGATCTTTCGGTAGTCATCGGAGTGCCACCAGACAACCTCATGGGCGTCTTCATCGGGTTTCTTTGGGGCAGGCGGCTTGTCGTCTGGCGGCGCCTCGCCACTTGAGGCGACCGCTCCAGCCGCCTCAACTTCCTCCGCCAACCGAACAGTGGGGCCACCGTATGCGAAGCCTAGCGTCTGGGACGCCTTTTTGTACAAACGCAAGAATTGACTTGGATACTCATCCCAGTGCTGATCTTCCTCGCTCGGTGGGTAGCCGGAGAATCGTCCATACGCGCATCGACCCCACACCCACAGCACCCCCTTCATCTTGTGTAGGTATAGCTGCTCTTCAGAAGAAAGATCTCCCGACTGCCACCGCTGAGTTTCTCGGATGGCATCTGAGATTTGAGCGTAGAGGATTTCTAGTTCGAGGCGATCATCAAGCACGAGTGTCACCCTTCCGTGACCTTCCCGTTTTGCAGAGTGACTGGAAGGCGGGACGGGAAGGCGCCCCGCCTTGTCGCCGCTGGGAGCTACCCTGCGGCTATCCAATTCTGCGTCGAACTTTATCAGACTTAGCACCGCACTTGGTAGGTACTCTGATGGTGCCCGACACTGCGCGAGCGGAGCCTGCTGAGGTGGGTGATTGTAGAATTCCCTCAGAACAGCGGGAAAACAGCGTGAGGTGCCATGCGAGTGAACCGGACAAAACTCAAGTCTTTCGGTGGACTTGTTCGTCGCGTGAAGGCGTCACCTAGAACACGTATCTGCTCAGGGATTACGATTTGAGGAACCAGGATGAACAACGCAAGAAACAACGCGAAACAACGCAAATCGAAGAATGGCCTTGGCGGCGTGACGGGTCGGGGTTTCATGCCGGGTAAGTCAGGCAATCCTGCGGGTCGCCCACGGACACGGGGGCTGCTTAACGCCCTCAAAACTGCAATTCAAGAGGTCGGGACGGACGGACGCAGCGTTGAGGAGCAATTGGCCGATGCACTCATCGAAGAGGCCCTGCGTGGCACCCATCGGCTTCCTGCAATACAGACGATCTTTGATCGCCTGGAGGGCCGGCCAAGGCAGCAGATCGAAATCAACCGCGATCAGTTCGCAGATTTCTTGAGTCGCAGCGATGCCGACTTGGAGCACTATATCGCGCACGGGCGCTGGCCCCAGAGAGTCGGGCAATTAGGCAGCAGCGGCGGGGGAGGCATTGTGTGACTGCTCTCGGTGTGCAACGGAGAGAGCAACTTCTGATGCGGGCGATGATTCGGCAGGAACGGGAGCGCCGGATAGTCTGGAACCACATCGGGCAGCGTGAAGCATCGTTTGAGGCCGGCTGCCTGCTGTGGTTGACTCAGCACACCGCGACCGAGGACCAGCACTGGATGTCCAAGGGCACACAGCCGATCGCGCCGTTCCCGCGGAAAGAGTATTTCGCAGTCGTTCTCAATTATCTGCTGACTCGGCCCAAGGTCTTCATTCCAAAGACCCGCGAGATGATGACGTCATGGCTGGTCTGCGGCTACGTGGCGTGGCAGTGTCAGTGGTTCCCAGGCGTCGTATGGGTGATGCAGTCCCAGAAGGAAAGCAAGGCTAACGAACTGGTCAACTATGTTCGCATCCTGTACCGACTGCAAGAGCCCTGGCTGAAAGAACGGGTCAAGGTAGTTGCCGACAACGTGAGCGAGGTGAAACTGTCCAATGGCTCTAAAATCATCGGCATCCCGCAAGGGGCCGATCAGTTGCGTTCCCACCATCCCCACGGTGTTGTGTTCGACGAGATGGCTCATCTAACAGATGCAGAAGCGGCCTACAACGTCTGCCAGCCGGTAGCGCGACAGATCATCGGCATCTCGTCCGTGGCTCCGGGATTCTTTGCCGCCGAGTGCGGACTGTGATGCGAAGCGCGAGCATCAACGTCCGAGCTGCTTCTGTTGGGCGCTCAGCAGGACAGAAAAGCTGGGAGGTGCAGTGCAGGTCGGGTTGGCAACTCCGATTTCTGCTTGGGGCGTACTCCAATTTTGGAGTGAGGAACTGGGGGGCGAGGTCCGAATGCTTCGTGAAAACGAAGAAGCGGCACGACTCAGTCGAAAGCCACTCGGGCCCTGCAGCGTCTGGTGCCGTTACAGACAACGCCGAGTGGTCTGGTCGAGCACCGAAACGGAACACATGGGGGCGCTGCCCGACGGCAGTGAGGACAGACTCTGCCAGGTCGCCGCGTGAGCCTTGTCATTCTCCTAAGAAAGCCGTAGCGGGCCCGCCAACTCCAATTTTGGAGTTGGAAGCTAAAGGCGGTCGAAAGGCGGCCAGCGTGACGGGAGACCATTAGCTTCCCGAAATGTGAGGAAGTAGGTTTTCGAGTTCACGAGATATGGGTCACCAGCCGAGCGAAGATTCCTGATAGGCTCCGGCATGAGCGCGAGATGAAGAAACATCGCATTGTCCACTTACTGCAGAAATACGTGTTGAACCCACCCATCAAGTTGTTGTTTGCGATGGCGGTAGTGCTCCCGGGACATGCGCTGCTGGAAACGACTGGCCGAAAGACCGGAAAGCCGCGCCGCACGCCGGTGGGTAACGGGCTGGTGGGCAAGCAGTTTTGGATCGTGGCGGAGCACGGCCAGAAGGCCGGCTACGTTCGCAATATCGAGGGTAATCCGCGGGTTCGCCTGAAACTGCGCGATGGGCTACGGGCCCGCTGGCACACCGGGACAGCCCACCTGCTTCCCGACGATGATCCACGCGAGCGCCAGCGCTGGCTCGCGAATCATGTGCCGACCAGCGCCAGCAATGCCGCCGCGGTGCGCTTCTTCGGCACTCAACTGCTGACGGTGCGGGTTGACCTGGACAACTGACCGCCTCCGGAGATTGGGATATGTCGTCCCCGGGGGACTCGGGAATCTTGCGAGCCTTTCCCAGCGTTGAACGCTGGGCTTTCTTATGACGTCCCGCGAGGCGGGACTCAGAGCGGCTGAATCGCGATTTCAGCTTTTGGCAAATCGTCACGTAGCCGCGTGACGGAGGCCATTGCCGACAAGGACTCACCCCACCCATAATGGTTCTCAGCATCAGCCGATGAAATGACTCACAAGGAAGTGACACAATGAGAGGTCGGCAAACTCCGCGTGTAGCATGGCTCACGTTTCCAAGTAGTGTGATCAAGTTTGTCCTTGCCGGGATACTTGGGTTCGGAAGTTCTCTCGGCCATGCACAAACCATTAATACAAGCTGCGTTCTTTACCCCGGTGCTGCCTACTGTACGAGCACCATCACAGACGGCGGGGCCGCAGCGGCAGCACAAGCGCGGCAGCAACAATATGAGACAGGACAGGCCATAGGAAGTGGAATCGGGATGGCGATCTTTCGTGCCCACTTCCCAGGATGGCGCCGCAAGCACTGTTCCACCCACCCCGGTCAGCCATTCTATTATGGCAATGCTGATGGAGATTCTATTACCGGAACGTGTCCAACACTGCAAGGTCTGGCGAACGAAGCTGCGGCCGAGTTCGTTGGCAAGCACCCTTCTGCCGTAACCTCTGCAGAACAAGCAGTCGCCATAGACAAGTACATTGCCGACAACCACCTCCCGAATTGGCAGCCGAAGAGCTACGAGAAAGCGGCTAAAGAGGTCCCTGTTCCTAGCGCCTCAGCCTCGCCGCAAGCAACACAGACCCTCGATCAAAGCGTGTCTACTGAGGATGTGTTCGTTTGGTTTGACGAACCTTCTCCAGCTGCAGGAGCGCCGCTGTTTGAGGTTCTCGTCACACAACGTGCCTATGACAGCGCTATGGCGATCCTGCGTCAAGCAAGGCAGGGTGACACGTCGGTTCAGACAGGGAGGAACACGCTTGAGACGGACTATCACCCGGCAACCACCAACTTGGCAACTTGGAGCATGAACAATGCAAATTCATCGCCCACCCTGTTCTACTGGCAAGGTGAAGTCGTTGGTAACACAACTGCGGTCATGCACTTTCAAATGAGTAAGCGGGCTTACGAACAGATGCTTGCCTTGATGGCGGGCTCAGACTTGAGAGCACAGCCTCCGCGGGTGAGCCGCTGACAGAGATCCTGGCTGACGGAGCTACGGGTTTGTCGACGACGATGGAAAGATGTTTCTGAAAGCGGGATGGTGTGTTAGTCGGTGCTTATCGAGTACCTCCCGTAGTTCGGGAATAGCAATCAACTCGACTGCGATCATAGTGGCCATGAGTTTTTGGAATCCCGTGCGGGCCTCTTCTAATTCAATGAAAGTATCGTCAGTCGTCAAGTCACGACGAGCATCGATCTGGGCAGAAACGCTTGAACGGCTGTGAAATGCTACGTTGTTTCGGAATCTTTGGAGTGGTCTGTGACAAGATTCACAAAGCAATTGAATCGGATAGATCGCTACTTGATGATTCGGGAAGAGCGCGTACAGCGGATCGAATGCATAGACAGCTCTCTCATCTTTGTCCTTCAGTGTTGCAAACCAACCAAAAAAGGCGGTTCTAGCGGTGTCTTTTAGGTCGGCGTTGGTGTATGGCGAACCGTGTGGGATCCGAATTGATTTGTCGTATAAGCCACGCACAAGAGAGTCTAGGCGATTGATGTCTTCGGTCCTCAGCCGCAAGAGAACGTACTGTTCGACTGCCTCTTCTCTCGACAGCTCGGTCGTTTGACCAGAAAACGGAGTGGCTGACACGAAACCCTCCTCAGCTACGATGTCGAAATACTAACGCTGTTTTGTACCAGTTGTGTACCAGCAAACGCCGTCGCCCCTTCGCGGTTCGCGTTCTCTCTCATGATGCCCCGCCACAGCGCAGAGATGCCCACCGTAATGCGCGAAGATACAGGGGTGAGGCTCAGGGCCATCGCAACACTCAGCGGCGCAATCGCTCCCGAGAGCCGAAACGCGCAGGCACGTTTGCAGATGTTGCTCCGCAAGCCATGCCGCCAATTCAGAGCGGAGCAGGCGCGCCCTGCGAATGCACGCACAGAAGGCGGACAGCACTTTCTAACGCGCAGAACTGAAAGGCGGTTACAACCGCACATTTGGTAGTCTACCCAATTCGCCATGGGGGACTCGGGTGTACTCTGGGGCCTCACCAGTACCGACGTGGTGCGCTTCCGGCGCGACTGGCTGTCGAAGGACATCAACGGCGTGTGGCGGGTGATGCTCTACCGGCAGAAGAACGGCAATCTGCGTTTCGCTGCTGCTGGCGCACCACAGCATCAAGATCACCGAACGGCATTATCTGAGGTTCGATCAGCGCCGGCAGGAACGGCTCACGCGAGCGGCGATGGTGGACTTCGAGCAGGCAGACGTGCTGCTGCCTACGAAAACGGGAAGGAGCAAAGTCCTTCAAATGCGTTCGGCAGCAGCGCCCAATGGCTAGGAGTGCGATTTTGGATTCCGCGAATCGTGATCCCCGATCGTGCTATGCCAACTCAGTTGGTTCTCATCTTATGCCGGGAGGTTAGTCAACAGAGTTACCCAATCCCAGTTTCCTCTTCCATCATTCGGTGTGTCTTTTCGTCATCCTCAGCCTGACTCAGTTCCAATGCTGCCCACTGACGAACTCTCTTGATCGGACTCGTGAGAAAGGCCTTAGCAACATCCCCTTCGATTTGCCGCGCGGCTGCATAACTCCCCACGTAGACTTGCAACGAGTGGACACCCGCAAGAAAAGCGCGAAAGGTGGGCTCGTCATCTTCAAAACGGGAGAGTACGAACTCTGTGAGCGGGGGCACGACTGGTTTCCCTTCCTGGTCTATCGTCGGCGGTCTGAGGTGGCGAGCGAGTGCACGCGCACCAGCAACGCCTGCTGTTTCTAGCCACGAGATTACAGTTTCTGGCGGCAAATCATTGAACAACGGCAACTTGTCGATCGAGAACAGGTAATTTCTATTCTCATCCAACATTTTCCTGCCGATGGCCTGCATCGCTGCTTCGGGAGCTCGCCCGGAAAGTTCCGCGAGAACTTTCTGTCCTTCCTGACGTAATTGATAGTCGTCACTCAAGATCATGTCAGCTGCAATCTGACAGGCCCGAGCCGGTTCATGCTGGCCAGCGGCCCGTAGCACTTGTCCAAACCAGAAAGCCTGTTGTCCGGGATATGCCACAGCCGATTCCATCAACAGCCAGAGATCATCCAGCGTCTGTCCAAAAATCTCACGGAGGCGACCGTACTGGTGTTCAGGTGGGCTGCCGTGAATCTGATAAGCCACAAAATCAATTGCTACATCACCAGCTTCAGCATTTCCCCGTTGAAGAATTGAAATCAACACCCTTACGGCGGAGCCTGCTTCATTGGGTGTGACCTTGCGCTTACCGACCCAGACGGTGAGATTCTTCAACAATGCGGGCCTGATACGCCCGAGCTCTACCATTGAGAGAGATCGCTGAAATGCGTGCACAAGGTCGCCCCCTGCTAGCGCCACGTAAAATGCTACGGGACAATTCGCCACCTGAAGACGATCTAATGCTAGGTTAAGGCGCTCCGAATCAGTGCCTGGTGCCTCGCTGACCCCAAATACATAACCACGGCCCAAAGCCTCTGCCTCATAGCCAATCGCTGCATCGATGATCAAATCGAGTAAGCTGAGCGTTTTCGCATCTCGTGAGCCCAGGAAGTGTCCAAGCTCTGCTGCGGCTCTAGCGTCTTTGCTGTTTAACCACGGCAATTCAGACATAAACGCTAGTTCATCGCTTAGGAGCTCCTCGGCAAGTCCAGATAACCTCACTTCCCACTGCTCTTTTTCGGCGTGATGGGACCATGGAACAGACCCCACATCCTCAACGAGGCGGTCGTGCAAGGTTGAGGAAGCCAGCGAAGCAAGCCATTCTTCTAGCATTTGTCGATCACCGCGCTGCCTTGCGGTAGGATCAACAGTTTCATGCGACCACACCCGCGAATAGATCTCGCGAACATGCGCAGCTAATCTAGGTCGAAGATCGTCGGGAATAGGTTCGCGCAGCGCTTCCCCTGACAGGTTCGGAATAACCGGCATGCAAGAGCTGCGATGCCGAGTCCAGTAGAGCGTCTTGGGCCCGTTTTGCGAGACTCTTACGGTCGCTCGATGCTCCGGCTAACAGTAGTCCAATACATTGCTTAATCGCGTCAAAGTACTCACCCCACGTCTTAGGTTTCCATTCTTGGGGCGGTATTCGATTGCCAAATAAGGGCGGTCCCATCATTCGAGTTCCATGCAGATCCAAGGCACCGGCAGCAGCGTCGATTACCAAGCTTTTGAGTTGCGGATCATTGCCTGCGAACCGGTCTTCTAAGACTGAGAAACGTTCCGAAAAAGGTAATTCGCTTCCAGACAGCAATATCCGAAACAGGGCCTTCCATGTGTTTGTCGCGTTGTTGCCGATGGACGGTTCCGCTTCATGCTTGGCGAGCTTGAGCAGAATCGCTTCTGCATCTCTGAAGAATTCTGAAAATTGCGCCATCTGTTCGACGGTGTATATCACTAACCTGCGAGGAGAACTGCCCCAATTAGTCCAATCGTTGGTTTCGAACTGTCTGGGTTCAGCCGACTCCACGAGCATCCGTAAGAGGGGAACTTGGGTTGCCGGATCTGCCTCTACAAGGGCCAGTAGGCGACGAGTGTCAGGCTCAGACTCGAAAACTCTAGTTCCTTTACTGAGCGTCCACTCGCGAAAAAAGCGGGCAACAACCGCGCCTACCTCCGCGGAGGCGCTAGAGACCCGGCTATGAAAAGCTTCGATGAGATCTTCTGGAATAGCGCTCAAGAACCTGTAGGGATCTGGTTCAGCCCATCGTCGCCAACCCGATTCGAACGCAAGCATTGCAATTATCGAAGGAGTGACGTAGTAAAAACGGCCTGCGTTCGCGACAAATCCGGTTACCTGGCGGAGCCGCTCAAGCCTCGTTCGAGTGTCGATGGGATCCTTGCCGACTATCGAACACAGGGCATCAAGTTGCCCAGCGACGTCCTCTCGGTATCCTAGTCGGTCGACCATTGCAACCAGTTCAAGCGCTTCGCGGTCTCTCGCATCGAACCCGGAACCAGTAAAAAACCGAGACTCGTAATATGATGCGGCATCTTCGAGCGCTGCTCCGAGGCTTCTAGTTCCTTGAATCTCCCCGTCATGTGCACACATGTAGATCGCAAGGCGCAAGAATCCCCGACATATTGCAGCGTAACGATGTCGCTGGCTAGGAATTACGCTCTCAAAATTTGCTGCTAAGATTCGTTCAGTTTCGGCATCGGAAAGGCGTTCCACCTCCAACTCCGGTGCAAGGGTGCGACGCCGCTCTTGCGCATTGTCGATGGTGATGAGCCGAACCCTCATTTCCGTGCCGGCTAGGATTTGCTCCAATCGATACTTCGTCGGTGCCAAACACTCATCTGAGACAAGGATTGCGCTCTTCGACGACTCGTTAACCAACAGAGTAGCTATGTCTTTGGCTGCCTGTTCGTCGATTGTGTACAAGACAAGCTCTCGTTGGTTTTCTAGCCCTTTAAGGATCTCAAAAACGGAGCGCGTTTTCCCGACACCAGCATCTCCGTAAACGGTAAGGCCCATTTGCTTCGGCTTAGTCGACCAATCGAGGTGAGCTTGGATCCGGTCCCTCAGGCTGGGAAACTGATCAGTCGCAACAAACTCACGTGTATCCGCAACAGCCGAGATCTGCCAACTGTCAAACCAGCGAAAATTATCGGTGGGCAATCCAAGAGTCTTCGCAACGACTGAAGGATATTGATTGGCCCATTCTGCGATATCAGACGCTCCCAACACCAAAGCTGGTGGGGCCGCAGAATTTAAGCTTTTCACTACGTCGTTCAACTTCGCCTGAAGGCGAAGTTTGATATTCGTTGCCGTATCGTGGCAAACACAAAGGCGATACGCATAACCTTTCGATATCAAGCTCCTTGCGTATTCCTTGCTCTCAGCGTTGATCTCATGTTCAATCGCGGCGTCATCGATGGCGGAGAACTCCTGAGCTTTGTACTGCCAGAGCGTTGGTTGGGTGAGACGCCCCGCTGGGTCGTCAGCCCCAGTGTTAACTTGAGTGTCAACGCCGCCGTCTCGAACGTTCACTCTGACATTCGTGTGAACGTCAGTAGGTTGGATCATCAGTCGAGCAGCTGCAGCACGGATCACGCCATCCACAAATTGCGTGAATGCGTTCCCGCTCCCGTCACGAAAGCGGGAGAGGTCGGCGGCCGTAATGGAAGCGAACATAGACTCGGATCCCTGTGAGGAAGAGCAGTTACACTCTACAGCCTGCTCGTGCATCCATTCAAACCTGCATTTCGAGCATGGCAATCACCGGAACTCTTCATCTATCCAGACAGCTTTGCGTGAATGCGCAGCGCCACGCGCTCGGGGATGCGCAGCGAAACTAGGGTGACGCTTGCGGCGGTTGCGCAGTAACGGACCGACTGTGAGTTTGATTACCCCGGGCTCATCGACGACGAGGCGGCGCACGGTGTTCGGGCTGAGGTGCCAGCGCTTGGCCAACTCGCTGACCGTGTAATGCTGATCGTGAGCGATGCTGGTGCCTTCAAGCTCCACAGTGGGCCTCCTGGCGCGCGTAAGTGGCCTTGCTGAGGACGATCGGACGGGAAGCGAACTCCACCCGTCCCCATCCGCCGGCCTTCAGCAGGAATACAATCAGGAACCCGAATTCGTCAAACTGGGCCGCGGCGACGCGATCTTCAGCTTGGCGCCTCGAAGCAAAACGGCGACTCGCGCCGCGTGCGGTCCTTGGACGTAAACGACCCCGAAAAGAAGGCTGTCGTCGAGAATGTGCCGCAGGTGGGGAAGGTCTTGGCGACGTTCGCAGTTGACCTCATACCCACGACGGTGCCGCAGTTCGGTTTGGGCTCCAGAATCGTCATGCTCCGGGACCTGTAGAGCATCCGGGGTGAGTTCTCCACATGAGTAGTCTTGGGATGGCCAGAGAATGCCAACTCCAATTTTGGAGTTGGGAGCTAAGTGCGGTCGAGAAGGGGCTGGACGCTTGCTCGCAAACATCAGTGTCTCTAGAATGTCACTCCAATTTTGGAGTAACGCTTGATTGACTAGAAAACGGCCTAGATTGAGTGTTCTGGGTGTTCCCCGGTCGTAGCTTCCCGGGGTTTCACGTCCAACAATCTGGTGCCAGCCAGCACAAACACTGGCCTCGTGCTCTGGTCGCACACCGAAACCGAACACATGCGGGCGTTGCCCGACGGTCTTGACCCAAATCGACCGTGCCGTCGCGTGAGAGTCGAGTAGGAATGTACGGGGCGACTCGTCCAATATTGGACGGCAGCCTGACCAGCGCATGAAGGCAGAATCGCCTCAATGGTCTTGGCTTTCCCTCAGCCCATGATCCCAGCCCATGATTGCCGCGGCTCCGCTCGTCGGTTGCTGTTTGGTACTGCTACCGCCGCCACCGCCCTGGTGGTTTACTCCAAACCGAACTCCGGTATTGAATCTTTGTGTGACTACAACGGTCGCCTCGTCGATTCGGATGGTGGTTTCGGCAGCTTCCAATTCCATCCGTTCGATTGCCGTTAACAGCCATTTTCGTTGTGCGCTCATGAAAATCTGGCTTTCCCTTCAAAAGTTGACGCTTCAGTAGGGTGAAGCGTGAATTTTCCTCGTGCTTCAGTTATTGAAGAGAGTATTGACCTAGGTAGAGCGCTCCGCGCTGCTGCTCGCTCGTCTCTCTGTGCTTGAATAAGGTCTTGATTCCGATCATGGCATTCGCGCGCGATGGCTAGAAATGCCGGGTCGTCGGGTGTGAACTGATACGCGCTGCACGCACGAAGCCCACCGTTGACGGTGTGCACGATCTCCAGCAGATGCAGTTTCTGAAGATGTAGGAGCGCCGCACGCACGGTTGCCGCGCTCGCAATACCCGTGTACCGCATGATGCCAAGATAAGAAATAACGGCGCGACCGTCATTGTCGGCGAAGGTTCTGAGAACTTCGAGCACTTTCGCCTCTGCTCCGGTGAGTGCCGCGAGCAAGCCACTGCGCACAAAATTTTCCATGAATGTGTCACCTGTCCCGACCCGAAACCGTGGATTCCAGCGTTGACGCTCCACCAGATGCTTGCCTTTTGGCAGCGGCGGCACCTTGAATCGTCGGGCAATCCAACGGATCGCATCGGCGGTACTGAGTCCCTGGATCATCTTCACGAGGTCGATATTTGACCACCCTCTCGCGTCGCACACTTGGCAGCGCCCACGATTCTTTCTGTCGAACCAGATCGACGGATTCGAGTCGCCATTGCGATGAGCCTCGATTCGCCAGCAATGCCCCTGGCGCCCGTTGACCTCCAACCCCAGCTCGCGCGCCACGTCTTGAATCGGAATCCGACCGCGAATGAACATCGCGTCGGGAATAAGATGCGCTTGCTTGCGAGCCTGCCGCGCCGTTGATTCTTGTAAGGGCGTTTGCTTCGGTAGTAGGCTGCTCATCGGGTTGACCCTTGGAGTCATGTCACTTCGATTCGAGAAAGCCCGCCTTCGCCCGGCGGGCCTTCCTATTTGGAGACAAGCTCAGCCTGTCCGTGTTCTGTCCGTGAAGTGCAACCGAAACGGGCCAAAGTGAGGCAAAGACTAGCGAGCTTTTCTTATTGTTTCGTTGGGTTTGATTGGTTGGCGTTGTTGGGTGTAGCGAGTGAAATTCAGCTACGAACCAGAAGGCCGGGAGTTCGAATCTCTCAGGGCGCGCCACTTTTTCCTCCGTAGTCGTGGATTTCCATAGATACCACAGCCCCGCTGACATTCACCCCTTCATGCCGAGCGTAGCGAGAGATCCGCTCTCCCTTCATCCGGAAAAAAGTAGATTTCTCGATCATTGGTCCTGTGCATTCGCCCCCAACAGCGGGTCAAATGGCAGGATGCCGACAGAGGCAGAGTCGCCCAATACCGTGGATCCGGCCGGCGTTGCCAAGCATTGCGCTTTCGCCCCGCACCGTATACAGTTCTCACGCCCGCAACCAGCGGGATACGAGGAGACGATATGGGAATACTGATATCGCTGTGTGTCGGATTGATCGCGGGCTGGCTTGCCGGACAAGTGATGAAAGGTGGCGGCTACGGGGTTCTGGTTGACATCCTTCTCGGTCTGCTCGGCGGAATCATCGGAGGCTGGTTATTTGGCATGCTGGGTATCTGGCCGGGCGGCGGAATAATCGGATCCATTATCGTGTCATTTGTTGGCGCGGTGATCTTGGTTTGGATAACTCGCCTGATCAAGAAAGCCTGAGCTCTTGGCCCAATTCGGGGGTTCTCAGCGTCCACAGTCGGGAAAAGTTTACGGATCGCCGGAAAGTTTTACATCCTGTCCGCCAGTCGCCTTCGCGTAACTCGATTCCTGTCAATGGGCCGGCCTTGGCACTCCGAATGCTATTGCATAAGCAGACGAAGTGGCGCATAGGGTCATCGGAATAGAGGTTTCGGCCAGAGTCCTCTCGACTGGTGACCCTTTTTTGAGCCCCTTTTGCAAATCTTCTGCGCAAGTCCCTCCCCCAAGTGGACTGAGCACAACAAATGCGAAGCGCACAGGCGCTTCGCATTTGTTCCTGTTCACGATTCTCTAGGCCAGAGCTGGTTTGTCGCTGATATCGAACCCGGCTGCGCGCAGCAGGCCTTCGACCTTGGCCTCGGTCAGCCGCGTGGCATCGTATTCCACTCGTATGGTTCGGTCGGCCTCGTTCAGTTGCAGGCGCCTGATTCCATACACGTTGCTCAATTGGCCATAAGCGCCCATCACACTCTCATTCGGAGGCAATCCATAGCGGAACAACACATCGACCAGGGTCATCGATATTTCTCCCGTCTCATGCAATGATTGAAGAGGTTCTTTTACCGGCAGCTCCTACTATATTGCATCGCATCTGTGGCGGCCAAAGCCGGAATTCTCGGCCCCTAAGGGATCAGGCACCATCGGAATGAGTGAGTCAGGCAAGAAACCGGCAACCGACACTACCCAGATGAAACTGACGGCAACCGATCCAGTCTGCGGCATGATTGTCGATCCTGCCACCGCACGCGGCGTGGCCCGATACCAAGGCGACACCTATTGTTTCTGCTCGCCCGCTTGCATGCATCGGTTCACTGCCGAGCCTTCCAAGTACCTGGCGCCCGACTACAAACCTGCGATGCCTGCGGCCGGTTCTTCCGTCCAGATTTCTCCGCCCGCACGTGCGGCACATAAAGACCCCGTCTGCGGTATGACGGTGGACGCCTCCAAGGCCGCCGCGTCGCTGGAACACGATGGGAAGCTCTATCATTTCTGTTGTAAGGGTTGCGCCGTAAAGTTCAAGGCCGATCCTTCCAAGTATCTTTCTCCCAGCTACAAGCCCGGCGGAATGCAGCAGATGGTCCAGCTCGGCGGGATGCAGATGGCTCCCACAGTCAAGCAGGAACGGGACCCGGTTTGCGGAATGGACGTCGATCCCGCGAAGCCTGCTGCCAAGCTAATCTACGCCGGCGTGACCTACTACTTCTGCTGTAGCGGTTGCGCAGACAAGTTTGGGGCTGATCCGCAGAAGTATTTGTCACCGAGGCCGAAACCCTCCATCGCAACGGCCAAGACTCCCGCAGCGAGAGGCGTGGAATACGTCTGCCCAATGGATCCCGAAGTGCGCCAGATTGGTCCCGGCGCCTGTCCGAAGTGCGGAATGGCCTTGGAACCCGATGTTCCACTCACGGCGTCCAGGACGACTTGGACTTGTCCAATGCATCCTGAGATCGTCCGCGATGGGCCGGGCGCGTGCCCGATCTGCGGCATGGCGCTCGAACCGCAAACGGTTACGGCGCAGTCCGACGACAACCCCGAGTTGCGGGACATGACTCGCCGCTTCTGGTCGGGTGTGTTGCTCGGGGTTCCGCTTATTGTGCTCTCCATGGCGCACATGGTTGGTCCATTGGCGCATGCCATTTCGCCCCGGCTTGCAGCGTGGATCGAGTTCGCGCTGGCAACGCCGATCGTGCTTTGGGCAGGTTGGCCGTTCTTCCAGCGAGGCTGGGCCTCGGTGAAGTTCCGCAGCCCCAACATGTTCACCCTGATTGCCATGGGTGTCGGCGTGGCATATGTATTCAGCGCGGTCGCGACTCTCGTTCCGCAGATATTCCCGGAGGCATTGCGGGGGGCTGCATGGTCAGCCGGAAGTGTACTTCGAGGCAGCGGCTGCAATCATCGTCCTGGTGCTTCTGGGGCAGGTCTTGGAGCTGAAGGCGCGCAGCCGTACCAGCGGTGCAATCCGCGCGTTGCTGGACCTCGCGCCCAAGATGGCGCGCATTATGCGCGACGATGGCAGCGAATACGACATTCCGCTCGATCAGGTGCAGATTGGTGACAAGCTTCGGGTTCGTCCCGGCGAGAAGATTCCGACTGACGCGGTAGTCGTGGATGGGTTGAGCTCTGTGGATGAGTCAATGATCACCGGCGAGTCGATTCCGGTGGAGAAGCGCGGCGGCGACAGAGTGATCGGCGCTACGGTGAACGGAACCGGCTGGCTGCTGGTGCGCGCCGAGCGCATAGGAAGCGACACGGTTCTTTCGCAGATCGTCCAGATGGTGAGCAGCGCGCAACGCAGTCGTGCGCCCATTCAGCGGCTGGCCGACAAGGTCGCAGCCTACTTCGTCCCAACAGTTCTGGCGGTCGCGGTGCTCACGTTTCTGGTGTGGTTCTTCGCAGGACCCGAGCCTCGACTTGCACACGCCGTTATCAATGCCGTGGCAGTGCTGATCATCGCGTGTCCGTGTGCTCTCGGGTTGGCGACGCCGATGGCCATCATGGTCGGCACAGGACGCGGCGCTCATGCGGGCATCCTGATCAAGAACGCCGAAGCACTGGAGACCTTCCAGAAGGTCGATACCATCGTGCTTGACAAGACCGGCACGTTGACGCAGGGTAAGCCCGAATTGATGTCCGTCATCGCCGTCGCGGGCGAAGACGAGGAGAGCGTCGTTCGCATGGCTGCGAGCCTGGAGCGCGGCAGCGAGCATCCGATGGCAGCGGCGATTGTCGAGGCCGCTGTGGCGAACAGCCTCCAGATTATTCAATCCGATGGCTTCCACTCGATCACCGGCAAAGGCGTTGTCGGCACGGTTGGAGGCCACGAAGTCGCGGTCGGCAGTGAGCTGTTGTTCGAGGACCTTGGTGTCGCGCTCGGCGATTTGACTTCGCGGGGCGAAGAATTGCGCCGCGACGGACAGACGGTAGTGTTCGCGGCAATCGATGGACGCGCGGTTGGGTTGCTGGGCGTCGCCGATCCGGTGAAACCCGAAGCCGCGGAAGCGCTGCGCTTACTGCAGAACGAGGGCGCGCGCATCGTGATGCTGACGGGCGACAACCAAACGACTGCTGCAGCGGTCGCGCGCAAGCTGGGCATTTCCGACTACGAGGCTGGTGTTCTGCCGGATGACAAGGCCGACATTATCCAGAAACTCCAGAAGCAGGGAAGAACGGTCGCGATGGCTGGAGACGGCGTGAACGACGCGCCAGCGCTGGCGCAAGCTCAGGTTGGTGTTGCGATGGGAACGGGAACCGATGTGGCGATGGAAAGCGCTGGAATCACGCTGCTAAAGGGCGACTTGATGGCTTTGGTGCGCGCTCGACGGCTGAGCAAAGCAGTGATGAGCAACATCAAGCAGAACCTATTCTTTGCGTTTGTGTACAACTCGATTGGCGTTCCGATCGCGGCTGGAGTTCTTTATCCGACCTTCGGATGGCTGCTTAGTCCAATCATTGCCGCGGCAGCGATGAGTTTCAGCTCGGTTTCGGTGATCAGCAACGCGCTGCGATTGCGAAACGTGAAGCTGTAAGAGCAGTCCCATTTTGGGAATATCCCTGTGAGGTACCCCCTCCCCCACCTTGCAAGATATCTGAAATCAGCGAGTTAGCGAGATTTCCGCGCAAATATTAGAGCCTATGGGACTTACAGGCAAAATATTCCATTCAAAGAACTTAGCGGCCCTGCGAGACTGACTCGCAAGGAGAAGCGCCGCCCGGCCGATGCGTCAAGGGGAGGAGACCGGGCGGCTCCCAAAGATCACGCCTCGACCACGACGTTACACCTGCGAGTGTCAGGATGACAGGGAGGAAACAAGAGCGACAGAAGAAAAAGGACGCGTCAACCTTACGACGGTAACCAGTTTTCCCGATTCGGAAACACTAAAGTAACCAGATGCTTTCTTGGGCGGGGGGAAAGCAGATCCCTCGGTCGTCCGCCCCGGCGTACGACCGAGGGATGACAATTCTCAACGACGAGAAGGCAACCGAGGCCAGAGAACGCCTCGAGCAGTTTCACTTCAGTTGCATAGCATGGGAGGAGCACACGTTCAGGTGTGCTTAAAAACCTGGCGTTTTTGAGTTGCGCGTTAGCGCCTGAGGTAATGGGTGTTGTCTTACCTCAGCGGCTCAAGCATGGCTCGGAATCGGGTCCCAAATGCGCTGCTGAAGCGGTGCTCCACCCAATACATCTGTGGTGAAAATGCTCTAGAGTTTGTTCAAGTAATCCACGATTTCGGGGTTGGTCCAGTCGATGGCGCCGATGAACTTGCGAACGATCTTGCCGTTCTTGTCGATGACATAGGTTTCGGGGAACTTGAAAGTGCCGTACAGCGCGTTGGAGACTTGTTTGGGGTCGCGCACGGTCAGCAGATCGATATTGTGATCGCGGACGAACTGCTGGTAGGCGTTGTCGTCGGAATCCACGCTGACGGCCAGAATTGTGACTTTATCGCCGAGTTGCTTTTGCAACTGCACCAGCGACGGCATTTCTTCCACACAGGGAGCACACCAGGAAGCCCAGAAGTTAAGCACCACGGGCCTGCCCCGGAGTTGGCTGAGGGTAACGGTGCGGGAGCCGTCGGTGAGAGTGAAGTCGGGGGCGGTTTCGCCAATGCGGGGCGGGCGTCCGCCATTGCAGGCGACGAACGAGCAGACGGCAAACAAAACAGGTATGAGAGCTACTCGGGTGGTCGTCATTCTATGTTCGACGGACTTCTACAGGTTCTTCGCAATCGAAGCAGCGGATACAGGTATTCTACTCGAAGTGAAGATCCGCTTCATCACAGCGACTCCGCTGAATGTCATTGAAGGCAGCGGCACTTATGTCGGAATCGACGCGCTGGCGCGATCGCTACGAAAGCTCGGCGTAACCATAGAGATCGTCGCGCCGCGAAGGCGCTTTCCTATCTATACGGTGCATCGCCTGGCGTTTAACCAGGCACTTCGTTATCGAAACTTTGGTGCTTGTGATTACAGCGTTGGTTTCGACATGGACGGGTACACGATAGCCGGAAAGGAAGGCTGCCTCCACATCGCATCGATCAAAGGGGTGCTTGCCGACGAAGCGCGGTTCGAGTCAGGCTGGAACAAGGCCACCATGCGGATACAGGCGGCATGCGAGCGGTTGCATGTGCGGCGCTCTGGACTGGTCATGGCAACGAGCCGGTACTCGGCCGGCAAGATCGAGGAGTTCTATGGCCCGTCGCGGCCTCCGGTCATCGTTCCGGAGATGATTGACCTGGAACTTTGGCGCCAGTACGCTGATCTACCTGCCCGGCGGACGGGACAAGGAAGGTTCGTGGTATTGAGTGTGTGCCGCTTTTATCGAAGGAAACGCCTGAACATACTGCTGGGCGCAGCCGAGAGGTTGCGCGACAAGATTGGAAATCTTGAAATCCGCATCGTGGGCGGCGGCCCAGAACAGAAAAATCTCAAGAACATCTGCCGGACCAAAAACCTTGGCTCGATTCTCGTATGGCGAGAAAACATCAGTCAGGCCGAACTGGCACAGGAGTACATCGGGTGCGATATTTTTTGCCTGCCCTCGGTCCAGGAGGGGTTTGGAATTGTGTTTCTGGAGGCCATGGCGCACGGGAAACCGATTGTCGCCTGTCTCGCGGGCGCGACGCCCGAGGTCGCACAGCACGCCTTGCTGGTGCCACCGGACGATGAGGAACAAGTCGCCAACGCCATCGAGAGACTCTACCGAGATGAAGATCTGCGGCACGATCAGGCGGCTCTAGGGCTGCAACTGGTGCAAAGGTTCAGGCCGGAAACGGTCGCCCGGCAATTTCTGATGGAGTTACAGAAGACGGGAGACCGTCAATAGCCGGGGTCTCAGGCAGGGTTCTCGCTTTCGTATGTTTACAGCCGGACGATTTGAAGACCATGCAAAGAACAAGGTCGGGACGAGTGGCCGCGTCCATTTGTTGTGCCGAAGACTGCTAAAATCGCGAGCATGGTGGTGGTGGCCGCTAAGATTGAACCTGGCTTCCACATGAGGCGCTATCCCTGGTCGCCCTGAGGGTTTTGCAGGATGCGACCAAGCGTCGCGGCAGACATCAAATTCATACAAATACAGCACCCCATCCATACAAGTGTGGCCAAGCAGCGAGAGCGAGTTGAGTACACCGATGATCTATCTAACGCGCAAGTGTGAGTTTTCGGCGTCGCATTATTACCACAACCCGAATTGGAGCGAAGAGGAGAACCGTCGCGTGTTCGGCAAGTGCGCCAACCTCAATGGGCACGGCCACAATTACACCCTGGAAGTCACGGTCAAGGGCGATATTGATCCGACGACCGGCTTCGTCGTCGACCTGAAAGAGTTAAAGGACATCTTGAACCGTGAGGTAGTGGACGCGATGGACCATCGGCATTTGAACAAAGAGGTGCCGGAGTTTGCGGCGAAGATTCCGACGACGGAAAACATTGCCATCGTTATCTGGCAGCGCGTGAATGAGAAGCTGAGCGTAGCCAAGTTGCATCGGGTACGGTTGTACGAGATGGCTGACTTGTTCGTGGATTTCTACGGGGAAGCATGAAGGCGCATCTCACAAGACGTTACACCCTGGCGGCATCGCACCGGCTGCATGCTCCGACATTGTCAGAGGAGCAGAATCAGGCGATTTACGGCAAGTGCAATAACCCGCACGGGCACGGCCACAACTACGCGGTGGAGGTGACGGTCAGCGGGCCGGTGAATCCCGAGACCGGCATGGTGTGTAATCTCGTGGAGCTGGACGAGGCGGTACGGCAATCGGTGCTCGAGCGATTTGATCACCAGAACCTAAATTCGCTGCCGGAGTTCTCCCAGCATGTGCCGACAACGGAAAACCTCACCGTATTCATCTACGACATTTTGCAACAAAGTTTTCACTCGGCTCATCTTGAGAAAGTACGCATTGAGGAGACTCTAAACAACAGCTTCGAGTATGCCGGTGGCGAGAGGCTGCGGCGCTGACGGTCTGCGAAGCATTGCCTGGGAGACCTATGAAGGACCTGCTGGAAACACCAACGACCTTGACCAGCGCGAGCCTGGAAGAACTCACGCGCGAATTGCTGGTGCGCCTGGGAGAAGATCCACAGCGCGAGGGGCTGTTGAGGACGCCGGAGCGGATTGCCAAAGCCTACCAGTACCTCACCAAGGGATACAACGAAGATCCTGCCGAAGTGCTCACGGGCGCGCTGTTCACCGTTGATTACGACGAGATGGTGATCGTGAAGGACATCGAAATGTTCAGCCTGTGCGAGCACCACATGCTGCCATTTTTCGGGAAGGTGCATATCGCCTACATCCCGAAGGGCAAGGTGCTGGGCCTGAGCAAGCTGCCCCGACTGGTGGAAGTCTACGCGCGGCGACTGCAGGTGCAGGAGCGGCTGACGGTGCAAATCGCAGAGTCGATCCAGAAGGCCATCCAACCGATGGGCGTGGGCGTAGTGATCGAGGCGCGGCACCTGTGCATGATGATGCGCGGGGTGGAGAAGCAACATTCGGCCACGGTCACGTCGTCGATGATCGGCGCATTTCGCGCGCAGCAGACGCGGCAGGAATTCCTCTCGCTAATTCGCGAAAAGAACAATAACGGGGCTTAGCGAACGATCGGTCAGAAACCGCCGAAGCGATACCGGCGGGCGGGGGCAGGGAATATCTTGATAAGGGCCATGCCCGCGAGGAAACCTCCTACGTGGGCCCAGACGGCGACCCCACCGGCACTGCCTCCGCGAACGCTGATGGAGGTGGCCGCGCCCAGCAGGAATTGTCCGACGAAGAAGTAGCCCAGAACAATCCAGGCGGGCAACCACATAAACCACATAAAGAAAAACGGCACGATGGTGAGGACTTTCGCCCGCGGGTAAAGCAGGAAGTAGGCGCCCATTACCCCGGCGATGGCTCCGCTGGCTCCCACCGTGGGGGTGGTCGAGTAAAGATTGAAGAGCGTATGGACGGCCATGGCGACGACTCCGCTGACCAGATAAAGCAGGATGTAGCGGAAGTGGCCGAGGTAGTCTTCGACGTTGTCGCCGAAGATCCAGAGGGTGAGCATGTTGAAGATAAGGTGCATCCACGAACCGTGCAGGAACATGGAGGTGAATACGGGTACGAAGGCGGCCGCAGGAGGTACATAGCGTGTGCCCAACTGATAAACGAGGTCCCACGGGACGTATCCTTGATTAAACAGAACCACGGAAAAGCGGGCGGGCACGACGCCGAACTGGTTCAGGAATGCGTTGAACTGCCGCGGATTGCCCCCACCGACCCAGAGTTCGACGAGGAACAGCAGCGTATTCACCGCGATCAGGAAATAGGTGATGTACGGAGTGCCAACTCGCGGAGCGTCGTCCTTCAGCGGAATCATAGGTGCGGATTACCGGGGCAAACGGCAGGGAAGTGAATTCCCTGCTGAAAATGACAAATTGCGCGTCAATTTGACCAATCAACGCCTGAACGTACACGATACCAGAAGCATGCCACTGAACGGTGTGATGGTCATAGACAAGCCGGCGGGATGGACATCACACGACGTGGTCTCCCGCATGCGGGGCCTACTGCGAGAGCGATCCATTGGACATTTGGGGACCCTGGATCCCATGGCGACCGGGGTGCTGCCGCTGGTCATCGGAAAGATGACACGGCTCAGCCAGTTCTATGAGGACTCGGAGAAGGTGTACGAGGGGACGATTCGGTTTGGGTTTTCGACGGATACGTACGATGCCGACGGCGAAGCAGTGGGAGTTGCGCAGACAGTTCAAGTGCAACTTGAAGAAGTTGAGCGACTGGCGAATCGTTTTGTTGGGATGATCTGGCAGACGCCTCCGGCGTTTTCGGCAAAGAAAATCAAGGGTGTTCCGGCCTACAAGCTGGCGCGGAAGAAGCAGGAGGTCGAGCTACGGCCCGTCGAGGTGGAAGTCCGGGAGTTTGCCATTACGGGGGCCGTGGGCGATTGTTGTCAGTTTCGCTGCCGGGTGTCGTCGGGGACGTACGTGCGGAGCCTGGCTCACGAGATGGGCCAGAAGGTAGGCTGTGGGGCGCACCTGGCAATCCTGCGGCGGATCAGGGTGGCGGAGTTTGAACTATCCGAGGCGCATACGTTAGAGGAGTTAGCGGCGGCGGCGGCGACGGGCTCAGTCGAGGAACTGATGTTTCATTTGCGGCGCGTGCTGCCGGGAATACCGAGCGTAACGGCGGATGACGAGACGCTGGGCGAAGATCCGGCACGGGCGCGTCGGTAAACCTGGCGGAGTTCTCAGGGGCGAAGCTGGTGAAGGTGTTTGCTGGGCAGTCCGACTTGGTGTGCCTGGCAAGCCGGGTGGCCGGGAGCTTGTTCCATCCTAAGGTGGTTTTGCTAGGTTGAATCCGATATATCCAATGTCCGATAACAGATATTATGTTAAGTATCGAGAAACACCCTAGAACGGCTGCGATTCTGCAACCCAGCACCGGGATGAGCGCCGAATTGACCGTACTTCAGGGGTTCCCTGCAGGATGGTATCAGGGGCTGGCGTCAGGATACCGCGCTGAGGAGGCCATCTAAATCCTGGCGGAAACGCCCCAGCGCCTCGAGGCGTTCCGGTGTGGCCTCGACGAACTCGGACTTAGCCTGGAAGACCTGCTGCCCATGACGCTCGACGAGCAATCCCATGACTTCGCCCATCCGCCAGCCCGGCGTGCCGATTATTTCCAAACCTGCTGGCGTTGTCCGGAATAACGCAATGCAGCCGTCGCGGACGACCCCGATGCTGTTCGGGAAGCGCTCGAAGGTTTCTAATTCAAACCCTTCCAGGTAAAGCTTTTGGAGCTGCTCAGCCGGGTCTGGCATGGCTACATCTTGTAGCGGCCGAGGTCGTCATCGCCGAGGTTTTCCAGGTACTTGCGCAGGTCGTCGGAGGAGGCCCGCTCGTTGAGATTGGTGGCCTGCCTGCTGGTCTTGAGGACTTCCTCCTCGACGTAGATGGGGCAATCCATGCGGAGAGCCAAGGCAATGGCGTCGGAAGGGCGGGAATCGACGCTAATGATTTCCCCTCCCCGGTCCAGCCAGATCACGGCGTAAAACGTGTCATCGCGGAGCTCCGTGACCACCACTTTCACCACAGCCGCTTGCAGGCCCACAAGCAGGTTGCGCAGCAGGTCGTGCGTCATGGGACGGGGCGTGCTGACCTTTTCGATCTCCAGGGCAATGGCGTTGGCCTCGTAAACGCCGACCCAGATGGGCAGCACGGATTCCGAGTCGTTCTCCTTCAGGATCACGATGGGCATATTGGTGACCGGGTCCATCATCAACCCGCGAATTTTCATCTCGACTTCCATCGTGGTACCTCCCAGATGTTCAGTGATACGCCAGTAGCGGGGCCGAACGCAAGTGGATCTGTGGGCAGAGTGCCGGGCGCTTCATCACCACGGAAGACACGGAACGCACGGAGAAAACCCTTTCAATTAGGAAACCGCGGCACAGATTATCCGGCCAGTTCGCCGACGAGGCTGTTGGGGAAGGCCTGCGTGACCAGCACCGACACGTAGTCTGCCGGTCCGGGGCTCGGGCTGGCCGTTCAGCACGAAGTTCAGGGTCTTGTTCTGCGAGGTGCGGCCGATCATCTGGCCGCGGGCGGTGTTCTTCCCTTCCACCATGACTTCTAACACCTGCCCGACATGGCGGCGATAAGTGACGCGCTGGAGCTCCCGTTGGTGCTCCATCAGGATTTGCAGGCGGCGGGACTTTTCGGCGTCGGGGATCGAGTCTGCATATTGCAGCGCCGGAGTGTTCGGGCGCGGCGAATACTTGAAAGCGAAAACGCCGTCGAAGCCGACTTCTGTGAGCAGCCCAAGGGTCTCGTGGAAGTCTTCTTCCGTTTCGCCCGGGAAGCCGGTGATGGTGTCAGTGGTGATGCTGATCTCGCGCTTGGCAGCCTTCATCCAAGCGATTCGCTCAAGGTATTGCTCGCGAGTGTAATCGCGAAACATTGCATCGAGTACACGGGTCGAGCCGCTCTGCACGGGCAGGTGCACGTGATCGCAGAGCGTCGGGACGGCGTCGATGGCGTCAACGATGTCTTTGGTGAAGTCGCGCGGATGCGAGGTGGTAAAGCGCACGCGACGGATGCCGGCGATTTCGCCCACGGCGGCCAGAAGCTCGGCAAACGACTTCTTGATGCGACGGGTCGGCGTAGGAATTGACGTTCTGGCCGAGCAACTGGATGTCGGTGTATCCG
Organism: uncultured Acidobacteriaceae bacterium; assembly: GCA_963814165.1. Classification (GTDB taxonomy): domain Bacteria; phylum Acidobacteriota; class Terriglobia; order Terriglobales; family Acidobacteriaceae; genus DASRAA01. The sequence continues at coordinate 101,174 of CAWFBW010000007.1, read as the reverse complement.
GCATCGGCCATGCGGCGGGCCTCGGCCAGCACGGAGTCGGAGGTGCGGCTGCGCTCCTTGCCGCGGGTGTAGGGCACCACGCAGTAGGCGCAGAACTTGTCGCAGCCCTCGATGATGGTGATGTAGCCGCGATGCGGGTTGGTGCGGGCGGTGAACTCGGTGTCGAAGGTCTGGTCGGTCTGGCGGTCGTCGAGGCCGGTGACGCGGGTGGCGCCTTCGCCGATCTGCACCAGCATCTCAGGCAGGTTGCGGTAGGAGGCTGAGCCGGCGACCAGCGAGACGTAGGGGGCGCGCTCGAAGATCTTCTCGCCCTCCTGCTGGGCCACGCAGCCGAGCACGGCGAAGCGCTTCCCTTCCTTGTGCAGCTTCTTGAAGTCGTTGAGGCGATGAAAGACCTTCTGCTCGGCCTTATCGCGGATGGAGCAGGTGTTGTAGACGATCAGGTCGGCGTCCACTTCGCGCTCGACCTGCCGGTAGCCTTCGGAGATGAGCGTGCCCACGACTTTTTCGGAGTCGTGGAAGTTCATCTGGCAACCGAAGGTCTCGATGTAGAAGGTCTTTTGCTGCGGTACTCACGGCCATCACTCGTTGCATTAAGTATATCGCGGCGGATGGGAGTCGCTATTCGCTTTTCGCTCTTCGCTTTTCGCCAGAAGGCTGGTTGAGGTCATGTTTGGCGAACGGCGAAGAGCGAAAAGCGAAGGGCGTCTTTACTTCGCCAGTTCGCGCTCGATGTCGGCGGCAATCTTCTCCGGAGTGGTGGTGGGGGCGAAGCGCTCAACGACAGTTCCCTGTTTGTCCACCAGGAACTTCGTGAAGTTCCACTTGATGCCGTCGCCCAGCAGCCCACCCTTTTCGTTCTTCAGCCACTTATAAAGCGGGTGCGCGCCATCGCCGTTGACCTCGATCTTGGAGAACAGCGGAAAGTCGACGCCGTAGTTCACTTCGCAGAACGACGCGATCTCGGCGTCGCTGCCGGGCTCCTGATGGCCGAACTGGTCGCAGGGGAAGCCAAGGACTTCGAGGCCCTGCGGCGTGGTACTTGGCGTAGAGCTCCTGCAAGCCTTTGTACTGCGGAGTGAAGCCGCATTGGCTGGCGGTGTTGACGATGAGCAGGACCTTGCCCTTGTAGGCAGCGAGGGATTGGTCGGATCCGTTGTTGAGCTTGGCGGAGAAATCGTAAACATCCATAATGAGAGCCTCTGGCGTCGGGAACATTGTACTTCGGCCGCTCGTATGTAGAGGGAGGTTGCGCCGTCAGTGCCCTGGTGCGATTATCTTCGGTTGGAGCCAACAGGAGTTTACCGAATGCGTATAAAACGCTTTGTTCCTCTCGTACTAGCCGTGTCGGTGGTGATGGCTGCGCTGTCGGCCGTCGCCGCTGAGAAGTTCACCACGCAATTGATTCCGCGCGAAGTGCTGTTTGGAAACCCCGAGCGCACGAATCCGCAGATTTCTCCTGATGGGTCCCTGCTAGGTTACCTGGCACCGGTGAACGGCGTGCTGAACGTCTGGATTCGAACCATCGGCAAGGATGACGACCGGGCGGTGACGGCGGACACCAACCGGGGCATCCGCAACTTCACCTGGCAATATGACAACAAGCACGTGCTCTACAGGCAGGATCTGGGCGGCGACGAAAACTGGCGGCTCTACCAGACCGACATCGCGACGAAGCAGACGAAAGACCTGACACCGTTTGAGAAGGTGCGGGTCGATCTGGTGGCGTACGACTGGAGGAAGCCCGACATAGTGCTGTTTCAGGCTAACAAGCGGGATCCCAAGGTTTTTGACGTGTATCAAGTCGATCTGAAGACGGGAAAGATCGAGATGAACACGGAGAATCCCGGCGACGTACAGGGATGGCAAGCGGACAACGACCTTCAAGTACGCGCGGCACAGGTAGACCAGCCGGATGGTGGAACCATCATCCGGGTGCGCAACGACGTAAAGTCACCCTGGCGCGAACTGGTGAAGTGGGGTCCGGATGAGACATTCGGCGGAATCGTTGGATATGCGCCGGACAACAAGAAGATCTGGATCGCTACCAGCCTCGATGTGAATGCGTCGCGGCTTCTGGAGTTCGACATTGCCACCGGCAAGAACCGAGTCATCGCTACAGATCCGCAGTTTGATGTGGAAGGCGTCGTCACGAATCCGAAGACCAACGCGCTGGAAGTGGTGACGTTCATGAAGCAGCGCACGGCGTACGAATTTGTCGATCCGAAGATGAAGGCCGACTACGAGGTTCTGGAGAAAGTGAACCACGGCGACATCGTGGGCCTGTCTCGCACGCTGGATGACAAGAAGTGGATCGTGACGTTCGTGAGTGATGACGCGCCGGTGACGCACTATTTGTACGATCGGCCAACGAAGAAGGCGACCTTGCTGTTTACAGACAGGCCGGCGCTGGAGAAGTACAAGCTGTCATCGATGAAGCCTATTGAGTACACAGCGCGCGACGGCATGACCATTTACGGCTACCTGACCACGCCGGCCGGCATGGATGCAAAGAACCTGCCCATGGTGCTGTTTGTGCACGGTGGTCCGTGGGCCCGCGACGCTTGGGGATACAACCGCTACGCGCAATGGCTGGCGAACCGTGGCTATGCCGTGTTGCAAGTCAACTTCCGCGGATCGACCGGATATGGCAAAAAGTACGTAAATGCGGGCGACCGTCAGTGGGCGGGGGCGATGCATACCGACCTGCTGGACGGCAAGGACTGGGCAGTGAAGCAGGGCGTCGCCGACGCCGGCAAAGTGTGCATCATGGGCGGCAGCTACGGAGGCTATGCAACTCTGGCGGGCGTTGCCTTCTCGCCCGAGGCATTTGCGTGCGGCGTGGACATCGTTGGACCGTCAAACCTGAATACGCTGCTCAAGACTATTCCTCCCTACTGGTCAACTCTGCTTTCGACCTTTCACAAGCGCATGGGCGATTCGGAGGAAGTACTGAATGCACAGTCCCCGCTGTTCAAGGCTGATCAGATCAAGGCGCCGCTCTTGATTGGGCAGGGAGCGAATGATCCGCGAGTGAACAAGGCGGAGAGCGACCAAATCGTGGCCGCGATGCGCAAGAACGACAAAGACGTGCAGTACTACGTGTTTCCGGATGAAGGGCACGGGTTTGCGCGTCCGACAAACAACATGGCGTTCATGGCAGCGGCAGAGAATTTTCTGGCGAAATATCTGGGTGGACGAGCGGAGGTGCCCAGTGAAGCCGAAGCGAAATTGCTCAGCAGCGTCAAACAGTAGGCCGGCCCACTAGCCAGCTTGCCATCTGGATGACGTTGGTTTGAAGGGGCGCAGCTTTAGCTGCGTCCTACAAGTCCTCGGCCTGAGTTGACTTGAAACGGCACGACTTTACCGGCTGCTAAAAAACTTGGCGTGCTGGTAGAGCTGGCCTTTAGGCCGGCGTCTAAGCGGTTTGCTTTTGATTCGGAAGTTGGTTACTAAAGTTTTGTCCGCCTCAAGATTTTTCGTGACTCTTCCCTTGACTCTGGTGCAATCTAGCTCTGCACCTCAGCGGTGCCGAACTCACAGTGGCTCTTTGACAATTCAGTAGGAATTTGGCGGGTAGACACCCACTTCCCGCGGTGATTCGCTAACCCATTTATTTCTAATACTTTACATATAACTCAATTGCTTGCAAGAACTTGCGGCTAGTCGTGCGGTAACTCCTTTATTTTCAATATGAGCATGGGAGGGGGTACAGCGGCCAATGCGGTGCTGCCTAAGATTGCAGAATAGTCAGCCTGACTTACGGTCTGCTCATAATGAATGCATTTTTTGCTGCTCAGTCGCCGCCAGCTCATGCTTCTTCTATCCACGATCGACGCGCCAACGGTCCACGTTCTCCACGCTAACTCACCTGTTTCGAAGACTTTACCAATAACTCCAGTGCTTGCAATAACTTGCGCATAATCGTGCTGTAAGTCTATTGTTTTCAATATCGGGTAGGGGGTACGTGGGGGGGCTAAGCTACGCCGTTACTGACCAGCTTCAAAAACTCCGCGTGGACGCGGGGGTCGTCGGAGAGCTCGGGGTGGAAGGTTGCGGCCATCACACTCCCCTGCCGGACGAGCACGGGGTCGTCGCCGCGGGTGGCTAAGACTTCGATGCCCTCGCCTATGTGCGAGATGCGCGGAGCGCGGATGAAGACCATTTCGAGGGGCTTCTCGCCTAGCGCGCTTGGGGCTTCGAGAATGGTGGAGTCGATCTGGCGTCCGTAGGCGTTGCGTTCGACGGTCATGTCGAGAGCGTTCAGGCCGGGCTGGTCGGGATTGGTGACGCGATTGGCGAGCAGGATCGCTCCAGCGCATGTTCCGAGGGTGGGCTTGGTGTGGACGAAGGTGCGAAGGCGTTCCAACAAACGAAGCGGCATGAGCTTCAAGAACGTCGTGGATTCGCCGCCGGGGATCACGAGGCCATCGATGACGTCGAAATCGTCGGCGTTGCGGACGAGAGTAACCGTCGCGCCGAGTTCTTCGAGTCGACGGCGGTGGGCTTCGAAATCGCCCTGCAGTGCAAGGACGCCGATTTTCATAAGAAGTAATTAGCGATTAGCGCGAAACATCAACCATTAGATTAGCGCGAATTGAGAAGAAATTCCTGGGCGGGGTTGCAGTGCATGCCGCTGGCTGATTCATTGCCGAAAGTCAGCAGCGTGATCGATCGCCCAATCGCGAAATGTCCGCGCGGGTGCACCGGTGAGATCTCCGACAGCGGAAGTCACATACGCTGGCTGGCCAATTGCAGCTGACCAGGCGTTCAGCAACATGTTTATGGCTGGTAGCGGCATCAGGGTCAACAATTCACGACGCGCTTCCTCCGGCGATATTTCTTCGCATTGGACGCGACGCCCGATCACTTCACCGATGATGCTTAGCTGCTCTAACTGGGTCACCGATTGAGGTCCGGTTAGCACATACTCCTGTCCTCCATGACCTTCCTCGCACAGGGTTTGGACTGCGACCGTCGCGATATCGCGCGGATGGATCGGAGCGGTTGGAGCCTCCAAATAGGGCCACCGCACGACGCTGCCTGCGCGAATCGTCGGCGCCCACCAGAACCGGGCATTTGAAGCGAACATTCCCGGACGCAGGAATGTCCACTGGAGTCCAGAGGCCTGAATACGTCGCTCGATTTCCGCGTGCAACGCCGCGACCGGATTGGGCTGCTGGAAGAACGGGTGCGCAGTCTGGTGCGGTGATGACAGGAACACAATTTGTCTGGCGTGTTTTGCAATCCGATCCAAGGCAGGTGCCACTGCGGCCGGATGGACAGTCCACACCAGGAACACCCTATCAACATCGTCCAAAGGTTCGTCGAGGGTGTCGGGAATGGTGAGGTCGCCGCGAACGACTTCGACCTGGGTAGGCAAATTAGCGGATTCCGGGTTGCGAGTCAGGGCGCGGGCGCGAACCTTCTTGGCGATCAGTTGAGATACTACCTCGCGCCCGATGTTACCCGTGGCTCCAACGACGAGGATCGGTTTCATGAGGAATTTCCGGAACGCCGTGACTTACCACCCGCGGGTCTGCAGCAAATCCTTCTCCTCGATCGCTGACACCGCCAGACCCTTCATCGCGCTCGGGACCTGTTCGCTGACTTCGGCCAAAACTTGCGGGTCGTCGAAATGCGTTGTGGCGATGACGATGGCTTTGGCGCGGGCTTCGGCGTCGGCGCGCTCGGCTTTGTCTTCGAGGTTGAGCGGAGTAACTCCGCCCTTCATGAAGATGCCTGAGCCGACGAACACGGCTTCGGCGCCGAGTTGCATCATCAGCGCGGCGTCGGCGGGGGTGGCGATGCCTCCGGCGGAGAAGTTCGGGACGGGCAACTTCCCTTCTTTCGCGACCATCTTGATGAGCTCGTAGGGCGCCTGGTGATTCTTGGCGGCGGCGAAAAGTTCCTGCTCGCTCATCACGGTGAGCTGCTTCATCTCTTTCACGATCTGGCGCATGTGCTTGACGGCGTGGATGACGTCTCCGGTGCCAGCTTCGCCCTTGGTGCGAATCATGGCTGCGCCTTCAGCGATGCGGCGCAGGGCTTCGCCAAGGTTGCGCGCGCCGCAGACGAACGGCGTCTTGAAGGCGTGCTTGTCAACGTGGTGCTCTTCGTCAGCGGGCGTGAGAACTTCGGACTCGTCGATGTAGTCGACGCCGATTTCCTGGAGGATTTGCGCTTCAGCAAAGTGTCCGATGCGGCACTTGGCCATCACCGGGATCGACACGGTCGCCATGATCTGCTTGATGAGCTTGGGATTGGCCATGCGAGAGACGCCGCCTTCGGCGCGGATGATGGCGGGCACGCGTTCGAGGGCCATAACGGCGCAGGCGCCGGCTTTTTCGGCGACTTCGGCTTGCGCGACGGACATTACATCCATGATGACGCCGCCTTTGAGCATCTCGGCGAGGCCGACTTTGAGGCGCAGACTAGTGTTGGTTCCGTTGTTTTCCGACATATGAACTCTCCATCGCTCAAACCAGGAACAGCAAACGATTGGAAAATGCTATCGACTGCCCCGGCTTACTTTCAATTTTACTCTGAGCGGCGACGCGGCGTCGGGATGGCCACGACAACAAATTGGCTAACCTTGCCCAGAATCCGTGGTCTAATTAGGATACCTCAGAGGAGAGCCGTGATATGCGAAGGCTTGCCTTTTACGCTGTCCTTGCACTTACGTTAAGCTCTGGCGCCACCTTGGCGCAGTCGATCCAGAACTTCACGCCGTGCCAATTCGAAAAAAGCACATCGATCGGTGTTAGCAATGGCATCGAGACTCGGCGGGTCACGATTCTGGACAACCAGAACAGCTACGGAGCTTCTGTATTTCTCCCGGTCTCCAATGCGCCGACCCCGGGGATTTTATTCTCGCATTCCGCCATCAAGGGAACTGAGGGTAGCGCAGACTTGTTGCGATTTGCCTATGCCTTGGCGAGGGCAGGCGCCGCTTCGATCGTGCTCGACGGAACCATGTCCTGGGGCGAACCGGGTCTTGACTTTCGAAGATCGCCGCACTTGGAGGCGTGTGCGGGCCAATGGCTATTAACTCATGCCTCACTCGACACGCGGCGACTAGCTGTAGCTGGCAACCTGGGTCAGTGGGGTAGCGGAACAACGCCGGCGTGCTTGCCAGGGGAGGATCCGTGCTGGGTCGGGGATGTCTACATCAACTTTGGCGAGAGCCCGTACTATGAGACCGGGAATACGAAGGGGATGCTGACTCTAGAAGGCCAATCGCATCTCGCCGACTTCGCAAGCCGGCACCTTGGGTTAGCTAAAGTCCAGCCGCAGTGGCTCGATCAGGCGGTTCAGCGACAGTAAAAAGCCTTAGCAACCATCCTACGTTGCGTCGCCCTGGCGCTCTTTGAGGAACTTGGCAAACATGCGCGCGGGATCGACTTCGATGAAGGTGCCAGTCGCGGTCGCCAAAACCTCGTTCTTGCTATTGCGGATTTCGGCGGCGCGGAAATGCTCGCGCCCGTTGACGCCAACCTCCCAACCTTCGGTGACGAGTTGGGTGGCGAGTGGAACCGGGCGAATGTAGTTCACCTGCATGGTTCCGGTGACGGCGATGATGCTGCGCAGCTTGCTGACCTTGCCCATGGCTTCGTCGAGGATGGTGGCGATGATGCCTCCGTGGGAGTGCATGGGAGGGCCCTCGAAGCGCTGCGGGAGAGTGAATTCGCAGACGAAACGGTTGTGCGCTTCGTTGAGATGAAACTCGAGATGCAAGCCGGATTCGTTCTCGGGGCCGCAGCCGAAGCAGTTGTTGCCGTAGATGCGTTGTTGGACTTCGTGGCCGGGGACAGGCTTGTGGCGGGTCATGCCTCCAAGATGAACGAGGAGACGGCACACGCGCAAGTGCAAGAAGGAAGCAACTGCCAGGCTTCAGCAGCCGTACAGCTCGGAGATCAGGTCTTGCCAAATCGGGAATCGGCCCAAATTAGATTGCAGGAAAATCGAGGGTTGAGGCGGAACTGTACTACTGTGATGGACAGACGAGTGACCTCAGGCCGCGACGCCCGGGTACCGCAGGGAACGAGTGAAACCGATCAAGGTAACCCGCTCAACTGGATGTTCTTCACTGAAAGGAGCGGACCGATATGACCAAAGTAACTGCAGCAATACTCGCCCTAGCAGTAGCTCTGATTCTGCCTGCAGCTAGCCTGGCATGCGGGATTGAGGCATGGGATTTCGCGCCTAACTTCTTCAACTTTACTGATGGCAACTGGACATTTGGCGAGGTCTTCACAGCGAATCAAGACATCGCCATCATCTTTCTGGGGTATTACGCGCCGAATGGACACGGGAATTTCGTAAGCGAGCATCCGGTGGGTCTGTTCGATGCGTCGGGGAATTTGCTGGCTTTCACCGTGGTCGATAATAACTCGATGTACGGCGACCTTCTTCAGCCCCTCATTAATCCGATGCCGACGGGGAACTTTGCCTTTAACTACATTTCGCCGATTACGCTTCATGCCGGGCAGACTTACGTGCTTGAGGGCGTTAGCAATCTCGACCCTTACACCTGGGATGACCCTGGATTTACGGTCTACCTGCCCATCACGATTCTTGGCAACAATAGGATCCTGGAGAACGGCCTGAATTTCAACGGCACCTTTCGGATCAACGACGTCGGCAACGGATACTGGGGAGCCAACTTCGGCACAGGGCCTGAACCCGGCAGCCTGATTCTGTTCGGCAGCGGCATTCTCGGCCTGGCCGGCGTGCTGCGCCGCAAGCTGAAGTTCTAAACGCGACCTCATTCTGTTCGAGTTTCTTGTAAAAGCCGGAGTTTGGGTTCCGGCTTTTCGTGTGGGATTTTGCGAGAACGCAGACCGAATGCCGGACATCTCGACGATGGGGTCGCGCGCACCGCAAGATCGCTCACGGGACACCTCTCCTTACCGTCGGCGGTTTCAATACAACTTTGGATTGTTCGGATTTCCGGAGTCGATCACGATTTCTACTTCTTTTTGCCGCCGTGCGAGCCAGCAGGGTTTCTCCCAATACTCGGGCAATAGCGAGTTGGGACACTCAAAGTCCTGCTGCCCGCCGTAGCTGAACTCGGTCTTGCCACTCTTCAGCTTCACTGAGTAGAAGACGTTGCGAGTGACGCTGCCGAACGCATCGCGGTTGGTGGCCATCAGGTAGCGAAGGCGAAGGTAGTCGCCCAGATAGACAACCGCGACCAGCAGTACCAACGCGAGCAGAATGCGCTTCACCACCTCGGAGATTACCAGAACTGACACACAGACGATGGATTTCGCTGGCCCGAACGCTCTTCTGGCAGACGGGTTGAAAAGCAGCCCCGGCACGCGCATGATAGGTCACATTGGATCGTGCTGTGGGAGCGGGGGTGGCCGCCCTTTGTAACCGTTCTGGCCCCCAGCAGCCCATACGGCGAATTTACATGGCATTGGTGCATTCCAAAGGCGGGTCGCCCGCTGCGAAATCGGTCATCGGCGGCGGAGGACGCGGTCCGACGCGGGATTGGCCGGGAGGAGATGGCGACGGGCGTGGAGGTGGGGGCGACGAGTTCCCGAATTATCGAGAGCGCTTGCGTCGGTATCGCCTGCTGATTGGTTTCCTGCTGGCATCAATCGCGATGATCTTCGTCGCGTTCACGTCGGCCTACGTGGTGCGCAAGGCCGGCCTGGTGTGGGACCCGGCACGGAACGAATACATCAGCAACTGGGTGCCGGCTACGCTGCCGGTGAGACTCTTGCTGTTCAATACGTTCATCCTCTTACTGAGCAGCGTGACGCTGGAAGTTGCGAGGCGCCGGGCTGCGGAAGACGTAGCGTTGGCTCCGATTGTCGGCATGCCGGGTATTCGGGTAAGCCACAGCCGTTCCCTTCCCTGGCTTTGGCTAACGATCGCGCTGGGGCTCGCTTTCCTGGCTGGGCAGTACCTCGCCTGGAAGCAGCTCCGACTCGATCAGCCCGACGCCGTGGTGAACATCAGTGTGGGGTTCTTTTTCATTCTCACCGGGTTGCACGCAGCCCATCTCATGGGTGGCGTTGTGGCGCTCTTGTATGCGGGGATGACGTCGTGGCTGCGGCGTCCGCCGGAGACGCGGCGGATCGTGGTGGATGTGACCGCGTGGTATTGGCACTTCATGGGCGTGCTGTGGATTTACGTGTTCGGGCTGCTGTATTTTGGGCGGTGATCTCTGACTTCTTTGCAGCAACAAAAATGGCGGCTCTCTGCGAGCCGCCATTGGATACTTTCGTGAGCTTCAAACTATGTTTTCTTCCGAAGCTTTCTGGCCAGCAGACCGATACCGGAGCCGATCAGGAGCAGCGTACCCGGTTCCGGAACAGGTTCAGACTGGAACCAGGCGCTGAAACCCGCGCCCACCAGTACCGGATCCAGATACATTGTTGCGTTGTACCACCCCGGGTGCTCCGTCAGGTAGATGGCTCCCTGAGAGCCGAACGCGAGCCCAGTTTCATCATCGGAACTGAAGGCGAGGAACAGGGCCCCGTTGGCGTCTTGGTACACGCCGAAAATGTCGCTGTAGGCACTCGGCGGCAGCGAATTATCGCAAGGTCCAGCAAATTCGCACAGCGTGGTTGCGTTACCAAACTGGGCGGGGTCAGGACGGGCCGCATTCAGGAGGAACACAGCGCCGCCGCCAGCCTCCTGGGCCTCCGTCGCAGTGACAAAATCAAAGAGAAATCCATTGGCATCGCAGACCACGAGGGCATCCGAATACTGATCCCAACCCTGGAGGCAGGCCGGTTGTGCCGTAGCTGGCATGACGCATAGCACCAGCGCAACTGCGGCTAGAACGTATCTCAGTTTCATCAGAGGGACTCCTTTCGAAGCGATAAGATTTTTACCCGGAGCTATTCCGGCTGGAGGATTGGGCAGCCCGAGGCAGTAGAACCGCGGCGATTTCGGAGTTCCACTTCAGTTACGTTGCTCTCGGGCCAGCAACTCAGCTGGTACCAGTAGTGGTACACTGATTCGCCAACAATATCCCTAGGTCACGTCTCTGTCAACTATAAAGATAGTTATATTTTGCCTTTGACTGGCCTCTTCCCGAAACGGGCACTTCATGAGCCCTGCGGGATTCAAAACGGCTGCTTTCACGGAGAGAGGAGCTTGAGGGCTGGCCGTCCGCGCTGCTGTTACAACAGTTATAATCAGAGGTTTCAGCAGCCTCTTTTGACGCCTTCTGTGGGGACGGGCTTCACGCCGGGCGCACCTGCTGCTGAACCTGGGGCTCATGTCGAACGACAGCATCGTGGTTCGGGGCGCGCGCGTCCACAACCTCAAGAACATTGATCTGGACGTGCCGCACAACTCCCTGACGGTGGTCACGGGGGTGTCGGGCTCGGGTAAGTCTTCGCTGGCGTTCGACACGATTTATGCCGAGGGGCAACGGCGCTATGTGGAGTCGCTGTCGGCCTACGCGCGGCAGTTCCTGGAGAGAATCGAAAAACCCGATGCCGACGTGATCGACGGAATCGCACCGGCTGTGGCGATTCGGCAGAAGAACTCCACGCGCAACCCGCGCTCGACCGTCGCTACGGCCACCGAAATCTACGATTACCTTCGCCTGCTGTTTGCCCGGATCGGCCGCACGTATTGCGCCGTCTGCGGACAAGAAGTGAAGAAAGACACGGTGGACGAGGTAGCCGACCGACTGATGGGGCTGCCCGAAGGTACGCGGCTACAGGTGCTGTTTCCGCTGCGTCCGTTACCGGCGGCGCAGCCTCCGGAGAAGCCGAAAGTCCGCACGACGAAGAAGAAGAAGAAAGCGGAACCGAGAGACGATTGCCTGCTTAAGGCGCGGTTGATGGAGCTGCGCACGCGCGGATTCTTGCGCCTCTACCAGAATGGCGCGATCATCGATTTCTCGACTCCGGAAGCGGTACTCGAGGTGAACTTTGCCGAACCGGTGTATGTGGTGATCGACCGGATTGCGATTGCCCCGGATATTCGCTCGCGGCTGGTAGATGCCATCGAGCAGGGTTATCGTGAGGCCGGCGAAGTAATCTTCGACACTGCGCCTCGTGATGACGAGCCGGTTCAGCGTTTTCGCTTCTCGCAGCGCTTCGAATGTAAGAACGACGGAACGCGCTATGACGAACCTGAACCTCGGCTGTTCTCGTTTAACAACCCGTACGGCGCGTGTCCCAAGTGCCAGGGATTCGGCAATACCATCGACTTCGATCTGAACCTGGTCATCCCCAACAAGACGCTGACACTGAGCGAAAGCGCCATCGAACCGTGGACAAAACCGAAATACAAATCCCTCGCGACGGAAATGAAGCGTTATGCGCGTGCGGCGGGCGTGCCCCTCGATGTGCCGTGGGAGGACTTGACCGCCGAACAGCAAAACTTCGTACTTAAGGGCGACGGCAAGTGGTGGGGCGTGCGCGGCTTCTTCGATTACCTGGAGCGCAAGAAGTACAAGCTGCACGTCAGAGTGTTCCTTAGTCGCTATCGCGGATACTCGGTGTGTCCGGATTGCAACGGACTGCGGCTGCGGCTCGAAGCTCGCCAGGTGGAAGTGGGCGGCAAAGACATTTGCCAGGTTTCTGCTATGACGGTCGAAGACGCGACGAAGTTCTTCGCCGAATTGCAGCTCACCCGCGAAGAGGCCGACATTGCGGAGCGATTGCTCATTGAGGTCCGCGACCGCCTGCGCTTCATGAATGACGTTGGGCTCGAGTACCTGTCGCTCGACCGGCTCTCTTCGACGCTCTCGGGCGGTGAGGCACAGCGAATCCAGTTGGCGACATCGCTGGGATCGCGACTGGTGGGCACGCTCTACGTGCTGGACGAGCCGTCGATCGGACTGCACAGCCGCGACACCGCGCGGCTCATCAAAACCCTGCATAGCTTGCGCGACCTCGGCAATACGGTGCTCGTGGTTGAGCACGATGCGGAAATCATGCGAAACGCCGATCGCATCATCGATCTTGGACCGGGAGCGGGCGAGAACGGCGGCAAAGTCATTGCCACTGGAACTTATAACGAGATCGTGCAGAACTCCGCGTCGCTGACGGGACGCTACCTGAGTCATGATTTGCGCATCCAAATGCCTGTGGCGCGGCGTAATGGAAACGGAAAGTCGATCCGCCTGTGGGGCGCACGCGCACACAATCTCAAGAAGGTGGACGTTACGATTCCGCTCGGCATGCTGGTAGCGATCACGGGCGTGTCCGGCTCGGGCAAGTCGACGCTGGTTCATGATGTGCTGTTCAATGCGGTGGCGGCGGAAAAGGGCCAGGTAAGCGGCGGGCCTCGCGCGCAGGTGGACGAAGTGGAAGGCGCCGATTGGCTGGATGAAGTTGTACTGGTTGACCAATCGCCGATAGGGCGAACTCCGCGTTCCAATCCGGTGACCTACATTAAGGCGTTCGACGCCATCCGCGAGCTGTTCGCGGCGCAGCCAGAGAGCCAGAAACACGGGTATGCGGCCGGCCATTTTTCGTTCAACATCCCCGGCGGGCGTTGCGATGTTTGCCAGGGCGACGGAACAGTCACAGTGGAGATGCAGTTCCTGGCAGACGTCGAGCTGATCTGCGAAGAATGTAAGGGCAAGCGCTACAAGCCCGAGGTACTGGAAGTGCGTTACCACGGGAAGAACGTTCACGATGTGCTCAACCTCACGGTGAAAAGCGCGCTGCATTTCTTCTCCGGTATACCGAAGATTGTTGAGAAACTCCGGGTACTGGACGAAGTTGGCCTGGGTTACCTGCGACTAGGGCAGTCAGCCACCACTCTGTCGGGCGGCGAGGCGCAGCGCATGAAGCTGGCGGCGCATCTGCAACCGAAGCAGCGCGATTTTGCCAGCACGCAGGCGGAGCGCAACCGTCGGCATCCGCGAGTTTTGTATATATTCGACGAACCGACTACCGGCCTACACTTCGACGACGTGAGCAAGTTGCTGGCTGCGTTTCGACGGCTCATCGAGGCGGGCGGAAGCATTGTGGTCATCGAACACAATCTCGATGTCATCAAGACCGCCGACTGGGTGATCGACCTGGGGCCCGAAGGCGGATGGCGCGGCGGGCATGTCGTCGCCGCGGGTACGCCTGAGGACATTGTGAAAGTCCCTGAGTCGTACACCGGGCAGTGGTTGGCACCTATACTGGCGCGCAACGGAAGCGCTTCGCCCCATGACTCATAAACATGCTTACGGTGCGTTGCTGGTGTTCGCCATCGTGTCAGGCGAAGGCACTGCGCCTGCCTTCCAGCAGTCGGCTCCTACGGTCCGACACCACCGGGTGGCAGAAACCGAAAATGCGGTGGCACAGGAAGTCGAACAGGCCGAAGCCGCCATGCAGAAGCAGGACTTCGCCACGGCCGAAGCGCTCCTAAAGAAGGCAGTGGAGGCCAACCCGGCGGACTACCGGGCTTGGTTCGACCTGGGCTTCGTGTACAACCAGAGAAAACAAACATCCGAGGCCATTGACGCTTATCGGAAGTCTGTGGCTGCCAAGCCCGATGTTTTCGAGTCGAACCTGAACCTCGGAATCGTGTTGGGGCAGCAGGGAGATAAGGCGGAGGCTGCCAAGTACCTCAAGGCCGCGACGGAACTCAAGCCAACGGCGAATGTAAACGAAGGGCTGGCGCGGGCGTGGCTATCGCTCGGACTAGTGGAGGAAACTCAGGACCCGCGACAGGCCCTGGCTGCTTATGCGCAGGCCGCCAAGCTCAATCCCACGGACCCGGAGCCGCATTTGTCCGCAGGGGCGCTGCTGGAGCGACAGGAGAAGTTTGATGAGGCTGCAAGCGAGTACCGGGCTGCGGCGGCGCTCGACCCGAAGGCGACGGAACCGATTGCCGGACTGGCGAACGTGTATTCCAGGCAGAAGAAGCTGGCGGAGGCGGAAGCGCAATTGCGCAAACTGCTGGAGTTGGATCCAAACAATAGCGCTGCGCGCACCCAGCTGGGGCGAGTGCTGGCCGTGCAAGGCAAGCAGGATGAGGCGGCGAAGGCAGTGGGATCTGGATCGTCGAAACCGGGCGGCGACCCCCATGGGGCGCTCGATCTGGGCACGATGTACGTCAACGCCGGCAACTATGCGGCCGCCGAGGAGCAGCTGCGATTTGCGGTCAAAGGCCTGCCGCAGGATGCCGAAGCGCACTATGCGCTGGGCTCGCTACTGATGGTCGAGAAACAGTATGCTGAAGCGCAGGAGGAGTTGCTTCTTGCGGCGAAGTTGAAGCCGGACCTGTCGGGCATCTACGGAAATCTGGCGGTGGTGGCGGCGGCGAACAAGAACTACGTCCTGGCGATTCAAGCGCTCGACGCGCGCGCCAAGTTCCTGCCGGAAATTCCCGCAACTTACTTCCTGCGGGCGACATCGTATGACAACTTGAAGGACAGGCCTAAAGCGATAGAGAATTACAAACAATTCCTGGCTGCCGATGACGGGAAGATGCCCGACCAGGAATGGCAGGCCAGGCATCGGCTGATAGCGATCGACCCGAGCAACGCGAGCAAGTACGTAGAGAAGAAGCCAGACGAGAAGTAAAAATGCGCAACGCCTTTTCAGTAATGGTTTGCCTGCTCTTGTGCAGCCTGGTGGCGCAAGGCGAGCAGAAAGCCCCATCCGACCTGAAAGCCCTCGCCGATGCGGCACAGGGTGGCGAACGCGCGAAACTGTCGCTGGAATACGCTCGCGAGCAGTTGGAACTCGCCAACAAACTGTATGAGAATGGCGACGTGCAAAAGGGTGAGGCCGCCATCGGCGAAGTGCTCACCTATTCGAGACGAGCCACGGAGGCGGCAACGTCGGCCAACAAAAAGCTTAAGCGGACGGAGATCGATCTGAGGAAGATCGAGCAGCGAATGCGCGATATCGGGATGTCGCTGAATATTGATGACCGACCACCTGTAGAAAAGACCGTGCAGCAACTGGAAGAGCTGCGGGCCCAACTTCTGACGAAGATGTTTGGTCCCAAAGCCGAACCCAAGGACAAGAACCAATGAGGCTCGCGATGCGATGTCTGGCAGGAGCGCTGATGGCAAGCCTTCTGGCCTTGCCCGCGTGGGCACAACGCAAGGACCGCGATCCGCTGACCGATACGGAAGTGGACCAGATGCGCGAATCTGCCGACCTTCCCAACAAGCGCCTGGAGCTGCTGGTGAAGTTTGCCCGCGAACGAATATTTGAAGTGGAGAGCGCGCAGGATGAGTCCTCGGGCGCAACCAGGGGCAAACAGATCCATGACAATCTGGAGGACTTTATCGCCATCCTTGACGAGATTGAGGACAACATCGACATGTATGGCACGCACAATGCCGACATGCGTAAGGGTTTGAAACTGGTGATCGAAGCCGACAGCGAGTGGCAATTGAAGTTGCGCCAGATCAAAGAGAAATCGCCGCCCGAAGAGTTGCAACGATACTCGTTTGTGCTGATCAATGCGACCGATACAGTGGGCGACAGTGCCACGACCGCCCGTGAGACACTGCAGGAACAGAACAAGCTGGCCGCGGAGAAGAAGCTGACAAAGGATTATTCGGAGCGTAAAGATTGATTCTGCAGCTACGAGTGATAGGTTAGTAAAGGATTGCGCGTAAAACTCAAGGAAATCTTTGAGCGAAACTACCAGGAACTCCGGCCGGGCATCCCCTTGCCCGCGATGCAGCTGGAGTTTTATCCCTTTGCCAACATCAACAACACAATCAGGATTCGGCAGGGCGAGCTGTACGTGCGGCTTTCTGATTTACTGGAAGGCGCGCCGGAGAGCCTCCTGGATTCCCTCGCCCACATCCTGCTGTCCAAGATCTACCGGAAGCGGATTGAGCCTGCCCATCTCGCGCGGTACCGAAAATACGTGGCGGGGCATGACATCAGCGCCAAGGCCCACCTCGTGCGTAAGATACGGGGACGCAAGCGCATCGATACCCCAGCAGGTGACGTGTTTCACCTGGAAGAGATTTTCGAGGAGCTCAACCGGCAATTCTTTCACGGCTTGCTGGCCCGGCCGCAAATGACGTGGAGCCAGATACGCTCGCGGCGCAGTCTGGCGCATTACGATCCGGCACATAACGCCATCGTGGTGAGCCGGATTTTTGACCATCCCGCGGTTCCCCGCTACGCCGTGGAATACATCGTGTATCACGAGATGTTGCACCTCAAGCATCCGGTGAAGCTGCGCGGTATCCGGCGGTGCGTGCACGGTAAGGAGTTCCAGGCAGAGGAAAAACTCTTTCCGCAAGTTACTCATGCCAAAGCGTTTCTCAAGACGCTGTGACGAGCGCATACAACTTTGGTTGAACGCTTTGGCCTTCCCTATCCAATAGAATCAGAGTGTAACGTTCGGGGAGTTGGGCTCATTTGATGGAACAGTGGCTGCCAAAGTCCGTGCTTTGCCTGAAGAACTACACGCTTCAAGATTTTCTGGCGGACGTTCCCGCCGGAATCACGGTGGGTCTGGTTGCTCTGCCGCTGGCGATGGCGTTTGCGATCGCCTCGGGGCTTTCGCCACAAGCGGGCATCTACTGCGCCGTGGTGACCGGGTTCGTGATCTCGGCGCTGGGCGGTTCACGGGTGCAGATCGGCGGCCCCACCGGCGCATTTGTCGTCGTCGTGGCCAGCATTGTCGCCCGGCACGGCATAGATGGCCTGTTCATGTGCACCATGATGGCCGGCATCCTGCTGTTCGTTATGGGAGCTACCGGACTGGGCGCCGCAGTGAAGTTTATTCCGCGTCCGGTGGTGCTGGGGTTCACCAACGGCATTGCCGTGCTCATTGCCAGCACCCAAATCAAGGACTTCTTCGGTCTCACCATCGAGCATGTTCCGGGCGATTTCATCGGGCGCATGCGCGCGATCGCCGAAAACTTTTCCACGATCTCGTGGCAAGCCACCCTGCTCGGCGTGCTGTCAATCGCCGTGATACTGCTCACCTCCAAGCTGGTAAAGCGCCTTCCCGGCTACATCGTCGCGCTGGTTCTGGGAACAAGCGCAGTCGTGCTGTTGAAACTGCCAGTCGAAACCATTGGCACGAGATTTGGTGGCATTCCCTCAGGGCCGCCGCACCTTCACGTTCCCCAATTTCACTGGAACATGGTGCATGGGTTAATTTCGCCCGCCATCACCGTCGCCATGTTGGGGGCGATTGAGTCGCTTATGTCGGCGGTCGTGGCCGACCGCATGACCGGCGACAGGCACAATCCAAATGTCGAATTGATCGGGCAGGGCGTGGCCAATCTGGTGTCGCCGATGTTCGGTGGCTTGCCGGCGACCGGCGCCATTGCGCGCACCGCAACCAACATTCGCTCGGGAGCACGCACCCCGGTAGCGGGGATGATTCACTCGCTGACGCTGCTGGTGATTCTGCTGTTTGCCGCACCGCTGGCGTCACGGGTTCCTCTCGTGGTGCTGGCTGGGATCCTGATGGTGGTGTCCTACAACATGGGCGAGTGGGCTGAGACGGGCAAGATTCTGCGGCTGTCGAAGTCTGATATTTCCGTCTGGCTGGCAACCTTTACGCTGACCGTGTTTGCCGACCTGACCGTTGCCGTTGAATTCGGCATGATCCTGGCGGCGCTGCTGTTTATCCGAAAGGTGACGGCAACCACCACCGTTTCCGAGGTGACGGACGATTACGTCGAAGCTGGCCGGGCGCACATCTTGCAGGACAAGGATATTCCCGACTACGTCCGCGTCTTTCGCATTCACGGGCCGTTTCTGTTCGGTGCGACCGACAAGCTCGATATGGTCAGCGAGCAGCTCGAAGACCTGCCTCCGGTCGTCATCGTGCGCCTGCGTAACATGACAGCCATCGACGCCACCGGATTGAAGGTGTTGGAAGATTTGGCCAGCAAGCTGCAGGCATCCGGCCGTTCGTTGCTGTTTTGCGGAGCACTGCCGCAGCCTCGGAAACTCATGCAACAGGCGGAATTCGACCGGCATGTGGGCGCGGAGAACATCTGTCCGAACATCGAAGCGGCGCTGCTTCGGGCTACCGACTGCATACGGGAAATGCAGGTAGGTGCGAGTTGATAGATGGTTCGGACGCGCAAAAGGGAGAGGACCAGCCTCTCCCTTTGCATGCAACCTACTTAATATCAGCCTAATACAGCCTAAAGTTAACCTCTACGTTGATCTGTACGGCCACCGGGCGACCGTCTTTCATGGCAGGCTCGAAGCGCCAACGCTGAACTGCTTCGATGGCTTTCTGATCCAGACCCATCCCCAACGGGCGGCTAACTTTGATGTCGCGGGGCTTGCCGTCAGGGCCAACCACCAGCCACAGCACGACAACTCCCTGGTACTTGGCTTTGCGGGCTTCCTCGGAATACTCAGGGTCTGGGGTGTCCAGGGCCCGTGGAGCCGAGACCCCATTCCCGACGCGGAACGCTCCGCCGCCAATGCCACCACCGTGACCGGGGCCGACGCCCGGGCCACTACCGGATCCTACGCCTCCGCCGCTGCCTGATCCGATGCCTCCGCCGCTTCCGGTGCCGTTCGAGGGCGGCCCCAGAGGGATCTTCGACATCGGGTCGCCAAGGTTGGGCATATTGTTGGCCAGCTTAATATCGGGCGGAACCACGACCGTAGGCTCAACCGGCAGCTTGGGATTGTCGTTCCTGATCACGACCGCTGGTGGCGCCAGTTGCTGCATTGAGAGTTTGGGTAGCTTGCCTTTGGTCGCGTCAAGCTTGTCGCGGTCTCCGCCGCCACCGCCGCCGCCCGAAGATGGCCCTTTTTTGTTGGACATGGGGAGGTCCATGGGCACGTCGGAGTCTGTCAGTGACGTTACGTTCTGGGGCTGGGGATTCAGCTTGACGGCCCGGCTGGTCAAAATTGAGACGCCAATCAGGAGGGCAATCATCAGCACATGCACCACCAGCGAAACGCCGGCGCCCTCCTGCTTGTAGTCGTACGCTCCCCAGATGTTTTTGACCCTGAGGGGCTTCGAGCTGATCTGCAGCGGCGGGAGCTTCTCCGGGAAGAAAGCGTTCTTCAGGTTTGCACGGAGCGAGCCAAACAACGAAAGCTCGGCTTCGCTGGGCGGCAGAAAGTCGTTGTCTGCAATCGGCTTCGACGTGAGCTGCAAGGGCGGCAGTTTTTCAGGGGCGAATCTGTCGCGGAAGTTCGTGCTGAGCGACTGCCAGAGAGAGTCATCCGGCAGCATCATGCCATCGCCTTCGATGGGCTTGGAGGTCAACTGCAATGGCGGCAGCTTTTCCGGGTGCATGAGCGAGCGAAGGTTATCTGCCAACGATTGCCAGACGGACTTACTGAGTTCGGCCGGAGGAAGAAAGTTGAGTTCTCCGACACGAGCGGAGTTCGCTTCGGGCGCTGGTGGAAGCGTGGTCTGTTCGGCCATAAACTTAATTCAATTCCTTTACGTCGGCCCGGCAAACCCGTTCGGGCGATTGCAAACTAGTGGTTAAGACCAAGATACCGCAGGAACTTCCGTTTATAACCCAGCCGGAATCACAAGGTTGCGATTATTCCAGGGGGGAGACGATCCGGGCTTGCACGAGTTCAATCAGTTTAGATGCGCGAATCCGACGATCGTGTCAGTGTTTTTGAGATTACCTGAGGCGAACCCTCGGAGTAAAGTCCCTCATGGGGCGCAAACCGCTGTTGGACGGAGGTTTGCCCGCTCCCTATAATGGGTAGATAAGTTCTGCGATTTTGACCATTCTGTAAGTGTTCTGAAGGGGAGAAACCTGGAGTGCCGCTCGACCTGAAGTCCACGCTCAACCTGCCCAAGACCGACTTCCCCATGAAGGCGAACCTGCCCCAGCGAGAGCCACAACGGCTCGAAAAATGGGAGGCGATGCGGATTTACGACCACCTCCGGGAGACCCACAAGGGCAAGCCAATCTATATGTTGCACGACGGGCCGCCCTATGCCAACGGGCCCATTCACCTGGGCACCGCCATGAACAAGACGCTGAAGGACTTCATCGTCAAGTCGCGAACCATGAGCGGGTATGACGCGCCGTATGTTCCGGGTTGGGACTGTCACGGGTTGCCCATCGAAATCAAGGTGGACGACGACCTTGGGCGCAAGAAACTGGAAATGGACCCAATGCAGGTGCGCGAGGCCTGCCGCCGCTATGCAGAAAAATACCTGGACTTGCAGCGTTCGCAGTTCAAACGGCTGGGAGTTTTCGGCCGATGGGAAGATCCGTACTCGACCATGACCCCGCAGTACGAAAGCGTCGTCATGGAGACCTTTTACGCCTTCTACGAACGCAACATGGTCTACAAGGGCCTGAAGTCGGTGTACTGGTGTATTCACGACAAGACCGCCCTCGCTGAGGCCGAGGTGGAGTACGAGATGCACTCCAGCCCCAGCGTGTGGGTGCGGTATCCGCTGACCAGCGAAGGCGGCAGGATCGATGTAGCGCTTGAGGGCAAAAAGAACCTCGCTACCATCATCTGGACAACCACTCCGTGGACGTTGCCTGCGTCCATGGCCGTTACGTTTGCGCCCGAGGCCGAGTACGTTGCCCTCGACACCGGCGAGTGGACCTACATCGTCGCCAAGGCCCTGGCGCAGCAAACCATCGAGAAATGCGGGCTCAGTGGGGCGACAGAGCTGGCGACTTTTCCGGGCTCGAAGCTGGAGTTCGCGACATTCGCGCATCCGTTCCTGGATCGCACCGTGCTGGGCGTGCTGGGCGACTACGTCACCATGGACACTGGCACCGGCGCGGTACACACCGCTCCGGCACATGGCGCCGACGATTTCTTTACTGGCGTGAAATATGGCATCGACCTCACCTGCGATGTGGACGAAGGCGGGCTGATCCTGCACGGACTGCCTGAGTATCAGGGCCAGCAGGTATTCAAGGCCAATCCGCTGATCGTCGAGTTGCTGAAGTCTCGTGGCGTACTGCTGGGTTACGAAAAGATCGAGCACTCGTATCCCCATTGCTGGCGCTGCCACAACCCCATCATCTTCCGTGCCACCGAGCAGTGGTTCATCTCAATGGAAGGCGCACTGCCCGGCGGAACCCTGCGCAGCCGCGCACTGGAAGAAATCCGAAAAGTAAAGTGGGACCCAGCCTGGGGCGAGGAGCGCATCTCGAACATGATCGCGACCCGCCCGGACTGGTGCATTTCGCGCCAGCGCCTTTGGGGCGTGCCTATCGCGGTATTCCAGTGCGAGGGCTGCAAGGAGTTTCTGAATGACAAGGCAACGAACCGCGCGGTAGTGGAGCTGTTCGCACGCGAAGGCGCGGACGCATGGTACAAGCGCCCCGCCGAAGAGATCCATCCCGAAGGCGTGAAGTGCGCCAAATGCGGCGGCACCAAGTTCCGCAAGGAAATGGACATCATCGACGTGTGGTTCGAGTCAGGCTCAAGCCATGCGGCAGTGCTGGGACACGAGCCCGGAATGCCCTGGCCCGCCGACCTCTACCTCGAGGGCGGCGACCAGTATCGCGGATGGTTCCACTCTTCCCTGCTCTGCGCCGTCGGCGCGAAGGGTGCTGCGCCGTACCGCAGCGTCGCCACCAACGGCTGGACGCTCGACCCGCAGGGGCGCGCCATGCACAAGTCGCTCGGGAACGCCGTTGATCCGGTCGAGATTACCGACAAGCTCGGCGCAGAGATCGTCCGCTTGTGGGTCGCATCGGTGGATTTCCGCGAAGATGTCATGGCCTCGGACGAGTTGATGAAGCGCGTCGCTGACAGCTACCGCAAGGTGCGCAACACATTCCGCTACGTGCTGGGTAACTTGCATGACTTCGATCCCAAGCTCGACAGCGTTGCATTTGCCGACATGGAGGCGATTGATCAGTACATCCTGCTGCGCGCGGCAGAGCTCACGAAAGATGTTCGTGCGCACTACGACTCGTTCACTTTCCATAAGGCCTACCAGCGGCTGAAGGACTTCTGCATCGTCGATCTCAGCGCAATCTACTTCGACGTGCTGAAAGACCGGCTGTACACGGCCGCGCCCAAGTCACGGGCGCGCCGCTCGGCACAGACTGCGCTATGGAAGCTCGGCGATGCGTTGGTGCGCCTCATGGCTCCGACCATGAGCTTTACGGCGGACGAAATCTGGGAGTTGCTGCCGAACACGGCTGACCGTCCGGAAAGCGTACACCTGGCGCAGTTCCCCGGACCATGCGAACTGACGGGGGACGTGCCGGCAGGCTTCGATACCGCGGGGCACACGGCTGAATGGTCTTCCCTGCTGGTCGTGCGCGACGAAGCGCTGAAGGTGCTGGAAGTGGCGCGCGCCGACAAGCAGATCGGTGGAGGGTTGGAGGCGCAGTTGCACATTGCTGCCTCGGAGCCACTGTATTCGCTGCTGGACCGGCATCGCGACCAGTTGCGCTACCTGTTCATCGTCTCCGACGTGATGCTGGAAAAATCGGCAGCGTCCAACGGCGATACCGGAGTGCAGATCACAGTCAGCAAGGCTCCGGGTGCCAAGTGCGAGCGCTGCTGGAACTATTCAACACACGTCGGCGAGGACGCTGCCTATCCAACGGTATGCGAGCGGTGCAGCGCGGTGTTGGCCGAGATTGAGGCGACAGCGAGCGCACACTGAAAACGGTTTTACTGATTCCTGATGCCGCAAATCTGCGTCTAACGGATGCATGGGTTCAGAACGGAAATTCAAGGTTTTTGATTTTACGGTGAACGACACGTCAATCTCCAGCCACACCATGCGAAAGTACTTTCTCCTGATTGCCGCGTCGGTCATCGCGCTCGATCGCCTCACCAAGTGGGCGGTGGCGCGCTATATCCCCCTGCGCGACGCCATCACAATCATCCCCGGAGTGTTTCAGATCTCGCACGTGGAGAACCGTGGGGCGGCGTTTGGTCTCTTCGCGGACTCGGCATTTCCCTGGAAGATCGCGGCCTTGGTGGGATTCTCGCTGGTGGCACTGACCATCGTGACCGTATTGCTGTGGAAGAACGGCCATGCCATGAACACCACCACGATCGGCTTGTCGCTCATTCTTGGCGGCGCAACCGGGAACCTGTGGGACCGCGTGGTCTTTGGCCGCGTCGTGGATTTTCTGCACTTCTACATCGGCAGCTACAGTTGGCCCGACTTTAACGTTGCCGATAGCGCCATCGTGATAGGGGCGGTCTTGCTCGTGTCGGAAATACTCTTTACTAAACCCAGCCACGAAGCCGTGAAGAGCGGTTCCTAGAGTCACCGGCAAGTTCTCGCCGGCCAGCGATTCCGGCAACGCGTACACTGTTGCTCAGTTGCTGCGCTTTCATCGAACCCACCCCCTACGGTGGCGGCCAAGCGGTTGCCATGCGGGCCGCTCCTGACACCATTCCCGTTTTTGTCCATGCGGGCAGCATCCTCCTTATGGGTCCGCGTCTGCAATACACCGGCGAAAAACCGGCTGACCCGATCGAACTGCTCATCTACGGGATGGCGGATGGCGAGTTCACTCTCTACGAAGATCACGGCGAAACTTACGCGTACGAACACGGCGCGCACTTAACAATAACGTTTACGTGGAAAGAGGCTTCGCAGACGCTCACAATCGGAGCGCGCTACGGCAGCTTCTCCGGGATGCTGAAGCAGCCCAGCGTCGCGATTGTGACGGTGGGGCAGAACCGCGGAGTGGGTGACAGCGAGACCGCCAATCCGGATCGCGTAGTTCATTACGATGGAACCGCGCAGACGATCAAACTCTCAAATTGAGCTTAAGTCTTCGCGTCCGCGGTCCATTGGCCGATGCGGAAAATCACGAATTCCGCAGGTTTCAACGGTGCCACCCCGATCAGGCAGATGAGTCGCCCGTTGTCGAGGTCGTCCTGCGTCATGGTCGTACGGTCGCAACGCACGAAATAAGCCTGATCGGGTTTGTTACCCGGCAACGCACCCGATTTCCATTCGTTGAAAAGGAAATTCTCGATCGTCTGCTTCACGTTCGCCCAGAGTTCCTCGCCGTTCGGTTCAAACACCACCCATTGCGTCCCCTTCTGGATGGATTTCTCCAGATAAATGAAGTAGCGGCGGACGTTGATGTACTTCCTCTCCGGATCGGTCGAGGTGGTACGCGCTCCCCAGATGAGATTGCCACGTCCGGGGAAATTGCGGAGCACGTTTACGCCACGAGGGTTCAGCACGGATTGCTGCTGGTCCGTGATTTGCCGTTCCAATCCCACGATGCCTGCTATCCGTAGGTTGGCAGGGGCTTTGTACACGCCACGTTGTGCGTCGTACGCGACCATTGCACCGGCAATGTGTCCGCCCGGATGAACCGAAATTGCGGCGCCTCCATTGGGATTTGCCACCCGCACCCAGGGGGCGTAATAGGCCGCGTACGACGACTGCGCTTCCGGAGGCGGCGCAGCCGTCAGGTCACTGCCGAGCGGGGCAGCCAGAACCGCGATGCGGTAGCGAAGCTCTTCGCAATGCGCCACCAGCGCGGCGGTCATTCCTGCGACGGAGTGTTCATCCGGACAGCAGACGATGGAGATGTCGTCGAGTTCCTCAAGCGGGGCGAGCGCCTTCGAGGCGTCAATCGGCGCGACAGGCGTCAGCTTCGGAGAAGGGATTACTCCCGCTGCCCGCGGCGTGACGATCGCCGGCCCGGCAACGTTCGCGCGATTCAAAGGCGGGTTCGGCGAAGGCAAACGCAGCACGTAACAACACGCTCCGCCGTTCTGAAAGAACCCTTGCACGGCATAAGGCAAGACTCCGTTCACCGCAAAGCCGCCAAATGAAGCCTTGTACTCGCTCAAGCTCTTGATGAGTGCCGGGGTAAAGGGCCCCTTCTCGGCGAATCCCGGAAAGGCAGTCACCGTGGTCGATACGCCCTGAATGGGACGCAATCCCGGATTAACGTTCTCGACGTAAACGCCCGGGGCTTTGAAATCCGGCACAACGCCTCCTGATAAACCGGCTTACGGCGTCTTGTAAACGCGCTTGTAGACCTCGGCGTTGCGCACGATGGCCTGCACATACTCGCGCGTCTCGGTGAACGGGATCGACTCCACGAATTCCGCGATATCGCGATAGCTCCCTGACGAACGCCAATCCTCAACCCGCGACGAGCCGGCATTGTAAGCGGCCAAAGCATACTCCACCTGACCGCCAAAGTGGTCTACCATTTCGCGAAAATATTTCGTGCCCAGCTCGATATTGATGGTGGGGTCAAGCAGAGACGCGGTTCTGTAGTTTGCCAAGCCAAGCTGCTTGGCAGTCCCCTTGCCGGTCCTGGGCAAAAGCTGCATCAGCCCGTACGCGTTCGCGTGCGATACCACTCCGGGGTTGAACTCCGACTCCTGGCGGATCAGGGAGGCCACCAGATACGGATCAAGGCCGTTCTCGTCGGAGTATCGCCGCAGAGCATCCCAGTACGGCCGCGGAAACAGTCCTTCCCAGTAAGGCTGCGGCAAGGCGCTGGTGTCCATGGCGAAGTAGCCGCTGATGGCACGCTTTAACGCCTGCAAGGCGCGGAAATCTTCGCCTGCAGCGGTATACATGCGCGAAACTTCCAACATCTCCCACGACGGACCCGAACTCGATCCGTCCAGCAGTTCGCGGGCAGCCAAGTCAACCGCCCCGGCATTTTCCAAGAGGCGGGCGCGGTTGTAGTGCAGGTCGTCCGGCGGAGGCGACGTCCGCAAGGCCTCCGGCGCGATCTTATTGATACCGGGAATCCTTTGCAGACTCGCAACCGGCACCGGCGGCGCGTCGGGCAGCGTCGCCAACCGTTTCCGTGCTTCCACCCCGTAGTAATAGTTACGATAGCGATCGTTGAGCTTCAGGTAGTACGTACGCGCGAGCCCGTAATTCTTGTCATCTTCGGCCATGCGGCCGCGCCAGTACATGGCGTTGGAAGCTTCATTGGAAGCGGCGTAAAACTCGATCTGTTGATCGAAATACTTCTTGGCTTCCTCGGGGCGATTTTGCCGGTATGTCAGCCACGCGCACTTCCAATGCGCATACGCGGCCTTGGTGCTGTCGGGAAACCGCTCGTGAATCTCCTTGTAATAGCTGATCGCCTTGTCATAGTCCTTGCTCAGCAAGTTCATATTGCCGGCGGTCAGCAACGCCGATTCGAGCCACGGAGAGTTCGGAGTGGTCGCCCGCATGTGCTGAAGAATGGAATTAAGTTCCGCTTCGTCGTTGGTGTTGCGTGCGATCTCTACGTCTTGGTACCACTTCTCGGCGCTGGCCTCGCTGCCGTCGTCCGGAATTCGTGCCAGAACTTCCTTCGCCTGTTGATTCTGGCCCAGCTTCATCAGCGCATTCGCTAACTGCATGTTGACGTGGGCCTGTTGGCTGGCCGGAGCAACCGCCAGCATCGCCCGGTACTCCTCTACCGCGGTTGCCCAGCGGCGTCCTTTGTACAATCCGTCGGCGCGGTGTTCGCGATCTGCGTAGGTCACTGGAGGCAGCAAGTCGGCCTCCGGAATCTTTCTCAGATCAGCCTCAGCAAACTCCGCCTGCTGGCTCGTCGGATAGTTGTAGTACACCCTTCGCAAGACCTCGGCCCCCGCGCGGCCCTGTCCGTTCTGTACGTAAGCCTTGCCCAGCAGGTATAGTCCCTCGACCCCACCGCCAGTGCGCTGCGCCAGCACTTGCACAGCCTGGGCGGAGCGCTGGGTCGCCAACAATGCCTTCGCGTACGCCAGCGTGGCGTCGTTGTCGTACACCGAGTCCGGATAGCGGGTTTCGAAGTCGCGGAGATAGCTCAGCGACTCCTCGGGATCGTTATTCAGCAGGTATGCATTTCCAATGTAGTAGGACGTGTAATCCTTCAGCTCTCCGATATAGGGTTGCGCTTTCTGAAAGGCCGCAATGGCACCTGGAAATTGAGTGTCCAGATAATGCGCGTATCCGATGGCGAACCATGCGAGCGCGCCCGCTTCGGTGCCGGCATGTTTGTTCGCGTAGGCTTCGACGCCGGTATAGGCG
Source organism: uncultured Acidobacteriaceae bacterium (assembly GCA_963814165.1). GTDB lineage: Bacteria > Acidobacteriota > Terriglobia > Terriglobales > Acidobacteriaceae > DASRAA01. The sequence continues at coordinate 73,310 of CAWFBW010000007.1, read as the reverse complement.
GCGGGCGTTCGGCTTTCGATCAACTGCCGGGCCATGGGCCGCAGTTCGCTGGATGCGACGAAGCTCTTGTGCAGCTTTATGGTCCGCGCGGAGCTCGACTTCTTCCGCGAAGTGCTCTTCTTTTTGGAGTTCGACGATGACGACGACTTCTTTGCTTTCTTTGACGTGGTCGACGAACTTTTCTTCTTGGTTGAAGATGAGCTGCTGGTCTTACTCGACGGGCCCGCCGCGCTGGAAGACGAAGAGCTCTGGGCAGGAAAGGCACTGGACTGCAGCATTAATCCAGCTAAGACGGCGGCGGTAAATCGGCTCAAGGACATCGTTGATCTAAGTTTAACCCGATGTACGGTTCCGTCACTTTGTCCATTCGGTTGTACGTTTCGGTTCCCTGTCGTCAGGTCCGGTGCCCGTCCTAATTCGGTCCCGGGGACTGTATAATGCGAAAGTTGTACCATTGCAGTCGTTAAAATCCTGAATCTGCGAATACATGGCGACCATCCAACCAAAAGTGGAAGAACCGGCTAGCGATGAGCTCAAGCTGGTTCATGCGGCAAAAGCCGGCGACATCAGCGCATTTGAAGAGCTGGTGAAGCGCTATGACCGCAATGTGTTTCGCATCGCCCAGCACATCACGCAGAATCGCGAAGACGCGGAAGACGTGGTGCAGGACGCCTTTTTAAAGGCGTACCAGAACCTGAAGAACTTTCAGGAGCAGTCAAAGTTTTATACCTGGCTGGTACGCATCGCGGTCAATGAGGCGCTTATGCGCCTGCGCCGCCGGCGTCCCGAGCGGATGGTATCGCTGGATGAAGACATCAAGACGGAAGAGGACTCCATGCCGCGCGAAGTCGCGGACTGGTCTCCGAACCCCGAGCAGCTCTACAGTCAGGGCGAGCTGAAAGAGATTCTAGGCAAGACCATCCAGGGTCTGCCGCCGAGTTTTCGCACCGTGTTTGTGTTGCGCGACGTCGAAGGCCTCTCGACCGAAGAGACCGCCGACGCCTTGGATTTGAGCATTCCGGCCGTGAAGTCTCGTTTGCTTCGCGCCCGGTTGCAGCTGCGCGAGCGCTTAAGCAAGTACTTCAAAAATCGTAAAGGTGGAGATGGCAAACAGTGACCTGCTCTGAATTCCTCAAGGAGCTAACCGACTACCTCGACGGGGCCATGGATGCCCAGACGAAAGCCGAGCTGGAGGACCATCTTCAGTGGTGCCATAACTGCTACGTCGTCTGCAACACCACCAAGATGACCATCGAGATTTATCGTGAGTCCCACCTTTACGAACTGCCTGACGATCTCCGCAGCAAACTGAGGACCGCGATTGTCGACAAGTGCAAGGCGCACGACGGCCCGGAGCACGCGTAGCTGCAGGGAGCTGTTCCATCGTTTTCGACGTTGACACTTCGGGTTTGTCTCGGTGCCACCTCGGGCAATAGTTTGGTACTCACCTTCCCCGCTTCTCTCGAATCTAAAAAACTGAGCACAGGTTGGGTGTAGAGCCAAATCGTCCGGGCTTGCTGCGGAGCATCGGCATTCGTCCAGCCGGTTGATCAACTTGCGAGCCAATAGCATTGAGGCGGCGTGTGCGATTTTTGGGATGTTCTTTTTGGCTGCACCCACCAGAGACGAACCGTTCCGATCGCCGTGCGAAGCAGTCGTTGTGGTGTGACTGGAGTGCGGGCACGAATTTCCCTACGACTAGTCCAACTCGAATGAGATAAAGGTCGTTCGCAAAGCCGCCATTGCATCCGCCGGGAAAGTTTCTATTTCTCCCGGGGCCCCTGACTCGTTAAGAGCAGGCTAGCTAGTCGTCGCGCTTGTTGAGCGTCGGACGATCGTCACCCGTCTGCTGCGGATCGGTTCCTGTCTGGGTGTTGTCGGCACTTGCTCGCCGCAACGTCGGCTTGTTCGGATCGTCCGCTGGAACCGCCTTCTTGCGGTTCTGAATCGAAGCCAGCCGGGCTTTTACTGAGTCGAATTCCGATGTGTTGACCACATATTGCGGTTGCGTCGGTAGAATCTTCTTTATCTCTTCCTGCGTCTTCTCGATTCGGTCCGGCGTCGGAGGATGCGAGGCAAACGCCTTGGCCAGGGTTCCGGGCTTCTTCTTGTCCTTGGCTTCAATCTTCTCGAAGAACGAAATAAACGCCTGCGGATCGTATCCCGTTTTGTACATGTACTGGACGCCCAGGTAATCCGCCTCCGTCTCGAAGTTGCGCGAGAACTTCATGAACGTCACTGGCAGCGCCAGGTTGATAGCGAGGCTGGCGGCCTGATAGACGCCCCAGCTTCCCACGAAAATCAGCGGGATGGTCGCCATGTTGGCGTACTGCATGCGCGTCATTTGCTGCATCTGGTGCCGCGCAGCTACGTGCGCGATCTCGTGCGCCATCACGCCGGCCAGTTCCGCTTCTTCATCGGCGGCAAGAATCAGTCCGCTGTTTACGTAGAAGAAACCGCCGGGCAGGGCAAACGCATTAATCTCATCCGAGTCGATTACCTTGATGGTGAACGGTACCTTCGCATCGGAATTCCGCACCAGGTTCTGCCCGATGCGATTAACGTACTCATTCACCACCGGATCCTGCACCAGGCGGGCGGTTTGCTCGACCATCATGGCGTACTGCTTACCCATTTTGATTTCGGTTTCGGTCGAGTACCAGTCTCCCAACCCGCGTCCGCCTACGCCGCGGTTTCCAATGGCATCAACGTCATTCTTGCTGCCGGCCTTCACACCCGGAGGCGGTTCCGTGCTGGTCGAATCGGTATCCGGCTGCGTCGCAGGTTTATCCGACGTTACGGGAGGCATTACCTGATTGGTGTCAGGGTCCGCGGGTGTTGCAGCCTGCTGATTGTCGCTGGCCGTCGCGGCTGGGGGCGGTGCGGAAGTCGTTGCTTGGGTACCTGACTGCGCCACTGCCGGAACCGTCAGGCAAAAGCTCAACAACCATGCGATGAGGACCGAACCAAACGGTACCTTCATGGGAAACTCCATCCCCCGAGTGCTGGCTCTAAGCGCACTCTCTTTCACCCGCCATCAGCCTCGACACGCAATCCAAAGTCGGTCGCGGATGCCCTCTTCTGCGGCCATTATATGCCCAATTCCGACCGTCAATACGCCCATTTACCAGGCATACAAAACCTCCGCACTGATAACAACCCAAAGCCCAAACAAAGTTGTCACAAAATGCTGTCAGGTTCCACCCCGTATCACTTCCCTCCGGCCACCGCTTTCAGGTAACGATAGTAGAAATCCGCTCCGGTGTAGTACGACTCGACGGGCAAACGCTCGTCGCGCCCGTGCGACCGGTCATCGTCAACGTCAATCGCCAGTCCGCAGACGCCGTAGGTCGGAATTCCCGCCGGATTCGTGTACACGCCGTCGGTGGCTCCTGTACCCATCGTCGGCACCACCGGCGCACCTGGCCACATCGTTGCCGAGATCCTCTGCAACGGGTCCATCACGGCCGGCATGAGCTTCACCGGAGGCATTGCGACCTTCTCGCGCTCGCCCAGGACCGTCACTTTCACGCCGTTGCTGACGTAGGTGACGGATACTTTTGGATCGTCGATCACCTTAATCAGGTCATTCATCACCTGCTCGCGCGAATGCCCGGGGAGGATGCGGCAATTCACATTGGCCAGTTGCCCGTTGCGGCAGCGCATTGTTGGCATGTCCGGCCAGCAGGCGCGTCGCGATGCAGGTTGTATGCATGGTCGAGTTGTAGAACGGGTCCTTCGACAACCGGTCGATCGCGGCCTCATCGGGAGGCGTCTTCGTTACCGCCAGCATGTCGGCCGCTGTTTGCCCGGTCTGAACCTTCGATGTCTGCTCGAAGAACGCGCGCGTTACATCGTTCAACTCGAAGGGAAACTTGTAGTTCTGCAGCCGCACCAGCGCGTCCGACAGCCGGTAGATAGCGTTCTCCGGCGTTGGCAGCGAGCTGTGTCCGCCGGGATTGGTCACCTCCAGTTCGAAGTCGGCGTAGAGCTTTTCGCTGGCGCCCATCGCGACTACAAACGGTTTGCCCTTCTCCGTCACAACCCCTCCGCCGTCTGCGTTGAGGGAGAACTCGGCATCTACCAGATCGCGATGGTTCTTGAGCAGCCAATCGACACCGTTCGACTTGCCTCCCTCTTCATCGGCCGTCAACGCCAGAATGATGTCGCGTTCTGGCTTGTAGCCCTCCTGCTTCAGCCGCATCATCGTGAGGACGTAGATGGCATCCGAGCCCTTCATGTCCACGACCCCACGGCCGTAGAAATAGCCGTCCTTTTCGAGCAGTTGGAACGGGTCGCTGGTCCAGTCTTCGCGGTGCGCCTCCACCACGTCGAGATGCCCGATCAGCAACACCGGCTTCTTTGCGCCCGTACCTCGCAGCCGCACAACCATGTTCTTCTTCCGGTCATTCGGCCCGCCGATAAAGATGTCGCTGTCGGAGTAACCCGCCGAGCGCAACCGCTTGGCCATGGCTTCCGAGGCCGCGCTGACGCTGCCCACCGAATCGGTCGTGTTGATCTCGAGGAGTTCCTTCAGGATTTCGCGCGACAATTGGCGGTCGGCCTGGTTGAGTTGGGCCACTGCCGGCAAGGCAAGTAGCAGGCAAACAATGGATAGCGCCAACGCCTTCAATCTCAAAGAAGTGTCTCCGGTGTCAATAAAAGGTTTCTGACAGAGTTGGAAACGAGACTATCAAACAGCACCTGTCTTGTCAGACCTCCGGGGCGCAGGCATAAACTGTGGGCATGGCGAAATCACCTATCTTCCCGCTATCTTTTTGCACGCTGTTCCTCGCGCTGCTCGTGGCTCCTTTCTCCCTGGCAGCTCAGGAATCCAGTAAACCCAAGCCCTCCGACCAAGCCGCGTTTGACATGATCGGCATCTCAGTAACCACCAATAATTCTGTCGAGGCCAACCCAGGCGGCCAGATTCCGAAGCTCTGGCAGCGCTTCTTTATGGAAGGCATTCTCAATCGCATTCCCGACCGCACTGACGAGGCAATTGTCGCCGTGTACACGAAATACGCTACCGACCAGAATGGCGACTATACCTACGTTCTCGGAGCCAAGGTCGCACACGGAGCCAAAGCGCCCGAAGGAATGGTTGCTGTCAAGGTGCCTGCGGGAAGGTACCTGGAATTTACTTCGGCAAAGGGACCGGGCCAGGAAGTCTTGCCGGAGATCTGGACGCAGATTTACGGCTACTTTTCTGAACCAGGTTCCCCGAAACGCGCCTTCAAGACCGACTTCGAACGCTACGACGGTCCATTCGATCCGAACGCCATGCAGGCGCACGTGTTCATCGGCGTGAAGGCTTAGTCTCGTTCTTCCGGGGGAAGGACCGGGCTTCGCAGGATACTGAAGAAAGAGGATTTGGGTAGAGCTGACCTTTAGGTCAGCGTCTGAGCCGTTTATTTCCACCTGCCGAGCGGACTTTAGAGGCTGCTGAAAAAAGAGTCGACCGAGTAAACTCGGCTATTTGTCGAACCAAGAGTCAATAGCTTACGGGCCAAGATTGGGTCGAAAACGCCCCAAAATTACTACCTTGGTTCTTTTTTCAGCAGCCTCTTTAGTCCGCGAGGCGTGTGCTTCTCGGAGTGTTTCCGCAGCCTGTTCAGGCGTCCATACGAGTTCGGCATGCGTCGCCGCTTTAGCAGCTGAGGTAATAGCCGGGCGCCCGAGAGCCTGCCTTGAGCGAAGTCGAAGGGTTCGCGCCGTCTTTTGGCGCTAACCTGGGTAGGTTTGGGACTGCGGATTCACAGTCCCGGCAGGGACGACAGATGAACACGCCGACTTCCGACGGTGCGAGTTTTGGGAAATTGAAAACTGCGCTACCTGCACCGCAATCCCGTGAAGCGCGGACTGATGAAGGAAGCCCAAGATTGGCGTAGGAGTAGCTTCCGGCATTATGTTTTCCCAGAGAAGGGTGTGGTCGAGGTTGAATCGGAATGGACGGCGAGAGACCGTGAGTTGGCGGCACGAGGCGGGGCACCCCGAGTATTCCTGCTCCCAGGTTAGCGTCCAAAAGAAGGACGCGAACCTGGGGCACCCGGCCGAACGGTCCTTTGCGCACCAGCTCCTACGCCGACGCGGGGTGAGCCGACTGCTTCGCCCAACCTACGCAACTCGCGGGTTTGGGTGCCTCACTCAAGCCGGTTTTCTTGAGTGGGCGTTTTGATTTTGTTCCGAGCCATCGAATCTCCCACTCATTCGGACCCCGCGAATGAGTGGGGCACCCGGCCGGCTGGGAACCGACATGGTTATCTAATCAGGCAAGGACTTCAGATGCCAAAGAATCGCTTGATCGTCGGACTGAGTCGTTCCCACAATTCGGCGAGGTTCGAGGCAGAAGCGATTGCTGTCGGAATCCACTGCGCGGCAGCCCTCACAATGCTTTTCTTCAAACGTTGCTCTCGTGGCTTGCCTCCCTGCTGCGTAATAAACGTCAGTACCTCGAAAAGGTCTTGTCGTTGGGTGTCGGTGAGAGCCGTCTCTCGCGAAGCGGCCTCCCTGAACTCCTTCATCGCAACCGCGAATTCTTGAGTCCTAAGCCGCCACACTTCATCGAACGGGTCATAATCAGGGTCAGCAAGATCAGGGGCAACAAACCTAACTGCTCTCTCAGCCGCTATGGTGTAAGCCGGAGGGTCAAAGACGACGACGTTGTATCCGACAGCATCAGGATTGTTGTGGGGAGATGGGCGTGTGCTGTCGTACAGAATCCCGCGAAACTTGTTCCTGCGAGCAAGGTCTGCGATGAACTGTGGTACACGGTATTCCGGCCTGCCGTCCTCGTCCGCGGCGGCGGGCTCAGAGATGAAGCGGCCATCGACGACGTTGCGCAGAATCCATTGCCGCAAGGGGCCGGTGCCCCAGATCGCTGATCTTAGATCGAGGACCGTGATCGTTTCGTTGAGTTCGACTTTCGCAATGCCTATCGAAACGCCAGCAATCGGTCTTCTGATCGTTTCGACTGCGGCAGTCTTCTCGTCCGAAGCTAAATACCATGCCGCTTGCCCGATCTGGTTATAGCGATTCGCTCTGATCGATTCGAGCGCTGGGCGCGGAGAAAAGTTCGGCTCAGCAGGGTTCGTCGTAGCGCGGTGCCAAATCGCGGCCGGAAGTGGTGTTCTCTGGGCTCTCTTCATCGCTTTGGACAGCACTTTGCCGAACGGGTGGTCTGCGCCGAGCATCGGGAAATCGATCAAGAACTTCCGAAGATCTTGTACACGTTCGCCGTACGTTGCATCGAACTTCCGCCGAAGTCTCCCTTGTAACAGTTCATCAGGGCCGTTCTTCACCACGAACGTTCCCGCGCTGACACGAGCGTCGCAGTGTGGGCAGGTGAGCCGCTCAAGGAGCCGCTTCGATTCGCGGCGCTTCAGTCGCAGGGGACGGAGAACATCCTCGATGAACTCGCCTGCCTCATCTGCCCAACACACGCCGCACGCAGAGAAACGCTCCCACGCTAGGTCGATCAAGAGTCGCGTCGTTCTCGACCGTTCGCGGCGAGTACTCATCCGTAGTTAGACCTTGACAGCATTAAGCGGCTTCGTGTTGCTGAGTTGGCCGCGCCCGGTTGCCCCACTCATTCGCGGGTTTCGAATGAGTGGGTAGCCAAATCACCTGAGAACGCCAATCCCAATTAGCGCCAGTGTCATGATAACCAAAGCCACCGTTAGCCAAATCAAAACCTTCGTTAATCTAATCAGGCTGGTGGCCCAGGTACCACTACTCGCGCGGTGCCCCACGTTCGGCCATCTTTTGGCCTAACGTGGGCTTGCCCGGCGTTATCACACTCAAACGTGACCTACGTCCTATCTCCCGACATTCGATCTACCCTAGACTCGCTGCGGTTAGGACAAGGGAGAATTGTCTTCCGACGAGATGACAACCTGACACGTCCCTCCTCCACCTGGAAATGTGAGCCTTGACCTGTGACAGGTCCTGATTGTTGCCGCTTTATTGCCCATTCCCCTTCTAGACGTTACTCTGCCCTCCCAAAGCAACCTCCTAACTCCTTATTTTCCAGTACTTTGACTCCTAACTCCTTTGGCTGCACTAATTTAGAACGAAATCCGTGCATATTCCTGAAAACAAGGAATTTGCAGGGTGGGGGGAGGGGGTACTTCGCACCCAAACATTGCAATCCGCCCCATCTGGGACAGTTCGAACGTTACCGCTGGTTGATGTACTGGATCGTCAGCAGGGTCACGTCTCCGGCGATCTGGAGAGACTTGGGGCTGAGCTTGTCGAGCGTGTCCTGGGTCGTGTGGTGGTAGGCGTTGGCGTAGCCGTAGTCGATGTCGATGATGTCCACCACCGGCACGCCGATTTTCTGGAACGGCATGTGGTCGTCTTCGATCTGGGTTTCGGTCTTGAAGAAGTGAGACTGATAGCCCAGCGCGGTGGCAGCCTTGAGCACGAGATCGCTAAGCCAGGGCGTGGAGTTCGCGTCGCGCTGGATGTCGAGGTCGGCGTCGCCGATCATGTCGAGCAGGAGGAACGCCTTGATCTTCGCAGCGGTGCCGTCTTCGTGCCACTTCGCAGCCAGGTGCTTGGTGCCGTAGAGGCTGTCGGAGTCGGTCCATTTGACGAAGGCCTCTTCCCCGTCGGTCCAGAGCAGCCACACGCTGTAGCCATCGTTCGGTTTGCCGCGGAGTTGGTTCGCCAGTTCGAGCATCAGGCCGGTATTGGAGCCGCTATCATTCGCGCCGACAAAGTTCTTGGGCAGCGGATAGTTTGTTTCGTAGTGCCCGGCGACGACGATGATGCCGTCTTTCTTGCCGGGAAACTTGGCGATGATGTTGTGGATGGGAAACTCGCCGGCAGGAGTCTTGGCGGTGAACGAATCGACTTCGACGTTGTCGCCGGCGAGATGCGACTTGATGAACTGCTCGGCCTTCGCGTGTCCGGCACTTCCTACCGGCCGCGAGCCGATGGCGACGTACTCCTTCACGTACTGGAAGGCGCGAGCTGGATTGATCTGCGGAGCGGGTTGCGAGGGAGCAGATGGGGCTTCAACGCGTTGCAGGAGCTTCCGCGGTGGCTGGCGGCTTGGCTTCGTTGGCGCTGGCAGATTCGGAACGTGGTTGCGAGCAGGCAGAAAGTGTAAAGAGAGCCGCAACGATAGTGAGAAGGGTCCGGCGAGCAGTCATGCGAAGACAATTGTAAATGGCGGAGAGAATGGTGAGTCGTTACCGGCAAATAGAAATCGGCCGCCCCGAAGAGCGGCCGATGTGAGGTCGAACTGACAGCTGAAACCTGAAGGCTTCTACCCTGCGACCTCTTCCAACTGGTCCTGGTCGAAGTCGAAGTTGGAGTACACATGCTGGACGTCGTCGCCGTCTTCGAGAACTTCGAGCAAGCGGAACATGGTGTTCGCCTGGTGGCCTTCGAGCTTGGTGTAGGTTTGGGGAATCATGCCGATCTCGGCGACTTCGGGTTTGATGCCGGCCTTCTTCACCGCCTCCAGCACCGTTTCGTACGACGCAGGATCGGTGAGGATTTCCCAGTTGTCGCCATCGTCTTTCAGGTCTTCGGCGCCGGTCTCAAGCACGAGGTTCATCAAGTCGTCTTCTTTGGCAGCCGACTTTGCGATGACGATGTCACCTTTCTTGTGGAACATGTAGGCGACCGAGCCGGCTGCACCGAGGTTCCCGCCGTTCTTGGAGAAGGCATGACGGATTTCGCTGACGGTGCGGTTGCGGTTGTCGGTAGAGACTTCCACCAGGATGGCAACTCCGCCGGGACCGTAACCCTCGAAAGTGATTTCTTCGTAGTTGACGCCGGGCAACTCGCCGGTGCCGCGCTGGATGGCGCGCTTGATGTTGTCGGCGGGCATGTTCTCAGCCTTGGCCGCTGCAACGGCAGTGCGAAGGCGCGGGTTCTTTTCAACGTCGCCGCCACTCTTGGCCGCCATGCTGATTTCTTTGATCAGGCGGGTGAAAATCTTGCCGCGCTTGGCGTCGAGCGCGCCCTTCTTGTGCTTAATTGTCGCCCATTTTGAATGGCCGGACATAGGAGAGACCTCGTAGCTGAAATGAAGTTTTTGGTGCCCTTTGCGCCGCAACCGGGCTCAACCAAGCATCCGCGTCAGGAGCGTCGCAGACACACCGGGCAACACATGAGTATAGCATTGCCCCGAATGGGCTTAGCGCGAAGTTGGCTTCTTCTTTTTCTTCGCGGCGGCGGCAGAGATGGCCTTCTGCCAGGCACCTTGCAGCGCGGGTTGCAGGATGGCCTTCGTCGCTTGCGGCAGACAAATGGTGGTGGAACCGTTGCGTCCCCAGGCTCCTGCGGCGGGAGCAAATATCTCGGGACAGTCGTGGAGTAATTCCGCCTGCTGCTCGGATGTGAGTATCACCATGGCGCGAGTCTGGTCGGGATAGCCCATCGTGGCGAATATCTTGCCGTTCACGCGGAAGTCCGGGTGATGGTGGTGGGCGTGCTCTTCGGCACCTTCGAAGCTCAGGGCGAGGCGGCGGAACTGGTCGGGTGTCATGAATCCCTTCGCGCAAGTGGCGCAATGTTTGATTCTAGTGCAGCGTTGCGTTGCGGATCGCCGCTTACTTCAGAAGATGAAAAGCCTGGAGCGTCGGTAGCGTGTTGGGCAGAAGGTCAGCGCCAGCATGAACCAGTACGAGTACGAGGAAATTGCGGGTGCGAGCCCAGAGGACTCCGAGGAAGAAGCCAGCGACCGAGGTGATGACGACGGAATAACCGACAGCCATCCAGAGCGATGAGTGAGCCGGCAAGCCTTCCTGGGTCACGCTTGTGCGCAAGTAGAGTCCGGGAGCGTGAACCAGGCCAAAGAGCAACGACGCCAAGACTATACTGCTCAGTTCCGAACGCAATGTGGCGGAAAGACGCGACTGGAGCAGCACTCTGAAGAAAAACTCTTCCACGACGCCGACCTCGAATACGAGCCAAACAAAGACGATCGGCAGGCCAAACAGCAAGGTGTTGCCGGGTATATTGGCAGCGGCGATGTCGCGCAAGCCTCGACCCGCTACCGACTGGAAGACGAGCAGCACTCCGCCCAGTCCGATGAACGCGATGATGTGACTTGTGGGAAGCGAAAGTGGGGTGAGGATGCGCATCGTGTATCCGAAGCGCGAGATCATGAGCCCAGCTGGAACTGCGACGAAGACGGACAGTTTTGCGATCAGGATGACCAGCGAATCGGCTGGCTCGGCCGGAACCCAGCGATGGATCGCACCCAGTCCATAGGCGATGAAGACCGTCAGTGGCAGCATGTAGAGCAGGAGCGACAGCAATTCCCTACCCGGTTCGCGGACTTGATATGGCAAAGGCTTGATGCCAAGGGTCAACAGACATGCAAGCAGGGAGAATCCGACGCCGAGGACCCCAAATACACCGAGCGAGTCGCCAGCGTCAAAGCCTCCGAAGCGGACCATGGAGTACAAGGTTGCTGCGTACAGAACAAGGTATGAGGCGAGCAGAAAGACTCCTACTTGTCGGCTACCGTGATTCGCCGTTCGGTTTCCGATCGCCACGGTTGCCATGCTTGTAGGAACTACGCGAAAAGAGGCGTGTTTGTTCCCGGCCGTTGGTGCGTTACAGTTCTTGGATGCACTTATTCGTTAACGGCGAGAAAAAAAGCGTTTCGGACGGTGCGACGCTCAGCCAACTCATCAGCGAGTTGGGTATGAAAGGCGATCGCGTGGCGGTTGAGGTCAATCGCGAGATAGTGCCGCGCCCGCAATGGGATGGAGCAGAGCTAAAGGACGGCGATCACTTGGAGATCGTGCATTTCGTTGGGGGCGGATAAGGTCGTGCGGGCCATTGTTTCATGCGGCGCGCGCTTCTTAGCAAAATCGATACTCCTGTATAAAACGCCCGTAAATACTGCATTCTCCTCAGTTGACACAGGTTGTAACGGCAAATAGACTCAAGGAGTTACCCGCCCTCGTAGCACGGCGAATTCTTGATTTCATAGCGCGACAATGCCAGATTTTTATTTCGCACGATATCTGCCGCTGCTGATACACATCCTGATCGCCGGCGTCATTGCGACAGCCATGGTGGCGCTGTCGTATTTCATCGGACAACACAAATACAACAAGGCTAAGATGTCGCCGTACGAGTGCGGCATGACGCCGGTGGGCGATTCCCGCCAGCGCTTTTCGGTGAAGTTCTACCTGGTCGCTATGTTGTTCATTCTGTTCGACGTCGAAGCGGTGTTCCTGTATCCGTGGGCGATCATCTTCAAAGACCTGAAAATGTTTGGATTCTGGGAGATGCTGGTGTACATCGGCATCGTGCTCGCGGGCTACTGGTACATCTGGAAGAAAGGCGTCATCGACTGGAACAAGCAGGGCAAGGCGGAGAGGATTTGACCATGGCCCTGGAACCGGCCGTAACTGACCTGGAACAATTGAAGTCTCACGCCGAAGTCGCGTGCCTGGTGGGGTGGAGCGCTGCGGCCGTGGAAGGCGCGAAGTTTGACCGCAACGAGCTGTCGGTCTACGTCGAGCGCACATCAATTCGCGGAGCCTGCACGACGCTGAAGAGCGATGCGGGATTGCAGTACGATGCGCTGTCAGACATCACCTGCGTGGATTGGACTCCGAGCGAGCCGCGCTTCGAAGTTATCTACCATCTATTCTCGACCGTCACCAAGAAGCGCGTGCGCCTGAAGGTGCGGCTCGAGAGCGGCGATCCAAGGGTGGATTCGCTGACACCGATCTGGCCGGGAGCGAATTTCTTTGAGCGCGAAGTGTTCGACCTGTTCGGCGTTCGCTTCCAGGAACATCCCAATCTCAAGCGGATTATGATGCCCGACAACTGGGAAGGACATCCGCTGCGCAAGGATTACCCCGTTGAGGGATACCGGTAAATCATGGCTGAAATGACACCCACCCCGGTACTGGATGCGGCCGACCAAACATTGGTCATCAATATGGGGCCGCAGCATCCTTCCACGCACGGTGTGTTGCGCCTGCTGCTGGAGATAGACGGCGAGACGATCGTGCGGATGATGCCCGACATCGGGTATCTGCACACAGGTATTGAGAAGACCTGCGAGGCGAAGTTCTACCAGCAGGTCGTGCCGATGACCGACCGCATCGACTATCTCTGCCCCATGACCAACAACCTGGCGTACTGCCTGGCGGTGGAGAAGTTGCTGGGGCTGGAGATTCCTCCGCGGGCGCAATGGATACGGGTGATGCTGAATGAGTTGACGCGCATCAACTCGCACCTGGTTTGGCTCGGCACACATGCGATGGACATCGGCGCCATGACGGTTTTCCTGTACTGCTTCCGGGAGCGCGAAAACATCCTGCGCTTGTTCGAGGCCGTGTCGGGACAGCGGATGATGACGTCGTACTTCCGCATTGGCGGGGTGGCGATTGAACCGCCGCTGGATTTCTTTGGGCGGGTGAAGACCTTCATCGATGCCCTTCCGGAACACATCGACGAATACGAGAACCTGTTGACGCAGAACCCGATCTTCGTGATGCGAACCAAGGGCGTGGCGTATTTGTCGCGCGAGGATGCCCTGGCACTGACGGCCACCGGCCCGACCCTGCGCGCCAGCGGAGTCGATGTCGATCTGCGGCGGGATGCGCCTTACACGGGCTACGAGAACTTCAGATTCAACGTACCGGTTTCAACCGACGGTGATGTGTACGCTAGGTATCTGGTCCGCGTCGCGGAGTTACGCGAATCGCAAAAGATTGTCGGGCAAGCGCTTGAAGGAATGCCGGAAGGCCGCGTGAAAGCCGATGCGCCGAAGGTTGTGCTGCCTGACCGCGAGAAGATGAAGACCGAGATGGAAGCCCTCATCTATCACTTTAAGATTGTGACCGAAGGGTTTACAGTCCCAGCGGGTGAGGTTTACCAGGCGATTGAGTCTCCGCGCGGCGAAATGGGCTACTACGTGGTGAGCGATGGTACTGCGAAGCCGTATCGGGTGCACATGCGTGCGCCGTCGTTTGCCAATCTCCAGACGTTGCAGAAGATGTGCCAAGGGCGGCTGATCGCGGATGTGGTGGCTGCGATCGGTAGTATCGACATCGTGCTGGGTGATTGCGACCGGTAGAGGAGCCAGAAGAAGTGGCGGACGAAAAGCGAGAATTCTTGCGGCACACGCTGGCGACACTGGCCTATCGTGGCGGCAAGGCGTTACGCGGAGCGGGCCCGGAGTTCGCGGAATTTTCTATCGGGGAGCGGCCGAGAACGCCGGTGAAGATCCTGGCGCACATCGGGGACTTGCTGGAGTGGGCGGTCACGATTGCGGATGGGAAGCAGGCGTGGAACGATTCGCCGCCGCTGCTGTGGGAGCAGGAAATCGACCGCTTTCATACGTGCCTGCGAAAGTTCGACGAACGTTTGGCGTCTGAGCAGTTGCTGGCGGGGAGTCCGGAGATGTTGTTTCAGGGCCCGATCGCCGATGCGTTGACGCATGTAGGGCAGATTGCGATGTTGCGGAGGCTAGCCGGAGTTCCGATGAAGGCTGAGAACTACGGCAAGGCAGAAATTGTAGCGGGACGGGTGGGCGCAGAGCAGGCGGCTCCGAGGCGTGAGTTTGATTAGAGCGAAGACCTCCGGCATGACGATGAGAAAGACTGCTGGGTTGCGGAAGAATTTATAGATGAAATTTTCAGACCAATTGGAAAAACGTTTCACGGAGATGTCGACGCACTATCCGACCCGGCGCTCGGTGCTGGTGCCGCTGCTGCTGTATATCCAGGACGAGGTGGGTTCGCTGACGGATGAAGTAGTCGCGGAGATGGCGCAACGGGTGGAGCTTACGGAGTTAGAGGTCCGAAATGTCATCAGCTACTACTCGATGATGCGGACGAAACAGATCGGCAAGTACAACTTCCAGGTGTGCACGAACGTGAGCTGCCTGCTGCGCGGCGGCGAAGAAATCCTCGAGCACACCATGAAGAAACTGGGCGTACACAACAAGCAATCGACGCCGGATGGGCTGTTCCACGTGGAAGAAGTGGAGTGCATCGGCGCTTGTTCTTGGGCTCCGGCGATGATGCTGAACTACGAGTACCACGAGAATCTGACGGCCGAAAAGATTGATGAGTTGATTGAAGGGATACGCAAGAAGGAGCAGCAGTAGGGCGCTTTTCGCCTTTCGCTATTCGCTCGTCGCCAGAGGCGACAGAGAGCATGAGGCGAATGGCGAACAGCGAAGAGCGGAATTCATGGCTTATTTAGTCTCACATCCCGATGAAGTAAAGGTCGTCTCCAAGCGATTTGGCCTCGGCGCAGCGAACCTTGATCGCTACCTTGAGCTCGACGGATACGAGGCGGTGCAGAAGGCGCTCGGCATGGAGCCGGACGCCATCATCAACGAAGTCAAGACCTCGAACCTGCGCGGCCGTGGTGGCGCTGGGTTTCCGACTGGCCTGAAGTGGTCGTTTGTGCCGAAGCAGTCGCCCAAACCCAAGTATGTGCTGTGCAACGGTGACGAGAGCGAACCGGGCACCTGCAAAGACCGGTTGATCTTCGAGCACGATCCTCACTCGGTGATCGAAGGCGTGATGATCGCGGCGCTGGCAGTAGGTGCGAAGACTGGTTTCATCTACCTGCGTGGCGAGTACCGCTATCTCGTGGAGATCATGGAGAAGGCGGTGGCCGACGCGTATGCGCGCGGATTCGTCGGCAAGAACATTTTTGGGTCAGGCCGCGACCTCAATGTCTATGTTCACTCGGGCGCCGGGGCGTACGAAGTCGGCGAAGAATCGGCCCTGATGGAATCGTTGGAAGGCAAGCGTGGGATTCCGCGAATTCGGCCTCCCTTCCCCGCGGTCGTGGGACTGTGGGGCGGACCAACGGTCATCAACAATGCCGAGACCCTGGCGAGCGTTCCCCACATTCTCTTGGGGGGCGGACAGTGGTTTGCCGACATAGGCACGCCGAAGAACGGCGGCACACACCTGGTCAGCATCAGCGGTAACGTTGAGCGGCCGGGCGTGTATGAACTGCCTCTGGGCTACAACCTGAAGAAGATGATCTACGAGGTGGCGGGCGGAATTCAGGGTGGCCGCAAATTGAAAGGTGTCGTACCCGGCGGTTCGTCGGTGCCGATCCTGTTGCCGGAAGAGATTGATATTCCCGCTGACTACGAGTCGCTGATGAAGGCAGGGTCAATGCTGGGCTCGGGCGCCGTGATCGTGCTCGACGAAACTATCTGCATCGTGCGCTTCGCCAAGCGGGTGATCGAGTTTTACCAGCACGAGAGTTGTGGATGGTGTATTCCCTGCCGAGAAGGAACGGACTGGCTGAGGAAGACTCTGACCCGCTTCCATGCGGGGGGTGGCGTGGCCAAGGACATCGACAATCTGAAGTACCTCGCGGACAACATGCTGGGACGCACGTTCTGTCCGCTGGGCGATGCGGCGGCGATGCCCATCATTTCGTATGTACAAAAGTTTCGGGCGGAATTTGAAGCGCATCTCGACGGCAAGCCGTGTCCACTGGAAAAGGCGGCGGAACCGGCGCTGGTGTGAGGAAGCTCTTCGCTGTTCGCCATTCGCTTTTCGCTTGCGAATGGGAACGGAACTGAAGGAGCGCAAAGCGAAAGGCGAATAGCGGTTTTTCATGGCTGACGTAAACATCACAGTTGACGGCAAAAAGCTCACGGTCCCCGCGGGAACGCTTTTGATTGAAGCCTGCAAGAGCACCGGAATTGAAGTACCTGCGTTCTGCTACTACCCGGGCCTTTCGCTACAGGGCGCGTGCCGCATGTGCCTGGTGGAAGTTGAAAAGATGCCAAAGCTGCAGACCGCCTGCACTACGGTGGTGGGCGAAGGCATGGTGGTTACCACCGAGAGCGAAAAGATCAAGCAGGCGCGCAAGTCGATGATCGAGCTTCTGCTAGGCAATCATCCGCTGGATTGCCCGGTGTGCGACGCCGGCGGCGAGTGCGAACTGCAGGACATGACGTTCAAGTACGGCGCGGCAGAGTCCAAGTATATGGACATCAAGAACCACCGCGAAGAGCAGCAGTGGTCGCCGGTTGTGTACTTCGACCGGCCGCGTTGCATCCTGTGCTACCGCTGCATTAGGGTGTGCGGCGAAGGCATGGACGTGTGGGCGCTGGGCGTCCAGAACCGCGGCTCAAGCTCGATTATTGCGCCGAACAAGGAAGACCATCTAGAGTGCGAAGAGTGCGGCATGTGCATCGACATCTGCCCGGTGGGCGCACTCACTTCCGGAGCGTATCGCTACAAGACGCGTCCGTGGGAGATGAAGCATGTCGGAACGATGTGCACGCACTGCGGCGACGGCTGCAAGACGACGCTGGGCGTGCGGCGTTCTGATACCGGCATGGAGATTGTGCGCGGCGATAACCGCGACAAGAGCGGCATCAATGGCGATTTCCTGTGCATTAAGGGTCGCTACGCGTTCGATTTCGCCAATAACACGGATCGCGTGAACAAGCCCTTGATCAAGCGGGATGGCAAGTTTGTTTCGGCGACCTGGGATGAAGCTTTCACGCTGATTGCTTCGAAGTTCAAGGAAGCGGCGGCTGCAGGACCCGGCGCCAGCGGAGTTATCGGCTCGAACCGCACGACGAACGAAGAGAACTACTTGCTGCAGAAATTCGCTCGCGTAGTGCTGGGCACGAACAATATTGACCACCATCGCACGGCGGACTTCCCTGCTTTCGCTTCGGCGGTGGCGGGTAAATCTAATGCCACGGCCTCGATGCGATACGTTGGTTCGGCACCTGCAATTTTGCTAGTCGGAAACGATCCAACTGAGCAGCATCCGCTGCTGGCGTGGCAGATCCGTACGAACGTTCGGCTGCATCGCGCCAAACTGTACGTGGTGAATTCCGCGCCGATCAAGTTGCGGCGGCAGGCGACGGCGTTTGCACAGATCGCTACGGGTTCGGAAACCAGCTTTGTGCAGTTCCTCGGGGGCAACGATTCTACGGCTGATGGAGTGGTTTCGTCTCAGCTCACTCGGGAAGCGCTGACTGAACTGCGCGACAAAATCAAGGCCGAGCAGGGGCTGGTTGTTGTGTTTGGCTCGGAAGTTCGCGGCGCAGCGGTGAAATCTCTGGTTGATTTTGGGCTGGCACAGGGAGCGAAGTTCCTCTGCCTCGGCGACTATGCGAACTCGCGCGGCGCAGCGGATATGGGACTGTATCCCAACATGCTGCCGGGATATGCGCCAGTGGATAGTGCCACTAAGTTCCATGAGGACTGGCTTGACGCGATTCCCAAAGCCGCAGGACTGAACATTTTGCAGATGGTGGATGCGGCCAAGGCCGGAACGCTGAAGGCGCTGTACGTGGTGGGATCGAATCCGGTGGCCCGGTACAACATCGATCCGTTCGCGCTCTCGAAAGCGTTCGTAGTGGTGCAGGAAATGTTCCTCACCGAAACGGCTGGCGTCGCTGACGTTGTGCTGCCGGTGGCAAACGCTTACGAGAAATCGGGAAGCTACACCAATACGGCGGGCGATTTGCAGTTGCTCAAGAAGGCCGGCGAGGTTAGCGGCACTCGCAGCGACTACGAGTGCATCATCCGCATCGCGCAGGCGATGGGATGCGACGTTCACAAACTGGTTCCGTTCGGCGGCGCGGGTGTTCGCGCCGACATGGGTCAAACCCGTGGAGCGCAGTCGGGCGAATCAGACCAGCATGCGGTGTGGCTGGCATCGCATAATCTCGAACCAAAGATGAACCCGTTCGATCCGACAGCGATGCTGGACGAGATTCAACGACTGGTTTCGGGCTATGACATTTCCCGATTGAGCTTGTTGGCAGGGCAGGATGAGCACACGCAACTGGTACAGATCACGGGCCCGACGGCATTGGGGCAACCGGAATTGCTTCTGCCATCGAATGACACGCTGTTCAGTTCGGGAACATTGGGACGCTATTCGAGGGCGCTGAACTCGGTGATGGAAAGCCATCAGACTCCGGCCAATCAAGAGGTCGCGGCCGACTAACCTCCGGCGAAGCTGTCTTGCGCCGGGCTGTTGCAGGTAGCTGTAGCTGGAAGTCGCGCGGCGAGGCCGCGCCAAACGAAGCAGCGAGAACGCATTCAGTCAATGACCATTGGAACCTACATCCTCGTATCGCTGATTAAAATCGTGGTCGCCGTTTTCGTTTTGCTCACTGGCGTGGCGTACACCACATTGGCAGAACGCAAGGTCGTTGCGCACATACAGAATCGGTGGGGGCCGTCGCGGGTCGGCCCGTTCGGGATCTGGCAGCCGCTCGCCGATGGCTTAAAGTTTATCTTTAAGGAGGACATCACACCTCCTTTTGCCAACAGGCCCTTATATCTACTAGCACCAATCCTGTCTTTGACGGTTGCGCTGACCGCGATCGCGGTTGTCCCGATTGGTCCGTGGGTGACGGTGGGCGGAATCCATACGCCGTTGCAGATCGCCGACGTCAACATCGGCCTGTTGGTGATTCTGGGCCTGACGTCGATCGGGGTCTATGGAGTTGCGCTCGCCGGATGGTCGTCGAACAGCAAGTACTCGATGCTGGGCAGCCTGCGCGCCTCCGCACAGATGGTGAGCTATGAAATCGCGTTGGGGCTGTCGCTGGTTGGGGTTCTGATCTATTCCGGCAGCTTCAGCTTGCGCGACATTGTTACTGCGCAGTCTGGAACGTTTCTCGGCATTATTCCCAAGTGGAACATCTTCACCGGACAGTTCATCGCTTTCTTCATCTACATCACGGCCGCTTATGCGGAAACCAACCGCATTCCCTTCGATCTGTCCGAAGCCGAAACCGAGTTGGTCGCGGGTTACCACACCGAATACAGTTCGATGAAGTTTGCCATGTTCTTCATGGCGGAATACGCCAACATGTTTACCGTCGCGTGCCTGGCGACGGTGCTGTTCTTCGGGGGCTGGTCGGGCCCGGTATTCGGCCCTGCGATTGTTCAGGCCCTGCTGCCGATCTTCTGGTTCGTCGTAAAGGTGCTGGCGTTTATTTTTATTTACATCTGGGTCCGCGGCACATTGCCGCGCTTCCGTTATGACCAGTTGATGGCGTTTGGCTGGAAGTTCCTGTTGCCGCTGGCGATCGTGAACATTCTGGTTACTGCTCTGGTGGTTGCGTTGAAGTAACGGGGGATTCTGGAAGATGGGCCCGGCCTGCTGTGGCCGGCAAAGAGAACATCATGCATCTGGTTTTGTTCATCATTTTCGGGGCGGTGTGCGTGGGAGCGGCGATCAACCTGCTCGTGCAGAAGCACCCCATCAACAGCGCCCTGTCGCTCATCGTGGTGATGGGATCGCTGGCGGTGCTGTACCTGCTGCTGGGCGCGGAGTTTGTCGCCGCGATACAAGTCATCGTGTATGCCGGGGCGGTGATGGTACTGTTCGTGTTCACGATCATGCTGTTGAATGCGGGCGAAGAGGAAGTGCTGCCGCACCGCAGTCGCGTGGCCGTGATGCTGGGCGTTCCGGGACTAATCGTGGGACTTGCGATCGGCGTTTGGGTCATCGTGCGCTACGCCGGGCTGGACCGGATTGCGATTGGCGGCCCGCAGGTACTGAATGGCACAGAGGGGTTCGGCAATCCTCGGGCGGTGGCGCATTTGCTGTTTCGCGATTTCCTGCTGCCGTTTGAAGTGACTTCGATTCTGATTCTGATCGCGATTTTGGGCGCCGTGGTGCTGGCGCGGAGGGAGGAGTAAATGGTCCCTCTGTCGTACTACCTCGTGTTGAGCGCAATTTTGTTTGCCTGCGGAGTGGCGGGGTTCCTGATTAAGCGAAACACCATCACCATCTTTATGTCGATTGAGTTGATGCTGAATGCGGTTAATCTGACTTTCGTGGCATTCGCTGCGCAGTTACACGCGCTGAGCGGAAACGTCTTTGTGTTTTTCGTCATGGTGGTGGCGGCGGCGGAAGCAGCTGTTGGATTGGCGATCATTATTTCGGTGTTCCGGACCCGCGAGACCTTGAATGTTGACCGGGTGAACTTACTCAAGCTATGAGCCTTCATCTTTGGATCATCCCGCTGTTGCCCCTGGCCGGCGCCGCCATTAATGGGTTGCTGGGCAAGCGCTTTCCCAAGGCGCTGGTAAATGCCATTGGGCTGGGGTCCACCGCCGCGGCCTTCGGCTATGCGCTGTGGGTGGTGGTGCAGTTTATGGGCATGTCGCCCAGCCAAATTCCCTACGTCGAAAAGCATGCCACGTGGATGGCGTCCGGGGCATTTTCCGTGCAATACGGTTTCTGGCTCGACCAGTTATCCCTGGTGATGTTGCTGGTCGTGACGGGCGTGGGGTTCGTGATTCACATCTATTCCGTGGGGTACATGGCCCACGATCAAGGTTACTACCGATTTTTTGCCTATCTCAACATCTTCATGTTCTTCATGTTGATGCTGGTGCTGGCGGACAACTACCTGCAAATGTTTGTCGGGTGGGAAGGTGTGGGCCTGGCCTCGTACCTGCTGATTGGATTCTGGTTTCACAAGCAATCGGCCACTGACGCCGGTAAGAAGGCGTTCATCACTAACCGGATCGGTGACTTCGGATTTCTGATTGCGCTGTTCCTCATCGTCAAGCACTTCGGAACGCTGCAATATGGCGATCTCTACCAGAAGGTGGCGTCATTCGCTCCCGAGACTGCGGCGGGGGTACTGACCGCCATCGGGTTGTTGCTGTTTGTCGGCGCAACCGGAAAGTCAGCGCAGATTCCGCTGTATGTGTGGCTGCCGGATGCCATGGAAGGTCCCACGCCGGTTTCGGCGCTGATTCACGCCGCAACGATGGTGACTGCCGGCGTTTACATGGTAGCGCGCTCGAATCCTATCTTTGACCGTGCGCCGATGGCCCTGGAAACCGTTGCTGTGATCGGCACCCTGACCTGCCTGTTTGCCGCGACCATCGGCATCGTGCAGGTCGGCATCAAGAAGGTGCTGGCCTATTCGACGATCTCACAGTTGGGCTACATGTTCATGGGAGCCGGGGTAGCAGCCTACGGCAGCGGCATCTTCCATCTGATGACGCATGCATTTTTCAAGGCGTGCCTGTTCCTTTGCGCGGGTTCGGTCATGCATGGCCTGAACAATGAAGAGGACATGCGCTACATGGGCGGGTTGCGCAAGGTGATGCCGTGGACGTTCCTGACGATGGCATCCGCCAGCTTCGCCATCGCGGGATTCCCGCCCTTTGCAGCATTCTTCTCGAAAGACGCGATCTTGTATCAGACGTATGCCTCAGGACATCACTGGCTTTGGCTGATCGGAGTGATCACCGCCGGCATGACATCGTTCTATATCTTCCGGCTGCTGTTCATGACGTTCTTTGGCGAATATCGAGGGCCAAATCCAGAAAACGTGGCAGAAGTTCATGACGAGCACTCAGGGGATGGACACGGGCATCACGGCGCGCATGAGAGTCCGTGGGTGATGGTGGTACCGCTGCTGATACTGGGCACGCTGTCGCTCGTAGGAGGATGGATAGGAGTACCCCCGGCGCTAGGCGGCTCGGATCGTATTGCCCACTTCCTGGATCCAGTATTTGCCCGCTACGCGCCTGCCGTGATGGAGGAAACTGCTACGGTCGCGCACGAAGAACCTTCGGAACTTCTATTTAGCGCGATCTCAGTGGGCTTCGCGTTGGCTGGATTCCTGGGAGCGTGGTTCCTCTACATCAAGCGAACCGACTTGCCGGCGAAACTGGCTAAGAAAGCAGGCTCACTGTACACCTTCGTGTACGAAAAATATAAAGTGGACGAACTGTATGGGGGCGCATTCATCCAGCCCATTATTTTGTTCTCCACTTACGTTCTCTGGAAAGGAATTGACGTTGCCCTGATTGATGGCAGCGTCGATGCCAGCGCCGAGGGTGCCAAGGACGTTTCCGATGGCCTGCGTCGCATGCAGTCCGGAAACATTCGCTCATACGCAGGATGGGTGGCCGCAGGCGCTGCGGTCGTAATCGCCTTCATGGTGTGGAGGGGCGTGCGATGAACTACATCAACCAGAACATCCTCACCATCGTTATCTTCCTGCCGCTGGCAGGTGCCCTGCTGCTCACCGTCTTTCCCCGCCGCGACCGCGACGTGAAGTGGTTTGCGCTGGGAATTACCGTGGTCACGCTGCTGGCCTCGCTGCACTTGCCGTGGCATTTCGATCGCGGCCAGGCCGGGTTCCAGTTTGAGCGGGATATACCGTGGATCTCGCACCCGAACATTCACTACCATCTCGGGATCGATGGCATCTCCTTGTGGCTGGTCGTACTGACGACATTCCTGCTGCCTCTCTGCGTGTTGATTTCGTGGAAGTCGGTACACGGCAGCGTTAAGGAATTCTTCATCCTGATGCTGGTGCTCGAGACGGCGATGCTAGGCGTTTTCGTAGCGCTGGACTTGTTTTTGTTCTACTTCTTCTGGGAAGCGACGCTGATACCGATGGCCCTGATCGTAGGCATCTATGGACACGGCCGAAGAATCTACGCGGCGGTGAAGTTTTTCCTGTACACGATGATCGCGTCGGTCTTCATGCTGGCTGCGCTGATCTGGCTATATGTCCACACCGGGAGCTTCGACTTTGTAACCATCCGGGAGGCGATCCAGTCAGGGCAGGTGCCGGGTTTTGCCGCTGCTGCAAATTGGCTGTTCCTGGGATTCTTCGTGGCGTTCGCCGTCAAGGTGCCGCTATTCCCGCTGCACACGTGGTTGCCGGATGCGCACGTGGAGGCACCGACCGCAGGCTCGGTAATCCTCGCGGGAGTGTTGCTGAAGATGGGTACATACGGCTTGCTGCGGTTCAACGTGGGCCTGTTTCCCGAGCAGGCCCGACACCATGCCTGGTGGATTTCTATTCTCGCCATTATCGGAATTGTCGTCGGCGCGCTGGTGGCCATGGTGCAACCGAACATCAAGCGCTTGGTGGCCTACACCTCAGTAAGTCACCTTGGCTTCGTCGTACTGGGAATCTTCAGCTTCACACAGATCGGAGTGGATGGAGCGGTTTACCAGATGCTGAACCATGGCATCTCGACGGGTGCGCTGTTCATGCTGCTTGGCATGATCTATGACCGCCGCCATACGTACGACATGAACGAGTTCGGTGGACTGGCAACTCCCATGCCGGTATATGCCACGTTCTTTACGTTCATCATGCTGTCGTCGGTGGGACTGCCGCTATTGAACGGGTTCGTGGGTGAATTCATGATCTTGAACGGCGCCTTCCAAGCACGGCAGGTGTACGGCATTGTTGCCGCAACCGGCGTGATCTGGGCCGCCTGTTACTTGTTATGGATGTACCAGCGGGTGTTTCAAGGCAATATCACCAATCCAGCCAATAGGAATCTCCTGGACCTAGATGCCAGGGAGCGGATTTCGTTGTGGCCGCTTGCCATTGCGGCTCTTGTGATGGGTGTGGCCCCCGACCTCTGGTTGCGGTTTATTTCGCCTTCGGTTTCCCTCACACTTCAGCACTTTTCCGGTGGCGTGCGAGCGTCGGCGCCGGCGGCGACTCAAGCCGCACATGCCCTGCTACAGGTGATCGGACGATGATTCCGACCGTTGATTACATCCGGATACTTCCCGAGATAGTGCTGAGCATTTTCGGCATCGTCGTCATGATGGTCGATCCGGTCATGCCCGAAGAAAGCTCCAAGAAACCGCTCGGCTACGTAGCCGTGGTCGGGGTGCTGGCTTCCCTAGCTGCGACTGCGTACCAGAGCAGGTTTTATGGGGACGCGTTCTTTAACATGGTTCGCGTCGATACGTTTAGCGTCTTCTTCCACGTTGTTATTCTTCTTGTAGCGCTGGTGACGATTCTCAGCTCGCTCGATTACCTTGAGGTGCAACGGATCAAGGCGGGCGAATACTACGCGCTTGTTATGTTTGCCGCAGTCGGCATGTTGCTGATGTCGTCGGCGATCGAACTGGTGCTGATCTTTATCGGCATCGAAATTTCGTCGATCTCCTCATATGTTTTGGCAGGATTTCGCCGGCGGGCGGCTGAAAGTGCGGAGTCGTCGCTTAAGTACTTCCTGCTGGGTTCGTTCGCTACTGCATTTTTCCTTTACGGTGTGGCCATGATGTTCGGCGCGACCGGCACCACGAACATTTACGCAATCGCTGCGGTATTGAACACGCAGCATTCTGTGCTGGTTTATTTCGCCGTGGCAATGATGTACGTCGGTCTAGGGTTCAAGGTGGCCGCCGCTCCGTTCCACGTATGGACACCCGACGTCTACGAAGGCGCACCCGCTCCCGTGACCGGGTTCATGTCCACTGCGCCAAAAGCCGCTACATTTGCCGTACTCCTTCGTGTCCTGTTCGCCATGGGTGCCCCGGGTTGGTTCTGGATGGTTTGGGTTACCGCCGCGCTCTCCATGACGCTGGGCAACATCGGAGCGCTGGTTCAGAACAACGTCAAGCGCCTGCTGGCATACTCGTCCATCGCTCACGCAGGGTACCTGCTAGTGGCATTCGCCGCAGCGAAGGAAACGGGTATCTCGGCAGCGATCTTTTACGCCGCCTCATACGCCATGATGAATGTTGGCGCGTTTGCCATCGTCGCGCATCTGGCGGGCAAGGGAGAACGCTACGTCACGCTGGAAGATTACTCTGGCCTGGGCCGGCGTTCTCCGCTTATCGCGTCCCTGCTGACGATCTTTCTTATCTCGCTGATTGGTATTCCAATTACTGGCGGGTTCTTCGCCAAGTTCTACGTGTTCTCGGCGGCATTGCAGTCGAATCTTGTGGGACTCACCATCATCGGCGTGATCAACAGCGCAATCGCTGCATACTACTACCTACGAATCATCGTGTACATGTATATGCGCGACGAGCGGGTGGAAGCTCCTGTGCCGCGGATGCCGGTAGCCCTGACGACCGCGATTGCCATTAGCGCGGTCGCGACCATTTACCTTGGCGTACTTCCCAACCGCGTGCTCGATAGTGCGATTCGAGCGGCGCAAGAACTGGTGAAGTAAGCAGCCAGATTCTTGGCACACATAACAACGCCCTGTCCCGCATGGCGGCATAAGCGTTAACTTAATGTTTGCAGTTTACGTGTGCGCGGGGCGGAGGCAAGCCGATGTGCGATCTGATTCCAGTGGAGGAGCGTATTGGCCAAGGGGAGGTTGGGGTTCACCGCCGCGAGGATTTCGTGCAACAGGTATTCGGTTTCACGCCAGCGGCTGGGTTGCTGCCTGCAGTTGATAACCCCAGGGGGAAAACCCTTTCGCCGTTTGCATCAGATGTTCGGCCAGCAGGCTGACCAGGAGTTTGCCATACAACCAGGCGCGGGCACTGGCCGGGTCTTTTTTGGGTAAGTGACCCAAGCCGGCCAGAGACTTCATGCGTTTGAAGGCCAGCTCTATTTGCCAGCGCCGACGATAGTATTCCAACACCACTTCGGCGGAAAACGAGTCCGGCAGACTGGTCCAGAGAAACAAGTATTGTGTTGCCGCCCAACTGGGTTGTGAAATCACTCTTCCGTCGCGGCTCGCCTCCCGCCGCAGACGTTTTTGTTCCAGTCGTGTGGCCGCTGCGCTACGCCGCACGGCCAGCAAGCGGCCGGGAAAGCGTTGCCCCTCATGCTGCACCTGCGTCGGCCAAGTCCCCACTCTACCGACCCGCAGCGAGCGCGCCTGCCGCAAGGGATCGCAGGCGCGCCCCTGCCCGTCGAGCAGCGCTAATAGCGAGGGCGTAAGGCGCACCACCACATCCGCCTCGGCCTTCAGCACATGGGCAATGCCGCTCGACCGTCCATAGATACGATCGCCCAACAGAATCTCCCCCCGCCGCACCGGCACTCGTTTCCAACTCTCCCCGCCACGCACGTCGGTGAGTTCGAAAAAATCACAGCGCAGATCTGCCAAGCGTAAGCCGTAATGCAGACGCCAATTCGTCCCCGTGCTGCCCGGCTCGGAAACTACCGTCGCATCGATGGCCCTCACCACCCGCTGCGGTGCCGCCCACAGCCCTTGCCCCGCTCCTCCCAACTGCTGCGCCAGCCACAACAACCAGGCTTCGCTCGCCCGCAGTCGCTTAAACAAAGCCACCGCACTCAATTGCGCCAGCCCCGCCTCGCGCGCCCGCACCGCGGTCTCCGCCAGCGAGCATCCCTGTCCCAGATGCATCAGCAGGACCCGCAGTAAAGCAGCCGCATCCCGCACTCCGCGAGTCCGTCTCAGGGCTCCCGTCGTACGCGCTTGTTCTGCCCATCCTGGCGGCAGGAACTGCTGCAGTACCTCCCAACTCCCCAACCCCTCAAGGCCGTTGTCCATGCCGTAAGCATAATCTCCGACGCGTAACTCTGGCAACAATTAAGTTAACGCTTATGCCGCTTGGCGGGACAGGGCGTTTGATTCATGCCGCAGTCGCATCTACTTCACGACCTTGGCGAAGATGATAACCAGCGTGAAAAGTACCAGCGACTCGATGAACGCGAGGCCGAGAATCAGCGCGAGCTGAATTCCCGGACGAGCTCCCGGGTTGCGGGCCATGCCTTCGCAAGCGGCTGCGCCGACTTTGCCCTGACCCAGAGCGGCCAGTCCGGCGGCGATGGCCATGCCGAATCCCGAAGCGATGGCGACCCAGTTGGTCTCCGGTGCAGCGGCGGTTCCGCCCTGCGCATACGCCGGCATGGTCATCATACAGATGGCCAGCAGCGCGAACATTACAAGCATTGACTTCCGCATTGTGTTTCTCCTTAGGAATCGCTGCCAGTGGGTGGTTGGCGCTCACCGAACTGGCGCCCTCACACTTGCAGCAAACTTTTTAGTGCTCGTGTGCCACCGCTTCGCCGATATACACGGTAGGCAGTAGCACGAAAATATACGCTTGAATGATCGAAACACCGACGTGTAGCAGCATAAAGACGACAGGGATGGCGATCGGGAACAGCGAGAAAAATACAAGCGTTACCATGTCTCCTGCAAACATGTTGGCGAAAAGACGAACGGTGAGCGAAAGAATACGAGCCACGTGGCTTGCCACCTCTATTACGAACATCAAGGGCGCCAGCCACCAAACGGGTCCAAGAAAATGCTTGATGTAACCCGGGCCGTTCTCGCGGATACCGTGCATGTGGTAGTAGAACCATGTAACCACGGCGCAGCCCAGCGGTACAGACGGAATCGCGGTCGGAGCTTCGAATCCTGGAATCAGGCCGATCAGGTTGCAAGTCAGAATGAACAGCCCAAGCGTCACCAGATAATTGGTATAGCGCTCGTAGCCGTGGCCGATGATTTCCAGGCTCTGCTGCCTGATCATCCCGTCCATGCTCTCGAATAGATGCTGCAGCGGGTTCGGGTTTTCTACCGACAAACTTGTCCGGACCAGTACGAAGATCAGCACCAGCAAGACGAAGACCACGATCTGCATGGCCACATAGTTGGGAATGGGAGCTTGGGGATAAGAGGAATGCAGGTGGAAAACGCCAAGAATCGTGTTGGCCACGCCCGCCAGGTATTTATTCAGAAGTGCGGTAATCCAAAGTTGGTGCGGCATATGATCGCAATACTCTACTGGCTAAAAATGCATTTCGTTTTTCGACACAGTCCCAGCGCCAAGAACAAGCGGAAGTTGTTATTCAGAAACGAAAATCAGAATCTGCGCCGCAGTCCGATGTAGACCTCCACTGCGGCCTCGCAGGCAACTGCGGCAATCGTGAGGCAAATTCCCCCCAAAAAGCCGTAAAGACCCGCTAAGGAAACTCTAAATATAACATACGCACCGGCCGCGAGGAATACATAACGGAGCACCGCCCGGGCAACGATAATGCCCCCTCTTTCAGTACTTTGGCCGCTGGTGATGCGCTCGCCAAGACCTGTAATTACCCGCTCCAACCAAACATGATTGACGTAGGCGATGACTGCTCCGACCAGGAAACCCGCGGTCACCGCACGTCCGAATCGGAACAGGCATACGACAACACCGACAGCGCCCAAGATGAGGATGAAGCGGCGAATGCGCTCGAGTGCGCCTTCGTAGAAGCGTTCGGCGCGAGTATCGGTCAAGGTCGGATAAGTCATGCGTGGCTGGTAAGCAGTGTAACCGTTAGCCCCGAAAAAGTGACACCAGCTAAAGCGTCTTGATCTTGGCGGCGCTTACGTGCTTGGCTACTTCGTCGATGCCTAGGCTGGAGTTTGCGGGCACAGCGAACCCCACCGACAGGACTCCCCCACCGGATGCGATTCCCCCGGGCGCGAATTGAACCCAGCCGTAGCGAATCCGCTGATCTTTCAAAGTAGCAGGCATGCGAAATCGCTTCAGCGCAGCGTCATTTGCTACCTTGTCGGTCTCAACCTCAAATAGCAGGACATCTCCGCCAGTCACCGCGCGCTGCTCTGCCTTCATGACCCGCACCGTCACAAACTGCTCGGTAACCTCGGACGAACCTCCTACATCGCGCATGCGATACTCGTCAAACAACTGTGAGGCGTAGAACCAAGCAGGATTGCCGTCACCCTCCTTCATTTCCCACAGCTTCGGGGGCTTAACGCCCTTCACCAAGTCTTTCGAGGCTCTCTCCGTGTACGGCAGAGGTAGCGGAAACACTGCAGCCGACATCACGACCGCCGCGTCCTTTGCGGACGCTTTTGCATCACCAAAGTATTTTGCGATGTCGCCCACCTTCTGCAGGCCAGACTGCTGGCTGATCACCAGCAAGCCTCCCGAATCTGAGTCGTAATAGACGTCGGACCCAAATTGAGTGGCAGAGCGCTGTTTGGCTTCCTGCCAATTGCCGGGGACAGACAGATTCGCGAAGGTACTTTGTATCTCTTGGGAATGTCCGACCCCGACGAAAGCGGCAAAGAGAAGGCAACACAGTGCTCGAATCACATTGCGGCGCATTCGAGTACTCCTCTTCTGAAAACATATTGCTCTATATTGAGGCTCCGCGCACTCATCTCAAGCCTGAAACGGCGGTATGCCTAAAGTCGTTCCGCTATTGGGAAATTCCTCTCACATAGCCACGTGGAGAGGGGCGCACATTTTAGTCCTCCGCTTAGTCCTTCGCCTTGGTCACCATACGGATCATTTGCATGAAGCCCACGACCGCTCCGAATATAACGCCACCCAGGAAGAGCCAATGGGTGTGCAGCCAGTAATCGAGCAGTTTGCCGATCAGCAATCCCACAACAACCGCGGCGGGGATGATGAACGCGATCTCGGAGTATCGCGCCCATATCACTGCCGGATTCTCCGACTTGCCGCCTTGTCGATCATTGGACACGAGGCCAGACTAACACCTCAATCCGATTGAACCAAACAATTGCGCGGGTCGGTTTGACCGGATGTTCACATCTCGCTATTATCGAAGTGCGGGGTGGAGCAGTCTGGTAGCTCGTTGGGCTCATAACCCAAAGGTCGGTGGTTCAAATCCACCCCCCGCAACCAAACTAACTCCCTGCCTCCGCCCCCATGGGCGGTTTTCTCATGTCACGCGTTTCTGGTGTGCCCTATTTCCTCTATGTCCTTTGGAGTTACTCTGGACAGCGATTTTATATCGGGATAAGCGAAGATCCCGCGCTCCGTTTGCAGCAGCACAACTCATCAACACTGGCTTCCTGGAGCAGGCGTCATCGCCCATGGCAACTCGTTCATACCGAACAATTCCCTGATTTCTCATCGGCCCGACGTCGCGAACTGGAATTGAAAGCGCAAAAAGGTGGGCACGGATTCTCTGCTCGCACGGGATTAGACCCAGCACTCTATTCCCGCGGCACCTAATCCCGCCAAGCGGGATCGCTGGTTCAAATCCACCTCCCGCAACCAAACCCTCCTGGAGCGACTTCTTCAGAGTAAGTGTTCACCTTCCAATCCTATTTCAAGCGCTGTCGGCGCGACGCTCGGGTGTGGGGAATGCTGCCATCGTCTCCTTTTTCAGTTTTTCGCGTTTCTGCTGGTGGTAGTCACGGAGCTCGTGGCGCAGATCGAGCAATTGCAGGTTCATCATCTGATAGGCCTCCTCGCGGTAAACCCGGTAAGCGGGAGAGCCGGGGCGCATGCCGGGCGGAGGCTCGGGCATGGCTGCGGCCTGGCGATCTTGCGCCTCCTCACTGGCCTTGCGCAGGACGGCGTCGGTTTCGGCATCGAGATCGGCACCCGGCGGGATGCCGAATTGCTTCTCAAACTCGGGATATTCCTGGAGACGGGAGTTGTCGTCGGAACCCAGGTTAGCGCCCAAATGAGGGGCGCAAACCTGGGGCACCGCTTCCATCTGCTCGATGCGGCGGTTGGTGGCGCTGACTTGCTGGATGGCGTAGAGGAGCTTGCCGGCAGTGCGCGGGTCGAGCTGGCCGGCGGCGAGGGCCTGAGCGATTTCGGTGAGAGCGGCACGGATGGCGTAGGGGTTGTCGAGCGACTGGATGTCAAGACGATAAGGCTGGTTATCGCGCAGGGCGCGAGCGCGACGCAGGCGGCGTCCGCGCTGCATGAGGTGGTAATAGCAGTATTTCTGGTCGCGGAGACGGGGAGAACCGCAGTAGGTTCCGTCTTCTTTGACGTGGCGACAGGATTCGTGTTGGGGCATAGTGTTTCCTCTGGTGACTGGTAGCTGGTTACTGGCAACTGGAGAGTGGTATTTAGTAATTGGTAATTAGTGATTGGCCCGTGTACCCCCCTGCACCCATCTTGAAAACAAAGGGGTTACGACGCGACTAGCTGTAAGTTCTGGCAAACAAATGGATTTACAGGCAAAGTCTTATAAACACACGGGTTAGCTCTGAACCTAGGTTAACGCCGAAAGCAGGCGCGAACCTGATGGAGCACTGAGTTGACAAAGAACAAGAAGGCCCTCGCCCGGTGGGGGCGGAGGCTGGTTTCAGGAATAACTGAGTTGGGGACAGACGTGAAGAAAAATCGTGGTGGAGAAAAAACTTTAGTAACCAAAAAATTCCCGAAGTGGGAAGAAAGCAGCAATAAGCCAAAGACTCGCAGGAGCGAAGATTGGGGTTGGATGGAGTACGCGGTGGGTTGCAGAGTTGCGTGAACCCAGGCAAGTGACCGAAAGATGGGCGGGTTCCTGGCAGGCGTGTGGGCACCCGGGCATGTGCGGTCCCCGCGAGCACTAGCGCCTATGCTCTCATGCGGCCCCGGCACTGACGTGCCGGGATATGGTTGTGCTGCCCTTCGGGCTGACGAGGAATTCCCGCCGAAGCCAACCAGGCGACGATACCATTTTGGGCGCGGAGTCTGATAGCATTCCAGTAACCGCGCTCGATGGCCGGTGTTTGGGGATAGCCCGTATGTTCAAGTTTACTTAATGTTTTGGAGATTTCCTTGCCGCAGATGGTAACTACATGGTAACTACCGCTTTGGCCCATCTTGACGTGCTAGAAGCTGAGAGCATCCACATCATGCGTGAGGTTGTTGCCGAGTCTTCCCGGCCGGCAATGCTGTACTCCGTCGGTAAGGACTCGTCGGTCATGCTGCGGCTGGCGCAGAAAGCGTTCCATCCGGGACGAATTCCCTTCCCGCTCATCCACGTCGATACCGGCTTTAAGTTCCGGGAGATGATCGAGTTTCGCGATCGCACGGCCCAAGAGCTTGGGCTGCAACTCTTCGCCCACACGAACCTAGAAGCAAAGAAGGCGAACGCCAATCCTTTTCAGTTGGGGACCAGCAAGTGCTGCGCGCTGTTGAAGACCAAGGCTCTGCTCGACGCATTGGCGGAACATCGCATTGATGCCGCGATAGGGGGAGCGCGACGTGATGAGGAAAAGTCGCGCGCCAAGGAGCGAGTGTTTTCACTCCGCGATTCGTTGGGGCAGTGGGACCCGAAGAACCAGCGGCCCGAATTCTGGGGTCTCTACAACGGCCGGGTTGAGCCCGGGCAAAGCATGCGCGTGTTTCCTCTGTCCAACTGGACCGAGTTGGACGTGTGGGAATACATTCGTCGCGAAGAGATTCCGGTTGTGCCCCTCTATTTCGCCAAGGAGCGCGAGATGCTGGTGCGCGGAGATTACCTCACCCCGCTGGACCATGCGGTGAACCTGCTCCCCGGCGAGAAGCCACAACTCGTAATGTGCCGCATGCGCTCGCTTGGCTGCACCTACTGTACCGGCGCCATCCGTTCCACCGCGGCGACGGTAGGCGAAATTATCGAAGAGCTGAAATTCTTCCGGCGTTCGGAGCGCGAAAACAGAGTGATCGATCACGATCAGGAAGGATCCATGGAATTGAAGAAGCGCGAGGGATATTTTTGAGCGCCGCGGGCCACGATAGAGATTTGCTGAGGTTCCTGACAGCGGGTAGCGTAGATGACGGCAAATCGACACTGATCGGGCGATTGCTGTATGACTCCAACGGCATTTATGACGATCAGCTATCCTCGGTGCGGAAAGCTTCTGTCGCGAAAAATGTGGAACTCGACCTGTCGCTGCTTACGGATGGCCTTCGTGCCGAGCGGGAACAAGGCATCACGATCGATGTTGCCTACCGCTACTTCTCCACGCCGCGCCGCAAGTTCATCATTGCCGACGCCCCCGGACACGAGCAGTACACGCGCAACATGGCTACTGGAGCTTCGACCGCGGAATTAGCGATCATCCTTGTAGATGCGCGCAAAGGGGTCCTGCGGCAGACTCGCCGGCACACGCTGATCGCCTCCCTGATGGGGATCCGACAGATGGTCGTCGCGATCAACAAGATGGACCTGGTGGATTTCGACGAGAAAACCTATCTTGGCATCTGTGACCAATTTCGGGAGTTTGCCGAACCGCTGCATGGCATTGA
The DNA here is from genome assembly GCA_963814165.1 of uncultured Acidobacteriaceae bacterium. GTDB lineage: Bacteria > Acidobacteriota > Terriglobia > Terriglobales > Acidobacteriaceae > DASRAA01. The sequence continues at coordinate 39,626 of CAWFBW010000007.1, read as the reverse complement.
CCTTCACTTCGTTCCGCTCAGCGCACTGGAAGGCGACAACGTCATTCAGCCGAGCGGACGCATGCCGTGGTATGACGGGCAATCACTTCTGCAGTTACTCGAGACGCTTCCAGCCTATCCTCCGCGTGACAGTGCCTTGCGGTTCTCCATCCAAAGTGTGGTTCGTCCCAATCAGGACTTCCGCGGTTATGCGGGACAGTTAGGATCGGGCGTCCTTCGGGCGGGGCAGGAAGTGATGGCTTTGCCATCGCGGCAGCGCACCACCATCAAAGAAATCCTGTTGTATGAAAAAAGCCTTTCGGAAGCAGTTCCGGGACAGTCCGTCGTTCTCACGACCGTCGATCACATCGACCTGGGACGAGGCGACATGCTGGTATCTGTGGACGCAGTACCACAAGCATCGAGCAAAATCAGAGCCTATCTCGTGTGGCTGTCGCATACGCCTCTCCACAAGGACGTGCGCTACCTGGTGAAGCATACGACCAAGGTGCTGGTCGGAAAAGTAGCGCATCTGAATCACAAGATCGAGATCAATACATTCGATAAGCTCGAAGCCGATAGCCTGCAATTTAACGAAATTGGCGAAGTCCAACTCGACCTGCACAGTCCGATTTTCTGCGACCCGTACCAGCAGAATCGGAGCACGGGCAGCTTTATCGTGATCGATCCGATTAACAACGATACGGTCGCAGCAGGAATGATTGTTGATGCCGTCACCGATCGGCCCACCGAGATCACCGACGGCACCTACGCTGGGTCTGACGTCGCAAAACAGAAGGGACTGACCGTGTGGTTCACCGGCCTCAGCGGCGCGGGCAAGACCACAATCTGCCGCGCCGTCGCCACCGAACTTCTCGCCCACGGTCTGCAAGTCGAAGTGATTGACGGCGATGTTATCCGCAACTACCTGTGCAAGGACCTTGGCTTCAGCAAGGCAGACCGCGACGAGAACATCCGCCGCATAGGCTTTGTGTCGCAGTTGCTCACCCGCAACGGAGCGATCGTGTTGGTATCGGCGATATCGCCCTACCGTGCAGCCCGCGACGCGGTGCGCCACTCCATCGGCGATTTCATGGAAGTGTACGTAAACACTCCCTTGTCCGTGTGCGAGGTGCGTGACCCCAAGCTGCTGTACAGAAAGGCGCGTGCGGGAAAGATTACCGGTTTCACCGGCATCGACGACCCGTACGAACCGCCGCTGACGCCTGAGATCGTTTGCGACACCGACCAGGAGAGTACGCGAGAAAGCTCCTCCAAGGTAGTGGCGGCTGTTCTTCGCTACCTGACAGCTGAGAATTCCTAACTGCTGCCGGTGATACCTTGTTCCGTAGCAACCATGCGGGGATAAGTTGGAACTGACTGCGATTGCCGGAAGACTTGCTGTCGGAATGCTCGTCGGAGTGCTGGTAGGGCTTACCGGTCTCGGCGGAGGCATGGTGTTGTTGCCATTGCTGATCTCCGTGCTTGGTGTCCCGCCAATTATTGCGGTCGGCTCTGACGCTGCCATTAACTTCGTGACAAAGATAGGCGCGGGCAGTTTGCACTTGCGCCGGGGCAACGTAAGCTGGCCGCTAGTTCGAAACCTTGCTGCGGGGAGCATCCCGGGGGCCGTTCTTGGGGTCGCGATACTAGCCTGGCTGCGTGGAACCTACGGAAGTGGTGTAAACGAGTTCTTGCGCGGCATGATTGGCGTGCTGCTTGTCGTGGTTCCACTCGGGTACGTTTTGAACTTGCGTCCTTCCCTTCCGCCAGTCTCGTTGGAGACACTGCAATCGAAGAACTACCGCTTTGGCATTACGCTAATCGGTTTTTTTGCGGGAATCCTGGTCGGCCTTACGTCTATCGGATCAGGCAGCGTGATTCTCATGCTGTTGTTAGTGTTTTATGGCTTTCCGCCGGCAATGATGGTCGGAACCGACATCGTTCATGCCGTGTTGTTGGCTGCGCTCACCAGCGTGTTGCAATTCAAGCTCGGCAACGTGGATTTCGTGCTGGTTTTGTCAGTTGTTTTGGGGTCCGTTCCGGGTGGAATTCTGGGCGCCTACCTCACCAATTACATCCCGTCCGGGCGACTTAAGCAAGTCCTATGCGCCTTGCTTGTGGCAGTCGGAGCAAAGCTGCTTTGGGGAGTATTCGTCCATGCTAGCTAGGGCCCAACAGATCCAATATCTGGTTCGCATCGAAAGCGCATTACGCGCCGCAACCGAGATCGCCACCCAGTACACACCGGGTACATTTCAAGTTCGAGATCACGGCGGCCGAGACGTGGTCACTGAGGTCGATCGTCGAATCAGCGATGTGCTCCGCGATCAGCTTCTGCAGTCCGGCGAGGGTTGGCTTTCCGAAGAGGATCCTGACGATCAAGCGCGTCTGTCCTGCGACGTTGTGTGGGTGGTGGATCCACTGGACGGCACCCGCGAATTCGTCGATGGACTGCCCGAGTGGTGCATTTCCGTCGGCCTCGTTGAGAATGGTGTGGCCATCGTCGGCGGCACTTCGAATCCGGCGACCGGCGAGACTTTCCTGGGGGCGATCGATTGTGGCGTCACTTGCAACGGCAGGGCGGTTCGGAGCAGCAAACGCGAGAGCCTACAGGGAGCACGCGTATTGGCTAGTCGCTCGGAATACAAGCGCGGGGAGTGGAAACGCTTTGAAGGAGGAGGCTTCGATGTGCATCCGATGGGCTCGGTCGCCTACAAACTCTCCCTCGTCGCCGCCGGCGTTGCCGATGCCACCTGGACGCTCACTCCTAAGCATGAATGGGACGTGGCCGCAGGAGTCGCTTTGGTGACAGCCGCGGGCGGCTGGGTCGCCAGTTGCGGCCAGGACGCCTTGTCGTTCAATCGACTTACGCCTTTACTACCGGGATTGCTCGCTGGGGCTTTCCCGCTCTCGCCCGAGATTGTCGGGCTGATTCGAAGCATCCAGTCGAGTGCCTAGAATTTCACTAGACTAGAATTACTAATCTGGCATGCCAGTTGCGACGGTCCGATTTCGGCGGCCAATCTGACATTGTCTTGGGGGTGCAGTGATAAGTCTTGACCGGTCGCCGGCTTCGGGCGTATTCGCTAGCCCAGCAACTTCGAATGATTCGAGCCTGGCGTCTCGTGTTCGCGTCACGGGCTTGTGCCTGTTGACGATTATGGGCCTGATCGAAGCGATCGTCAGCCGCCACGCGATGCAGGACGATGGAGTTTCCTATCTCGATATGGGCGACGCCATTGTGCGTGGCGATTGGAAGATGGCTTTCAATGGCATCTGGAGCCCGCTCTACCCAGTGCTGCAGGGTGCTACGCACCGGCTGCTCAAGCCCAGCGCTTACTGGCAATTCACGGTGGTTCACGCTGTGAATTTCGCGATTTATCTGTTTGCCTTAGTATCCTTCGACTTCCTGCTGCAAGCGGCGGTAGCAAATCCACCTCGGCGAGGTGACGTCGCCGTCAGGACGAGTCCGATACCGAATTGGGCTATCTTCGCGGTCGGGTACGCGGTTTTCCTGTGGTCGTCTCTCAGCTTGATTCAAATTCATCTGGTGACCCCCGACATGCTTATGGCGGGATTCGTCTACATGGCAACGGGTTTGCTGCTACAGATATGGGCGCGCCCTCAAGCCTTCTCGCGCTTTGTTCTCTTAGGCGCTGCCCTGGGGCTGGGCTACCTCGCAAAAGCCCCTGTTTTACCACTCGCGTTCGTTTTCTTCGCGATGGCGTGGTTCTTGGCCGGTGACTGGCGCAAGGCTACTCCTCGCACTCTCACTGCTGTCCTCGCATTTCTAGCTGTGGCGGCGCCTTGGATTTTAGGTCTTTCACAAGCAAAGGGCCGGTTCACCTTCGGTGACAGTGCCAGGTTCAACTATGTGCTTCACGTGAATGGCGCGTCTCCCAACGGTTATTTGCAAAACGTGGGCACCGCCGGCGGCAAACTGGCTCACCCGGTTCGAAAGATTTTCGATGCTCCACCGATTTATGAATTTGCGACTCCAGTCAAAGGCACTTTGCCCGTCTGGTATGACCCTTCTTACTGGGCCGAGGGCGCGGTTCCACGCTTACATCTGAGGAGGGAGTTGTCTGTAATTCATGACTGTCTGGAGATTTACCTCGATAATTTTTTTAAAGCGCAAGCGGCGCTCTTTGTTGGTTTCGTCGTACTCTGCTTCATGGCGGGAAACGATCTCTTTCGCCGGCAAATCGCGGCTTGTTGGCCCGTTTGGCTGCTGGCGGTGGCGGGTTTGGCAATGTATTGCCTGATCTATGTCGAATTGCGTTATGTCGCTGTGTTCTTCACTCTGTTTTGGGTAGGCCTCTTTTCCGGCCTGGCTATAGCCGACGATCGCAAGGGGCGGCGCCTCGTGTCACTCGTCACCGTTGCGGTGGTCATTGCCGTGGCCACTCCAACGACACTTACCGCTGCCGGCCAGCTACGCCAGGTTTTCAAGAGACAGCCCAACAACTACTGGCAGGTAGCGCAGGATCTGCAGAGCCTGGGAGTCAAACCGGGCGATCAGGTGGCCCGGTTTCCTGCACATTTCGGCCTGGCATGGGCGCGGCTGCTCGGGGTCACGGTGGGAGCGCAAGTTCCGGTCGAACACTCGATGGACTTCTGGTACTCAACACCCGAGGTGCAAGCACAGGCGATTGACAAGTTGCGTCGTCTGGGTGTCGCGGCAATCGTGGCAGAACAGGTCCCATCCGACGTCGTTCACGCTCCTGGGCCGGCATGGCACAAGCTGGGAGACGGCAGGTACTATGCGCTTAAGCTCGAACCCGACAGCGTAAAGTAGGTTGTCACTTAGCCTGAATTCCGCGACTCAAGCGAGACAGTAACGCTCTACCGTCCGACCTTATCCTCTTTTCGTCGTGGCAGGCACGGTTATGGCTTGGCGCAGCACACATATACGGAAGCATCACCAATCGTTCGCGCGACTGTGTAACCATTGGAAAGTAGTATTTTTGCGCAATCGCAGACTTCGCCGGGGTTGTCGCAAACATCCCGGATATCCCGGTCCCCAAATGTGCGGTTCCCCAAAACAGCAATTCGTGGAGTGTGAGCCGCAAAATCAGCTTCGATGTTCGATTCGGCAATAATGTGATATTTCTGCCTCTGTTCAACCGTGAGCTTGCGCGCAACAGTCCGGCCCCAATTGTTTTCAAAGCCCGGGTAAGGGTCCGCGTTTGACGCAAAGATGTACCCAGGCCAGAGACTCGCAATCTCTTCGTTTGGCGCAGCCAGTTGGTTGATCGCCTCGGAGACCGCACTGACTTCGTCTAGAGTCCAGTTATGAGCGTCCCGGGTGCCGGCCAGGCCGATAACTTGATCGCCAGTGAAGAGGTATCTGCGAAAACTGGGAAGCGATGAGGCCACGAATACGGCCATCAGCGCAAAAATGACAAGCACCGCGATCCGATTTCCTCTCGCCCCGCGCGAGGAAGCAGCAAGGTCGCTGAGGGCGCACACGTTAGCCACGATGAGAAACGGAACGCATAAGCAGAAATACTGGGCGAGCACAGGCGTGGGAAGGAATGAAATGAACGCAAGGACGAATGCGATCAAAAGAGGCAGGATAATGGCAGTCTTGCGCACCCGCAATACGAGGATTACCACTAGGGACATTGCCAACAGAAAGCTGAACTGAAATCCGTTGTCATCCGCGCCAATTAATAGTCTTCGGGCCATAAGCAGTTTCGATCCCCAGGCGCCTATCAGCCCCGCATCGGTGCGTATCGCGTGATACCCGAGATTGTTGAACAGGAAGCGGCTGGGAGACGCAAGAAACAGATACAGAGACGGCGCAATCCCAATCGTCAATCCACTGAGGAACCAGAGAACGCGAGTAATTCTGTTTGGGGTATCAGAATGGCGAAATATCCACCACACGAAAAGTGGCGCGCACACCACGATATACGAGCGAGTGTCCACGCTGAGCCCAAGTAACACTCCCGCAACTCCTACCAGCCACGGTGAAGACGCGGGCGGCACGCGGGCGACAATTACATAAGCGCCGAATAGAAACAGCGCTGTCAGAGAAAAGGGTTTCGCCACCGGATACCAGGCGAAGACGAACGTGCTGGAAACGTACAAAACTACTGCCGCAAGGCCAGCGAACCACCTCCGTGTCTCATGGCAGACGTGTTCGTAAATCAGCAGACCTAGACCAATGGACAGGGCCGCCGAGAGGTTTCGAGCAGAGAACCATGATATTCCGAAAAGCTTCATCCACATGCCATATACGTAGGGCAACAGTGGGGCCTGTTGAAAAAAGAAATCCAGATAAGGCACTCTATGCTCGAGCACCAGTCGAGAGGCCAACAAATAGAAGCCTTCGTCTCCAGCAATAAATCGATGGCGCGAGACGAAGACGAAGAAGCACGCTAGAAAGAGGAAAAGAGGCACGAATAGCGCTTTAGCCGTACGGTCCATCTTGCCACCTGCACAGTTCTTAGCCAGAACGTATTGAGTTCGAGTCCTGTCCTTGGGGGCTTTCTTTCTGCAGCACCACGGTTGCGATAACACCAGCGCTTGAGTTAGACGATTGTGTGGCGCGAACTGCTGGTAACTCGACCCGTGCTACAATTTCAGAATATTTTACAATGGGTCTTGCCGGTTTCACATCCGGAGGGTTGATGAAGTACCGTCGGAACGTTCCTATCGCTTTGGTAGTGGCCGGTTTGTGCCTCGTCTTCGTCTCAACTCCGGCCTACGCGTACATCGACCCCAACGCAGCGGGGTTGATTTCCCAGATACTGACTCCTCTCCTCATAGCCGCCGCAGCAGCAGCTACCTTCCTCCGAAAGCAGATCGGCGCAGCGTTCTCTTCGCTGTCCCGTCGCTTGCGTCGACGAATTGATGTCAAGGAACTCTGACTTTCGCTCCGTAGTCACGTCGCTTTGGTTCCGGCTGATCACTTTGGGGATCATAGGCTTTGTGTTTGCCGAGGCGCTCGTTCTGGCACCAGGAAAGGCGCAAGGCTGGTCGTATTATCTCTCGGTCCCAGAAGTTCTTTTTGAAGTAGTAGTTCGCCTGATATTCGCGGCGCTGATCGGCGTTGCACTGGGAACCGTTTGTACCGCGGCGCTGGCGCCTTTTCTCTGGTATTTCAAGTCAACCCGCGCGCGCATCGCCGATTCGGCAACAAGAGTTGCGGTGGTTCTAGTCTTATTCCTCGATTCCCGCTTTGCGTTGAAAGCGCTGATCACCTGGTCATATACCTTTTGGAACCGTGGCGCGCTTATCGACAATATTTTGCTTGGCGCGTTTTACCTGGCGTTCGCACTTGCGCTTTGCCTTCCGCGCACCCGGCGAGGAGTGGCGGCCAGCCTGGACGGCGCACTGGACGACAAGATGACGCGGCGCACCGCAATGGCGACGGTTGCCGGCACTGCGGCGCTAGTGGCCACGGAATTCGTTCTAGCCAAGGCGTCTCCTGTAACAAAGGCAGCGCTGGGTCTACGGCGGCCGAAATCGAATGTCTTGCTGATCACGTTCGACGCGCTGAGCGCAGAGGACATGTCGCTTTACGGATACAAGCTGCCGACGACGCCGAACATTGAAGCTTTCGCACGCAAGGGTACGACCTTCGACAATTTCTATTCCGCGTCGACGTTCACGACACCATGTGTGGCGACGATGTTGACGGGCATGTATCCGTCAGAGAGCAAGGTTTACCAACTGGAAGGCTACATGCGGGCGAAGAATTCCGGCGATAATGTGCCGAAGTCGATGCGGGCCGCCGGGTACGCTACCGGCGCGTTCTTCTCGAACCCTTACGCCTACTATCTTGGTCAGCACTTCAAGGGTAGTTTTGACATCCTGCCTGAGCCGACTTTCCAGAACGGCGGCCTGCAGTATTTGTGGGAGGCAATCACGCCCCTGCACCAGAATTCCGGGTTTGGAAGCCGGATCGACGAATACATGGAACTTGCAGGCTTGTGGAATCCCTTTTGGCAGCTGCCCGGCAATCTCCCCGAGCGGTTTCAGGCGGTTGAGAGCTTCGAACATGCGCGAGAGATTCTGGCAAAGCTGCCCGACGGGTTTTTCCTGTGGATTCACGTGATGACTCCGCACGGACCCTACCTTCCCGGCCTCGAGGAGCGGGGACGTTTTCTCGCGGCCGGTGATCAACAAATATTTGAAGGGGAAGGCAAACCTAACTGGAAGCCGCACTATGCGGCCGACCAGCAGGGCCAGGTGGATCACTGGCGGTTGCGTTACGACGAGTTCATCCTGGGTGCCGACCGCGCCTTCGGGGCCTTCATGTCCGACGCGGAATCCAGCGGGAAACTACAGAATACAACCGTCATCGTTTCGTCTGATCATGGGGAAAGCTTTGAGGGCGGCATCTTCCAGCATGGCAGCGCCTATCTGACGCGGCCGGTTATTCACGTGCCGCTCATCATTAGGACGCCAGGACAGAAAGACGGTCGCACAGTCGGCATCACGGCCGACCAGACGTCCCTCGCTCCCACCATTCTTGAGCTCGCCGGCCGGCCCGCGCCCGCCTCGATGCGGGGACCGTCGCTGGTTCCCTGGCTCACCAACGGTTCCCCATCGGAAAGTACGGGGCATGCGTTTTGCCAGTATTTCGAACGCAACCCTGTCCACAAGCCGCTTCGCCATGGAACGGTTGGCGTGATCGACGGAGAGTTTCAGTACGTGCTTTATCTCGATACCCGGAAGGGCGAGCTCCGTCGGCTTGAGGAAGCCGAGTTCTGGAACGTCGACCGCAGTGCCGAATATCCTACCCGGGTCGAGGTTTTGCGGTCCGCGATCTATTCACGGTTTCCGGAGCTGCAGCGGCAAGACTCGGCGTGAGTCTGCAAGCGATGGACATCCAGATGCTGATTGCCACTGTGAATCCGGTTTCCTGCCTTCACGTGCGTCATGGCATCTCGGATGAGTTGCTTGTTACGGGTGGTAGTGAAGTATTCGTTCCCATCCAACGAATTTTGCAGCCGAAATCGCGTGCTACAATCTCAGAACTCACGGCGAAAGTCAGCATGCATCGAGCCCGGAGGGTTGATGAAGCACCACCGAAACATTCGAATCACCTTTGTGACGGCGGTCTTGTGCCTTTTGCTTGTCACAACTCCGGCTTACGCCTATATCGATCCAAACGCGGCGCGCCTGGTTTCGCAAATCATTACGCCAGTTATCGTAGCTGCTGCCGCCGGTTTCACCTTCTTTAGGAAACAGGTGAGCGCGGGTTTCGCCAGCCTGTCACGGCGTCTACGCCAACGAGCCGATGTCTAGGGATTCTTCTTTCCGGAATACTCTCAAGTCGCTCTGGTTCCGGTTCATGACTCTCGGGATCGTCGGTGTGGTATTCGCTGAGTCGCTTGTGCTGGTTTCCGGAAAAGCCCAAGGATGGTCGTTCTATCTCCCCGTTTGGCAAGTCATTTTTGAAATAGCGGCGCGCCTTATTTTTGCCGGGCTCGCCGGCATCGCGATTGGAACTGTCTGCGCAGCCGTCATTGCGCCTTTTCTCTGGCGTTTTGAGGCATTGCGAGAAATCTTGGTAGAACGGGCCACCCAAGTAGCCGTCGTTCTGGTGGTGTTTCTGGGCAGCCGACTCGCGCTAGGCACCTTGATCACGTGGTCGTATCAAACATTCAGTCACCGTGCGATTTTTGACACAGCCATACTGGCAGCGTTTTACATGGCTTTCGCCGCGGCGCTTTGTTTGCCTCGGGCTCCGCCGTCGCACCACTCGGGATGCTCGGCGAGCAGCTCCGCGAGCCGCGCGTGCAAGCGCACCCGCTCGCCCGGGAGCAGGTCGTCGTACACGGCCTCGCGCACGAGCGCGTGCCGGAACCGGTACGCGACCGCCGTCGCGCTCGGTGACCAGCACGTGGTGCTCGGTCGCGTCGCGCAAGCCGTCGGTCGACGTCGTCGTCCGGCGTGTCGCCGAGCGCGGCGACGAGCCGGTGATCGACGTCGTGGTCCGATCGACCGCGGCGACCCGCAAGCACGTCGCTGCGCGTCATCGGAGAGCGAGTCGATGCGCGCCAGCACGATGTCGCGCGAACGACCGGGACAGCGTCGCGATCGGCCCTCCGGCGGCGAGGAGCTCCTCGGCGAAGAACGCGTTGCCCTCGGAGCGGTCGAAGTCCATGTCGACCAGTTCGCGGTCCGGGTTCGCGCCCGAGGATCGACGCGATCATGCTCGCGCAGCTCCTCGCGGTCGAAGCGCGCGAGATCGAGCGCTCGCACGCGCCGGAGCGGTCGAGCTCGACGAGCACGGCCGCAGCGGATGACGGCGATGGAGGTCGTCGGTACGGTAGGTGCCGACGAGCATGACGCGCGCGTGTGTGCAGGTTGCGAGCGAGGTACACGACGAAGTCGCGGTCGAGTGGTCGGCCCAGTGCAGATCTTCGAGCACGAGCAGCGTCGGCACGCGGTCGCCGAGGCGCTCGAACACGCCGAGCAGGTGTTCGAACAGCGCGGCCGCGTGCTCCCGGTCGTCGTCGCCGGCGGTGGTCTGCGAGCTCGGGCACGAGCCGCTCGACGACTCCGGCGCGCCGGACCGATCACCGCGTCCGAGCGTCGCGGGGTCGAGCGTTCGTGTGCAGCGCGCGCAGCGCCTGCACGACCGGCCCGAACGGCACGGCCGGGTTGGTGAGGTCGAGGCACGAGCCGACGAGCACGATCCCGTCGGTCCCGCGCACGCGCGCCGCGAGCTCGGCGACGAGGCGGGTCTTGCCGACGCCTGCCTCGCCGCCGATCAACACCGATCCGGTCGCCCTCGTCGGCCGCGCCGACTTGAACGCGGCACCAGCCGCTCGAGCTCGCGCGCCGCGGCCCGACGAAGCGCACGCTCGAGACGCGTCCGGGCACGTCACCCATTGTTTCGCACCTGGTCGGCGCCGCCGGTTGGTTCAGCACGGGTGGGCGACGCGGCAGACCGGAAGGCGGGATGTCGCGGGCGCGGTGGCGACCGGGACGTTGGGAGCGCCGGCGGCCGGCGCGGGCTCGGTCCAGACGCGGAGCGCGAAGCCGAGGACGAGCGCGGCCGCGGCGCGCGATGGCGAGGACGAAGCCGGTCAGCGGGTGCAGGCGGTGAACGGGAGCGGTGAGTGTGTGCGACATGAGTGCCTCTGGTGTCGGATGACGCTGAGCGTCTCCGAGCAGCATGAAGCGCAGCCCGCCATCGCACATTGGGCAAATGCCCATACCTCGGCGCCGGACGGCGACTGCGCAGGAGCTGGACCCGGACCTTGTCGACGCGCACCGAGGATCACGGGGCGTCGGCGCGGCTGCACCCGAGCTTGGGGGCAAGCTCCTTCATCGAGAGGGAGTCGTAGCCGTCGAGGCCGAAGTGCCAGAACAACGCATCGTGCTCGGTTGCCGTCAGGGCGTCGTACCGCGCGCGGGCCGAGCATCTCGAGCGCGTCGAAGTCGGGTACGTCGGCGATCATCTCGCCGCCCACGGCGTCGGGGTAGGGCCAGCCGTCGTCGGTCGGAAACAGCGGCAGCGTCGAACTCATCGACGACCTCCTACACCGATCAACCGGCCTACTCGCGGCCGTGCACCGCGTTGGTAACTTCATCCTCGTCGCGTGTGAAGAAACCGTCAACGGCGCAGCCGGCGCGCGCGTTCGGCGGCGGTGCGGGCGGTGGACGACCGCTCCAGGGTCGTCCGCAGATCGATGAGGTGATCGCGCCCGCGCCGGCCGGGAAGCGTTGTTCGCCGCGCACTTCGAGCGTGGCAGCCCATGGCGACGGTTCCGCGAACTCGGCGATTCCCGACGCCACCGTGCGTGCCCACGAACAGTGCAGGTCGTCCTCGGCCCGGCTCAGTGCCACGTGCAGCAAGCGTCGTTCCTCGGCCTGGGCGTCGGCGTGGTCGCCCACGAGATCGGCACCAGCCCGCGTTCGAGCCCGGTGACGAACACGACCGTCCACTCGAGGCCCTTGGCCCGGTGGAACGTGACGAGGTCGACGCCGTGTCGCGCACGTTCGTCCTGGTCGGCGCGTGGTCGGTGTCGAGCCACGCCGGAACTCGGTGACGCCGCCGCGCCGCCGACGGCCTCGAGGTAGTCGCGGCCGAGCTCGAGCAACGCGTCGCGGTGCCGCCAGTCGTCGGTCGACGTCTCCGCTCCGGTCGGCCGGTCGGCCTCTCGTCGTCGTCGCGGCGAGGTCGGCGAGGTGGTGCGCGAACGGCCGCGCCGGGCGCTGCGCTCCGCTTCGCGCAGCTCGTCGAGCAGCGCGCGCACGGCGGTCGGCGCGCGAACCGCTGGCCGTCGCCGATGCGGAACGGGAACGCCGCGGCGTGTGAACGCGGCCTCGAAGCGCGACCGACTCCGCGTTCGTGCGGAACAGCACGGCCATGTGGTGCCACGGCACGCCGGCCGTGTGGTTCTGCCAGCACGCTTCGGCGATCGCGCTCGCCTCCGCGTCGTCGTCGTCGTACGACGGCGATCGTCGGCGCGCGCGCCGTCGGCGCGGACGGCCTCGGGCGGCGACGGCGCCGCGCCGCCGGCGCGCGACCGAGCGCGGCCTCGGCGAGCGCGACGACCGCGGGCGTGCTGCGGTAGTTGCGGCCGAGCACGATCGTCTGCCCGCCGGGAAACGCGCGGTCGAACGCGATCGAGCGGCGCGGCGTCGGCGCCGGTGAAGCCGTAGATCGCCTGCGCGGGATCGCCGACGACCGTCAGGTCGTCGCCGGTCGCCGAGCCACGCGCGCAGCAGCGCGCAGCTGCAGCGGCGTGGCGTCCTGGAACTCGTCGACGAAGAGGTGGCGGAACCGCCAGCGCTGCCCGGCCGCGAACTCCTCGTCGCGCGCGATCGCGTCGGCGCACCGGCTCAGCACGTCGTCGAAGTCGATGAGGTGGCGCTTGCGCTTCTCGGCTCGTACGCGCGCGTACAGCTCGCGCGACCTCGCCCGCGCCGCGCGGGGCGCGCCGGCCGGCCGCGTCGGCCGCGGCCTCGTAGTCGCTCGGGCGCGATCAGGCGGGCCTTGGCCCACTCGATCTCGGCCGCGACGTCGGCGACCGCGACCGCGAGGCCGCGGCCGCGCTCGCCGACGAGCGGCCCGAGCGATCCGCGCCTTGCGGTCGAGGACCGTGCGGCGCCTCCCGGTTGCGCTCGGTCGCGTGGCGGCGGAGTTGGGCCGAGCGCGATCGCGTGGAACGTGCCGGCGGTGATGCGGCCCGTCGACGCCGAGCCGGCCGATGCCGCGAGACGAGCTCGCCCGCGGCCTTGCGGGTGAACGTGACCGCGAGCACGTGGCGGGCGTCGGCAGCGCCCGTCGCGGCGCGGTACGCGATCCGGCGGGTCAGCACCGCGCGTCTTGCCCGAACCCGCGGGCGCGATGATCGCGAGCGGCGCGGCGTCGACGTGACCGCGTCGTGCTGGTGCGGATCGAGATCGTCGAGCAGCGCGTCGCGCACGCTGCGGACCGTACACAGCCGACCGTGACAGGTCGCCGACGCCGGACGCACGCGGTGCGCGAGCGCGGACGCGGAGAAGGCCCCGAGTAGTCTTCGCTGCGTTCGCAGCTCCGATCTCCTCGGGGCCTTCCCTCCGGCGCCGATCCGCCGGGCTGCCCTCGCAGGCGCCCGCCGACCGACTTGCCGGTCCGTGCACCGCCCCGAAGGCCGTCGCCCCGAAGGTCCGCCCGACGTTCGTTCCGTCGCCGGCCCGCACGTACGTCCGTTCCGTTCCCGCAAGCGGCGCTCGGAGTCCGACGCATCGGCGAACCGGCAAGGGCGGACATTACGACCGCGCCCAGCGAGCGTCAAGCGGAAATTCGCGATCGGAACGTGCGCGCTCGGTTCGCGGAGTTCGCGGAGCATTCACAGCCGCGTGCATCGACGTGTCTCACGCGACGCGGTATAGATGGTGACATGGAGATCGAACTCGTACGCGGAACGCGGCGCCGCAAGCACGTCGAAGCAGTGCTGGTCGGCGATCGTTTGCGGGTGTCGTTCCCGCGCTGGATGTCGATCGCCGAAGCGCAGGTCACCGCGCAAGAGCTCGCCGAGCGCATGCGGCGGCGCACCGATTCGTCCGCGCATCGACGTCGCGGCGCGCGCCCGGCGGCTCGCCCGCGAGTACGGCCTGCCGCGCCCGCGCACCGTGCGCTGGGTCGACAACATGCGCCAGCGCTGGGGCTCGTGCACGCCCGAAGACGGCACGATCCGGGTCTCGTCGCGGCTCGCGGCGTATCCCGGCGTGGGTGCTCGACTACGTGCTCGTGCACGAGCTCGCGCACCTCGTCGTCGCCGAGCCACGGCCCCGCGCACGACGCGCTGGTCGACCGGTTCCCGCAGGCCGAGCGGGCCCGGGGGTTCCTGATCGCGGTCGACCTCGATCCCGACGACGGCGACGACGTCCCGCCGCTGCTCGCGGGCGACGTCCGCCCCTGATCGGCCGACCCGGCTCGCCGCGCATACGATTTCGGCGTGCCGTACCCCAAGAAGCTGCTGAACGAGGGCGAAGAGGTCGCGCTCGACCTCCGCCCGCACTGGTGGTTCTTCTCCAAGCACATCTTCGAGCGGCATCCCGCTGTTCATCGTGCTTCGTCCTGATCGTCGCCAAGACGCACGGCGACGCACGAGAAGTGGCTGCTGGTCCTCGTGGGCGATCGTCGCGGTGGTGTGGGCGGGCTGGCTCGCGCTCAAGTACCTGAACTGGAACTTCACGCACTTCGTCGTCACCAGACGACCGCGTCATCTACCGCACCGGCGTGCTCGCCAAGCACGGCGTCGAGATCCCGATGGAGCGCATCAACAACATCAACTTCCACCAGGGCATCTGGGAGCGGATCATCGGCGCCGGCGACCTCGACATCGAGTCGGCGGGCAAGGACGGCCAGTCGCACTTCGACGACGTCTGGCATCCCGACGGCGTGCAGCAGGAGCTGTACCGCCAGATGGAGGCGAACGCGCGCAAGCGCGCGAGCTGGGCGCACCCGCCGCCGGTGCGCGCCGCCGCGCCGCGCCGCGCCGCGCGCCGCGGCCGAGCGATCCCCGAGCAGTTGCACCAGCTCGCCGACCTGCGCGACCGGGGCGTGATCACCGCCGCCGAGTTCGAGACGAAGAAGGCGCAGCTGCTCGAGCGCATGTGACGACGCCGTCAGGGTCGTCTCGCTCGTCCCGAGCGCGACCGAGACGCTGGTCGCGCTCGGCGTCGCGCCGGTCGGCTGCACGCGCTTCTGCGATCTCGCCGGCGTGCCGACGGTCGGCGGCACCAAGAACGTCGACGTCGACGCGGTCGTCGCGCTCGCGCCCGACCTCGTCGTCGTGAACGACGAGGAGAACCGCATCGAGGACGCCGCACGCGCTCGACGGCGCGCGGGCTCGCGCTGCATTCGATGTCGCCGCGCTCGGTCGCCGACGTCGGCCCCGCGGTGCGCGCGCTCGCGGCGGCGGTCGGCGTCGAGCCGTCCGCACCGTTCGACGCGTGGGACGCGTGGCTCGACGGCACGCGGCGCCGGTGCGACGCGACGGCGTTCGTCCCGATCTGGCGCCGGCCGTGGATGTCGCTCGCGGCCGACACGTACGGCTCGTCGCTGCTCGCGCACGTCGGCATCGCGAACGTCTTCGGCGACGCGACGAGCGCTATCCCGAGGTCGCGCTCGGCGACGTCGCGGCGCGCGGCCCGACCTCGTGCTGCTGCCCGAGCGAGCCGTACGCGTTCGGCGACCGGCACGTCGCCGAGGTGCAAGCCGCGTTGCCCGAGCGCGCGCGTGATGCTCGTCGACGGCCGCGACCTGTTCTGGTGGGGGATCCGCACGCCCGGCGGCCGACCGACTCGCCCGACTCGGCTGACCGTTCGTAGCATTGCGGCATGGCGCGCGGTGGCGGTCCGGATCGTCGACCTCGAACACGGCGACCTTCCCGCGGTGAGCGTGAAGATCGGGACGCGCGTGCGACAACGCGGTCGCGATCACGTTGCGTCCCGGCAGCCGGCTCCTGTCGCCGGGCGGCAAGAAGGTCGATCGCGGTGCTTCCGCTCGAAGCCAAGCGCGCCCGCCTCTACCGGTGGATGACTGCGGCTGTCGTGGGTCGTGCTGGTGCTCGTTCGTCGCGGCCCTCGTGGCCGGGATCGTCACCGACATCGGACTCCGTCCCGGCGACCGTCGCGTTCGTGGTCTACGTCGCTGCTCGTGATCGTCGGCGACGCGCTGCTGGATCGGCGCGGAGCCGGGCGCCGAGGACGATGCGATCGTGCTGACGAAGGTGCACGCAGCCTTCGAAGCCGCGGTCGACCGAGCAGTACCGCGACGCGCCCGAAGAAACGAGCTAGCGCTCGTCCGCGACCTCGGAGCGGCCCAGCTCGCGCGTAAGCGCGCGCGGATGCGGGTCGGCGGCGTCGTCGAGCGCGCCGGGCGCCGGCGACGGATCGACGTGCGCGAACGTCAGCTCGTCGGGCTGGTTGATCGGCACGACGTGCAGGTGCGTGTGCGGAACCTCTTCGCCGACGATCAGCACGCCGATGCGCGCGCGGGTTCCACTCGAGCTCCTGGGCCCGGCCGATCTGCTGCGCGACCGTGAACAGGTGCGCGGCGAGCTCGGGTTCGAGGTCGATCCAGTGGTCGACCTCGTCGCGGGGGACGACGAGCGTGTGGCCGGGCATCATCGGCGCGATCGACAGGAACGCGACCGACGCGGTCGTCCTTCCACACGAACGTCGCCGGGAGCTCGCCCGCGATGATCCGGCTGAAGATGCTCGGCATGGTCGTCCTCCGGTTCGCCTCGATCGAGCCGGCGCCGTCGACCGCGCGCACGACGAACGGCGTACGGTGCGAGCCCGGTCGCGCAACGGTGCTCGCGACGCGCCGGCGACGACGTCGTCGACCGCGCCGGCGACCAGCGCGACCGCGCAGCCACCGAACCCCGCGCCGGTGAGGCGCGCGCCGTACGCGCCCGGCCGCGACGAGCGCGTCGACGAGCGCGTCGAGCTCGGGCGTCGAGACCGCGAAGTCGTCGCGCAGCGACGCGTGGCTCTCGAGCATCAGCGCGCCGCAGCGCTCGAGGTCGCCGGCGCGCGAGCGCGGCGACGAACGCGAGCACACGCGCGTTCTCGCGACACGACGTGGCGGGCGATCGGGATCGTCGGCGACCTGCGTCGGGCGTCGCGTCGCGGAGCGTCGGCACGCCGAGGCGCGCGGCCGGCGGCTTCGCACGCGGCGCGCGCGCTCCGCGTACGCGCTGTCCTCGAGCCGGCGGGCGACGCCGCTGTGCACCACGACGACCGCGACGCGGTCGCGGAGCGGCGACCGGCTCGACGGCGAGGGTGCGGCAGTCGAGCAGCAGCGCGTCAGCCGGCGCGCCCGAACACCGACGCCATCTGGTCCATCACGCCGCACGGCACGCCGGTCGCGAGGTGCTCGGCCGCCTGCGCCGCGACGCGCGAGCGCGACGGCGTCGAGCGGTCACCCGGCGACGTGCGCGGCTGCCAGCGCGAGGCGCGACCTCGAACGCCGCGCTCGACGACAGTCCCGAGCCGACGGGCACGGTCGACGTGATCGTCGGCGTCGAATCCCACCGCGGGCCGGCCTGCGTTCGCGAGCACGCGCAGCACCGCGGCGACGATGCGGCCCCACGCGCGGTTCGACGAGCGCGGGTCCTCGTCGCCCGTCCGCGGTCGACTCGCCACGACGCCCGCGAGCCGCGTCCGAGGGCGCGACGACCCGCGCGTCGGCGCGCTCGGCGCGAACGCGACGCGACCTCCCGGTCGATCGCCATCGGCAGGCAGAAGCCGTCCTGATAGTCGGTGTGGTCCCCGATGAGGTTGACGCGCCCGGGAGCGATGGCGACGGGCATCGCGCAGATCTACGAATCCGGCGGCCCGGCCGGAGTGAGCTACCCTGAACGGGAGCCTTCGCCTCGGCGGCGAGCACAGGCGGAAGGAAATTCTGTGGGACGGTTCCAGAACTCGATGGCGCTCGTGAAGTCGTCGTGGCAGGTGTTGCGGGACGACAAGCAGCTGGCGTTGCTGCCGCTGTTCTCGTTGCTTTCGACGCTGCTCGTCTTCGGCATCTTCATCGTGCCGATCGGTCTCATCGCGCGCACCGGCACCGGCGACTACTCGGGCTCGAAGCCGCTTGCTCTGGATCCTTGCGTTCCTGGCTACCTCGTCCTCGCGTTCGTCGCGATCTTCTTCAACGCCGCGCTCGGTGTGGGCCGCCGACCGGCGGCTGTCGGGTGAGCCGGTGACCGTGGGCGAAGCGGTGACCGCGGCGTCGACCGCGCATTCACGTGCTGCTGCCGTGGGCCCTCGTCAGCGCGACCGTTTCGGTCGTGCTGCGCGCGATCGAGCAGCCGCGGCGCGATCGGTCGCATCGTGGGTTCGCTCATCGGCGTCGCGTGGGCGGTCGTCACGTTCTTGGTGTTGCCGGTCCTCGTGTTCGAAGGGCTCGGCCCGATCGCCGCGGTCAAGCGCTCCGGCGCGATGTTCAAGCAGACGTGGGGCGAGAACCTCATCGCCAACGCCGGCATCGGCCTGGTGACGAGCCTCGTCGCGTTCGTCGGCGCTGCTGCCGATCCTCGTGCTCGTCGCGCTCGGCGGTCCCGCGTCTCGTGCTCGGCATCGTCCTCGGTGCGGTCTGGCTGCTGGCCGTCGTCGTCGTTTCGACCACGCTCACCGGCATCTTCCAGACCGCGCTCTACCGGTTCGCCACCGGCAAGCCGGTCCCGGGCTTCGAGCCGGCCACCTCACCGGAGCGTTCCGCACCCGCGTTCCCGGTCCTGACCAGGCCTTTCGCGGCTCCCAGCGGGAATCACGGCAATCCCGGCCTTCAGGCCTATTGTCCGGTTTAGTACCATTGGACCGTGGGCCGGAGGGAATCGGGCCGCGCCGCGGCACGTGATGGCGACGATCGTTGTCGCCGGGTGGCACGTCTCACTCGCAGAACGAAGGACTCGGCGTTACGCCGTCGCGACCGCCCTCGTTCTCGGCGCGGTGGTCGGGATCGAGCGCCGTACTGCTCGCGGGCGCACCTCTGGTCGCCGTGGTCATCGGTCTGCTCGCGCCGCCTGTGGTTGTTCGTGCTCGTCGCGGCGGGGTTCCGCGCCGTCGTCTTCGAACTCGCCGGTGACGTGCATCCCGAGCCGCCGCGCGTGCGAGACGTGCTGCGCCGCGCCGCGTGTCGATGTGCTCCGAGGTGCTCGAGGTGTCGCGGCGGGCGTTGCTCCGGCGTGACGCGCGGAGTCCCGCTCGCCGCCGCGATCGTCGTCGTCAACGGGGTCAGCGCCCGCGAAGGGGTCCGGACGTCGGACGCGCTCCTGCGGCACCGGTGGGGTGCGGACGCGATGCTGACGAGCGGGCTGCTGTTCGGCGCGCTCTTCGTCCTGCCCGTCGCGATCGTCGACGCGGTCGTCGCCATGGGCTGGTCGCACTTCGGGCTCGGCGCAGACGCCGTTGCTGATCGCCGCGATCACGCTGACGATCGTCGGGCTGCTCGTCGCGCTCGCACTCGATGCCGGGATGCGGGGCGCGCTGCTGCGGACGGCCCGGCGCGACGAATGCGCGCTGGCGCCGCATGTGGCGCGGCTCATCGTCGTTCGCGACGCCGCGCAGCGGCGCCGTCCGCGGCGCGTACCGGCGAGCGCTGGTGCGTCCTGGTCGCGGCGACCATGGCGATCGCACTGCTGCCCGGCGTGCCGACCGCGTGGTTCGCCGCGTTCGTGCTGGCCCCGGCGGTGCTGGCGGCGCTGTTGCTGTTGCAGCGGGCGTACCGCCGGCCCGATCTGCGCCGCGACCGCCTCAGCGGCCGTACGGTCACGAACCCGGCGCCCGCCGCGGCGCGCATCACCCAGGCCTGCGGGACGCGATCGGTACGGGCGCGGTAGTCGGCGGTCGCGGTGTCGGCGATCGCCGCCGCGTCGCCCGTCGGCACGAGCGCGACGACGCAGCCGCCGAACCCGCGCACCGGTCAGCCGCGGCGCCGAGCGCGCCCGCGTCGACGAGGCACTCGACGAGCGTGTCGAGCTCGGGGGTCGAGACCTCCATGTCGTCGCGCGACGACGCGTGGCTCGCCAGCATCAGCGGGCCGAGCGCGTCGAGGTCGCCGGCGCGCAGCGCGTCGGCGAACTGCCTGCACCCGCTCCATCTCGGTCACCGCGTGCCGGCCGCGCGGGATGTCGCGTACTTGGTCGAACGTCGCGTCGCGCAGCGCGGGCAACCCGAGTTGCGCGGCGACGGCGATGCTCTCGGCCCGGCGCTGCGCGTACGGGGTGGCTTCGAGCGACGCGCGGCACGCCGGAGTGCACGACGAGCACGCGCAGCGCTGTCGGGCATCGGCACGTGCTCGATCTCGAGCGTGCGGCAGTCGAGGAAGATCGCGTGCGTCGGCCCGGCCGTGCACCGCGGCCATCTGGTCCTGGATGCCGCACGGCACGCCGGTCGCGACGTGCTCGGCGCGTTGCGCGGCGAGCGCGAGCGGCGTGCCCGTCGAGCGCGAAGCCGGCGGCGTCGCACAGTGCGAGCGTGCACGCGACCTCGAACGCGGCGCTCGACGACAGGCCCGCGCCGATCGGCACGTTCGAGGTCGACCTCGAGCGTCGGCGCCCGCCGGCGGGCGGCCGAGCTCGGCGAGGACGCGTGCGACGCCGGCGACCGCGCGGCCCCACGCCGGGCGCGACGGCGCGCGGCTCGTCGCTGCCCGTCGGCCGCGACGTCGACCGTCACCGTCGAGCTCGTCGGATCGCGCGCGTGATGCGCCCGTCGCCGCGCGGCTCGAGCGCGACGCGGACGTCGCGGTCGATCGCCATCGAGACGATCCAGCCTTCGTGGTAGTCGACCTGGCCGCCGATGAGGTTCACGCGGCCCGGGTGCCCGGAACGGCGCGTCAGACATCACGCATCAGGCGTCGCGCAGCGCGCGCGGCCGCCGTCTCGGGGACGACGGGATTCGAGAGCGTGCCGCTGCCCATCTCGCCCGATGCGACGTAGCGCTGGACGCCCGGGCGCGCGCAACGGCGGCGCGACGTGCGCGTGCAGGTGCCACTCGTCGCCGCCGGCGGCCGGCGCTTGGTGGAACCACAGCAGGTACGGGAAACCGGTAGCCGGGTTGCGGCGCGGGCCACAGCCGGTCGTAGCGGCCGAGCGCGTCGCCGAGCAGCGCGGGCGAGGTCGTCGCGTGCGGTGCCGTCGAGCGTCGGCGAGCGACGCCGACGTGCGCGCGCGCGACGCGATGCGCATGCCGTACGAGTGACTGCGACGCGTACGGCACCCACGCCACCCAGTCGCCGGCGGTGGTGACGATCGCGTGTCCCGTCCGCCAGTTTCGGCCGCGAGCTCCGCGCACAACGCGCATCCGTGCTCGCGCGCCACCGCCGCCTTCGCGTGCCGGTGCCGGCGGCACGAACGGATAGCCGTAGATCTGGCCGTGCGGATGGTCGATCGTCGCGCCGACCTCGCGGCCGCGGTTCTCGAACACCAGCACGTACTCGATCTCGGGCCGCGCGAGCAGCGCGGTCGTGCGTTCCGCCCAGAGGTCGACGACCTTGCGCACCTGCGCGACGGGCAGCGTCGCGAGCGACTGCGTCGTGCTCGGGCGAGAACAACACGACCTCGCACGCGCCGGCCGCGGGAACGCGCGTCGTGCCCGCGTCCGGCGGCTGGAGAGGTCGATCGGGCGGACCGGGCGCGAACGCGGGCCAGCGGTTCGCGAACCAGCGCACGTCGTACGGGTCGGGCGCTTCGAGACCGCCGACGCAGAACGGGCAGCCCGCGTCGGGAAGGTTCGGGCGCGCCTGGCGATGGCCGACGATGTTCACCCATTCGCGCGTGAGGGGATCGAAGCGCAACTCGCCCTGCGGATCGGCCATAGCCGCCATACTGGCGCAGATGCCCGCCGGCAGCCCGAGATCCGCCTCATGACGCTGGACGACGTCGCGCCGTCGCCGGCGCGCTGGCGCGTGCGTTCTTCGACGATCCGTTGCAGGTCGTGGGCGGTGCCCGACGCGTCGTGCCGGCTCGCGGTGCTCGAGGACGTGTTCGCGGTGCTGGCGCGCGTGATCTCGGTGCCGCAGCGGATGGCGTGCACGCGACGCGACCCGCTCGTGCGGCGCGTACTGGGCGGCGCCCGGACCCGCCCGCGCCGCTGAGCCCCGAGGCGCGTACCGCGCTCGTCGAGCTCGACCGCCGCCTCGACCCCGGCGTTGGCGGCGCGTTTGCAAGTCGCCGACCGCGCGATGCGACGCGGTGCGGCCCCCGACCCCGCACTTCTACCTGCAGGGCCTCGGGACCGATCCCGAGCGTGCAGCACGCAGGGTCTCGGCTCGGCGCTGCTCGCGCCGATGCTGGCGCGCATCGACAGCGACGGCATGCCGACGTATCTCGAGAGCACGAAGGAAAGGAACGTGCCGTTCTACGAGCGGCACGGCTTTCGCGTCACCGGGCACCATCGACATCACCGCCGGACGGGCCGCGGCTGTGGTCGATGTGGCGCGACGCCGCGTCACGACCGCGCTGAGCGCCGGCATCACTTCGGACGCGAAGCGTTCGAGGCCGTCGCGATCGAACGGCGCGCGCATCGCGAGGATCACGTACGACGCGCCCGCTTCGACGTAGCCGCCGACCTTGTCGACCATCTCCTGCACGCTGCCGGACAGCACGCCGGGCTTGACCGCCTTCGGACATCGGACCGAACTGGCGCCGCAGCTCCTCGTCGGTGAACGCCATGCCGACGTTGACCGACTTCGTGATCGTCGGCCGGATCGCGCCCGAGCCGTTCGCAGTGCGCGTCGAGCACGCCGGCCTTGTGCGCCCAGACGTCGGGCGCGATGAACGGCACGTTCCAGCCGTCGGCGTACTGCGCCGCGATGCGCAGCGTGACCTTCTCGCCGCCGCCGCCGATCCAGATCGGCAAGCGCGCCTGCACGGGCTTCGGCTCGCACTGCGCGTCGTCGAGGTGGAAGAACTCGCCGTCGAAGTCGGTGCGTTCCTGCGTGAGCAGGCCGCGCACGCACTGGATGTACTCCTCGAGCATGCGCAGCCGTTCGCCCGGGCGTCCCGTAGTGCAAGCCGTAACGGTCGTACTCGTTCTGCAGCCAGCCGCCGCCGAGGCCGAGCACGATGCGCCCGTCCGCGACCTGGTCGAGCGTCGCCATCGCGTTCGCGAGCACCGCGGGATGGCGATAGCCCGCCGAGTACACGAGCGACCCGCACGTGACGCGCGTCGGTCGTGGCCGCCAGCGCGGTGTGCGCGGTGATCGGCTTCGAGGCAATGCGGGTCGCCGGTCGCTGTCGGCCGCGTAGAAGTGGTCCCAGATCGAGATCCAGTCGAAGCCGAGCGCCTCGATGCGCTGCCACAGGTCCTGCAGCTCGGCGATCGACGTGTGCTGCAGGCCGGTGTGCACTCCGAACTTCACGCCATCGCGCTCACGCCGCGCTGCCGACGTGCGGGCAGCACTTCGGCTCGCCGATGAGCTGCAGATGCTCGGGCTCGTCGAGCGTGTGGTACTGCAGGTACACGGTCTCGGCGCCGGCCTGCTCGAACTCGCGGATGCGGTCGACGACCTCGGCGGGCGTGCCGGCCGCCGCGTTCGCGCGCGGCTTGCTCGGGATCTTGGCCGCTCGCGCTCGCGCGCCGCGTGAACTCGGCGTCGTTCGTCGCCGACGCACGACCACGAGCGCGACCGTGAACCGCATCGTCGCGGGATCGCGGCCGATCGTCTCGCACGCGGCGCGCACGTGATCGCAACCCTCGCGGAAGTACGACACCGGCGCGAACGGCATGTTGAACTCGTCGGCGAAGCGCGCCGCGAGGCGCGGCGTGCGCTTCGTGCCCCAGCCGCCGATGATGATCGGCGGGCGCGGGCGTTGCACGGGCTTCGGCAGCGCGGGGGAGTCGACGACCTGGTGGTGCTTGCCCGTCGAACGAGAACGTCTCGCCGGCCGGCGTCTGCCCACAGGCCGGTCACGATCTCGAGCTGCTCTTCGAGCATCGTCGAACCGGTCGCCGGTCGGCGGGAACGGGATCGCGTACGACGTGTGCTCGCCGTCGTACCAGCCCGCGCCGAGTCCGAGCTCGACCCGGCCGCCGCTCATCGCGTCGGCTTGCGCGACCTGGATCGCGAGCGGGCCCGGGAAGCGGAACGTCACGGGCGTGACGAGCGTGCCGAGCCGGATGCGCGTGGTCTCGCGGCCGATCGCGGCGAGCGTCATCCACGCGTCGGTCGAACCCGGGCCCGGGTCGCCCTCGCCGATGCGCTGGTAGTGATCGGACCGGAAGAACGCGTCGAAGCCGAGCCGCTCGGCGAGCTGCGCGACCGCGAGCAGCTGCGTCGTAGGTCGCGCCCTGCTGCGGCTCGGTGAAGATCCGCAGCTTGCATCGCGGACCTCGCCGAACGCTACCGCGGCGCGGCCGCGTACGCTGCCCGGAGGTGCTGACCGTCGAGCGCTGGCCCGAACTGCGCGAGCCCGCTGCTGGTCGTCGCGCTGTCGGGCTGGGTCGACGCCGGGCTCGCGGGCGCCGGCGCGCTGACGCGCGCTGCGCGAGCAACTCGTCGGCGACGACGAGTTCGCGCACGATCGACCTCGACCGATCACATGGACCTGCAACAGACGCGCCCGACCGCGCGCTGGGCCGACGACGGCAACCGCGTCATCGACTGGCCGGAGATCTCGCTTCGTCGCGGGCTCGCTCGGACGCGACGTCGTGCTCGTCTCCGGTCCCGAGCCGTCGCTGCGCTGGCCCGCGGTCTCCGCGGCGATCGTCGACGCCGCGCGCCGCCTCGGCGTGCGCGACGCGGTACACGCTGGCCGGGCATGCCGGCGCTCGTGTCGCACCGCCGCGCCGGTCCCGGTCCTGGCGACGCGCGACGCACCGCTCGCTCGCGCAGGAGCTCGCGCCGTTGCGGCTGCGCGTACGGCGGGCCGACCGGTCTGCAGACGATCGTGCAGCGCGCGCTCGGCGACGCCGACATCCCGTGCGCGGGGCTGTGGGCTCAGGTTCCGCAGTACGTCGTCGGGCTCGCCGTCGCCGCCCGCGGTGCGCGCGCGTGTTGCGGCGGCTCGCCGAGATCGGCCGGCTCGAGATCGACCTGCGGCCGCTCGACGCGCGTTGCGACGCGTACGTCGCGCGTGTCGACGCGGGCTTGTCGACCCGACCCGACGTGCGCCGAGGTCGTCGACCGCATCGACCAGGAGCAGAGCGGCCATCGACCGACGATCTCGTCTCCGAGATCGAGCGGTTTCTGCGTCAACACGGTGACCAGGGCTGACGCGACCGCTGATGACCGGCTCGCGATTATCGGCGCGGCGTATCAGTATCGGCGGGGCGTATCACACCGCTCATTGCCGCCTCTGTCATGTGACATTGCGCGGCCGCGATAGCGTGCGTGGGTAAACCCGCAAGCGTATGAGTACTCGGGGGTGACGAGTGAAGACCGTTTGGCGTGCGAGGCGGGGAGCCAATCGCCGCCAATTGGCCGTGCTCCTCCTTGCGGCGAGTCTTGTTGCGCCGATCGCGACGCTGCGCAGCGCGGCATGCGGCGACGACGCGGGCGCCGTCGGTCGCGGGCTTGTCGGTGTATGTCGGCTACGCCGAGGACAAAGAGATCAACACCCCGGACCCTGCGTCGTTCCCGGTTCCCTGGGCCGGTGCCCCGAACACGATCTTCCTCGGCGGAACGGTGCCCGGTGGTACGACGGCGTGCGGCACCCTGCCGGTCTGCTATGACGCGGGAGCGATACGCCTGGACAACCCTGGTTCGAGTCCGGTGACCGTGAACAGCGTGTCGGTGGACGACCACTCGTCGGTCGCTGGGCGGCAAGGTGTTCAACAACCTTTGGGGTTCGTTCACCGTGCCGGGTGGGACCAGCGTGATCCTCACCGAGAACCCGCCGGCGAACAATCCGAACCACGACAACTTCGATACGAGCTCATATCCGCCCACCTGCACACCGGTGGCGGTCCCGCCGACGGTCACGATCACTGTCAACGGAGTTCCCAGCACGCTCGTGGACAGCGCGGCACGTTCTCGACACCGGCGGAATCGACCAAGGATCATGCTCGCCGAAGGGGAACGAGTCGAGGCAGTGGCGGCCGATCGGCGTGTCCGGCGTCAGCGCGGCCGGGCTGTCCCTGAGTCCCGGGGTCGCGACTGCATTCGCGGGGGCATCGACGACGGAGACGGCGAGTGTCACCGATGGTGCCGGCGGCGGCCTGCCCAATGTGACGGTGGGTTTTTCCGTGACCAGTGGACCGAACGTGGGCCTCACGGGCACGGGGGTCACCGACGCCAACGGGCAGGCGGCGTTCACATACAGCGGCTCGGCGCAGGGTGAGGACCTCGTCGTCGCCAGTGTGACAACGGTCGGCAGTTTTGCATCCAACACCACTCGTGTCATGTGGGTCAACGACTCCGCAACCGGGTGGACCTCGTATGACATTGGCAATCCGAGCCCCGCCGGCCATGACAGTCTCGACGCACCGACCGGTGCCTGGACGCTTCAGGGCGGAGGTGCGGGGATCGGTGGATCGGTGGATCAGTTTCACTTCGTGGCCCGGACGTTGTCGGGCCGCGGCGGTGTCGGCGCGCGCGTCGCCTTACTGAGCGGCGGCGTCGACGCGCACGGCGGCCCGATGCTGCGCTCCAGCACCGACGCGAATGCTGCGTTTTACGCCGCGCTCGTCACGGGAAGCGGAATCACGATCGAAGACCGCCCGAGTGCCGGTGCGCCCGCCGCAACTGTCGCAAACGAGGATGGTCATCTCCCGGCGTATCTGTGGGTCGTCGCCAACGGAAGCACAGTCACGACCTATGGCTCCGACGATGGCTACACGTGGGTCGCGATACCCGGTACGGCGGTGTCGCTCGACCTCGGACCGACTCCACTCGCCGGCCTCGCAGTGAGCTCGAACGTTCCGACGCAACTCGTGGTCGCGACCATGGATTCCGTCGTCGTCTCGAGCCTTGCTCCGGCGCCGGTGCCGGTGGTCTCGTGTCCGGCCCCGTTCACCTGCGACGACATCGGCAGTCCGAGCCCCGCGGGGGGTCAGTCGTTCGATCCCAACACAAACACGTGGACGCTGACGGCGGGGGGCACCGACATCGCCGGGACTTCGGATCAGTTCCACTTCGTGTGGACGACGTTGACCGGCGACGGCAGCGTCAGCGTGCTGGGTCGCCACCCAGACGAACACGAGCTCCAGCGCGAAGCGGGAGTGATGTTGCGGGCGGGCACCGATCCCGGCGCGCCGAACTACGCGGTGTTCGTGTCCCCCGGTTCCGGTATCAAGGTGCAGGAGCGCAATCTGCTCGGGGGGACGACTGTCAAGCTGGCGAATCCGGGGGGGACGACGCCGGCATTCTTGAAGGTGACGTGTGTGGGCAACACGTTCACGGCCTACACGTCGCCCGACGGGTCGACGTGGACGCTGATCGCCGGCTCGACGTTCACGATGGCGATCGGTCCAACCCTGCTCGAAGGACTCGCGGATACCTCTCACCACAACGGAACACCCTCCGCCGTGACCATGGACAACGTTTCGCTGCCCGTCGATCTCACGGCGACCACAACGACCACCACGACGTCGACGATGTCCACGACGAGCACGACGAACACGACGAACTCGAGCTCGAGCTCGACGACGGCCACGAGTTCCAGCACAACGACGTCCATGGGATCGACGGTGTCGAGCTCGACGACGGTGCCGGTGGTGTCGTGTCCGGCCCCGTTCACCTGCGGCGACATCGGCGGTCCGAGTCCGCCGGGGGGTCAGTCGTTCGATCCCAACACGGGCACGTGGACGCTGACGGCGGGGGGCACCGACATCACTGGGACTTCGGATCAGTTCCACTTCGTGTGGACGACGTTGACCGGCGACGGCAGCGTCAGCGTGCGGGTCGCCACCCAGACGAACACGAGCTCCAATGCGAAAGCGGGAGTGATGTTGCGGGCGGGCACCGATCCCGGCGTGCCGAACTACGCGGTGCTGGTATCTCCCGGCGTCGGTATCAAGGTGCAGGAGCGCAATGTGCTCGGGGGACGACTGTCAAGCTGGCGAATCCGGGGGGGACGACGCCGGCATTCTTGAAGGTGACGTGCTGTGGGCAACACGTTCACGGCCTACACGTCGCCCGACGGGTCGACGTGGACGCTGATCGCCGGCTCGACGTTCACGCATGGCGATCGGTCCAACCCTGCTCGAAGGACTCGCGGAGACCTCGCATCACAACGGAACGCTGTGCACGGTGACGATGGACAACGTTTCGAGCTGATATTGACGGCCCGCGGTATCAGCGGGCACCTTGCGTGCTCTGTGCGTGGCAGACACCGAGGGAGGGTGCGCGGGACTGGACGGTCGGCGCCGCAACGACGGTCGCGGGTGGTGGACGGCGTTGCCGCTCCTGCTCTGCGTGCTCGCGATTGTTGGCGCGGTCGGGGTGCCGGCGTCTGCCGCCGGCGCCGCGAACGCCGGACCCTGGCTCAAGGAGATCGACGTCGCCGGCGACCCGTTGAACGGCGCGCCGTCGCCTACCGCGACACGGCCGGCGCGGTCTACGTCAAGGAGGGCTCGCTCGATGCGGGTTGGGTGCAGGAGCTCCCGAGCGGTGCGCAGTCCGTCGCGGTGGCGAGCGATGCGACGAACGGGCCGCTGATCGCGGTGCTCGACAAGACGGGGACCGTCTGGGCCAAGCAAGGTTCGCTCAACGCGGGATGGGTCTACGAGCAGGGTCCCGGGATCAAGCAGCTCGCGGTGGCGAGCGATGCGACGAACGGGCCGCTGATCGCGGTGCTCGACAAGACGGGAACCGTCTGGGCCAAGCAAGGTTCGCTCGACGCGGGATGGGTGTTCGAGCAGGGTCCCGGGAGCAGACAGGTCGCCGTTGCGACTGATCCGATCGATGGACCCGTGGTCGTGACGCTCGACTCGACCGGGACCGCATGGGCGAAGGCAGGCTCACTCGATAGCGAGCTCGTGCGCGTGCAGGGCCCGGGTGACCGCTCCGTTGCAGTCGCGAGCGACGCCACGCACGGCCCGCTGCTGGCCACCGTTGACCGCTTCGGTACGGTCTGGGCCAAGCAGGGGTCGCTCGCCGCCGATTGGACCCGGGAGCGGGGACCGGGGGTGCTTGCGGTCGCGGTCCGCGAGCGATCCGACCACCGGGCCGCTGATCGTGACGCTCGATCTCATTGGCAACGTCTACCCAAAGGAAGGGTCGCTCGACGCGGGCTGGATCCGGGAGCAGGGTCCGTTCGTGATGGCGATCACCGCGGCCAGTGACGACGCCGATGGTCCCGTGATCGGGATTCTGTACAAACTCGACTACTGGGCGAAAGACGGCTTTCTGAACGCCGGTTGGACGTTCTTGAAGGGTCCGCTGCCCGTCCGGGCCCGGGTAGCACCGTCGGGCTGATGACGCTCGCGAGACGAATTCTGCGGTGCTTCTCGGTCTCGATCGCAACGACGCTTCTCAGCGCGACCATTCTCGTGGCTCTCGCGGTCGGCGCCGGTGTGAGCGGCGGCACCGCGAACGTCATCGCGGTTTGCTGCGGGATTCTGCCCTCCTACTTTGCGAACCGATACTGGGTGTGGGGAAGGCGGGGCAAGAGCGATGTCGCACGGAGATCGTGCCGTTCTGGACGCTTTGCCTCGTTGGCATGGTCGTTTCGACGATCTCGGTGGCGCGGGTCGACGCCGCATCTGCCCGTTGGTCTTCAGCGGCACGCTCGATCGCACTGCCGGCGGCGAACCTCGCGGTCTTCGGCGCACTTTGGATCCTTCAGTTCGTGCTGCTCGATCACGTGCTGTTCAGAACCCGTGAGCCTCGACTGGCACTGGCAATCGAGGACTCCGATTCAGTTCCACGGCGGTAGGAGCAGAGAGTGCGCGCGCACTGGGCGTGGCGGACTCTCAGCTAGCTGGACCTTCCGGCGACGAGTGCCAACGGCATCGTCCTACGGCATGGTGTTGCCGCAATCGACCCCACGATTGACGCAACCGTTCACGAAGCGATCAAGTGTCGTGTGGTCCCACCCGTTGAACCAATCCGTGTGCATTGTCCAATACGGTCCGGACGAGAAGGCGACTTTGCCGCTGTCCGTCGACGCCCGGGGATATTTCACCTCGATGCGCGCTTGCAGGATGGGGTCGTAGCCGACCGGGCACCTGCCGTTCGTCGTGCACGCCGACTGCGACGTGTCATTGCGACCGTCGGGACCGTTTTGCACAAGAGCGTGCGCAAGGCAGTTCGGCGTGAAGACGACGATCTTGAGGTACGAGCCGTCGGGACATATCGGCGGCGCATCATGACCGCCGATGCTCCAGCCGCCGAGCCGGCGCAGGTGAATTTCACGACCTTCGTCGACGGCGGCGCGGTGGCCATCGAGTTCCCCGCGACGAGTCTTGCTCCCGGTCGGAGGCGTCGCGACCGGCCCGATCGTGCTCTGGTAGTACGCCTGCTGCTGGCTGAACGGCACCGGCTGCCCGTTGAAGATGAGCTGGGGCACCCAGTAACCCGATCGATCCGCCTCGTGTCCGGCGGTGTACGAAGCAGTTCGTCGTGCCGGCGCTGAGCGACGCCAACGTGGACGACGCGTTCGTCGTGCTGTTCCCGCCGAAGTCGTGCATATGGGACAGGCCCGGAAGCCCGGGTTTCACGATCGGATCGTCGGGCAGCGAATGGCTGTAACCGCAGATCGTGTGGAAGATCCCGTGTCCGGGAGACGAAGCACTGGCCGGAACCGCAGCGTACGCCCCCAACATCAGAAGAGAAATACACAGAAATATATGAATTGCTCGCATTTCAATACCCCCATGCGGTCATCGAGAGACCTCGGCTCCCGAATCGACCGGGCGGCCGGTTTCTTAACGTTTCGGCGGTAAGAAGCCGGCGCAGCTGCGTGAGGGGCGAGAAGGGGGAAGGCCAGGCCACCGCGAGCTCGGCGGGCCCGTCAGGATCCCATGGTCGTGACGTTGTCGAAGACGGCGGTGCTGATCTTGGTGGCGTTGTGCGACGTGACGGCGAAGCCCTGAAGCACGGTGCCGGTGAGTTGCGGCACCGAGACCGAGGAGCCGGGTACCGGTGTCCAGGTGATGCCATCGGGTGATGTTGCCGCCGAGAAGGTCGTGCCGGCGCGGCGTCAGTTGCAGGTACACGGGTACCGACAACGTGGGGACCTTGATCTGGTTCGTTCCGGCGCCGAGCGTCTGACGCCACTGCACGACGACGCCGTTGCTCGGTGTCACGAGCACTGCGTAGTACGGCGATGCGGGATCGGTGGACTGGCGCGTGCATCGGGCCCGCCTTGGCCCAGCCGCTCGTCGCCGTTTGCGATGCCGCGCGGTGCTGATGGTCCCGTCGGCGGGCAAGGTCTGCGACACGAAGTGGAACGAATCCGCGGTGCCGAAGATGTCACTCCCGCCACCTTGAATGCTCCAACTGCCGGCGGACAGCGTCTGGCCGCCCATGGGATCCGACGCGATGTCACTGCACGACCAACCGTTCGGACACGTCATCGGCGCCGACTGTGTGGTCGTGACGTTGTCGAAGACGGCGGTGCTGATCTTGGTGGCGTTGTGCGACGTGACGGCGAAGCCCTGAAGCACGGTGCCGGTGAGTTGCGGCACCGAGACCGAGGAGCCGGGTACCGGTGTCCAGGTGATGCCATCGGGTGATGTTGCCGCCGAGAAGGTCGTGCCGGCGCGCGTCAGTTGCAGGTACACGGGTACCGACAACGTGGGGACCTTGATCTGGTTCGTTCCGGCGCCGAGCGTCTGACGCCACTGCACGACGACGCCGTTGCTCGGTGTCACGAGCACTGCGTAGTACGGCGATGCGGGATCGGTGGACTGGCGCGCGCCATCGGGCCCGCCTTGGCCCAGCCGCTCGTCGCCGTTTGCCATGCCGCGCGCGCTGATGGTCCCGTCGGCGGGCAAGGTCTGCGACACGAAGTGGAACGAATCCGCGGTGCCGAAGATGTCACTCCCGCCACCTTGAATGCTCCAACTGCCGGCGGACAGCGTCTGGCCGCCCATGGGATCCGACGCTATGTCACTGCACGACCAACCGTTCGGACAGCCCATCCCGGGCGGCGGCAATTCTGGTGCTCATGATCGCGATGTCGTCGAACGTGACGGAACCGGCGGTTCCCTGTGCGTGCGAGGTCATGGCGATGCCGGCGAGGTTCCCGATGCGCGGCGATCGCAGTAGTAGAACCGGGAATCGTGCTCGTCAAGTGTCGCCGTCAGGCGAGGTGTAAGCCGTGTACAGGCCCGCGCAGGAACTCCCGCTGGTCGTGTACGAGCCACCATGAGATACGTCGTCCGTACGGTTCCTGGGACGGAGAATCTGCGAGCTTGTTCCATCTTGAGTCGCCTGGCGCATGCACCGCGATCCCCGTTGTTCGGCGTCACGAACCGCGCCCGTAGTACGGCGATCCGGCAGTGGTGGACGTGCGGAATCATCGGGCCCGCCTTGGCCCAGGGGTTCGTCGCTTGTTGCGCCGTCACGTGCGTGACGACGGTGCCGTCGGCGGGCAAGGTCTTCGACACGAAGTGGGAACGAATCCGTTTGCGCCCAGATATCGCTGCCGCCTGTAAACTCGTTCCACGTACCTGTATCCGCGAGCTGATCCTGCCCCGGCGGAAGCGCGCCGCCGACGTCGGTAATACAACTCCACGCGGCCGGGCACGTCAGCGGCGGCGGCTGCGATCCGGCGAGCTGCGCGACGTTCGTGAACGTTACGGTGGCGACGAGGTTCGCTCTGTTCGCGTCGGTCGCGATTCCGGCGACGAGTGGCTGCGGCAGGTTGAGTGTGTGATCCGCGAACCGGGGACGTAATCGAAGTTCGCCCCATCGGACGATGTGAACGCGGCTGTAAGAGACGGTGTGCGTCGCCGGGTCGGTGTAGCGCGACGCGTAGGACCCACAGCGGAGCGCCCGCGCTGCTGGGAGCTGCGTGGTCGACGTATTGCCGGCAAACGTCGAGCGCCACTTGACGACGACGTTGTTCGTGGGCGTGATGAGATTGAGGTACGCCGCCTGCGGATCGACGCCGGAGCGGATCATGACGCCCGATTGCGTTCCTACGTCGCCGCCGGTCTGTGACACTACGTGGGCGCTGACCCCGGCCGTCTCCGTTGGTCGAGTTCGCGGTGTCGACGGGGAAGTTTTGGTACGTGTGACCCGGAACTGGTCGTAGACGCCTCTGACGTTCCCGCTGGCTTGCATCGTCCCGTGCTGTTCACCGAACGTCTGGTTGCCCGTGCTGAACACCCGTGCCGATGTCAATACACTAGAAGTCGGAAGGACAGACGCTCGGCGTGGGGGTCGTGGGTGTCAACGTCACTGCGTTGAATACCGCGGGCACTATCGCAGTGGTCGTCGAGCGCTCGCCACCAACCCGACCAGGTACGACGGGCCCATGTCGATCGCGACCCAAGAGCCGAGTACCGGCGACCAACTGATGCCGTCAGCTGACGTCTGCGTCGAGAAGAACGTGATCGCAGGGTTGAAGCGAGTATCGTGAGCGTGCGATCGCCAAATACGCCGGTGAGGACGCGGTCGACCGGTACGGAATGTTCGTCGACGTCTTGACCCCGTCGTTGACCCGCCAGCGGATCGTGGCCGATCCGCTGGGATTGCAGCGACACGCTGTACATCGCTGCCGTCGGCAAGGTACTCGGCGCGGCACCATGTCCTCGTTCTTGGGCTTTCGTGGCCTGCCGGAGGCGGTGGCGACCTGCGCGCTGATCGTCTGGTCGCTCGTGGCCGGTTGATAGACGAAGTGCGCGGAATCGGTGATGTCGCCGAACCCGGTCGTCCCGGTGCCCGCGACCAGATCGAAGCACCCGACTTCGTGGCGTCTCCGATGGGTGCCGGATTGCCGATGTCGGTGCAGGACCAGGGCGCCGGGCACGCGGATTGCAGGCGGCGCCGCCGGAACCATCGTGGTCGTAACCGAGGAGCCGATCGCAGTGTCCGGGAACGAAGCCGAGCCGAGGATGTTCGACGCGGCGGAAGCGACGATGATGCCGTGCTTCACGGTCGTGGGCATCTCGAGATCAACCGTCGTTCCCGGGACCAGTTGGTAGTTCACGCCGTCGTTCGAGATCCCGGCTGAAAAGAGGTTTCCGACGTGTTGGATCATCAGCGACACGGGCGGCGAGAGGGACGCCACGACCTTTTGGTCGACCACGTTCTTGGCCGCGCCATCCGGAGCGGTAGATCAGGTGCAGCGATGTCGGCGAATCGTTGGGATACGCCAGTAGAAACGTGTGCAACAACGGCGACGTCGGTTCCTCGCTCTGGCGCACCGCGTATCCGGCCGGTCGTTTCAAGCCTACATCGGGTCAGTGACCTGTGAGACGAGCCGCACACTCGTTTCCGCGTCCGCCGGCAATATCGTTGCGACAAAGCGAAACTGGTCCCCGGTGCCCTTGATGCCTGTGCCCGCACCATTGACGGTGAGCACGCCGCTGTTCGTGGACTCACTTCCGTGCGCCGAGGGAGAGTGGATGTCTTGGGCAGACCAGGCCGGCCGGGCAGTTCGGATCGGCCGTCGGCGTGTGTTGTGTGCCCACTCCGAATGCGTAGACGTTGCCGTCGAGAGCACCCAAGTAGAAGACGCCGTACGCCGCTGACACTGCGCCATAGCCCGTCGCGCCGAGCATGTACGAATACAAGAGGGCGCCGTTCGTCGTGTCGATGACTTCGAACATGTTGCCGGCGACGACACCGACGAGGCCGTTCACATACGCCGGTGATCCGATGATCGGCTGTTCGGTCTGGCGCACCCATGCAATCGCGCCGGTTGATGGATCGAGGGCGGAGAGCGAGCCTCCGGACCCGTCGACCGTTCGTCACGTTCCGTCCGCCCGCGAAGTAGAGCATCCCGTTCGCTGCGATTCCGGATGCGAGCGAGCCGCTCGCCGCACGTGGGGCAGGCTCCGCCGATCGCGATTCGCCGCTGCCAGATCGGACCGGCCGCAAGGTTGTTTCGATCGAACGTGTACACGACTCCGTTCTTGTTCGCGGCGGCGAGCAGATGATCTCCTTTGGAATCTGTCACGAGCGTCGGCGTGGTCCCCCAATCGGAGTCGGACACGGCTGCGTCGAGCGGCATTGCCACGAACTCTTGTACTGCAGCGTTGTGGCATCGAGGGCGACGATCGCCTGGGACTGCGTCTGCGTGTAGTCATTCAGCGTGCCCGTGGAAACGAAGATCGTGTTGGTCGCCGCATCGAGGGCGGGAGTCGTCCAGATACCGCCGCCAACTTGTCCGTTGGGAACGAAGTTGTAGTCCGCCACCACCTGGTGAGAGGCGAGATCAACCTTCATGAGGTGACCTTGTACGAGCGGATTATCGCAGTTGCTAGCAACGCCGATGTACGCCGCACCGTTGAAGATGAGCGGGCTCGACCAGTTGTAGTGCGCACCTGCCTCCGAGTTGTCTCCGGTGAAGACACTCCAGAGCACTGTCCCGCTTGCAGGATCCAGTGCGTACCAGCGCGTGTCCCCGCCGCCGACGTAGAGCACGCCGCCTACGACGGCAGGCGCGGAGGTAACGCCGATCGTTGCCGGATTGCATCCCAGGTCGTTCGTGACGCCAAGGTTCGTCTTCCATAACAG
The DNA here is from genome assembly GCA_963814165.1 of uncultured Acidobacteriaceae bacterium. Classification (GTDB taxonomy): domain Bacteria; phylum Acidobacteriota; class Terriglobia; order Terriglobales; family Acidobacteriaceae; genus DASRAA01. The sequence continues at coordinate 4,096 of CAWFBW010000007.1, read as the reverse complement.
CGAACCGTTCGCGGTGTTGATTGCGTTGACGTATCCGTCCCAGCTTCCGACATACGCCGTGTTGCCCACGATAGAGACGGACGAGGCGATGGGTCCGCCCGATGTGAACTTCCAGTTCAGTTTCATGAGCGGCGCCGACGCAGACGTCAACGTTGCGTCGGTTGTTGCATTCGTCCGTGCCACGTCGTGCAGAAACATCGGCCAATCCTCGCCGCTTGCGGCGGCCGACGCGGGAGGGGTGATTCCGACGGCTCCGACCGCGAGCGCCGTGACGAGCAAGACACTTCCGGCTCCGGCGAGCCAACGTCGTAGACCATGTTGGGTACGCACGTTGTGCATCCGTCACCCTCTCTCACTACCGCCGCCCCCTCGCGTCTGACCCGCTGCGCAGCCCCGACGGCAGTCACCAGCCACTGACGAACTGAGTGACAGGCGGCGCATTTGATACCTCCGCCCCGAAGTCTCGGTTTGCTGAAGTCTCGGTTCGCGGCGAATCGAGCGGCGTCGTATCAAACGCGGTCACGCAGTGCTCGGAATTCCTGCCGGAATCATTCTTCGGGGAACCCCCGCGCCCGCAACCGGACCGAGGGAAAGGCCTACGCGCGAGAGCGCGGCGAGCAAGGGATCACCGCCATAGTGTCTTGCTCATGCTGCTCGATCGTGCGGACGTCGTGGGTGAGGAAGGGTCGTGATCTTCGGGTCGACGATGACAAGCCGGAAGTTTGGGCGTCGACACATTGAAGTAGGCATTCATGAGATTGAGGCACAAGGAACCTGATGCGAACGAGGACTTTGGGAAGGATCTCCTCTACTGGGTTGGCGTGGGCGCGAACTCTCGTCGTATGGGAACTGCGCGCGAGGCTGAGGGAGATCTTCAGGCGTCGAATGACCACCGGGCGCCGAAGACGGTGAGCGGCTGTACCTTCATGGCTTCGATCAATCGTCGACTGATACGCCGGCCACCTCGACGAGCTGTCGGAGTACGGCCAACGCGTGAGCTCGCGTCGGCCAATGCTTCCGATCGACATGTCGAGCGCGCTCGAGATCTCGGCGTACGACAGCGGCGGATCGTTCAGCAACATCGTAAGGAGCACGCGCGATCGGTCAGGGAGTTGTTCGAACGCCTGCATGAGCGCGACGTCGTGTTCGTGTTGAGCCGCGGCTATCCGCCGAACCTCCCGACGCCAGCCGACGCTCGAGGATGTTCGCTTCGCTTGGAACTGAGAGCCGCGGCTTGTTTCCGATAGCGAATCGACTCCCTTTTTGCCGCGGTCCGAGCCGCACGCGCCGAGCCGGTCCGGACGTTCGATACGATCGAGATGCTCCGCGAGCCGCAGCCAGGTCACTTGGCTCACCTCGGCGGCGTCGATTGTCGACAGACCGAAGCTGCGCGTGACCGACCAGACCAAACCGCCGAAGCGTTCGACGATCTCGTCCCAGGCCCGCTGATCACGATTCAACGCCCGTGCGACGAGGTCCGAAAGTTCGGCGTTCGTCTTCCCACGCATCCCGCGTCCCGTCCCTCAGCCCGATGCGTTGCCACTATTCGCGTCGGCGGCTTCTTGCCGAGTTCGCAGGCTAGGAAGCGCAGAGTGATCGTGTCAAATAGAGAATTCGCTGGACCCTCGACGCATAGAGCGTTCACATTTCGAGAACTGCTCCTACCGGCGATGCACAAACCGCTCATTCGATAGCTTACGGGTGTTCACACCGAGAACCACTCGCTGTGAACGGAGCGACGAAAACCCGACGCGGTCTCGACGTCAAGGATCACGCAAACCGGACTCATTTCGACTGTGCGGGAAGCGCCCGTCGTCGTCGACCCTCAACGGGTACATCGCTCGCTCCGCACACAGGGACGCCGCGATGGTTTTCCCGCGACAGCGTCCCCGCCAACTGCTGGCTGTCCCGGTCGTATGCCATTTCGACATCGACGCGGACCTCGCTGTCGGCGAACGTCAAACGGCGGTCAGAACCGGTTTTTGCGTATTTCGACCGGTGTCGACTCGAGCGGGAGCAGCGTCGACGTCGACAAGCGCGGCCTCAGAGCGGCGCGGCGCGTGTCAGCACATCCGCCGGAACCGCGTCGGCGGCAAGGTGCTGTCGGAGCCGATCTTCGAGTCCCTGGTAGTCGTCGTCGGCCATGAGATCATCGTAATCGGGGTCTAGGCGCGGGGCGGCGATCCACAAGAAGCAGTATCAATCTGCCTGATGTTGTGGCGTGTCGTCGGCGGCGGTGTATTGGCATTCTGGCCGGGGTCGTAGAACGAACCCCATGCGACTGGTGAGATCGGCCGCTGCGTGTTGTCACAGTGCATCTCAGAGTGTTCCGACGCGGCGGTGATACGTCGGCACTGAATCGGCGCGAGGCGGGAACGAATCTGCGGCCGCGCGGTATCAGACCGACATAGCGAGGCTCTGTTGATCAGCGAGTGAGCCCGTTCGTGGTGGCGCGCCCGGCCGCAGCCGACAGGCAAACAACCACGACGGCAACAACCATGGTGTCTGGGAAGGCGGAATTCGCATGGCGGCGGAAATCGGCCTCGACTCTCTGTCTCGCAGCATGTCGGATTCCATGCGGCGCGCAGACAGTCAGGATCACACTGTGATCTTGGGCGATTATCGCCCGAGTGTTTCCTTCGTTCTGCCGGCCTACAACGAAGAGGCAAATATCGCGCAGGCGGTCCGGAAGACGTCGGTCGTCGCAGCGCAGCATTGCGCGTCCTACGAGATCGTCGTCGTCGACGACGGATCGAGCGATGCAACCGCGACAATCGTCGAGCACGAGGCTGCGCGTGATCCGGCGATCCGGCTCGTCCGCCACTCGAGAACCGCGGCTATGGCCAAGCCCTGCGCACGGGGTTCAGCGCCGCGGTCCTCGACTACGTGTTCTTTACCGACGCTGACAACCAGTTCGACATGGACGAGTTGCCCCTGCTGCTCGCATGGGTCGGCGAAGCCGATGTGATTGCCGGCTACCGGAAACAGCGTCGTGATCCGTTGCCGCGGAAGATCAACGCTTGGGGATGGAATCGGCTGGTCCGACTGCTGTTCTACGTGCCGGTGCGCGACATCGACTGCGCGTTCAAGCTGTTCCGTCGCGACGTCGCTCAACAGCCTGACGATCGAGAGCCGGGGCGCGCTCATCAACACCGAAATCATGGTACGATCGCGCGCTCGGGTTGCCGAATCGTCGAGGTCGGCGTCACGCACCTGCCTCGGACCGCCGGCGAACCGTCGGGTGCCAACCTCCGTGTGATTGCGGCGTGCGGTTCCGCGAAAGTGGGACGCATGTACGGTCCGCTGTCCCAGCTCGGTCCTGCCTCCGGAACGCGCGGCCTGCGGCGCAAGGCATTGAGCGCATGCCGGCACCAACCCACCTGGTGGTTTGAATTCCGAGCGGCGACGCGGTGTATGGGGACGGATGACGCGGTCGCGGCTGATCGTCTGCCACCGTCGGCGTGATCATCGGGTCGTCATTGGTGGGGATGTCGCCTCGGCGCCGAGCGCCGCTGCGGCCAGCTACCAGGACTGGCCTACGTACCTTCAGAATCCGGCGCGCACCGCGGCCACCGTTGATCCGAAGCTCAACGTCGCGAACGCTCCTCTGCTGAAGCTGAAGTGGTCATACAAGACGGAGGCCCGATCGCGACCTCGGCGTCGATCGTCGGACCACCGCGTACATTGGTGCATGGGATGGCTTCGAGTACGCGATCAACACCGCGAACGGCGCCGTCATCTGGAAGCAGTTCCTCGGTCTCACGAACGACGCGGCGTGTTATCCGCCGACACTCGGCATCACGTCGGCGGCCACAGTTGTGAATGGCGTCGTATACGTCGGCGGAGGCGACACGTACTGGTATGCGCTCGACGCGACGACAGGGGCGGTGTTGTGGAAAATCTTCACCGGGGACAACTCGCGAAGACCGGCGCGCACTACAACTGGGCGAGCCCGCTCATCGTCAACGGCGCCGCGTACATCGGCGTGGCGAGCAACTGCGACAACCCTCTGGTTCAGGGTCACTTGATGAAAGTGGATCTGGCGTCGCACCAGGTCGTCGCCGACTACGCCTTCGTCCCGAACGGACAGGTCGAC